>NZ_BDBB01000032.1 GCF_001612765.1 Nocardia arthritidis NBRC 100137
GGCCGCTCGGGTCGAGTTCGCGCAGCAGCGGCGCGCCGGCCAGCCGGGCCAGCCGGGTCCGGATGCGGGCGGTCAGCTGCTGGGCGGCTTTGCGGGTGAACGTCAGTCCGAGCACTTCGTCGGGCAGCACGAGCCCGTTCGCGACCATCCACACCACGCGGGCGGCCATGGTCTCGGTCTTGCCCGCACCCGCGCCCGCGACCACGAGGGTCGGGCCCGGCGGCGCGGCGATCACGGCGGCCTGTTCGTCGGTCGGCGGCGGCAGGCCCAGCGCCTGAGCCAGCTGATGCGGCGTCACCCGGCCGGTCACGGCAGCGCCCCGGCAGCCGGCCGCGGCGAGGCCGAGGGCGCGCTCACTCGTCGGTCACCTGCCTTCCGCTGTCCTGCACGGGGCAGCTGCCCGCTACCGCGCAGTGGCGGCATCCGTCGTTGCGCATGGCGAGGTAGCCGGGCCCCTGCGTGGACGCGGCGGCCTGGTGAATGGTGTCCCGCCAGTGCTCGAGCGCCTCGGCGTCCAGCGGGGGCTGCATGCGCTGAGTCGCGCCCTCCGCCTTGCTCGGCTTCGCGACGTACACCAGCCGGGCCCCACCGGGTTCGCCGGACGGAACGGTCCCGGTGTCCGCATCGGCGGAGCCGGATTCCGCCGGCGTGTCGAGAGCGCCCATGGCGGCCGCCACCTGATAGGTCGCCAGTTGCGCGTGATCGACGGCGGCCTGCTTGGTGACGGGCGACTTGCCGGTCTTCACATCGACGATCACGAACCGCCCCTGCGCATCGCGCTCCAGCCGGTCGACGCGGCCCCGGATCCGCACGGCGCGTTCTTCTTCCGTGCGCGCGGGCAACACGCAATCCACCGGCACCTCGACGCCGGCCTGAGTGAGCTCGCCGCGGGTGTTGCGGACCCAGGCCGAGAAGGTCTCCAGCATCGCCTCGGTGCGGCGCAGTTCTTGCCGGGAATGCCAGCCGGTCCCGGGATCCACCGCCCGCCAGGCGCGATCCAGCGCTTCGCGCACCTGGTCCGGGGGTACTTTGCCCGCGAGCGCCTGCACCAGCGTGTGGACCAGGTTGCCCTTGACGGCGTGCGGATTGTCGCCGTCGGTGCCGCCGTGGCGTTCCAGCGCCCAGCGCAGCGGGCAGGTGCGCAGCAATTCGACGGTGGAGGGCGACAGCGCTACCGCGCCGTCGTCCTCGATCCACAGCGGTCGCCGCGAGCTGAGCTCGGCGGTGCCGTACCAGTCCTCGGGGTGGGTGCCCCGCACGCCCGCGTCCGCCAGCCGCGCGAGCTGATGAGCGGCGCGGCGCCTGCGCTCCGGGTCTGCCTCGGGATCGCAGACCACGCCGCGCAATTCGGCGACCAGGGAGTGCATCACCAGGGCGCGTCCGGGATCGACCACCGGCAGCGCACCGGGCTCACCGTCGTCGTCGTGCCCGAGCAGTTCCGCGAGAAAACGCGAGGGCACCAGATCACGTTCGCCCGCGACCGATTCCACGGCGGTGACCAGCAGCGAGCGCCGGGCCCGGCTGCACGCGACGAGCAGCAGCCTGCGCTCCTCGGCGAGGATCGGCGCCGCGCGGCTCACCCGTTCCCCCGCGCCGGACACCCCGGCGGTGAGATCGACGAGATCCTCGGTGTGCAGCAGGGTGCCGCGGGCGCGCGGGTTGGGCCAGATCCCCTCCTGGACGGCGGCGACGGCGACAACATCCCATTCCCGTCCGGCCGCGGCGTGCGCGCTCAGCAGCGCCACTGCCTCGCCCGGCGCCGTGCGCGGCGCCGCGTCCTGCGGAATCTCCTGTTGGGACAGGTATTCGACGAACCCTTCGATGCTCGCGCGCGGCAACCGGTCGACGTAGGCGGCGGCCGCGTCGAACAACCCGACCGCGGCGTCCAGATCGCGATCGGCTTGCATGCCGACCGCGCCGCCGCGCTCCGACTGGGCCACCCAGCGCCGTTCCAGCCGGGAACCGGTCCACAGCGCCCACAGCACGTCCTCCAGGCTCGCGCCGCGCCCGCGCGCCTTCCGTGCGCGGCGTAGCGCGTCCAGTACCCGGCGCAGCGGCGCGGCCTCGACCTCGGTGAGCCGGTCCAGGATCGCCGGATCGCCGGTCCCGATCAACAGGTCGCGCAGCACCTGCGCGGAGGGGCGGTCGATATCCGTGTCGCGGTCCGGCGGCGGATCGTCGGCCGTGTCCGGGGTTTTCGCCCCGGCGCGCACCGATTCCAGCACAGCGCGCCGGATGCCCCGCCGCAGCCGGCGCAAGGCGATCTGGTCGGCGCCGCCCAGCGGGCCGGACAGCAGGTCGAGGGCGTCCTCCGGTTCGAATGCCGGTTCCGCGCCCCGCTGCGCCGCCTCGCCCGCCAGGATCGCGCGCAGCGACAGCAGCATCCAGGCCGCGCCGCGCCTGCGCGCCAGGGGTGTGTCCAATGCGGGCTGCTGCACGGGCACGCCGGCGGCGAGCAGGGCACGGCGCAGCGGCGCCAGTGACAGCGGCACCGAACGCACGATCACCGCCATCCGCGACCACGGCACGCCACCGGTGAGATGCGCCCGGCGCAAGTGGTCGGCGATGAGCGCGGCCTCCTTCGCGGGGGTGGCCAGCACGCGGACCCGCACCTCGGTGCCGTCCTCCCGCGGTCCCGCGCCTTCGGGCACCGGAATGCGCTGTGGCGCACTGCCCGGCAGGCGTGCGGCGATCCGCGCGACCGCCAGCTCCACCTGACCGCCGCAGCGATGGCTGCCGCGCAGCACGATGCGCCGCTCGGGCGGCACGTCGAGTTCGGCGACGAACCGCGCGTCCGCGCCGCGGAAGGCGAAGACGGCCTGATCGGGATCGCCCGCGATCACCGTGGTCCGTGCGCTGTGCCCGATCGCCCGGACCAGGACGGCCGCCTGTGGGTCCAGGTGCTGCGCGTCGTCGACCAGCAGGTATCCGATCCTGGCGCGTTCGGTGGCGAGCAGGTTCGCGTCGGCGGCCAGCGCGTCCAGCGCCGCGCCGACCAGTTCGGCGGCGTCCAGCGCGGGCGCGGTCGCCTCCGGCGCCTCGACCCCGACCGACCAGCGCAGCAGCATCGTCTGCTCGTAGCGGATGGCGAACCTGCCCGCCGCCACCCATTCGGGCTTGGCGTGCTCGCGGCCGAGACGCACCAGGTCTTCCGGTCCGAGACCGCGTTCGGTGGCCCGGAGCATGAGATCGCGCAATTGCTCGGCGAACCCGCCGAGCGCGAGCGCGGGCCGCAGTCGCTCCGGCCACAATCCGCTCGCGCCTTCGGCCATGTCGGCCAGATCGCCGCGCAGCATCTCGCGCACCACGGCGTCCTGTTCGGCGCCGGTGAGCAGACGCGGCGGCGGGTTGCCGTGCGCCAGCGCGTGCCTGCGCAGCACGGAGAAGGCGTACGAGTGCAGGGTGCGCACCAAGGGTTCTCGTGTGGCCCCGGGCACACCGCCCTCGGCGCCGGGCTCGGGTCCGCTCAGCCGCGTGGTGATGGCGTCGCGCACGGCGCCTGCCGCTTGTTTCGAATGGGTCAGCACCAGGACCGATCCGGGATCGGCTCCGGCGGCGATGCGCCCGGCGGCGAGATCGACCAGCAGAGCGGTCTTGCCCGTGCCCGGGCCGCCGAGTACCTGCCAGGGCCGCCACCCCGGGCGCGCCGGACCGGCCTCGGCGGCGTCAAGCAGCGCGCGAACATCGGCGCCCCAGTCTCGCGGCCGGGGCGCCACCACAGTCCGGCGAACCAGTCGCACCGCGCCATCCGATCGCACCACGCGGGCTATTGCAACAGACACGACCGACACGCCGGTACACGCCTCCGCCCGACCGCCGGTGCACGCGACTGCGGCGCAGGTCAAAATGGACCGGTGTCTGTTTTGAATGTTCATCGGTTCGGTCCGACGACGGGACCGGTGGTGCTGGCCCTGCACGGCGTGACCGGCCACGGCAAACGCTGGGAAGACCTGGCCACCCGGCATCTGCCCGATGTCCGCGTGCTCGCGCCCGACCTGCGCGGGCACGGTCGCTCGACCTCGCTGCCGCCGTGGAACTTCGAGACCATCGTCGAGGATCTGGTCGGGTTGGTCACCACGGAGGCGGACCGCCCGGTGGTGGTGGTCGCGCACTCCTTCGGCGGCGCGTGCGCGCTGCACCTGGCGCATCGGCACCCCGAACTGGTGCGCAAGCTGGTGCTGCTCGATCCGGCCATCGCGCTGGAACCGGAATGGCTCAACGAGATCGCGCTGTCCACCCTGGTCTCGGCCGACTACGACAGCGTCGAGCACGCGCGCCAGGACAAATTGGACACCGGCTGGGGCGACGTCGAGCCGCGGTTGCTGGAAGCCGAACTCGACGAACACCTGATGCCCACCGCGGACGGACGCTTCGGCTGGCGGATGAGCCTGCCCGCCGTCAACTCCTACTGGGGCCAGTTGGCCCGCCACTGGGTGCTGCCGCCCGCCGACCTGCCCACCGTGCTGGTGCAGGCGATGAAGGTGCACCCGCCGTTCGTGACGCCGGAGTTCCGCGCGGCGCTCACCGAGCACATGGGCGCCCGCCTGACCGTGCTCGAATGGAACTGCGATCACATGGTCGCCCAGGCGTATCCCGCCCAGACCGGCGAACTCGTGCGCTCGGTGCTCTGAGCCGATGCCGACCACCGACGCCCAGGTCGAGCAGGTGCGCGCGCTGGTGTCGGCGATCCCGCCCGGACGGGTCGCCACCTACGGCGACATCGCGGCGGCCGCCGGTCTGTCCACGCCGCGCACGGTGGGCTGGATCATGCGCACCGACTCGGCCGACCTGCCCTGGCATCGCGTGCTCGGGGCGAGCGGCAAGCCCGCCGCGCACCTGGCCCATCGCCAGCTGCGCCTGCTCGCCGAGGAGGGCGTGCCGATCCACGACGGGCGCGTCGACCTGCGAGCCGCGCGTTTCCCCCTGCCCGATCTCCCGCGCGACTGAGCACCGCTTTCCGAAATGCCTCCGTGCCCGAATGGCGGACAGTACCGTTGATCCATGCCCACCCGCCTGGCATGCGTCGCCTTCGATGCCGACCGACCGCGTCCGGTCGCGGATTTCTGGGCCGAACTGCTCGGATGGAGCGTGACCCTCGACCGCCCCGACGAAGTGAACGTCGCGGCCCCCGACGCCGACGGTGGCGACTTGGCGCTCACCTTCCTGCCCGCGATGCGGGCCAAGGTCGGCAAGAACCGCTTACATCTCGATCTGGCCACCCGCTCGCTGGACCACCAGCGCACCCAGGTGGACCGGGCGCTGGCATTGGGCGCGCGATCGGTCGACATCGGCCAAGGCGCGGTGCCCTGGGCCGTGCTCGCCGACCCGGAGGGCAACGAGTTCTGCGTGCTCGAACCCAGGGAGGAGTACGTGGACACCGGATCCGTCGCGGCGATCGTGGTCGACACGCGCGACCCGCGACGCCTCGCCGAATTCTGGTCGGCCGCCACGGGCTGGCCGTCCACGCATCGCGGCGAGCGGCTGACCGGGCTGCGTTCACCGACCGGGGTCGGCTCCTGGCTGGAGTTCGTGCGCAGCCCCGACGCGGGGTCCGGCCGGACCAGGCTGCGCCTGGATCTCACCTCGTTTCCGGCCGACGACCGGGCCGCGGAGGTGGCCCGGCTGCACGCGGCGGGCGCCACGACGATCGACCGGGGCTCCCCGGCGCCCGCCCGGGACACCGATCTCGTGCTCGCCGACCCGGAACTCAACGAGTTCCGGCTGCTGCCCCCGGCTCGCTTCTGGTCGAACGCCTGATCCGGGCCGTCCGCTCCCGGGCTTCCCGGCGGTGACGAATTAGCATGGCCGCCATGGTGTACCTAGCTCGAGGTCGTGGCGTGTGATCGCCGCCGACGCGATCGTGCTCGCGGGCGGCCGGGCCAGCCGGATGGGCGGCGTGGACAAACCGGCCATCGTCATCGGCGGCCGTTCCATGCTCGAGGTGGCGCTCGCCGCCGTCGCCTCGTGCGCGCACACGGTGGTCGTCGGACCGCATCGGCCCGAGCTGGCGCCGGAGATCGTCCAGGTGCGCGAGGTGCCGCCCGGGTCGGGTCCGGTGCCGGCGATCGACACGGGGCTGCGCGCCCTCGGCTCCGCCGCCCCGCTGGTGGTGGTGCTGGCCGCCGACCTGCCGTTCCTGTCGCCGTGGGCGATCGCCGAGCTCCTCCGGCACGCCACCGAATCCGGCGCGGACGCGGTGTTCGCCGCCGACGAGTCGGGGCGCCCGCAATATCTGATCGGGGTGTGGCGGCGCTCCGCGCTGGCCGCCGCGCTGGACGGGCTCGACGCGCTGATCAATCAGCCGATGAAAGCGCTGGTGCCCGCCGCCGCCGCGATCATCCCGCTCTCCGGCGTCGGTGACTGCGACACCGACGAACAGGTGCGGCAGGCCAGGGCGGTGGTCGACGCACCACGGCAGCAATCCCCGCTCGACCTCGACGAGGCACGAGACATCCTGCGCGGCAGCCTGCCCCGGCTCACCACATATGAAGCCGATCTGCATTCGGTGCTCGGGGCGGCGCTCGCGAGCCCGCTGACGGCGGCCGGGCCGCTGCCCCGCTTCGACGTCTCGGCGATGGACGGCTACGCGGTGGCGGGTGACGGCCCGTGGCGCCTGCGCCGCGATATCGGCTTCGCGGGCGGGCGGCGACCGGTGGGACTGCTGCCGGGCGAGGCGGTGCGGATCGCCACGGGGGCGCACGTCCCGGACGGCACCACGGGTGTGCTGCGCGACGAATTCGCGCACATCGCCGATGAGACGCTGTATCGCCTGCCGGACACCCCGCTTCGCGACGACATCCGCCGCCGAGGAGAGGACCGCGCGGCCGGTGATCCGGTCGCGCCGGAGGGCACGCCGGTCACCGCGGCGCTGGTCTCCGCGGCCGCGAGCGTCGAAGTCACCGTGGCGCCGGTGCGCGGCCCGGTCCGCGCGCGCATCGTGATGACCGGGGACGAGATCCGCAGCGAGGGGCCGCTGCAGGCGGGGCAGACCCGCGACTCGATCGGTCCCGTCCTGCCGGATCTGTTGTCCTGGAACGGTATTCGCACCGCCGATCGGGTGCATCTGCGCGATACTCCGCACGGCTTCGACGAGGTCATGACCGTCGCGCCGGAGTGTGACCTGCTGGTGATCGTCGGGGCGACCGGCGGCGGAGCCGCCGACCAGCTCCGCGGTGCCCTCGCCCGCGCCGGAGCCGAGATCCTGGTGCCGCGGCTGCGGCTGCGGCCGGGCGGTTCCACCGTCGTGGCCCAGCTCGCCTCCGGCACCACGGTGCTCGGCCTGCCCGGCAACCCGTTCGCCGCCGTGGCGTCGCTCATGGCGCTCGCGCCCGCGATCGTCGAGGGCCGCACCGGCGCCGCTCCCGCGCGCCCGCTGCGCGGACCGCTGCACAACGCCGCAGAGATCACCGGAGCGACGCCACGCGTCGTTCCGGCCCGCGCCGCCGGGGAAGGCGGCTGGATCGGTGACCCGACCATCCGCACGGCGCACCTCGGTGGCCTCGTCGACCGCGACGGCCTGGTCGTCGTCCCACCCGATGCCGGAGACGGAGTGATCGTCGAGTTCCTGCCGCTGCGCCGCTGAGCAACGCGTCGCGCTCCGGGTTCGTCGCTTCCGGGCACGGAAGTGCTTGCAGCGCAGTTCTTCCAAGACAACGAGTGCGCACACGACGCCGACAACGCGCCGCCACCGATCCGAAGTCGGTTGCCTTACAGACGAATCAGCGGGAGCGGCAGCGACCACTCGAATGATCCGCACGCTCCCTTACGACAGCGGAATCGAATTCACCACGATAAACACCGAGGCACTCGCGCACGCGTCACCACTTGCTCTGGTTCACCCTTGCCCCAACCCTCCGGCGCGCTGAGCAGGGGAAAGTCAACCAGAGGCACACCTCGGCCGAATTTGTTATCTAAATCAACGTGAATAATGCTTCTACCTGCACAAACATGACGAATCTGCCGCTAAGGGGCATATTTTTCATTTCCCCTTCCGGACGCCATATCCGCTCGCTATCGTGTGTTCGTTAGGCGAATATCAATCCCCCGGAAAGGACCGTGTGGAGATGACTGAAAAGTCGAAGAAAACGCCTAAGAAAATGCCGAAGCAGATGCCGAGGCAGCAGCAGCAACAGCGCCAAGAGCAGGACATGCGCGAGGGCGCGGACATGGAAGGCCGTCGGGGCACCAGGAGCGAGATGCCCGACCGGCGCGGCGAGCAGGAGCGCCGCCGCTAGTTGATCTGCGCCACCCGCGCCGCCGGCCCCAACTCCTCCCGGGACCGGCGGCCGCGGTCGTTCGAGACCCGTGCGCTTACCCCGCAGGTAATTGCCGCACCGCACGCGGCGGACCTACCGTCGGTGCGACGCCATCTCCGGCGTGATCGAACGAAGGAAGGCCAAACGCCATGTCCGCCTATGGCTTCGCCCACCTCCGCAGTCGCAGGGCCCATCCCGACATCCTCGAATACCTGGAGCGCATCCAGGCCACCTTGGACCCGTTCGGCGGCCGCTTCGTCATCCACGGGCCCCCGGCCGAGGTCGTGGAAGGCAACTGGCCCGGCAGCATGGTGCTGATCGAGTTCCCCGGGATGACCGAGGCGCGGGAGTGGTACCACTCGCCCGCCTATCAGGAAATCCTGCCGCTGCGCGCCGATCACATCGACGGCGACCTGCTGCTGATCGAGGGCGTCGGCCCGGACTACGACCCACGCGAACGCGCCGCGAAACTGCGCACCCCGGCCGCCTGACGCGATTTCGGCGCGCCGTCCCCCGTCCGATACCGTTGACCAGGCACGACACGGTTCGACGCGAGAAGGATGCGCCTGATGGACGACAGCTCTCTGGTCTGGGACGACGGCGTGCTCGTCACCATCGACCAGCGCGGCCTGCCGCACGAGGTGCGTGAACTGCGGCTGAGCACCGTCGACCAGGTCATCGACGCGATCAAGACGCTGGCCATCCGCGGCGCGCCCGCCATCGGCATCGCGGGCGCGTTCGGCGTCGTCATCGCCACCGCCGCGCACACCGTGGACGGCGTGATCGACGAGGCTGCGGTGCAGGCCGAGGCGGACCGGATCGCCGCCGCACGGCCGACCGCGGTGAACCTGGCCTGGGCGGTGCGGCGGGTCAGCGCGAAGGTGGGGCAGGGCGCAGGCGCGGTGCTCGCCGAGACGCTCGACATGCTCGCCGAGGACGGCCGGGTCAACCGGGCCGCCGCCACACACGCCGCCGACCTGGTGCAGCGCCTGTGTGCGGACCGGCCGCTGCGTGTGCTCACCCACTGCAACACCGGGCGGCTGGCGACCAGCGCGTTCGGCACCGCCATCGGCACGCTGCGGGTGCTGTCCGAACGCGGCGCGATCGAACAGGTGCTGGTGGACGAGACCCGTCCGCTGCTGCAGGGCGCCCGGCTGACCACCTGGGAGCTCGCCGAAGCGGGCATCCCGCACCGGCTCACCATCGATTCCGCCGCGGCTTGGGCGATGGCGACCGGACAGGTCGACTGCGTGCTGGTCGGCGCCGATCGGGTCACCGCCAACGGCGACGTCGCCAACAAGATCGGCACCTACGGTCTCGCGCTCGCGGCTCGCCACCACGGCATCCCGTTCGTCGTGGTCGCCCCGGAGTCGACCCGCGACCTGTCGATGGCCACCGGCCGGGAGATCGTCGTGGAGGAACGCGCGGCAACCGAGGTGACCGGATTCGGCGGCACGGCAACGGCTCCCGAGCACACCGAGGTCTTCAACCCGGCCTTCGACGTGACGCCGGCCGAATTGGTGACGGCGGTGGTCACCGAGCACGGCGTGGTGCACCGATCCGAACAATCGCACGGCGCGGCCATCGCGGACATCGCAGGCGAGCTCTACCGGCGCGGTTGGATGCCGGGCACGGCGGGCAACATCTCGGTGCGCACCGGCGCCACCGCCCTCGTCACCGGAAGCGGGTTGTCCAAAGGCGAACTCACCGAGCGCGACATGGTCACCGTGCGGGTAGCGGACTCCGCGCCCGTGGCAGGTCACGGACGCAAACCCTCCGCCGAGACGACGATCCACACCGCCGTCTACCGGACCCGCCCGGCCCAGGCGGTCGTGCACATCCATCCGCCGTTCGCCACCGCACTGGCCACCCGATCTGCGTCCCCCGGCACGCTCGCCACCCTGCGGATCACCGACTACGAGCTGATCAAGGGGCTCGGCGGCGGCGATCCGGCCGTCGCGGAGATCCCGGTCTTCCCGAACTGGCCCGAGGTGCCGCGCATCGGCGCGGACATCGAGCGCTACCTCCTCGACCATCCCGGGGCGCTGCCCGTCCTGGTCATCGCCGGTCACGGAATCACCGCCTGGGGCGATGATCTCGCCCAGGCGCGCGATCGCGCCGAATGCCTGGAAGCATTGTGTGAGCTGGTGTCCCGCACCGGCAGTCCGGCGGCGTTCGCCCCGCGCGACGACTTTCTCGAGATTGGACTGACATGACCCTCTTGCAGGTGATGGCCGCGGGCGACGCGGCCGACGTGCGCGTACGCACCAGCGACGACGAGGTGATCGGCACCGAACTGGCGAAGCACGGCGTAACCTTCGGCCACTGGCCGGTGATCGAGAACGCCGCGTCGGTGTCTTCCGAGGATCTGCTCGCGCACTACGCGACGAACGTCGCGGAACTGAACGACTCCGGGCGCTACAAGCACATCGACATCGCCCGCATCCACCCCGACGACGCCGACCCGAAGTGGCCGGAGATCGCCGAGGGCGCGCGCGGGAAGTTCCTCGACGAGCACCGGCACGGCGAGGACGAGGTACGCTTCTTCGCCGCCGGACGCGGCTGCTTCTATCTGCACCTGGGCGAGGAGGTCTTCGCGGTGGTGTGCGAGGGCGGCGACCTGCTCTCGGTACCCGCGGGCACGCTGCACTGGTTCGACATGGGCGAGCGCCCGGATTTCATCGCCATCCGCTTCTTCGAGGAAGCGGACGGCTGGGTCGGCGACTTCACCGGCGACAAGATCAGCGCGGGCTTCCCCACTCTCGACGAGCTGCTGACCGCGCCGTGATCGAGGCCGTCGTCGTCGACATCGAGGGCACCACCAGCCCCACCGCCGCGGTCCGCGAAGACCTGTACGGCTATACCCGGCAACGGCTCCCGGAGTGGCTGGCCGAGAACGGCTCCACGGACGCGGCTCCCGTGCTGGCCGCGACCAGGGAGCTGGCCGGACGCCCGGACGCGGGCCCGGAGGAAGTCGCCGCGATCTTGCGCGAGTGGCTCGACACCGACGTCAAGGCCGAGCCGCTCAAGACCGCGCAGGGCCTGATCTGCGCGGAGGGCTTCCGCGGCGGCGCACTGCACGGCGAGTTCTTCCCGGACGTGCCACCGGCGCTCGCCGCGTGGCACGCCGCGGGCCTGGCGCTGTACGTCTACTCCTCGGGATCGGTACGCAATCAGCGGGATTGGTTCGCCTTCGCGCGCGGGGGCAGCCTGTCCGACCTGATCAGCGGGTACTTCGATCTGTCGACGGCGGGCGGCAAGCGCGAGTCGTCCTCCTACGACAAGATCGCGGGCTCGATCGGCGCGCCCGCCGAACGCATCCTGTTCCTGTCCGATCATCCGGACGAACTCGATGCCGCTGTCGCCGCGGGGTGGCGAGTCGTCGGGCTCGCCCGGCCCGGCGAGCCCAATCCGCCTCGGCCGCCGCACCGCTGGGTCGGCACGTTCGCCGATGTCGACCCCGCCGCCCCGGCCTGAGGCGACGGCAGACGCGTTCATCCGCCGATGCCGCAACCACTTTCGATCCCTGCCTCGACGGGCCTTCCAGGTGACGCGGCACCGGCCACCCGCGCAGCCCGGTGGCGACGAACCGTGATCGGCTGCGTCCCAGCGAGATTCCGGATCGACGGTCAGGACAGAGCGGCGGCCGGCGACGGGCAGGGCGGCTCCGTCGACGAAGCCGCCGTCGGTGGAGAGCAGGAATGCGACAGCGGCGGCGATCTCGTCACCGGTCGCGACGCGCCCCATGTTCACGATCGCCCCGCCCGCGCCCACGGCCAGGAATCGGCCTACCGCGGTGCCGCAACCGACCACCGCGGTGTCGGTGAGCTCCAGGACACGGTCCGCGGCGTGGACCGCTCGGGGCCAGACGAATTCGTGGACGGCGATTCCGCACCACGCGCGGAACGACAATTTCTCGCCGTGTCGGGCGAATTCTCAGCGAATTGTGATTGGGCTTACAATACGCTGCCAGGAAACCTCGGCCGAAACACTCCGGAACGGATAAGCGGGGCACCCCCGACAGCCGCTCCATTGTGTTAACAAATGTAAAGCACTGGAGAACCAGCCGTTTCCAAAGCATCACCGACGCGGGCGTGAGTGGACTACTCCGCTCCGATTCCGTCCAGTTCAGAGCGGGTTCGCCCTGGTCGACCCGCCGGACCACGCCGGGGAGGCGCGCACTACCGTGACCGGGAGGTTGCGCCGATCTCACAACTCACCATGCTTCCGAATGGGCTGTGAGAAAGAGGTTTGGCCAGCCGTGCGCGCCTCTTTACAGTCGGAACATCCACCCGATCGCACAGCTCGAAGGGGACGTCGTGGTTAATTCCCGCACCCAGGGTCACGCACCCTCCGCCCCGGCCACCGACGCCGGGGACGCGCTCCTGCGGCTGGGGAAATACTTCCACCGGGGCGAGGTGTCGTCCGATAACCGGACGCTGCACAAGGTCGGCGGGCGCAGCGCCGACGAGTTCTACCGCGATCGCTGGTCCCACGACAAGGTGGTGCGCTCCACGCACGGCGTGAACTGCACCGGCTCGTGCTCGTGGAAGATCTACGTGAAAGATGGTGTGATCACCTGGGAGTCGCAGCAGACCGACTACCCGTCGGTGGGCGCCGACAAGCCGGAGTACGAGCCGCGCGGCTGTCCCCGCGGCGCGTCGTTCTCCTGGTACACCTACTCGCCCGCCCGGGTGCGCTACCCCTACGTGCGCGGCACGTTGCTGGAGCTGTACCGGGAAGCCAAGTCCCGGCTCAAGGACCCGGTGCTGGCCTGGGCGGATGTCGTCGAAGACCCGGAGAAGGCGCGCAGCTACAAAGCCGCCCGCGGCAAGGGCGGATTCGTGCGCGCCGAGTGGTGGGAGGCGGCCGAGATCGCCGCCGCCGCGCACGTCTACACGATCAAGCAGTACGGCCCGGACCGGGTGGCCGGGTTCTCGCCGATTCCGGCCATGTCCATGGTCAGCCATGCCGTCGGCGCCCGGTTCATCTCGCTGCTCGGCGGCTCCATGCTGTCGTTCTACGACTGGTACGCCGACCTGCCGGTGGCCTCGCCGCAGGTGTTCGGCGACCAGACCGACGTGCCCGAGTCGGCGGACTGGTTCGACGCCGGTTACCTCATCATGTGGGGCTCGAACGTGCCGGTCACCCGGACACCGGACGCGCACTACATGACCGAGGCCCGCTACCGGGGCCAGAAGGTCGTCGTGGTCTCCCCCGACTACGCCGACAACACCAAGTTCGCCGACGAGTGGGTGCCCGCGCGTCCCGGCACCGACGCGGCCCTCGCCATGGCGATGGGCCACGTGGTGCTGAAGGAGTTCTTCGTCGAGAAGACCACGCCGCGCTTCCTCGACTACATCAAGCGCTTCACCGACCTGCCGTTCCTCATCACTCTCGACGAGCGCGACGGCGCCTACGTCCCCGGCAAGTTCCTCACCGCCGCCGACCTGGGCCGTACCGGCGAGGGCGTGCAGTTCCAGACGGTCCTGCTGGACGCGCAGGCGCAGCCGGTGGTGCCGAACGGCTCGCTCGGCCATCGTTTCGGCGACGAGGGAGCCGGGCGCTGGAACCTCGATCTCGGGGACGTCGATCCCCTGCTGAGTCTGTACGGCCGCACCGACGACGCTGCGGCTGTACAGATTCCCCGCTTCGACAGCGACACTCCCGGCGTGCTCACCCGCGGCGTGCCGACCACGACCGTCGCGGGCAGGCGCGTCACCACGGTCTTCGACCTGCTGCTCGCGCAATACGGCGTCGGCCGCGACGGCCTGCCCGGCACGTGGCCCAGCGGCTACGACGACGCGGCCGAGCCCTACACCCCGGCCTGGCAGGAAGCAATCACCGGCGTGCCCGCCGTGCAGGCCCAGCGCATCGCGCGCGAGTTCGCCGACAACGCCGAGCGTTCCGGCGGCCGCTCGATGATCCTGATGGGCGCGGGCACCAACCACTGGTTCCACTCCGACCAGATCTACCGCGCGTTCTTCACCTTGACCCTGCTGACCGGCTGCCAGGGCGTGAACGGCGGCGGCTGGGCGCATTACGTCGGGCAGGAGAAGTGCCGCCCGGTGACCGGCTGGTCCACCCTGGCCTTCGGCCTGGACTGGCAGCGCCCGCCGCGGCAGATGCAAGGCACGGTGTTCTGGTATCTGACCAACGACCAATGGCGCTACGACCCGTTCACCGCCGAGCCGTTCGCCTCCCCCCTTGGCACCGGCAAGTTCGCCGGCCGCACCGCCGCCGACAACATCGCTCTGGCCACCCGGCTGGGCTGGATGCCGAGTTACCCGACCTTCGACCGCAATCCGCTCGATCTGGCGGACGAGGCCGAGGCCGCGGGCAAGACCGCGCCCGAGCACGTGGTGGACGGGCTGAAGTCCGGCGACCTGCGGTTCGCCTGCGAGGACCCGGACGCGCCGGAGAACTTTCCCCGGTGCCTGACCGTGTGGCGAGCGAACCTGCTCGGCTCCTCCGGCAAGGGCAACGAGTACTTCCAGCGTCATCTGCTGGGCGCCGACTCCAATCTGCAGACCACCGACGCCACCGGCGTGCGGCCGCAGGAGCTGACCTGGCGGGAGACCGCGGCCACCGGCAAGCTGGATCTGCTGCTGTCGCTGGACTTCCGGATGACCAGCACCACGCTGTTCTCCGACATCGTGCTGCCCGCCGCCACCTGGTACGAAAAGCACGACCTGTCCTCCACCGACATGCACCCGTTCGTGCACGCCTTCTCCCCGGCCATCTCGCCGCCCTGGGAGGCCAAGACCGACTTCGACGCCTTCCACCGGATCGCGCGCGGGTTCTCCTGGATGGCCGAGAAGCACCTGGGCAAGCGCAAGGACATCGTCGCGGTGCCGTTGCAGCACGACTCGCCGGACGCGACGGCCCAGGCGGGCGGTCGCGTGCTGGACTGGAAAGCCGGTGAGTGCGAACCGATTCCGGGCAAGACCATGCCGAAACTGGTCGTGGTCGAACGCGACTACCCGAAGCTGGCGGAGAAGATGGCCGCGCTCGGGCCGCTGATCGACACGCTGGGCGTCACCACCAAGGGCGTCACCACCTATCCCGACCAGGAGGTCGAGTACCTCGCCGGGGTGAACGGCACGGTCGTGTCCGGTGTGGCGCAGGGCCGCCCGTTGCTGGCCAAGGACACCCACGCGGCCGAGGCGATCCTCGCGCTGTCGGGCACCACGAACGGCCGTCTGGCCGTGGAGGGTTTCCACGCGCTGGAACGCCGCACCGGCACCAAGCTGGCCGACCTGGCCGCCGAGCACGAGGGCAAGCGGATCACCTTCGCCGACACCCAGGCCCGTCCGGTGCCGGTGATCACCTCGCCGGAGTGGTCGGGCAGCGAGACCGGCGGACGCCGCTACTCGCCGTTCACCATCAACACCGAGCGGCTCAAGCCCTGGCACACGCTCAGTGGGCGCCAGCACTTCTACCTCGATCACGACTGGATGATCGAGCTCGGCGAGCAGCTGCCGATCTTCCGCCCGCCGCTGGACATGACCGCGCTGTTCCACGAGCCCTCGATCGGCGACGTCGGCGACAAGGGCGTCACCGTGCGCTACCTGACCCCGCATTCGAAGTGGTCGATCCACTCCGCCTACCAGGACAACCTGCACATGCTGACGCTCTCGCGCGGCGGGCAGACGATCTGGATGTCCGACCGCGACGCGGCGAAGATCGGTGTGGCCGACAACGACTGGATCGAGGCGATCAACCGCAACGGCATCGTGGTGGCCCGCGCCATCGTCAGCCACCGGATGCCCGAGGGCACCGTGTTCATGTACCACGCCCAGGACCGCGCGGTGGACGTGCCGCGTATCGAGGGCATCGGTGAGGACACCAAGGGCCGAGGCAAGCGCGGTGGCATCCACAACGCGCTCACCCGCATCATGATCAAGCCCTCCCATCTCATCGGCGGCTACGCGCAGCAGTCCTTCGCACTGAACTACCACGGCCCCACCGGGAATCAGCGTGACGAGGTCACGACGATCCGCAAACGGTCGCAGGAAGTGGAGTACTGACATGGGCGAGGGCGACACGCGGACCCACCACGCACCTACCGACGCAGGAAAGCGGTACTGACATGGGCGAGGGCGACACGCGGACCCACCACGCACCTACCGACGCAGGAAAGCGGTACTGACATGCGAGTCATGGCACAGCTGGCCATGGTGATGAACCTGGACAAGTGCATCGGCTGCCACACCTGCTCGGTCACCTGCAAGCAGGCCTGGACCAATCGCGGCGGCACCGAGTACGTCTGGTTCAACAACGTGGAGACCCGGCCCGGACAGGGCTATCCGCGGCAATACCAGGATCAGGAGAAGTGGAAGGGCGGCTGGACGCTGAACAAGCGCGGCAAGCTCACCCTGAAGTCCGGCTCCCGGCTCAAGCGGCTGCTGAACATCTTCGCCAACCCGGATCTGCCCACGGTCGAGGACTACTACGAGCCGTGGAGCTATGACTACGACAACCTGCTGTCCTCGCCGCAGATCGACACCACGCCGGTCGCGCGGCCCAAATCGCTGATCACCGGTGAGGACACGAAGGTCACCTGGGGCGCCAACTGGGATGACGACCTCGGCTCGGGTCCCGAGCAGGTCGGCAAGGACCCGCTGCTGGCGAAGCTGTCCGATCAGGTGAAACTGGAGTTCGAAGAGACCTTCATGTTCTACCTGCCGCGGATCTGCGAGCACTGCCTCAATCCGTCGTGCGCGGCGTCGTGCCCCTCCGGCGCGATCTACAAGCGCGCCGAGGACGGCATCGTGCTGGTGGACCAGGACAAGTGCCGCGGCTGGCGGCAGTGCGTGTCCGGCTGCCCGTACAAGAAGATCTACTTCAACCACAAGACGGGCAAGGCGGAGAAGTGCACCTTCTGCTACCCGCGCGTGGAGGTCGGCATCCCGACGGTGTGCTCGGAGACCTGCGTCGGGCGATTGCGCTACATCGGTGTGATGCTCTACGACGCCGACGCCGTGCTGGAGGCCGCGTCGGTCACCGAGGACGCCGATCTCTACCCGTCCCAGCTCGGTGTGTTCCTCAATCCCCATGATCCGCGCGTCATCGCCGAGGCCGAGCGCGCCGGGATCTCGCCGGAATGGATTCAGGCCGCCCAGGATTCGCCGGTCTACAAGCTGATCGTGGACTACCAGATCGCGTTGCCGCTGCATCCGGAGTACCGCACCATGCCGATGGTCTGGTACGTGCCGCCGCTGTCGCCGGTGGTGGACGTGCTCACCGAGACCGGTCACGACGGCGAGAACGCCTCGAACCTGTTCGGCGCCATCGACGCGCTGCGCATTCCGGTGGAGTACCTGGCCGAGCTGTTCACCGCGGGTGACGTGGGCCCGGTGCGCGCGTCGTTGCAGCGCTTGGCGGCGATGCGCTCGTTCATGCGGTCGGTGAACCTCGGGGAGGAGCCCGATCCCTCGATCGCGCCCTCGGTGCGGCTGGAGCCGGAAGAGATCGAGGCGATGTACCGGCTGCTGGCCATCGCCAAGTACGAGCACCGCTACGTCATCCCGACCGGCGCGGGAGCCCGCGCGCACGAACTGGATTCGCTCGCCACCGGATGCAGCCTGGACACCGACGGCGGACCGGGCATGACGGCGTTCGACCAGATGGTGGAGAAGTTCCACCTCACCGACACCAATGGCGCCGCGCCGCAGGAGAAGTCGTCCCGGATCAATCTGCTGAACTGGGACGGCAAGAGCACCGACGGTTTGCTGCCGAGCAATGGCGCTGTCAACGGCAACGGGCATGCCAACGGCGACACCAACGGCGACGGCTCCGGCAATGGGCACGCCGACGGCGCGAGCAACGGGCACGCCAGCGGCGCGAACAATGGGCGCGCCGGTGATCCGACCTCGACTCCGACCGGAGCAGGGCGATGAGCCTGCTGAAACTGCGGCGCCGCCCGGAACCGGCGGTCGAACTGGCCCAGCGCGACCGTCAGTTGGTCTGGCGGATCGCCGCGCTGCTGCTTGACTATCCGGGCGAGCAGACGCTTGCCATGGTCGGCCAGTTGGCGACGGCCGCGGCCGCCCTACCGGACGAAGTGCGCGCCCACCTGGACGAATGCCTCGACTACCTGCGGACGACTCCGCCGCTGGAACTCGCCGCGGACTACGTCGCGACCTTCGACATGCGCCGCCGCGCCAGCCTGCACCTGACCTTCTACGCCTACGGCGACACCCGCAAGCGCGGGATGGCGCTGCTGCGGTTCAAGCACGCCTACCGGCACGCCGGTGTCGAACTCGGTGACGAAGAGCTGCCCGACCACCTGCCCGTGCTGCTGGAGTTCGCCGCCACCGTCGATCCGATCGGCGGCGAACGGCTGCTCGGCGAGCATGTTCCGGTGCTGGAGTTGCTGCGGCTTTCGCTGTCGGACAACGGCTCCCCCTATGCCGGAGTGCTCGCGGCGATCGGGGCGACGCTGCCGCCGCCGACCACCGCGGATCGCAGGCGCATCGCCGAACTCGCCGCCCAGGGGCCGCCCGAAGAGGAAGTCGGATTGGAACCCTTCGCGATGGACCCCTCCCTGTTCGACGGATCGGAAGGCCGACGATGAACGCAACGCCGAACCTGCCGATCGCGCTGTGGCTGATCCTGCCGTACGTCGCGTTCACCTCGTTCGTGCTCGGGCATCTGTGGCGCTACCGCAACGACCAGTTCGGCTGGACCACTCGCTCTTCACAGATCTATGAGAGCCGCCTGCTGCGCCTGGGCAGCCCGCTGTTCCACTTCGGCATGCTCGGGGTGTTCGGCGGGCACGTGCTCGGCGTGCTGATCCCGGAATCGTGGACCTCGGCCGTGGGGATCTCCGAGCACCTCTACCACGTGATCGCCGTCGCGGCGGGCTCGGTGGCCGGTCTCGCCGTGCTGGCGGGCGTGGGCATCCTGCTCTACCGGCGTTTCACGGTGCCCGCCGTCCGCAAGGCGACGACCGGCAACGACAAGCTGATGTACGCGCTGCTGGCCGCCGCGCTGGTGACCGGCCTGCTCAACACGTGGGGCAGCAATCTGCTGTGGGGCACCTACAACTACCGCGAAACGGTCTCGCCCTGGTTCCGCAGCCTGTTCACTCTCGCCCCTGAGCCCGAACTCATGGTGGACACGCCGTGGACCTTCCAGCTGCACGGTTTGGTCGTGCTCGCGCTGATCGGGCTGTGGCCCTACACCCGGTTGGTGCACATGTTCAGTGCGCCCGTCGGCTACTTGATGCGGCCGTATGTGATCTACCGCAGCAAGGAATACGACGCTCCCGACAAGCGCCGTTACGCCCGAGCGTGGGACGCGCCCGTCACTCCCGAACGCTGGCGTTAGAGACGCCGCGCATGAAGACCCCGTCCGGACAATGGCGTCCGGGCGGGGTCTTCCGCGTCGGGCGGGCGTTGCGGCGGCACTCGACCGGTCGGCGGTGCGGTATCCCGAAGGATCAGGCGTTGTCGTAGGCGTCTTGCAGCACCTTGACGTCGAGCTTGGACATCGACCGCAGGGCGGTGCCGACGGCGATGGTCTTGGCGGGATCCTCGCCGCCCATCAGCTTCGGCAGCGCGGCGGGCACGACCTGCCAGGACAGGCCGTAGCGGTCGGTCAACCAGCCGCACGGCCCTGGCTCGCCGCCGCCGGCGGTGAGGGCGTCCCACAGGCGATCGATCTCGTCCTGAGTGTCCACGACCACCTGCAGTGACGCGGCATCGGTGAGCGGGTGGTCCGGCCCGCCGTTCATCAGCGTGACCGGGTGACCGTCGAGATCCAGCGAGACGATGAACGCCGAGCCATCGGAGTTGCGGGAGACCTCGACCACCCGCGAGTTCGGAATCACCGAGACGTACAAGGCGGCGGCTTCCTCGGCGGCGTTGTCGAACCAGAAGAAGGTGTTGACGGACATGATGTGCTCCTGTGCTGTGGTATGACCTGCTGTCACCTACTGGTCGGAGTCGCCGGTTCGTCTTCGACATAGTTCGCGAACTTTCCCGAAATTCTTTTCCGGCAGCGTCCAGTGCTCTGGCCGAGCGATCGCTGATAGTGCTGCGATAACCCCCGCTTGCCAGCTTCTCGCAGGCAGAACCATCGACCCATCAGGTAACCAGGCATACGCTGATGTTTGGCCGCTGCAGTGTGGTCTACCCCACTTCTGAAGACGTCAAAGTCTCGGCGCCCCGGCTCCGCCGGTGCAGTGGCCGTCGAGGCGAGCAAGGAGTGAGCAATGGAGGGTGGAGGAAGAATCGCGCTAGGGGTGGGCGTCGGATACCTGCTGGGCCGCACGCGCAAGATGCGCTTCGCGTTGTCGCTGGCGGGCGCCGCGATGGCCAAGCGGTCCGGAGGAACGACCGGAGACCTGCTCGAGCGCGGGACGTCGCTGCTCAAATCGTCGCCCGAGTTGTCCAAGATCACCGACACCGTGCGCGGCGAGTTGCTCGGCGCGGCGCGGTCCGCCGCGGTCGCCGCGGCAAGCAACCGGCTCGATGCGCTGAACGCCCGGTTGCAGGAGGGTTCGACGCTGCTCGCGGACGAGGATCGAGGCGGCTCCCGGGAGACGGATTCCGGCGAGGGCGAGTACGACGACGAACAAGCGTCCGCCGAGGACGAGGAGCAGACGTCCTCCGATGAGGATCAGGATCTCGAGGACGAGTACGAGGAAGACGAGGACGACACCGACCAGCCCGCGGACGAGGACGAGGCCGAGGCCGAGCGACCCGCCGCGCGGCCGCGCGCCCGTGGGTCGGGCGCCTCCGCCAGGCGCGGAGCGGGCTCCCGGACCGCGGACCGTACGTCCGGCTCCGCGGCTCGCAAGCCGACCGGAACCCGTGGACGCCGTAGTCGCTCCGATACCGACGACGCGCCGCCCGTGCGTCGCACGAGGAGATGAGCCCGATGGCGAAGACGTTGCGCGACGCGACTGCCGGAGTCGGCAAACTGGCCACCGACACGGCGGGCCGGGCCACCAAAACCGCGACCCGAGCGGGTTCGACCGCCAAGAAGCAAGCGGGAGCGAGCGCCGGGAAGAAGGCCCCACCGGCCAAGCCGACCGGCCTTCTGCAGGAGTCGATGCAGAACCTCGCCGGGACCCTGGCCGACCGGGCGGTGTCCGGGCTGACGAACAAGGTGTCGAAGACCGCAGGCCGGTTGACCGAGTACGCCGAAGGCGGTAGCGGCAATCTGCTGTCGGCGGTGACCGGCGTGGAGAAGCTCGCCGGCGGCGCCTCGCCGTTGCAGGCGGCCATGAGCATGGGCAAGAGCAAGATCGGCCACACGCTGCGCCAAGGGTTCGAATCTGCGAAGGAGTCGCTGACCGGCGGCAAGGGCAAAGGTGGCGGCAAGAAGATCAAGCTGACCAATATCGTCGAGCACATCGACGTCGGCGTTCCCCTCGACCTGGCCTACGACCAGTGGACCCAGTTCGCGGACTTCCCGAAGTTCACCAAGAAGCTCGAGCAAGTCGAGCAGATGGCCGACGAGAAGCTCAGCTGGACCGGCAAAGTGTTCTGGTCCAGGCGCACCTGGGAATCCACGATTCTCGAGCAGGTGCCGTTCGAGCGGATCGTCTGGCGTTCCAAGGGCGCCAAGGGCTACATCGATGGCGCGGTCACCTTCCACGAGATCACACCGAGCTATACCCGCATCCTCGTGGTGCTGGAATACCACCCCAAAGGTTTCTTCGAGAAGACCGCCAACATGTGGCGCGCGGCCGGTCGCCGGTGCCGCTTGGAACTCAAGCACTTCCAGCGGCACATCATGACCGAGGCCGTGTTGCATCCCGACGACATCGTCGGCTGGCACGGCGAGATCCGCGACAGCGAGGTCGTCAAGGACGACGAGACCGCACGACGCGAGGAGGAGGAAGAGAACACCGAGGAAGACCGAGACGAGGCGTCCGCGGACGAAGAACCGGACGAAGAACCCGACGAGGAGCCGGACGAAGAAGACGAGACCGACGAGCAAGAATCCGACGAGCGAGACGAGAGCGAGGACGAGGAGGAGGAGGAGGACGAATCCGAGCCGCCCCGCCGTCGCCCGGCCGCTCGCCGTACCACCGTGACCCGCCGGTCGCGCGAGAGGCGAGGAGCACACACATGACCATCGAACCCGCAGGCGGAGGCGGCGGTGGCGGAGCAGGCACGATGGCGCGCCCGAACTCCTCCAGCCTGGCCGACGTGATCGACACGATTCTCGACAAAGGACTGGTCATAGACGCGTTCGCACGCGTGTCGCTGGTCGGCATCGAACTGGTGACCATCGATGCCCGCATCGTGGTGGCCAGTGTCGACACGTATCTGCGTTTCGCCGAGGCCGTCAACCGGCTGGAGATCTCCACCAGCGAACCGAAAGGTCTGACCGACATCGTCGGCGATGTCACCCAGGGCGCGGCGAAGCACAAGACGAGCGGTGCGCTCGAGGCAGCGGGAGAGAAGGTCATGGACTTTCTCGGCGATGTACAGGACAAGCGTCAGACCGCGAGCCGGCCCAGGCGCAAGGAGGGGTGATGGCAACCGACCAAGCCGCCCTGTACGTCTACGGCATCGTGCCCGCCGACGTGGAGCCCGAGCCACACGCCACCGGAGTGGGCGATCCTCCGGGCGAGGTCGCGGTGGTGCGGCACGGCGAGATCGCCGCGCTGGTCAGCACGATGCAATCGGAGCGTCCGCTGGGCACACCCGACGACCTCACCGCGCATGCCGAGCTGCTGGACGGCTCGGCGGCCGTCGCCCCGGTGCTGCCGCTGCGGTTCGGCGCGGTTATGAGCGACGCGGAGGCGGTGGAGAACGAATTGCTCGGCGCGAACGAGGACGAATTCCGCTCCGCGCTCGAGCAGCTCGAAGGCCGTGCACAATTCGTGGTCAAAGGGCGCTACGTCGAGGACACCATCCTGCGGGAGTTGCTCGAGGAGAACGCCGAGGCCGCCCGGCTGCGCGACGAGATCCGCGACAAACCGGAGGACGCCACCCGCAATTCCCGGATCGCGCTGGGCGAGCTGATCAATCAGGCGATCGAGGCCAAGCGAGCCGAGGACACCCGCAAGGTGGTCGCCGAGCTCGAGGAGTTCGAGCCACTGGTCAACCAGCGCGAACCCACCCACGAGGAGGACGCCGTCCACATCGCGGTGCTGGTCGAACTGGCCCGGCAGAAAGAACTGGAGGACACGCTTCGCCGCCTCGGCGAGGAATGGGACGGCCGCGTGGAGTTGAACCTGCTCGGCCCGATGGCGGCCTACGATTTCGTCACCAAGCGCACACCCGAGGGGTGAGGCATGGGTCTGCTGTCGACGATCCTGTCGTTGCCCATCGCACCGGTCCGCGGCGTCATCTGGTTGGGCGAAGTGATCCAGGACCAGGTGGACCAGAAGATGCACGACCCCGCCACCATGCGGCGGCAACTCGAGGAGATCGATGCGGCCGCGGCAGCCGGTCAGCTGTCCGAAGAGGAGCGGAAACAAGCGCAGCAGGCGGTCCTGGATCGCATGACCGGTCGGCAAGCATGATCACGATCGACCGGAAGGAGTGACTGGCGTGGCACGCAAGACCACCTCCGAAGCCTCCGAGGACGTGCAGTCGGCTTCCGACGAACCACCTCCCCTCACCACGGCGCAGGCCGTCGCGGTGGCGGTGCAACTCTTCGTGGAACTGACCTCGAAACAGGTGCAGGGCGTCACCTCGATGGAACCGACCGAGGACGGCTGGCAGGTGGAGATCGAAGTGCTCGAGGACCGCCGCATCCCCTCGTCGGCGGACATTCTCGCGCTCTACGAGGTCGAGATCGATCTGGACGGGAACCTGCTGGCCTACCGCCGAGCCAGACGCTACGCCCGCGGCAGCACCGACATCGGAAGGGCTCGGCAATGACGGTGGTCGGCGGCGGATCGTCCGCACCGCAGCCGTACGGAGGCGGCGGCCATTCGTCGACGAACCTCGCCGACATCCTCGAGCGGGTGCTCGACAAGGGCCTGGTGATCGCAGGCGACATCCAGGTGAACCTGCTCGACATCGAACTGCTCACGATCAAGCTGCGATTGGTGATCGCGTCCTTGGAAACGGCCAAGTCGGTGGGCATCGACTGGTGGGAGACCGACCCGTGGCTCAACAGCAAAGCCCGCACGCTGGAGCGGCAGGATCACGATCTCGAACTCGAGAATCGGCAACTGCGCGACCGGATCGCCGAATTGGAGGCCGGAAGCCAACGACGGCAACCCATCGAGCGCCGTCGCGAGCCGAGGGACGAGCGATCGTGACCGACGGGCTCGGAGTCTGGCTGTACGCGGTGACGTCCAGCCGAGGCGACTCGACGGACCTCGGCAAGTTGAGCGGCGTCGCGGGTGAGCCGGTGCGCGCGGTGGTCTCCGGCGATCTGACGGCCCTCGTCGGCTCCGTGCCGCTGGAGGTGTTCGGGGAGGAGCCACTGCGACGTTATCTGGAGGATCTGGATTGGCTGGAGGGGACGGCTCGGGCACATGACGCCGTCGTGTCGGCCTCGGTGCGCCGCGGTCCGACCGTCCCGCTCCGGCTGGCCACCGTGTTCCTCGACGACGACCGGGTGCGCGACCTGCTCGACGAGCGGCGAACGGACTTCGCCGCGGCGCTCGCGCTGGTGAGCGCGCGCACCGAGTGGGGCGTGAAGGCGTACGGTGACCGCGCCGCTCTGACCGCCGCCGTGGCCGAGGCCCGTGCGAGCGAAGGCAGCGGGAAAGGCGCGGGCGCCGCGTATCTGGCCCGGCGGCGCGCGCAACTGTCCGCACAGGAAACCGTGGAACGCGATGCGGCGCAGCGAGCCGAGCAAATCCATGCGCGCTTGGTCCGCCACGCCGCGGCGGGCCGGCGTCAGGCGGTGACCGATCCGACACTCAGTGGCCGCCGGGACTGGATGGTGCTCAACGGGACCTATCTCGTGGACGACGATCACGCCGACGACTTCGCCGCCACCGTCACCGCGCTCGGCGACGAATTCCCCGGCATCCGGCTCGAACTCACCGGCCCGTGGCCACCGTATTCCTTCGCCGGCGTGGAACGAGAGCCGGCATGAGCAGGGCCGGCCGCGAGGTCGACGACGAGCGCCGCGTCGCGCTGGTCGACCTGCTGGATCGGGTGCTGGCGGGCGGCGTGGTGATCACCGGCGACATCAAGCTCGCCATCGCGGACGTCGACCTGGTCCAGATCTCGCTGCGAGCCCTCATCTCCTCGATCAGCACGCTGTCCACGTCACTCGGACCCGCGACGCACGGCGCGCTGGAACCGCCCGATGACTGAATTCGGCGGTATCCCCCCGCGCATCGACACCGAACCCGAATCGGTCGAACGCGGACTGGTCAGCCTCGTCCTCACCCTGGTCGAACTCCTCCGCCAACTCATGGAGCGCCAAGCACTCCGCCGAGTCGACGCGGGCGACCTCACCGACACCCAGATCGAACGCATCGGCACCACCCTCATGCTGCTGGAACAACGCATGGAGGAACTCCGCGACCACTTCGGCCTCACCCCCGAAGACCTCAACATCGACCTCGGCCCCCTAGGCACCCTCCTCCCCCGCGACCCACCCTGAAACCACGAGTCGAGGTGTGGTCGCGCGTGCGGCAGGATTGGGCTCACCATGACCGGCGACGATGAGCTCTCTCCCGGCAGCCGGCGGCTGCACCTCGCACGGCTCGCGCTGTTCGCCGCGGGCCTGGCGGTGATGTTCTATCTCGTCGCCGTCGCGCGGGTGATCGATGTCGAGGGGGTGCGCGGCATGGTCGCGGCGACGGGGGCTGCGGCGCCATTCGCCTACCTGGTGGTGTCGGCTGTGCTCGGCGCCGTCTTCGTTCCCGGGCCACTGCTGGCAGCCGGGAGCGGTCTGCTGTTCGGGCCGCTGGCGGGGACGTTCGTGACGCTGGGTTCGGCGGTGGGCACGGCGACCATCACGAGCTTTCTCGGGCGGCGGGCCGGCCGCGAGAGCGCGTGCGGTTTGCTCGGCGCCGAGCGCGCCCAGCGCATCGACGCCCGGATCGAACGGCGCGGCATGTGGGCCGTCGTCGGTCAGCGCTTCGTCCCGGGTATCTCGGATGCGCTGGCGTCATATGTCTTCGGCGCTTTCGGAATTCCGTTGTGGCAGATGGCCGTCGGCGCGTTGATCGGATCGGCGCCACGGGCCTTCGTCTACACCGCGCTCGGCGCATCGATCGGTGACCTCTCGGCCCCTCTGGCCTACACCGCGATCGCGGTATGGTGCGTCACCGCGATCATCGGAGCTTTCGCCGCACATCGCGGCTACCGGAGTTGGCGCGGTCGGGACGCACGTCGCGAAACAGTGCCGGACCGCGACCCGGACGACTGAAGCCCTCGCCTGCGGCCGGGGCGGCGTTCCGCGGTTACGCGCCGAGTTCCTCGAGCAACCGGCGGTAGGCGTCGGCGTCGAGCAGCTCGTCGTCCGAGACGCCTTCCGCCTGCCTGATCTTGAACAGCCAGGCCGCGTACGGGTCGTTGTTCACCTGCTCGGGGGCATCCGCGATCGCCGGGTTGACCTGGACGACTACGCCGCGGGCCGGGCTGTACATCTCCGCGATGGCCGAGGCCGCCTCCACGGCGCCGACGGCCTCGCCGGTCCCGACGAACGTGCCAACGCCGGGCGTGGTGACGAACACGATCGTGCCCAAGTTCTGTTGCGCATGGTCGGTGAGTCCGACCGCCAGCGTGCCGTCACGCTCCAGCCGCGCCCACATGTGCGCATCGGTGTACTTCAATTCAGCAGGAATCATCGACATGTCTGGTCTCCATCCGGAAGTCGACGCACCGCGGATCGCCCGCCGCGGACGATCACCGCACAGCTTGCTACACGGTCCGCGTTGTCCGAGTTCGCACACACCGACCGGAGACCGGCACAGCCGAAGCATGCTTCATCGTTCGCACGCGCCGAGACCTCACGACCAGGGGATAGGAGGGCGCTATGCGCAGGGCGGGGCGGGTGCGTCGATGAACAGCGGCTCGCCTGTCGGTGGGGCGTAGACGACGTCGAGGACGAGCGGTTCGCTGCCGCGATTCAGACCGACGTGGACGTTCCATTCGCCCGCGGGCTCGTAGATGAACTCGCCGGTGCGATAGACCGGTGCGTCACATTCGGGACCGGGGTGGGTGAGCGTTCCGGATCGGACGAAGCCGAAGACCGGGCCGACATGGTAATGCCAGCCGGTGGAGCCGCCGGGGCCGATCGTGATCTCGCGGACGACCAGATCGGTGCCCGCGACGAACGGTAGGAGCCCCGCGGGGATCCGGGCCTCACCGAGGGTGACGGCGGTGATGTCGCTACCGGGCGTCGCGTCGGCATGCGCCGCACTCACCAGGGCGGCGGCGAGTACCACCGGTACCACGGCGACGCGGAGAAAGAGCGTCATCCCCGCAGCCTAGTCACGGGGGTGTCGCACCGGAACCTCGTTCGGTGACGATGCGGGAGAATCGGAATCCCGCCGAGCGACGCCGCTGTGGTGGCGAGTATCCACGACAAGACCACTGGATTACCGTACTTACGTGGCCCGGACAGACGAAGAGGATTCGGCGGCGAAGATCATCGACACCGTGTTGTCGATGCTCGAGTCGGACGGTTACGACGCGGTCCAGCTGCGGGCGGTCGCGCGGAACGCGCACGTCTCCCTCGCCACGGTCTACAAGCGGTACCCCACTCGTGACGATCTGATGCTCGCCGCGGTCGAGCGATGGATGGCGACCAATACCTACGCCACCCCGGCACCGCAGATCGAAGGCGAGACGCTTCGCGATGGCCTGATCCGGTTGTTGCGGTACATATTCGAACCCTGGGAACGAAATCCCCGGATGCTCGAAGCCTACTATCGCGCACGATCCGGGCCCGGCGGCCGGCGACTGGACGCCCAAGGCTTCGACGCCGTGCTGCCCGCCATCGCATGTCTTTTCGCCGATGCCGAGCCCGACTACGTCGCGGACATCGCGCTCGTGCTGACCCATATGACCTACGCGCTGATCGGCCGCTTCGCGAACGCCGATCTCGACATCACCCAGATCTTGCCCGCCCTCGAGCGGACCGTCCTGAGGCTGACCGGGAACAACGAACCACCGGCAGCTGCCGCCGGGCGCGCGCGACCGGGTGCGCGGAGCTTCGCGTGGAGCGATTCGCTCGTCTCGCCGTTCCACCCCGATCCCCCCACCGACCGAGAGCAGTCGCCGAACCCGTCTGACCAGCCACCGGCGTAGACCGGTTCGACCCGTCCGCGCGACGCCCCACGAAGACGCGGCATGAGCAGTTCCATCGATGAAATGCGTTCCGGTACCACCCATTTGCGCATTTCCGGCATATGCCACATATCGCACGCGCCGAACCCGGTCGTTCACGGGGTATTCCCGCCTGCGGTGCGGTGTCGAGTTGCTCGGCGCGCCCGGCCGGTACAGCATCTGCGGTATGCCGTCCACACCGCTGAATCCAGCAGGCGACGTTCCCGACACCGGAATCCCCGGCCATCTCGCCGCTCACATGACCATGACCGAGCAGCACGAATGGCACCGTTCCCACCTGCGCCGTCATCCGGTGTCGCGGCGCAATATCCTGCGCGGCGCCGCGGCGGCCGCCGCCGTGGCCGCGATCGGCACGGCGCCGTTCGGCAGGCGTGCCTACGCCGAGGAGGCCCAGCTGGCGGTGGGTGGACGACACGTCGCTTTCGGCCCGGACGCGGCAAGCCAGTTGCGTTTCGCGGCGCAGCTGTCACGGCGTCCGGCGGGCGCCACGGTGTACCTCGACCACGGACCGACGCCGGCTTTGGGCGCTACGGTCGAAGCCGAAGTGCGCAACCTGCTCACCCAGGTGCCCACCGCCGACGGCGGCGTGCTCGCGGCCGAACAGTTCTACGTCCACGCCCCGGTGGACGGCCTGCCCGGCCGGGTGCCTCACTTCTACCGCTGGCGGACCTCCGACGGATTCGCCGGCGACATCCGCACCGCCGCACCCGCGATGCCCAGCGCACGCCCGGCGGTCCTTCCGTTCCGCTTCACCATGATGGGCGACCAGGGCACCGACGAGACCCCGGCGCTGCCCGAAGGCGTCGCTCCCGGCGACTACGACGACAAGTACTACAAGGCCGACAACGATCCCGCCGCGCCGCACGCGAGCAACGTGCTGCGCCAGATCGCCGCCGCACGGCCCGATTTCCACATCCTCGCCGGCGACATCGCCTACGCCGACCCTTCCGGCGCGGGCAAGCCGGGACAGTTCGCCGCGCACGGAGCGCGACCGGCGAGCGGGTTCGACAAGTACAACCCCTACGTCTGGGACGTCTACTTCAACGCCATCGAGTCCAGCGCCGCCCAGACTCCGTGGATGTTCACCACCGGCAATCACGACATGGAAGGCACCTACGGCGAGCACGGCTACGGCGGGCACCTGGCGCGCCTGGACTTCCCCGGCAACGGTCCGGCGGGCTGCCCGTCGGCGTACTCGTTCACCTACGGCAACGTCGCGGTGGTATCGCTGGACGCCAACGACGTCTCCTACGAGATCCGCGCGAACAGCGGCTACTCCGGTGGCGCCCAGACGAGCTGGGTGGAGCGCACCCTGGCCGCCTACCGCGCCGACCCCGACATCGATTTCATCGTCTGCTTCTTCCACCACTGCGCGTACTCGACCACCGAATCGCACGCCAGCGACGGCGGCGTGCGGGACGCGTGGGTGGGCCTGTTCGACCGATTCCAGGTGGATCTGGTGTTGCAAGGCCACAACCACGTCTACGAGCGCACCGACCCGATCCGCGGCGGACAGGCGACGAAGGTCGCCGGCGACAATTCGATCGTCTACCCGGAAACCGACGGGACCGTGTACTACACCGTGGGCGGCGGTGGACGCCCGCGCTACGAATTCCAGCCGGGCTCACAAGAGACCTTCCGCGGCAACGAATTGTCCGATACCGGGGTGCCGAACAGCTACGTGTGGACCCCGGGCGGCGGCAAGCAGGACGAAGCCGCGCCATGGTCACGGGTCCGCTTCCGGAATTACTCCTTCCTGCGCGTCGACGTCCGGCCGGGCGTATTCGCCAGCGAGATGGACGTGGTCGCGGTCGACGAGTACGGCCGCGAGTTCGACCGTGTGCTGTTCCGGCGGCAGGTCCGGTCCTGAGCCGGGCGGGTTCTATTTCTTCTTCGGCGGAAGGGTCCGGGCGTAGGCGATGCCGCGCTCGACCCATTCCCGCAGGACTTCGTCGTCGTCGGTGGCGGTGACCCGCAACCAGCCGACCATCTCGCGACCGCCCATGACCATGGGCTGCACGGCGTCACCCAGGAGCCGCTCGCCTTCCTCAGGATCCACCCGCACGAGCAGACCGCCCTGCCCGCTGGCGGCGACCGCCATATTGCCGCCGATCAAGAAGGCGAGTCCGCCGAACATCTTTTGCTCGGTGAGTTCGGGGCCGGGCACGATCAGTTCCCGGATCCGCTCGGCCAGTTCCTCGTCGTATGCCATAGCGGCATTGTTCACCCGGTATCCGACAACTCGGCGTTCCACCGGTCGAGAACGCCCGCGTGTCCTCTCCCGGGTCCTCGGCGGCCCGGCACCGCACATCTCGATGACGCGGCACGCATCCGGCTGCGGTGGTCGATACTGAAAATTACTGCACCACAGTGTTTTTGATCGCAATCCTAGGTATGCGGACGCAGTACGTACGTACACTCCCGAGCCGCCTGGATGTCATTGGACGTTCAAGCGGATGTTTCCGTACCCCTCTGTAATACAGGCGTGAGACGGTGCCACGCATTGTCATTGGCTCTAGCGCGCAATCCGTTTCACTTTTCGCAGTCGGCTGCGCCCCCAGAGACGGGACGAAGGACTCTTCCGTGCACATCTGCTCCCCAGCGGTGCGATCACGCGCTGTCCGCCGTAAGTCATCCAGGCGGCATTCGATTCCGGTCCGGGACACATTCCGCACGGCAGGGCGCGCGTCGCGCGGCGGTGTGCCGAGCCGGTGGCCGCGTTTCGCAACAGGTCGTTGGCGGCGCCGGGCCGTCTGGATGGCACTGATCATCTTCACGCTCTTCGTCTTCCCCGGCTTCGTCGGCGCACTGGCCGCCGCACAGGACGCCGCGGGCGGCACGGCCGGAACCTCCCAGATCGACGGCCTCAGCTGGATGAACATCCACGACTCGTCGGGTATCGCGCTGTCGGACTACCGGTTCGCCACCGGCGACGAAAGCCTGTTCAAGCCGCGCGCCACCATTCTGTGGGCCGTGCTGGGTTTCGAGTTCATCGGTTACATAGCCATCGTCACGACGGCGATCTGGTTGATCGGCTACGCACTGAGCTTCCGGTGGCTGGACATGTTCAGTGCGGCCCTGCACGGCGTGGCCGAGGCCATGACGGCACAGATCGCGACCCCGATCATGCTGGTCACGGCGGCGAGCATCGGCGCGGTCTGCGTCGGGTGGTTCATCGCGCGCGGCTACCACGCGAAGGCCACCATGCAGGTGGTGACGATGGTGGGCGTGGCGCTACTGGGTCCGTTGTTCCTGGCCGAGCCCTTGGCGGACGTGCTGTCCTCGCACGGGTTACTGGCGCAGGGCCGCGATCTCGGCATCTCGGTGGCCGCGGGCTTGAACGGCGACGCCGATCCGAATCCGAGCCAGCTGGTGGCGACGATGCAGAGCGATCTCGCCGACAATTTCGCCCGGCAGCCGCTGCAGGTGTGGAATTTCGGCCATACGGTCGACCAGCGGCCCGCCTGCCGGTCGGCGTGGTCGGCCGGGGTGGCGGCAGGCGACGACGCCCGGGTGATCAGCGGCTTGAAGTCGTGCGGCGACGCCGCAGCGCACGCGAAGGCCGAGAACCCCTCCATGGGGCAGGTCGCCACCGGGCTCATGCTGCTGACCTGCGGCGGAATCTTGCTGGTCTTCGCGATGTACCTCGGACTCAAGGTGATCAAGGCCGCGCTGGACACGATCTATCACGGGTTCATGTCGATATTCGGCTTCGCCGCAGGCGGATTCGTGTACGGCCCGACGCAGACGTTCCTGGTTCGCAATATCGTGGACAGCTTCGTCGCGGCGGCGCGCATGACGGCGTACACCATCTTTCTCGGGGTCTACATCCTGTTCATGGGCAACCTTTTCGCGCAGGCTCGCGGCCAGGTCATGGCGGTGATCATCATCGCGGGCACCGTCGAGATCGTCGCCGTGTTCCAGCTCAGACGCCTCAGCAGCGGCCTCAGTCGCGGCAACGACTGGATCGCCAACCGGTTCGGCCTCGCGATCCAGGGTCAGGGCAAGTCCGCGAGCGGCGGCAGCGGCACCGCCCTCGGGATGGGCGGTGGCGGCGCTGGAAAGTCCGCGCCCGGAATGGGTTTGGTGAGCACCCTCACCACGCTCAATGCCATCAACTCCTCGCCGGTGACGGCATGGCTCGCCGGAGGAAGGGTCAATCCGTTGAACCCGCTGTCGAGCACACGAAGGAGGATCGAACGCTCCACCAGGAGAATTCTGGCCAGCCGCGAAGAGGGATACATCGAGCACCAACTGTCCCGCACGAACTGGCGGGGTGTGGCGGTCGACGCGGCCGCGCCGATGGGGGGCATGCGCACCCAGCTGGGCGTCTCCCGCGCCTTGAAAGTGCTTCGGGACAACAAGGTTCCCGATTCCCGGATCCATGCCGTTCTGCTCTCCTCCGGCGCGTCCCACGAGCGGGTGACCAACGCGTTCACGGCGTACTCCGTCCAGGAATCGACGGCCTCGCAGAATCCGTACAGCTTCGCACCGTTGCAGAAGGCGATCGCGGCGGCGTGGGCGGTGGACAACCATGTCGACCACGAAGCGCACGACGCCTTCGCCGCTCAGGCGGTCATCGCGGCGGACAGCTTCGTCCGGCACAGCAACGCACCGGCCCCCGGGGCCACCATCGATCACGGGTTCGTGCAGCGGGTCGAGCAGAATTGGCATTCGGACCGGGCCCTGCGGGCGGCGATCACGCCGGACGAGTGGGACGGCGCGGGGCGTGACACCCGATGGGCGATCGGGCACCGAGTCGCGACCTTACACCAGCAGGCGGCCCGGACTTACTACGAGAATCCGAACGACATCAACCGGGAAGCCTTGATGCGATCGGCCAGGCGCGTCGCCAACCTCGACCACCTGGATCCCGAGGGTGGGCTCGACCCCTGGAATCCGTAGCGAGCGGGCGACCCGGTCGAACCCGGCCCAACCGCCGGGTCGTCCCGATCAGACGCCCAGCGCACCCGCGAACAGCAGCCAGGACTCGTGCAGGTCGTCCTGCCAATATGTCCAGGCATGCGTGCCCGCGGGGCGGAGATTCGCCGTGAAGGGGATGCCGAGAGCGTTCAGCCGGTCCACGAACGCCCGAGTGCAACCGTTGATCACCGTCTCCATGCCTCCGCCCACCAGCAACCGATCCACCAGCCGGAAGGGGTTGCCGTCGATGCCGGGATCGCTGAGCGTCTCGTGCGATCCCGGTGCGCCGGTGCTCGCCGAGATGTAGAGCGCCACACCGCGCAACCGCTCGGCCTGCACCATGGGGTCGTGCTCGGCCCAGGCCGGATCGCCGGGCGGGCCCCACATATTGGCCGGGTCCGCGCCGAACACTCCCAGTTGCGATCGGACGATCGCCTGGCCCATCGGATCGCTGGTGCGCGGACACCCGCTGTAGGCGCCGACCGCCTGATACAGGCCGGGCGCACCGATCGCGAGATCCAACGCGGAAGTCGCCGACATGGAAAGTCCCGCGACGGCGTTGCGGCCGTTCATCCCGAACCTGGTCCCCAGCAGCGGCGGCAGTTCCCTGGTCAGGAACGTCGTCCACATGTTGCGGCCGAGCACAGGGTCATCGCGCAGCCAATCGGTGTAGTAGCTGGCGCGCCCGCTCAACGGCACGATCACGTTGACCGGTTTGTCCGCGAAGAACGCCGCCACGTCGGTGCGCCGGGTCCACGGACCGCCGTCCTCACCCCCGTCCACGGCGTTCAGCAGGTACAGCGCGGGTGCGCCGGAACCCGGATGCGACATCCACAGCGTGATGGGCCGATCCATCGCCGCGGAGTGGACGACGACTTCGAACTCCCGCCCACCCAGCGGGCGCACATCGAGAATGCTCGCGCCGGGATCGGCGGCGGCAGTCGTGGCCGGGACGAAGGCGGCGCACACCGCGAGAAGTGGAACCAGGCATCGCAGGAGCCGGTACATGAGACGAGTCTCTACCACGCCACCCCTACGCGGATAGCATTCTTTGAGCACGTTCTTCTATGCAAATAGAATTGCTGCTCAAATGCTATAAACCAGGATCCACATTCCAGAGATGATCATCAGAGCGAATTTTTAGCTAACACGCACCCGTTCGTACCGAACATCGTCACCCCGTGCTGCGCCGGCGGGCAAGCTCAGTTCGGGGACGCACCGCCACCCAGGGCCACCGGAGCCCGAACGATCAGCGCCGAGACCTGGTGGCGTGGACCCCCGGCTTACGCGCGCGACCGATGATCCATCGGCCGCCGAAGGCATCGATGGGCGCGCGCAGGCGGATGGCGGCGTCGGCGGCCATCCGCCTGCAATGCCGGTTCGTGCGTGACCTCGACCACCGGATCTAGTGGTGGGCGAAACTGATGGGGGGCAGGACCCGGCGCAGCCAACCCGGCGACCACCAGGCGGCCCGGCCGGTCAAGCGCAGCGCGACCGGCAACAGCACCAAGCGCACGACCACCGCGTCGAGCAGCACCGCCACACCGAGGATGATGCCCATTTCCTTCGGCGGAAGCGGATCGGCGAGCGCGAAGGTGAAGAACACCGCGACCATCACCGCGGCTGCGGCGAAGATGACCCGGCCGGAGTGGGCCAGACCTTCGACGCCCGCCGCACGGGGGTCTTTCGAGTGTTCGTAGTGCTCCTTGGCCGTGGCCAAGAGGAAAACGGTGTAGTCCATGGCGATGGCGAAGATCATCGCGAAGAAGAACACCGGCCCCCAACCGTCGAGGAATCCCTGCGGAGTGAAGCCGAGCAGGCCCGCGCCGTGGCCGTCCTGGAAGACCAACTTCGCCACACCGAACGCGGCCGCGGTCGACAAGAGGCTCACCAGGGTGCCCAGCGCGGCGATGACGGGCGCCTGCAACGCCACCAGCAGCAGAACGAAACCCAGGATGAGGATCACCCCGACCACGATCGGCAGGTAGTCGTCGAGCGCCCGCTGCAAGTCGAGGTTCTCCGCCGGTGCGCCACCGACCAGGGCATCGGCCGGCAGCCGCTCACGCAGATCGTCCAGGATTCCGCCCAGCCGGTGATCGGAGGGGTCGACGGCAGGCAGCGCCTGCATCATGACCAGCCCGGAGTCGTCGGCGGTCCGCACGAGTGGAGTGACCATGGCGATGCCGTCGGTCGCACCGGCCGACTCGGCACTGCGGGCGGCATCAGCCGCGGGAACGATGATTTGCAGCGCGCCGGGCGCGCCATCGCCGAACTGACGCTGGACCAGCTCGTAGCCTTGTCGCACGGGCGCGTCGTCGGGCACGACCTGGATCGAGGGCATCGCGACCTGCAAACCCGTAGCGGGCAAGGCCAGCGCCACCAGTACACCGAGTGCGGCGACCGCGAACGGCCACGGATGGTCGTGCAACAGATGTCCCCATCTGGCGAAGCGCGGTGACCGATGTTGCTGACGAGTGGCATGAGGCAGAGCCGCGGCATTGATCCGCTCGCCCAGCGCGCCCAGCGCCGCGGGCAGTAGCGTCAGCGTGGCGGCCAGCACGAACACCACCGCGAGCATGATGCCCACGGCCATGGTGCGCACCGCGGGAGCCGGGACCAGCAGCACCGCCGACAGGCTGACCAGCACCGTCGAACCCGAGAGCACGACAGCCTTGCCCGCGGTGGCCATGGTCTCGGCCACCGCCGAACGGGAATCAGCGGATCTGGTGAGCGCGTCGCGGAAGCGCGCGACCAGGAACAGCGCGTAGTCGATGCCCAACGCGAGAGCGAACATCATGGCGAAGTTCATCGCCCACACCGAGATCGGCGTGAGGTGGTTCAGCAGCACCAGGCCACCGGCCGAAGCGACCAGTCCGGCCACCGTCAGCAACAGCGGAAGCCCGGCCGCGACCAGCGACCCGAACGCGAGGACCATGATCGCCAGCGTGACCGGCCAGGAGAACAGCTCGGCCTTGATCATCGCGTCGTGGTTGGCTTTGTTGAAATCGCTCCACAATGCCGACGCACCGGTGGGATAGACCTCGATTCCGGCACCGGACAGCGCCGTCAGCGCCGCCTTGTGCTCATCGACGGCCTTCACCATGTCATCGGTGGAGGCGTTCGCGCCCGCGATCACGATGCCGGTATGGCCGTCGGGGCTGATCGTCATGCCCGGCTGCGGCGGGACGACCGCCCCGAAGCGGGAGTCGCTCGCGAAGATCGCCGACACCCGGCCCACAGTCTGCCGCATCGCCGGGTCTGCAACCGTCTCGGTGTCGGAATGCACCACCACCTGCACCGCCGCCGACGAATTCCCCCCGAAATGCTGCTGGGCAAGCTCGCGGACCCGGACCGACTCCGAGCCATCGGCCTGCCATCCGGCGCCGGCCAGCGAGGTGAACACGCTGGGCGCGGCGGCTCCCAGCGCCAGCAGCGCCACCAGCCACACGCCGAACACGACCCGGCCGCGCCCGGCCATTACCGCGCCCCATCGGGCCAGCATGCCTCCGGACCGCACTTGGTCACCAGCGTCGACACCTTTTCGCCCGTTGATAGTCGTCGGCCGCATCGGTGCTTCCTTTCCTTGTCGCAGGGAACGCAGCGCCATGGGCCCTGCCGCTATACCCCCGGGGGTATTGTCCCGGCCTACTATACCCACGGGGGTATTACGGGCAATGCGGCCCACACCACAGCGCTCCACGGCGCTGGGATGACCATTCCGCGACGGACCGACGAAGAAGCGCTGCTACGTGGCCGCGCGGCGGGGCCGACGAACCGCCGCGCCCCCGCTCAGCCCGCGCGCACCACCTGCGCCAAGACCTCGTCCAGGTCGGATGCCTTCAGGCCGAAGGTGTGACGGATGGCCGAGTCGTCGACCGCGAACGCCGCATGCGACATGTGATAGGTCTCGAACAGCTCGGCCCAGAAGGGATCGGTCAGACCGAGCAGCGTCAGTTCCCGATCACTCATGACCGCCAGCCGCGGCTCGGGCGCCCCGGCGGCCGCGGCGAACCGTCCGGCCAGCTCCCGCGCGGTCGCGGTGATGACCGGCGCATGCCACGGACGGCCCCACGCGCGCTCGTCGCGAGCGACGGCGACCGCTGCCGCCGCCGCGTCACCGACCGCGGTGTAGGCGTGCGGCAGGTCGAGTTCCTGCGGCAGCAGCGCCAACTGTCCGGCCAGGATCTTCGGCTGGGCGAGCAGCGAGAACAGCGAGAACGCACCAGGGCCGACGAATTGCCCTGCTCTGACCTCGGTGACGCGCACTCGCCCCGCGCGGTGCGCCTCTTCGGCTTCGCGCCACATCCGGGCGCGCACCTTCCCTTTCGGCCCGGTGGCCGCGAGCGGCGACTGCTCGGTGACCGGGCCGTCGACGGGACCGTAGCCGTACAGATTGCCGAGCATCACGTAGTTCGCCCCGACCCGCTCGGCGACGGCGCGAATGGATCCGAACAGCGGCGGAATCGCCTCCGGCCAGGTGTGATACGCGGGCATGGCCATGTTGAACACGGTGTCGGCGCCCGCCGCGACCGTGGTCAGCGCGGCGGTATCCAGCGCGTCCAGAGCGATTCGTTCGATATTCGGGTGGTCGGGACCGGCGCCACTGCGGCTGACCATATGTACCCGGTCGCCGGACTCGGCCAGTAGCGCCGCGGTGGCCGAAGCGGTGGCGCCACGTCCGACGATGACATGCGATGGCACGTGTATTCCTCTCTGCGACAACATCCTTCGCACGACCGGTGCACTCGCCGTGCGGTTGGCCGATCGTGTGCTACTCAGCCTGCCGTGGCGCGGGCGGATACAATACTGGCCGGATTGCCATTTATCCCAAGGATCAGGCCATGCAGACTGTCGCCGTTGTCGCGGTTCCCCCGGTGAAGGCTTTCGATCTGGCCATGCCGGAAACGGTGCTCGGCGCGGCGATGGTGGATGGCGAGCCCGGTTACCGAATTCTGGTGTGCACCGCCGTGCCCGGCATAGTCCCCTCGGGACTGGGCGGCTTCGACGTGGTCGTCTCCCGGGGGTTGGAGGCGATCGAGGAAGCGGACATCGTCATCGTGCCGAGCACGGGCAGCCGTGCGGACGCCGACGCTGCCACGCTCGCCGCCTTGCGGCGCGCGGTGGCTGCGGGCACACGCGTCACCTCGATCTGCAGCGGCGCCTTCGTCCTCGCGCAAGCCGGCCTGCTGTCCGGCCGCACCGCCACCACGCACTGGGCCCTGGCCGAGGAACTGGCGGCGAACCATCCGGACGTGTCGGTCCGCAGCGACGCGCTGTTCATCGAGGACGGGCCGATCACCACGGCCGCCGGCGCGGCGGCCGGAATAGATCTGTGTCTGCACCTCATCCGCGCCGACTACGGGGCGACGGTGGCGAACGCCGCCGCTCGTGCCGCCGTCGTCACGCCCGTCCGGCCCGGCGGGCAAGCGCAATTCGTAGACGCGCCGCTGCCCGCGGAGAACGGCCTGACGCTCGCCGACACCCGCGCTTGGGCGCTGCAACGGCTGGACTCGCCGCTGTCGCTGGACGACTTGGCCGCTCACGCGCGCACCAGCGTTCGCACGCTGACTCGCCGCTTCCACGAGGAGACCGGTCTCAGCCCGCAGAGATGGCTGCTGCACCAGCGCTTGCACCGCGCCAGAGAACTGCTGGAATCCACCACGCTGCCGATGGACCAGGTGGCCAGGCACAGCGGCATCGGCTCCGCGGAATCGTTGCGCCAGCACATGATCCGGCACGTCGGGGTGCCACCGAGCAGCTACCGCGCGTCGTTCACCCGCGCGCCGGCCCACCCGAACTCGGACGGGGAAACGATCCGCGGGGGCCGGTGACCGGCATATGACTAGCGATACTCGGGTGCGTCCTGGGGGCAGCGGGCTTGCGCGGGACGCGCGATCCCGATCAGGGCGTCCCATTCGGAGTCGGTGAGATCGGCGCCGGCGTGAGCACAAGCGGCGTGAATCAGGCCCGCCGGTGAGATGTCGCGTTCGATCAGCGTTCCGTCGACGCCACCGGAGAACGCGGGACCGGGGTTCATCGTCACGAGGTACCGTCCATCAGCGGACAACGCGACAGCGGGCGTCACATGCCAGACGGCGTCCGGCTTCAGTTCTCCGAGATTCGTACCGTCGGCCGCGAAGAGAGTCATATAGTTCGCCTGGTCTCTCGCGATGACCACTGACGCGTCCTCGGCGGAGGTCACCTGCGCGGTCGCTCCCCGCGTGCTGTGGAAGGGAATGGTCCGCTCACGGCGGGAGCCGGTGCGGTCCCATATCTCGATGTTCTCTTCCCGGCCGATCAGCAGATGCCGCCCGGCGAACGCCATCGCTCGCACGTCCTTGCCGTCCATGTCGCGCGTGTGCTGCTGTCCGGACAGGTCCAGAACCGAGACGTGGTCGTCATCGCGCATGACCAGCATCTCACCGTTCGCGTCGATCGCCGCTTCCCAAATCTTGCTGGAGTCGACCGCACCGCCCAGCGGAATGAATTCCGAGTCGATGCCGCCCGTCGCCAGATTGTGCAGGTAGGCCCTCCCGCTCCCGTCCAAAGACACCGCGGTGCCCGAGGATTCCGGCACTGCCGCCGCCCGGACCTGCACCTGCGGGGGCGGAGAGGACAGAACCGCCACCTCGAACGGCATTTCCGTCCGGGGCCGGTCGGCGGATACGCGGCGGTCGTAGCCGGAGTCGGGATTCGCGGCGATCGCCAGTAGGGTGCCGTCCGGACGCCATACGGGCATGCCGTCCAGGCCTGGTATGACATGTCGCCGGGACGAGTCCGGTCCGAGCTGCTGAATGATCACGACGTCGCCGTTCAACGGGAACTCGTCCGGATCCTTGTACTTGCCCGTGATCACGGCGGTGCGCCCGTCCGGCGACAGGGACAAGCTGGGGGGACAACTATTGCATCCCTTGACGATCGGCACCGGGATGGACTTCGCCAACCGGTCGCGCTGCTCGATGTCCCACAGAGTGATCAGTGACCCGGAGGCCGAGACCAGTTGCGTTTCCGAGGCTCCACGGAACCGCAGTAGCGCTCGGTCGAAGTCGACAGCGGAACCGGTGATCAGTGGGGGCGGTTCGCGAGGCGTGATCTCATCGGTCACCGGCGCCACATACAGCCCGCCGTCCTCACTGGGTACCGCCGCCACACGGGCCGTACGGCTGAGCGCCGCGGGCGCCGTCCCACGGGGCTTGGGAACGCCTACGTACCGGGTCTCCGGGCGAGGATCGTCCGGAGCCTTTCGCAGCCGGAAAACCGGTACCGGCAATCCGGGCAGGACCGAGCACACGAACGAGGATCCGTCGGCCGACAGGTTCCCCACGTTTTGGCTGGTCCCGCAGGCATAGTCGGTATCCACGGGCGAAAGGTCCACAGTTGCACCATCTCCGAGAGAGACCTGGCGCACGCCGCCGATGGGGTCGAGCAGACGCAGGACCGTGTCCGCGGTGAATACCATGCTCTTCATCCCCGGGCCGGCCGGATGTGATGCGCGGAGGTTTCCGGATGAAATATCGATGATGTCGACCGCCCCGCTCGAGGTCCCGGCCGCGTCGGTATGGAGGCGATGAACAGCACCGAGTTTTCCGGATGCGGAGACCGCGACGACATCGGCGCCGCGCTCGGCGGGCGAGCCGATGTCCCGTCGGCCCGCACCGTCGCGCCACAGCGTCGTCGAGACGCCATCGGTGGCGAGGACGGTCCGGCCGTCCGCGGCGACAGCCACGGAACGGATCGCGCCGGGCAACCGCGCGACCGAGGTCGGCGCCGCACCGCCGGGCGCCCACGTGACGACTTGCCCGTCCGCAAGTCCGGCGACGATGGTTGCACCGTCGGCGCTGCTCTCCAAGGCGGTGACGCTCGCCGGTACGGCGACATGACGAGCGACCGCGGGACTCGCCAGATTCGCGCGGAGCAAGGCGGCGTGATGGCGTGGGCTCGGATCGAGCCGGTAAGCCGCGACGGCCAGGAGGAGTGCCGCGCGAACATCGGTGGTCGACTCGGTATCGGCGACGGAAGCCATGAGCCGTGCCGTGGCGATCCTGGCCTGCTCCTCGGCGCGACTACTCTGCACGCGGGCCACGAAAGCCGCGATCAACGCCGAGACGAGTAGTACGACCAAGGCGGCGATCGTCGTCTTCGCCCAGCGCAGATTGCGCTTGGTCTCCTGATAGCCCTCGGATTTGAGGTCCGCCTCCGATACCCCGCGGACCACCGCGGCGATACCCACCGCGATGGCGGCGATGTCCGGGCGCGCGACTCCGTCGGAGTCCGTGTGCCACTTGATCGTCTTGTACACCGGCTCGGACGCGTATACCCCGAACAGGCGAGGTGGTAGCGCGGTCGAGCGGGCACGATCCCAATCCCCCGCTCGCTCGTCCCACGCCAACGAGCCTGCGCTGAGAACCAGCAGTATCGTCTCGGGACTTCGGTTCGCCAGCCACCACTCGATCTCGCGGTCGACCCATTTCGACTGGGCCGCCTCGGGCGAGGCGATCACCACGAGCCACTTGGATCGAGAGAGGCCGGCGACGATTTTGCCCCGCAGTTCGGGGCCGATCGAGATGCCGCTGTAGTCGAGGAAGATACGCATGCGCGGCGGGCGGTACCACGGTCGTGGCAACTTCTCGATCGCGTTCTGCACCGCCGGGAGGAGCGCCCTGTCCCGGTCGCCGCTGTAGGACAGGAAAGCGCCGTACCCGGTGTCCGCACGCGTGGTGCGCCGCCATGGGGCCATTCTCATCACCGGGGCTCGCGTCCCACCGCGTTGATGCGCTGCCCGGCCGGGATGACGCCACCGGTCGTGGCGATCGATGCGGGCGCGGTACGCGCTCGCGCGACGTATCGTTCCCATGCCGTACGGCGTCCGGCGGCCCTCGTTCCGGCGTCTCCCCCATCCGTGATTCGAATCGCCCCCTCCCGAGCGTCGAGATTCCGGTATTCGACCGACCATCATCAAACCATCACGAGATCAGCGGCGAAAGCCCTGTCCGACAATCGATTCAACCGTGCGGCGGCGAACTCCGGGTGGTGTCGTCCGATTCTGCGCCGAAAACGACCGGGATATGTGAGGTCGTTCCGTAGCGCGCCGAGACCACGACGTGCGCATCCTGGAATGGATACGCACACAGGAGAGATCCGTACGCCGGTGAGCGGGGTGCAGGCTGCCGCCGGAACCGCGTGGGCGTGTGCGTGGTTTCGAATCCACGTCACCGGGGCCGTCCACACCGAGAAATCCGCTCGGGGGATTCGGCGGGGCCGCGCGACGGCCGCGCGGTCAGCGAGCCCGCGCTCGGACCAGCTCCTCGGCGGCGACCCGGTAGCGCTCGGCGATCAGCCGGACCACCGCGGGGTGCACGCCGATGGGCTCGGCGACGCCGTCGGCTCCCGCCTCGTGCAGGCGCTGCTGGAACAGGCCGTGCGCGAGCAGGTAGGACGCGACGAAGACCCGGCCCGCCCCTGCCGCGCGCAGTTCCGCGACCACGTCCGGCACGCGCGGCGCGCCGGTCGCGACGTAGCCGATGCGGACAGCAACGGCGAGGTGTTCGGCCAGCAGTGCGGCCGCACGCCGGACATCCTGGCGGGCACGGGCATCCGAGGAGCCCGCAGCGGCGAAGACGACCGCGTCGCCAGGGGACCATCCGGCCGCACGCAGACGCATCATCATGATCCGCGCCAGGGCCGGATCGGGTCCCATCGCGGGCGTGACCGTCACCGCCGGGTGGACGCTTTCGGCGACCTCACGCGGCACGTCCTGGTAGACGTGGTAACCCGAGGCCAGGAACGCCGGAACCACCACGGCGGGCACGGATTCCCCGGTGTGGGTCAGCAGATCGCGCAGCACTTCCGACGGGGACGGACCGAGCACGTCCACGAATGCCGTGCGCACCCACGGGCGCTCCCCGGTCTCGGTGCCGGGCCCCGAAATCCCGGCACCGAGTTCGGTCGTCACGGCCTCGGCGAGCGCCGCGATCATCTGCACGCCCTTGGTGCTGCGGGTCCCGTGGGCCACCAGCACCAGGGCGGGCGCGGTCACCAGCTCCCCGCAGTCTGGATGTGCCGAGGTGCCCGGGTCGGAATTCCGACGCCGGGCACCTGCGGGCCTCCTGTCGCGGTTGGCCGTGGGTTGTTGTCGATACATTCCGCCGGGTCCAGCGCGAGCCGGTACCCGCGTTTGACCACGGTTTGAATCGCTTTCGGCGTGCCGAGTCCGGCGCGTAGACGGGCGATGGCGGTCTCCACCGCGTGCGTGTCGTCCCCGCCGCCGGGCAGCGCAGCGAGCAAGTCCTCGCGCGAGACGACCCGGCCGGGCTGACGGGCCAGCGAGCGCATCAGGGCCATCGGGGCGGGCGCCAGCTGACGCACCTGACCGTCGACCACCACGCAGGCGCCGCGCACGCTGATGATGTGGCCCGCGGCGTGAATCCGGTTGGCGCGCCGGGGCAGTTCCTCGGCGACGTGGCGGGCCAGCGCACCGAGGCGGGCCCGGCCCGGCATTGAGGTCGGCACCCCCAGTTCCTCCAGCGGCGCGGCCGTGATCGGGCCGACGCAGGCGGGCAGCACCCGGCCGCGCAGCGCGTACAACAACCCCTCCAGCAGCCCGGTTTCCTTGGCGCGCATCAACATCGACGCCACGGCGGGGGCACTGGTGAAGGTGACGCAGTCCATGCCGGAGGTGACGATCGACTCGATGAGGTGATCCATCGGCCCCTGATCGTCCGGCGGCACCCAGCGGTACACCGGCACCGGCACGACATCCGCGCCCGCGCACCGCAGGACCTCGCAGAAGTCGGGCACCGGCTCCCACTCGGTGGTGGCGCCGTGCAACTGCACGGCGATCCGGACGCCCTCCACGCCTTCGGCGAGCAGGTGATCGAGCACTTCGGCGGACGACTCGGAGGCGGGCGACCATTCCTCGCGCAATTCCGCGGCGCGGATGGCGCCCTTGGCCTTCGGGCCGCGCGCGAGCATCCGGGTGGTCCCCAGCGTCGCGCGCAGGTTCTCGGCCAGGCCCCAGCCTTCGGCCGCCTCCATCCACCCGCGGAACCCGATTCCCGTGGTGGCCACGGTGATCTGCGGTGGATCGGCGACCAGCTGCCGGGTCACCCGTTCCAGCTCGTTGTCGTCGGACAGCGGGATGATCCGGATGGCAGGCGCCGAAACGATGGTCGCGCCCCGGCGTTCGAGCAGCGTGGCGAATTCCACCGCCCGCCGGGCCGCCGTGATGCCCACCGTGAATCCGGCCAGGCTCTCGCCCACGTCAACTGTTGTCATTGGCGTTTCATCCATCCGAAGACGCGAGCGCGGCGGTTACCGGCTCGTTGGAAATCGAAACGATGCCGTCGTCCACGCGCACCGCGTACACCGGCAGCATCGCCGATTCGTCGTCCAGGCAACGCCCGTCGACCAGAGAGAAGGCCTGCTTCAGCAGCGGCGAGGCCACGACGGGCGCCCCGCCGCGATCGCCGACGATCCCGCGCGACATGACCGCCGCCCGGCCGATCGGATCGATATTGCCGACGGCGTACAGCATGCCGTTCTCCAGCAGGAACAGGGCGGCCTGCTGGCCGCCTCTCAGCAACACCGCAACGCCGCGGCCGGGGATCAGGTAGTCGAGACGGCAAGCCTGTGTCCACCCGGTGGTGGTAGCTGTGGCAATGCCGGGGGTATCGATCACGGTCATCGGTGTCATCCTCCAAACGCCTTACTCATTGGTACCGACGTTCTGTTTCCAAGCGGTTAAGCGGTCATTTCCCCTGCGTGGCGACCGGAACTTTGGGCAGTCCCAGCAGGACGGGAACCTTCCGCTCGCCCGAATCGTCGAAGGAAATCGTCGGATCGGCTTCCTCCGGGGCGTTGACGAACGAAACGAAGCGAGAAAGCTTCTCCTCGTCGTCCAGCACCGCGGCCCACTCGTCGCGATAGCCGGCGACGTGCTGGGCCATCGCCGCCTCCAGGTCCTCGGCGATGCCGAGGCTGTCCTCGCAGATCACCTGCTTGAGGTAATCCATGCCGCCCTCCAGCGCTCCCTGCCAAGGAGCGGTGCGCTGCAAACGATCAGCGGTGCGGATGTAGAACATCAGGTACCGGTCGATGTACTTGATCAGCGTCTCGTCGTCGAGTTCACCGGCCAGCAGCACCGCGTGCTTCGGGGTGAGGCCGCCGTTGCCGCCGACGTAGAGGTTCCAGCCGTTCTCGGTGGCGATCACGCCGACGTCCTTGCCGCGCGCCTCGGCGCATTCGCGGGCGCAGCCGGAGACCGCCAGCTTCAGCTTGTGCGGCGACCGCAGGCCCCGGTAGCGCTTCTCCAGCAGCACGGCCATGCCGACCGAGTCCTGCTGGCCGTAGCGGCACCAGGTGGAGCCGACGCAGCTCTTCACGGTGCGCAGCGACTTGCCGTACGCGTGACCGGATTCCATGCCCGCGTCGACCAGCCGCTTCCAGATCAGTGGCAACTGTTCGACGCGCGCGCCGAACAGGTCGATGCGCTGGCCGCCGGTGACCTTCACGTACAGGCCGAATTCCTTGGCCACCTCGCCGATGGTGATCAGCTGCTCGGCGGTGACCTCGCCGCCGGGCATCCGAGGCACCACCGAGTAGGTGCCGTTCTTCTGCAGGTTGGCCAGGAAGTGGTCGTTGGTGTCCTGCAGCGCGGCCTGCTCGCCGTCGAGGATGTGGTCGCTCGAGGTGGAGGCGAGGATCGACGCGACGGTCGGCTTGCAGATGTCGCAGCCCGAGCCCTTGCCGTACTTGCTGATCAGGCCGGAGAAGGTGCGGATGCCGGTGACCTGGACGATCTGGAACAGCTCGGCGCGCGACTGCTCGAAGTGCTCGCACAGCGCCTTGGACATCTCCACGCCGGACTGCTCGAGCAGCTTCTTGAGCATCGGAACGCAACCGCCGCAGGAGGTTCCGGCGGTGGTGCAGCTCTTGATCGCCGGGACGTCGCAGGCGCCGTCGGCGATCGCGCCGCAGATCGCGCCCTTCGACACGTTGTTGCACGAGCAGATCTGCGCGTCGTCGGGCAGCGCGTCGGCGCCCAGCTCGGCGCCCGCGGGCGAGATCAGCGCGGCCGGTTCGGCGGGCAGCGGGCGGCCGACCAGCGGGCGCAGCGCCGAGTATGCGGTGGCGTCGCCGACCAGGATGCCGCCGAGCAGGGTCTTCGCGTCGTCGGAGACGACCAGCTTGGCGTAGGTGCCCTTGGCCGCGTCGTGCAGCACGACCGACAGCGCGCCCTCGGTGACGCCGTGCGCGTCACCGAAGCTGGCCACGTCCACACCCAGCAGCTTGAGTTTGGTGGACATGTCCGCGCCCGGGAACTCGCCCGAGCCGCCCAGGAGTCGGTCGGCCACGATCTCGGCGGTGCTGTAGCCCGGCGCGACCAGGCCGTAGCACACGCCCTCGACGGCGGCGCATTCGCCGATGGCCCAGATGTTCGGATCGGAGGTCTGCAGGCCGAGATCGGTGATGATGCCGCCGCGGGGGCCGACCTCGATTCCCGCGTCGCGGGCGATCTGATCGCGCGGGCGGACACCGGCGGAAAACACCACGAGCCCGGCTTCGATCACCGTCTCGTCGGACAGGGTGACCTTCACTCCCTTGTCGGCCGCCTCGATCGAGGAGGTGCCCACGCCGGTGTGCACGTGCAGGCCGAGGTCGGTGACCAGGCGCTCCAGGATGGCGCCGCCGCCTTCGTCGACCTGGGCGGGCATCAGCCGGGTGTTGTACTCGACCACGTGCGGGGTGAGCCCGAGCAGACGCAGGGCGTTCGCGGCCTCCAGGCCGAGCAGGCCGCCGCCGACCACCACGCCCACCGCGCCGGGACCGGCGGCTTCGGCGGCCGCGCGGATGCCGTCGAGGTCGTCGAGGGTGCGGTAGACGAAGCAGGCGGGGTCGTCGTGGCCGGGCACCGGCGGCACGAACGGGTAGGAACCGGTGGCCAGCACGAGCGCGTCGTAGGCGAGGATGTCGCCCGAGGAGGTGGTCACCTTGCGCGCCGCCCGATCGATGGACTCGGCGCTCTGGCCCAGGCGCAGCTCGACCAGCTCGTCACCGGCGTACTCGTTGCCGGGCAGCGCGAGCGCGCTCGCGTCCCAGGCGCCGACGTAGGAGGAGAGGCCGACTCGGTCGTAGGCGGGCAGCTTCTCCTCGCTGAGGATGATCACCTGCCAGCGGCCTTCGGTGTCGCGCGAGCGCAGCGCCTCGACGAACCGGTGCCCGACCATTCCGTGGCCGACGACCACCGCGGTCTTGCGAGCGACTGTGGGGTTCATCTGTTGTCCTCCTGGACTGGATCGGGTGTCAAGCGCGGGCCGACGAGCCGGCGGACGGGGACTGGGACGGGGACGGGGACCGGCCTGCTTCGGCTTCGAGGACGAACGTCTCCGCCTCGGCCACGACATCGGATTCGGCCGGCAGGCCCCGCGAGCTGGGACGGCGCAGGAACACCGCCCAGACCACCAGGGCGCACAGCACGTAGAAGGCCATGAACACCCAGAACGCGGTGGTGGCCGACTTGGTGGACGCGTAGGAGGAGCGCAGCACCAGGTTGATACCCACGCCGCCGAGGGCGCCGATGGCGCCGACGAAGCCGATCAGCGCGCCGGAGGTGTTCTGCGACCAGGCCGACCGTTCGGCGGGCGTGGCGTCCAGGCTCCTGGACTTGGCCTCGAACACCGACGGGATGATCTTGGTGACCGACCCGTTGCCGATGCCGGAGAGCACGAACAGGGCGATGAAGCCGACCACGAGCGCGGTCATCACGGCCCCGCCGGCCACGCCGTCGTTACTGTCGGCCATCGTGCTGGCCACGGTGACCAGCACGGCCGCCACCATCATGGCGCCGAAGACGTAGAGGGTGACGCGGCTGCCGCCGATGCGGTCGGCCCACTTGCCGCCGTAGGGCCGGGCCAGCGAGCCGAGCAGCGGACCGAGGAACGCGATCTGCGCGGCGTGCAGCGCGGCCTGCGCGACGCTGTCGCCGCCCGCCCGGAAGCTGATCTGCAGGATCTGGCCGAAGGCGAAGCTGTAGCCGATGAACGAGCCGAAGGTGCCGATGTAGAGGAACGCGATCGCCCAGGACTGCGGCACCTTCAGGGCCGTGAGCATGTAGGACAGATCGGCCTTCTGGTTGGGCAGGTTGTCCATGAACAGCGCCGCGCCCAGTCCGGCGATCGCGATGAAGACGAGGTAGACCGCGCAGATCAGCGAGGCGTAACTGTTGCCGATGGTCGCGATGACCAGCAGGCCGATCAGCTGGATCACCGGAACGCCGATGTTGCCGCCGCCCGCGTTCAGGCCGAGCGCCCAACCCTTGAGCCGCTGGGGGTAGAACGCGTTGATGTTGGTCATCGAGGAGGCGAAGTTGCCACCGCCGAAGCCCGCGAAGCCCGCGACCACCAGGAAGGTGGTGTACGAGGTGCCGGGCTGGTTGATGAAGTACAGCGTGAGCAGCGTCGGGATCAGCAGCATCACCGCGCTGAACACGGTCCAATTGCGCCCGCCGAATCGCGCGGTCGCCACGGTGTAGGGAATCCGCAGGAACGCGCCCACCAGGGTCGGCATGGCGACCAGGAAGAACTTGCCCGCCGGGTCGATACCGAACTTCTCGGTCGGCATGAACAGCACCATCACCGACCAGATCGACCACACGGAGAAGCCGACGTGCTCGGCGAAGACAGACCAGATCAGGTTGCGCCGGGCGATGTCCTTGCCGCCCGCTTCCCAGGCGGCGACATCCTCCGCATCCCAGTGCTCGATGCGCGGCCTGCGGATCTTCGTCCGTCCCAGCGCTTCCAGACGGTTACGCGTCAGCGTGCTCAACGGGGCCTCCCAATGTCGGTTGGCTCCACGGTAGGAAAGGGGTATTGCCGAAATGCTGCGCGAAATGACCGTCAAATCAACGGTTGCTCACGATTACCGGCGATCGGGGGTGAGTTTCGCGGGAATGTTTCAGGCATGTGACACAACGGTTTCCATGCGTCACAAAAGGACCGAATTCGAATTCCGCGAGCGGTGAGGTGTGACGCACGCTACGTCGCGCAAATCGGATGCGCACATCCTCACCCTGTTCGCACACTCACGCAACCGGAGCTGTGAGATTCGAGCGCCGATGGCGCCGCGGCTCAATTCCAGGTGTCTTCGAGCAGCCGTGGCTTGCACGCCTGCCAGGCGCCCGCAAGCAGCACCAGCACCGCCGCGCCGAGCAGCGCGAACGGAACCAGCCACCCACCCGTCGCCGTGTGCAGCACGCCGAACAGCAGCGGGCCCACGCAGGCCACGGCGTAGCCGACGCCCTGGGTGAACCCGGACAGCGCGGCCGACCCGGCAGGGGTGCGGGTGCGCAGGTTGATCAGCGTCAGCGCCATCGGGAAGGTGCTCGGGCCGAGACCGAGCACCACGACCCAGAGGATAGGCGCGGCCATCGGCGCGAGGAGCAGCCCGGCGAACGCGATGAAGAACAGCACCGCGCAGCCCACCACCACCGGGAACGGATTGCGGAACCGGGCGACCACGGTCGGCGCGGTGAGCGCGGCCACCAGGCCGACCACGGCGAACAGACCGACCATGGCCCCGCCGTACGCGGCGCTCGCGCCCGCCTCGCTCAGGATCTTCGGCAACCAGGTGAACATCGCGTAGGTGGTGAGCGAGGTCATGCCGAACATGCCCGCCATTCCCCAGGCGATCGGCGAGCGCCACACGCGCCCGGCGGGCGGCTGCTCCGGCACGGCCGTCCGGTCCGCGCCGTCGTGTCCGCGCCTGCCGCGCAGCACCGCCAGCCACGGCACCGCCGCGGCGAAGCCGAGCACACCCCACACCCCGAGCGACACGCGCCAGCCGTGCGCGTCCGCGACCGGGACCGCGGTGATCGCGGGCACGACCGTGCCGAGTTGCACCATCACGATGTACAGCGAGCTGATCACGGCGAGGCGATCCGGGAAGTACCGCTTCACCAGCGGTGGGATCACCACGTTGCCGATGCCCATGCCCGCAAGGGCGAGGGCCGAGAAGACCAGCAGTTCGGCGGTGCCCGACATCAGCACCCGCAGCACCATGCCCGCGCCTGCCATCAGCATGGCGGTCAGCGCGGTGCGCTCCAGCCCGAGCCGGACCGCCAGGACCGGGGTGAGCAGCCCGGACAGCGCGAACATGGCGGTGGGGATCATGCCGAAGACGCCGACAACGGCGGCCCCGTAACCGATCTCGGCGCCGATCCGCTCGGCCAGCGGGCTGTACGCGGTGACGGCGACCCGCAGCGTGAGCGCCGACATCACGATGGCGGTGAGCACCAGCAGGCGACCCTCGGTCAGCGCACGTCGACGGCGCTCGACCAGGACGGATTCCTGGCGCGCCTCGGTTTCGGGAAGGGTCGCAGTCACCGAGAAATCATAGGATGACCGGATGATGATCGGCAACGATTTGTGATGGGCGGTACTCTGTCGAGGTGCAACCCGTCCGGCGCACCAGCCTCATCGCCCAGGTGACCGACCAGCTGCGTGCCGAAATTCGTTCCGGCCGTTGGCCGATCGGCTCCCGCATCCCGACCGAGCCGGAGCTCACCGAGCTCACCGGCACCGGCCGCAACACGGTGCGCGAGGCCGTCCAGGCCCTCGTGCACGCCGGCATGCTGGAGCGTCGCCAAGGTTCCGGCACCTACGTGATCGCGGCGTCGGACCTCGGCGGAACCCTGGGCAAGTATTTCGCCGACGCCGAGGAACGCGACGTCCTGGAACTGCGCCTCGCGCTGGACGTCACCGCCGCGGGCCTGGCCGCGCGCCGCCGCGACGACACCGATATCGCGAATCTGCTGCGCCTGCTGGCCGAACGCGACAAGAAGTGGGACGAGGACTCCGCCGCCGCGATCGAGGCGGACGTCCAGTTGCACCGCGCGATCGTCGTCGCGAGCCACAACGCGGTGTACCTCGAGTTCTACGATTCGCTGCTGCCCATCATCGAACAGGTCATCCGCGCACGGACATCGAAGTCCGACGACTCCTACACCGAGGAGCACGCCGCCTTGGTGCACGCGGTGATCGACGGTGATCCCGAACGCGCCGCCTCCGAGACACGGTGCTTCCTCAACTCGCTCATCGCGGAATATCCGGACGCGCGATAAACGGCGCAGGTAACCGAGTGGTCACCATTCGGGGCCGCGCGATGTGAGTCGGATTTGCCGGGAACGTCATCGAGGGCCACGGGGACGCAACACGCGGCTCCTACCTTTATCTCGACCGTAGCCAGGCACTCGACAGCCGCCGGCGGCACAGCCGCGATGAGGGCCGGTCGAGCCTAATCGAGAGGAAGCCGATGACCGTCGTAGCAGCCACCGGCCAGCAGTCGCACCCAACGACTTTCGAATACCAGAGACGTGGACGCTGGCTCGATCACTGGGATCCGGACAACGCGAAGTTCTGGGAATCCGGTGGCGCGAAAACCGCGCGCAAGAATTTGATGTTCTCCGTATTCGCCGAGAATCTCGGCTTCAGCATCTGGGTCATCTGGGGCACCGTCGTGACCAGCATGGGCGCCGCCGGATTCGACTTCCTCGCCGGTCTGGGCAAGGGCAACCCCATCGCGGTGAGCAACGCCCTGCTGCTCACCTCGACCCCCACCCTGGTCGGCGCCGCGCTGCGCATCCCGTACACCTTCGCCATCCCCCGGTTCGGCGGTCGGGCGTTCACCGTGTTCAGCGCGGGGATGCTGCTGATTCCGACGCTCGGCCTGGCCTGGTTCGTCAACCAGCCGGGCACGCCGATGTGGGTATTCCTGCTGCTGGCGGCGCTCGCGGGCGTCGGCGGCGGCAACTTCTCCTCCTCGATGGCCAACATCAACTTCTTCTTCCCCGAGGGCAAGAAGGGTGCGGCGCTGGGCATCAACGCCGCGGGCGGCAACCTGGGCGTCGCCCAGACCCAGCTGGTGCTGCCGCTGCTGATCACCTTCGGCACGCACCTCACGGCCAAGGACCCGGGCGGCTATCGCTTCGGCATCACGCTGTCGGTCCTGGTCTGGGTGCCGTTCATCCTGGCCGCCGCGTTCGGCGCGCTGCGCTACATGGACAGCATCAGCACCGCCAAGTCCGACGGCAAGTCCTACCGGCTCGCGCTCACCAACCGGCACACCTGGGTGATGGCGATCCTCTACATCGGCACCTTCGGCTCGTTCATCGGCTTCTCCTTCGCCTTCCCGACGCTGATCAAGGCCAATTTCCCGGACCTGGCGAAGATCGGCTGGATCACCACGCTCGGTAACCTCGCGTTCCTCGGCGCACTCGTCGGGTCGTTCAGCAGGCCGTTCGGCGGCTGGGTGTCCGACAAGGTCGGCGGCGCGAAGATCACCCTGTACGTCTTCGGCAGCATGGCGATCGCGGTCGCGCTGATCATGGCGGGGCTGGAACTGAAGAGCTTCCCGATCTACCTCATCGCGTTCCTGCTGTTGTTCGTGCTCACCGGCATCGGCAACGGCTCGACCTACCGGATGATCCCGACCATCTTCAGCGCGGAGTCCAAGAAGTACGCCTCCGAGCACGGCCTCGACGCGGCCGAGGCCGCCGCTTCGGCGAAACGCCAGGCGGGCGCGGCGATCGGCGTCATCGGCGCGGTCGGCGCCTCCGGCGGCTGGCTGTTGCAGCAGGCCCTGCGGCTGTCCAACACCCACCTGCACAGCATGGCTCCCGCGTTCTGGGCCTACGCCGGGGCCTTCCTGGTGATGGCCGCCGTCACCTGGTGGTTCTACCTGCGGTCCTCGTTCGCCATCCAGCGCGTTCCCTCGCTGGCCTACGCGAACGTCTGACCGCCCCAGCCGGTCCCGCGGCCCGGACACCGCGGGACACGGGCGTCGCCACCGCCGTTCCCCTCCGGCGGAGCCGCCCAACCGGACGTCCGCTCATCACCCGGGTGAACCCCGGGTCCGCAACGGGTTCCGGTCTGCACCGGGACGATGAGCGGGCGTTCGGTTTCGCCGTTCCGAGAGAACGTGCCTGATCGGCGCTTTGCTCGCTCCAGCTCGCAGCGCTGATGCGCGCCGGTATCGCGAGGTGTGCGCCGGGGCGCGGTCAGCTCTTGTTCAGCTCTTCGGCAAGCATCACGATGATGCCGCTAGGGCCGCGGACATAGGTGAGCTTGTAGACGTCCCGGTAGGTCGCCACGCCACGCAGCGGGTGGCAGCCGTGCCTCGCCGCGATTTCGAGGGCCTCGTCGATGTCGTCCACCGAGAACGCGACGCGGTGCATCCCGATCTCGTTGGGCCGGGTCGGGCTCGTCTCGATCGCGTTGGGGTGAATGTACTCGAAGAGCTCGAGCCGACCGTTGCCGTCCGGTGTCTGAAGCATCGCGATCTTGGCGTGGTTGCCGTCGAGGCCGACGGCGGTGTCGGTCCACTCGCCGCTGACCGTGTCCCGGCCGATGACGGTCAGACCGAGGTCGGTGAAAAAGGCGATCGTCGCTTCGAGGTCGCGGACCGCGATGGCGACATTCTCCAACTTGATGGGCATGACGTCTACTCCTTATGTTTCGGGCTGGAACGGAGCTGTCGCGCCGATCTCGACAGGTAGGCACGTGTGCTCTAGAGGTCTCATTGTCGTTGGGCATGGGCCTGGCGGTGCGTGCCCATGCGGACGGGTTGGCCGTCTACTCCTGGGACGGAGCCGCCGTGGCGTTCTCGACATGTCGGCCGCACTGCTTCTGCTGAGTCGGGGCCGGTGGCGTGTATCGCGAGTGTCGTGACCTGCCGGAGGCAGGGGCACACCCTGAGCCGGGCCTGCGGTGACGCGCGGCGGGTAGGGGCGAACGTGGTGGCGGCTACTGCCGACGGCGGCGGAACGCCTCGCCGCTCGCGAGGTCAGTACGGTAAGTGCACCCCGTCGCGCACGTCCTTGACGGTTCTGGCAATCATCTGTTGCAGGGTGGCGGCGATGCGTTCGGAAGTGGTGGGTTTGATCGTCACCAGGTCGTCGCCGAAAGTGACGTACCGGCCGTCCTTCTCGACATCGTTGAGCTGGAAATCCTTGCGCCCGTCGACGTGCCGATTGTCCACACTTCCCATCGCGTAGACGCCGACATGACCGATCAAGGTCATCGCCCGGGTGAAGAACCGCTCGAACTCCTCCCGCGGCGTCGGTCGCCACGCGTCGCGCACCGGCGGACGCGGCCGCGCCAGTTCCTCCGCGGAAGCCTGCAACTGCTTACCCTGCCCCGGCCCGCAGGCGGGGAACACGTCGACCACGGCCCGCGCCACCGCACCGGCGGACAGCAACGTCAACACCACATCGCCGCCGTGCTCGACGTCCGGCCCCGGTTCCTGCACCGCGATCGCGCCGTGCTCGTAGTGCACTCCCGCATGCGCCCGCAGCCTGCGGTCCTTGCGCTTGCCGGCGAATCCGGCCACTTCCACCCGGGCCTCCGGCGCCAGCAGCACTTCGATCGCGCGCAGCAGGTCGTCATCGATGCGCGGGCGCAGCGACTGCGCCGCCGCCTGCCGCAATCGCAAACTCTCCGACCGGAATTCCGTCGTGTACTGGTGCTGCAAGGGATACGGCAGCACGTCCCGGCCGGTGGACTCCCACAGCGTCCGGAATTCGAGCGCGGTGAACCGCCAGCTCGGCACCTCAGGCATCGATGACGTCCTTACCGTGGGTTGTCACCGATAACCGGCGGCACCGTCCTGGGCAGCTCGTCGAGCCCCATCAGCTCATTGCCGTGTTCCTGAGTGATCAGGTAGTCCGGAATGCCCTTAGTCGACTCCTCATCGGATTTGCCACCCCGCGCACCGGGGGCCATTCCACCCATACCGCTCGTACCGGCGCGACCTGGCGACGCACCGGTCCGCGCGGCGGCCGGGACCGCGTTGGGGTTGTTCGGTGCGCCTTTGGATGGCACGGAGACACCCGGCTTACCCGGATGGGAAGGACTTCCCGGACTGCCCGGCGTACTCGGGTGCGGAGTGCCAGGAGTGGTGGGCGAAGTGCTCGGCGCGGGCGTCGTCGAGGCAGGTGTCGTCGTCGGTGTTGTGGAAGCCGGTGTGGTCGAATTCTCCGTCGTGGAGGCGGGGTCGGTGCTGGTCGACTCCGGTGTTTCAGAGGTGGTGTCCGATGGCTCGGCGCTCGATGGAGTCGACGGATCATCGGTGGAGTTCGTATCGGAAGGATTCGAGCTGGGCGAGGATGTCCCCGAGGGGCTTCCGCTGCCATTGTTCGTGCCCCGTGGGTTGCTACCATCGCCGGTGCCGTTCGGATTCGCAGTCGACGCCGGACGGGGAATCACGGGCACGTTCGTATCGGACTCCATGACGACCGGCGCGTAAACAGTTCGAAGCACCCGCAACGCCTCGGTTTTCGCGTTGTGCTCGGCGACGTCGTCATTGCGCCAATCTCGCCCGACCACGAATCCACGGAGATTGTCCCATCCGCTGCGATGTTCCGGCGCGTGCGGGACCAATTGCTTCGTCGGCTCCAGCCCGGTCTGCAGTTCGGCCAGCTTGTTGCCGGTCAGCCGGGCCGCGTTCGAGACCTGCGCCCCCTGGGCGGCATAGTCACCGACCGCGCTCGCCGCCGCATTGCGCGCCTCCCCACGCCACACACTGTCGTCGGTGGCCCGCTCCATCGCCGTCGTGAAGGTCTTCAACGAGGCCTCGTGCCGGTCGGCGATGGTGTTCCAAGCGGTTACCAGATCACTGACCGCCTTCAAATCGATCTGATCGACCTTCTGACGAAGCGTGGCGACGTCGTGCCGCTCGAACTCGTCCGCGTCCAGAACTTCCCTCGGCCGGAATTCGCCCTGGAACCCGACATCGGCGGCCTTGCTGCGGACGCCATCGCGCTGCTGGTTGTACCTGCCTTGCACCCCGGCCGCGTCGACCTTGGGCTGTAACTCCTCACCCGCAATCCAATCGGTGACGCTGCGCCACATAGCCGAGCCCAGCCCTTGATCGAGCTGAAATTGCGGCATACCACTGTACGGATTACCCATCAGCGCACCTGCTCAGTTGTACTCGCGATCTGCGCCGCGTTCTCGATGTCCTGCCCGGTGATGCGCTTGAACGACATCGCCATGACTTCGCGCATGTTCTTCACAGTCTCGATGTGTTCGAGGACGATCTGGTCGATCGAGTTGGGGTCACCCACCGCCTGCTTCAGGAACTTCTTGACCAGGTTGGAAGCCATCTCGAAATCCCCGAAGCCGGAAACGTTTTGAGCATTACCAGCCAAGCTACGTAACGATTCGAGTTCAGCGATCCGCGAATCACACGCTTTTGCACAGAGAAATGCGGCGTTCTCGTCGTCTAGGTACAATTCTCCGGCTTTGGCTTGGCCAGCAAGCCGACTCCAAACCGATGCATTGTCCTCACTCATGCGTTCCCTCCCTGATCAACGCGGTAGTGTGGGCACAATCGACTCGCCGACGCGATGCAAGACCGTGCACGGATTCTCGAGATCGTCTCGACTTGCCCGGCCCTGAACCCTCAATTGCACGACCCCCTGGGATGCCGGGAACAAAACATCGCAATCGAGATCCTTGGACGCGCCCTCCACTCTGAATTGCCGCCCCGGACGGCCTGCGACGGTGACGTCCTCGAAGTCGACGTTCCCAGGCTTGCGCTCGAACTCTGACACGGTGCGACCGGTAGAAAACACCGTGACGAAGTACTTGGGTCCGTCCCACCTACAGATCTCCCAGCCGGACTGATGAACTCCAGCGATGCCGGACTCCTCGGTGGCCGGATCGACTCCCGCCGCCCGCACCGCCTCATCGGGAATCCCCGTGCACGGGTTGAACAGAGCTTGGGCCGCAGTCGTCCTGGAAGCCGTCGGCGATCCGCTCGTGGTGTCCTCACAGCCGACAACCCCGGTCGCCAGCGCACCGATAAGCAGTACCAACGTGATTCGACGCCTCATCCCCACCCTCTCGACCCGCGACGACTCAGGTTCGCCAACATTAGCAGACCACCACATGGTGTTCCCCTGCCTGCGCCGGTCCTGCGGGTGTCCGGAGCGCGCCGGATGCGACGCGGCCTGTGGCTCGGGCGCCGCGCGCTGGCTGAAGGGCTGTCCGCGTTCGGGGGTAGCGGGTTTGGTCCCGGATCTAGGGTGGCAGTGCAGTAACGAGCTGAACGAAAGCTAGGACATACGACTGAGTTCGACTGATTTCCGAAGGAGCTAATCGATGAAGTTTGGCAAAATCGCCGCCGGGTTCGCGCTGGCCGCTGCCGCAATCTCTCTCGCTCCCGCCGTTGCCTCCGCCGATGACCCGGAGTTTCCGCGCAACGGCATCATTCCACCGGGGACCTACCACATCGGGCGTGGCCCCTCCAATGTGATCGGATCGCCTATCGAGAACTGCGACTTGCAAGTTTTCGTGGACGGCAAGACCGTGGTGCTGGTCTGCGGCACCTCCAGCCGGAGCGGGCATCAGACGCCGGTCGGACCGGACGAGACGTATGTTTCGTTCGACTTCGTCCCCTTCGGGCTCGATCTGCATGATATCGACCCTCGGCAGGGACTTTGGTCGGGAACGGTGAACGTCGCCGGGACCCCGATCATCGCTCCGTACCCGCTGGCAGCAGTCTGGCTCAGCCGCCGTTGAGCCGGCCACGCCGCGTGATGCGGCGTAACTCCTGCCGGTAGTCGAGACAACGACGGCCCGGGCGTCGACTGCGAAGCCGAAAGCCCGGGCCGTTCGTCGCGAACTCAGAGGTCGGAGCGCGAACCGAACGCACCATCCCTAACACAGGCGGTGAAGGAGTTCCATTGGCCCCGCGTGAAGTTCAACGCCGGACCGGCCGGGTTCTTCGAATCACGGACACCGACGTGCCCAGCTTCGAGCCACGCGACTTCGACACACGCATCGGCCTCACCACTGTGGACAGACTTGAACCACTTTGCCCCAGATAGGTCGATGGTCATTGTTCGGATCTCCTCGCCATGTTCCTGAGCAAGTCTCTCGATCGTTGCTCATCCAGCGCAGCACCATTGACGGCCTCGTGAATCACCCGGAAGCGGTTCACATCGTCCTCCTCCTCGAAGATCATTGTCCCTATCGCACCTTCGGTGTAGACAACGGACGGCTCGTTATGCGGGAAGTCGATGATGATGTACGGCGGTACCGCCACCCCTCCCGGGAATCCGGCAGCGAAGGGAACGACTCGGATGGAGACGTTATCTCGCGTCCCCATGTCAGCAAGGTGACGGTATTGCGAAGACATGATCCGCATAGAACCGACAACAGTACGCAGAGCTGATTCATGCACCAGGAATTCGGCCTGCATCGGTTTGTGCTTGCGGGTAAGTATTGCTGATCGCCGTATTCTCCGCTCCACGCGCCAGTCGGTCTCTTCGGAGGCACCCGTCGACGCAGATGATCGCACATTGCGGGCATAGTCGGGAGTCTGCAACAGGCCCGGTATGATGAGCGTTTGGAAGAAGTGCAATCCTGTTGCCGCAGCCTCCAATTGAATATACGTGTTGAACCCAGGACGTACCAGATCCCGGAAGTCCTCCCACCACGGTTTCACACGCGCCTGCTCGGCGAGTGTTTTCAGGTACCCGATCCGCTCCTCCGGTAGCCCGTAGTACTGGCAGATGAACTCGACATCCCGAACCTTGATCTTCTCGTTCTGCCCTAGCTCCAGCCGCCCGAGCGACGATCGGCTGATCTCCAAGACCTCGGCTACCTGTTCGAGGGTGTAGCCGTTGGCCTGACGCGCGTCGCGCAGTGCGCGGCCCAACTGGCGACGCGGCAGCGTCGTCCGGCTGATGTCCGACTTGCTACCGACCATTTCCGCTGTGTCCTCCCCTGCTTTCCCACGGTCTTCCTTGCTTTTTCCCACGCCGAGAAGCGACGTGCGCCCAACTCGGGAAGCGTTCAGTGCGTATGCACCGGTTGCTGGGCACCGGCCGTTTCGAGCCTCCCCTCGCGCGCACGCCCCGCAGCATATGCACATGCCCGAACCACACGGAACAGAACTCGAATTCGTGACGAATTCCCGCACAGCGGAACTCGAGACACGCAATCACCAGCCCGCAAGCCACGGGACGGGGCCGCACCTTCACGAAAGCCGGGCGGCGAACGCTCTGCTCGTTCCGCCCGGAATCTGCCACCAGGCGGACGTGCGACTGGCTCACGAGCAGATGCGGGCCCACCTGGGCTGCCGAATCGAGCGGTGTGCGTGGAAGGCGGCGGCATATCGCACACTGGTGTTCACGGGACGACTGACACCGCAGGCGGTCAGTCATCGCGAACGCGCCGCCGAACGGGGCATGGACTTCCCGTCACATGACAGAACCCGTAGCGTCGATCACACACTCGACGTGCACACGATTCAGGCGGTGCTGGAACGGTTGTCGGCGTTGGCGACGCCGCCGGAAGTCCTGCGGGGGTGACCCGGGTGCATCGGACCACGGTGGGAGCCATGCAGGCAGGCTGGCGGGTAGTGCGAAGCCGCATCGAAGTCGTATTCCTGCGCGACGAAGCCGACCCGCTACCTGCCTACCGGCTGCGCAACAACGGCGATACGGTGCCGATTCCATTGGGCCAGAATGGCTTCATCGCCTTCGACGAGCGCGCGTTGCCTGATCTGGCGCAGGTGCGCGAATGGTTCCCGCGCCACTTCCGTCTCTGGGACGCCGTACGCGCCCAGTTCTGGGAGGTCGTACTGCCCACCGGCGGGGCACGAACCACGGATCTCTCCCTACCGCCCCGGCCGGGCGAATGCGCCTGACCGAGTCCACGACCCCGTACGAGTAGCCGAGAGCGAAATGTCCAAGCGAGGAAATCAACCGCGACCCGAGTCGCGAAAGACGCGCACCCCCATCCGATACCCACCTCGGCCCACGATCGACTCGATACTCACGACAATGATGGCCGAACGCCGCGCGGATCCCGCCGGCACCGACACCGTGCACTTCTGGGGGTTCGCCCACGCGGAGAACTCCACCGCACAAGACGCGGCCCACACCGCGATAGCGCTCGATCCCGACGCCGAGCGCTCCCCCATCCTGGACTCGGCCGAATGGCTGATCCGGCGATTCACCCGCCGCGTGTGGGGCTTCGGCCTGGCCTACCTGACGGTGGGCGAGATATTCCCCGGAGCCGACGGCGTCCCGCCCGACGCGCTACAGGCCGCGAAGGCGGGGCGGCTGAGCGAACGCGCCACCGCCGACCCCATGTGCGCGGCAACGATTTTCGATGCCCGAGCACGCGCCTACACGGCGTTGACCTACACGCACCTGCCCGAACTCGGTCCGACGCCCACCTGGGTAAGCGACACCCGCGCGTCCACCGACGCCTGGATCACCCTGTTCGACCAGCGCGCCGTCGTGGCACACGCCTGGGCGGCGGCCATAACGCTGGATCCGCAGGCGAACCACGCCGCCATAACGCGCCTACGGTCGCTCTGAAGCACCCGGCACTTTCGGTCCGAGGGCGGATCGATAATTGTGTTGGCCCCGCCCGGGCGCATTGTTAAGGTGTGGGCGTGAATTCCCCGGAGGCGTCCAGACGGTAGCCGCCCGGCATACGCGCCGGGCGGCGTTGTGAATGCAGAAACTGCTGTTCGTAGCGCGATCAGCAGGTTTTTCGCGACGCCGGACGATGTCTGCCTCTCCGCGATCGGGCGATGATTCGCCGGATTTCGCGACCATCTCGGGTGCCGCGTCCTCTGCGTGGCGCCCTTATCCGGGGAGTTGTCCTTCTATGCCCATTGTGGTGTTCGTGCTGGCTGTGGCGGTGTTCGCGCAGGGCACGTCCGAATTCATGGTGTCGGGGTTGCTGGAGCGGATCGCCGACGATCTCGGCGTCTCGCTCGGCACGGCCGGTCTGCTGACCTCGCTGTTCGCGGCGGGCATGGTGCTCGGCGCACCGGCGATGGCGGTGGCGGCGGGCCGGTTGCCGGTCCGGCACTCGGTAGCGGCGTTCTTGGCGGTGTTCTGCGTGACTCATCTCGTCGGTGCGGTGACCGGCGAATTCGCGGTGCTGCTGACGACCCGGGTCGTCGCGGCGATCGCCAACGCGGGATTCCTGGCCATCGTGCTGGCCGCTCTGCCGCGCTTGGTCGACCCGGCCGCGGTGGGCCGCGCGACCTCGGTGGTGGTCTCCGGAGTGACCGTGGCCTGCATCGCCGGTGTGCCGGCCGGGACTTTGCTGGGACAGGTGTGGGGTTGGCGTGCCGCGTTCTGGGCCGTCGCCGCCATCAGCGGTGCTGTGGTGATCCCGGTATGGGCGATGGTGCCTCGCACTGTGCGCGCCGGTGATCGGCCGACGCCCCAGGGCCCCGCTTCGGTGAAGGAGTGGACGGTGCTCGGCACACGCCCGGTTCTCGTCGCGGTCCTGGTCGCGATACTGGTGAACGCCGCGACATTCGCGGGGTTCACGTTCCTCGGTTCGATCACCGCCGGACTCGCCGAGCCGGGCAGCCGCTGGGTTCCGATCGTGCTGGCTCTGTTCGGCATCGGATCGTTCGTCGGCGTGACGTTCACCGGCCGCTACAGCGACCGTCATCGAGAGCGAATCATCACGCTCGGTACGAGCGGGCTCGTCGGAGTGTGGCTGCTGGCCGCTTGGACCGCGCACACCCTGCCCGGGGTGGCGATCATGGCGACGGTGTCCGGGGCGATCGCGTTCGGGGTGGGATCGACGCTGATCGCGACGATCGTGCAATCCGCCGCGCCCGCCGCGCCACGGATCGCGGGCGCGCTGGCCACCACCGCGTTCAATATCGGCGCTGTTCTCGGCCCCGCCACCGCCGCCGTGGTCGTCGACCACACCGGTCAGCCCGCGAAGGCATTGTGGTGCGGCGCCGCCTTCACGATCGCCGCGATGGCTGTCGTCCTGCCCTCGCGAAGGCCGGTGGCACTCCGAGCGGCGACCGCCGCGGCCCCGGCGGGAGACCCGATCGAGTGAAGCTGGCGAATTACCGCTAATAGACTTGACGAACCGCATATCGAGATGCCACTATCAATATGGGAAGACACGAGAAATCATGTGTCTATTTCTTGATGTCCTCGACATCGGCCAAGTTTGGGTGTAATTTAAGGCTTCGCGCCGGGTCGCGTGCTGTCCAACTCTCGAAATTCGAATGACTGTGGAAAGTGGCACTGTCTGCGTGCCACCTTCTACCCGTTGTTGTCGAGGCATGTTCGGGCACAGTCCAGCACGGTGCGCACAGGAGAACTACCGCCCACAGGACAAGCAGATACCGCGGCGACCACGCGAACGTGTGGGCGGCGTGAGGTGCTGGAAGGACGCATCTTGACAATCTCGAGTCAGGCCGACGTCGATGCAGGAATGCCCGTCGAGACCGGGGTCTCCGGGGCGCCGAAGCGGGTCTCGTTCGCCAAAATTATTGAGCCCCTCGATGTTCCGGGGTTGCTGGATATCCAGCTCGATTCTTTCGATTGGTTGATCGGTGCGCCCGCCCGCCACGAACGGGCGGCGGCGCGCGGCGACGCACGGGCGGGCGGATTGGCGGAGGTGCTCGAGGAGCTCTCCCCGATCGAGGATTTCGCCGGAACGATGTCGCTGACCCTG
>NZ_BDBB01000033.1 GCF_001612765.1 Nocardia arthritidis NBRC 100137
TCGGTGGTGCATCATGTCCGCTGTGTCGAGGCTGGCGGTTGATCGGTATCAGGTGTTGACGGACAAGCAGTGGGAGTTGCTGGAGCTGCTGTTGCCGAAATCCGAAGGGCGGGTGGGTCGTAACTTCGCCAACAACCGGCTGGTGGTGGAGGGGATGCTGTACCGGTTGCGGACGAGTTCGCCGTGGCGGGACCTGCCGCGGGAGTTCGGGCCGTGGCAGACGGTGTGGAAGCGGCATCGGCGCTATGCCGCGGACGGCACATGGGATCGGGTGCTGACCGCGCTGCTGGCGTTGGCCGATACCACTGGTGATCTGGACTGGGTGGCCTCGATCGACTCCACGATCGTGCGGGTGCACCAGCACGGCGCGGGCGCCAGGCACGACTCGGTGTCGGGTTTATGAACCTGCTGATCACGCGATAGGGCGTTCACGGCGGTTTGACGAGCAAGGTCCATCTGGTCGCCGATGGTCATGGCCGTGGCCTGGCGGTGCTGCTCACACCCGGCCAGGTCGGCGATGCACCGATGCTCGCGCCGTTATTGGAGGCGGTGGCGGTGCCCCGCCTCGACGGCGGTCCGCCACGGCGCAACCCGCAGGTAGTGATCGCCGACAAGGCGTACTCCTCGGCCGCCAACCGCGCCTTGCTGCGGCGCAAACGTATCCGCACCGTCATTCCCGAACGATCCGACCAGCTCGCCCACCGCAAACGCAGAGGCCGCCGTGGTGGGCGGGCACCTGATTTCGATCGGGAAACCTACAAACGGCGCAACGTCATCGAACGTGCCTTCAACAAGGCCAAACACTGGCGTGCGGTGGCCACCCGGTATGACAAGTTGGCCATCACCTACCGCGCCGGAGTCGTCCTGGCCCTGATAGTCGAATGGCTCAAGTCATTGGGAGACACAACCTAGGGAGATGGTCACGCATGGGAGTCCAGCCCGGACTCCGAAGGGCACCGCCAGGAAACCGCGGAAGCGATGCGATGACGGAGGAAGACCCGACCAGGAGCGTTGGCCGGAGCACCGCCGTATCGGTTGGGCTCACCCTTGCAGCGGCGTACGCCGCAATTCGGCTGTCGACGTGTGGTCCGGATGACGTTGCCACCACCATGGGCGCGAGTTCATCGGACGGACCGGCGAACTCGCCCCCGACCGGTCACCATGGCAGGCTCGGCGACCTGGTCAGTGAATTCGCTGACGCCGTCGGCGGTGACCTCGAGCATGCAGGCGGTGGAGATGTCGAAGAACAGGCCCGATACCGTCAGGCTTCGGGCAGCGGCGGCCCGACAGATCACCGGGTGGCGTTGCAGGATCTCGAGCTGAACGGCGACGTTGACCATGCTCAGCTGTGCGGTTTCGTCATAACCGGCGGCCGCCGCGGCCGCCCGCACCGGGTGCCCGGCGCGGTAGGCATCCAGGCTCGGGCGGGCATGGGCGAGCCAGGTGTCCAGTCCCGGTCCGGCGGAGGCGTCGGCCAGCAGGGCCTTCATGGCACCGCAGGAGGAATGGCCGCACACCACCACGTTGCGCACCTTCAAGTTGTCCACCGCGAAGGACAGGGCCGCCTCGACCGACGCGTCCGATCCGTCCGCGGGGTGCAGGTTGCCGACGTTGCGAACGGTGAACAGGTCACCAGGACCGCTGTTGGTGATCACATTGGGCACGATGCGCGAGTCGGCACAGGTGAGAAACAGTGAGTGCGGATCTTGCCGGTCACGCAGCTGGTCCAGGTGCGGCCGGATCACGTGGGCGTGGCTGCGATGGTAGGCGACCACGCCGGCGGCGACCGCGTCGCCGTTTCGGTCGCGCCACGGAACGAGCACCTCGTCGAGCATCCCGCGCGCCCGGCCGCGCCGAGGCGGGCCGGTCCTGGCATGTTCCATGCGCACGGTACCGATCTCGGCGAATTCCACCTTTCCACCGGCGCTTTCGTGCTGGCGGGCCCAATCGTGGATGGCCTCGTAGCCGGCGTGGTCGAGGAAGTCGACGGTCAGCTCGACAAGTACGTCGGTACCGGTCGGCGCCATGGCCAGCTTCTTGGTCAGCTTCGGCAGTGCCAGGAACGTGCACGTGCCCTCGACGCGGACGATCCAGCGGTCGGTGCCCGCCACCGGTGTGACTTGCACCGATACCTTCACCACTCGCCACAGCAGCATCGCGAACGCCATAGCCAGGCCGATCAGCACGCCCTCGAGCAGGTTCAGAAACACCACTCCGCCCATGGTCACCGCGTATACCGCCAGGTCGCCGGTGCGATGGGCAAGCCGGATATGGGCCAGCTTCACCAGCTGGACCCCCACCACGACGAGCAACCCGGCCAGCGCCGATTTCGGGACCTGCTGCACGACGCCGACGAGCGCGATGGAGAACACCAGAATCCACACGCCGTGCAGAATCGCCGAGGACTGGGTGCGCGCACCGGCGGCCACGTTGGTGGAGCTGCGCACGATCACGCCCGTGACCGGAAGTCCACCGAGCATGCCGGAGGTCATGTTGGCCGCGCCCTGAGCCACCAGCTCGCGGTCGAAGTCGGTACGCCTGCCAGTGTGCAGCTTGTCCACGGCCACCGCCGACAGCAGGCTCTCCACGCTGGCGATCAAGGCGATGGTGAGCACCGCCGACACCGCCCCGCCCCAATTGCCGCTGGGCAGGGCGGGCAGGCCGATGGCGTCGAACAGCGAGCTGTCGATCTTGATGCGGCCCGGATCGCCAGGAAGCACTAGCGACAGCACCGTAGTCATCAGCACCGCCACCAATGGGCCCGAGATCAGGCGAACCTTCACGGGTACCCGGCGCCAGGCGACAATGATGCCGATGACCATCACGCCGATGACGAAGTCGTCACCGTGCGCGTTCAGCAGCTGACCGGGGAGTTCGGTGATGTTCTCGAAGGCCGAGCTGCGCGACGCACCGCCCAGCAGCACGTGCACCTGCTGCAGCGCGATGGTGACACCGATACCGGCGAGCATGGCATGCACGAGGACCGGCGCAATCAGCAGCGCGGCACGCGCGATCCGGCTCAAACCGAACAAGATCTGCAACAGGCCGGCCGCAGCGGTAATGAAACAGGTTGTCTTCCAGCCGAACTGGTGGATCGTCTCGGCGACGACCACGGTGAGGCCTGCCGCCGGACCGCTGACCTGCAGCGGGCTCCCACCGAGAAGGCCCACCACGATGCCACCCACAGCGGCGGCGATCAGACCGGCGGCAATAGGGGCGTCCGAGGCGATGGCAATGCCCAGCGACAACGGCAGGGCGACAAGGAACACCACGATCGAGGCGGGCAGATCATGGCGGGAGATCGACGAAAGCCGGTCGAACCAGGGGCTCCCCGATGAAGCGGCCGATATAGGGGTCGCATCGGTGTCGGTGGACATATTTCTCCTTCACCAGGCCCACGGGCCGGTCCGGTCGGTCGAACATGTTCTCCAGGCATCGAACGAAGCTGCGGGACGACGGTTCCGAGATACCAGTGTCCGGCAGCCTCTCCGGCATAAGGAGTTTTCCAATACCAACGTAAGGCAAAAGTGCAGCGAAGAACCGGCCGAACAAAAATTTGTGACCGGCGCTATTCCGAGGGGCAGCGTCTTCCTCGACGTCACAACGCGCCACGGCAAAAGTCGGTTTCAGAAATTAGTTTTCATGTGACGGTGCGCACGCCGCTGTGCAGAAGGTTCGCCTGATAGCAAGGCACCGGGCGTAGCACGGCGGGCCATCGGTCGACGTCGGCATATTCGATGTCGGTGACGAAATATCACAAGCAATGGACATAACTGTTGTGTACATTCGGGTCACAGTTAGTATTGGTGCCACTGCTTGCTGTGATGATCTACGACGACTGCGGAAATAGTTGATCTAGAAATCCAAAGTCTGGAAAACGACGTGCAACGACCATCGAGTTCGTGATCTGATCGCTCCGTCCCGAACCCGGGAAATTTCTCCATGAACACGACTGAGGATGACTGTATGAACTCGAGAATTATCCGCCCACTCGCCGTCGTCGCATTCGCGCTGTCCGCCACCGCCCTCGGCGTCGGCACGGCCTCGGCAGATACCTCCGCAGCCACCCCGGTCGCGGGCTCGGTGGAGGTGTGCGTACCCATCCCGGTGGGCCCTGTCGAGCTGAGCTTCTGCCTGTAGTCGGCTAGCTCGAGTGGCACGCGGCGGTGCCGACATGGTTCATGGTGAGCACCACGGCGCGCTTTCCGGTTCGAAGCCGTCACCGCCGCGCAGCCTGCACAGCAAGATCGATCCGGCGGCAGGCTGAGCGGCTGCAGGCAGGACGCACCGGAGACCGCGCGCGTTGGACACCAGCCCTCGCCGATCCGGTTGCCGAAGAGCCGGATCGGCGCGGCGATCAGGCGAACAAGCCCGAACACCGGCACGGTCACCGAGCGCGTCGAGGGCCGCCTGGGCGGCGCATCGGCCCTCGACGCGACCAAGCACCAGGCAGACGGTGTCTAGGCCGAACGCCACCCACAAATCGCTTCCGGTCAGGTGAGTTAGGAGTTGCATTTTGGCCGTTGATGCCGCGGATGCCACGGCACTGGCCGCCACGGCGGCGCGCCTGCGCATTGCATTGACCGTGATTTTGCGCCGCATCCGGAGGGATCCGAGTGAGTGTCGATTGTCCGCGACGCAGTGGGCGGTGCTGGGACGCTTGCATCGATGCGGAGCCATGGCCGCGGTCGATCTGGCTCGCCTGGAGATGTTGCGCCCGCAGACGATGCGCAATGTCATCGACGGGTTACGAGATCAAGGGCTGATCGTCGGCGTACGCGACCCGATCGACGGACGCCGCGTGAACCTGATGCTCACCGACGACGGCCTGGCTTGGGCGCGCGGACAACAAGGGGCACCGAACGATACTCTCGCGCGGGTTCTCTCGGAGAGCTCGCCGTCCGGCGAACTGAACAAGGTGCACGAAGCGCTGGATCTACTGGAGAAGATCGCCTACGGGTGATCCACCCATGCCGTGCGTCGCCGGCGGCAGGCGAGCGCACGGCCGCTAGGTGCGCTGCGCGGCTCACCATCCTCTCGGCAAATCAGGTCGAGGCTCCAGCCGACCGTCATTGTGAACTATCACTATCGCTTGCTGATCGCCCCTCCCGAAATTCACGTTACTCGAAGTAAACCGTCCCTCTGAATCTTACCCTGGCTATTCTGGAGCAATAGTGCAGTTCACGGGGGTGAAAGGAAGTTCGGCTATGCCTGTCACCTCCCCGCGCCGGCAAGGGCTCACTGTATCCGGCCAGCCCATGTCTTTGCCGTTGAAAGACGTGCGCGCCCTATCGCGACAGATGGTTGGCCATTTCGTCGAAACCGTTGCCCCCTGCGGCACCTTGCCCGGTGACGCGATCCACGGCGACATCACCGTCATCACCCGCGTGTGCTTAGAACTGGCAATCAGCATTCTGGACGGCAGCAACATTCCGGAGAAGACCGAACAGCTCGAGGACGCCGCAGCCCAGTGGGCTCGCGAGGGCGTGCCCATTGGTACCATTCACCACGCCATCCACGAGGGCTTCAAGATCGGCTTCGACCTGGTGGTGTCCGCCACCTCGGCCCGGCAGCGGGCCTCCGCCTCGGCCGACACCGAGCCGATGCTCACTCCCAGCCTGGCCGACTATCAAAGCATCCTCGACGGCGCCAAACTCGTCGTCGAAATGCTCGACACCATGACCACGGCGGTCTCGACGGCCTATGTGCGCGAACTGCGCGCGGTCGTGTCGGAGCACCACACCGCGGTGCACACGCTCACCTCGGCGCTGCTCGGGGGGCACCCCACCTCCACCATGGCCCGCGAGTGTGGCATCGACATCTCCGACCGCTATCGCGTAATAGCCCTCGCCATTCCGCCCCACCCGGACGAGTCCAACCCGATGCTGGACGCGAAAGTCGTTGCCCGCCGCAAACTCCGGCGCGTGCAGGCGGAACTGGCTACCCGCTGCGACGACACAGTGCTGTCGCTGCTGTCGATCGACGGCGGCACCCTGCTCATTCCCGCCGATCACATCACCAAGGGCGCCTTGAAGGACCTGATCGGGCATCTGTCGCGGGCAGGCCGCGTGCCCATCACCGCCGCAGCGGTCACCGCCACCACCGACGCTGTGCCCACCGCCGCCGATCAAGCCCACGAACTACTCGACATGGTCACCCGATTGCGGTCGGTGCCCGACCTGTATCACTTCGCCGATCTGGCCCTGGAATACCAGCTCACCCGCCCCGGTGCCGCCCGTGAGCATCTCGGGTCGCTGCTCGATCCACTGGACGAGCATCCCGAACTGCTGGAGACCTTGCAGGTCCATATCGCGCACAACCTGAACCGCCAGCGCACTGCGCGGCTACTGCACGTACACACCAACACCGTTGACTACCGGCTCAAGCGGATCGGTCAGCTCACCGGATTCGATCCCACCATGGCGTGCGGGCTGTGGCATCTGCGTTCGGCATTGGTTGCCCGCACTTACCGAACGTAAGCAGGTGCGGGTGGGCGGGTGCGGAATTACTCCCGCCGATCAGCGTCTACCGTTCCCGCCGCAGAACGGTGTCGCCCGCGCTGGAGGCGCCACCGATCGAAGGATTCCACGATCCGGTACGCCTACGATTTGCGGACGAGGAGATTTTGCGTTTTCTCCCCCGTTACCGCACCGCCGCCGGCCGATGGCAATCGCGCCACAGAATCAGCGGAAACTCGACCGCGACAACGGTCGGAATCGCTCTCGAAGTCAACGGGTTGGAAACAGAAATGGATGATATGCGACGAACCGAAGCTGGCGGATTGCGTGCGACATGGCGACCGTTTCAGAACCACCTGATCTCCATCGTCGCAGTCCATGAAACATCCAGTGCCACGCCGATCGTATCCTTCGGCCCCGAGGACTTTCCGGATCTCGCACAAGCACGAGAACTCCTTCCGGAAATGGCCAAGTTGTGGGACGCAGTACGCCACGACTTCTGGAGCAAACTCATTCCACCGCAACCGCGGTGTCGACAATTGCGATGGAGGTGATCTCGACACTGCTGCGTGCACATCGGGTTGCCAACCGACGACCACCGCCATGCGGATCGAAGTGACGCAGCCCGGCAGGGCAAGGGCCGCCCTCAGCAACCCTACGCTGAACTGTTCAGCCACTTGGCCTACGTTGCCGCGTAGTACTTCAAAGTATGACGCCAAACCTCGACACACAGCGGTGAGCATGAACCCGAGGCCGTTCATCCGGATCGGCGGGGATCTACGCGCCCGGCAGTCGCCGACTAGTCGAACGATGAAGCCCAGATCGCGCAGGATCACCGGCTGTATCTCCGCGATGAGCGGAATCGTTCGCGCCCGTTTACCTTTCGTGCCCTGTTCGGCGACGTCGTGCGCGAGCGCCCACGTCCGGTCGGAGACGCCGACGAGCAACCGCGCCAAGCTGCAGATCGCCGAGCGCGTGGCGGCGCCGGGCGTACGCCACCCGGGCGGGATCTTCCATGGCATCGATCGGGAAGATCACCCGGCTGCGCAGACCGGCCGCGAGCTGACGCTCGTATCCGGCCCGTGTGCGCCAGAAGGGGCTGTGGCGTGGATCGGCCTGGATCGACAGCAACTCATCCGGTTCCCGGGCCGGCAATACTGGACGCACCGCCCGGATTCCGCACCGCCGGGCAGGAATTCGGCGGTCCCCGCCGGCTTGCCGTGCGGGCGCCGCCGTGCGGTTGCGCTCTTGGAGCAGCCACCGGTACACCCACTCCTGGCCGGGGGTCAGCCCCAACCGGTCCAGGGTCATCGCGGCTGACTCACCGGTCGGGGCCGCCGCTCCAGCCACCACTGTGCGATCAGCAGCGACAGCGTCCATCCCAGCCAGGTGCCGATGCCGGCGATGGTCTGGACGAGCAGTGTCTCGTCACCGTGGAAGGTCGTGTCGAGGCGGGGATCCAGCACGAGGAACAGAATCGCCCCCAGGACGCGGTTGAGCACGATCGACAGGGTCAGCGCGAAGCTACGGATCATCCACCGGCGGTGGTCGCCGAATCGACGGCGGCGGGCCATCCGCCAGCCGGCGATCGTAGTGAGCAGCCACAGGACCGACAGCATCACGTTGCTGACCCGGGCGACGAGTCCGAACGGGCTCGTCGCGCCGATCACCAGACCGGTCAGCCCGGCCGGCAGTACCCCGGCGACGACATAGACGCGGCCCAGGCCGCGGTGCAGCCCCGGATAGGTTCGGCGAAACCACGGCCACACCTGAAAGCCACAGACCAGGATCGCCACCGAACCGCAGACGACATGGGCCACCAGCAGGGGGTAGTGCAGCGCGAAGCCGGGGTCGGGGACTCGGGACAGCGACCGGTCGAAGGTGAGATAGGGCGGCAAGGAGAACGCGACGAAGGCGAAGACCAGAACCAGCAGCGGTCCGGTCCACGGTCGCTGCCACCAGGTTCTGCGGGGCGGCGGGGGAACGGGAGGCGAGTGGCGGGTCGAAACACCCATGGTGGACCATCCGGGAAGCCGAGACGACAAGTACTGCGTACAAACTACGCGTAGCGTATGCCATACGCAATAAGGAGGGACTGTGACCGATGAACTGCCACCGGTGGCACGGCTGCTGTGGTCCGGCCACCGGCCGACCGGCCGCGGGCCGAAACCGGCTCTCACCCTCGACCGCATCGTCACCGCGGCCGTGGAGGTGGCGGACGCGGATGGGATCGGGGCGCTGTCGATGCAGCGTGTCGCCAAGCAGCTGGGCGCGGCGACCATGTCGCTGTACCGGCATGTGCCCAGCAAGGACGACCTGGTCTCGCTGATGTTCGACGCGGTGATGGGTGATCCGCCCCGCTTGCCTGCCGACGACTGGCGAGCGGCGCTGCGACAATGGGCAGGCGCGACCAGGGAGCTGTATCTGCGCCATCCGTGGGTGCTGGTGGTCGGCACCGGCAATCGGTTCATGGGACCGAATGAAGCCGCCTGGGGCGAGGCCGCCATGCGTGCCCTCCTGGACGGCGGGTTGCCCCGGGCGGTCGTCACCGAGGCGCTGTTATCGGTCAGCGCGTTCACCAGTGGGGTGACCCGGCTCGAGATCGATCCCGCCCTCGGGCGCGACACGGCCGGCCACACCGGGCCGGTGCTCGATCCAGCCGTGTTCATCGAATTCGGCGGGCCGGATCGGTTTCCCGCCCTGGCGGCGGTCGCCGCCGCGGGATCGCCGGACGACCGTGGCGCGGACGCCGGGACCGGATCGGTGTTCGCATTCGGGCTGGCGGCGCTGCTCGACGGCATCGCCGCGCTCCTGCGCGAGTGACCCCGCACGCTCTCCTTCCGCGGAACCGGCGGCTTGGCCGGCTTCGCCCGATGGGCTACGCTGTGCGGCGATGACAACCGGGACGGCATTGCGCCACACACGGATTGGTTACCCGGCGCTCTTCTGAGCGCCGTTCGGGCCGTCCACGGCCCCGACCGGCTGTTCGATCGAGGACCTCGCGCCGGTGCGCGGGCTCCACCTCCGTCGTGATGATCACACCCTTCACAGATCGATCACGACAGGAGAAATCATGCCCGCACGCTTCAATCACACCATCATCGCGGCGAAGGATCGCCACGAGTCCGCGGCCTTCTTCCGCGACCTCTTCGAGTTCGCCGAAGCCCCTTCGTGGGGAGTGTTCACCAACCTGCTCTGCGAGGACGGGGTGCTGCTGCAGTTCGCCGAACCACCGGTCGAGGACATCCAGATGCAGCACTACGCCTTCCTCGTCGACGACGAGCTGTTCGAACGGGCCTACGGCAAGCTGCGGGAGCGGGGTATCGAACACGCGGCCGACCCGTTCTTCCAGCGGCCGGGTACCACCAACACCGAACACGGCGGACGCGGGGTCTACTTCCGTGACCCTGCCGGGCACGGGATCGAGATGATCACCCGCCCATATCTGTGACCTGCCGCCGATATCGTTGCGACCCCGCGCTTTGCGTTCCGCGCGGCCGGGGTCGCGACGCGGCTCCACCGGATCTGAGCGGCATTTCGGAGATTGTGGATCCACCTAGTCGTTACGCCGACGACTGCGCTGACGCTCAGTAACATGAGCATTGCTCATTTTCCATGATCAGCAGGAGAGCGTGATGCCGCCGAAGGCTGTCGGTCAGCGCCGTCGTCCGACACAGGAGCGTGCGAAGGCGACCAGGGAGCGCATTCTCGATACGGCCGCGCGGTTGTTCGGCGAGCGCGGGATCGCCAATACCTCGACCAACCGGATCGCGGCGGAAGCCGGTGTCAGCATCGGGACGGTCTACCGCTACTTCGCCGATCGCGCCGTCCTGGTCGAGGAGTTGCTCGAGCGGCTGCTCGAGACCATCGAGCGGCGCTTCACGCAGCAGGTGTTCAACTTGTCGGAGAAATCGATCCAGCAGATCGTCATCGACATTCTTCAGGTGATCACCGCGGAACTGGTCGCGAACGCGCAATTGGTTCGCGCGCTGGTCGGTGGAGTGCAGTTCTACAGCAGTGGTATCCCGGAGTTCGAGCCGCGGCTGCGTCTGCTGGTCAAGGTGATGTTGATCCAAATTCTCGGCCCGGGAGACGATCACGAGTACGACGTGATGACGTTCGTCTTCATCAACACCGGCTTCGCGGCGGTCCTGCGCGCGTCGGCCCTGGATGTGGACAGTCATGCCCGCACGGCGGCAATCGAGATGACCGGACGGATGATCGGCGCATGGCTCGAGGCCGAAGCCAGGGTTACCGCCGTGTGACAGATGCCTGCGCGGCACGGCGACGATTTTCGCCGACGGCCGCACATGGGCATTGCGCGGTCGCCTGCCGTTCCAGGACGCACTGGGCCGGCACTTCTCCATCACCGATGGGACAACGGAGTTGTCCACGACGTCCGGTGCGGTGTGGGAAAGTGAGCAGATCACCATGTTTCGGCTCCGGAACACTCCCGAGTCCGCGGCCGCATTCCAGTTTCTCCTGTTCAGAGCTGTTTTGCGGTTATCGGTTGGCTCGACGAAAGCGGAGTAGTAGCTGATCGAGGACTCGGATTACCGTTGATGACGAGGTGAACAACCGGTAACGCCGAGGCGCAGCACAATTGCTCCTCCGGGGACGGTTCGAGCATGGACGCGGCCGCGCATGTGCGGTGGCGAGGAGGCACACGTGATCATCGAAGACATCGCTCACCCTGCGATCGATCCGGAAGGGCAGCCGGTCATCCGGCCGCTGCGCGATGTGCACCGACTCGCCCGCGAAGTGGTCGCACACGTCGCCGAGACGGCGGCGCCCTGCCGCACGCTGCCGGGTGGCGCGGTCGGCGCCGACGTCGCCGAGGTGGTCCGTGCGTGCATGCAGTGGGCCGTCCACCGATTGGACGGGCAGGCGGTGCCGGACCGCATCGATTGTTTGCAGGTCGCGGCAGCGGGATGGGCGCGCGAGGGGATTCCGGTCGACGCCGTCCTGCACGCGGTTCACGTGGGGTTCAAGTTCGGGCTCGGCCTGCTGTTCGGCGACCGTGGATCCACGCATCGCATCGACATCTCCACCGGCACCGCGACCATACTGGAGTTGCTGAATCTCCTGACCTCGACGGTCAGCAAAGCCTACGTCCGCGAATACAAGGCCATCGCCGCCGAACACCACGCCGCGGTGCACACCCTGACCTCGGCGCTGCTGGGCGGGCACGCGACCTCCGCGATGGCCCGCGAATGCGGGATCCCCCTCGCCGAAGAGTATTTCGTGCTCGCCCTCGCCGTGCCCGCGCATCCCGACGAAAGCCATCCCCGGCTCGACAGTCAGGTCGTCGCGCGACGCAAGCTCCGCCGCCTCCAGGCCGCGCTCGCGGGCCTGTTCGATGACCGAGCACTGTCGCTGCTTTCGGTCGACGGGGGAACCATCCTCATTCCCTGTACTCGGCCAGGAGATCCCGGCCTGGACGACATAGACCTCGACAAGGTCGTCGCGACACTCTCCGGCGCCGCGCAAGTGCCGGTCACCGCCGGCGTCGTGTCCGCAGGTCCCGACGGGGTCTCCGCCGCGGCTGTTCAAGCGCACGAACTGCTGGACACGGTGCAACAACTGGGACGTGGGCCAGGGCTGTACAGGTTCGCCGAGCTGGCGCTGCACTATCAACTGACCCGCCCCGGAGTCGGCCGAGACCAGCTCCGCACACACCTCGCCCCGCTGATGGACCATCCGGAGCTGTTGGAAACCCTGCGGACTCATCTCGACACCGGCATGCACCGCTTGCGCACCGCGCGGCGACTGCACGTTCATCCGAACACCGTCGATTACCGGCTGCGGCGCATCGCGCAGCTCACCGGCCTCGACCCCGCCGACGGCAGAGGCCTGTGGTACCTGCGGTCGGCGCTCATCGCCTCGTCCGTCAGCGACCGTCCGAGCGAAGTACCGGCTGGCACCCGCCGCCCGGCCTGAAGAAGCACCCGTCGCCGGTCGACAAGCGGCGGACGGGCTGCGAAGAATACGGACGTGCGGCATCGGCGGCACGAATCTCATGGAGGTGCATGCGGTGGCCGGACGGGTACCCAAAGGTCGCCTGGCGAGAAGCGGCCGCCTCGGCGGCCTGGCCGCTGGGCAGGCGGTACGCGGGGTCGGGACCCGGCTGTCGATGATCGGCAGAACCGAGGAAGCCCGGCGGGTTCTCGCCGAGCGCTCGACGCTGCAGACGGCGCAGCAACTCGTCACGGTGCTCGGCGCCATGAAGGGCGCGGCGATGAAGCTGGGGCAGATGCTGTCGGTTCTCGAGGTCGACCTCGTGCCCGAATCGCACCGTGAGCTGTTTCGCACCAAGCTCGCCGAACTGCGGGATCGCGCGCCGGTAGTGCCGTTCGCCGCGATGAAGCAGGTGATCGAGAACGACCTCGGGCCGTTGGCGCGCGTGTTCGCCGACTTCGACGAGACACCGATCGCCGCGGCGTCGATCGGGCAGGTGTATCGGGCCCGGTTACGCGACGGACGCACCGTAGCGGTCAAGGTGCAATATCCGGGGGTTGACGCGGCGATCCACGCGGACATGCGCAATCTGGAAGTGCTCGGCAAGCTGTGGAAAACCGTTTTGCCGAGCGCGGCCGACACCGCCGTGCTGGACGAGATCGCCCGCAACATCGGCAACGAACTCGACTACCCGCGCGAAGCACGGACCCAGCACCGGGTAGCGATGCGCTACCGCGACCATCCCTTCATCACCGTTCCCGACAGCATCGAAGAGCACTGCACGCGAAGCATTCTCGTCTCCGAGTACGTCGACGGCGGCGATTTCCAGGGGATTCGATCATTGCCCGCCGACGAACGCGATCGCCTCGGTGAGTTGATCTACCGCTTCTACATCAGTGCGCTGTTCAGCGACAACGAGTTCTGCGGCGACCCGCATCCGGGCAACATCCTGCTCGCCGCCGACGGCCGGCTGGCGTTCGTCGATTTCGGGCTCTACGACCACATGGACCCCGTGCACGTGGACTTCGAGCGCGCGTGTCTGCGGGCCGCCGGTGAACATCGCGCCCGAGACCTGTACGACGCCTGGGTCGGACGCGGCATCATCGATCCGGACGCGGGAGTCACCACACAGGAATGCCTGGATTATGTGTGGGCCGCCGCGGGATGGCACCTGCTCGACGAACCGATCACCATCACGCCCGAGGTCGCCACCGGCGCCGTCATACTCGCCATCGACCCGCGAGCCGCCGAGTTCAGAGGTATGCGCCACCAACTACTCCCGGCCGAGCACGTCTTCTCGCGCCGCGCGGACCTGTTCACCTTCGCCGCGCTCGGCCAGCTCCACGTCACCAACAACTGGCATCGACTCGCGCGGGAGTGGCTCTACCACGAGCCCGCCACCACCGACATCGGCCAGGAGATCGAGCAGTGGCAACGCGACCGGGAACACCGAGCGTGACCCCCACGTCACCGGACCGGCGCCTGGCACGGCACCCGACGGACATGCGGTGGCGCGCACTCCGCGTGAAGTCCACGCCGATGGGTAGCCCACGGGCGTGACCGAACCCGGAAACGAGAACGCACCCGAACTGGGCGACCAGACCGACACATCCCACCCTGACGACCTCGATTTCGAGGCCCGCGAAACCCCCGAGAACGAGGACGTGAACGAAGAGGCGGGCACCGTCGAACCACCCGACTGAGCACGGTTTCGCTTACGGCGGCCGGGGAATTCCGGCCGCATGGGTATCACTGTCGCCGTCACCGGGCCGACCGGCGAGATCGGCATCTCCGCCGTCTCCGCACTCGAACAGGACCCGGCGGTGGACCGGATCGTCGGAATGGCCCGCCGGCCGTTCGACCCTGCGGCACACGGGTGGACCAAGACCGAGTACCGGCGCGGCGACATCCTCGACCGAGCCGCCGTGGATGCCCTGGTCGCGGATGCCGACGTGGTGATCCATCTGGCGTTCGTGATCATGGGCTCGCGGGAGGAGAGCGCGCGGGTGAATCTCGCGGGCACCCGCAATGTCTTCGAGGCGACGGTGGCCGCCGAGCGGGTCCGTCGCCTGGTCTACACGTCCTCGGTCGCCGCCTACGGCTACCACCCGCGTAATCCCTCCCCCATCACCGAAGACGTGCCGCCCGATGGCTCGCCCGAGCACTACTACTCCGAGCAGAAGGCCGCGTGCGAGGCGGCGCTCGCCGAGATCACCGCCGGCTCCGGTCTCGAGGTGTTCGTGCTGCGGCCGTGCATCGTGGCCGGACCGAAAGCGCCGGCTCTGCACGACCTGCCATGGGAGAAACTTCCCGGCCCGCTGCGCACTCTGGCCCGCTCGAACCCGCTGTTCAAACCGGTGATTCCCGACCCGGGCCACCCACTGCAACTCGTCCACCACGACGACGTGGCCGCCGCCATCGCGCTGGCCGCCACCGCGGCGGCGCCGCCCGGCGCCTACAACATCGCGGGCGATGGCACCCTCACCCTGTCCGAGGTCGTCGCCGCGCTGGGCGGCAGGCCGGTGCGCGTTCCCGCGGTCGCCGCCACCGCCGCGTCCGCCGCCCTCGCTCGCCTGCCGTTCGTGCCCGCCACGCTCGAATGGCTGCACATCGTCCGCACTCCCGTGGTCATGGACACCAGCCGCGCGAAGCGGCAGCTCGGCTGGGCGCCCGCGCATACCTCCGCGGAGACCCTCGCGGCACTCGCCGCCGCCCGCTGAGCCGCGCGATCCGGCGTCCGGACGTCGTCGCGGATCGCTACGCGTGCGCGGCTATCCGCCGGTCGATCACCAACAGGGCGAACTCCGCCCAGCGGACGTTCTCCTGTTCGAAGGAGATGCCACGCAGCAGGGTGAGATACGGGCCGACTCGTTCGGCCTCGGCGAGATACGCCTGTTCGCTGCGGCCCTTCAGCAACCGGGTGCGCAGCCGTTCGTATCGCGCCAGCTTCGCCTTCGACCAGTCCAGGCGCTCGGCCACCGTGGCGCGCACCGCCGCGGCGTCCTCGACGTCCATGCCCTGGACCTTCACCATCATCTCGTCGCGGATGGCGGTGGGTTTAGCGGGCTCGGCGACGAACTCGTGCAGCGCCGCCCGTCCGGCGGGGGTGATGGAGTGCAGGCGCTTGTTGGGGCGGCGCTCCTGGTGAACGATCCGGGTCTCGATGAGACCGTCGGCCGCCATGCGTTCCAGTTCCTTGTACAGCTGTTGGGGCGTGGCCATCCAGAAGTTCGCCACCGAAGCGTCGAACCCCTTGGCCAGGTCGTAGCCGGACGCCTCGCCTTCCAACAGGGCGGCCAACACCGCGTGACGTAGCGCCATCCACCCAGGCTAGCACCGGATGCGAATAATCAATTAGTTGTCCTGCGAACCCTAGACATCCCGCGTGAGCCGCAACTACTGTTCAGTTCACCTATTCAACTTCTTGACTATGCGAGGTGCACATGCATCCCTTCCGGGCAGCCGTGGAGGCCCGCGATGAGGCCGCCATCGAGGCACTACTGGCCGACGACGTCGTGTTCACCAGTCCGGTGGCGTTCAAGCCCTATCCGGGCAAGGCCATCACCGCCGCGATCCTGCGCGCGGTGATCCGGGTCTTCGAAGACTTCCGCTACGTACGCGAGATCGCCGATGCCGACGGCCGCGATCACGCGTTCGTCTTCGAGGCCACCGTCGACGGGAAGCAACTGACCGGCTGTGACTTCCTGCATTTCGACGATGACGGCAAGATCGACGATTTCACCGTCATGGTGCGCCCGCTGTCGGCCGCACAGGCCCTGGCCGCGCGCATGGGCGAGCAGTTCGAGCGCATCAAGGCCGAAGCCACCGCACAGCTCGAGGGTGAGGCGAGCGGAGCATGAGCGACTACGACGCCGTGGCGGGCAGCGCCGAGCCGACCGCCGCGGCGCCGTTGCATCGTGCCGGCGCTCGCACACCCGCGACCCGCGGCGGTTACTCCCGGTATGTCGCTCTCGGCGACAGTCAGACCGAAGGCGTCGGCGACGGCGATGACCGGATCGGAGTGCGCGGTTTGGCCGACCGCCTCGCCGAACGGCTCACCCAGGACAATCCCGACTTGCACTACGCCAATCTCGCGGTCCGCGGCAAACTCGCCCGGCAGGTCCACGCCGAACAACTCGACGCCGCACTCGCGCTGCGACCGGACCTCGCCACCGTCATCGCCGGGGTCAACGACCTCCTGCGGCCGGGATTCGACGCCGACGAGGTCGCCGGCCACCTGGACGCCATGTTCGCCGCGCTCACCGCGCAGGGCGCGGTCGTGGCCACGGTGACCTTCCCTGACATCGCGCGCATCACCCCCCTCGCCCGGCCGTTCGGCACCCGCGTCACCGCGCTCAACCTGCGCATCCGCGACTCCGCCGCGAGCCACGGCGTCATCGTCGCCGAAACGGCGCGCCACGCCGTGGTCACCGATCCCCGTCTCTGGAGCCCCGACCGGCTGCACGCCAGTCCGCTCGGGCATCAGCGCATAGCCGACGCTCTGGCGCACGCGCTGCGCCTGCCGGGCGCCGACGACGGCTGGACCAGCCCCGTGCGGCCACCACTGGCGCCACGAGGCGCCCTCTTCGCCGCCGCATACGAACTACGCTGGGCGGCAACCTTTCTCGGCCCATGGCTACGACGCCGGGTCACCGGACGCTCCTCCGGTGACGGACGCACCGCCAAACGCCCCCGGCTACGCCCGGTTCGCGACCATCGGAACGCGACGGAATAGCCGCGATCGGCGCGGCGAAACCACGCCGGTCATATTTTTCTGAATATCCACTTCTCCCGGTCGCTTTCTCGATTGATCAGCAACTGTGGTTGATTGTTCAGGACGACGCCGATGACGAATTCGTCGTCGCTGGTGGCGATCGGGGATATCTCGGGAAACTCGGGCATGTCCCAGCCGCAATGCTCGTCGGCGCACAGCAACCGCCCATCCGCACGATTCGCCGTGAGGTGCCCGCCGGTTTTCTTGTTGACGATGTCGAAGTCGCCCTCTTCGGGATTGGCCGGGCACGTCCACAGTTGGGCGTCGTCGGCGGCGGCACGTTGTTGCATGGTCACACTGTCCGCGCTGCCGTCGACCGCGAGTGCTTGGCCGGTTTCATAGTTGATGATTTGATATGTGGTGGCAGTCTTCTCAACCATGGTCTCGTCCTCACTGTGTGAGCGCACCGCTACCGAGCTCGACACCGCCGGTGACGCTGCGCTGATCTCGTAGTCGTCGTCCGAGGCGAATCACCGGGAGCAAGTACAGCAGAATCGGCGCCACGCCGGAGCGAATTCCATCAGCCGTGACCTGATCGCCGTTGTCTCCCGCCGCTCGATTCGGAATCACGCGGTAATTCATCCGAAAAAGGTGAGGGAAGCCCCCGTTGCGCGTTCATATGCTGCGAAGCGGCGCGAGAATCACTGCCATCCACCGACGTTCGCGCCGATTTCTCGGACCCCGCGTGCACGATCCGAAGGGAGACGACCGATGACCGGAACCGGCATGGACGCCAAGCGAAAGACCGTATCTCTGTCATCGCTGACCGAGGGGGCGCCTGCCGAGCGAAGCTCGCCCGGCTGGTACAAGCTGTACAACGACACGGATATGTATGTCTCGGTCTACCGGCAAGAATGGGACAAGCCCAAATCGCTGTTCATTCTCGCTCCCGGCCAGACCAGCTCGGAGTACGAGGCCGGGCACGAGATCTACATCCTCTGGATAACGAACGTCGGCACCGAGTCGACGCCGATCACCTGGGACAGTTCCGGCGGGTTCAGCTGCGAGTACGTGCAGAGCGGCTACACGCAATCGAACCAAGTGAACAACGTGAGCTCCTTCCAGTAGGTGACGGCCACGATGTCGCTGTGATGTCCTGGCCGGAGAGCGAGTTCCCGTACCGGTTGCCGCGGACGCTGGGCGGCACCGTCCCGGTCGGCTTCGGGTGTCGCCGTTCGAGGTCAGCGTGACGGCGCCGCACCGAGGCTTTGGCGGTGAACTACGCGAAGCGCTCGACCTCGCCTGAGCGGGTGCGGTCGAGGTGCACTGTCGAAACCTTCGCCATGGACGAGGCGCGGCTGGTCTACCAGCGGTTGCACGAAGGAAAGATCACCGGGCGTGCGGTGATCCTGCCCACGGATGAGCCGGAGGGGAGGGATCGGCCGACGATTGGCCGAAAGTGTGGATTTTCTGACCTCAGGTGTTTGGCATAGGTCTTTGTCGAGGTCATAGCGTTGTCGCCATGAGCACACCTTCGATCGTCATCATCGGCACCGGATTCGGCGGGCTCGGCATGGCGATGGAACTGCAGCGTGCGGGCCTGCACGATTTCACGATCCTGGAGCGGGCCGAGGACGTCGGCGGCGTCTGGCGAGAGAACACCTATCCGGGCGCGGGCTGCGACATCCCCTCGCCGCTGTATTCCTATTCCTACGCGCCGCGCACCGACTGGCCGAAGCGATTCTCCCAGCAGCCCGACATCCTCGCCTATCTGCGCGGCATCGCCCGCGATCACGACCTGCTGCCCAAGATCCGCTTCCGCAGCGAGGTCACCGAGGCCGAGTTCGACGACGCCACGGGACGGTGGACCGTGCGCACCGCCGACGGCGCCCAGCTGACCTGCGATGTGCTGATCTCCGCGGTCGGGCAGCTCTCCCGGCCCGCGCTGCCGAACATTCCCGGTGTGGAGAGCTTCCGCGGCACGGCCTTCCATTCCGCCGAATGGGATCACGAGGCCGACCTGACCGGCAAGCGGGTGGCGGTGATCGGCACGGGCGCCAGCGCGGTGCAGTTCGTACCCGCGATCGCGCCCTCGGTGGCGCATCTGACGCTGTTCCAGCGCTCGGCGGCGTGGATCATGCCGAAGCCGGACGTCGAGTACAAAGCGTGGCATCATCGCGCCTTCCGGCTGCTGCCGGTCACCCGCCTCACCGAGCGCTTCGCGTTCTGGCTGTTCTGCGAGTTCCTCTCCCTGGGCATCGTCGACGTGCCGGTCATCCGCAAGCTGGTGACGCGGATCGGCCTGCGGCATCTGCGGCGTCAGGTGGCGGACCCGGGTCTGCGGGCCCAGCTGACCCCGGATTATCCGGCCGGCTGCAAGCGCGCATTATTCTCCAACGACTACCTGCCCGCGCTCACCCGGCACAACGTGACGGTGGAGACCACCGCGATCACCGAGATCACCGCGGAGGGCGTGCGCACCGCCGACGGTGCGCTGCACGAGGTGGACGCCGTCATCTACGGCACTGGGTTCAAGGGCACCGAATTCCTCTGGCCCATGCGGATCTCGGGCCGGGGCGGGCGCAAGCTGGCCGACGAGTGGTCGCAGGGCGCTCGGGCGTATCAGGGCATCACGATGCCCGGCTATCCGAACTTGTTCCTGATCTACGGCCCGAATACCAACCTCGGTGTCGGCTCGATCGTCTACATGATCGAATCGCAGGCCCGCTACATCCGCCAGGCCGTCCAGCGTCTCGCCGAACGCCCCGGCCACGTGCTCGAGGTTCGTCCCGAAGTCGAGGCCCGCTTCGATCGCCTGCTGCAGCAGCGTCTCGACCGCACGCCGTGGAACTTCTGCTCGAGCTGGTACCGCAACGCGGCCGGGCGGATCACCAACAACTGGCCGGGCACCGTCACCAGCTACCGGTGGCGCACTCGCAAGCTCGACGCCGCGGACTTCGAAACGAGGAAAGTCGCTTGACCCGGCCCGCCTCGTCCGCGGCAACAACTTCGACAACTGGTGGAGATCAGATGACGTTCGACTACGACGTGGTGGTCGTCGGTTCCGGCTTCGGCGGCAGCGTGACCGCACTGCGACTGACCGAGAAGGGTTACCGGGTCGGTGTGCTCGAGGCGGGACGACGCTTCGCCGACGATGAGTTCGCCGAAACCTCCTGGGACGCGCGCAAGTACCTGTGGGCCCCGGGACTGGGTTGCTTCGGCATCCAGCGGCTGACGCTGCTGAAGGACACCTTCATCATGGCGGGCGCGGGCGTCGGCGGTGGCTCGCTGGTCTACGCGAACACGCTCTACGAGCCGCCGGACAAGTTCTATCAGGACCGCCAGTGGGCGCACATCACCGACTGGAAGGACGAGCTCGCTCCGCACTACGACCAGGCCAAGCGGATGCTGGGCGTCACGGCCAACCCGGCGACCACGCCGTCGGACCGCGTGCTGGCCGAGGTCGCCGAGGAGATGGGCGTCGGCTCGACCTACCGCAGCACGCCCGTCGGCGTCCTGTTCGGCGGCAACGGCGTGCGGCCCGGTCAGGAGGTGCCCGACCCGTACTTCGGCGGTGTCGGCCCCGCCCGCAGCACCTGCACGCACTGCGGCGAGTGCATGACCGGCTGCCGCCACAACGCCAAGAACACCCTGGTCAAGAACTACCTCTATCTCGCCGAGCAGGCCGGGGCGACGGTACACGCGCTCACCACGGTGACCGATGTGCGTCCGCTGCCCGGCGGTGGCTACGAAATCGCCACTGTCCGCACCGGGCGCTGGGTCCGTAAGGCTCGCCGCAAGTTCACCGCCGAACAGGTCGTCTTCGCCGCGGCTGCCCTGGGCACTCAGAAACTGCTGCACCGGCTGCGCGACCGCGGCTCGCTGCCGGACATCTCCCCGCGACTGGGCGAGCGCTCGCGCACCAATTCCGAGGAACTGCTCTCGGTGCGCAGCCGCCGCAAGGACTCCGACTTCACCAAAGGGGTGGCGATCACCTCCTCGATCCACCCGGACGACGACACCCACATCGAGCCGGTGCGCTACGGCAAGGGCAGCAACGCCATCGGCCTCATCGGCACCGCCATGATCGATCCGGACGGACGCACCCCGAAGCTGCGCCTGTGGGCGCGCACGATGCGCAAGCTCGGCCGCGACGCTCTGCACCTGCAGAACCCGCGCGGCTGGTCGGAACAGATGATCGGGCTGCTGGTGATGCAATCGGTCGACAACTCGATCACCACCTACACCAAACGCGGTCTGTTCGGTCGCAGGATGACCACCAAACAGGGTGTGGGCGAACCGAATCCGACCTGGCTCCCGGCCGGGCACGAGGTGGCCCACCGGGTCGCCGACAAGATCGACGGCATCGCAGGCGCCGGCTGGAGCGCCCTGTTCGACATCCCGATGACCGGGCATTTCATCGGCGGTTGCGTCATCGGCGACTCCGCCGAAACCGGTGTCGTGGATCCGTACCATCGGATGCACGGATATCCGGGGCTGCACGTCATCGATGGCTCGACCATCTCGGCCAACCTCGGTGTGAACCCTTCGCTCACCATCACCGCGCAGGCCGAACGGGCCGCCGCTCTGTGGCCGAACAAGGGTGAGCCGGACGCCCGTCCGCAGCTCGGCGTGCCCTACCGGCGCATCGACCCGGTGCCGCCGCGCAATCCGGTGGTCCCGGCCGATGCGCCTGCCGCACTACGGCTGCCGATCGTCGAGATCAAAGGGTCGGTCGACCGGTCCGAACCGTCCGCCGACCAACGCGGCTGAGCACCGGAATCGTGGACGGGTGATCGGTCCCGGGTCAGGCGCTGACGAGGAGTTCGGTCAACGGCGCCAGACCCGCACCGGCCAGGTCCCGCAGCCGCGCGGTACGTCCCGTGACCGCCAACAGCAATGCCGTGACCGGGCCGTGGACCTCGGGCCCGGTGCCGTGCGACCAATCGATATCGTTGGCGCGCAGGCGGATCCCGCGCAACCGCCGGTGGTCGAAGACCGGCCGGCCGAGAGTGACCGCCCGCGCGATAGCCGCGGCGGCGGCCGCCGGCGGAAGCTCGATCCCACTCCTCCGGAGACAGTTCGGCCAGCAGGCCCGCGATCGCGCGGCGCTGCTGCTCGATGATCTGCCAGCTGCTCTCACGGTCGAGGACGGTCGATCGGGCGGGCATGACGGCACCCCCGATATAATTGGTCAGTCTCTCTGACCAATATTGTCAGTGTCTCGTACCAACGTCAAGGAGTGGGATGGCGGAGGAGCCCAACGTCGGCCTGTTGATGCAGATCGCCTTTCGGGCGATGGAGCAACGGGTGCTGACAGCCCTGACCGACTCGGGATTCGGCGACATCACCGTCGCGCAGGCGAGGATAGTCGCCCAGATCGACGCCGCGGGCACCCGTCTGACCGAACTGGCCGAACGAGCGCAGATCACGAAACAGACCGCCGGCTTCCTCATCGACCAGGTCGAACGTGCCGGTTATGTGGAACGGGTCCCCGATCCGAGCGACCGCAGGGCCCGCCTCGTGTGCCTGACCGAACGCGGCGAGCAAGCGGCCGGTTTCGCCAATTCGGTGGCCGAACGCGTCGAGCGGGAGTGGGCGGCGCATCTGGGCGCCCAGGGAATGCGGCAGCTGCGGCAAGCGCTGAATCGCCTGCGCGAGATCACCGACCCCTACCCTGCCGCCGCAAGCAGCGACCGGTAGCGATCAGAATCGGGAGCGATCATCACATGAGCGAAGATCAGGGTCCGACGCCACTGCGCTACAACCAGACGGGCCTGCGCGGAAGGCTCGCCCGGTTGCTCGTCGAGGAGGCTACCGACGAGATCGATTGGCCCGCGGACCTTCCGTCCGGTACCGACACCGTGGTGATCATCGATGACCAGCCGAACCCCCATCACACCTTGCGCGTGCACCCGCCGGATGACCCCACGCGCGTCGCCTTGGTCGTGTACGACCAATTGGCGCTCTGCGACGACCGGCCGCGCATGGATCCGCGACGAATCGAGCTCAACCGCAGGCACAGCCGGGAGATGGGTTCGCTGTTCGCCCGGTTCCTCGACGCCCACCCCGATGTCGAATCCGAAGTGCACGCAGCACAACCGACTCCGGAGCAAGAGGACGCGTGGACTGCATTCAGCGCTGAACTCTTCGCTCGGCAACAGGCCGAGCGCTCCGCCCTTGCCGCGGAGATCGAAGCCGAGCGGCGGTAGGCGACGACGCCGCCTACCTTCGCCCGATTCACACCGGAACCCCTCCGTAGGTCCGCCGGTATTTCGCTTGCAGAAACGACAGGACCCCGAACGCCATCAAGCCGAGGGATACCAGGATGAGCAGCCAAGGACCGAGGGTACTGCCTGCGAAATCGCGCAGTACCGCATCGACGCCTTTGACGTTCGCCGGCTCGTAGTTCGCGGCCGCCACCACCGCGGCGAGCCCGATCCCCATGACGATCAATCCCCGCGCCAGATAGCCGAACCGGCCCAGCCAGATCACGCTTTCACGGGACGCCTGGGTCATCCAGCCCATCCGCAGGTCGTCGACGAAAGCCAGACGAAGCCCGCGCAGGGTGGTCAGGACGCCCAAGGCGAGGATGACCAAGCCGATCAACAGGACGACCACTTGCCCACCGTCCCACGCCAGGATCCGGGCGGTCACGTCGCGTGCGACGGCCTCACCGGGCTGCGGCGCCCGGCCGTCCACGACGAACCGCAGGATGACGAAGAACGCTATGGCGTAGACCAGCCCGATGGCCAGCGCGCGCAGGCGAAGTCCGCTCGGGCTCCCCGCGGGCGCGCCGGCAGCCTGCGCCAGCCGCCACGCGGCCAGGGCGGCGAATCCGAGGGCAAGGATCCACAGCAGGAGATATCCCAGCGGTTTACCGGCGAGCGCGGCGAGCGCCCCGCCCGCGGTCGGCTCATGTTGTGCGGTGCCGACCGCCAGCATGAAGGCGAGAATACCGATGACAATGTAGGCGATTCCGCGTGCGATGAAGCCGAATCGCGCGGCCCCCGCCAATCCCCCGGATCCCGCGTGCCTGCGCGGACCCCTGCTGTCACGCCGCCAGCGGCCGCCATACCGGCTGCGCCAGCCGCTTCCGTAACCGCTGCGCCGCTGGCCGTGCCCCCCGCCGCGGGTGCGGCGCCATCGATATCTGTCAGCACTTCGGAACAAGCTCATGATTCTCACCTCTCCATGGACCGTATTGCCCACTTCGGGTGGAATAACCGGACGAAGATCGTCGAAAAGCCTGAAACCGCTGCGCCGCTCAGGGCGCGGCGGTCACATGCACGGAGGATGTGGCCTACGGCTGGTGGATCACCTTGGGTCGCAGAACCCGGGCGGTGCGCGCTTCCGGATAGTGCTGGTGCAGCGATTCGATTGCCCGGCTGACGAATTCCTCGTTGCGCAGATGGACGACGTCGCAGGGCACGCTGACCGCCAACGAGTAGCAGTATCCGTCCCGGCGCTCGCCGTCGTGCATACCGGTGGTGTCGAAGACCCACTCGATAGTGGTGTCGCGGAGGTTTTCAGCGCGTTCAGCTCATCACCGCTTCGGCCCGAGACCGACCGTCTATCCGGTCGACCCGCCGGACCTCCCCGCCCGGAGCGCACGTCTGGAATTGTGCCGAATAGACCAGAATCTCCGTTTACTTTCAGCTATCGTACGGTGGCAGAGCAACCGCTCTGCGGGACACCAGGGATGCCGGCGCGGCCGGGGATCCGGGGAGCCCGCGCAGGCCGGGCGGTCGGGCACCGACCGCTCCGTTCCACCGAGGAGCCGCATGTACCCCGGCGCACACGTCGACCGATTCCCTGACAAACCGGCTGTCGTCCGCGCCGAGAGTGGTGAAGTGCTGACCTATCGGGAACTCGAGGAGAACTCGGTCCGGCTGGCCCGCCACCTGTACGACGCGGGGTTGCGCAAAGGTGATCATGTCGCGCTGCTATCCGGAAACGACCCGAAAGTCTACGAGGTCTACTGGGCGGCATTGCGAACCGGGCTTTACATCACCGCCGTCAACCGGCATCTGTCGCCGAGCGAGATCAGCTACATCGTCAACGACTGCGGAGCCCGGGCGCTGATCGTGTCGGCTGGTCTCGCCGACGCCGCCGAGCAGATCGTGGCGCAGACCCTCTCGGTCGACATCCGCCTCGCCTTCGGCGGGCCGGTGCAGGGGTACAAGTCCTACGAGGACGCCCGGGCGGCGGCCTCGCCCGAACCCCTGCCGGACCAGCCGCGCGGCGCGGACATGCTCTATTCCTCGGGCACCACCGGACGGCCCAAGGGCATCAAGCAGCCTTTGCCGGAACGGCAGGTCGGCGATGCGCCCGGCGACACCTACACCGCGATCTTCGGCCCGCTCTACGGATTCGACACCGAGACGGTCTACCTCTCCCCCGCCCCGCTCTATCACGCCGCGCCGCTGCGCTTCGGTGGCGTGATCCACGCGCTCGGCGGAACGCTGGTGATCATGGAGAAATTCGACGCCGAGCAGGCGCTGGCCGCCATCGAGCGCTACCGCGTGACGCACAGCCAATGGGTGCCGACCATGTTCGTCCGGATGCTCAAGCTCGACCAGGCGGTCCGCGCCCGCTACGACGTGTCCAGCCTGCGGGTCGCCGTGCATGCGGCGGCCCCGTGTCCGATCGACGTGAAGAGGGCGATGATCGACTGGTGGGGCCCGATCCTGCACGAGTACTACGCCTCGACCGAGGCCAATGGCGCCACCTTCATCGACAGCGAGCAGTGGTTGCGCAAGCCGGGCTCGGTCGGCAGGGCCGGTCTGGGGACCATCCGGGTGTGCGGCGACGACGGCACGGAACTGCCCACCGGCGAAATCGGCACCGTGTATTTCGAACGCGACGAGATCCCCTTCGCCTATCACAACGATCCCGCCAAGACGGCGGAGGCGGTCCACCCCGAACACCCGACCTGGACCACCACCGGCGATATCGGCTATGTGGACGAGGAGGGCTATCTGTTCCTCACCGACCGCAAAGCCTTCATGATCATCTCCGGCGGCGTGAACATCTACCCGCAGGAGGTCGAGGACGCGCTCGCCCTGCACCCCCAGGTACTCGACGTGGCGGTGATCGGCGTGCCCGACGAGGAGATGGGCGAATCCGTCAAGGCGGTCGTCCAACCGGCGCCGGGCGTCGAACCGGGCCCGCAACTCGTCGCGGCGCTGCGCGATTACCTGCGCGAGCGCATCGCCCACTACAAGGTGCCGAAGAGTTTCGATTTCGCCGACGATCTGCCCCGGACCCCCACGGGGAAGCTGGTCAAGGGCAAACTCCGCCAGCGGTACATGTGAGTTTCGCTCAGGCGGCGTAGTTGAGATCAGCGGCGCCGACCTCACCGGCCCGCGCCATCAGGCGTGCGACGGCCTCGGCCACTCGGCCGGGCTGCTCCAGGATCACGGAGTGACCCGCGCCCTCGATCATCACGAAATCCGAGTACTCGACGGCGGCGGCCATCGCGACGGAATGCGACGGCGGCGTCATCAGGTCGGCGGAGCCGCACAGCACCAACGTGGGGATCCGGGAGAGAACCGGGAGCGCGTCGGTTCGGTCATAGACCATGAAGTCGCTCAAGAAGCTCGCCATCGTGACGATATGCGTCTCGTTGCGCATCGCGTTGGCCAGGGTGAGCACCCGGGAACTCACCTCGCGATCACCGAATTCCGCGGTACGGATGATCGGGGCGAAGAGCTTGCAGACCATGAGCTTCGCGTGGTGCATCAGGCGCGGGGCACGGCGGACGGCCGCCTGGAAGACAGAGACCACGGGGTTGCGCAGCAGCCGGCCGAAGCCGGCGTCGGCGAGCCCGTCGGCAGCGGTCGCGAGGAGCGCGACGCCGACGACGCGGGTGCCGATCTCGTGCGGATAGCGGTCGGCGTAGGTCAGCGCGGTCATGCCGCCCATCGAGTGACCGACGAGGACGACCGGCCCGGTCGGGGCCACCGCATCGAGAACCACTCGCAGGTCGCGGCCGAGCTGTTCGAGGTTGTAGGTCTGCCGGGGCGCCGCGGCGGACTCGCCGTGACCGCGGTGGTCGTAACAGACGACCCGCGCGCCGGGGTGCCTGCGCAGCAGGGCGTCGCGAACGTAGGTCCAGGACTCGGTGCGCAGGCAATGTCCGTGCAGCAGGACGACGGTGAGGTCCGCGTCGCGTGGGCCGTATTCGCGAATCGCGAGCGCCACGCCGTCTTCGGTCCGGACCGTGGCACGCCGCTCCGCCGCGGTGGGGATTGTGCTGGGGATCGACATGGGATGCTCCGGTTCGCCGGCGGTGACACGTCTTACTGTCCGCCGTCCCAGCCGTCGATATCAGGCCCCCGAGTGGTGGTCTCCGGTCCCCGAGGGTGTGGTCGATCGCCACCTAGGTGAGGCGGGAGCGATGCGGCTGATTCGCCGGATGGATTCCGAGCACACCCAGGGCGAAATCGCCGTACCGCGCGGCCACTTCCTCCGGCGTCGCCGGCCCGGACTCGCGAAACCACTGCGGGATCGCGGTGCACATGGTGGCGATGGCACGACCCGCTGCCCGGATATCGGGAGTAGCGATGCGGCCCTCGCCATGGGCCTCGGTGATCGCACCGTCCAGGATGGCCTGGATGTCACGGCGGGAACGGGCGATGCGCGCGCGTTCGCTCGGAGAAAGACTGCGCATCTCGCTGGCGCCGATGAACCCGAGATCGCGGCGGTGGGTGTGGAACAGGGCCAGGGCTTCGACGATCAAGCGCACCCGGTGAATGCTGTCGCGGCCCTCCGCGCGGGCGGCGCGCACCCGCCAGTGCAGTTCGTCCATGGTCAGATCGAGGATGCGGACCAGTACTTCGTGCTTGTCGCGGTAGTGGTGGTAGAGGCCGGGAACGCTGGTGCCCGCCCGCCGGGCCAGGGCGCGCACGGTCGTGCCGTGATAGCCGATCTCGACGAACGAGGCGAGAGCGGCGGCCAGCACCGGGTCGACGTCCAACGGAGCGAAGACTCGCCAGTCGCCGCGCGCCCCCGGCTCGATGTCGGTCCGGTCGTAGCTCGGCTGGGACACGGAGGACCTGTCACCGAGCAAGTGCGTGACGGGCACACCGAGCACATCGGACAACCGGGTCAGGCGTACAACCGAGATGCCGGTCTTTCCGGTCTCCATGGCGCTGAGCGTGGCGGGACTCACCTCGAGCCGGCGGGCCACTTCGCGCAGCGACAAGCCCACGGCGCGGCGCGCACGACGGATCGCCTCGTGCGGCGACACGGCCTCATCTTTCATATCGTTCAGAATAACTGAACAATGAGAGTTGCCTAAACCCACCCAACTTCGCCCGCAGCGTGGCATTTTGACACCGCTTGCGCCCAATGAGAGAGTGTTCAGCTAGAGCGATCGTTCGGTCCGACGACGAGGCTCTGGATGTCGAGGAGGAATGCGCGATGCCGATCGATCTGACCTATTCCGACGAAGTGCGGGCGCTGACCGAACGCACCCACGCGTTCGTGCGGGAGACGGTGCTGCCGATCGAGGACGAACACCACGGCGACATCACCGCCGCGGGTGGTGACGAGCTGCGCGGCACGCTGAACGAGCAGGCGCGCCGGGCCGGAGTCTTCGCGCCGCACGCGCCCGTCGAGTACGGCGGTCACGGACTGTCGATGTCGGACCGCGCGCCAGTGTTCGAAGAAGCGGGCTACTCGCTGTTCGGTCCGACCGCGCTCAACATCGCGGCGCCGGACGAGGGCAATGTGCACATGCTCGCCCACATCGCCGACCCGGAGCAGAAGTCGCGCTACCTCGAGCCGCTCGCCCGTGGTGCGGTGCGCTCGGCCTTCGCGATGACGGAGCCCGCACCCGGCGCGGGCTCCGATCCGTCGGCACTGGCCACCCGGGCCGTCCGCGCCGACGGCGGCTGGCGCATCAACGGCCACAAGTACTTCATCACCGGCGCGGACGGCGCGGGCTTCTTCATCGTGATGGCCCGCACCTCCGGCGAACCGGGCCAGCGCGGCGGGGCGACCATGTTCCTGGCCCCGGCCGACACCCCCGGTCTGCGCGTGGGCAGGCATATCACCACGCTGGACCGCGCCATGATCGGCGGCCACTGCGAGGTCTTCTTCGAGGACATGTTCGTGCCCGACGAGGCGGTGCTGGGCGCTGTCGACCGCGGCTTCGAATACGCCCAGGTGCGGCTGGGTCCCGCCCGCATGACGCACGTGATGCGATGGCTCGGCGCGGCGCGGCGCGGTCACGACATCGCCGTCGCGCGCGTCGCTCAGCGCGAAGGCTTCGGTGCGCGCATCGGCGATCTCGGCATGGCGCAACAGATGATCGCCGACAACGAGATCGATATCGCCGCCACGCGTGCGCTGCTGGTGCGCGCCTGCTGGGAACTCGACAGCGGGGAGCACGCGGGCAACGCCACCTCGATAGCGAAGACATTCGCCGCCGAGGCGATCTTCCGCATCGTCGACCGGAGCATCCAGTTGTGCGGCGGTCTCGGCGTCTCCGACGACCTGCCGCTGGCTCGCCTGTCCCGCGAAGTGCGGCCTTTCCGCATCTACGACGGACCCTCCGAAGTGCACCGATGGGCTATCGCCAAGCGGGCGGTCAGTGCCGCCCGGCGGGCGGCGGGCGACGGGACCAGCCCTTCGCACTGATCGGAGCCTCAACCGGTCCGATCGGCGCGCGTGCCATCACAGGCACAGCTCACCGCGTACCGTGCGGACTTCATGGTTTCGCCGAAACGGAGTTCCTCGCCGCCACTAGCGGCGAACACATCGATCCGACCGCGTCCCGGGATGATCGAACGGAGAGCCGTATGCCAGCGCAAGACCGCCGATACCTCATCTCGCTGATGGTGGGAGAACCCGGCGACGACGCGACGCTCACGGCAATCCGGTCGGCGTTATTCGACTGGCTGAAGGAGGCCGGCGCCGAAGTCGTCGAGGACGGCGGCGCCAACCGGGTAGTCATCGCGGCGGCGCCGGAAACAGCCGAGCAAGTCGGCGACCTCGCGTACGTACGCACCGTCGAGCCATACGCCTGACAGCGCTGCTCGGTCACGAGCGCGAGCCGGTGTGTTTCGCCCACGATGACTCAACCCCTACGCGAACACCCCGCCGCCGCCAGCTCGGCTGACGGCGGCGGGGTGTGTCTGCGGTGGGACGAACCCGGCGGGGTGTCTACCGTCCGTGCTGATGCGCGGACTGGCGGGCCTCGTCGACGTCCGCCTCGGCCCTGGCCTTCTCTGCGGCGGCTTCCTTGCCTGCCGCCTCGCGCTGCGAGGCCGCCTTGTCCTGCTGCGCGCGGCCCTCGTCCTTCAGATCCTCGTGACCGGTGACGGTACCGGCCGCTTCCTTCACCTTGCCCTTGACATCTTCGACGACGCCTTCGACGCCTTCACGAGCACCGCTTCCATGTTCAGCCACAACAACCTCCTGGAATATCGGAACAAGCTGACATCTCGCGCATACCCGGGAGACCGGCCTCGAACCGTCTCCGGCGAGAAAGACCGGAGCCGCGCCTGTAATGCCTGGTCGCGGGCGGGCGCATCAGCGAAGCGGGGTGGTCTCGCTCGGGCCTTGCCGATACCGGGTCATCGTGAGCAGCTGCGCGCGGTCGTTGTACTCCGGAATCGGCAGCGGGAACCAGTAGCTGCCGTCGAGCCAGGCCTGCCCGAGCAGTGGGACCGGCTTCTGCATCGAAACCGAGAAGAGCCGCGTCGCCACATGGCCGCCGGGAGCGCACCCGCTCGCCCGGCGCCGTGTGGATCGACCGCTGACCGCTATACCTGCGCTTCGGTGCCGCCGATGCCCGACACCGTCAGCTCGACGGGTTCCCGTGGCTGGCCGGGACGGAACACGCAACGTGTGCACGTGTAGATCGTGGGCATGCACTCGTTGCAGTGCACGCAGGCCGACCGGGTCGTCGCATCCGATCGGATGCGCTGCAACAGGTTCGGTTCTCGGAGCAGAGCGCGGCCCATGGCGACGAACTCGAAACCCTCCGCCATCGCGAGCCGCATAGTGTCCAGATTCGTGATGCCGCCGAGCAGAACCAGGGGCATGGTCAATTCTCGCCGGAAGTGCCGCGCTCGCTCGAGCAGATACGCCTCCCGATACGGGTACTCCTTCAAGAACGCCTTGCCGACCAATCGGAATCCCCAGCGCGCGGGCACCGGGAGAACATCGCCGAAGGACCGTCGCGGGGCGTCACCGTGGAACAGCAGCATCGGGTTGAGCAGTGAACTGCCCGCCGTCAGCTCCAGCGCGTCCAGGGTTCCGTCGGCTTCCAGCCACGCGGCGACCTGCACCGACTCCGGCACGGTGAGCCCGCCCCGCACTCCGTCTTCCATATTCAGCTTCGCGGTCACCGCGAGCCGGCCGCCCACCGCTTGCCGTACCGCGGCGGCGATCTCGCGCGCCAACCGCGCCCGGTTGGCCAAGCTGCCGCCGTACCGATCGGTGCGGCGGTTCAGCTTGGGGCTCAAGAACGAGCTGACCAGGTAGTTGTGCCCGAAGTGGATTTCCACCGCATCGAAGCCGGAGGCTTCGGCCAGCTTCGCCGCGCCGGCATGAGCGGCCACGAGGTCACGGATTCCGTTTTCGTCGGGACTGCGCATCATGCGCATCGAGAGGGGGCTGAGCATCCGGCTCGGCGCCAGCGCCGGAGCCCGGTTGGAGGCTGCGTTGGCTACCGGACCCGCGTGGCCGATCTGCGCACTCACTGCGGCGCCTTCACCATGAACGGCGTCGGTGAGCCTCCGCAGTCCCGGGACCGCGTCCGGACGCATCCAGATCTGGTGCCGGTCGGTCCGGCCGCCGGGAGCGACAGCGCAGTACGCCACCGTCGTCATCCCGACGCCACCGGCGGCGACCTCCCGATGGAACTCGATCAAATCGTCGGTCACCAGAGCGTCCGGCGTGCGGCCTTCGAAGGTCGCGGCCTTGATCACCCGATTACGCAGGGCGATCGGTCCGAGCCGGGCCGGTGCGAATACGTCGTTCATCGTTGTTTCTCTCCTGTCGGCGCGGTCAATCCGGCCACTACGAATTCCCGGAGGGTGGCCACCGCCTCCGGCGACATCTCCCGGTGCTCCGCACTGCCGAATCGCATGATGAGCAGGTCGAACGCCAACATCCATCGGCGGCGGCTCTCCCGCTCGCTCACACCGGGCAACAGGCTGACCCACGCATCGATCCGGAACCATGGCTGCCGCCATTCGGTCACCTGCCTGCCGAGGACGAATTGCGCCAGCAATCTCAGGTGCAACCGCCCCACGGGATCGGCGGCCAACGCGACGAACGGCTCGATCACCGCATCGACCACCTCGGCGATCGACCCGTGCCCGCCGGTGACAGCGGCCAAGCGGTCCTCCCACACCGGCCCCAGCCGCTCCTCGAGCAACGCGGCGACGAGGGCGTCCTTCGAACCGAAGTGGTAGTGCACCGCCGCAGGGTTGGCCCCGGCCTGCGCGCAGATCCCCCGGACCGACACCTCGTCGTAGCGACCCTCCAGCAGCAGTCGTTCGGCGGCTGTCAGCAGGCGATCGCGGGTGGTCGCTTCGGAGACCTGTTTCGGCATGCGACAAGTCAAGCACGTCTCCATCACCGATTCAATCACTGATTGAAACATTGCTTGGCCAAGTTCCCGAGCCGCTCGGCGCCGGGAGACGTCAGCGCCCACGGCCCTCGGTAAAGGGACGTGGGCGGTCGGGAGTCACACCGCAGTGATCAGGTCGATCCGGCTCCGAGGCGCCCGCAGGATGGGGGCCGCCTCGACCGGCCTCTCATCGCCTCGGCCGGTTCGGCCACCGTTGATGATGACGGCATTCAGTGCGGCCGAAACGGGCACGCCGAAACGGCCGCGCCGATTCCTCAGGAATTGCCCGCGATGATCACCTCGGGAATACCGGTGCCGAGCGGCACCGGCCGGCACACCGGCGCCGGACTGCCCGGAGCCAGCACGGTGAGCAGCAACTCCTGCACGAACGGGTCGTACACCATGTGGAAGTGCCCGGTGAGATCGGCGGGACACAGGTCCTGCAGGGCGATGTTCCGCGCCCCGGGCCCGCGCAGCGCGATGTTCTCGAACGGCTGGATCATCTCGTCGACACGGCTGCCGATGGTCACGTATCGCACCCCGGGCACCGTGTCGCCGCCCGCGTTGAGATCGAGCATGATCGGCGAGCCCTCGACCTGCTGCACGGCAGCGAGCGAAGTCACCTGCGCGAACGCCTGCAACGCGCCGGGGATCGCCTCAGCCACCGGCACCAGCCCGTACATCACACCGCCGTAGGTGGGCGACGCGAGGCCGACCCACTGGTCGACATGGGCCGCACCGCCCAGCTTGTTGACGTAGTACCGAGTGACATTGGCGCCCTGAGAAAATCCGACCATATCGACCTTGGCCGCGCCGGTGGCCGCGAGCACCTGATCGACGAACGCGCCGATCTGATAGGCGCTCAGCACCAGATCCTCGGTACCGTAACTGTCCGCGCCGGGCTTGCCGCCGTAGTTCAGCGCGAACACGCAGAATCCGGCCGCGGTCAGCCGCGGCGCTATCCCCGACCAATCGGAATAGGCTGTGGAGTCGGTTCCGTGCGCGAGCACCAACGGCCGGGGATGCCGCGCGCTGGGAACGCATCCGAAGTCGTTGGTGCCGCTCGGGACCGCATTCGGATGGCTCTTCTGATACCACGCCGCGGCGAGGTGGTCGGACTGCGGCGGAGCGGCGTACGTCGGCACGTCGGGTGGGCGGAGGCCGGGCGGCTCGGCGGACGCCACGCCCGGGCCCAGCGCGGCCGCGCCGGCCACCACTAGGGCCAGCACGGCGCGACGCAAGTGTGAAGTACCCCAAGCTTCCGCTCGACTCGACTGTCGCATCTCACAATGATCGCTCCGATCGGCTCGAAATGCGCGCGATATCGGGGTGTTTCGCCTCCCCTACTTCTCGGGGGTCTCGTCCTCGGCGAGGATGCGGTAGAGGGACTTGCGGGTCTCGGTGAGCAACTCCGCCGCACGCTCCGCCTGCTGCGGGGTGCCCGCCGCCGCGACCTGCGCGACCGCCCCCATCAGCTGCCCCACGAGTCCGCGCAGGTCCATCGCCTGAGCCCCGACGTCCTGCCGCACGTCTGCCCACGGATCACCCAGCTCGTCCCGGTGCGCTGCGACGTACTCGTTACCGGTCTCGGTGAGCTTGGCGGTCTTGCGCCCGGCGACCTTCTCGATGAGGACCAGGCCCTCGTCCTCCAGTTGCGCCAGCGCGGGGTAGATCGAACCGGGGCTCGGCCTCCAGATGTCGTTGCTGCGCTCGCGGATCTGCTGGATGAGTTCGTAGCCGTGCATGGGCTGCTCGGCGAGCAGCAGCAGCACGGCGGCGCGTACATCACCGCGCCTGCCACGGCCGCCACGGCCGCGTCCGCGACCGAATTGCGGGCCGAAGCCAGGGCCGAAACCGGGACCGAATCCCGGCCCGAACTCGGGGCCGAAACCGTGGCGTCCACCGCGACGGAAGCGCAGCCGGTGTTCGAAGCCCTCGGGCCCGGGCAGCGGCCCGCGGCCACGACGGCCGAATTCTCGATCTTCTCGGTATTCCATGTCAGCCTCCCAAGGCTCTCGTGGTCGTTTCATGCTATCGACGATATATCGGCAATGCATCGGACGCAAGGCCCGGCTTCGGAACCGAGACACCAGGGAGGTCAGCTCACCAGCGAGTCGATCCAGCGCGACAGCCGCGCACCCTCGGTGACCATGAGTTCTGGATCGCGAAAGGTGTTGGTGAGCAACGATATTCCTTGATATGCCGCGACATAGGCGATCGCGAGTTCCGCCGCGTCGGTGCGCCCCATCGCGGCGAACTGACGTTCGACCCAGTCCACCAGCACGCGCATCACATCGGCGGCCGCGGTGTCCAGCCCGTCGCCGCGCTTGTCCAACTCCGAGGACAAGGTGCCGAACGGGCAGCCGTAACGAACAGTCTGCTCACGATCGGCGACCCAGCCCGCGATCAGGGCCTTCAGCCGCTCCGACGGCGTCTCATGGCGGTCGCTCGCGGCGATCACGGCATCGAGAATGTGCGCGTGCGAGCCGATCGCCGCCTCGATGAGCTGGTCTTTCGTCTTGAAGTAGTAGTAGACGTTGCCGACCGGAACGTCGGCGGCGCGGGCGATGTCGGCGATCGTCGTCTTCTCCACGCCCTGCTGATAGAACACCCGCACGGCCGCCTCGACCAGCCGTTGCCGCTTACTCGGCTTGGTTTCCGCCACTGAGTCAGTCACACAACTAACTGTAGACAACTCGCCCGCGACCGGCTACGTTGTGTTTAGTCAGTCAACTAACTAAGGAGTAGCGATGATCGTGGTCACCGGAGCCACCGGAAATATCGGCGCGCCCCTCGTGCGCTCGCTGGCGGACGTAGGCGAGGAGGTGACAGCGGTCGCCCGCCACGCGGACCTCTCGCTGCCCAACGGCGTCCGGTCGGTTAGGGCCGACCTCGGCGAGCCGGAAAGCCTTTCCCCTGCCCTGTCGGGAGCCGACACCCTGTTTCTCCTGATCACCGGTGAGCAGTTGGTGACCGGGCCGGAGCCCGAACAGGTGCTGAAAGTCGCCGCGGCCGCAGGCGTGCGGCGCGTGGTCTTCGTGTCCTCGCAGGGGGTAGCCACCCGCCCCGACGCGGCGGGCTATGCCCGGCTCATCGCCTACGAGCGGGCGATCAGAGACTCCGGCCTGGCCTGGACATTCCTGCGGCCTGCGGGGTTCTTCTCCAATACCTACGCGTGGGCGGATTCGGTACGCACGCAGCGTATGGTCGCCGCGCCGTTCGGCGATATCGGCCTGCCCTCGATCGATCCGGCCGATATCGCCGCCGTCGCGGCGGCGGCTTTGCGCGACGACCGGCACGCCGGACAGGTCTACACCCTGACCGGACCCGAACTCGCCACACCGCGAGCCCAGGCCGTGGCACTCGGTACGGCGCTGGGCGAGCCGATCGGATTCATGGAGTTGAGTCGGGCGCAAGCCCGTTCGGCGATGCTCGACTTCATGCCCGAACCGGTGGTCGAGCACACGCTGACGATCCTCGGCGAACCGACACCCGCCGAACAGCTGATCAGTCCCGATGTGCCGCGCGTGCTGGGGCGGCCCGCCGCCAAGTACGCCGAGTGGGCGGTTCGCAATCGGGCGGCCTTCGCCTGACACGTGCGGCAGGGCGGATGGCCGGTGCTTCGTCAGCCGATGTCGACCGGGTCGATCTGCACGCGAAGCGGGGCGTCGGAGCGGTGCGTGCTGCGGATTGCCTGGGCCGCGCGCAGCGCACGCGCGAGCGCCGCTCCGGAGCGGCGCTCGACCCGCAGCAGCAAACGTTCGACTTCGGCGGGCGAATCCTCGGCGGAGAAGGGCTTGCGAGCGCCGTCCGGCAGCGGCACCGGTCCGAGGCGGTCGACCATCTCGGGCAGATCCGCCGCCGCAAGCAGTTCGGCGATGCTCTCGGCGGTGCCGTCGATCGCGGCGAGCCGGACCGCGGGCGGGAAGCCGACCTCGGCCCGGGCCGCGACCTCCGCACGCGCCGCGCCCACGGGGTCCCACCGGACCAGCGCCTGCACGGTGGGGATCGAAGGTTCGGCCACGACGATGACCTGGCCGTGCGCGCGGACCAGCGTCGCGGCGGCCATCCAGCGGCGCAGTGCGTCCTCGGCGGCCCGCAGGTCGGCACGGCCGAGCAAGGCCCAGCCGTCGAGCAACAGGGCGACGCCGTACCCGCCGGGTACCAGGGGCTCGGCGCCGACCGTGGCGACGACCACTTGCGGGCCCGGCTCCACGGTGTCGAGCACGGCACCGCCCCCGGAGCCACGGATCGGCACGCCGGGAAAGGCGCGGCCGAGTTCCTCCGCCGTACGCGCGGCCCCGATCACCACGGCCCGAAGCGCGCGCGAGCCGCAGGTGGTGCAACGGAACGCGGCCTCGGTGATCCCGCACCACCGGCAAGCGGGGCTGTGCGCGGCGGTGGCGCCGCCCGCTGCCGATCCGCGGGTCTCCGGCAGCGCGAGCGGCCCGTTGCAGTGCCTGCATCGGGCCGGAGTGCGGCATTTCCCGCAGGCCAACGCGGGGATGTACCCGCGGCGTGGCACCTGCACCAGCACCGGCGCCCCCTCCTTCAGCGCGGAACGGGCGGCTGCGAAGGCGACGCCGGGAATCCGGACGGCACGGGCGACCGGATCGCGCTCCAGGGCCACGTCGCTGTCACCGGGGGCGCTGATCCGCGGCGCGGCCTTGCGCAGCACCGCGCGATCGGCGACCAGATCGTGCGCCCAGCCGGAATCGACCACCGCTTGGATCTCCGCGGTCCGCGCGAAACCCGCCGCGACGAATGCCGCACCGGTCTCGTGCGCTCGCAGCATCGCCACCTCACGCGTGTGCGGATACGGTGCGCGTGGTTCGGCGTAGGTGTCGTCGCCGTCGTCCCACAGCGCGATCAGCCCGAGGTTCGCCGCCGGGGCGAACACCGCGCTGCGCGTGCCGACCACGACGCGCGCCGAACCGCGCAGCACCGCCAGCCAACGCCGGTACCGTGCCGCGGGACCGAGCCCGGCGGCGAGCCCCACGGCCGAGTCCCCGACCAGCGCAGCACATTCCGCCAGCACCCGATCGAGGTCGCGTTGGTCCGGGACCATGAGGATCGCGCTGCGCCCCTGCCGGGCCACCAGGGCGGCGAGTTCCGCCAGCCGACGCGGCCAGTCCTCGCCGGGCAGCGCCTGCCAAGCCGCCCGGGCCCCTTTTCCTTGTGCGAGCGCACCGACGAATGCCGGGCCGTGCACATAACGCTCCCACGCAGCGAGGTCGACGACCGAAAACTCCGGCGATACCGCCTCCTGGTTCGTGGCGCCGCCGCGAGGCTCCGCGCTCTGCCCGCCACCGATTCGCCCCTCGCCCGAAGGCGGTTCCTGCGGCTTCGAGGCCCCGCCGGTGCCCGCCTCTGGCCGGTGCGACTGTTGCACGGTCCCCACGCTCACGGTGCCGGGATCATCATCCGATCCGGTCGCGGTGACGGGTTCGGTGTCCGGCCCCGGGGCTGTGTGGCCCGCGACTGCCGATTCGCCTTGCGGTACCGCGGAATCCGAGGAGCGCGAACCGTGCAGCGCCTCGGCGGCCGCGGAGTTCGCTGTGGCTGACCGCACGGAATCCGTCGCAGTGCAGAGTTCTCCGTCTTCGACGGCGCTCGCGGACACACCGGGGTCCACCACGGCAGCAAGAGTTGTGGACCCGACACAATCAAGCTGTGCCCCAGCGGACTTCTTCGCACCACCGGTCTCGGTGCGGGCGTGGCGCGGTGGAATGGCCAGACGCAGGACGTCGGCACGCGTGCCCGCGTAACGGGCGGCCACCTTGCCGGCGAGCTCCAGAATTTCCGGGGTCAGCACGCGTTCGCCGGAGACGACGCGTTCGAGTTCGACCAGTTTACCGCCGTGATCGCTGTGCGCAGAGCGCGCGAGAAGGTAACCGTCGACCAACCGTCCGGCGAAACGCACGCGAACCCGGACCCCCGGCTGGGCGATTTCGTCCAGCTCGGGGGGCACCAGGTAGTCGAAGTCGCGATCGAGATGCGCGGGCGACAGCAGTGGGAGCACCCGGGCGATCGGCAGTTCCACGCCCGCGGGACCCGCGGCCGGACGGTCCGCCTCGGTGGCGGGAGTGCCCGCCGCGGGTTCGTTCACTCGGACCTGATCGAGGTCAGAGTCCGACGGCCGCGCGCAGCTTGTCCGCGCGGTCGGTGTGCTCCCACGGCAGGTCGACGTCGGTACGGCCGAAGTGGCCGTACGCGGCGGTCGGCGCATAGATCGGGCGCAGCAGGTCCAGGTCGCGGATGATCGCGCCGGGGCGCAGGTCGAAGACCTCGGTGATCGCGGTGGAGATGCGCGCCGGGTCGACCTTCTCGGTGCCGAAGGTCTCGACGAACAAGCCGACCGGAGCCGCTTTGCCGATCGCGTAGGCCACCTGGACCTCGACCCGATCGGCCAGATCGGCCGCGACCACGTTCTTCGCGACCCAGCGCATGGCGTAGGCGGCCGAGCGGTCCACCTTGGACGGGTCCTTGCCGGAGAAGGCGCCACCGCCGTGGCGGGCCATGCCGCCGTAGGTGTCGACGATGATCTTGCGGCCGGTCAGGCCCGCGTCGCCCATCGGACCACCGAGCACGAACTTGCCGGTGGGGTTGACCAGCAGGCGGACGTTCGAGGTGTCCAGCGAGGGCACTTCCAGGTCGGCGAGCACCGCCTCGAGGACCTTCTCGCGGATGTCGGGCGCGAGCAGGTTGTCCAGGTCGATGTCGGCGGCGTGCTGGGTGGAGACGACCACCGTGTCCAGGCGGACCGGGCGATCGCCGTCGTACTCGATGGTGACCTGGGTCTTGCCGTCCGGACGCAGGTAGGGCAGCACGCCGGACTTGCGCACCTCGGTCAAGCGGCGCGACAACCGGTGCGCGAGCGCGATCGGCAGCGGCATCAGTTCGGGGGTGTCCTTGGTGGCGTAACCGAACATCAAGCCCTGATCGCCCGCGCCCTGCCGCTCGATCTCGTCGTCGGAGCCGCCGACCCGGGCCTCGTGCGAGGTGTCCACACCCTGGGCGATATCCGGTGACTGCGCGCCGATCGCGATATTCACACCGCAGGAATTTCCGTCGAATCCCTTGGCGGACGAGTCATATCCGATTTCCAGGACCTTTTCCCGAACAATACGGGGAATATCGGCGTACGCCGACGTGGTGACCTCACCCGCGACATGGACCTGGCCGGTCGTCACGAGGGTTTCCACCGCGACCCGGCTGCGCGGATCCTCCGCGAGCAACGCGTCGAGAATGGAATCGCTGATGGCATCACAGATTTTGTCCGGATGACCTTCGGTCACGGACTCACTGGTGAAAAGCCGGCTCCCGGACGTGCGCACAGTTGTTCCCTCTCCCTCAACGGGTTACTCGTATCGGCTTGCGCCGGTAACGCGATGTCGCGCCAGCGCAACCCTTACATTCCAGACTATTCCAAATCACCGACAGGGCGGACCTCAACTACAAAGCCGCCCCGGACTGCTGAATTCCCGGTGTACCGGCCATACCGAAAGAATGACGACGCCGCGAACGAACGACGGATCGGATGGCAATCCTGGCAGGCCCGGCGCCCGGCTCAGCGCAGCAACCCACTCAGCGCGTCGAGCACACGGCTGGCCAGTAATGCCTTCGAACCGTGGTCGAGCGCCTGCTCGGTGCCGTCCGCGCCGAGCAGCCAGCCGTCGTTGGTGTCCACCTCGAACGCTTTGCCCTCACCGACCGCGTTGACCACGAGCAGATCGCAGCCCTTGCGGGCGAGCTTGGCCCGCGCGTGGGTGAGGACGTCGCCGTGCTCGTCACCGGTCTCGGCGGCGAAGCCGACGATCGCGGTACCGGGCAATTGCCCGTCGCGGCGCGCCTGCACCAATCCGGCGAGGATGTCGTCGGTCTTGGTCAGCGGAATGACGTCGGGCTCGCCCGCGCCCTTCTTGATCTTGGCGGCGGCGACGTTGGTCGGCCGGAAATCGGCGACCGCCGCGGCCATGATCACCGCGTCCGCGCCGGCGGCGTGCTTGTCGACGGCGGTCTTCAGCTGTTCGGCGGTGGTGATGTGCACCAGGTCGACGGCGGCCGGTGCCGCCATCTCGATCGTGTTGCCCGCGATCAGCGTGACGTGAGCGCCGCGCTGGGCCGCGACCCTCGCGAGCGCGTACCCCTGCTTGCCGGAGCTGCGGTTACCGAGGAAACGCACCGGATCCAGCGGTTCCCTGGTGCCGCCCGCCGTGATGACGACCCGGCGGCCCTCCAGATCACGTGGGATCGCGTCGGCGCGCTCCATGAGCAGCGACGCGAGGCCGAAGATCTCCTCGGGCTCGGGCAGCCGTCCCGGACCGGTGTCCGCGCCGGTGAGCCGCCCCGCCGCGGGCTCCATGACGATCGCACCGTGCGCGCGCAGCGTCGCGACGTTGGCAACGGTCGCCGGATGCTCCCACATCTCGGTGTGCATCGCGGGCGCGAACAAGATCGGACATCGGGCCGTCAGCAACGTGGCGGTGAGCAGGTCGTCGGCGCGGCCGGAGGCGGCGCGGGCCATGAGGTCGGCTGTCGCCGGGGCGATGACCACCAGGTCCGCCTCCTGGCCCAGCCGAACGTGCGGGACCTCCGGCACGTCGGAGAACACACCGGTGTGCACCGGGTTCCCGGACAGAGCTTCGAAAGTCGCCTTGCCGACGAACTCCAGCGCCGAGTGGGTGGGGATCACCCGGACGTCGTGTCCGGTCTCGGTGAACCGCCGGACCAGAGAGCACGCCTTGTAGGCGGCGATCCCTCCGGCTACGCCGACGACGATCCTTGTGGTCACTACGCCTCCGGCCTAGTCGTGGTCACGGGCGAACGCGGTTCGCCTCACTCGCCTTCGGAGTGCTCGAGCAGGTCGGAGTGGATCTCGCGCAGCGCGACCGACAGCGGCTTCTCCTGCAGACCCGGCTCGACCAGCGGGCCGACGTACTCGAGGATGCCGTCGCCGAGCTGGTTGTAGTAGTCGTTGATCTGCCGGGCCCGCTTGGCCGCGTAGATGACCAGGGCGTACTTGGACGACGTGCGCTCGAGCAACTCGTCGATCGGCGGGTTGGTCAGGCCGACCGGGGTGTCATAGGCGGGCGCGGTCTTGGTGTCCGTACTGCTCACTAGGGGGACTCCTGGTGTTTGGGAGGTCACGAACTCGAATTTGTGCTAACGAACAACGATACCAACTGCTCACAGGCGCTGGTCACCTCGTCGTTCACGATAACGATGTCGAACTCGTCACAGGCGGCCAGCTCGATCCTGGCCGTTTCCAGGCGGCGCTCGATCACCTCGGGCGACTCGGTGCCGCGTGAGGTCAGCCGCGCCACCAGCTCTTCCCAGCTCGGCGGGGCCAGGAATACCAGGATCGCTTCCGGGATGGCACGCCGCACCGACCGCGCGCCCTCGAGATCCACTTCGACCAGGACCGGAAGGCCCTCCGCCAGAGCGGCGCGCACCGGCCCCGCGGGGGTGCCCGACCGCTGCAACCCGCCGTGGATCTCCGCCCACTCGAGCAGCTCACCCGCCTCGATCATCGCGTCGAACTCCGCACGGGAGACGAAGCGGTAATCGAGGCCGTCGACCTCCCCGGGCCGGGGGGCCCGGGTCGTTGCCGACACGCTGAAGACCAGGTCGGGCAGTCGTTCGCGGACACAGCGGACCACGGTGGACTTGCCCACGGCCGAGGGGCCGACCAGTACTACCAGTCGACCCTTCCGCGTGTGTTCGATCACCCTCGTCGTCAGGCGTCGAAGTCGAACCGGGCGAGCAGCGCCTTGCGCTGCCGGTCGCCGAGTCCGCGCAGCCGCCGGGTGGGGGCGATCTCCAGCTCGCTCATGATTTCCGCCGCCTTGACCTTGCCCACCTTCGGCAGGGCCTCCAGCAGCGCCGACACCTTCATCTTGCCGAGGATCTCGTCGGTCTCGGCGTCGGTGAGGACCTGCTTCAGGTTGGTGCCGCCACGCTTCAAGCGCTCCTTGAGCTCCGCCCGAGCGCGGCGAGCGGCAGCCGCCTTCTCCAAAGCAGCGGCGCGCTGCTCGTCAGTCAGCTGGGGAAGGGCCACGGTTCCTCCGTCTCATCGTTCATTGCATCAACTCCTGCCGGTAACCCAGCAGTCTCAGCGACCGTACCCACGACGTCCGCCGATTGCGAACCCACCCCCCAGGTCAGCGCATGATTCCGGATACCGACGACCCCAGGGGGGTGCGTCGCCCGACCCGCCCGCGCCACCGCGCGGAGCGTGCTGCCCGATCCGCGAAATACGCCGCCAGCAGGGCGTTTTCGCCAAACCGAATGGTTTGCGGAAGGGTTGCGGTAGCGCAGCGCATCATTCCAGCAACCCCTCACCCGCCCTACCAGGAACTTTCTCGAAATTTTCCGCGTGTCGCGAGTTCTGCCCGCGTGTCGGGCGTCACATCAGAGACATTGGGCCCGCTGCGCGCGGCATCCGGTGCCGGTTCGCGGCCCTGTACGCCGGTCCAGCAGGCAGGTACCCAGCCGGGGACCGGTAGGCGCCGAAATCGGCGTAGGAGAGCGCACAGGCACCGGTAAGGCCGCGTGTGTGAGTACAGCTGCACGCGCATGTGCGTCGGAAACCACGAAGGCCGGCGCGGGTGCGCCGGCCTTCGTGGTCATTTCTGCAGAAACGCGAACGCGTCCTGAAGCTCGTGCACCCTGGCACGCAGTGCCGGGACGCCGGGGCCCGCTCGCAGCAGCTCGCGCGAGACGTTCGGGAGGACGGCCCCCAGCATCGCCTCGGGGACCAGCTCGCGGATCGTGTCCGGGCCGCCGCCCTGAGCGCCCACCCCGGGCATCAGGATCGGACCGTTGAGCGCGGACAGGTCCGGCGCCTCGCGCAGCGTGGCGCCGACCACCACGCCCACCGATCCGAACTCGCTGCCCACGTTACGGGCCGCGGCTTCGTCGACCATCATCTGCGCGACCGCACGGCCGTCGGCCCCGACCGCCCGCTGGACCTGCGCTCCTTCGGGATTCGACGTCGCCGCGAGCACGAACACGCCGCGGCGGTTGGCCTCGGCGAGGGCCAGCGCCGGCGCGAGCGAACCGAATCCGAGGAACGGCGAGACCGTCACCGCGTCGGAGGCGAGTGGACCGTCGGCCAGCCAGGTCCGCGCATAGGCGTCCATGGTGGAACCGATATCGCCGCGCTTGGCGTCGGCGAGCACCAAGGTGCCCGAGGCGCGCAACACCTCGATGGCGCGCTCCAGCACGGCGATACCGCCGGAGCCGTAGGCCTCGAAGAACGCGACCTGCGGCTTCACCAGCGCGACCAGACCGTCGAAGGCCTCCACGCATATCTCGGCGAAGCGCTCGAGGCCCTCGACGTCGTCGGTGAGGTCCCAGGACCGCAGCAATTGCGGGTGCGGGTCGATCCCGACGCAGACGGGCCCGAAGTCCCGCATCGCGAGTCGCAATCGCTCGCCGAAGGTCTTCATCTCGCGCACTCCGTCCGGTCGCGGCTCACCCACGCAGCACCGAGTGCAGTTCCTGCAGCGACCGCACACCGATGCCGCCGTTGATGCTGGCCTCGATGCCCTGCACCGCGGCTGCCGCACCCTGCACGGTGGTGATGCACGGGATGTTCACCCCGACCGCCGCGCTGCGGATCTCGTAGCCGTCCACGCGGGGGCCGGAGTTGCCGTAGGGCGTGTTGAACACCATGTCGACCTCGCCGTCGCGGATCTGCTCCACGATCGTCGGCTCGTCGTCCGGACCCACCTCGGAGTGCTTGCGCACCTGCTCGCACGGAATCCCGTTGCGGCGTAGCATCTCCGCCGTACCCTCGGTGGCGAGGATGCGGAAACCGAGATCGTGCAGGCGCTTCACCGGGAAGACCATCGCGCGCTTGTCCCGGTTGGCGATCGAGACGAACACCGTGCCCTCGGTGGGCAGCGAGCCGTAGGCGGCGGTCTGGCTCTTGGCGAAGGCGGTGCCGAAATCGGCATCGATGCCCATCACCTCGCCGGTGGATTTCATCTCCGGCGACAGCAGCGAATCCACGCCGCTGCCGTCGGCGCGCCGGAAGCGGTGGAACGGCAGCACGGCCTCCTTGACCGCGACCGGAGCGTCCAGCGCGACATGCCCGCCGTCGCCCTCGCTCGGCAGCATGCCCTCCTTGCGAAGTTCGGCGATGGTGGCGCCGAGCATGATCCGTGCGGCGGCCTTGGCCAGCGGCACCGCGGTCGCCTTGGACACGAACGGGACGGTCCGGCTCGCCCGCGGGTTGGCCTCCAGGACGTAGAGCACATCGTCCTTGAGCGCGTACTGCACGTTGAGCAGACCGCGGACGCCGATGCCCTTGGCCAGCGCGACGGTGGAGCGGCGCACCGCCTCGATGTCGCTGCGGCCCAGCGTGATCGGGGGCAGCGCGCAGGCGGAGTCGCCGGAGTGGATGCCCGCCTCCTCGATGTGCTCCATCACGCCGCCGAGGTAGACCTCCTCGCCGTCGCACAGCGCGTCGACGTCGATCTCGATCGCGTCCTCCAGGAAGCGGTCGACCAGCACCGGGTGCTCCGGGCTGAGCGCGGTCGCGCGGGAGATGTAGCCCTCCAGGGACTTCTCGTCGTACACGATCTCCATGCCGCGGCCGCCGAGGACGTAGGAGGGGCGCACCAGTACCGGGTAGCCGATCTCCGCGGCGATCTTGCTGGCCTGCGTGAACGTGGTTGCGGTGCCGTACTTCGGTGCCGGCAGCCCGGCCGCGACCAGCACGTCGCCGAACTCGCCGCGGTCCTCGGCCAGGTCGATGGCGGCCGCGCTGGTGCCGACCACCGGCACGCCCGCCTCGGTGAGGCGCTGCGCCAGTCCGAGCGGCGTCTGCCCGCCCAGCTGCACGATGACGCCCGCGACGGTGCCCGACTCGCACTCGGCGTGGTAGATCTCGAGCACGTCCTCGAAGGTCAGCGGCTCGAAGTAGAGACGATCGGCGGTGTCGTAGTCGGTGGAGACGGTCTCGGGGTTGCAGTTGACCATCACCGTCTCGTATCCGGCCTGTGACAGCGTCTGCGCCGCGTGCACGCACGAGTAGTCGAACTCGATGCCCTGGCCGATCCGGTTCGGTCCGGAACCGAGGATGATCACCTTCGCGCGCTCGCGCTGTGGCGCCACCTCTGATTCGGCGGCGGGATCGAGTTCGTAGGCCGAGTAGTGGTACGGCGTCTTGGCCTCGAACTCGGCGGCGCAGGTGTCGACGGTCTTGAAGACCGGGCGAACCCCGAGCCGGTGCCGCAGGGCGCGCACACCGGTTTCCCCCGCCAGCTCGGGCCGCAGCGCGGCCAGCTGACGATCGGACAGGCCGTAGTGCTTGGCCCGGCGCAGCAGCGGCTCGTCCAGCACGGGCGCGTCGAGGATCTCCCGGCGCAGTTCGACCAAGCCCGCCACTTCCGCGACGAACCACGGGTCGATGCCCGAGGCGGCGGCGACGTCCTCGATGCTCGCGCCCAGGCGCAGCGCCCGCTCGACCTGGTAGATGCGCCCCTCGGTGGGCGTGCGCAGATCCTCCAGGATCGCTTCGACGTCGGTCCACGCGCCGTCGTCCTGGGTCCAGAAGCCCGCGGCCTTGGTCTCCAGCGAACGCAGCACCTTGCCCAGCGACTCGGCGAAGTTGCGGCCCAGCGACATCGCCTCGCCGACGGACTTCATGGTGGTGGTCAGCGTGCCGTCGGCGCCGGGGAACTTCTCGAACGCGAACCGCGGCGCCTTGACGACCACGTAGTCGAGGGTCGGCTCGAAACAGGCGGGCGTCTCCTTGGTGATGTCGTTGACGATCTCGTCGAGGGTGTACCCGATCGCCAGTTTGGCGGCGATCTTCGCGATCGGGAAGCCCGTCGCCTTCGACGCCAGCGCGGACGAGCGCGAGACGCGCGGGTTCATCTCGATGACGATCAGGCGGCCGTCGCTCGGGTTCACCGCGAACTGGATGTTGCAGCCGCCGGTGTCGACACCGACCTCGCGCAGGATGGCGATGCCGAGATCACGCAACTTCTGATACTCGCGGTCGGTGAGCGTCATCGCGGGGGCGACGGTCATCGAGTCGCCGGTGTGCACGCCCATCGGGTCGACATTCTCGATCGAGCAGACCACCACGACGTTGTCGCGGCCGTCGCGCATCAGCTCGAGTTCGTATTCCTTCCAGCCGAGAATGGACTCCTCGATGAGGACGTTCGCGGTGGGCGAGGCGGCCAGGCCGCCGCCGGCGATGCGATCGAGGTCCTCGTCGTTGTAGGCCATGCCGGAACCGAGCCCGCCCATGGTGAACGACGGGCGCACCACCACCGGGAAGCCGAGCTCGCGCACCGTCTCGCGCACCTCGTCCATGGTGAAGCAGACCCGCGAGCGGGCGCTCTCGCCGCCCACCTTGGCCACGATGTCCTTGAACTTCTGCCGGTCCTCACCGCGCTGGATGGCGTCGAAGTCGGCGCCGATCAGCTCCACGCCGTACTTCTCCAGCACCCCGCGCTCGTGCAGCGCGACCGCGGTGTTCAGCGCGGTCTGGCCGCCGAGGGTGGCCAGGATGGCGTCGGGGCGCTCCTTCTCGATGACCTTTTCCACGAACTCCGGCGTGATCGGCTCCACGTAGGTGGCGTCGGCGAACTCCGGGTCGGTCATGATCGTCGCCGGGTTCGAGTTGACCAGCGACACCCGCAGGCCCTCGGCCCGCAGCACCCGGCACGCCTGCGTGCCGGAGTAGTCGAATTCGCACGCCTGGCCGATGACGATCGGGCCAGAACCGATCACCAGGATGTGCTCGAGATCCTCGCGGCGAGGCATCAGGCTCCTTCCATGAGACCGGCGAAACGGTCGAACAGATATGCGGCGTCGTGGGGTCCGGCGGCGGCCTCCGGGTGGTACTGCACGGAGAAGGCGCGGCCGTCGACCAGCCGGACTCCTTCGACCGTGCCGTCGTTGGCGCAGACGTGACTCACCTCGGCCGTGCCGAAGGGGGTGTCGAACCGCTCGCCCCGCTCGCCCTCCAGCGCGAACCCGTGGTTCTGCGCCGTGATCGAGATCCGGCCGGTCTCGTGCTCCACCACCGGGATGTTGATGCCGCGGTGGCCGAACTTCATCTTGTAGGTGCCCCGGCCGAGCGCACGGCCGAGGATCTGGTTGCCGAAGCAGATGCCGAACAGCGGCAGGCCCGCGCCCAGCACGCCGCGAGTCAGCTCGACCGCGGCGTCGGCGGTGGCCGGGTCACCCGGACCGTTGGACAGGAAGACCCCGTCCGGCTTCAATTCGAGGATCTGATCCAGCGTGGTGGACGAGGACACGACGTGCACCCGCATGCCGCGCTGCGCGAACATGCGCGGGGTGTTGGTCTTGATCCCGAGATCGACGGCGACCACCGTGCGCCGGTGCTCGCCGTCGGGTTCGATCGTGTAGAGCGCGTCGGTGGTCACCTCGCCCGCGAGGTCGGCGCCCAGCATGGACGGCTGCCCGGTCACCCGAGCCACCAGCTCGTCGGGGGCGGCGAGCGCGTCACCGGAGAAGATGCCCGCCTTCATCGAACCGCGGGTGCGCAGGTGACGCACCAGCGCGCGGGTGTCGATGCCCGCGATGCCGACGATCCGCTGCCGCTCCAGTTCGTCCGGCAGCGTCGTGGTGGCGCGCCAGTTGGACGCGCGCCGCGCCGGGTCGCGCACCGCGTACCCGGCGACCCAGATCTTGGTGGACTCGTCGTCCTCGTCGTTCCAGCCGGTGTTGCCGATCTGCGGCGCGGTGGCCACCACGATCTGCCGGTGGTAGGACGGGTCGGTGAGGGTCTCCTGGTACCCGGTCATCGCGGTGCAGAACACCGCCTCACCGAGCGTCTGGCCCACGGCGCCGTAGGCCCGGCCGCGAAACACCCGGCCGTCCTCCAGCACGAATGCGGCTTCTCCTGTCATCCCTCGTCATCTCCCGTCATCGTCCCGCTCTGATCCGCCGCAGGAAGCCGACGCCAAGCCGGGTAGACCGACTTGTCGTCGCCGCGGAAACCCGTGTCGATCTCGGTTCCGGTCGGCAGCTTCCAGCGAATGACCAGCACACCATCTTCCGTCATCACTTTGCCCGCGTGGCCGCGTTCGGTGCGCACCGCCGTGATGGATTCCTGCGGAATCCAGATCACCGTCGCGCCGTCGCGCTCGAGCAGAATCCCCCGTTCGAACCGCGTGAGTTCCGCGGTGGCCCGGAAACCCAGGTCGCCCACCGTGATCCGGTCCTGCCAGCTGGGCGCGATCGTGCTGCCCAGATACAGGCCGGTGGTCGGCTCCAGCACCTGCGCGCCGAGCTCGGCGGGCACGGCGGGCAGCGCGCCGATGCGCTCCGCCTGACGTGCCGCGCGGTTGCGCCAGCCCCGGTACATCAGCCAGAGGCAGACCGCGAACAGGACCAGCAGCCCGGCAACCCAGAGCGTTCTCTCCACTACGAACCTCCTCGAAGGGCTGCGCCCAGCGCCTTGCCGTCCCGGGCGGTGACCCGGCCGCGCAGCAGCGTCGCGGTCACCCGCGCCGGAAAGGTCATCGCCTCGAACGGCGTGTTGTTCGAGATGCTGGCCAGTTCCTTCCCGCGCACCGTCCAGCTCGCCTCCGGGTCGACCAGCGTCAAGTTCGCCGGCTCACCGACCTCGAGTGGCCTGCCGTGCTCGTCCAGACCAACGATCGCGGCCGGGCGCTCGCTCATCACGCGGGCGACGCCGCGCCAGTCCAGCAGCCCCGGCTCGACCATGGTCCGCACGATGATCGACAGCGCTGTCTCCAGCCCCAGCATGCCCGGCCGGGCAGCGGCGAACTCGCAGCACTTGTCCTGCTCGGCGTGCGGAGCGTGGTCGGTGGCGACGCAGTCGATGATGCCGTCGGCCAGCGCCTGCCGCAGCGCGGCGGCGTCGGACGCCTCGCGCAGCGGCGGGTTGACCTTGTTGACCGCGTCGTAGGTCTCCAGCCGGGAGTCGTCCAGCAGCAAGTGGTGCGGGGTGACCTCGGCGGTGATGGAGATGCCCTGGGACTTCGCCCACCGCACCAGTTCCACGGTGCCCGCGGTGGAAGCGTGGCAGATGTGCACCCGGGCGTCCGCGTCCCGTGCCAGCAGGGCGTCGCGCGCGACGATGGACTCCTCCGCCGCGCGCGGCCAGCCCGCCAGCCCCAGCCGGGCCGCGGTCGGTCCCTCGTGCGCGATGGCGCCCTGGGTCAGCCTCGGCTCCTCCGCGTGCTGGGCGATCAGCACCCCGAGCGAATTCGCGTACTCCAGGGCGCGGCGCATGATCAGCGGGTCGTAAACACAGTGGCCGTCGTCGGAGAACATGCGCACCGCGCCGACGCCCGCGGCCATCGTCCCCATCTCGGCGAGCTGCTTGCCCTCCAAGCCGACGGTGACCGCGCCGACCGGATACACGTCGACCAGGCCGACCTCCCGGCCGCGCCGCCACACGTGGTCGGTCACGACCACCGAGTCGGCGACCGGATTGGTGTTGGCCATCGCGAACACCGCGGTGTAGCCGCCGAGCGCGGCGGCGGCGGATCCGGATTCGATGGTCTCCGTGTCCTCGCGCCCCGGCTCGCGCAGGTGAGTGTGCAGGTCGACGAAGCCGGGCAGCAGAACCTGCCCCCGCGCGTCGATGATCTCGGCGTCGACCGCGTCCAGATCGGTGCCGATCCGGCGGATCTCCCCATCGGCGACGAGCACGTCGACCGGTTCGCCTTCGCCGTACAGCAGCGCACCCTTGATCAAGACGGCGGTGTCGCTGTTTCCGCTCATGCTGCGTCCTCTCCGGCACGAGCGGAGCCCTGCGTGGTCACGCTGCGCTGCCTCCTCCGGGCCTGACCGCTCATGCCACTACCTCCTGTGTCCCGACCAGCAGGCGGAACAAGACCGCCATCCGCAGGTGTACGCCGTTGGTGACCTGTTGCAGCACCGCGGCTTTCGGCGAGTCCGCGACCGAGGACGCGATCTCCATGCCGCGCAGCATCGGTCCGGGATGCAGCACGACGGCGTGGTCCTCCAGCAGGGCCAGCCTGCGTTCGGACAACCCGTAGGTGATCGAGTACTCCCGCGCCGACGGGAAGAACCCGCCGTTCATCCGCTCGGCCTGCACGCGCAGCATCAGCACCGCGTCGGCGCCGATCAGTTCGGCGTCCAAATGGTGCGAGACGCGGGCGGGCCAGGTCTGCACGCCGACCGGAAGCAGCGTGCGCGGGGCGACCAGCACGACCTCCGCGCCGAGCGTGGCCAGCAGGAAGACGTTGGACCGCGCGACCCGGCTGTGCAGGATGTCGCCGACGATGACGACCCGCTTGCCCTCGATGTCGCCCAGCCGCTGCCGCAGGGTCAACGCGTCCAGCAGGGCCTGGGTCGGGTGCTCGTGTGTTCCGTCACCCGCGTTGACGACCGCCGGACCGGAGGCGCGTCCCGCCGAGACGGCCCACTCGTCCATCCAGCGGGCGATCTGGTGCGCGGCGCCGGACGCCGGGTGCCGCACGATCAACGCGTCGGCGCCCGCGGCGTGCAAGGTCAGCGCGGTGTCGCGCAGCGACTCACCCTTCGCGACCGAGGAACTGCTCGCGCTGACGTTGATCACGTCCGCGCTCATCCACTTGCCCGCCACCTCGAACGAGACCCGGGTCCGGGTGGAGTTCTCGAAGAAGACGGTCATCACGGTGCGCCCGCGCAGCGTGGGCAGCTTGTGCACCTCGCGGCCGAGCAGGGCCTGTTCGAAACGCTCGGCCTCGTCGAGCAGTTCGGTCGCGGCGGCGCGGTCGAGCCCGGCGACCGACAGCAAATGCCTCACGCGCATGCCTCCTGCCGCGAGCCGGCGTGTGACAGCCCCATCACGCCTCCTCCTGACGCAGGTAGACGCCGTCGCGGCCGTCGTGTTCGGACAGCAGGACCGAGATGTCCTCGGACCGGCTCGTCGGTACGTTCTTGCCCACGTAATCGGCGCGGATCGGCAGTTCCCGGTGACCGCGGTCGATCAGCACCGCCAGCTGCACCGCGCGCGGGCGGCCGAGGTCGCGCAGGCCGTCGAGCGCGGAGCGGACGGTGCGACCGGAGAACAGGACGTCGTCGACCAGAACCACCAGCGCGTCCTCGATACCGCCTTCCGGAACGGAGGTGCGTTCCAGCGGCCGGTGCGGACGGCTGCGCAGATCGTCGCGGTAGAGGGTGATGTCGAGCGAGCCCAGGGCCGGGCGGACGCCGGAGAATTCCTCGATCTTCTCGGTGAGCCGCGCCGCCAGGGTGGTTCCCCGGGTGGGGATGCCGATCAGCACCAGCCGCGGCGCGTCCGGCTCACCCGCGTCCAGCGCGGTCTTCTCGATGATCTGGTGCGCGATGCGCGCGATGGTCCGCCCGACATCCGAAGCCGACAACAGCTCTCGCCCCGCCGCCACCCACCCCGGGGTATGTCGCTGCGATGTCTCGGCAGCGCCGGACTTGGCGGCCCGCTCTTCGGGCACGGCCATGCCGACCTCCTTCCCCGCCTCACCGGACGGTCCGTTAAAGGATGTCTTACGGCAAGCAGCGTATCAGCGCCGTCGGCCCCGCTTTCACCAGGCATATCGCGCTGTGAGCGGGGCCACTGACCGCCCTGGGGACGCGGCCGCGCGCCGGGGCCCTACCCGGTCGGCCTCACCGAGAAGCACCGACAACCGTGACCGAAAACCGCTAGCACATATGTTCGATCAGCGGTACGCTCGGCCGCATGTCCACACCGCTGCAGGGATCGCTGCTCGACGGATGCGGCGACACCGAATTCGCGCCGCTGCGCGATACGCGTCGTACCGTGCTCGGCCACGGGGCCTGGGTGGATCTGCTGCCCGGATGGCTCTCGGGCGCGGACGCGCTGTTCGACCGGCTCGTCGACCGCGTGCCGTGGAAAGCCGAACGCAGGCCGATGTACGACCGCGTGGTCGATGTGCCCCGGCTGCTGCGGTTCTACTCCGAGCACGAACCGCTGCCGGACCCGGCACTGGCCGACGCCCGCACCGCATTGAGCGAGCACTACCGGCACGAACTCGGCGAGCCGTTCCGCACCGCGGGTCTGTGCTACTACCGGGACGGGCGCGACAGCGTCGCCTGGCACGGCGACGACATCGGCCGCGGGGCAACCCACGACACCATGGTCGCGATCGTGTCGATCGGGGCCCCGCGGGCGCTGCTACTACGGCCGCGCGGCGGCGGCGCGAGCATCAAATACCCTGTCGGTCACGGCGATCTCCTTGTGATGGGCGGCTCCTGCCAGCGCACCTGGGAGCACGCGGTGCCGAAGACACGCAAACCCACCGGTCCGCGGATCAGCATCCAGTACCGCCCACGCGGCGTCCGATGAGCGGGCCGGGCACTCCGTCGCCCGTCATGTGTCGCACCGTCCGGTTAGCCTGGCAACATGAGCAATCCAGGGGCGGGGGTCTTGGCCGTGATGCCGCTGCACACGATCAGCGAGGTCTACGGAGAAGCCGGGCTGCGGGAACGACTACTGCTGGAAATCGCCGAACTTCCGGACACACAGCGCCTGGCCGCGGCGCTCGATCTCGCGGCCGACCTGCACCGTGACGACAGGTACGGCCGCGAACCCTACCTCAGTCATCTTCTGCGCGTGACGATTCGGATCATCAGCCACTACGAGATCCGGGATCCCGATGTGGTCGCAGCGGGGCTGTTGCACGACTCGGTCGAGGATCACGCCGCCGAACTGGCCGCCGATCGCCCCGGCCCGGCCGTCGGCGCCGCGCTGGACACGCTCGCCGATCGATTCGGTGCGCGCGTGGCCGATCTCGTCGCCGCGGTGACCAATCCCGAACCGGATCCGGCGCGCGACCGGCAGGCGCAGTACCGCGAACACGTCGCGGCCAACCTCGACCGGGACCCGTGGGCCCGCGTCATCAAGCTCTCCGATTTCACCGACAACGGCGTCGGCATCCTCTACGCCACCGGTCCCGCGATGACGAAACTCGCCGCCAAGTACCGCCCGCTCACCGACGTCTACCGCGACCTGGTCACCCGGCCGGACACACCGCTGGCCGACCACGTCCGGCGGCACATCCTCGACCAACTCGACCGCGCGGACGAACGCTTCGAGGCCATCCTGTCGCGGGACTGATCGCCGCACGGGCCCGAGTCGGAAGGCCCTGCGGCACAATGGACTCGAATACCGAGCATCCCGAGAACAGGCTGCGGGCCGAACCCGTGCCGGTCCGACCCTGCCCGGACGAACTCATGAGGTCGCGCCGACGCCGGCCCACGGCCGGCCTTCCGGGCGCACGGGCTGAGCCACACGCGGTGGGTTGAGCGGTCAGGGCGTGCGTAGCACCGACTCGACCAACTCCCGCACCGCCGCCAGCAACCGATCGGTCTCACCGGCCCGGACCATGGCGGGCACCAACTCGGCGCTCAACGCGCCGAGCAGCAGCCGCCCGACCACTTCGGCGTCCAGGTCCGGACGGGCTTCGCTCAGCAACGTGGTGACGTGGTTGTCCCAGAACGCGTGGAACTCGGCGGTCCGCGGATGCGGGGGCTCGGTGCGATAGGCGACCATCAGCTCGGAATTGTCGATCACCAGCCGTGCCATCGCGTCGAAGTACGCGATCAAGCGGACATCGGCGGGCGCACCGGGACCCAGCGGCGGCGGGCCGTTGGTGATCGCGTCCATGAGCGTGAGCGCGCTCTCGGCAACCATCTCGTGCAAGAGCCCGGCGCGGTTGCCGAAGCGATGGAAGATGGTGCCTTTGCCCACTCCGGCGGCGGCCGCGACCCGGTCCATGGTGATCGCTTCGGCGCCGTGCTCCGCGAGCAGCGCGCTGGTGGCATCCAGAATCGCCCGTCGATTGCGCGCCGCGTCCGCCCGTTCTCTGGGCCGTCCGTCGACCATCGCACCCGCTTTCTAGACAAGTTGACCAACGGTCCATATGATCGAGTAATCAATTGGACCGTCAGTCAATTTATGGAGTTCGTGATGCAGGCAATCGTAATGACGGCAGTAGGGGACCCCGACGTGCTGGTGGCCGCCGATGTCCCCGCCCCGCAGGCGGCCGCGGACGAGGTGGTGATCCGCGCCGAGGCGATACCGGTGCTGTTCCCGGAGACAAAGCTGCGCTCCGGCGAGTTCCCGCTCGGCGCGCCGCTGCCGCTGATCTTCGGTTTCCAGGCCGCAGGGGTCGTCACGGAGGTCGGCCCGCAAGTCGATCCGGCGCTGCTCGGACGACGAGTCGTCGTGGCGACCAAGGGTTGCGGCGCCTACGCCGAATTCGTCGCCGCGCCCGCTGATTCCGTGGCGCCCATTCCGGACGGCCTGTCCTTCGTCGACGCCGCGGCGGTGCTGATGAACGGATCGGTGGCGATTCCGCTGCTCGAGACCGCCGCGCTGACAGGCGTCGAAACCGTCCTGATCGAGGCGGCCGCCACGGGTGTCGGCAGCGCCCTGACCCAACTGGCCGCAGAATTCGGGGCGGCGCGCGTCATCGGCACCGCGGGCAGCCCCGAGAAAGCGGCCCGGGCTCGCGCGCTGGGCGCCGACGAGGTGATCGACCACAACGATCCCGCGTGGACCACCCGGCTGCGTGAAGCGCTCGGCGGCACAACCGTTGATGTGGTGTTCGATTCGATCGGCGGTGCGAGCGCATCCGGCCTGCTCGATCTCATGACCCCGCTGCGCGGACGGATGCTGGGCTACGGATGGCTGTCCGGCGCACCCGCGCAGGTGTCGGCGACCGACCTGATCATGCGCGGGCTCACCTTCACCGGCTGCGCGGGGGCGGACTGGCTGAACCGAGTCGCACAGGCGCGCGGAGCCGTGCTGGCCCGCGCGGCGGCGGGTGGGCTCGATCCGCTGGTCGAGACGGTACTTCCGCTTGACCAGGCAAGTCACGCGCATCGGCTGCTGGAGAACCGGGCCCCCCTGGGCAAAATCGTGCTGCGTCCTGGGGCCGCCACGTCCTGAGAGCGGCGCGAAGCCTGCGCCGCCGTGGCTAGGGTGGGTTCCGTGCGGACTTCTCTGGAATCCCATATCGGCGCCGCCAACGCGCTCACGGCACGCTGGTGCGCGGCGGTGGGCGAGCGAGACTTCGTGGTGTCCGGCGCAGGCGTCTGGCCGCTGCTGACCTTGCTCGCCTCCGCGGCGGACGGTCCGGCACGGGACGAACTGTCGACAGCGATCGGCGTACCCGCGGCGACGGGCCGGGAAGAAGCGCTCCGGTTGCTGCACGACCTCCAGCGCGCGGACGCGGTGTCGGCGGCGCTGGGCGTGTGGGTGCGCCATGATCTTCCGCTGGACGAAGCCTGGTCGCAGGCGCTGCCCGAGGGAGTTCTCGCCCGGCTGGCCGGCCAGTCCGAACTCGACAGCTGGGCGGCCCGGCATACCGACGGGCTCATCGAGCGGTTCCCCCTCTCGGTCGATCCCGGCACGCTGCTGGTGCTCGCCACCGCGCTGGTCGCGAAGACCCGGTGGCAAGTGCCTTTCGACGTCGGGACGCTGACCCCGAAAGACGGTCCGTGGCAGGGGCATCGCGGCCCCGGGTTGTCGCGCGCGAGCACAGATCTGGCGAACGCCGCGATCCTGGACGCGCCGGAACCGGTCACGCGCGTCGTCGTCGAAGGTGTGGCCGACCTCGACGTCCACCTGCTGCTCGGCACGGGCACCGCCGGGACCGTGCTCGGAACCGGCCTGGCGGCGCTGTCCGGTGCCGTGCCGGTCCGCTCCGACCTGCCGGTCGGCACCGAGGGGCCGGGCCTCGCCGTGCGCACCGAGCAGGTGCTGACCGGCACAGCTCAACTGCGAATCCGGCTGCCGCCTTTCGAGGTCAGATCCACCCATGACCTGCTCACCCGGCCCGGCTTGTTCGGACTGACCGCCGCGACCGACTGCACCCAGGGCCATTTCCCGGCGATCTCGCCTTTCCCGCTCTGCGTCGGTGGCGGAGCGCAGGAGGTCCTCGCCCGGTTCAGCCATGAAGGCTTCGAGGCCGCCGCCGTGACGGCCTTCGCGTTACGCGCGGCAGGGGCGGCGCTGCGGCACAACTACGCACCCGTCGTCTCGGTGAACTTCGACCGCCCCTTCGGCTTTCTCGCCGTACACCGCCCGACCGGGCTCGTGGCCGTCGCGGGCTGGATCGCGACCCCGCCCGCGTCGTCCCCCGACGTTCCGGTCTGAGCGCCCGCCCGGACCGCTACCGCCGGGCGAAGTGCGGAGCGTGCTCCGGCAAGACGCCGCGAGCGAGCAAGTACGGTGGCACGCTGCGTATCACGGGGACCCGGCGCAGGATGCGCACCGGCAGCGGTGCGCGGGAAGCGCTCGCGATGTCGATTCGCCCGTCGAGGGCAGGAGCGATCGCGATAGCGTGCAGGAGCCGCTGCATGCCCTGCGTCACGACGGTCGGGAATCTGCGCCGTCGCTGCACCTTCGCCAGATCCCTGATCCGCAGCGTGCCCGAGAGCAGCGGCGGGGCGAGAATTCTGGCCGCGGCGACGGCATCCTGAACGGCCAGGTTGATGCCGACGCCGCCGGCCGGTGACATGGCGTGGGCGGCGTCGCCGAGACAGAGCAGGCCGTGGGTGTACCACTGGGTCAGCCGGTCGAGTCTCACGTCCAGCAACTTGACCTCGTCCCAGCTGGACAAGGCGTCGACCCGGTCGTAGAGCCAGGGCGCGGCCTCGGCCAGACCGCGCATGACGTCCCCGACCGGCCCGCGGCGGGCGGGCGCGTCGGCGCCCTTGGCGATCAACGTCGCGCACTGCCAGTAGTCGCCGCGGTCGAGCAGAACCGCCACCCGCCGGGCGCTGACGATCGGCAGCGCGCCGACGGGGTCGATCTCGGTGCGCGGCAGGCGGAACCACCAGACGTCCATCGGCGCCGACCAGGCGTGTGCCGACAGCCCCGCCGCCCACCGCAGCAGTGAGCCGCGGCCGTCGCAGGCCACGGTGAGGTCGGCTTCGATCGAGCCGGTCGCGCCGTCGGCGGTGCGGTAGACGACGCCACCGACCCGCCCATCGATCCAGACCAGGTCGGTGGCCTCGGTATTCATCCGCAGACGGAAGGTGGGCTCGGCCGCCGCGGCACGCGCGAGCAGATCCAGCAGATCCCATTGCGGCACCATGGCGACGTATTTGTGCTTGCCCGGCAGGTTTTTCAGCGTCGCGAGGGTCTGCAGGCCGCCCGCGATCGGCAACTGCACCTGATCCACCTTGCGCGCGGGAAGTTTCGCGAATTCGGCGCCGAGACCCAGTTCGTCGATCAGGTCGAGGGTGGTGGGATGCACGGTGTCGCCGCGGAAGTCGCGGAGGAAATCCGTGTGCTTCTCCAGCACCGTGACCTCCACACCTGCCCTGGCCAGCAGCAGCCCGAGGAACATTCCGGCCGGTCCCCCGCCGACCACCAGGCATGTCGTGCGTTCCATCGACTGTGCCTCCTCGGTCGCCGCATCCCGCAAGGTGTCGCCCGTCGCGCAAATCCTAGTGCGGTGGGCGCGGCACCGGATCCGGATCGGCTGCGGCCGACCGGATCCGCCCGCCTAGCCGATGTCCCTGTGCAGGACGAAGAAGTACGGTTCGGCCATACCGCGCAAATCCATCACGCCGAGCAAGGTGTGCTCGTCGGCGCGCCGGAAGTGATCGATGATCGGCAGGTGGTCGTAGACCATCGCGGCACTCGTCACGCCGCGGAATTCGACCTCGCGCAGACGCGCGGTGGGTTTGCGCGTACGCAGCGCGGGAGCAAAGGCAGGCAGCAGTTTGCGCAGGGCACGCACCCCGGACAGCGGCACCCGCCCGGCCAGGCCGAGCGGGACGCGGCGCGGATCGATCGGGAAGACCTTGCCACCCGAGGTGAACAGCAGCGGATGCACGTGATCGGGGCCGTCGAACTGCTTGCCGTACCAGCCCGAAGCCACGAGCACACCATCCATCGGATGGCCCGTGTGCAGTTCCTCTCCCCGCCAGCGCCCCGTCGCGATCTCCACGACCGGCGCCGCGGGGAGGCGGTCGAACAGTGCCCACGCCTCCTGCGCGGTGCGGACGTCTGTCACGGTCAGCTCGTTCGTGGCCATGTCTCCTACTTCCTCGGCGAGGCAACGTTGCGAGAGATACTCTATCGGTCTCTCAGAACGGAACGGACCGATAGGCCCGGGCGTGCCCAGCACATGTGGTCAGTAGGTCGCCATGAGATAGATCCCGGCGATGATCATGACACAGGCGACGATGCGCTTGGAGCTCACCGCTCGCCGCGGGAACCCCATCAGCCCGAAGTGATCGATCGCGAGCGCACCGAACATCTGCCCCGCGATGATCAGGGCATTGAAGGTGCCCGCGCCCACATCGGAAGCCACCGAGATCATCGCCAGGATTGCGGCCCCGCCGAGGAGACCCCCGAAGGGCGCCCACCGGGGCATGCTTCGGATGTCGAGCCGCGTCGGCCACGGCCAGCGGGAGGAAACCAGCAGCGCCACCGTGAGAAAGATTGCGAAGCCGGTGAATGCCACGGCGTAGGAGATCACACCGCACAGCCAGACATTCTTCAATGCGAGCTTGAGCGAGTTCTGACATCCGGCTTCCACGGAGCGCAGCGCACCTCCGACCAGGATGAATGCGAAGATGAGTGCCATCGTGGCGCGGGGCAGGGCGGCACGGGTTTTTTCGGCGGTCTGAACCGTCATCGAGAATCCTCGGGAGGGCGCGAAGGTTGGATGGTTGGACCGGCAGCAGTGCGTGTTCTTCTGTCAGGTGACGCTGACCCTGGGCTCGTCGGCCGCCGGCTCGTCGGCCATCAGGTAGATCGCGAGCGTGATCAGCCCGCATGCCAGCAGACGGGGGAGACTGGCGGATCGCTCGTCGAATCCCATCAGTCCGAAGTGGTCCATGATCACGGCGACCACCATCTCGCCGACGATCACCAGCGCGCTGAAGGTCGCCACACCGACATATCGGGCGACGGCGATCATTCCCATGACGGCCGCGCCGCCCAGCAAGCCGCCGAACGGCGCCCACCACGGCATGTTCCGCAAGTCGTCGAGCGTCGGCCACGGCGACTTCGACGACAGTGCGAGGAAGATCGAAAAGCCGGTAAGTGCTACGGCATAGGAGATCACGGCGCACAGCCACATGTTCTTCATGTGGTTCATCAACGTGTTCTGACAGCCCGCTTCGGCCGACCGTAGGCTGCCTCCGACCAAGATGAACAGAAAGACCAGTCCGATGGCGATGCTCATGGGCAACACATCCTTGATTCGGCGGCGGACGAACACCGAAGTCGGCTCGGACACAACTTTCGGGCCGCGAACCGGCCTGATGCGTTCGAGCCGACATCCGGCCGACCTGTGACTTAAATAACGTACCATCGGATAACGGCACGTTCAATGGGTAATACGTTTGTAGCCGACTACATAAGCTGCCCCGGCGGAAAGGGGCGCGAACGAAGGGCTGCGATCATGGCACTCGTGCCCGACCTGGTCGATTCCTCTTCACGTAACCCGTCCTCGGCCCCGGCCACGCCAGCGTCGAGGCTGAGCGTCCTGGACCGGCTCCGGCTCGGCTTGCTCGGAGTCGGTCTGCTCTGTGTGCTCACCGGCCTCCTGCCCCGTGCCGAGGCCGCCGCCAACATGCGTCGCGTGGGCCCGCTGCTGCTGTTCCTCGCCAGCGTGATCGTGCTCGCCGAACTCACCAGGCAGGCCAAGGTCTTCGACGTCATCGCCCATCGGCTCGCGATCCTCGGTCGCGGTCACTATCCCGCGCTGTTCGGCCTCTGTGTGCTGTTCGCCTCCGCCACGACTATCGTGCTCAATCTCGACACCACGGCCGTGCTGATCGCCCCGGTCATGCTGGCCCTCGCGGCGCCTGCCCGCATTCCGCCGCTTCCGCTGGCCATGACCACGCTCTGGCTGGCCAACACCGCGAGTCTGCTATTGCCGGTCTCCAATCTCACCAATCTGCTCGCCGCCGACCGCGTGGCACTGACCGCGACCGACTTCGCGGCGAAGATGTGGGCACCGCAACTGTTTTCGATCGCGGCGACGATGGTGTGCCTGTGGCTGTGGTACTGGCGGCGGGGACGACGGGACACCGATCGCTATGTGCCGCCCGAGCCGATCCGCCCCGCGAACTTCCGGGAGCGCTCGCTGCTGCTGGCCACCGCGGGCGCCTGTTCGCTGTTCGTCATCGCGATCCCCCTCGTCGGCGACCGGATCGGTATCGCGGCGACGCTCGCGGCGCTCATCGCCGTGGCGGCGTTCGCCGTCTTCGACCGCGGCGCCTTGCGTCTGTCACTCATCCCTTGGCGGCTGCTCGTCTTCGTGATCGGCTTGTTCCTGGTGGTGCCCACCTTGAGCCGATTCGGCCTCGCCGACGCTATGCACGCCTTGATCGGGACCGATCCCGGTGCGTCCGGCGCGTTCCGGGCCGCCGCGGCAGGCGCCGGCCTCTCGAACATCGCCAACAACTTACCGGCCTACACCGCGGGCGAGGCGGTGATTCCCCGGCAGAACCGCGATCAGCTTCTCGGGTTGTTGATAGGTGCCAATATCGGCTCGATCGTCACGCCGTGGGCGTCGCTCGCGACGCTGCTGTGCTTGGAGTTCTGCCGCATGCACGACGTGCGCGTTCCGATGAAGCGATTCGTCCTGAGCGGTCTCGTCCTCGCGGTGACCGCCACCGCCGGCGCGGTCGCGGCGCTGTTGATCACTGGTTAGCCGCCGAGACAGCGGTCGCTGATCAGTGCCTGCGACGCCCGCTTGACCTCGAGTGCGCTCGAGGTACGAGGATCGGTCGTGCTCCCGCTGGTCATCCGTGCACCCACCAGCGGGAGTTCCACCTCCGGAACCGAATCGAGGCGCTGGGCGGCGTCGGAACGACCGCATCAGAACGGGCACCGCCGCGTTGCCTTCGGTCGGTGTGCCGCGCCGGCCTCGCGAGCGCCTATGCCGGTTTCGAAGCGAGGATTCGGCGCTGCGGCGCCCTCAGTTCGGTGTGGTGATTTCCCACTCGTAGACGGTGAGTTCCGATGCGCCGGTGGTGTGCACGGGGTCGGTGAACGCTATTTCCCGTGCGGCGTCGAGATCCTCAGCGAGAATCACGTACGCGCCACCGGTGCCGTCGGTGAAACGGCCGCTCTCCTGCAACTGCCCGCGCTCGTGCAGCGACCGCAGAAATTGCCGGTGCGGCTCGGTCACGGCGGCATCGAACCGCGGGGTACGCATCACCAACACGAGGTACTTGTTCACGACTCGGGCTCCGGGCGCGGCGCCCGAGTCGCGGCCGCCGCGGCGCGCACCTGCGGCGCCACCAGGACAACCTGCCCCAGCACGCCATTGAGGAAGGACGGGGAATCGTCGGTGGACAGCTCCTTGGCCAGCTCCACCGCCTCGTCCACCGCGACGACCGGCGGAACGTCGCTCGCGTGGAACAGCTCCCAGACCGCGATGCGCAGAATCGCGCGGTCCACGGCCGGGAGACGCGCCAGGGTCCAGTCCTGCAGGTACGACTCGATGGTGCCGTCCACCCGGTCGAGGTCGTCGGCGACGCCCCCGACCAAGGTGCGGGTGTAGGGGTGCACCGGCGCGACCGACTGGTCGCGTGTGGCGAGTTCGGCGCGTTCGTCGAGCAGGTCGGCGGCGTCGACGTCCCTGGCCTCCGCCTCGAACAGCAGGTCGACCGCACGGCGGCGGGCCTTGTGCCGTGCGCCGAGCTTCTTGTACGCGGACTTCTTGTCCACGGGCTGTTCAGCCACGGTCACATCATCCCGGATTCGCAGGTCCCGGGCGCTCAGGCGTTGACCCGGCCGAGGTAGCTGCCGTCGCGCGAGTCGATGCGCAGCTTGTCGCCCGTGTTGATGAACAGCGGGACCTGCACCTCGGCGCCGGTCTCCAGGGTGGCGGGCTTGGTGCCGCCGGTGGAGCGGTCACCCTGCAGGCCGATGTCGGTGTGCTGGACCACGAGTTCGATCGAGACCGGGAGTTCGACGTACAGCGGCGCGCCCTCGTGCATCGCGACCTGCACGGTCATGTTCTCCAGCAGGAAGCGCGCACCGTCGCCGATGGTGGCCTCGGAGATGGAGATCTGGTCGAAGGTCTCGCCGTCCATGAAGACGTAGTCCGAGCCGTCGTGGTAGAGGTAGGTCATGTCCCGGCGGTCGACGGTGGCGGTCTCCACCTTCACACCGGCGTTGAATGTCTTGTCGACCACCTTGCCGGACACGACGTTCTTCAGCTTGGTCCGCACGAACGCGGGGCCCTTGCCCGGCTTGACGTGCTGGAACTCGATGATCTGCTGGAGCTGACCGTCGATCTTCAGCACAAGGCCGTTCTTGAAGTCGCTGGTGTCCGCCACTGTCTTCGGATCTCCTCGTTCTACCGCTTGGTCTCGGGCAGACCGGCGTCAGGCGACGACGGTCAGGTCTTTGCTGGTGTGGGTGAGCAGCTCAGGGCCCCCTTCGCGCACCACGAGCGTGTCCTCGATCCGGACCCCGCCGCGGCCGGGAAAGTACACACCTGGTTCGACGGTCACCGCCACGCCAGACAGAAGTGTACCGGTTCCGGTTTTCGCGATTCCGGGCGCTTCGTGGATCTGCAGACCGACCCCGTGGCCGAGTCCGTGCACGAACAACTTCCCGTGCCCGGCGGCCTCGATCACCGCCCGCGACGCCGCGTCCACGTCGGCCACCGGAATCCCCGGCCGCAGCGCCTCGCGCCCGGCCCGCTGCGCCGCGGCGACCAGCGCGTACACCTCGCGCTGCCAGTCGCTCGGCGCTCCTAGTACGAAGGTGCGGGTCATGTCGGAGTGATAGCCGCCGACCACCGCCCCGAAGTCCAACTTGACGAAATCGCCCGTCGCCAGCACGGCGTCGGTCGGACGATGGTGTGGGACAGCCGAGTTCGGGCCGGTGGCCACGATGGTCTCGAACGACACCGCTTCGGCGCCGTGTTCGAACATGGCCCATTCCAGATCCCGGGCCACCTGGCGCTCGGTGCGACCGGGCCGCAACCCGCCACGCTCCAGCAGCGCGGCCAGACCGGCGTCGCCCGCCGCGCAGGCCGCGCGCAACTGCTCCACTTCGTAGGCGTCCTTCACCATGCGCAACTGCTCCACCAGCCCGGGCGAGGCGACGAACTGCAGGCCGGTGCGCTGTTCGAGGAAACCGCGATGCTGGTCGACGGTGACGACATGGCTTTCGAAGCCCACCCGGCCGACCTGCCACTCCCCCGCCAATTGCACGATCCGCCGCGAGGTGGCCCGCGCGATCTCCGCCCGCAGATCGGGAACCTGCTCGGCGACCTGGGTCCGGTACCGGCCGTCGGTGCCGATCACCGTCCGTTCCTCGGCGGTGCGCGTGTCCCAGGAGTGCACGAGCAACGCCGCGTTGGAGCCGCTGAACCCCGTCAGATATCTGATGTTCACCAGATCGGTGACCAGCAGGGCGTCCACCCCGTTCTCCACCAGCAGGCTGCGCAGCGCGCCACGCCGCGCCGCGTAGTCCGGCACATGACCCGGGTGATCAGCACACATACCTCAAAACTACCGCCGACGCACCGAACGCCGACAGCCAACACGTCCTCGTCCGCCGTCCGCCGCGTTCGGGGCGTGAGAAGTGTCGCGAAAACTGCTGGCGGGCAGTATTTCTCAACCTCGAGGGTGACTGCTGACCAACGGCCTGTTCACATTCGCCCATGTTGTGCACATTCCGGACCGGCTCGGCTTTCCCGCGCCGGCGCCGGGCGAAGGTGGAGGCATGACCCTTCTCGCATGCGCCATCCTCACCGTGTGGTGCGCGGCCCTGACGGTGTTCGACCTGCGTGAACGCCGCCTACCGAACGTACTGACCGGTCCGGGCGCGCTGGGGGTCCTCGGATACGCCATGCACACAGAGCAATTCACCACCGCACTGCTGGGCGCACTGCTTCTGTCGGCGCCGTACCTGCTGGTACATCTCGCCGCACCCGCCGCGCTGGGTGCGGGCGACGTCAAGCTCGCAGTGACGCTGGGCGGGGCTGCCGCACTCGGCGGTGCGCAGCCGTGGGTGTGGGCGGCACTGGGAGCACCGGTGTTCACCGCGTGCGCCGCGCTCGGCGCATCGGCCCGCCGGGGCGTGTTCACCTCTCGCGCCGCCGGGCCGGACAGCCGCGCGGTCACCGTGCCACACGGTCCCGCGATGTGCCTGGCGACATTGCTGGCCCTGCTGTCGTCGGTCCTGGGCTCGACCTGAGTTCGTCCGCCACCGCGCCGACGCGTCTGCGCAGCGCACTTCCCGAGCGATCACGAAGCCAGCAAATCCACCGCAATTCATCGGTAGCATCAATCGCGGACAAACGACTTTCCGAGCGGTCCACCGCGGCAGCACTCGCGGGGCGGCAGTTCGGCGAGTCGCCCGGTCGAGTCGTCAGAACAGCGGAAGCGGCGTCGGGAAGGAGCCACCCAGTGCATCCGAGGGATTCTGCGCGGAGACCGATCGTGGTGGGGACCGACGGTTCGGACCAATCGATCGTCGCGGTCCGCTGGGCGGCGCAGACCGCCGCGCTGCACGACGCACCCCTGCACATCGCGCTGATCGTCGAGGCGCCGCTCGCCTTCGACAACGACGATCCGCCGCGCCCGGCGGCGTTGCTGCGGGTGCGCGAAGCGGACGAGGCGATCGAGCGCGCCGCGAACGCCGCGGTAGCGGCCGCGGGCACCGTGCGCGACATCGCCATCGGAACCGAGATCCGCACCGCGCACATCGCCACGGCCCTGATCGAGCGTTCTCGCAGCGCGGCGATGCTCGTGGTCGGCACCCGCGGTATCGGCCGCGTCCAGCGAGTCCTGCTCGGCTCGGTCAGCACCGCCGTCGCCCGGGACGCCGATTGCCCCGTGGCGGTGGTGCCTGCCGAGACGCCGCTGTGGGACCGGACCTGCACCGCGCCGGTGATCGTCGGGGTGGACGGCTCCGCCGCCGAGCAAGCCGCCATCGAGGTCGCGGCCACCGAAGCCTCGCTGCGCGGGGTCGAACTGGTGGCCGTGCACACTTGGGGCGAGGTCGAGCCGCTTGCCGCGATCGGCACCGATTGGGCCGCGCGGCGCCGGACCGAGGAAGCGTTGCTCGCCACGAGCCTGGCCGGTTGGCAGGAGCAGTACCCGGAACTCACAATCCGGCGTGAGGTCGTCCGCGACCGGCCGCAGCGGCGGCTGCTCGAACGCTCCCGCGACGGGCAACTGCTGGTGGTGGGCAACCGTGGCCGCGGAGCCTTGGGACGGCTGCTGTTCGGTTCGGTCGGCGACGCGCTGCTGCGCTCGGCGGATCGCCCCATCGTCATAGCCCGCTGAAGGCGTCGGCGGGTGGTATCCGCCTCTCCTCCGGCGTGCGCGTCGTCACGCCGGGCCACGTTCCTGAGCACCGGCGTCGACATGGGAAGATGAACGACGTGCTGCGTTGGATAACTGCTGGAGAATCCCATGGTCCCGCTCTCGTCGCCATTCTCGAGGGGATGGTGGCAGGTGTCGAGGTGACGTCGGACGAGATCTCCACGCAGCTCGCGCGCCGCAGGCTGGGCTACGGCCGCGGCGCGCGGATGAAGTTCGAGGCCGACAAGGTCACCGTCGTCGGCGGTGTGCGGCACGGGCGCACGATGGGCGGCCCGATCGCCATCGAGGTGGCCAACTCCGAGTGGCCGAAGTGGACCACCGTGATGTCCGCCGACCCGGTCGATCCGGCCGAACTCGCCGAGCTCGCCCGCAACGCACCGCTGACCCGGCCCCGGCCCGGGCACGCCGATTACTCCGGCATGCTCAAGTACAACTTCGACGATGCCCGCAACGTGCTCGAGCGCGCCAGTGCCAGGGAGACCGCCGCGCGCGTCGCGGCGGGCACCGTCGCTCGCAACTTCCTGCGCCAGGCGTTCGGCGCGGAGGTCGTTTCGCACGTCGTGTCGATCGGCACGGCACAGAACACCTCCGGAATCGTGCCGACCGCCGCCGACCTCGCCGCGGTGGACGAGAGCCCGGTCCGGGCGTTCGACAAGGACGCCGAAGCCGCGATGATCGCCGAGATCGAGGCGGCCAAGAAGGACGGCGACACGCTCGGCGGCGTGGTCGAGGTGGTCGTGGAGGGACTCCCGGTCGGCCTCGGCTCGTTCACCAGCGGCGAGAACCGGCTGGACGCGCGGCTCGCGGCCGCCCTCATGGGCATCCAGGCCATCAAGGGTGTCGAGGTCGGTGACGGTTTCGAGACCGCACGCCGCCGCGGCAGCCAGGCGCACGACGAGATGCGGCCCGGCCCCGATGGCGTGCTGCGCTCCACCAATCGCGCCGGCGGCCTGGAAGGCGGCATGACCAACGGCGAGGCGCTGCGCGTGCGTGCGGCCATGAAGCCGATCTCGACGGTGCCGCGCGCGCTGTCCACCGTCGACATGAGCACCGGAGACGAGGCCGTCGCCATCCACCAGCGTTCGGACGTGTGTGCCGTTCCCGCGGCGGGCGTGGTGGCCGAATCGATGGTGGCGCTGGTCGTCGCGCAGGCCGCGCTGGAAAAGTTCGGCGGCGACTCGCTCACCGAGACTGTCGAGAACATCACCAGCTACATCAAGCGCATCAGCACTCGCCCCCACGTGCCCGCGGACAGTCGGTCGCAATGATCGTGCAGACCGATCCGCGCGCCCCGCGCGTGGTGCTGGTCGGACCGCCGGGGGCGGGCAAGTCCACGATCGGCCGCAAGCTCGCCAGGGAACTCGGCGTCGAACTGTACGACACCGATGCGGGCATCGAGCGGGAGACCGGTCGCACGATCCCGGAGATCTTCGCCGAAGACGGTGAGCCCGAATTCCGCAGGATCGAGGAGCGGGTGGTGCGCCGCGCCGTCCTCGCCGAGCGCGGCGTGGTCTCGCTGGGCGGCGGCGCCGTGCTGTCCGCCGACACCAGGGCCCTTCTGCGCGGCCGTACCGTGGTCTACCTGGAGATCAGTGTGGCCGAGGGCCTTCGGCGCACCGGCGCCAGCACCCAGCGGCCGCTGCTCAACGGCGCCGACCCCGGCGCGAAGTACCGGGAGCTGATGCGCGCCCGCAGGCCGCTCTACCGGGAGGTGGCCACCGTCCGGGTCCGCACCGACGGTCGCAGTCCCGGCCGGGTGGTACGGATGATCATGACCAAGCTCGGGATGGAGCCGGTCGAGCACGCCGAAGCGGACCTCCGGCCGCCACCCAGCGGAATTCCGCAGGGCAGCAGCCGATCCCGGTCCCGCCGCCGAGCCAGGGCAAGAGCGGCGGCCCGGCGCACGACCGCCGATCAGGGCGAGAGCACCGACACCGAGACCGGCGCCACGAAGGAGTCGGCGACCACCACCGTTCGATCGCGCCGCGAGCGCAGGGGCCGCACGAGCGAACCCGACGCCGCGAGCGGAACGAGCGACAGCGAGACAATGGCCGGCAACCGATCCAGGCGGGCCCGCGCACGCCGTGCCCGCTCCCGGGCGCGTCAGCAGTCGACAACAGCAACAACAGAATCGGAGCAAGCCACGTGACAGAGCCGAGTCGTCTCGAAGTCCGGACCGCCGACCCGTACCCGGTGATCATCGGTCGCGGGTTGCTCGGCGAACTCGTCGAGTCGGTCAGCGGCGCGACCACAGGCGTGCGCACCGTGGCCATCTTCTATCAGCCGCCACTCGCCGAAACCGCCGAAGCGGTGCGAAAGGCGCTGGCCGACACCGGCATCGACGCACATCGCGTCGAGATCCCGGATGCCGAGGCGGGCAAGGACCTGGCCGTCGCCGGATTCTGCTGGGAGGTGCTCGGGCGCATCGGCCTGACCCGCAACGACGTCGTGGTCAGCCTCGGCGGCGGCGCGGCGACCGACCTGGCCGGGTTCGTCGCCGCCACCTGGATGCGCGGGGTGCGCATCGTGCACGTGCCCACCACACTGCTGGCCATGGTCGACGCGGCGGTCGGCGGCAAGACCGGCATCAATACCGAGGCAGGCAAGAACCTGGTCGGCTGCTTCCACGAGCCCGCCGCCGTGCTGGTCGACCTGGCCACGCTCGAGACGGTTCCGCGCAACGAGATCGTCGCGGGCATGGCCGAGATCATCAAGGCCGGTTTCATCGCCGACCCGGTGATCCTCGACCTGGTGGAGCGCGACCCCGAGGCCGCCCTCGACCCGTCCGGCGCGGTGCTGCCGGAGCTGATCCGCCGCGCGATCCAGGTGAAAGCCGACGTCGTCGCCGCCGATCTGAAGGAGTCGAGCCTCCGCGAGATCCTCAACTACGGTCACACCCTCGGGCACGCGATCGAGCGGCGAGAGCGCTACCGGTGGCGGCACGGCGCGGCGGTCTCCGTCGGACTGGTGTTCGCCGCCGAACTCGGCCGTCTCGCGGGCCGTCTCGACGACGCCACCGCCGACCGTCATCGCGCGATCCTGTCCGCCGTCGGGCTGCCGACCAGCTACGACGCCGACGCACTTCCGCAACTGCTGGACGCCATGCAGACCGACAAGAAGACTCGCTCCGGCGTGCTGCGCTTCGTCGTGCTCGACGGTCTCGCCAAGCCGGGCCGGCTCGAGGGACCCGACCCCACGTTGCTGGCGGCCGCCTACTCCGCCGTCGCGCGCGAAGGCAAGCCCGACACCGGCGGCATCTTGCTGTAGGGCCATCGCACGTCCGGTGCCGGACGGTGGCGCTCCACCGAACGAGGAACGGCGCACCCTCCTGGCGGGTGCGCCGTTCCTCGTCTCAGTGGGACGGAACCCAGAGGTCGTACCTGCCGCTACCGTCGTTTCGCGGAACGCATTCCGCGTGATCGTTCCAGAGCGGCGCGTCCTTCAGGCAGCTCGCCAGCGAGACGTTCGACGCCGACGACACGCATTGGAACCCCCACCTCGGCTGCGCCGATGCACAGCCGTCGGCTTTCGCCGCAGCCTGTCCGCCGAATGCGAACGCGGACGCGGCGATCGCCATCGCCGCGATGACCCCGAATCGAATCAGCACAACGCTTCCCCTCCCATTGAAATGCATTGCACAACAGCATAACCGGCGGCATCGACAGCGGAAAGGGTAGGCACGCACCGGCGCTGCCGATTGGCCGCATCGCCGGCTATGGCAATACGTCAGCAAATGACGCGGACGAGCGACCTCATTCGCGGATCACCGGCCGCGTATCCGATTGCGTCGAGGCGGGAGTTGGGGTCAGGCGGGGGTGGACTGTTTGCTTGCGGCGCGGTCGGCGAAAGCGCGCCCGATGCCCACGCCGATGAGGGCGAAGATGAAGATCAGCAGGACGATGAACGCCGCGGCGGCGGTGAGCTCGAAGAGCAGGCCGTTGTCTCCGAGGTCGAACTTGGGCAACCAGTCGAGCAGCCAGGCGGCGAGACCGCTGCCGACGCCCGCCACCACCGCGGCCTTCAGCCACAGCAGTGTCAGGTCGGTGCCGCGCTCGGGATCGGGCTGGGCCGCCCTGTCCTTGCGTCCGTCCAGGAAACCCCAGTACAGGCCGGCCGCGACGAGCACGATCAGTGCGAGCGCACGCATCCACGCCCCGTGCGTCGGCCAGTACACCATCGCGAACCCGAGCGCGGCGCGCAGCAAGACGACCAGCGCACCGAGCACGATCGCCCGCAACACCCAAGCATTCATGCGCACCACCCTAACCCCGCGTCGCGCTCAACCAAACTAGAACCGGTATCAATTCTGCGGCCGGTGACCCTCGTCCAGCGCCGCCGCCATCTCCGCGCGCGGCGCGGGCTGCCCGGTGAACAGCTCGACCTGCCCGTAGGCCTGGTTCAGCAGCATCTCCAAACCGCTGACCACCGTGTGCCCGGCCCGCCACACCGCCCTCGCCAGCGGTGTCGGCCATGGGTCGTAGATCGCGTCGAGCACCACCGGGGCCTCGGCCACCGCGGGGGCGACGACCGCGGCCGCTGTGGCGGGAATGGTACTGATCACGGCGCCTGCCGCCGCGCAGATCCCCTGGAGCGGCCCGGCCTCGAATGCGGCCAACACGGCCACCATTCCGAGCCGCTCGGCGAGTTCGAGCGCACCGCGCGCCCGGTTCGCGTCCCGCGCGACTATGGTGACCGACTTCGCGCCCAGCTCCGACAGCGCCAGCAGAGCAGGCCGCGCGGTACCGCCCGCACCCAGCACCACGCCTTCGGCCAGTTCTCCGGCCCCCGCGCCGCGCAGCGCGCCGAGCACGCCGTCGACGTCGGTGCAATCGGCCAGCCAGCCTGCGCCGGTGCGGACCAAGGTGTTGGCCGATCCGACCAGCACGGCACGGTCGGTGCGCTCGTGCGCGTAGGCCAGTGCCACTTCCTTGCCGGGCATGGTCACCGAGAGCCCGACCCATTCCGGGCCGAGCCCGTCGACCAACCCGGGCAGCTGCTCGGCCGAGCACTCGATGCGCTCGTAGCTCCAGTCCAGCCCGAGCGCGCGATACGCGGCCAGGTGCAGCTGGGGCGATCGCGAATGCGCGATCGGCTTACCGAGCACCGCCGCCTTGCGACTACCGGCCACCGCTGTCCTTGGAACTGTCCAGAATGCCGCTGCGCTGCGCCCGTGCGATCAGGCGCAGATGCTCCTGGTAGTCGTCGGTGAACAGAGTGGTGCCCTGCTTGTCGACGGTGACGAAGTACAGCCAGGGCCCCGCCTCCGGATTCTCCATCGCACGCAACGCGTTCAACGACGGCGCGGCGATCGGGGTCTTGGGCAGGCCCTGCATCGCATAGGTATTCCAGGCGGTTTCCTGAGCGCGGTCGGCGTCGGTGGTCGCCACCTCGGTGCGATCCAGGGTGTAGTTCACCGTCGAATCGAACTGCAACATCTGATCGACCCGCAGCCGGTTCACGATCACCCGTGCCACCTTGCCCATGTCCTGCGGTTTCGCCTCACGTTCCACCAGCGAGGCAGCGACCAGCGTCTCATAGGGCGTCAGTTTCGTGTCGGCGCCGGACTGCAGCAAGCCGGTGGATTCATAGCTCTTCGCGCTCGCCGACACCAGTTGCCGCAGGATCTGTTCCGGTGTGCCGCTGGGATCGAAATCCCATGTGCCCGCGGCGATCAGGCCTTCCAGCTGTCTCGCCCGGTCCGGGCAGTCCTTGACACCCTGCATCGCCCACGCGGGCACCCCGAGCGCGGCCAGATCCAGGCTCGCGCCCGCGGCATCGAGCTGTTCGTAGGTCACGCACTTCTGGCTGGCGCCGGTGCCGATGCAACTGGCCTCGGCGATCTTGCGGTAGATGCCGTCGTACCGCCCGCCGGTGCTCATGTCGTGCTGGTCGTGCAGCAGACGTCCCTCGGAGACGACCAGGTTGCCGACCCTGGAGTCCTTGCCGACCAGCGCGGCGACCGCCTGCGCCGCGGGGCTGCGGCTCGCGATCGCGTAGAACCCCGGCTGCACCGCGTTCATGTTCGAATTTCGCACAGCCGCTTCGATGAACGCGCCGGTGCTGGCGACGACGCCCTTGTCGTGCATGGTCGCCGCGATCTGCGTCGAGGTGTCGCCGTCGTGCACTTGCACGATCACCAAGGGGCCGGGCGGACCCGCGAAGTCCTCCGGCGGGCCGAAACTGGCGACCAGCTTCATGCCCGCGAAGACAACAGCGCCTGCGAAAATCAGCGCGAAGACGCCCCCGACGATCCATATCGTCCGGCGGCGCCGCTTGCGCTCGGCGGCTTTGCGTGAGGCCACCCGTGATCGCTTGCCACGTTGGCGACCAGAGCGCTCGGAACGCTCCGGCTGGACGCGCTTCGCACGGCGCGGCGCCTGCTCGCGGGTAGCGCTCGCGCGCTGCCCGCCACGCCGCGGGGCGGGCGGAGCCGGCGTGGGCGGCTCCTCCTCCTCGTCATCGACGTAGCGGGGGATGACGGTCGTATCGTCGTCGTAGTAGTCATCGCCGTCGTGTTCGCCCCAGGCCCGGTCGTCTCTCCGATACCGCCGATCAGCTTCGCGCTGTCGGAACAGTTCCTCGGCCCGCGCCCACCGATCCGTCATGCATCGTCCCCGGGCGACGCGGGACGTCCCGCTTCCACCGACCTCAACACCGCACTCCGTTCGTCCAACCATCCTTGCAGGATCGACACGGCCGCCGCCTGATCGATCACCTGCCGCTGGCCACGCGCGCGAACTCCACTGTCCCGCAATGCACGTGCAGCTGACACCGTAGTCAAACGTTCGTCGGAAAGCCGGACCGGCACCGGCCCGACGGCGGCCCGCAATCGCTCAGCGAATGCGGTGGCCAGCGTAGCCGCAGTCCCCTTCTCCCCGCGTAATGTTCGCGGCAATCCGACGATCACCTCGACTGCCTCGTACTCCCGCACAATTTCGGCAATTCTTTCGATATCGGATGCGGGAGCCGAACGTCGTGACGATTTCGCGCGCGGTACCGTCTCCACCGGCGTGGCGAGGATGCCGTCGGGATCGCACGCGGCGACCCCGATCCGGACACTGCCGACGTCGACGCCGATCCGCCTGCCCCGGCCTGGGTCGGTGGCGGGATCCGGCCGGTCGGCGCCGCGCTGCGCCGACCTCTCCGATTCCGCGGGCTCGCGCATCACCCGGCGAGTTCGGCCACCCGCGCGCGGACCGCGGCCAGGCCCGCCGGAATGCCGGACGGATCCGATCCCGCGCCCTGGGCCATCTCCGGCTTACCCCCGCCGCGTCCGGCGATACTCGGGCCGAAGCTGCCGACCAGATCACCCGCCTTGATGCCGAGTTCCTGCGCGGGCTTGTTCACGGCGACCACGAACGGCACCTTGCCGTCGGCGTTGCCGAGCAGCACCACCACGGCGGGCTCGCTGCCGAACCGGCCGCGGATGTCGGTGGCAAGGGTGCGCAGATCGCCCGCGGGCACGCCCTCCGGCGCGGCCACGGCGACCAGCAGCAGGCGGCCGATCCGCTCGGCTTGCTCGACGAATGTGGCCGCCGAGGACAGCACCGCCGCCATCTTCGTGCGCTCGAGTTCTTTCTCGGCCACCTTCAGCCGCTCCACGAGCTGCTCCACGCGACCCGGCACCTCTTCGGAAGGCACCTTCAGCGCGGAGGCGACACCGGCCAGCAGCGCGCGCTCCTTGGCCAGGTACTTGTAGGAGTCCAGGCCGACGAACGCTTCGACGCGCCGCACACCGGAGCCGACCGACGACTCGCCGAGCACGGTGATCGGGCCGATCTGCGAGGAATGCTGCACATGCGTGCCGCCGCACAGCTCCATGGAGAACGGGCCGCCGATCTCCACGACGCGGACCTCGTTGCCGTAGTTCTCGCCGAACAGGGCCAGCGCGCCCATCTGCTTGGCCTTCGGCAGATCGGTGAGGAAGGTGTTCACCGGGAAGTCGGCGCCGACCGCGTTGTTGGACACGGCCTCGATGTCGGCCTTCTGCTGCTCGGACAGCTGGCCCTGCCAGTTGAAGTCGAAGCGCAGGTAGCCCGGCTTGTTCAGGGAACCGGCCTGCACGGCGTTCGGGCCGAGCACCTGACGGAGGGCGGCGTGCACCATGTGCGTGCCGGAATGCCCCTGAGTGGCGCCGCGCCGCCACGCGGGATCGGCCTGGGCGAGCACGATATCGCCCTCGGTGACCTGGCCGTGCTCCACGGTGGTCTTGTGCACCCACAGCTTCTTGGCGATCTTCTGCACGTCGTTGACGCGCAGCTTCAGGCCCGAGGAGGCGGTGATGGAGCCGCGGTCGGCGATCTGGCCACCGGACTCGGCGTAGAGCGGGCTGCGATCCAGGATCACCTCGACGTCCTGTCCAACGGTCGCGGCGGGCACCCGGACGCCGTCGGCGATCAGGGCGAGCACGGTGGCCTCGGAGGTGAGCTCGTCGAAGCCGGTGAACTCGGTGGCGCCCCGGTCGACCAGTTCCTTGTAGATCGTCAGGTCGGCGTGGGCGTGCTTACGGGCCTGCGCATCCTCCTTGGCACGCTTGCGCTGCTCGGCCATGAGCGAGCGGAAGCCCTCCTCGTCGACCGACAGCCCGGCCTCTGCGGCCATCTCCAGCGTCAGATCGATCGGAAAACCGTAGGTGTCGTGCAGGGTGAACGCGTCCGACCCGGCGATCGTGCTGCCGCCCTCGGCCTTCACCGCGGCGGCGGTGTTGTCGAACAAGGTGGAGCCGGTGTTCAGCGTCTTCAGGAATGCCGTCTCCTCGCCGACGGCGACGGTCTCGATCCGGCGAAAGTCGGTGGCCAGCTCCGGGTAGGACGGGGCCATCAGGTCGCTGACGACCTTCATGAACTCGCTCATCACCGGCTTCTCGGCGCCGAGCAGGCGGGCTGAGCGGACGATGCGGCGCAGCAGGCGGCGCAGCACGTAGCCGCGGCCGTCGTTGCCCGGGTTCACGCCGTCGGCGATGAGCATGGCCGCGGTGCGGGCGTGGTCGGCGATCACGCGGAAGCGGACGTCGTCCTCGTGCTGAACGCCGTAGGAACGTCCGGTCAGCTCCTCGGCCTTGTCGATGATGGGGCGCAGCAGGTCGGTCTCGTAGACGTTGTCCACGCCCTGCAGCAGCAGCGCGATCCGCTCGACGCCCATACCGGTGTCGATGTTCTTCTTCGGCAGCGACCCGACCGGCGGATGCCCCTGCTTCGGGCTCAGCTCACCGCGGATGTCCTGCATGAACACCAGATTCCAGATCTCGAGGTAGCGGTCCTCGTCGGCGACCGGTCCGCCGTCTCGGCCGTGCTCGGGCCCGCGGTCGTAGTAGATCTCCGAGCACGGTCCGCCGGGACCGGGCACGCCCATGTCCCAGTAGTTGTCCTTGCCGTCGCGGAACTGGATGCGCTCCTCGGGCATGCCCGCGACCCGCTTCCAGATCTCGGCGGCCTCCGGGTCGTCCTGGTAGACGGTCACCCAGATCCGCTCGGGGTCGAAGCCGTAACCGCCTTCGTCCTGCGGCTTGGAGATCAGCTCCCAGGCGAGCGTGATCGCCCCCTCCTTGAAATAGTCACCGAAGGAGAAGTTCCCCGCCATCTGGAAGAACGTGTTGTGCCGCGTGGTGACGCCGACCTCTTCGATGTCGCCGGTCCGCACGCATTTCTGCACGCTGGTGGCCCGCGGGTACGGCGCCGCCTCCTGACCCAGGAAGTACGGCTTGAACTGGACCATGCCTGCGTTGACGAACAGCAGGTTCGGGTCGGCCAGGATCAGCGAGGCACTCGGCACCTCGGTATGGCCGGCACGGAGAAAATGGTCCAGGAAGCGCCGTCGAATCTCGTGGGTCTGCACGAATACCCAGCCTACCGGTGCCGCGCACGCGAATTTTCATCGACCGGGCACCCGTCGCGTCCCCGCGACCGCTCAGCGACCCAGCCCCGCGGCGGCTCACTGTCCGACGTCATGTACACCGGAGCGGGCAGTTCGACAGGCTTTCCGAACGTGCGGTCTTGCTGTAGACACCGTCTTCCGGGTCGCTGAACACGACTACCTCGCAGCTGTCTCTGTCGACCAGCAGATGGACCGGGATCCCGGTCTCGGCCGTGGTCCTCCTCCGGCGCAGCCTTGACTCCCGCGCCTCCCGAACACGAATTCCAGTCGTACCGTCTCGTCGGCATTCTCGGCGAGTTCCTCGGAGTCACCGACACGCAGCTGTGGCCTGTCGGCTGCGCCGCCACGTAAACCTCCACTTCGTTCCCCCTTGTCGGACGCGCCGATACCGACACAGCCGCCTACCGGGGACCGTCAGCCTCGGACGATGCGGCGCAGCTTGTCGACCCGTGGACCGATTTCGCGTTCGTGTCCGTGGTCGGTGGGACGGTAGTAGTCGACGCCGACCAGTTCGTCGGGCGGGTATTGCTGGGCGAGCACGCCGTCTTTGTCGTCGTGTGGGTACCGGTAGCCCTGCGCGTTGCCGAGTGCCGCCGCGCCCGCATAGTGACCGTCACGCAGGTGCGGCGGGACCGGGCCCGCCTTACCCGCCGCGACATCGGCCATGGCCGCTCCGATCGCGGCCACCACAGCGCCGGACTTCGGGGCGGTCGCCAGATGGATCGTGGCCTGCGCGAGCGCGAGGCGACCCTCGGGCAGCCCGACCAGCTGCACCACCTGCGCGGCGGCGGTCGCCGTCTGCAACGCCATCGGATCGGCCATGCCGATGTCCTCGCTGGCATGGATCATCAGCCTGCGGGCGATGAAGCGAGGGTCCTCGCCCGCGCTGAGCATGCGTGCCAGGTAGTGCAAGGCGGCGTCGACGTCCGAGCCGCGGATGGACTTGATGAACGCGCTGATCACGTCGTAGTGCTGGTCGCCGGCGCGGTCGTAGCGGACGGCGGCCTTGTCCACGCTGGCCTCGACCAGGTCCACGTCGACGGTGCCGTCGAGCGAGGATTCGGCCGACGCTTCCAGCGCGGTCAGCGCGCGGCGGGCGTCGCCGCCCGCGATCCGGACGATGTGCTCGAGCGCGGCGTCGGTGACGGTGTACTCGCCTGCGAGCCCACGCGGGGCGGCGATCGCGCGGCCGAGCACCTGGCGGATGTCGGCTTCGGTCAGCGATCGCAGTTGCAGCACCAGCGAGCGCGAAAGCAGCGGCGACACCACCGAGAACGAGGGGTTCTCGGTGGTCGCGCCGACCAGCAGGACGATGCGGTTCTCCACCGCGGCCAGCAGCGCGTCCTGCTGGGTCTTGGAGAAACGGTGCACCTCATCGATGAACAGCACGGTCTGTTCGCCCGCCGACAGCCTGCGCCGCGCCATGTCGATAACCGCGCGCACCTCCTTGACGCCGGCCGAGAGGGCCGACAGCGCCTCGAACCGCCGACCGGTGGCCTGCGAGATGAGCGAGGCGAGGGTGGTCTTGCCCGTTCCGGGCGGCCCGTACAGCAGCACCGAGGCGGCGCCCGATCCCTCGATCAACCTGCGCAGCGGCGAGCCGGGCCCGAGCAGATGCTGCTGGCCGACCACTTCCTCCAGCGTGGCCGGACGCATGCGCACGGCCAGCGGCGCACCCGCGTCCCGGCGCACCACGGTGTCGATCGAATGCTCCGGGGGCGCCGCGGCACCGGGCACGTCGAACAAACCATCGCTCACCAGACGAACGTTACCCAGCCGCACCGACAGCGCGGCATGCCGTTCCCCCGTAACCGACGCGCCGCGGAGCACGGCCTGGACCGGCGCGGCGGTGAACCGAGTTGCGCGTCGCCGGTACTTCGGATGGGATCGGTACCCGTGCCTGAAAACGCATTCGTTTCAGATCCATCGTCCGCCGCCCGGTTCGCTCGGCGCACCCTGCTGAAGGGCAGCGCGGCCGCCGCCACCGCCACCGCGGTGGCAGGCGGCGGACGCGCGCAAGCCGCGACACCGGCATTCCGGCACGGCGTCGCCTCGGGCGACCCGCTTCCCGACGGCGTCATCCTCTGGACCCGCGTCACCGTCTCCGACGACGCGACGCCCGGTTCGGGCGTCGGCGACCCGGCGGCCGTGCGGTGGGAGATCGCCGCGGACGAGCGGTTCCTCTCGATCGCCGCCTCCGGAACCGTGACGGCCGCGGCGGAATCCGACCACACTGTCAAGGTCGACGTCTCCGGCCTCTCGCCGAATGTCGAGTACTTCTATCGCTTCGGCGCCCTCGGCCAGACCTCCCCCGTCGGCCGCACCAAAACCGCGCCCGCCACGGCGGACACCCCCGACCGCCTTCGATTCGGCGTGGTCTCGTGCTCGAACTGGGAGGCGGGCTGGTTCGGCGCCTACCGCCACCTGGCCGCCCGCACCGACCTGGACGCGATCGTGCACCTGGGCGATTACATCTACGAATACGGTCGCGGCAAGTACGGCGGCCGCAACGGCATTGTGCGCCCGCACGAACCGGCGAACGAGATCGTCAGCCTGACCGATTACCGCATCCGCCACGCCCAGTACAAGACCGACCCCGACCTGCTCGGTCTGCACGCCGAGCTGCCGTTCATCTGCACCTGGGACGACCACGAATCCGCGGACAACTCCTGGTCCGGCGGCGCGCACAACCACGATCCCGCGACCGAGGGCAGCTGGACCGACCGGCGCGCCGCCTCCGCGCAGGCCTACTTGGAATGGATGCCGGTCCGCGCGTCCGGGTCCGGCGCCGACGCGCGGATCTACCGCAGGCTGCGCTTCGGCACCCTGGCCGAACTCACCATGCTCGATCTGCGCAGCTACCGCGATGAGGAGGCGAAACCGGGCGCGTCCTGGCGGGAGGCCGACAACCCGGCTCGCACCATCACCGGCAAGACGCAGATGGAGTGGCTGACCGCGGGCTTGGCGTCCGCGCCGGTGCGGTGGAAGCTGGTCGGCAACTCGGTGATGATCGCTCCGCTGGTCTTCCCGCCGCTGGATCCTGCCACCACGGCGGCGATCACCAGCACCTTGGGCGTCCCGCAGTCCGGCCCGTCACTGAACGGCGACCAGTGGGACGGCTACACCGCCGACCGCACCCGCCTCTTCCGCGCCATCCTCGACCAGCAGATCTCCGACGTGCTGTTCCTCACCGGGGACATCCACTCCTCGTGGGCTGCGGATCTCCCGGTGGACGCGGCGAGCTACCCGGGCGGGGCGACGGCGGGCGCCGAGTTCGTGGTGCCGTCGGTGACCTCGTCCAGCATCGGCGACCTGCTGCGGACCAATTCAGCGCCGATCGCGCAATCGCTCGGGGCGATCAACCGTCATCTGCGGTACGTGGAATTGGATTCGCACGGCTACGGCGTGCTGGAGGTCACCGCGGAGCAGGCACAGATGGACTGGTACTACCTGCTGAACGTCACCGACCCGAATTCCGGTGTGCGCCACGGCGCTTCGTTCGCCGTGCGTTCCGGCGGCCGAGTCGAGCCGCGGCAGGGGCCGCTCGGCTGAGCGGCACGGCAGACCATTCCTGCCCGCGCATCCGCCGCCACCGCTGCTGCTGTGGTTGTTGTCGTCCGACTTGCCATGCGACCGGTTCCGCCATTGACAGGCGCGAACCTCTTCGCTGAGCTGCGCCCCGGCCGCGCGGGCACGCGTCGCCGCGTCGCCTTCGATCCGGCTACGAACTGCGTCACTTGGACGCCGTGCAAGCGCAGCCAGCGCTGGAGTGCGGCGGCAACAGCACCGTCGAAGGGCGGCAGTCTCTGTACTCGTGCCTGCGATGCGGTCCTGGGTCGGTCCAGGTTTGCGCTAGACCGCTTCGCAGAAGACCGCCGGAACGACGACAACAGACTTGGCGGCCGAATTCACGCCGCTGAGGTCCCGCGCAGCGCGCGCGGTTCCTCGGACGCGAAGTCCTACTCCGACCAGCGCTCTTCCAGCATTGCGGACACGTCTTCGGCGAAATCGCCGACGATGTCGTCCCCCGTGCACCGCGCGTCTTCGGCGAGCGCGGCCCAGCGGTTGATCAGCGCCGCCGAGCGCGGCACCGAGAGGCCGTGCTCCCGGGCAGCCGCGATACGTGTGTGGTCGGCGGGCAGGAACCAGTAGGTGGACAGCCACACCCAGATCAGCCGGGCTTCCAAGATGCGTTCGGCCAGCTGGTCGTCGTCGGCCAGCGCGGGCCACACGCCCACGACTTCCGCGCGCCACGCCTCCACCATCTGGTTGGCGCGTTCGCGCGAGAGCTCGAGGTCGCACAGGCAGCCCGGGAAGGACACCAGCGCGTAGGCGATGTCCAGGGTGGCGTCGCGGAATCCGCCCCACTCGTAGTCGAGGAAGCGGGCGCCCTCCTCGTTCAAGATCACATTGTCCGGGCAGAGGTCCGACGGGCTGAACGCCCGGAAGCGCCCCGCGGAGTACAGCCGGTTGCCGCGCACGATCCGCTCGGCGATCTCGCCGGGCACCTCGATGCCCAGTTCGCGCTGGAGCAGGCCGGGCACCTCGGCGATCGCCGACTCGGCCTGCTGGGCGATGCCGTCCACCCGGTGCACCACGTCCACCCGGCGCAGCAGCGCGACGAAGTCCGCCTCACGCCCGACGGTGGCGGCGTGCATCCGGCCCAGCGCCTGTGCGAAGGCCATGAGGGCATTGCGGGTGGCCGGCTCGGCGCCGGAGCGCAGCACGGCGGTGAGCAGCGAGTTCTCGCCGAGGTCGCTGAGGATCAACAGCCGGTCGGGGAGGCTGTGCGCGATCAGGTACGCGCCCGGCCGGTGTTCCCGGCTCAGTGCGGTGGTGAACTGGTAGGACACCGTCTCGCGGAGGAACGCCGAGTCGATGCTGGCCACCCCGGGCGCCAGACCGCCGGTCCGGCGATCCTGGGCGGCGCCACGGACCTGCTTGATTATCAGGGTTCGCGGCAACGAGAAGGCGTTCTCCGCTACTCGCACACGTAGGACGGTCGTCCTACCACTACCGCTGAGTTCGATCGGATCGCTCAGCTTTACCGGAGCACCCATTCGCTTTGTGAGCAACTGTTGCGCTGCGGACACGACTTCGGCGGCGCGTTCGGCCAATAGTGCGGTCATCGCCTCTCAAAGTACTCGCATGGGGTCACTTCTAGCGAGCGGTTACACAACCTTTCCGCGTCGCCCGGCGTGTCCGCGGCCAGGCCGGAGGGTGGCCGCCGGTCGCTTGACACCTGTGCACCCGTCGGGTTTTCTCATCGTGAACTGCCGTGCGCCACACCGCAAACCAGTTGAGTGGAAAGGTCTACGCATGACCGAAACACCGCCCCCCGCACCCAAACAATCAGCTGGCGGCGCTTCCTCCCCGAACGACGAGGAACGCTTCGCGGCACGGCCGGGGCAGCACGAGAACCCCGATCCGCGGGGCGGCGCCCCCGGAACCGACCACACCCGCCATGCGATGGCGGGTTCGTCAGCATACCCGCAGTTCGAAGGTCCCGGCGCGGCGCACTACGGCAGCGAACCGGTGGAGCCACCCCCGCCCATGGGCGCCCCGCACCCCAGCTACGGCCCGCAGGGCACCGGCCCGGGGTGGGCGCCGCCGTCCGGACCCCCGCCTGCCCAGGAGCCGGTCTACGGCTACCAGCAGGTCGCCACGGGACCGCGCACGCTGGACGTGGGCCAGGCGCTCAGCTACGGCTGGGCCCGTTTCCGGGCCAATCCGGGCCCGTGGGTCGGGGTGACCGCGGTGGGCATGGTCATCTATTTGGCGTTCGTGCTCGTCGTCCAGCTCACCGACCCGACGACGATGCTGCCGCTGCTGCTCGTGTTCCTGGCGGTCATGGCCGGCATATGGCTGCTGCAGGCGGCGATGGTGCGCGGCGCCCTGTACGAAACCGACGGCACCCCCCCACCTTTCGGCGCCTACTTCCGATTCGTGAACGCGGGCAATGTGCTGCTCACCGCGCTGCTGGCGTTCACGCTGACCTTCCTCGGCTCGGCGATCTGCCTGATCCCCGGACTGATTGCGGGCTGGCTGTGCATGTTCTCGCTGCATTTCGTCGTCGATCGAGATCAGGGCCCGTTCGAGGCGCTGAAGTCCAGCTTCACCCTGGTGGTCGCCAACGCCGGGCAGGTGCTGCTGCTCGCGCTGGCGGTGCTGGTGGTCACCTTTTTGGGACTACTGCTGTGTGGTTTCGGCCTCCTGATCGCGGGCCCGGTCGCCGTCATCGCCGTGACCTACGCCTACCGCGCCCTCACCGGCGGTACCGTCGCACCGCTGTGAAACCCGCCTCCTGTCCGACCGGTGAGCGCATCCCGATCAAGCGTTTGAACCGTTCCACCGGACCGGCCTCGCCGCCCGCGCGAGGCCGGAGCGCGAGCACGATGATCCCGGCCACGATGATGCCCCCCATATTCACCGCGAGCTGACCCGCGGACAGGAACGCCACCCGCCACTCCCCCAAAGTCGCCGCCACCACGGCGAATCCGGCTGCGGGCACGGTGGTCACCGAGATGAACACACCGACCAGCGCGGCCGATTTCGCGGTGACCAGCGACAACATTCCCGCCGCGCCCGCGAGCAGCGCCACGACCAGCGAGAACGGGCCGACCTGGTAAATGAAGTCGACCTGTTCGATACTGCCCACCCCGTCGATGGTGATCCAGCCGACCTGCTCCCACACCACCGTCGCCAGCAGCGTGACCACCATCGCCACCGGAAAACCGACCGCGAGCGCGACGGCCGAGCGGCGGGCGAGCCGGAAATCCCTGCGCACCAACGCCACCGCGAACGCTGCCAACGGACCGAACTCCGGACCGACGACCATCGCGCCGACGATCGTCACCGGCGAATCGGTCGTGACGCCCACGGCGGCGAGCAGGCAGGCGATCGTCAGGAACGCGAGGAACGTCGCGTTGAGGCTCGACTCCTCGTGCGTCTGCGCGATCAGTTCCTCCCACACCACCGCGTCGCTCGGATCACCGGGCGCCTCGTGCACCGCGCGTTCGCCCGCGTCCGACAAGACCGTCTCGACCGGTGTGAGCGTCAAGCCTCCGGAATGGCAGATGCCCAGCGCCGTGAGGTCCTCGAGTACGGCGTTGGCGGCCTCGCGAGCCACGTCCGCCTCGACGAGGTCGCCCTTGGGCTCCACCGCCCCACCGCGTGCCAGGGTCACGTGCGTGACCCCGGGATCCGCGGCGAGTACCGCGAGCACCTCGTCGGTACTCTCCGGCGGGCTGATCATGCGCAAGTGCAGCAACGCGTTTCCTCGTGGTCGGCGTCACCTGGCACAGACGCGGCTGACCAGAAAATACCGTTCGCGGCAGCGGCCGCTACGAGGCGGGCGCGCCCTTCTTCTGCTCCGGCTTGACGTCCAGTCCCGCCTCTTTACGCTGCTGCGCGGTGATCGGCGCGGGCGCGTCGGTCAGCGGGTCGACACCGCCTCCGGTCTTCGGGAACGCGATGACCTCGCGGATCGAGTCCTCCCCCGCCAGGAGCGCGGTGACCCGGTCCCAGCCGAAGGCGATGCCGCCGTGCGGCGGAGCGCCGAAGGCGAAGGCGTCGAGCAGGAAGCCGAACTTCTCCTGGGCCTCCTCGTGCGTGATGCCCATCACCTCGAACACCCGTTCCTGCACGTCGCGGCGGTGGATACGAATCGACCCGCCACCGATCTCGTTGCCGTTGCAGACGATGTCGTAGGCGTAGGCCAGCGCCGAGCCCGGGTCGGTGTCGAAGGTGTCCAGCGACTCCGGCATCGGCGAGGTGAACGCGTGGTGCACCGCGGTCCAGGCGGAGTGGCCCACCGCCACGTCACCGCTCGCGGTCGCCTCCACGGTCGGCTCGAACAGCGGCGCGTCCACGATCCACACGAACGACCAGGCGTCCTCGTCGATGAGGCCGACCTTGCGGGCGATCTCGACGCGCGCCGCACCGAGCAGCGCGCGCTGCGCCTTCGGTGCGCCTGCGGCGAAGAACACGCAGTCCCCCGGCACCGCGCCGACGTGCTTGGCCAGGCCCTCACGCTCGGCTTCGCTGAGGTTCTTGGCGACCGGGCCCCCCAGCGTGCCGTCCTCGTTCACCAAGACGTACGCCAGCCCCTTGGCGCCGCGCTGCTTGGCCCATTCCTGCCAGGCGTCGAGCTGGCGCCGCGGCTGGCTCGCGCCGCCCGGCATGACCACCGCACCGACGTAGGGCGCCTGGAACACCCGGAACGGGGTGTCCTTGAAATAGTCGGTGCACTCGGTGATCTCCACACCGAAGCGCAGATCGGGCTTGTCGCTGCCGAAACGGCGCATGGCCTCGGCGTAGGTCATGTGCGGGATGGGGGTCTGGATCTCGTAGCCCACCAGCTTCCACAGTGCGACCAGGATCTCCTCGGCCAGCAGGATCACGTCCTCCTGGCGCACGAAGCTCATCTCGATGTCGAGCTGGGTGAACTCCGGCTGCCGGTCGGCGCGGAAGTCCTCGTCCCGGTAGCAGCGCGCGATCTGGTAGTAGCGTTCGATGCCGCCGACCATGAGCAGCTGCTTGAACAACTGCGGGCTCTGCGGCAGGGCGTAGAAGCTGCCCGGCTGCAAGCGGGCGGGCACCAGGAAGTCGCGAGCACCCTCGGGCGTGGACCGGGTCAGCGTCGGAGTCTCGACCTCGACGAACTCGTGGCGGGCGAGCACCTCGCGGGCGGCCGCGTTGACCTTGGAGCGCAGCCGGATGGCGTGCGCCGGGCCTTCCCGGCGCAGATCCAGGTAGCGGTGCTTGAGGCGCGCTTCCTCACCGGGCTGCTCGTCCAGCTGGAACGGCAGCGGGGCGCTCTCGTTCAGCACCTCGAGCTCGGTGACGTTCACCTCGATCGCCCCGGTCGGCAGTTCCGGGTTCTCGTTGCCGCTCGGACGCGGTTCCACGGTGCCGGTGACGCGCACGCAGTACTCCGCGCGCAGCCGGTGCGCCTGTTCGGCGGGTTCGCCCTCGCGGAACACCGCCTGGGCCACGCCGGACGCGTCGCGCAGATCGATGAAGATCACCCCACCGTGGTCACGCCGCCGGGCCACCCAACCGGTGAGAGTGACGGTCTGACCGGCATGCTCGCTTCGCAGCGAACCAGCCAAGTGGGTGCGCAGCACGGGGTTCCTTTCGACGACTCTGGCACCGGGCGCGGGGTGACCGGGTGCGAGTCCATCGTAGTGAGACACATTCCCCGAGAGGAAACCGATATCGACGCGCCCATGCCAAGCTGTATCCGAGGGAGAGTGAACCGGGGCCGTATGACCGAGGGCTGTGTGTGCCCCGGGGACGAGCGAGAAAGCGACGACGATGACCTTCAACGAGGGCATGCAGATCGACCCGGACCGGGTTTCCTCCGGCGGTCCCGGCATGGGCGGCAAGCTCGCGCTGGGCGGTGGAGCGGGCGGACTCATCGTGCTGGTGCTGGCGCTGCTGCTGGGCGGCGACCCCGGATCCATCCTCGGGAACTTCACCGGAACGCCGGAGGAGAGCCAGACGCAGCCGGGCACGGAGGGCACGCCGAGCCACTGCAAGACCGGCGCGGACGCCAACAAATACGTCGACTGCCGGGTGGCGCTCACCGCGCAGAGCCTGGACGCCGTGTGGTCGGCCGAACTGCCGAAGCAGGCGGGCAAGCGCTACTCGCAGCCGAAGGTCGTGCTCTTCTCCGGGGCCACCTCTACCGGATGCGGCAATGCCACCAGCGACGTCGGGCCGTTCTACTGCCCGGCCGACCGGACCGCCTACTTCGACACCAGCTTCTTCCAGGAGCTGGTGGATCGCTTCGGTTCCAGCGGCGGCCCGCTCGCGCAGGAATACGTGGTGGCGCACGAGATCGGCCATCACATCCAGAACGTGCTCGGTGACCTCGGTCGCGCGCAGCGTGATCCGCGCGGGCCGGAGTCCGGCGCGGTACGCACCGAATTGCAGGCCGACTGCTACGCGGGCATCTGGGCCCACTTCGCGGACAAGCAACCTGCGCCCGGCGGCGACCAGCCCTTCCTGAAGCCGCTGTCGGACAAGGACGTCGACGACGCGCTGTCGGCGGCCGCGGCGGTCGGCGACGACCGTATCCAGCGCGCCGCGCAGGGCCGGGTGAATCCGGAAGCATGGACGCACGGTTCGTCCGAGCAGCGACAGAAGTGGTTCCTCACCGGCTACAAGACCGGTCAGGTCCGGGCTTGCGACACGTATTCGGCGCAAGACCTGAACAATCCGTCCGGCCTGCGATAGACCGGGATCCGATCGATGCGGCGCGCGCCGGTTCATTCCGAAAGCCGGCGCGCTGTCATGATCTACGGCAGTTCACCTGTGTTGCAGGTGGATACGGACAGCACCGGAAGATGGGATCGATGCGAGTAACGAAAGCTGTTGTGCTGGTTGTGTTGCTGATCGTGGCGGCGGGCTCGGGCGCCGCGACGGCCGACCCGGCCCTGGATCGCCCCAGCGCGCTACCGCCGATCGCCGCGCCGCTGGCGTTGTTCACGCTGACCACCATTCCGGACGGGTGGCAGGCCCGCACGGACCTGCGTCCGCAACTGGAGATCTTCGCCGACGGCCGTGCGATCAGCAGCCCCGACGCGGTGGCCGCCGAGCGCCGGCCGGAGACCCCGCCCAAGCGGATCGATGGCCACATCCCGCCCGACGTGCTGAGTGCGGCGCTGGCGGAGACCAAAGCGCTCGCCACCGTGGACCTCGGCGTACCGGCCGCAACGGATCAGAGCAGCCGGATCATCGACTTCATGCCGCAGTCGCCGTCGGAGGACGTACATCTCGTGGTGTATTCGCCCGACACCACCGAGGGGCTCGGCGCCGAGCAGCAGGCCGCACGCAAACGCTTCGCCGACCTGTACCGGAAACTGCTCGACGCGTTCGCGCAAGACAACTGACCTTCGCTCGTCATCCGGCCCGAACGGCGATGATCCCCGCTCGGGCCGGATCTCGTGCGTGGCCTCCCCCGCGACGCGTCAGAACTGGTCTTGCTCGTAGTCCGAACTGATGATCTCGTCCGAGTGCGTGGCGCCGATGACGTCCGGCGTGGACTCGCCCAACGGGCCGGTGAGGTCGTCGTTGCCGGTGGGGCTCAGATACGGCTGCACCGAGCGCGAGTGTTCGTCGTCATTGCCGCGCTGTCCCGCCGCGCCGGCCGGGCCGCCCATGAAACCGTTCGACCCGGCAGGTGTGGTGCTCGCGGGCGAGCCGGTACCGAATGACGTGCCCGGGACGCCGGCGACCGAGCGGATCGGGGGAACCGTGGTGCCGGGCAGGCCGGTGGCTTTCGGAACCGAGGGCGTGCTCGAACTTCCGGGCCTGCCGGGGCTGCTGCCGAGCAGTCCGCTCGGCGTGCCGTGGCTGGTACCCGGGCTGTGCGTGGTGTGCACCGACGACGGCGTGGTCGAGGGGGTCGAGGTCCCGGGCGTGGCGGAGTCGAGGCCGGCCGCCTTGGTCGCGGTATCCGAGGCGCTCGACTGCGCCTGCTCCATGATCGGCTGGCCGACGTTCTCCGCCAGCGCCTGCGCGACCTCCTGCGGCGCCGGACCGCCGCCGGGCGCGACCAGTTGCTGCACCATGCCGCTGAGTTCGGCGGTCTTGCCCGCCAGATCACCGCGGGTGGCGTTGACCACGCCGACGGCGTTGCCCAGGTGTTCGGTGGCCGAGGCGATCAACGTCGCCTGGGCCGGCGGGGTGAGGATCACCGGCGCGAGCGCGGTCGCCTGGGTGGCGAACGACGACGCGATGCCGAGCAACTGAGCGTTGCCCTGCTGCACCACCGTGGCGGCACGCTGGGTGAGCTCGGAGATGTCGATACCCCGCTGGCTGGTCTGCTGCCCCTCCACGTTCGCCTGCTGGCTCGCGGCCTGGGCATTGCGCGCGGCCTGGCTCTGCCACAGCTGCTCGACCGTGCTCATGCTGCCCTTGCCCACCTGCATGGCCATCTCGATGACCTTGGAGGACTGGCTCAGGATCGCGGTCGGATCGAACGCGCCGATGACACCGGTGCCGAAGCTGCTCAGCAGATCCAGGATCGGCTTCATCAGCAGATCGACGCCGGGGAGCGCGGGCACCGCGACACCCTGCATCAGCGCGGCGACCGGGTCGGCGGGCAACGGGGGCAACGACGCGGCGGCGGCCGCCGCCTGGTTCACCGTGCCGGCGACCGCGCTCGACGCGTCGGCCAGTGCTCCGTTCAGCACGCCGGGGGCCTGATCGAGCGCCGCTTGGACCGCGGGCGCCGCAACGTGGTCGACCGCCGTGTTCATGTCACCGAGCAGCGCCGACGCCTCGTGCGGCACGCCGAGTACGTTCTCGGCGCCCGGTGCGCCGTTCAGACCGGGCAGACCGGAGGGCGTGGCGCCGACCGACTGTTGATCCTCGGCGATCTTGCGCGACAGCACGAAAGCGGGCGGCTCGATGGGCGGCAGATCGTCGGGCAGCTGCGGCAACGGCAGGTCCAGCACCGCCTGCTCGGGCGCGTTCTGCAGGGTGTCCAGCACGGACTGCTGGCCGATCGCGACGTTCTGCTCGGCCGCGTGCGCGAGGGCGTGGTCCTCCGGCGCGATGACGCCGCTGTCGAGCGGCCTCATACCGCGCCTCCGATCTGGCCCGCGATCGATCCGAGCGCGCCCGCGTTGGACCAGTCGACCGCGTCGTAGGCCGCGGCGGCGCTGAACGCCGAGTCCGAGAGTTTGGCGTACTTGGCCGACAGATCGTTGATGTCCTTGGCCTGCAACACCTGTGCCGCCGCGAACATCGCCAGGTAGTCGGCCCCGATCAAGCCGAACACCGGAACGAGCGCGGAAACGTTCTTCACCGCGTCGAAATTGCCCGCCCCCGCGAGATCACCGGCGATACCGGCGTTCGTGGCGGCGAACGCCCGGACCGCTTCGGTCTCTACCGAGAGATCACTCATCGAGTTGCCCCCCAAATCGTCGTACAGATCTGCGTCATGAAGTTGTCGTGATCCGCCGGCTCCCTGCCGAATCGGCAAGGGCCGCTACGGTTGCGCTCAATATAGCCGACCCGACCGGCAAGTTTCGAGCCCGAACGCGCCGCACGGCAGGGCGAAAGGGGCAGAATTGGAACGTGTTGCAAATTAGAACAAGTTCTATATTCTCTGTCCCATGAAGGTCGCAGTGACCGGCGCAGCCGGCTACCTCGGCACGAATCTGCTCCGCCTCCTCACCGAGCGCGGCCATCAGATCACGGCCATCGATCGGGCGATTCCCGCCGAGCCGGCGGCACCCGGCATCACCTGGGTGCGGGGCGATGTGCTCGACCAGGCGTCCATGCGCGCCGCACTGGACGGCGCGGAGGTGGTCTACCACCTGGTGGCGGTGATCACCCTGGCCGAGAAGAACGAACTCGCCTGGCGGGTGAACACCGAGGGTGTGCGCGTGGTCGCCGAGGCGGCGCTGGCCGTCGGCGCGCGCCGGATGGTGCACGCCAGCTCGATCCACGCCTTCGACCAGTACAGCTGCGGTGGCCGGATCGACGAGAACGCGCCGCGGTCGACCGACCCCGGGTTGCCGGTCTACGACCGCTCCAAGTGGGCGGGCGAGGTGGCGCTGCGCAAGGTGATCGACGAGGGCCTGGACGCGGTGCTGTGCAACCCGACCGGCGTCTTCGGCCCGCTGGACTTCGGCAAGCCGCTCTCGCGCATCAACCGGACACTCAGGGACGCGGCGCTCGGGCGCGTGCCCGCCATGATCGGCGGGGGTTTCGACCTCGTGGACGTGCGCGATGTGGCCGAGGGCCTGGTACTGGCCGGAGAGCACGGCCGCACAGGTGAGAACTACCTGCTCGGTGGATCGATGATCTCGATGCTCGAACTGTGCCGCGTCGCCGCCGCCCATGGCGGCAAGCGGGGGCCGAAGTTCGCCATCCCCGCCAAGCTCGTGTCCGGCGTCATCCCGGTGCTCGCGCCGATCGGCAAGCTGTTCAACTCCGACATCGTCTCCAAGGCGGCGCTCGGCGCGCTCATCTCCGCGCCCGTCGTCGACCACGGCAAGGCGGAACGGGAACTCGGCTACCAGCCGCGCTCGCTCGAGGACACGGTGCGCGATCTGGTCACCTTCTTCGCCGACCCGGCCCGACTCACCCCGCCCGACACCAGACAGATCGCTTGACAGCTTCTAGAACACATGTTCGACTGAGGGGGTGCGGTGGCAAAGCCAGACCCTGGACGCCGAGGACGGCGCCTTGCCCGGGCTGTCCCGGGCGGGTCTGGTGCGCACCGTGCGGACGCCGGAGTTCGAGGGCATCACCTTCCACGAGGTGTTGTGCAAGAGCGCGCTGAACAGGGTGCCCGAGGGCGCGAACGTGCCGTTCCAGTGGACCGTCAATCCGATGCGCGGTTGTTCGCACGCGTGCCGCTACTGTTTCGCGCGCGGCACGCACGAGTATCTGGACCTGGACGCGGGCCGCGACTTCGACTCGCAGATCGTGGTGAAGACCAACGTCGCCGCGGTGCTGCGCAAGGAACTCGGCAGGCGGTCCTGGCGCCGCGAACCGGTCGCACTCGGCACCAACACCGATCCCTATCAGCGCGCCGAGGGGCGATATCGCCTGATGCCGGGCGTCATCCGCGCGCTGGCCGAGTCCGGCACCCCCTTCTACATCCTCACCAAAGGCACCTTGCTGCGCCGGGATCTACCGCTGCTCACCTCGGCCGCGCGCCAGGTGCGGGTCAGCCTCGCGGTGTCCATCGCGATCCTCGATCAGGAGCTGCACCAGAGCCTGGAACCCGGCACGCCGTCGCCACGGGCACGGCTGGACCTGGTTCGCGCGCTCACCGACGCGGGCTTCGCGGTGAACGTGCTGGTCGCCCCGGTCATCCCCTGTCTGACGGACGGACAGGCACATCTGGACGCGATCTTCGGCGCCATCGCCGAGGCCGGGGCGGCATCGGCCGTCGCGTTCCCCATGCATCTGCGCGGCAGCACCAGGGGCTGGTTCCTGTCCTGGCTGGCCGAGCACCATCCGGCGCTGCTGCGCCGGTACCGTCAGCTCTACCGCCGCGGCGCCTACGTGACGCCGGAGTACTCCGCCTGGCTACGCGCGCGGGTCGCTCCACTGCTGGCCGAGCACGGTTTGACGGCGCGCAGGCATGCCGAACCGGAGACACGACCCGAAACCGCGCACACGACCGACGCGCAACTGGCATTGTTCGCCTGACGCCACCATCGCCGAATCTCGCCGGTCCGCGCGCTTCGGGGGCGCGCACCGCACTCGACGGAGTAGTTTGGCGATGGCACCTCTCAGCGACGAGGAAGTGAAGCAGGCATATGGTTTCACACCAAAACGATGTCGGCACAGCGAAGTTGGAAAAGGTCGTCATTCGGTTCGCCGGGGACTCCGGCGACGGAATGCAGCTGACCGGCGATCGCTTCACCCACGAGGCCGCCGCGTTCGGCAACGACTTGGCCACTCAGCCCAGCTTCCCCGCCGAGATCCGGGCGCCGCAGGGCACCCTGCCCGGCGTCTCGTCCTTCCAGATCCAGATCGCCGACTACGACATCCTCACCGCTGGTGACCAGCCCGACGTGCTCGTCGCGATGAACCCCGCCGCGCTCAAGGCGAACCTGGAGGATCTCCCGCGCGGCGCCACCGTCATCGTGAACACCGACGAGTTCACCAAACGGGCCCTCGCCAAGGTCGGCTACGCCGCCGATCCGCTGGCCGACGAGACGCTGTCGGACTTCGTGGTCCACCGCGTCCCGATGACCTCGCTCACGCTGGGCGCGACCGAATCGACCGGGGTCGGCAAAAAAGATGCCCAGCGTGCGAAGAACATGTTCGCCCTCGGCCTGCTCTCCTGGATGTACGGACGCCCGATCGGCGGCACCGAGCAGTTCATGCGCGAGAAGTTCGCCACCAAGCCGGACATCGCCGAGGCCAATATCCTGGCGTTCCGGGCGGGCTGGAACTACGGCGAGACCACCGAGAGCTTCGCCACCACCTACGAGATCGCGCCCGCGAAACTGCCGCCGGGCACCTACCGCCAGATCACCGGCAACACCGCGCTCGCCTACGGCCTGATCACCGCGGGCCGGCTCGCGAAGCTGCCGGTCTTCCTGGGCACCTACCCCATCACGCCCGCCTCGGACATCCTGCATGAGCTGAGCAAGCACAAGAACTTCGACGTCACCACCTTCCAGGCCGAGGACGAGATCGCCGGAATCGGTGCCGCGCTGGGCGCTTCGCTCGGCGGCGCGCTCGGTGTCACCAGCACTTCCGGCCCGGGACTCGCGCTCAAGAGCGAGACCATCGGCCTGGCGGTGATGACGGAGCTGCCGCTGATCGTGATCGATGTGCAGCGCGGCGGACCGTCGACCGGACTGCCGACCAAGACCGAACAGGCCGACCTGTTGCAGGCGCTCTACGGCCGCAACGGCGAATCACCGGTAGCGGTGCTCGCGCCGCGCTCCCCGGCGGACTGCTTCGCCACCGCGGTGGAGGCCGCGCGGATCGCCCTGACCTACCGCACTCCGGTGCTGGTGCTGTCCGACGGCGCGATCGCCAACGGCTCCGAACCGTGGTCCATTCCGCAGGTGACGGAATTGGAGCCGATCGACCCGGGATTCGAGCCGGACGGCGACGACGCCGACCCGTTCCAGCCGTACGCGCGCGATCCCGACACGCTCGCCCGACCGCTGGCCGTCCCCGGCACGAAGGGCCGCGCCCACCGCATCGGCGGTCTCGAGAAGGCCGACGGCAGCGGTAACATCTCCTACGATCCGGGCAACCACGAACTCATGGTCCGTCTGCGCCAAGCGAAGATCGACGGCATCGGCGTCCCCGAACTCGCGGTCGACGACCCGGACGGCACCGCCGAGCTGCTGCTGATCGGCTGGGGCAGTTCATTCGGCCCGATCGGCGAGGCGTGCCGGCGCGCGCGGCGGCGCGGAGTCCCCGTCGCCCAGGCGCATCTACGCCATCTGAATCCGTTGCCCGCCAATCTCGGTGACGTGCTGCGCCGCTATCGCCGCGTGGTCGCGCCGGAGATGAACGGCGGCCAGCTGGCCACGCTGCTGCGGGCGAAGTACCTGGTCGATGTGCGGCCGTGGACGAAGATCGCCGGCACCGCGTTCTCCGCCCAGGAACTGGTCGGGGTGATCGACGCGGCGCTGGACGGATCGATCGAGGAGATGGAACAGAACAAGGTCTTCGCCGCACGGGCGCGGGCTACTTATCGAGCGCTGCCCGACGAAGTCCGACCACAACCCTGCGCCGCGCCGAGCGCAGGCGAGGCAGCCGCGTACCGCATCACTGGGGGTAACGCATGACCATCGTGGAGACCTCGCTGGTCGGCACCGACCTGGGACTGACCGGTGTGTCCGGGGTACCGACGGCGGACGGACCGCAGAAGGTGAAGGAGTTCACCTCCGATCAAGAGGTGCGCTGGTGCCCGGGTTGCGGCGACTATGTGATCCTGGCGACGGTGCGCGGCTTCCTCGCCGAACTCGGATTGCGCAGAGAGAATCTGATGTTCGTGTCCGGGATCGGCTGCTCGAGCCGCTTCCCGTACTACTTGGAGGCCTACGGTATCCACTCCATTCACGGTCGTGCGCCCGCGATCGCGACCGGATTGGCGGTCAGCAGGCCCGACCTGTCGGTCTGGGTGGTGACCGGTGACGGCGACGCGCTGTCCATCGGCGGCAATCACCTCATCCACGCGTTGCGCCGCAACGTGAACATGACGATCCTGCTGTTCAACAACCGGATCTACGGCTTGACCAAGGGGCAGTACTCACCGACCTCGGAGCAGGGCAAGATCACCAAATCGACCCCGATGGGCTCGGTGGACCACCCGTTCAACACCCTGTCGGTGGCGCTGGGCGCGGAAGCGACCTTCGCCGCTCGCGCGCTCGACTCCGATCGCGCGGGGCTGACCGAGGTGTTGCGCGCCGCGGCCGAGCACCGCGGCACGTCGTTCGTGGAAATCCTGCAGGACTGCCCGATATTCAACGACGGCTCGTTCGACGTGCTGCGCCGGGAGAACGCCGCGGACCATCTCATACCGTTGCGCCACGCCGAACCGATCCGGTTCGGCGCCGAGGGCGAATTCGCCGTCGTACGCCGGGGTTTCGGGCTCACGACGGCTCGCACCGACAGCGTCGCGGAGTCCGACATCGTGGTGCACGACGCCTACGCCGACGACCCGGAGTACGCCTACGCGCTGTCGCGGTTGTCCGATCAAGGACTCGAGCATGTGGTCACCGGCATCTTCCGCAGCGTCTCGCGACCGACCTACGACGACGGGGTGCGCTACCAGACCGAGACCGCGCGAGAGAAGAGACCAGTCGGCCCCGAATCGCTCCAGTCCCTGCTCACCGGGCCCGAGACCTGGACAGTCGGATAGGCACGTCCGCGAGCCGGTCAGGCGTGCTTGGCGAAACCGAGGTCGATGACGGCGTCGCGCTCCTGCGCGAGTTCGGCGACCGAGGCGTCGATCCGGGGACGGGCCAGTTCGTCGATCGTCAGATCGGGCACGATCGTGTACTCACCGTTCGCGCAGGTGACCGGGAACGAGCTGATCAGCCCTTCGGGCACGCCGTAGGAGCCGTCCGAGGGAACTGCCATCGAGACCCAGTCATCGTCCCGCGTGCCGCGTACCCAGTCGTGGATGTGGTCGATCGCGGCGCTGGCCGCGCTCGCCGCCGAGGACGCGCCGCGGGCCTGGATGATGGCGGTGCCGCGCTGCTGCACGGTGGGCACGAACTGCTCGGTCAACCACGCCGGATCGCCGATCAGATCGAGGGCGGGACGTCCCGCGATGGTGGCGTGCGCGATATCCGGATACTGCGTCGCCGAGTGATTGCCCCAGATGGCGACCCGCGCGATGGCCGCGGCGGGGGCACCGGTTTTCTTGGCCAGCTGCGCGATGGCGCGGTTGTGGTCCAGGCGAGTCATGGCGGTGAAACGCTCGGCGGGCACGTCCGGCGCGTTGCTCATGGCGATGAAGGCGTTGGTGTTGGCCGGGTTGCCGATCACGAGCACCTTCACGTCGTCCCCGGCGCTGGCGTTGATCGCGGCGCCCTGCTCGGTGAAGATCGCGCCGTTGGCGGCGAGCAGATCCGAGCGTTCCATCCCGGCCGTGCGCGGCCGCGCGCCGACGAGCAGGGCGATGCCCGCGCCCGCGAAGCCGATCCACGGGTCGTCGCTGATGTCGATGGAGTCCAGCAGCGGGAACGCGCCGTCCTCCAGTTCCATCGCGACGCCCTCCAGCGACGCCACCGCTGCGGGGACCTCCAGCAGCCGCAGGCGCACGCGCGTGTCCGGGCCGAGCATCGCGCCGGAGGCGATCCGGAACAGCATGCCGTAGGCGATCTGGCCCGCGGCTCCGGTCACGGTGACGGTCACGGTCCCAGCGGGGGTGCTCACGGCGAACTCCTTGCGATCGGCGAATCCTCTAGCCCACCCTAGTCACTCTCACCGCCGCCGAAGGCGCACGGTGAGCTACGCGACAGTGACCCGTACCGGCCGCACCGGTTCTCCGGCAACGTTGCTCAGGCGAGCGCGGCGACCTCGGTGTCGGTCAGCACGATCGGCGAGACCACGTCTTTGGCCCGCGCCAGCCGCACGGCGCGATACAGCGGCCGTTCCTCCAGTCCGGCATCGCGTGCCTCGGCGCGCAACTGGTGCACCAGCATCTCGGAAACCGCGACGGACGCGGCCAATTCACTGGCGGCGAGCGCGTCCGCGAGTTTGCGCAAACCCAGCAGATGCAATTCGCGGCCGCTGCCCGCGTCGGTGTACATGGCCAGCGGAACGACTTGCGAAATCTCCCCGGCGGTAACCCGCAGGGCGATCCGGCTCAACCGGGCCGGGAACACCAAGACCTCGACCCCGGTGGCCGCCGACATCTCCACCTGTCGTTCACCGAACAGCCTGCGGGCATGAATCGTCGTACCCGTCACCCACATTCGCCGCCGACGCAGCGCGACGGCGTACACCACGGTGGGCGCGCCGACGACAACGCCGATGGCCGCCGCGATCGGCCAGCTCACCACGGTCGCGGCCAGCAGCGCCGCGCCGATCCCGATGCCCGACGCGGCCAACGCGAGGCGGCGCAGCATCGGCGCGTACAGCTCAGGCGCGACCAGGTCGAGCCCCACCGGCGCGATCGCCCGCTGGTCATCAGAATTCGTGGACACTACTCCGCCCTCTCGCGACTTCGGCGCCGCTGGTGTGCGCGCCGGTCACGCTACCGCCCCCACACCCCGCCCGCGACGGGTTCGGCGCACAGTGTCGCGCGACGGAACCCGAGAGCACCGGCCACCGCGCTACCCGGCCAGCGCCTCCCGGATCACGCCGACCACCTCGGGCAGCGGAATCTGCCGCTGATCACCGGTCGCCATATCCTTGAGCCCGACGGTGTTCTCCGCGAGGTCACGATCGCCGAGCACGAGGGTGAACCTGGCCCCGGATCGGTCGGCCGCCTTCATCGCGCCCTTCACACCGCGCCCGCCGTAGGCCAGATCGACCCGGATGCCCGCCGCGCGCAACTGCGCGGCCACCACCACCAGCCGCTGTTTGGCGGCCTCACCCAGCGGCACGCCGAAGACCTCGCAGCGCGCCGGGCTGCCCGCCGACTTGCCCTCGGCCGCCAGCGCCAGCATGGTCCGGTCCACACCGAGACCGAATCCGATGCCCGACAGCGGCTGCCCGCCGAGTTCGGCCATGAGACCGTCGTAGCGGCCGCCGCCGCCGATGCCGGATTGCGCGCCGAGACCGTCGTGCACGAACTCGAACGTGGTCTTGGTGTAGTAGTCCAGACCGCGCACCATGCGCGGGTTCACCACGTACGGCACGCCGAGCACCTCCAGGTGACCGAGCACCTGCTCGAAGTGGGCCTTGGCCGACTCCGACAGGTGATCGATCATCAGCGGCGCGTCCGCGGTCATCGCCCGCACCTCGGGCCGCTTGTCATCCAGCACGCGCAGCGGGTTGAGCTGGGCGCGCCGCTTCGTCTCCTCGTCCAACGGGAGCCCGAAGAGGAATTCCTGGAGCAGTTCGCGGTACTGCGGGCGGCACGTCTCGTCACCCAGCGAGGTGACCTCGAGCCGGAATCCGTCCAGCCCCAGACCACGGAATCCGGCATCGGCGATGGCGATGACCTCGGCGTCCAACGCCGGATCGTCGACGCCGATCGCCTCGATGCCCACCTGCTGCAACTGCCGGTACCGGCCGGCTTGCGGGCGCTCGTAGCGGAAGAAGGGACCCGCGTAGCACAGCTTCACCGGCAGCTGGCCCCGGTCGAGGCCGTGTTCGATGACCGCGCGCATCACACCCGCGGTTCCCTCGGGGCGCAGCGTGACGCTGCGATCGCCGCGATCGGGGAAGGTGTACATCTCCTTGGTGACCACGTCGGTGGACTCGCCGACACCGCGGGCGAACAGGCCCGTGTCCTCGAAGACCGGCAGCTCGATATGCCCGTACCCGGCCAGTCGGGCGGCGCGGAGCAGGCCGTCGCGCACCGCGACGAACTCGGCCGAGCCGGGTGGCACGTAGTCCGGTACCCCCTTCGGGGCGGAAAAGCTGCTGGTCTTGGTCACGATGCTCCAGTTTCCACCACTACGCCCCCGCAAGTCCAACCGATTCGCCGAACCGCCTCTCAGGATGGTTGCGGAGCAGTCTCAGAAAGAAATGGCACACTCTTATCCCGATGTAACCGGACACGGGAGGAACGTGGTAGTGCCGACCAACGAACAGCGACGAGCAGCGGCGAAACGCAAGCTGGAACGTCAGCTCGCCAATCGGGCCGAGCGGGCGCGCAAGCGCAAGCAACTCACGATCGCCGGATCGGTACTCGGTGTCGTCCTCGTGGTCGCCGCCGTGACCGGGGTGTACTTCTTGACCCGCGGCGACGACAGCAGCAGCAACTCCGACGCCGCGGACGCCTCGCTGTCGAGCACCCCCGCCGCGGCCGCGCCGCCCTCCGCGAAGGCCAAGCCCGCGACGGTCGACTGCTCCTACCGCGACAGCGCCAAGCCCGCGGACAAGCCGGTCGGCAAGCCGAAGGCCGAGGGCATCCCCACCACCGGCGTCGACGCGAAGGTCAGCGTCAGCGTGGAGACCACCCAGGGCCCGATCGGGCTGACCCTGAACAACGCCGAGTCGCCGTGCACGGTGAACAGCTTCGTCAGCCTGGCGGCACAGAACTACTTCGACGGCACCAGCTGCCACCGTATGACCGCAGGCGAGGGCCTGAAGGTCCTGCAGTGCGGTGATCCCACCGGCACCGGGATGGGCGGGCCCGGTTACGAATTCGACAACGAGTACCCCACCGATCAGTACGCCCCGAACGATCCCGCGGCGACCTCCGAGCCGATCGCGTACAAGCGCGGCGTGCTGGCCATGGCCAACGCGGGCCCCGGAACCAACGGCAGTCAGTTCTTCATCGTGTACGCGGATTCGATGCTTCCGCCGCAATACACGATCTTCGGCACCGTGGACGACAACAGCCTCGGCACGCTCGACAAGATCGCCGAGCTGGGCCAGGACGACTCCAACGGCCCCGGCGACGGGAAGCCGAAGCAGCCGGTCACGATCCAGTCGGTGCGTATCGACCGCTGAACGTGTGCTCCGGGCCCGCCGCCGCTCGCCGGCCGCGGGCCCGAGCCATGTCCGCTCCATCCGGCCGACGCGGGGATAGTCGAACCTTTCTTCGGTTAGGGTGCCCTCAGTTAGAAGATCATCCGGCGCGCCCGGAGACACGCCGGAAATGTGCGATATATGCTGATAAACCGGCACGCTCGTTCGATTGTGCCGACCTTTGTCGGGTAATCTCGACACAAGGAGTTCTTGCGGCGTAGTACGGCCTCGGCCGGGCGATCCCCCGGACAGGAAGTGCCGCACCACAAGTTCTCCGGGTGTCCACGTTTGCAGGCGGGACCCGCTGCACGGGACTACAGTTCGCGTGGCGGCGTCCGTAACGAAGCACCACATCATCCATAGTGATCACTGCAGCATCGGGGAGCAGCCATGTCCGAGGAACTGGACGACATCGGCCGGGAAACCGCGGCCATGATGAGGACAATGTTGCAGCTTGCGACGCTCGTCGCCTTGCGGACCCGCGAGCGTGGTCAAAAGGAAGCCGAAGCGCGCGTCAAGCTCACCGAGGCCCGGCTCAAAGAGGCCAAGGAGTTGCAGCTGCGTGAGGCGCGCGACGCGAAGGCCAAGGATCCGCGCAACACCGAGCTGGCCCGGCTGATCGAGAAGCCGATAGCGGACAAGGGCGTGTCGCTGGAGAAGGACCGCTTCTCCGCGCAAGCCGAGGCCTCCCGGATGGCGGCCAACGCCGCCGCCAAGCCGGCTCTGCAATACGACTCCCAGGAACGCCGCATGGCGATCGCGGCCCATCTGGCCAAAATGGGTGTAGCGCCGGAGCTTGCCGCGGTGCGGATGCTGATCGAAGTAGGGCAGGCACAACCGCCGGGTGAGGCCGTACGCTCCCGTCCGGGCGAGGCCCCGTCGGTCACCAGGGGCGGGCGGGAACAGGAATCCCGCGGCTTGGAGCGCACGCGATAGCAGGAAAAGGACGAAATGCCCGCTGGATCATTCAGCGGGCATTCGTCTTTCCGGCCGATACCGCGAGATCACGCGGTGCGGTCGACTAGGTGGAAAAGTCCCCCATCGTGGGATCGCCGAACATCCCATGCTGCGGCGATTTCGTCGGGAGCGGGCTGAGCATGTCCTTGTGGCCGTTGCGCACGCTGCAATATTTGAACGGGCCTTTGGGGTCGAACAATTTCGCCATGTGCGGATCGGCATGATCCAGGAACCAGACGCTCAACCCTGTCGACGGGTTTTGGCGGTAGTGCTCCCAGGCGCGCCACAGCGCGTCCAGACGGGCGACCGCTTCGGCGTGCTGCCACCATTCGGGGCACCACACCGTGTCACTGAGATCGGTGACCTGCCGCCGATAGACCACGCTCAGGTATTCCTCGACGAACGCCACCACACTCGCGTAGATCATGTTCTGCTGCTGTTCGGTCACAGCGGCCGGACCTCCTCGACTTGGCCATACTCCGGCGGTGGCGTCGACTTGCTCAGCGACGGCGAACCGATCACGTCCGCGATCTGCGTCTTGCGCTGTGGATCATGGTGCGAGATGGACTGTTTCACGTCCGCAGCGTACTCACCCTCCCACCAAGGCACCGTACGGATGAGCACCGGAGGCGCACCTGAGGGGAACAGGATGGCCCGGCCACGCGGCAGCGTCGCGAGGGCGTTGACCGAGAACGTCTTGGACGAGCCCAGCGAGCGTGAATAGCTCTTGCCGCCCTTGGATTCGGAGACCGACTGCGAGATCGCGTCGTATTCACCGAGCACGTCCGAGCGCTCCTGCAGGAATTTGGTGTCGTCCACGCCGCTACCGAGCACTTTGATGTTCGCCGCCGACCACAAGGCGTTCATGCCGCTCTCGCCCCAGCAGCGGGCGCCCTGCGCCCAGGATTGCAGCACCGTCATCACGACGATGCCGCGCGAGCCGAAGTGGCTGTACTGCTTGGGCAGATCCTTCCAGCGCACTACGTTGGCGGCCTCGTCGAGCACCGCGAGCATCGGAATCGCCAAGCGCCCACCAGCCGACTGCGACGCCTTGCGCATCGCCACGTCGACCACCGCTTCGGTGAGCGCACTCACCAAGGGCGCCGCCGAACCGCGGCCTTCCAGCGACAGGCTGTAGAGCGTGCCGTTGTTCTCCAGGAACTCCAGCTCGTCGAACTCCCTGCGATCACCGCCACGGGTGATCCACGGGTGCACGTTCGACAATTTCAGGCACCGGATCATCTTCTTCGCGGTGCCGAAGATGCCGCTGCGCGTGCGTGGATCGGCGTTGTACTGCGAGGACAGGCCCGAGGCCGTGTAGTGATGGCGGGCGGCGCGCAGGAGCTCGATGGGCTCGGTGTCCTGCGGATTGGTCACCCATTCCCATACCTGCACGATCGGTCTGCTGCCGTTGCGATCGCCGACCGCGGCGGCGAGGAACAGTCCGGCCAACAGGTCCTCGGCCTCGGGATCGAAGAACGCGTCGTGGTTGCTGTCGCTGCCGTCGTCGCCGTCGGCGAAGTGCCCCGCCAACCGTGCCGCGCGCATCTCGCACCCTTCGCGCTTGGCATCCACCCAGGACAGCGGATCCCAGAACCAGGTCGGCTCTTCGCCAGCGACACCCTGCGGATCGAAGACGAAGGTGGGACTTCCTTTGGACTCGCGGACATCCCGCGTCGCGTCCACCACGTCGCGCTTGTTCGAGGTGGCCAGCACAGGGCCGATCGCGGTGAGGATCGCGGGGATCACCCGGGACGTCGACTTGCCCTGACGCGGACCCCAGATGTCCAGGTGCAGGTCCTCATACGAGCCGTAGAGCATCACGCCGTCGGCCACACCGACACCGATCGGTACGCCGGGAGCGTCGTCGTAGCCCAGTCTGACGCCCAGCTGCTCGGCCTTCTCCCGGACGCCGGCCTCGGTGAGCATCGAGATCGCGCCGCCGTTGCCCATCACGTCGGCCTTGTCATCCACCGGCAGCCTGCCCTTGGATCGGCGCTTCTGCAGCTCCTTGCGGATCACCAGGTACGCGACCACACTCAGGATCACCAGCAACACGATCGCCGTGGCCGCACCCGGCCATTGCAGCTTGCCCCGCGCCAGATCGGCCGCGATGGCGATCGGATTGAACGGGACTTTCTGCGGGCTGCCTGCCAGCAGGTTGCCCAGATGCAGCGCGAGCCACAGGGTTCCGAAGATCGCGAAGCCGGCGTAGGTCAGTAGCAGGCTGACGTCGGGTCCGGGTACGGCCGGATCCGTCACCTTTTTCTTCTTCGCCATGTGTGCCTCCTGGGTCGGCCGTCCGGTACGGAAAGCGGGTGGTCAGCGGAATGCGTCGAGCCGCCAGCCGTCGGGTGTGCGCACGACGGTGGCGATCACTGTCGCGGGCGGCAGCGGCTCCTTGCGTCCGTTCGGATAGACGACGGTCTGCTCGATCCCGATCTTGAACTGCTGGACGTTCGGGTCGCTGAGGGCGGGCGCCTTCTCACCGGACGCGAACGTGAACGCCTCCACGTGTGCCCCCTCTCTGGCCCAATCCGCCCATTGCAGCGTCGACTTCGGCGTCTCCACCGCGGTCGGCGCCGCATCCAGCATACGAATCAGGCTGGGGCCGAGAAACTTCCGCGCCCGGCTCAGGGAAGCGCCCTCGGTCTCGGCGGCGGGTTGCCAGCTGTAGATCTCCCGCAGCGCCGCGACCGCGACACCGTCCGGCGTCACCGGGTCGGGCGCGGGCACGCCCTCCAGCAACCGGGGTGTGGACGTAGCCGGGTGCGCCGCATCGGATCCCGTGTCCGCGCGGTCCGCACGGCCACAGGCCGCACCCAGCACCGCGACGCTCACCACCAGCATCACCACCAGTTTCGCGCGTGCATTCGCTCTATCCATCCAGGCTAGCCGCACTCCGGGGCGTCGCGGCAGTCCCGCCGCCGCGTGTTCGGGCCCGTCACCGCTCACAGCACCCTCCTCGCGCGTCCGTCCCCCGGTACCGCGACTTCCGAAACGCCGCCCGCCGAGCGGGCGTCCGCACCGGGCACGGACTGGATCATCCGGCCGTTGCCGACGTAGATGCCGACCTGCGCAGGTCCACGGGGACCGAACGAGCTGAACACCAGATCGCCGGGCTGCGCTTTCCGCATCGGCACTTCCGCACCCGCCTCCCACTGCTGTTCGGCTGTGCGCGGCAGCGTCACCGTGCCGGAGGACGCCGCGAACACCGCCGCCGCGGTCAACCCCGGTCCGTCCAGTCCTCCGCCGCTCGGCCCCTGGGGCCCGCCACCGCCCCAGACGTACGGGGTGCCGAGCCACTCGTTGGCGGCCTCGACGATCTGGTCACCGGTCGACCCCTGCCCGGGCGTGAACCGGCCGAGCGAACCCGGCGCTCGGTACTGCGCTTCCATCGTGAGGATGTTGCGCACGTACGGCTGGGTCTCGGCGTAATGCGCGGCAACCTGGTTCGGCATGCCGCCGGACGCCAGGACCGCACCCTCGCCCGCGTTGTAGGCCGCCAGCGTCAGCGCGACGATGTCGCCCTGCACCCTGCCCTCGGCCTGCCACTGCTGGATCTTGTGCGCGATGGCGCACATATAGCGCCCTTGACCGATGATCGCGTCACCGTCGTCCCACACACTGGCCACGCCGTTGCCGTCGGCGTCGAGCACGTACGGCCTGCCGTCGTCGGGATCGATGCTCACCGCGGTGGTCGGCAGGAACTGCGCCAGACCCTGTGCGCCGGCGGGGGAAGTCGCCCCGCGCCGGAAACCGGACTCCTGCCTGCCCTGCGCGGCCAGCAGCGAGGGAGTGATCTGCGGGCAGAGGGAACCCGCACGGCGGTACCAGATCTCCAGTTCTTGCGGCACCTTGCCCGCGGCCAGCGCGCCACCGACGGTGCCGAAGCCGAGGCTGCAGCGTGGATCGCTGGAATAGGCGCGCGCACCACCGACGTCCGGGGTCGGCGCGCCGTCCAGCCAGGGCAACGGGTCGATCTGACGCCCGCCGGTGAACCGGCCGCCCGGAACGATCTCGAAATGCAGATGGGGGCCACTGGATTCACCCGCCGAGCCGACCGCGCCGATGTGCTGCCCCGCGGTGACCGTATCGCCCGGCTGGACCAGCACGCCAGAGTCCCACATGTGGCCGTAGACCGCCGAGTACGAGCGGCCGTTGGTGTCCACCGAATCGACGACGATCCAGTTGCCGAACCCCGACGCCGGACCGGCGGCGACGACGCGGCCGTCGGAGACCGAGAAGATGGGCGTACCGTCCGGCGCGGCCAGGTCGACGCCCTTGTGCGCGCCGGCCCGCGAGCCGAAGGTGTCCGAGACGGTGAAGGTTCCGGTGGCCATCGGCAACGTGCGGCGCAGCGGGCCCGCTCCCGCGGCGAGCGAGGGCGTGGCGGTCACGGCCGGGTTGGTCTGTGTCGCGCCGGGACCGGTGGTCGAGGCGGCGCGCCGATCGCCCGGCACGTAACCGCCCAGCGGCGGAAGCGCCGACTGCGAACCGAGTACCGAGCCACCCTCGCAGGCGTCGTCCACGGAGGGCATGACGATGACCAGCACGATGGTCATCAGGCCGAGCACCGCGCCCAGCGCCGTCCACAACGCCGTTTTGCCGCTCATCGCCGCACTCCGGCATCGTGCCGCGCGCAGCCCGGGTTCACGTCCGGCGCCGGGCTTCGTTGAGGGTGTCGGCCAACGTGCGGTTCATCTCGGCGGCGGCCGCCAATTGCTGTTGCAGCAGAGCCACTTTGCGCCGCAGCGCGGTCGCGTCCATCCGCTCCAGACCGGGGCCTTCGGCCGCGCGCACCCAGTTCCGCACCGAGTTGGTGTGCACCCCGATCTGTTCGGCGACCACGCGGCAGGCCTCCGATTCACTGCGCAGCTTGCCGGTCAGGGCGATGACCTGTTCGACCGCCGCTTGGCGGACCTCCGGCGAGACGCGACGGTAGGACCGGTGCGGCATCATGCGGCACTCCCCGGTGAGTCCGTCCCGCGCGAGGTCGACTCGGTGAACTCGCTGAAGCGCTGGTTCGTGTCGTGGATCCCGCTTTCCTTCTCCGACAGCGTGAATTCCATGTGGAACGGAATGCCGGGCCTGCGGTCCTCACCGATCTTCAGCAGGAATTTACCGGTGCCGGGCGGGGACGGCCGCTGCTGTCCCGGTTTGAGCGCCTCGCCGGTCAGCGCTTGCGGTGCGGACCATCCGGTCACCATCTCCTCCTCGGCCGATGTGAACGGAACCGTGCTGTCCAGCCGTTTGATCTCCTCGGCAGGAAGCGCGCCGAAGATCTTGGCGCGCGCCCGCTCGAGGAAACCGAGCGCCTTCGCGATGGCGGCTTCCGAGCCGAGCGCTTGCAGGTCCTTGATGGTGTGGCTGATCATGATCAGCGCGGTGGCGATGCCGCGCTGCAACCGGGTGAGCTCGTCGACGCGGTCGACCATGAAGTCGCCGAGGCCGAGCACCTGCCACAGCTCGTCCATCACCACCTGGAAATAGCGCTGCGGGCCGAGCTTCGCGTCGGCGAGCACGTGCGCGGCCTCGACCGAGGCGAACCCGTCGGCCCAGCAGGCCAGCATGACAGCGGCCTTGAGCTTCTTATCGCCGGTCGGGATGTGCGAGACGTCCATGCACACCGCGACCGCGCTGGTGTCGATCGGCACAGTGGTCTGGCCGTTGAAGACAGCGCCGAACGGCCCCTGGGTGAGCGCGCGCAGAGAACGGCGCAGCCCCTTGATCGCTTCCATGTACTCCGCGAGGTCGTCGGCCCCCGCGTCCAGCATCAATTCCTCGCCGCCGCCGACGATCACCTCGAGCAGGTTCTCCATGATCGGGGGCTTGTCCGGCGTGTATCCGCTACCCGGCCGGTAGAGGATGCGCAGCGCGGTGGAGATCAGCGTCTCCTCGTAGTCGCGCACCCGGTCGCCGCGCACCAGTTCGACCAAGCCCGCGATCAACGTCACCTGCCGGGCCCGCAGGTCCTGCAACACCTGCAGTTGCAAGGCCGGGAACTCTTCCAACCGCGGAACGACCGCTCCGAGAACGCCCGCCGCGAGCGGGTTGAGCTTGCCGTGCCCGTAACCCAGGTCGATCACCTGGCCACCGACGAGTTCGACCATCTTGCGGTAGTCCGGTTTCACGTCGGCGAGGATCAACGGGGTGATCCCCTGCGCGATGCCGCCGAGCACGATCCGGCGAACCAGCGAGGATTTGCCGAAACCGTTGAGGCCGAGCACGAACAAGCTGGGTGCGGTGATGAAACTGCCACGCATGAACCAGTTCATCGGGTCGAAGCACACCGGCGCCCCGGTGTGCAGATGCGAACCGAGGGGCGTGCCGATCAGCGGCGCGCCCGCGCCCACCGACCAGGGCCACAGGCCGGCGACCTGAGCGGTGGTGGCGCGGTACTCGACCGGGCGGCCGACCACGTTCATCCGGCCGCCGCCCGCGCCCGCGTAGCCGCGGTCGGTGAGTTGCGCTGTGCTGCGGTCGAAACCGTCCTCGATCGTCTGCTCCGCGCGTGCGGCGTAGTTGCGGCGGCGGATGTCGTCGGTGCGGACCCGGAACTGCGCGAACGCCGCCCGCAGGCCACTGCCCTCCCGGGCGATCATCTCCAGCTTGGCGCGGGTGGCGTCATCCAGCAGCGGCGGCCCGGACTGCTTGCGCCGATCCGCCTTCGCCTTCGCGCGGCGGGCCGCCTTGTCCGTATTCGGTGCGCCCATGGCGCGGTCGGCGGTGTAGTCGACCTTCGCTGGCCGGGCCACGCGGCCGTTCCTGGCGCCGTTGCGATCCGGACGCGCGGCGATGCGCTCGGTGACCGCGTCACGGGACATGCGCGGGTTCCGCTCGCCGCGAGACCGTTCGGCGTGCGCCCGGTCCGTGCGCGCGCCGTCGGGCCTGCCCGCGCCCGATCGCGCGCGCCGCTCGGCCGCCCGCCGGTCGGACGTGTCCACGCCCGGCCGGTCCTCGCCGTTCACCCGCGCCGAATCCCGTGCGGGGCGCCGCCGCTCGGGCCGCTGTCCCCACTCGTCCCGGCCGGATTGTTCGAGCCGCCTGCGGCGTGCGTCCTCGTCCCGTTCCCGAACGGGTGGCTCGTAGTCCCGTGCCATGAATCGCTCACCCCGCCAGTGCCTTCGGAATAGTCGCGTGTTCCGGCAGGATCACTCCACACCCGAGGGAGGCCGCGAAGGCCGCCGCCTGGTAGCGGTAGCACCGCCGAATCTTCAAGCGCGCCTGGGTCGACAGGTCGCGCGTGATGGCTTCGATGCGCGGCAGGTCACCGCGCAGGGGCTCGGTGATGGTCACCAGCGCCCCGAAGCGGGTCACACCGTGACCCCTGGCCTGCTCTTCACGGGCCTGCTGAGTCGCGCCCACCCGCAGCGTCGCCGCCGCGGACACGACCCCGCGTTCGCTCTGTTGGGCCACCAACGCGTTCTTGAAATCGTCGTCGACGATTTCGGCGGCGTCGGCGGCTGAGTGCGGACGGTACACGATCGCGATACGTTTGCGCGGGACTTCGGGATTCGGCGCGAGCAGCCGCTGCAGCACCCGCTCGTCGACCGCGCCCTCCGGCGCCGCGTCCATCTCCCAGGTGACCGAGCGGCCACCGTCGTGCACCAGGTGATCCCACTTCTCGTCATGGGACACCGGGCCCGCGTCCGCCCAGTCCAGGCCGTGCCCCTCGGGTTCGCCCGCGGCCACTTCCAGGTCGGCCTGCGAAGCGGGGTCGTAACTGCGGCGGATGAACGAGATCACCTCGTCGGCCGACATCGGCTGGGCGCGCACACCGGCTTCCGCGAGCGCGGCGCAGATGCCGGGCAGGCGACGGCCGATCTCGACGGCCTCCTCCGCCGGGTTCTTGCGGCGCTCGGCGGTGGTGGCCTTGAACGTGATCGCCACCCGCGGCAGCAACTGCACCCGTTCCTGCGGCAGCTCGGTGGCCAGCTCGTACATCACCTGCTGGGCCAGCTCCGGCGCCTCCGGCCTGGTGATCGTGGAAACCTCGGTGAGCAAACGGTTTCCGGTCTCCGGCACGGTGTCGATGACCGGCACCACGGCGACGATGTCGCTGGTCTGGCCCACCGAGGCGAGGAAGGTGCCCCACGCCGAGACCCAGCGATCGATCACCGGCTGGTCCACCGCCTCGTGGCCTTGCGGCCACGCGCGCAGCACCACCGTGTACTGGGCGAACTGCGGGAGGTGGATCATGCCGAAGCTGTAACCGCCCGCGTCGATGCCCTCGTACAACTTCGACGGCGCCAGCAGTCCGGGCAGGCGGGTGACGCCGCCGGGGATCCGGGAGAAGCGGCCGCCGCGGTACACGTGCTCGCCACGACTGCGCGAGCGCATCCAGTTGAACATCATCAATCCCGTCTCGTAGCCCGAACGACCTCCGGTCCGCCACACCAGCGGGACCATCACGACGACACCGATGCCGCCGACGATCACACCCCACTGGAAGCCGCCGACCATCGCGGTGATCAGCGCCGTGATCACGACCGCGAAGCCGAGCACGGTTTCCTCCCAGCGCAGGCCGAAAAGGCCCGCGCTGCGCGGCTTCTGCCAGAGCCCGTACGAGCGCCGCTCGTAGGTGTCGGTGAGTGTCATCGCGGAATGGTGCTCCTCCCGAGGTCGGGTGAACGGTTCGTCCAGCGGTCGCCCGCGACGTCACCCATGGCTTGGTCGGCCCGGTTCAGCCCGCCGCTCGCGGCGCGCGCCGCGCCGATCCGGCCCGCCGTCCTGGCCGCTCCGGACGCTACCCCG
>NZ_BDBB01000034.1 GCF_001612765.1 Nocardia arthritidis NBRC 100137
GGCCGCGGCGTGCGCCGACCGGCCGACGCCGCCCGCTCATCGGCGCTTCACCGGGCCAGCCACGCGACGAATTTCTCGGTCTCGCCGATCAGCTCGCGCATGTCGCGTCCGATCGGCACGTGCGCGCCCGCCGTGGCATCGCGCAGCGCGTCCACCACCCACCGTCCTTCCGCCGCGATGAGGTTCTTGTTCAGGTCGTCGACCTTGCTGCCGACCCCGAAGACCGCCAGTGCCACCTTCGCCCTGGTGGACTGCGCGGCGTCGATGTGGCGTTCCACCTCGCGGTGATTCATGCCCGCGGACAGCAGCGTGCGCCGCGCCCTCGCCAGGCTGGCCGCCTCCACCGCGGAACGGCAGCACGTGGCCACCAGTTCGTCGGCGATCGCCGCGGGCAGCTGCGGGGTGCGCACCAAGGCGCGGGCGTCGTCGAGATAGCGGCGGATCGGATCGCTGGACACCCGCACCTCGACCACCGAGCGGTCGCGCCGCTGCACCTCGAGCACGGTCGCGTCCAGTTGCATCCGCCGCACCGCCTCGGCGAGGCGCTCGTCATGGGTGAAGACCACCACCTGGCGGGTCCAGGCCACCGTGGCGAGCACCTGGGCCAAGCCGTCCACCTTGGCCGGGTCCATCGCCTGCACCGGGTCGTCGATCATGACGAAGCGGAACGGGCTCTGCTCCACCGTGGCTCGCGGCAGGAACAGCGACAGACCGAGCGCGTGCAACTCGCCTTGGCTCATCACGCCGAGGGCTGCCCCGTCCACCTCGTCCACGGTGACGTCGAGCAGTACGCGGCGCGCGGTGCCCGCGTTGCCCTGCAAGCGGATAGCGCCCAGTTCGACGTTGCTCTGCTGCCGCAGGGTGCGCCACACCCATCGGGCCGTCGTCTCCAGCGGCGTCATGCGCTCGCCGCGCAGGCCAGCGGTGGCCGACTTCAGCCAGTCCTCGGCCTTCTTCACCGTGCGTAGCTCCGCCGCGTGCGCGGCCACCTCGCGCGCGCCCTCCAGCCAGGCCACGATCCGCGGCACCAGCGGCGTCCACACCTCGTCCAGGCGGTCGAGTTCCTTGCGCGTGCCTTTCTGCAGCAGGTCGAGCTCGTCGACCAGCCGCGCGTGCGCGCTGCGCAGCCTGCCGGGCAGGTCCGGGGTGTATTCGGTGGTGGTCAGCGCGGCCCACTCGGCCCAGGCCTCGCGCACCGCCGTGGTGTCGACCGACGGAGGGTTGCGCGGGTCGAAATCCAGTTCGGCGGGCACGAGGTCGGGAAGCGCCCGCGCGGCGCGCACGGCGTCGCCGAGTTCGATGCGGGCGGTGGTGAGCGCGTCCACCCGGGCGGCGAGTTGCTCGATGGCGGCATCGGTCTCGCGCACCCACGTCTCGTCCAATGCGCCACGGCCACACACCGGGCACGGACAAGCTCCGCTCGCCGCCTGGTGCTCGCGCGCTGTGCGCAGCAGCTCGAGCAGGCGCAGATCGGATTCGGCGTCCGCGGTCGTGCCCTCGGCGAGGGCCGCGCCACACGCTTCCAGCCGGGTGGCCACCGCGTCGACTTCGGCGTCGTCGGGCAGCGCGAGCCGCACGATCGCGCGCAAGCCGTCCGGTCCGGCCGGATCGTCCACCACGCCCAGCACTTCGCGACCCACCGCGGCGAGATCGGGTTGAGCGGGCCGCAGCAACCCGGCCACCCGGATCGCGCGGTCGTCGGCCACCGACGCCAGCAGTTCCAGCAATTCCAGTCGTTCCTGACGCGAATCCCGCACGGCGCGTTCCAGTTCCAGGCGGCGCGTCCGGATCCGTTCCTGCGCCAGGGTGAGTTCGTCCAGGCCCAGCAGCTGGTGCAGCGCGTCGAACAGATCACTCGGCTTCCCGTCCACCAGCGCGCCGAGTTCGCTGTAGGACAGGAAGGGGCGGTAGAGCTCGAGCTGGGCCGTCCACCGGTCCATGTCGAAATCCGTGGGCGCCGCGGGCGGATACCGCTGGGTCCAGTGCGCGTCCGGCAGGTCGGCGTCGGGCGCCCATTCCTTGGTGATGGTGAGCCGGGGCGTGCCACCGGCGGTGAGCATCTCCAGCTCGATCCGCACGGCCGTGCCGTCGTGCAGGTTGCGCCAGCCTTCCCGCCAGGCCGCCGATCGCCCGTCCCACCGGCGATTCCCGCCGGTCAGGGCCAATTCGGCGGCCTCGGCGAAACTGGATTTACCGCTGCCGTTGCGGCCGACCACGAGGGTGAGACCCGGACCCGGCGGCAGCTCTAGCGTCGTCTCGGGACCTATGCCGCGGAAACCGCACACCCGGATGGCGCTCAGGAAGATCCCGGAGTGATCGAATGCCGTTGCCGCGCCGTTTGATTCGGCGGCACCGAGGGCGCGCAGCACGGTCCGCGTGATCGAGGGCGTGACCGCTGGATCCTCGGCGAGGCGCCGGGTTACCACCTCCGAGAGCCGGGGCGGCGCGTCCGCGGAGCCGGCGGCCTGGACAGCGTCGGGATCCAGGCGCATGCGAAAAATCCCCTCCACCATCGAGCCGCCACACGTCCTCCGACCCCGTGCGCGGCGCCTGTCGAAAGCTGTGCGAAACGCTACCCGATGGCATCGGGATCGCCCACCGCACCCAGGCGAATCTGCCCGCGGGGATGGATATGGTCATCGAAACGCCTGCGCCGCGTCTCGATGTCCACCCCTCGCCAACCCCGGCGGGCAGCTCGATGGTGTCAACACCCGTTCCGGGTGGCTCGGTCGAGCCGAACAGGACAGAATGCCAGAGCGCCACGATCAGCGCAAGATTCGTCCGGGTGGCGAATACGGCGCCGGGACAGGCCGTTCCGTGCGCGGCCGGACACCGGTGGCGGCACTTGTCGGTGCGCTGCGGTAGAAATCCGGTCAACCGAGCAACGAAGGAAGGCGATGAGCCACCACCGAGCTGGAGCCTCCCGATGACGACGCCGTGGACCGAAGACCAGGTCACGGCGCTGGCACCGGACGCGAATTCGCTGTCGGCGGCCCGCAAGCTGGTGAGCCGCTGGCGCGGCTGCGGTCAGCACGGCACGGCGCTGTGGGGGCAGTGCCAGGGCAGCGGCGCCACGCCGTATCAGACGATCGTCGACCTGTCCGGCCCGGCATATCGGTGCTCCTGCCCGAGCCGCAAGTTCCCCTGTAAACACGCGCTGTCGCTGTTGCTGCGCTGGGCAGCGGGCGAGGTCGCCGCCGTTCCCGAGACCGCCGACTACGCGGCGTCGTGGATCGGCGGCCGTGCGGCGCGGGCCACCGCGACCGCGGACCGGCCGCGCACCGCCAACCCGGCCACCGCCGAACAGCGGCGGGTGCGGGTGACGGCCGGCTTGGAGGAACTCGACATCTGGCTCGCTGATCAGGTACGCACCGGGCTCGCGCAGGCCGATCGCTCGTATCACGCCTTCGAGGCCGTGGCCGCCAGAATGGTCGACGCGCAGGCCCCCGGCCTCGCCTCCGCCCTGCGCAGGCTCCCGGCCGTCATCGCCACCAGAACCGACTGGCCCGATGTGGTGCTGCGCGAGTACGCGCGGATGCACCTGCTGATCGTCGCGCACCGGCAGCTCGACTCGGTAGCGCCCGCGCTGCGCGCCGGCATCCGAACCCACGTCGGCTATCCCAACCCGGCCGAGGCGGTGCGCGCCGAGCCTCCGGTGCGCGACCGATGGATGGTGTTCGGGTCGCGGATCACCGAGGACGAGCGCCTCTACACCCGGCGAACCTGGCTGTACGGGAGGGCAAGCAGGCGCTGGGCGCTGGTGGTCGACCATTCCTTCGGGTCCCCCGGCTTCCCCGCCGACGTTCCCGCGCTCGGGCAGATGGCCGACGCGCAGCTGCATTTCTATCCGGGCGCCGCGCCGCTGCGGGCGCTGTGGGGGGAACGGCACAGCGCCGCCGAACCTTTCACCACGCTGCCCGCCGCCGACAGGCCCGCTACGATCGCCGCCGCGCTGGCCGCGCACGCGTCGGCGCTGGGCGCCGATCCGTGGTTGCGTTCCTGGCCGATGCTGCTGGCCGACGTGGTTCCAGCCCGCACCGAACAAGGCTGGTACGTCACCGAATCCGACGGCACGGCGCTGCCGATCCGGCCGGGCGAGCAACCGTGGACACTGCTGGCCGTCTCCGGTGGTCATCCGGTGACCGTGGTCGGCGAGTGGAGCGCCGACGGACTGGAGCCGATTTCGGTGTTCACCGCCGGTGAGGTCGTCGACCTGGTGCGCGCCGAGACCTTCGGATCCGAAGCGTCTCATCCGCCCGCCGGGTCGACCGGCAGCGCGGACCTCACCTCCGTCGCGCTGCTGGGCACCGCGCGCCGTACGCCGGATCTCGCCGCGCTCGCGCCGTCGATCGCGCACGCGGCGAAACGGTCAGCGAGCGATCCCGCGGTGCGGTTACTCGAAACAGCCGCGCTGCACGACCTTTTCCGCCGTGGCGGCATCGAACCTGCCACCGCGGCCGCACCCGAGCCCGCGGCGGACGATCCGCGCCCGTCGCTGCCGCGCCCCGCGGCGGCACGTCTGTCCCGCATGCTGCGGGAGCGCTCGGCATTTCTTCCCGAGTGGTTCGACGCGGCGCGGCCGCACGATTACCGGGCGCCGGACGCGCTCTGCGAGCAACTGCTCGAGCACGCGAAGATCAACGCCACCTTGCGGGAGCCGCTGCTCCGGCTCGCGGGCGCTCGCGGCAGCTGGCTGGCGGCCCGGCATCCGGACTGGCGCGACCTGGTCCGGCGGCCGTCCACCGCCTCCGAGCGCTCCGCCGACACCTGGCTGTTCGGCCGGCCACCCGAGCGCCGCGACTGGCTCGCCGAACTCCGGCGCGACGACGCGGGCGCCGCCAGGGCGGAACTGACCGCGGCGTGGCCGAAGGAAACCGGGCCGCTGAAGGCCGAGCTGCTGGCCGTGCTCGCCGACCGGCTCGGCCCGGACGACGAGCCACTGTTGGAAGCGGCGCTGGACGACCGGCGCGCGGACGTGCGCCGCACCGCCGCCGGACTGCTCGCCCTGCTGCCGGAATCGGCGTTCACCCAGCGGATGCGCGAGCGGGCGAGCGCGTGGATCCGCGCCGAGCACCGAATGCTGCACACGAATGTGCTGCTCAGGCTGCCGGATACGCTCGACGCAGCCGCGCAGCGCGATGGGATCACCGACCGCACGACCGAATTCGCCTACCGCTGGAACGGCGCGCCCGACGTATCCGCGGCTCGGCTCCGGCAGGTGGTCGCCGCCACCCCGCTCGCCCACTGGGCCCGTGTGCTCGGCACGCCGCAGCAGGCGGTGCGCGCCACGATCGACGACCGGTTCCGGCAACCGATCTTCGACGGCTGGGTGGATGCCGCGCTGGCGCAGCACGATTCGGCGTGGGCACAGGCGCTGTTCGAAGCGGGTGTGCCCACCGACCTGGCGATGCTGCGCAGGCGAGAGCTGTTCGCGCTGCTGCCGCTGCCGGATCGGACCGCGCACCTGACGCGGCTGGACGGCTCGTGGCTCTCCGAGATCGAGGCGCTGCTGCCCGCGATGGGACATCCGTGGCCGGAAGCGCTGGCCCAGCACGTGGTCCTGCTGCTGTTCGAGCGGGCGCGGGCGGCGGCGCGACGTCCCGAGACGCACGGCGCCGCACCGAACGCGCACCGGTCACTGCTCGCCGCGGCCGCGGTGCACCTTCCCGTCGCCGCCGCGGGCACACTGACCGCGGTGGCCCGTCGATGCGACGATCCCGCTTGGGAGCGGGCCTTCGACCAGCTCGCCCATGACCTCAACCACCGCTCGATGATGCTCGAGGAGCTGCAGTGACCACCATCGACCCCGCGCCGAATCTGCTGCGCCCCCACGCCGAACAGGCTTACGCCGACGAGCTGCGTGCCCTCGCCGCCGCCGACGACCGGCCCCGCCCGCCGTCCTGGCGACTGTCGCCCTGGGCGGTGGTCACCTACCTGCTCGGCGGCTCCCTCCCCGACGGCACGGTGATCACCCCCAAGTACGTCGGCCCGCGCAGGCTCATGGAGGTGGCGGTCGCGACGCTGGCCACCGACCGGGCGCTGCTGCTGCTCGGTGTGCCGGGCACCGCCAAGACCTGGGTGTCGGAACATCTTTCCGCCGCCATCAGCGGTGCGTCGACGCTGCTGGTGCAGGGCACCTCGGGCACGGCCGAGGAGGCCATTCGCTACGGCTGGAACTACGCACGGCTGCTCGCGGAGGGGCCGAGCGAGGCGGCGCTGGTACCGTCGCCGGTGCTCACGGCCATGCGGGCGGGCTCCATCGCCCGGCTAGAAGAGCTCACCCGCATCCCGTCGGACGTGCAGGACGCGCTGATCACCATCCTGTCCGAGAAGACCTTGCCGGTGCCCGAACTCGGCATGGAGGTGCAGGCCGCCAAGGGCTTCAACGTCATCGCCACCGCCAACGACCGCGACCGCGGGGTGAACGAGTTGTCCTCCGCGCTGCGCCGCCGGTTCAACACGGTGGTGCTGCCGTTGCCCGCGAGCGAGGACGAGGAGGTCGCCATCGTCAGCAGGCGGGTCGAGCAGCTCGGCGCCGCACTGGAACTGCCCACCGTGCCCGCGGCGGCCGAAGAGGTGCGGCGGGTGGTGCGGGTCTTCCGCGAGTTGCGCTCCGGCAGTACCGCCGATGGCCGGACCAAGCTCAAGTCGCCGTCCGGAACGCTGTCCACGGCCGAGGCGATTTCGGTGATCACCAACGGGATCGCGCTTTCGGCGCACTTCGGCGACGGCGTGCTGCGCGCCTCCGACATCGCGGGCGCGGTGCTCGGCTCGGTGATCAAGGATCCGGTGGCCGATGCGGTGGTGTGGACCGAGTACCTGGAGGCCGTGGTCCGCGAGCGCCCCGACTGGGCGGATTTCTACCGCGCCTGCCGTGAGGTCAGCGGGTGACCTCCGGCACCGAAAGCCTCGCGACGACCAGGGTTTTCGGCATCCGCCACCATGGTCCGGGATCGGCGCGCTCACTGCGGCTGGCCTTGGCGGCCTTCCGGCCCGACATGATTCTCATCGAGGGGCCCGCGGACGCTGATCCGCTGGTGGGCTTCGTCGCCGCCGAAGGCATGTCCCCGCCGGTCGCGCTGCTGGCCTACGTCCCCGACGCGCCCGCCAAGGCCGCGTTCTGGCCCTACGCGGTGTTCTCCCCCGAATGGCAGGCGCTGCGCTACGCCGTGGACAACGACGTCCCCGTGCGGTTCTGTGATCTGCCCGCCACCGTCACGCTCGCGACCGAGGACGAGCCCGGCGACCGGTTCGATCCGCTGGCCGCGCTCGCCGAGGCGGGCGGCTACGACGACGCCGAACGCTGGTGGGACGCCGTCGTCGAAACCGTGCCGGACGCCGACGCGTTCGAGGCGATCACCGAGGCGATGGGCGCGCTGCGCGAATCCGTCGAGCACACGGATCGGCAAGGCGACATGATGCCGGAAACCGGCCCCCCGGACGCGAACGAACACCCGTCCAACGGCGAGGACGTCCAGACCGTCCGCAAGCCGCCAGCGGTCGAACTCACCGGTGACCTCGCGGACGATTCGGAGCCGGAGCCCGATTCGGTCGCGGAAGCGGTTGCCGAATCGCCGTCGCGCGAATCACCACCCGAACCACTCGTGGTCGACGCCCACACGCTGCGGCGCGAAGCCCATATGCGCCAGACGATGCGCAAAGCGGTCAAGGACGGAGCGAGGAGGCTGGCGGTGGTGTGCGGTGCGTGGCACGCGCCCGCGCTCACCGGCGCGCTCGGTCCCGCCGCGCCCGACGCCCGGTTGCTCAAAGGTCTGCCGAAGACCAAAGCCCGGCTCACCTGGGTGCCGTGGACACATTCGCGGCTGTCCACGTCCTCCGGTTACGGCGCGGGGGTCACCTCCCCTGGCTGGTATCACCATCTGTTCACCGCGACCGAGCGGCCGATCGCCCGCTGGCTGACCAAGGTGGCCGGCGTGCTGCGCGCCCACGACCTGCCCGTCTCCAGCGCGCACGTCATCGAAGCCGTCCGGCTCGCCGACACCCTCGCCGCGTTGCGCGGCCGCCCGCTCGCCGGTCTGTCGGAGGTCACCGAGGCCACGCGGTCGGTGCTGTGCGGCGGAGACGAGACGATGCTGCGGTTGGTGATCGGTGAACTCGTCGTCGGCGAGGCGCTCGGCGCCGTTTCCGAGCAGACGCCGACCGTGCCGCTGGACGCGGACCTGCGCGCCACCATCCGATCGCTGCGGATGAAGCAGGAGCCCTCGATCCGCACCGTCGACCTGGATCTGCGCAAGCAACGCGAGGTCGAGCGGTCGCGTCTGTTGCACCGGCTGCGGGTCCTGGACATCGAGTGGGGCGCGCTCACCACCAGCGAGGTCCGCAGCACGGGCACCTTCCGGGAGACCTGGACGCTGCAATGGCATCCCGAGTACGCGATCTCGATCATCGAGGCCTCGCGCTGGGGCACCACCATCCGCAGCGCTGCGGAGTCGAAGATCCTCGACACCGCGAGCCGCGCCGACCGCTCGGTCGGCGAACTGACCACCGCGCTGGAAGTCGCGCTGCTGGCCGACCTCGGCGGCGCCACGGACGGATTGATCGCCCGGCTGGAGACCACCGCGGCGCTCGACCACGACGTCACCCACCTGCTGGCCGCGCTGCCCGGCCTGATCCGGACGCTGCGTTACGGCGATGTGCGCGGCACCGACACCAAGGCGCTGGGCCATGTCGCCGACGGGCTGCTGGTGCGCATCTGCGCGGGCCTGCCCGCGGCGGTCACCGGACTGGACACCGACGCCGCCACCGAGTTGCGCGGTCTCCTGGACGCGGCGCACACCGCCATCCGCACCAGGGACGACGGCTGGGCCACCGGCGAGTGGCTGGCCGCGCTGCGCCGCGTCGCCGACCGCGACGACGTGCACGGCGCGCTGGTGGGACGTTCCGTTCGTTTGCTCGCCGACGCCGGCCGCATCGACGACGCCGAATCCGCGCGCAGACTCTCCGCGGCGCTCTCGGTGGGCGCCACCGCCGCGGCCAAGGCGGCGTGGATCGACGGGTTTCTCGGCGGTCGCGGCCTGTTGCTCGTGCACGATCGGGAACTGCTGCGGCTCATCGACGACTGGCTGCGCGGCCTCGGTGACGACACATTCGTGGAAACCCTGCCGCTGCTGCGCCGCACGTTCGGCGCGTTCGAATCGGGTGAGCGCCGCGCGATCGGGCAGGCGGTCCGCGACGGCGGATCGGTCGCCGCCGCGTCGGCCGTCGCGGGCATCGACGTGGACCGGGCCACAGCCGCGGTGCGCACCGCGGCGGAGATCTTGGGGGTGACGGTATGAGAGGTCAGGACCTGAGGCGGCGGCGCTGCCCAACCACCGAGTACCCCTGGCCCCGCCGGGAAGGTCAGAGCATGAGTGATCAGGCAGCGCGGCGAGACGGCTGCGGAGTCCTCGCTCGCATCGGGGAGGCCAGGGCATGACCGACGAAGCACAGTCTCGGCGATGGCGATTGGTGCTCGGCGCGGCCGCGGAGGAAGGACTGGGCGGGCTGGGCTCCGGCACGGACGCGGCCATGGACCGGGCGCTGTCGGCGCTGTACAACACCGATGACGAGCCCTCGCCCGGCAAGCGCACCGGCGGTTTGCAGGGCTCGGCCCCGCGGGTGGCCCGCTGGCTCGGCGACATTCGCAGCTACTTCCCCGCCGCCGTCGTCGAGGTCATGCAGCGCGACGCCGTGGAACGGCTCGACCTCACCCAGTTGCTGTTGGAGCCGGAATTGCTCGAGGCGGTGGAGCCCGACGTGCACCTGGTCGGCACCCTGCTGAGCCTGAACCGGGTGATGCCCGAGACCACCAAGGCGACCGCGCGCATGGTGGTGGAGAAAGTGGTGCGGGAGATCGAGCAGCGCGTCGCGGCGCAGACCGTCGCCGCGGTATCCGGTGCGCTGAACCGCGCTGCCCGCGTCACCCGGCCGAGATTGCGGGATATCGATTGGGATCGCACGATTCGCAAGAACCTCGCCACCTATCTGCCCGAGCATCGCACCGTGGTCCCCGAACGCCTGGTCGGCTACGGCCGCAAGGCCCAGGCGGTGCGGCGCGATGTGGTGCTGGCCATCGATCAGTCCGGTTCGATGGCCGCCAGCGTCGTGTACGCGTCGGTGTTCGGCGCGGTGCTCGCCTCGATGCGGTCGCTGCGCACCTCGATGGTGGTCTTCGATACCGAAATCGTCGATCTGACCGACAAACTCGACGACCCGGTGGAGGTGCTGTTCGGCACGCAACTGGGCGGCGGCACCGACATCAACCGGGCTCTCGCCTACTGCCGGTCCCTGGTCACCCGCCCGGCCGACACGTTGTTCGTTCTGATCTCCGACCTCTACGAGGGCGGCATCCGCGACGAGATGCTGCGCCGCGTCCGCTCGATGCGGGAGTCCGGCGTGCAGGTCGTCGTGCTGCTCGCGCTCTCCGACGACGGCGCGCCCGCCTTCGATCACGACAACGCCGCGGCCCTCGCCGCGCTGGGCATCCCGGCCTTCGCCTGCACGCCCGATAAATTCCCGGAGCTACTGGCGCTGGCTCTCGATCGCGGCGACGTCCAGGCCTGGGCGCACGCCAACGCCGCCCACCACTGAATCGGCTTCCACACCGCGACGACGGTCAGCGGGGCGAAGGGCGCGGAAGCCGCGGCCGGAACGGGTCAGCCGGGGTAACCCCCCGGGAATCCCCCCAGCAGGGAGAACACCTGGATCGCAAGCCAGGACAGCAGATTCGGGATCGTCATCGGCTCCATGGCAACTCCTTGTCCGGGCGGGCGAACAGGACGGCTCTGCGATCGTACGCGCCGCGGCGAGCTTTTCCGGGCAGCGCCGCCGGGCGTGTGCGCAACCACTACGAGCGGTTCGGAACGGGTTTCTTCGAGACAGGACCCATCACGCCCCAGGCGGTGGCCGCCGCGGGGACCACGAAGGGATGCAAGGCGGCGGACACCGCCAGCAATCCGACAGCGACCATCGTGTCCAGCCAATAGTGGTTGGCGGTGCCCACGACCACGACCGTGGTCAGCACCGGATGGGCCAGCGCGAGCCAGCGCCACGGCGTGCGAGTCGCGGCGACCACCGCCACCCCGAGCAGCAGCGCCCAGCCGACGTGCAGCGAGGGCATGGCCGCGAATTGATTGGAAAGCCCGCCGGAATCGGCGTCGCCGTAGACGGATTGGCCGTACCGCGCGGCCAGATCGATGAAGCCTTGATCGGGCAGCATGCGCGGCGGTGCGAGCGGGACCAGTATGTGCACCGCTAGCGCGGCGCCGGTCAGCGCCACCATGAGGTTCCTGGTCCAGCGATAGTGACCCGGGCGAAATACCCACAGCCACAACAGGACCCCGACGGCTACGGTGAAATGCGCACTGGCGTAGTAGAAGTTGGCCGGAACGGCGAGGAACTCGCGGTCGAGGAACAACGCCTGAACCGTGCGCTCGTCCAGCAGGCCGAGCCGCCTTTCGAAGCCGAGCAGACCGTGCGCGTTGACCACCGCACGCCCGGTGTCGTCGGCGGTGACCAGCCGTCCCGCGCGATAGCCGAGGTAGAGCACCGTGATGAGGACGAGCTGCCCGACCGCCTCGCCGCCGCGACCGCGTACGGCCGCCCGCACCCGTTCGACTGCCTCGCCCGGCGCGAACTCCAGTCCGGCACCGAAGTCCACAGCGACCATCGCGGCCTCCTTCCCCGTTGCATCAGGCCGTTTACCGAGAATTAAGTGGAGTGGTAACCTCCGTTTAACCTAACGCTACGAAACCGACAACTTCAGCAAGATGTGACGGGACAGACACCGGCACGCCGAGGATCGAGTTCACTTGCGACACAAGTGAACTCGCGATTCATGCCGCCCGGCCGGGGGATCGTTGGCAATGGTGTCACCGGGTAGGCGGAGCGGTGATGCGGCGATCTACCGCCGTCTGATGCCCGCGCGAAGGGAACTGATCCCTGATGCCGTTACCGATCATCGCGGTGGAGTCCCGCATCGGTCGCGGTTCCGGCCGATCGAGGATGTGATCGGCGAGGGGACGAAGTCGTCTTCGTCACCAGGCAACACCCGGGCGAGTACCGGCGCCTGCCACCGACCGGCAGATCCCTCACCTATCACGCGATGTTCATCATCAGCTCCGCCGACGCGTGCGGCGCACGATGGACGTGCGCCGCACGAGCCGTTCAGAGGTCGGCGATGGCCGCCAGTGGCGGCGTGCGCGCCGCCCGGACCCCCGGCCAGAGGGCGGCCAGCACCCCGACGACCGCCGAGCTGATCAGGACCAGCACCAGCTGACCCCACGGGACGGCGATCTGGTCGAGGCCGAAATCACGCAGCGTGCGCAGGAACCCGACGCCGAGCCCCAGCCCGAGCAGCATGCCGACGATCGCGCCGAACACCGCGATCAGCATCGACTCCAGGTAGATCGTCCGGCGCACCTGGGCGCGCTGCATACCGACCGCGCGCAGCATGCCGATCTCCCTGCGTCGCTCCACCACCGACAGCGCGAGCGTGTTGACGATGCCGAGGATCGCGATCACCACCGCCAAGGCGAGCAGGCCGTACAGGATGGCCAGCAGTGTGTTGATCTGCTTGCCCTGCGCGCCTTTGAACTCCTCGCGGTCCTGCACCTGCACCACCACGAACTGCTCGGTGGCCTTCTCCAGGTCGGCACGCATCTGGGTGAGGTTCGCGCCCGGCTGCGCCTTGAGCAGCACCAGGAAGTTGGTCCGGAAGTTGAGCGGGACGACCTCGTCGTAGACCGTCTGCGACACCACCATCGGACCGAGCAGCGGGTTCTTCTTGTACACACCGGTCACGGTGAGCGGAACCTTCTTGCCGTCCACACTGGTCGGGGTCACCTGGTCGCCGACCTTCCATCCCCGGTCACCGGCCTCGTCCTCCGACACCAGCACGTCCCTGGCGCCCAGAGTGTCGCTGCCGCGCACGATCTCGTAGTTCAGCACGCCGGCCAGCGGACCGTCCGGCGACGAGGCGAACACCTGCTCATCGCCGAGCTTGAAGCCCGCGCCCCGCATCCCCACCGCTTGCTCCACACCCGGCACCTCGGTGCGCGCCGCATCGGCCGCGCCGAACGGCACGCCGAGCAATTGCGGTCCCGCCAGCACGTAGTCGGCTCGCACGCCTTTGTCGACCAGCACACCGACGCTGGCTTTCGCCGAGGCGCCCAGCATGCCGATCGCCGAGACGAGCATCAGTCCCAGGGTGAGCGCGAACGCCGTGGCGGCGGTGCGGCGAGGATTGCGTGAGGCGTTGTTGCGCGCCATCCGCCCGATCGGTCCGAACGGACGCACCAGCGCACCGAGCCCACCGACCAGCGGCCGCGACAGCGCCGGCGCGGCGAGCAGCACCGCGAAGATCAGCCCGAGCGCGCCGACACCGACCGTCGCGGCCGCCGTGCCGCCGGTGCGCTGCGCACCGAGCACGACGAACCCAGCGCCGAGCACGGCGAGCACCGCTCCGCAGATCGTGCGCAGACGCAGCGACTCCCCCGCCGACGCGAACTCTTCGCGCATGGCCTGCACCGGCGGAATCCGCGAGGCGCGGCGGGCGGGCGCGTAGGCGCTCACCATCGTCACCGCGAGACCGACCAGCAGTCCCACCGCGATGGTGCGCGGCCGCACCGCCATCGAGCCGGTCGGCAACCCGAGGTCGAAGGCGTTGAGCACCGCCGACAATCCGAACGCCAGCCCGACACCGCCCGCCAGGCCGATCACACTGCCGATCAATCCGATGACGAATGCCTCCGCCACCACCGACGTGCCGACCTGCTGCCTGCTCGCGCCGACCGCGCGCAGCAGCGCCAGCTCCCGCAGCCGTTGCGCGACGATCATCGAGAACGTGTTGTAGATGATGAACGTGCCCACGATCAGTGCGATCGCGCCGAAGGCGAGCAGGAAGTAATTGATGAAGTTCAGCGCGTTGGAGACTTCCTTCTTCAGGTCCGCACGCACCTGGTCGCCGTTCTGCACCTTGTAGCCGGTCAGCTCTTGCGCGAGATTGTCGCGCAGTTCGTCCCCGGGGATGCCGGTGGCGGCGAGGTCCACGTAGGCGACGTGCAAGCCGTCGGTGAACAACTTGCGCGCCTGCGTGTCGTCGAACAGCACCCCGATGAAGCCGCCGGTGTCGGACGGGACTTCGTAGATGCCGGTGAGGGTCACATCGATGGGATCGGGCTGGGAGGGGATGAGGACCTTGGTCCGGTCACCGATCTTCAGCCCGGCCCGCTCGGCTCCGCCGGTATTGAGCGCGATCTCGCCGGGCCGGGCGGGCGGGACGCCCTGCAGGAACTTCTCCGGCTCCGCGACGGCCTTCTCCGGTGGCAGGTACGACTTGCCCAACGTCGGCGCCCCGCCGGTCTGCACCGCTTTCTTGCCCGCCGGATCGAGCAGGACCACCGGTCCGTTCACGCTCGGCGCGACCGTGCGCACGCCCGGATACTTCACCAGCTCGTCCACCACGTTGTTGGGCACGCCCTGCGCTTGGCGCTCCTTCGGACTCACCCGGACGTCGACGCCCTTCGCCTCGTTGGCGAAGATCCCGTCGAAAGTGCTCTGCAGCGTGTCGGTGAACACGAACGAACCCGCGATGAACGCGGTGCCGAGCACCACCGACAACAGGGTCAGCGCGAGGCGCACCTTGTGCGCGGCGAGATTGCGCAGCGCGACTTTGCGCATCGGACTTCCGGCCATCACGCCCGCCCCCGATTCTCCCGCGAACGCCCGCTCACGCTTGGTCCAGCGCTTTCATCCGGTCGAGCACGGTTTCGGCGGTCGGATCGCGCATCTCGTCGACGATGCGTCCGTCGGCCAGGAACACCACCCGGTCGGCGAACCCGGCCGCATGCGGTTCGTGGGTGACGATGACGACCGTCTGCCCGAACTCGTCCACCGCGGCGCGCAGGATCGACAGCACCTCCTCCGAGGCGCGGGAGTCCAGGTTGCCGGTCGGCTCGTCGCCGAAGATGATCTCCGGCTTGCCCGCGAGCGCACGGGCGCAGGCCACCCGCTGCTGCTGTCCGCCGGACAGCTCACTGGGACGATGGGTGAGCCGATCGCTCAGCCCGAGCCGCTTCAGCACGGTGTCCAGCCACTCCTGGTCGGGCTTGCGCCCCGCGATGTCCAGCGGCAATGTGATGTTCTCCAGCGCCGTCAGCGTCGGCACCAGGTTGAACGCCTGGAAGACGAAGCCGATCCGGTCCCGGCGCAGGCGCGTCATCTGCTTGTCGGACAGACTGGTCAGGTCGGTGTCGCCGATGCGGACGGTGCCCGAACTGGCGCTGTCCAGCCCCGCCAGGCAGTGCATGAGGGTCGACTTGCCCGATCCGGATGGGCCCATGATCGCGGTGAACTCTCCCTTCGCGAACTCGGCCGACACTCCGTCCAATGCCCTGACCTGGGTGTCACCCGATCCGTAGACCTTGGTCAGTTCGATAGCGTGGGCCGCGACATCGTTCGATGCCGCCAGGTCGGCGATGTCGGCGCCCAAGGCTTGGGAAGTCATGCCGTCCAGTCTTACCGGCTTCGCGGCCCCACGCCATCAGGGAAGACCCTGTGTTCGTTTTTCCAGTGCCTGCGGGGCCGGGTGTTCCGTGTCGCCCGGATGCGAGCCGGACGGGACGGGAGGGTTGGCCGCGCTGGGTGCGCAATGGCCGACTGTGCCCGAGGTGGCCGGTCGGGACTACTCCGATTTTCCGCCGACCACCCACTCGAAGGCCGCGGCTTTCGAGCGGGCGCCTTCGAGGGCGCGCGAGCGATTGGGTTCGCCGAGTTCGGCCAGTAGCTCCTCCGACATGTTCACCAACGCGGCCAGCGTGGCGGGGGTGAACCAGTCCGGTCTGGTGGCGAAGAGGATGTCCTCGGAGGCCGTGTTGCCGCTCGCGCCGGGAGCGAAGGGGCAGCCGCCGAGTCCGCCGAGCGCGCCGTCGACCATGTCCGCGCCGGCCGCGACCGCGGCGAGGGTGTTGGCCACACCCATTCCCCAGGTGTCGTGACCGTGGAAGACCACGCGGCGCGGTGGCGTGCGCTCCCGGACCGCGGCGACCAGCGCGGCGACCTCGCCGGGATGGGCTTGACCGAGCGTGTCGGCCAGGACGATGTCGTCCGCGCCCTCGGTGCGCGGGTCCCGGGCGATGGCCAGCACCCGCTCCGGGTCGACCGGGCCGTCGAACGGGCAGGTGAAAGCCGTCGCCAAGCAGAGCTGGATCGACCCGCCCGCCTCGCGGGCCAGCCGCACCGCGTCCGGCATGGCGGCGACGCTGTCGGCGGTGTCGCGCCCGATGTTCGCCCGGTTGTGCGCGTCGGAGGCCGAGAAGCAGTACTGGAAATTGCGCACGCCCGCCGCGGCGGCCTTCTCGACATGGCGCGGGGTCGCCACCCACACCCAGCAGCGGCGCAGTTCCTCCGGCGTCAACGCGGCGACCAGTTCCATGGTGTTCGCCATCGGCGCGACCAGGTCCGGGCGCGCCATCGAGCCGATCTCCAGCGCGGGCACCCCGAGCGCGAGCAGGCGGCGCACGATGTCCACCTTGCGCTGCACGGGCAGCAGTTTGCCGGTCAATTGCAGCCCGTCGCGCAATGTGACATCGCGCAGCACCGGCGCGGTCATCGCTGCTCCCGAGCCCGGTGGTGACCGCACATCACCCCGCCCCAGGGCTTCTCGCCCGCCCCGGTCGGATTCGGCTGGACGGCGGGCCTGCTGGTACCCGGCGAGAGCAGCTCCCGCGCGCCGCGTCCCTTCGGACGCCTCCGGTCGTGCGGCTGCGTGCTCATCGCGCCTCCAACGCGTCGATCTCGGCCTCGCTCAGGCCGAGCAGACCGGACAGCACCTCCCGGGTGTGCTCACCCAGGTCGGGGCCGACGGTCCGGATGGGCAGGGACTGATCGCCGATCACCGGGACGATGCCGGGAAAGCCGACGACCTTCGGCTCCGGCGCGCCGACATCCACGGCGAACGGCTGGATCATATTGCGGGCCCGATACTGCTCATCGGCCACGATGTCGGCCGCGGTGTAGATCGGTCCGCACGGAATCGCGGCGGCGTCGAGCAATTTCAGCGCCTCGGCGCGGGTGTGCCGGACCGTCCACTCGCCGATCGCCGCGTCCAGCCGCTCGCGGTGGCGCCAACGGCCCGCGTTGTCCTGGAGTTCCGGGTCCGCGGCCAGATCGGGCCGCTCGATGACCGCCATGTAGCGCTGGAAGATGGCGTCGCCGTTGCCGCCGATGATGATGCTGGTGCCGTCCGCGCACGGGTAGGCGTTGCTCGGCGCGATGCCCTCCATCCGGCCGCCGACGCGTTCACGCTGGATGCCGTAGGCGAGATAGTCCGGCACCAGCGACTCCATCACCGACAGGATCGCCTCGTTGAGCGCCACGTCGATCACCCGCTCCCGCAGCGGGACCGGCGCGTCCGGCTCGGCGCGGCGCTCGCGCTGGAACAGCGCCATCACGGTGCCGAACGCGGCGTAGATGCCCGCGATCGAGTCGCCGATCGAGACGCCGGTGCGCACGGGGGGACGGTCCGGATCGCCCACCAGTTCACGCAGCCCGCCGACCGCCTCGGCCACCGCCGCGAACCCGGGACGCTCCGACAGCGGCCCGGTCTGCCCGTAGGCGGAGATCCTGGTGATCACCAGGTCCGGGTTCGCCTCGTTCAGCACCTCGGGGCCCAGGCCCCACTTCTCCAGCATGCCGGGCCGGAAGTTCTCCAGCAGCACGTCGCAACGGCGGACCAGGTCGAGCACGATCCCGCGCCCCGCCTCGGTGCGCAGGTCCAGCGTGATCGACTTCTTGTTGCGGTTGATCGTCCGGTAGAGCATCGAGGTGTCGCCGCCGTAGAGCCGCCAGTTGCGCAGCTCGTCGCCCGCTTTCGGGCGTTCCACCTTGATCACCTCGGCGCCGAAGTCACCGAGGATGCGCCCGGCGGTCGGCGCGGCTATGTAATTGCCGAGTTCCAGGACGCGTACCCCGTCCAGCGGCCGAATACTCATGGCAACCAGTCTGGACCATGAGGTGCCGTGTTGGTTTTGCGGCGCCGCGTGTTCACGGCCCGGAGAACTCCGGCGACAGCGGAAACTGCCCGTACTGGAACCCGAAGACACCGCATGGCCCCTCGACAGCCGGCAGTCCCGGCAACCATGCGGAGTCCTCGCTCAGGACGCGAGCGGCTGCGTGTCTTCGATGATCGAGTAGTGCTCGGCGTTGCCCGCGATGCTGGTGCTCGTCGAGCCGTCGACGCCGACCGGGACGTCGCCGGCGAGCGTGATGCGGGTCAGCTTGCGCGGCTGATCGTCGTAGTCGTCGATGGCGTAGTGCTGTGTGGCGCGGTTGTCCCAGATGGCGACGTCGCCCGGCGCCCAGTTCCAGCGGACGGTGTTCTCCAGCCGGGTCACCCGGTCCTGGAACAGCCGGAACAGCGCGTGCGACTCCGTGCTGGACAGCCCGACGAAATGCTTGACGAAGTGACCGAGCAACAGCGCCCGCTCCCCGGTCTCCGGGTGCACGCGCACCACCGGGTGCTCGGTCTCGTAGTAGGTGGACTCGAACTCCGCCCGGTAGGCGGCCGTGTCGGGACGCGGCGTCTCCTCGACGCGGGCGTAGTCGTAGATGTTGGTGTGCACGGCGCGCAGGGATTCGGCGAGCCGCTCGAGCGGCTCCGGCAGCGACTCGTAGGCCGCGACGGTGGAGGCCCAGGTGGTGGCGCCGCCGTAGGAGGGCAGCCGCACCGCGCGCAAGATGGACGCCTTCGGGATGCGGTCGACGAAGCTGACGTCGGTGTGCCAGCTGTTGGCGCGGCCGTGCTCGGAATCGATCGCCAGACTCTTCACACCGTGCGAGGTGACCGTCGGATGCGGCGTGGTCGGCGAGCCGAGCAGCTCGGCGAACTCGTACTGCGCGTGCTCGGTGAGGTGATCCTGCCCGCGGAAGAAGATCACCTTGTGCTCCAGCAGTGCCTGACGGATCAGCTCGACGGTGACCGGATCCAGATCGCCGCCGAGCCGGACGTTGTCGAGGCGCGCGCCGATGCGGGCGCCGAGCTTGGTCACCACGGCGGTGGATGGGGTGGCGGGTGCGACCGTCATGAGATCACCTTCGCTGTCGAGATCGGTTACTGCTCCCTCGAGCACATCACCGAGACCACCCCGCTGACCAGGGTTTTCGTCGTGCTGATCGCAAACAGGGCATGCGAAACGGAGCCGCCGTCCCCTGAACACGGCGCACACCGTATGCGGCTCAGCGCGCGACCGAGCAAGCGAATCCGCGACCACCGAGCAGACCCGCCCCCGACGGGTGCGAGTCTTCCGAGCGCCGTTCGCAGCGCCGCAGGCGCTGCCAATCAAACACAGTGCTCGCGCAAGTACGCCAGATCCTCCGCGAGGCCGTCTCCCGGGGTTTCCAGGACCACCGGCGCGTCTGCCGTCCGGCACACTTCGGCGAGCAATTGCGGATCGATGGTGCCGTCGGCGAAGTTGGCGTGGCGGTCGGCGCCGGAGTTGAACTCATCGCGCGAGGAGTTCAGGTGCACCAGGTCGATCCGCCCGGTGATCGCCTTGATCCGGTCGACGACGCCGATCAGTTCCTCACCACCCGCCCAGGCGTGGCAGGTGTCCAAGCAGAAGCCCGCGCCGTACTCGCCGACCGCGTCCCACAACCGGGCGATGGAATCGAAATGCCTGGCCATGGCGTGATTGCCGCCCGCGGTGTTCTCGATCAGGATCGGCACCGCGAATCCGCCCTTGTCCTGCTGGCGCTCGAACAATTTGCGCCAGTTGTCGATCCCGGTCTCCAGCTCGGCGTCGGAGCGCACGTGCCCGCCGTGCACCACGAGGCCGAACGCGCCGAGTTCGGCGGCCGCCTTCGCCTGCTGCGCCACCGCGTTGCGGGACGGCATGCGCAATCGGTTGTTCAGGCTCGCGACGTTGATCTGATAGGAGGAGTGCACCACCACCTCGATCGGGCTGGCGAGAATCTCCTCGGTCCGCGGATGCGGGGTGGGTTTGTCCCAGCTCTGCGGATCGACCACGAACATCTGGATGACGTCGGCGCCGAGTTTCTCCCCGAAGCCGATCGGGTCGCTGTCGAGCCGGACGTGTGCTCCAATGCGCATGCGGGCCACCATACTGGCAGCTACCGACGACAATCGAAGTTGCGCCGCGACTGTTGCGTCCCCATGGCTCGTCGAGATACATGGGTAGTGTTCGCGCGCTCGACTCGAGAAGGGGGTGTAGCGGTGTTGCAGACCGGCGATGTCTTCGCGGGCTACGTCATCAAACGCGTCCTCGGCCGGGGCGGTATGGGCACCGTGTACCTGGCCCAGCACCCTAGGCTGCCCCGGCTGACGGCTCTGAAGCTGCTCGAGCGGGAGCTCTACGCCGACACCGGCATCCGCCGCCGCTTCGAGCGCGAGGCCGATCTGGTCGCGGGCCTGGACCACCCGAACATCGTCACGGTGTTCGATCGCGGCGCCGAGCATCGGCAGCTGTGGATCTCCATGCAGTACGTGCCCGGCGCGGACGCCTCCTGCGCGGATGTCGACGTACTCGCGCCCGGCCGCGCGGTGCAGATCGTCGCCGATACCGCCGCGGCGCTGGATTTCGCGCATGCCAACCAGGTACTGCACCGTGATGTGAAACCGGCCAACATCCTGCTGGCGAAAGCGCCGATCGGACAGCCGGAGCGGGTGCTGCTCACCGATTTCGGGATCGCGGGCATCCGTGGCGCGGAGTCCACGATCGGCTCCTCGGGCACGATCACCGCGACACTCGCCTTCGGCGCTCCGGAACAGCTGATCGGACAGCCGCTGGACGATCGTGCCGATCAGTACTCGCTGGCGTGCACGCTGTTCTGGATGCTCACCGGCGCGCCCCCGTATCCCGGTGCCAACCCCGCGGCCGTGGTGAACAACCATCTGTACGCACCCATCCCGGCACCGAGCCGGGTGCGCCCCGCATTGCCGCCCGCGCTGGATCCGGTGCTGGCTCGCGCGATGGCCAAGCGGCCCGCGGACCGATTCGCCAGTTGCGCCGAGTTCGCCGCCGCGGCGAAACATGCGCTCGGCGTGCACCCCGCCGGCCACTGGACGGCGCCGCCGCACGCCATCCACGCCGATGGGCGCGCGGCCGAGCCGACGTACCGCACAGCCGCGCCCCCGCCGCAGCAACGCTCGAGGCAGCCGGAAAGCTCTCGGCCGCTGCCGAGTTTCCTGCCGCCGCGCCGTCCCGTTCACCCCGGCCTGATCGAGTTGCCGAACTTGCCCATGCGCCCGGGATCCGCGGTGCGACAGCACCAGCAACCTCCGGACCCCCGGCCACCGCCGGGCGGTCCGGCGCACGTCGATCGCCCGCACGTCGCCATGCTCGACGAGCGATAGGCGGCGCGCGACTACTGCTATGGTTTCGATGTTTTCCGTGGTCGGGCTTATTCCGGCCACGCATTCTTATGCTGTACGCCTGTTCGCCGGTGGGTCCCGGCGGGCGGCGGGAAGTGGAGCAGTCATGCTGGCCAGCGGTGACGTTTTCGCCGGCTATGTCATCGAGCGGCAACTCGGCCGTGGTGGCATGGGCTCGGTCTATCTGGCGAAACATCCGCGGCTGCCGCGGATGACCGCGCTGAAGCTGCTGAATCGGGAGATGTTCTTCGACAAGGAGGTGCGGGCGCGGTTCGAACGGGAGGCGGACCTGGTCGCCCAGCTCGATCACCCGAACATCGTCACGGTCTACGACCGCGGGCTCGACGACGAGCAGCTGTGGATTTCGATGCAGTACGTCGACGGTATCGACGCCGCCTCGGTGGAACCGAAGTCGCTGCCGCCCGAACGCGCGGTGCAGATCATCAAGGAGACCGCCGACGCGCTGGACTACGCGCACGGCAACGGGGTGCTGCACCGTGACGTGAAGCCCGCCAACATCCTGCTGGCCCGCTCCACCGCAGGTCGCGGCGAGCGGGTGTATCTCACCGACTTCGGCATCGCGCGGCTGCGTGACGACACCGGTCATCTCACCCAGACCGGTACCTTCACCGCGACGCTCGCCTACGCCTCTCCCGAGCAGCTCACCGGCGCCTCGCTCGACCACCGCTCCGACCAGTACTCGCTGGCCTGCTCGCTGTTCTGGCTGTTCACCGGCACCGGCCCGTTCTCCGCGACGAACCCCGCCGCGGTGATCCAGGGACATCTGCAGGGAGCGCCGCCCGCGCTGAGCGGCGTCCGGGCGGGGTTGCCTTTCGCGCTGGACGGCGTCCTGGCCAGGGCGATGGCCAAGCGGCCCGACGACCGGTACGGCAGCTGCGCGGAATTCGCAGCGGCCGCCAAACAGGCGCTGACCGGTTCGAGCGCGCCGTCGATGCCGGTGGTGGGCGGTCCACGTCCGGTCACCGGTCCGCCGCACCCGACCGCGGGGCCGCGCCCGACGACCGGGCCGCAGATCCCGACGACCGGCTCGCCGTACCCGGTGGCGCAGGGCCACTACGCCAGCGGCCTTGGTCAGCAGGCGCACACTCCACACACCAGCGGACCGAATGCGCTCGCCGCTTCGGCCGTACCGGCGACTCCGCCGCCCGCGCCGGTGGTGAACTCGCGGCCGCAGACCGGTCCCGCGCCGCAACCGACCGCCATCAACCCCTACAGCCAGCAGCAATCCGGGTTCTCCGGCTTCGCCGCCCCACCGGCGCCCCCGCACGGCGCGCACCTCCACCCGTCGGCCCCGCCGCCGCCGAAGAAGAACACCGGGCTGATCGTCGGTCTCGCGGTGGGCGTGGTCGTGTTGATCCTGGTGGTACTCGGCATCATCGGCGCCGTCTCCGATTCGGGCTCGAACAACGCCGGCACCACGACCACGTCGGCGGTGAAGCCGAACCTCGTCGACGCGACGCCGGAGTCGATCAGCGCGGAATTCCCGCGGATGGTGCCCGCCTCCCAGACCGAGGACGTCGGGTACAACGGTGCGGAGTGCTGGCTGGCCTCGCCCAGCTCGCCGCCCTCGCCGTCCAAGGGCGACCCTGACTTCGGCGACTGGGCCGCGCAGTGGCGCTGCTTCAAGGGCGGCAACAACGATGATCCGTACTACCGCATCTACGTCTACAAGACCCCGGCCGACGTCCAGGCGGTGCTGAAGACGCTGCCCGCGTCGGCCACCAAGTCCAGCGACACCAACGGCGGGAAGACCTACACCAATTACAAGTATGTCGACGAGGGCGCCAAGATGGTCACCGCGTTCACCGGCGACCCGGATCGGACCCAGTACCTGATGTACACCGACGGCTTCGCCCACACCACCATCGACGAAGCGCTGCGCTGGTGGCGCTCGGCGCCGCTGAACTGACCGATGCTGCGCACCGGCGAGGTCTTCGCGGGGTACACCATCGAACGCCTGCTCGGCCGCGGCGGGATGGGATCGGTGTACCTCGCCCGGCATCCGCGGCTGCCCCGGTTGACGGCGATGAAGCTGTTGAACCCGGAGCTGTTCGGCGACAAAGAGATCCGCGCCCGCTTCGAGCGGGAGGCGGACCTCGTCGCGCGGCTCGACCACCCGAACATCGTCACGGTGTTCGACCGGGGCGTCGAGGGCGATCGGCTGTGGATCAGCATGCGCTATATCGACGGCACCGACGCCGCCGCGCTGGACGCGTGGACGCTGCCGCCGCAGCGGGCGGTGCAGATCATCGCCGAGACGGCTACGGCGCTGGACTTCGCGCACAGCCGCGGCGTGCTGCACCGCGACGTGAAACCGGCGAACATCCTGCTGGAGCGGGTGGAAGGCGGGCAGGAGCGCGTCTTCCTCTCCGACTTCGGCATCGCCCGATTCCGGGACGACACCGGACGGCTCACCCAGACCGGAACCTTCACCGCCACTCTCGCCTACGCCGCCCCGGAGCAGCTGTCCGGTGCGCCGCTGGATCACCGCGCCGACCAGTATTCGCTGGCCTGCACGCTGTTCCGCCTGCTGACCGGCACGGTGCCGTTCGACGCCACCAACCCGGTCGCGGTGATCCATGGACATCTCAGCGCACCGCCACCGCAGGTCAGCAGGCTGCGGCCCGGCTTGCCGTTGGCACTGGACGGCGTGCTGGCCAAGGCGATGGCCAAGCACGCGGCCGATCGCTTCGACTCGTGCACGGAGTTCGCCGCCGCCGCGTGGCAGGCGCTGACCGCGCCCGCGGCACCGTGGCCACCACCGCCCCCGCCGAATTCGTCTCCGCCCCGGGCCGACGCAGCCGTCCCGCAGCGACCGGCGCGCGCCTACCTCGGCCCGGCACGACGTTCCCGTTGGCACCCTTCGGTGGGCGGCTGGATCGGCCTGCTGTTGGTGGTCGCCCTGTTCGGCAGCGCCGTCGCGATGGCCCTCAGTCACTCTGATTCCTCCGGTACCGCCGCACCGACGACGACCGCCCGCCCGCGGAACACCGCGTCCCCCGCGCCCTCGGTCACCGCCCGTCCGGCCACGACCGTCGCGGCCACCACGGACCGTGCCACGATCGGCGCCCGCGCGGCCGAGTTGAGCGCGGCGTTCCCGCATATGCTGCCGGAGACCTCCGCCCAGCGCCTTGTGCACTCCGGAACCGGATACAACAAGGCGGGCTGTTTCGCCCACACACCGGATTCCCCGGCGCCCGGCGACCCGGAAGACCCCGACTTCGGTGCCTGGCTGGTGATGTGGAGCTGCTTCGGCGGCCCGAACAAGGCGTCCTTCGACTTCTACCTCTACGACTCGCCCGCCGACGCGCAGGCGGTGCTCGCCGCGTTGCCGGCCAACGACCACGCGACCGCCACCACCGACAATGGCCGCAGCTATCCGAACTACACCCTGCGCGGCAGCCGCGACCTGCGCCCGCCCATGGTCACCGCGTTCCCCTCGGACCCTGGCCGGGCAGCCATGCTGATGTACAGCGCCGGATTCATCGCCACCGACGCCGAGTTCATGGATTGGTGGGAATCCGCGCCGCTGAATTGAGTTCCCCCAGGGGGAACTGATTTCCGACACCGACTTTCGCGCGGCGATCCGGCGGATGGCCGAGTATCAGGCGCGCGAACGCGCCGACGGCGACGCGACCGGTCCGCACCACGATCTCACCGAGGCCGCGCGCGCGGGTCGGATCAGCCCTTCAGGCAGGTGTCGCGCCGGAGTCGCCCGCGGCGGCCGAAGTGGTCGCCGATCTCGCCGCGCGCTACGCGGCCACCTTCGGCAGGCCCGACGATCGCGCGCTGCGCGAGTGGATGCCGGCGCGCCTGGACGTGGCCGACGACCCACGCGTGGAGCGGTACTGGCGGCTGCTCGCGGTGATCAACGGCCGGCCCGCGCCGCCGAGTCTCGCGCCGGTATTCGCCTGGTTTACCGCGGCCCTGCGCACCGTCCTGGCGGGTTACTCGAAGACGTAGTGCGCGAACTCGTGGGTCGGGTGGAAGCCGATCGTCCGGTAGATCCGGTTGGCCGTGGCGTTGGCGACGTCGGCGAACAGGCAGACGTCCAGGCTCTCGGCGCGCAGCAGCTCGGCGACGTGTGCGGTCAGCGCACTGGCGTAACCGTGCCCGCGCGCGTCCGGCGGGGTGTAGACCGGTCCGATCCGAGCCCAGCCTTGGATCGGAACGTGGTGCGCGGCAAGACTCACCGGTTTCCCGTCGCGTTCCCACAGCCACCACCGGCCCGAGTTCACACGACGCCGGATCGCGGCCTCGTCCAGCCCGGACGCCATTGCGGACTCCTCGTGCATGGCCGTCAGCCAGTCCCCGCACAGCGCGACATCGGATTCCCCGGCGCGGCGCGGCGCTCCGGCCACGTCCGGGATCCGCAGCGCGCCGAGCCGGTGCAGCCTGGTGACGTAGGACTGGTGGAAGCCTTTCCCCAGCAGGGCGCCCCAGTGCTGAGCGAAAGCCATGGCGTCGGCGACGACGCCCTCCACACCCGCGCTCTCGGGGACGAGGTCGGACAGGGCGCGAGCCACCGCGGGAATGCCCTCGGGCGGTAGCGCGCCGAGATACACGTCGCGACCGGCTACGCGCATGGCGGCACCGACCACCGAGGCATCCTCGCCATGGACGGAGAGAAATCGCGATACCTCGGCCGGGGCGTCGATGCCCATGACGTGGTTGGCGACGGTCGTGGTGAGCACCGTGTGCCGCAACGGATCGCGGAGCAGGAACGACCCCGCGACCGAGCGGAACTCGGCGGCGTCGGTGGTGATCTCGATCCTCATGGAATCACGGTAGGCGCCTGAAGTGTTGCGCGCCTTGCTTTCTCGCGGCCGGTCCGAGACCGGTGACCGGGCGACCGGCCGGTTCGCCTCAGTCGGCTTCGCCGCCACCCTCGCGGAGTTTGAGCAGAACCAGTCCCGCGGTGCACGCGAGAATGAGTCCGGCGACCGTGATTTCGACGTGCAGTCCGGCGATGCCGAGCACCGCCCCGACGAGACCGCCGATGAAGATCAACCAGGCGAGCGTCCGCGACACAATCGTGGACAGCGTGCGCCCCTGCTGGTTCGACGCGGGATGCTGTGCCGTTGCCGACACCACATCCTCGGCGGCGCGGGATGAACCACGCCGCGACGCTGTCGAGTAAGCTCCCATCATCAACTCCTCGATGACGCCGGTAAGAGAACCACTATCACGTTCTCACACAACGTGTCTCTCATCCTGAAACCGGCGTCTCACGCGTAACTTTGCTCACACACGCTACGACTCCGGGACGCCGGAAGATAGCGACACGTGCCCACGACACGCCGAAGAGACCAATTCGATATCTGAATTAGTACCGTTTTATATGCGCCGCCCGGCGTATCCCCAGCGACCTCTCGCCTCGCCTGGCCGACGGGCCTCGATTAAGGTGAGTCCACTCGATACACACGAGGAGTGTCACCGTTGGAAAGCAGCAGGGCCAAGATCGCCGGTCCGGCGATCGCCGCGGGAGCGGTTTCCATCGGACTCGTCCTGATCGGCGCCTGTGGCGTCGGTAGACAGGACACCTACGTGCCGCCCCCGCCGCTGAAAGCGGGCGAGTACGCCGAGCCGGTGGTCCACGAAAGCACTACCGGCGGCTCGACGACGCCGAGGGTCGTCATCCCGCCATCCCCCACCTGGCGGATCGCTCCTGCCGATCAGAAGCACCCGACCCCCTTCGCGGGCTTCGTCAGCAGCACCACCGCCGAACCGTCCGCACGCAACCCGCACGAGGACACCTCGCAGGCGGCAGCACCGGCCGAGGAACCTAGGACGAGCGCCGCGCGGACGCCCACGAACGAATCGACCGGCGAGGCGCCCACGCAACTGCGGACCACGCCGGGCGACGACGAGTGAGACGCGGTGGTGCGCAAGCACGCACCACCGCGGCACTCCTTACAGTTCCGGCTGCTCGTAGTCGCCGACTCGGGAGCTGAGCACGCGCAGATGCTCCAGTCCGCTGCCGAGCGTGCGCTCGATCGCGGTCAGCCGGGCCACGTAGTGGCTCACCGGGTACTCCGCGGTGACGCCGATGCCACCGTGCATCTGGATCGCCTCCTGCCCGATGTGCCGGGCCGCGCGCCCGACCTGCAGCCGCGCGCGCGACGCGATCACCGGATCATCGGCCCCGTCGGCCAGCGACGCCGTGGCGTACAGGCTCATGCTGCGCGCCAGCTCCAGCGAGACGTACATGTCGGCCGCCCGCTGCGTGAGCGTCTGGAACTTCGACAGCGTGACGCCGAACTGCTTGCGCTGCTTGAGGTACTCGGCGGTCAGCCGCAACGCCTCTTCCATCGCGCCGACCGACTCCGCGCACAGGCTCGCCTGCGCGTGCGTCAGCACGAACGCGATCGCCTCGGCCGTGTCCGCCCCGCCGAGCCGCTCGGCGGGCGCGTCGGTCAGCTCCAGCTGCGCGCCGCGCTGGCCGTCGACCGTGCGGTAGGACTTGCGGACCACACCGGTCGCGTCGGGCGCGACCAGGAACAGCCCCACACCGCCCTCGGGCAGCGCGGCGCTGACCACCAGTTCGTCGGCGCTGTCGCCGTGCGGAACGGGGTTCTTCACACCGGTCAGCGTGTACGAATCACCCTGCGCCGCGGCGGTGGTCGCCAGTTCGCTCGACGACCAGCGCACACCGGGCTCGGTGTGGGCGAAGGCCAGCAGCTTCGTGCCCGACGCGACCTCGGGCAGGATCCGCTGACGCTGTTCGGCGCTGCCCACCGCGGCGACCAGCCCGCCGGGCACCAGCACCGCGTCCAGGATCGGTTCGGGGGCGAGCCTGCGGCCCACCTCCTCGAGCACCACCATCGTCTCCACGGGACCGGCGCCGACGCCGCCGTCCTCCTCGGCGAAACTCAGGCCGAGCACGCCCAGTTCGGCGAACTGACGCCACACGTCGCGACTCCAGCCGAGTTCGGAGTCGACGACCTTCAGCCGTGACTCCGCGTCGTAGTTGCGGGCGAGCAGGTCACGGACCGTGTCGCGGAGCATGACCTGTTCATCGGTCAGATCGAAATCCATGGTGTCGCCTCACAATCCGAGGATCGTGGAGGCGATGATGGTGCGCTGCACCTCGCTGGAGCCTCCGTAGATGGTTGTCTTGCGGTAGTTCAGGTAGGCGGGGCCGCTGCGCTGCGCCCACCCGGGCGAGGCGATGTCGTCCGCGCCCACCGGGATGGCGTCCGGGCCCGCGATGTCGAGCAGCAGCTCGGTGGCGGCCTGCTGGAGTTCCGAACCGCGCAGCTTCAGCACCGACGAGGCCGGATTCGGCTTGCCGTCCGAGGAGTTGGAGACCACCCGAAGCTGGGTGAGTTCCAGCGCGAGCAGCTCGTTCTCCAATTCGGCGACCCGCGCCGCGAACACCGGGTCCTCCAGCAGCGTGCCGTTGCCCGACTTGGTCTTCGCGGCGTACTGCTTGGCCACGCCGATCTTGACCTTGGTGCGGCCGACACCGGTGATGCCGGTGCGCTCGTTGCCGAGCAGGAACTTGGCGTAGGTCCAGCCCTTGTTCTCCTCGCCGACGAGCTGATCGGCGGGTACCCGGACGTTCTCGAAGAACACCTCGTTCACTTCGTGCCCGCCGTCGATCAGCTTGATCGGGCGGATGGTGACACCGGGCGACTTCACGTCGAACAGCAGGAAGGAAATGCCCGCCTGCTTCTTCGCCGCGCTGGGGTCGGTACGCACCAGGCAGAAGATCCAGTCCGCGTACTGGGCCAGCGTGGTCCAGATCTTCTGGCCGTTGACGATGTAGGAATCACCGTCGCGGACCGCGGTGGTGCGCAGCGAAGCCAGGTCGGAGCCCGCGTCCGGCTCGGAGAAGCCCTGGCACCACCAGATGTCCAGCGCCGCGGTGGGCGGCAGGAAACGCTCCTTCAGCTCCTGCGAGCCGAAGTGGGCGATCACCGGACCGACCATCTGCGCGTTGAACGTCAGCGGCTCCGGCACCGAGGCAAGCTGCATCTCGTCCTGCCAGATGTGGCGCTGCATCGGCGTCCAGTCCTTGCCGCCCCAGGCCACGGGCCAGTTCGGCACCGCGAGGCCGTGGTCGTTGAGGATCTTGTGCGCGGTGACGATGTCGTCGCGGGACAGCTCACGGCCGTCCCGGACGCGCTCGCGGATGTCGGCCGGGATCTCGGTCCGATAGAACTTGCGCAGTTCGTCGCGGAAGGCGACGTCGTCGGGGGACAAGGATAGTTTCATACGCATCTCCCTGCGTGTCTCGTACGTCCGAGTCAAACCTACCCCTCGGTAATCCTCCGTTGTCGACTGGATCACAGGAGCGGGCCGCCCGGGCCGGTCACCAGGCCGGATTCCCCGCCGCTCCCCGGGACGGCGATAGCGGCGAGCTGGTACGTTGCTGCACGTGGGTCGGGGTCCCACAGGGTTCGGTATCGAGGAGAACGAGTGAACGGCAGGACCATCGCACGCGCCGCGGCGGCCGCGGCATCCCTCGGCATCGGCGCGGTGCTGACATTCTCCGCGCCGGCCACCGCCGAGCAGAACCAGGCGCCGGTGGACTCCGGCCTGGCACATCTGAACGAGATCGCGGGCACCGACCCGTCCGCACAGGAGGGCATCGCCGCGCTCACGCGCTACGCCGGATTGATCGACGCCGCGCACCTGCGTGACGTCTCCAGCGTGTTCACGCCGTTCTCCTATGCCGCGCCCACCTTCGGCTGCGGCAGCAACGGGCCGATCACCACGATCATCGCGGCCGCGACCACCGAGGGGACGGGCAACGGCCGGGACCTGAACGTCGCGCCCGGCGAACTGCGGTTCAGCGCGACACCGTCGCACTCCGGCGCTCCCCTGGCTTCCGGGCTCGTCGTCGCATGGGTGAACGTGAACACCGGCGCCAGCGGCCTCGATCCGCTCGACGACGTGACCGAGTACCACCTGCCGACGCTGTCCAAGACGGTCGAGAGCGGACCGGGCACCGTACTCGCCTCGATGTGGGGCATCATCGACTACCCGTTCGCTCACTGCGTCATGACCCCCACCGTCGGCCTGTTCACCGTCCCGGACTTCCCCGCGCCCGCGGCCCCCGCTCCCGTCCAGCCCGCCCCTGTCCCGAGCGGGTCCGGCGGTGAGCCCACCCCGTAAGGGCCGCGCCTACCCGAGCGCGGCGAAGAACGCGCGAATGTCGGCGACGTGCGCGCGCGGGCGTTCCATCGCGATGAAGTGGTTGCCGGTGTTGCCCTCCGGCCAGTGCACGATGGTGTTATCGCGTTCGGCGAGCCGCCGCATCAGCGCGGAACCGCCGCCGTACGTGCCGGTCGGCACCGGTTTCTGGCCTTTCGGCCAGACGAATCCGCCGTCGCCGAGGCCGTTGTACATCGGCCAGGACGACGAGCCCGCGGTGTCGGTGAACCAGTACAGGCTGATGTTGGTCAGCAGATGGTCGCGACTGATCACGTCCTCCACCCGGTCGGCGAGCGGGGCGAACTCGGTGAACTTCTGCATCAGCCAGGCGAGCAGACCCACCGGCGAATCGGTCCACGCGTGGGCGAAGGTCTGCGGGGCGGCGCGCAGCAGGACGTGATGGTTCACGCCGCCGGTCATCCACTGCTGCATCCGGTCCCACTCGGCGCGTTCCTCGGCCGTCATGGTGGGCACGTCCGCCTCGGTCGGCATCCCGATCCCACCGTCGAGGTGCACGCCGATCACCCGGTCCGGTGCGGCGATGGCGAGTTCCGGCGTCACGTAGGCGCCGAGGTCGCCGCCCTGTGCGCCGAAGCGCCGGTAGCCGAGCCGATCCATCAGTGTCAGCCACATCCCGGCCACCGTCGCCGGTGTCATGCCGGGTTCGCGCGGCCCGTCGGAGAAGCCGAAACCCGGGACCGAGGGCACCACGACATCGAAGGCCTGCGCCGGATCGAGTCCGTGCGCCCGTGGGTCGGCCAGGGGCCCGATGGTCTCGGTGAATTCGACGAACGAGTTGGGCCAGCCGTGGGTGAGGATGAGCGGCGTCGCGTCCGGCTCCGGCGAGCGCACATGCAGGAAATGCACGTCGAGCCCGTCGATGCGCGTCTTGAACTGCGGGAACTCGTTGAGCGCCGCTTCCCTCGCGCGCCAGTCGAATCCGGTCCGCCAGTACTCGGCCAGCTCGCGCAGGTAGCCGACCGGCACGCCGCGATCCCAGCCGGAGCCGGGCAGCTGCGCGGTCCAGCGGGTGCGGGCGAGCCGGTCGTGCAGGTCGTCTACGTCGGCCTGCGGTATCTCGATGCGGAACGGGCGGATGTCGGTCATTCGGTCGGCTCCTTGCCGGTCGGTCCTGCGGTACGACGACGCTAAGCACCATCTAGGACTGATCCGGTCCTAGATTTCCGGCATCCTCGAAGTCATGAAAGACACGCCCGCCCGGCTGCTTCGTCTGCTGTCGCTGCTCCAGACGCCACGGGAATGGCCGGGCAGCGAATTGGCCGAACGCCTCCGCGTCACCGATCGCACGGTGCGCCGTGACATCGACCGGCTGCGCGAGCTCGGCTATCCGGTCACCGCGACACTCGGCGCGACGGGCGGCTATCGCTTGGTGGCGGGCGCGGCGATGCCTCCGCTGCTCGTGGAGGACGACGAGGCCGTCGCCATCGCGGTCGGATTGCGCGCCGCCGCCGGGGCCGGGGTGGCCGGGATCGAGGAGGCGTCGGTGCGGGCGCTGGCCAAAGTGGAGCAGGTGCTGCCCGCCAAGTTGCGACGCAGAGTGCGGGTCCTCGCCACCGCCCTGACCCCGCCCACCGGCGGCGGACCCAGCGCCGACCCCGACGTGCTCGCCACACTCGCGGCCACCGTGACCAACCGGGAACGGGTGCGTTTCGCCTACCGCGACGAGGTGGGGGCGGAAACGAGGCGCAATGCCGAGCCGGTGGGACTGGTGCCCGCCCGGCGGCGCTGGTATCTGGTCGGCTACGACCTCGACCGGGACGGCTGGCGGGTGTACCGCGTCGACCGGATCGACCGTCCGCAGCCCACCGCCGCCCGCTTCACTCCGCGCCCGCTCCCCGCCGCCGATGCCGCCGCCTACGTCGCGGGCCGCCGCACCGACTGGGGTTCACCGACCTTCCGTCGTCGCCTCACCATCCACGCTCCCGCCGACCGAGTCGCGGGACGGTTGGGCGAGAACCCGGGCGAGGTCATCGCGATCGATGCCGACACCTGCCGGATCGATGCCATGCGGGACGACGCACCGGAATGGCTGTCGCACCGGCTGCTCGAGCTGGGCGCGGACTTCCAGGTGCACGAACCGCCGGAATTGATCGCACACCTGCGCGCCGTCGCCGACCGCGCCGAGCGCGCGATCGGTCCGAATCCGCCACCCCGTGCCGATGCCTGAACATCCGGCGCGGCCCGGCGACCGCGCCGCTTCGATCCGCGATATCGGAGGGCCATCCGCTGAGGACGCCCGGCCGCCCCACGCGACGTCGGCCCGAGGGCTCAGCGGGAAAGGTCGATGCGGAGGAGAGCGCCGGACTCGGTGCCGGCGATCAGTTGTCCGGGGTCGGCCGGGGTGGCGGCAACGGCGGTGAGGGGTTGCGTTTCGAGGACGGCGCAGGCCGCGCCAGTAGCGGGATCGACGCGAATCAACTGACCGGTGAGGGTGGTGACGTAGAGGATGCCGGTCGGGTCGATCAGGAGGTCGTCGGCGAAATCCGGGAGGCCGGGCAGCCGCGAGGACAAGTCGGTCACGGTGGCTCGGGCCCCGGGGTCGTCGAGCGGGATGCGAACGATCCGGCCGAGCGGGCCGCCGTTGGCCGTGACATACAGCGCGCCGTCGTGCACGGCCGCGCCGTTGGCGGCCAGTCCGACCAGCGGCGCGCCCCACGCGATGTCGACGGACGCGTCGGGACGGATCTTGACCACGCCGGACACGGTCGCGACGTAGAGGTTGCCGCTCGGGTCGAAGGCCGCGCCGTTGGGCATCGTGAAGCCGGAGACGAAGACCTCCGGCTTCGGCACGGCCGCCGCCGGATCGAACCGGACCACGCCGCCCGGCCGGACGACGCTGACCGGCGCGTCCCCGTAGACGACATACAGCAGCCCGTCGGGGCCGAGCCGTACCGCGCCGGGGAATTCCACCGGAACGGTCGCGGTCAGTGTGCCCGCGGCGTCGTAGCGCTGGACCTCGTTGCGGTAGAGCCGCGAGACCCACAGGTTGCCCTGCGCGTCGTAACCCAGATTCTCCGACCAGTCGAGCACCGGAACAGGCGCTGGAACGGCCGTGACCACCACCGCGGGGTCGCAGGAGGCGACCGGCGGCGCGGCGACCGCGCCCGGCGCGAGCATCGCGGTAAGGGTCGACGTCGCGGCGGACAAAAGAAGAGCGCCTGGACGGCGGAGGATTCTCAACGCGGGCACCTCGGGCTCGGGTGGGTGGGAGTCGCCGCGGATCCTAACCGCTCTCGACGCCGAATCGTGCGGTCCCATCCGCGACACGATCTTTGGCACTATCGGTGAATGCCATTTTTCGACGGCGCGCGCGGCCGGATGCACTATCGGCGGTGGCCGACCGAGAACCCCTTGTGCACTGTGGTGCTGCTGCCCGGAATCGGCCAGCACAGCGGGCACTACCATCGCTTCGCGCGCGCCTCGCAACCCAGCGGGGCGCAGGTATGGGCGTTGGACACCGCCGGGCACGGGTTGAGCGAGGGCGATCCGGAACGGCCCGGCACGCTGGCCGAACTGGTGGCGGACGCGCTGCGGCTGGTCGAGCTGGCTCGCGCGGATCGTCCGCTGATCTTGATGGGCCATTCGCTCGGCGCGGTGACCGCGCTGGGCATGCTCGGCGCGGCGGTGCCGGATCCGGCCGATGCGACAACGCATTCGACGGTACTGGAACGGGACTACCCACTGCGGCCCGCACTGCCCGCGGACGCTCTGGCGGGCCTGGTGCTGTCAGGCGTTCCGAAGCGCGCGCTCGGCGGCGGTGCGCCGGGCGCGCCGGGAACGCCGCTGCCACGCGAACTTCCGGTGCTCGCCGTGCACGGCGTGGACGATCGGCGCGCGCCGATCGATGCGATCAGGGTCTGGACTAGCCGCCACGAATCGGTAGATTTACGGGAGTACATCGACGCAGGGCACGACCTGTTGCACGAGCCGGTGCACGCGCGGGTCACTGCCGACATCGCGGATTGGATGCAGGGTGTCGTCGTGGGGTTGGCGCGACATCCGTGAACCGCTCTTCGGACGAGGAAGGGGGACGGCGCAGATGCCATCACAGGAGAACGGGTTCGGCGGGGAACCGCCCGCGGAGGTCACCGCACCCGGTGTCGACATCGCCGCGCTGAACCGAGCGGTCGACGACGGCTCGCTGTGGATCGACGGCCTCTTGGTCGCCGACGGCGCGCACGAACGCTGCGCGCGCCAGTACGAGCTGCTCGCCGACCGGGTCGAAGAGCAGATCCGCATCCTGAGCGCCGCCACCGGGCTGCCGGGGTTCGGCGGATTCGCCTCCGGCGACGCGCTGCGTGCCGGTTTCGAGCGCAAAGCCGACGGCGCGATTACGCGATTGACCGGATACGCCGCCGCCGCAAGGGATCTCGCCCAGACCTTCCGCGCCGCGGCCGCCACCTACCAGCAGGCCGACGAGGCGCTCGCGCAGGCGGTCGAACGGATCGACGTGACGGGAGCCGCGCATGCGTGAGATGCCGCGCGCCGGCGAGCGGGCCACCCACCGGCGCACCGACCCCGCTTACGCCCCGAACGTCGAGGTGTTCGACAACCTCACCCACGCCGAGATCCACGCCAAGGTGCAGCTGCTGGACCCCGCCGTGCTCTCGGGCGGCAGGCAAGCTTGGAGCGACGCGGCGGCGCACCTCGCCGACGCGGTCTTCCAGGCACACACCGAGATTCGCGCGGCCATCGCCGACGGCTGGCGCGGCTCCGCGGCGAAGAGCGCGGACGCGGTGGTGCGCGTGTTCGAACAGAGCGGCCAGGACTTGGCCGACGTGTTCGCGGTGGTCTCGCAGCGCCTCGGGCAAGCGAGCGACGCGGCGGAAGCGCTGCGCGCCGCGGTGACCGAGCCGCCCACCGCGGCACCGGATCTCGCTGGGGCGCTGCTGGATCCGTCCCAGGCGACCAGCAACGTCGAGGGACAGAAGGCGAGTGAGCACGCCCGCCAGGACGTCGTGCGAGCGATGAACGACATCTACACGGGTGTGTTCGTGCAGACCGGCACCGACGTGCCCGCGTACCCCGACGAAGCGGACCGGCCGGCCGCCACGGCGCCCACCCCCGCACCGGCGAGCAAGCTCGTCGGGAGCGTGCAGCCCTCCCCCGAAGCGCAGCCGGTACCGCTGGGAACACACGCGCAGGAACCGAACGGCGCGGCGGAGCAGCGCGTCTCCGCGGCGCCCGCCGATCCGGCGCCCGCCGCGCGGACTCCGTCCACGTCCGCCGCCGCTGCCGCGCCCGGCGCGGCCCCGGTCACGGCCGAGCCATCGGCGACAACCGCGCCCAAGGTCGCGCCCGCCGTCACAGCGGCGCTCCCGACGGTGGCGGCGGCCGCATCCCTGCTGCACACCGTGCCCGCAGCGGCCGCGTCCGGACCGACCACCGCAGCCGCCTCGGCGACGAGCGAGCCGATGACAACGCCTGCCGTGCCGGGCGTGGGCGGCCAGGCGCCGCCCGAGGAACAACGCAAGCGCGACGAGCGGCGCAAGAACAACGACAGCGGCGACGCGGCGGTCACCGGCCTGAGCGCGGGCGCGATGGGCGGTCTGATGGGTGGTGCGGTGGCCGCGGTCGACACCCCGCGCGCGGGCTCGAGCGTGGCCGCGAACGCGGCGTCCGCACGCTCGGCGCCGATCGATGACGAGGACGACGAGTTCGATCTCGACGATCTCCCCACCTTCCTCGAGCCCTCCGACGACGGCGGCGAACTCATCGGATCCCTCGATCCGACCACGCCGCCCGTGCTCGGTGAATGGTCCGAGTACGAGTGAACTGGACGCTGACCCCGGACCAGTTCGCGCTGGCCTGGTCACGCACCGACGGTGATCGCATCCCCTATCCGCTCGCCGTACGCCTGTCGGCACGCGACACCGGTGAGCGCGCCGCGCAGCTTCCGGCGCTCGATCACTGGTGTGCTCGAGTGCTGGACGCGGACCTGGAAGCGGCGCTGCGCATCCTCGCCCGGCCGGACCTGCGAGTGGAGGTGTTCGGTCAGCGTGACGCGGCGCCCGGCCCAGCCGCACGGGGAAACGGCGGCCCGCCGCACGGGGCAACGGCGGAAAGCGATCCGGCGCGCCCGATCCGTATCCTCGGCGCCGCCGCCGGGAACATCGCGGTGGTCGCGGCGCAGCGCCCCGGCGCGACGCCCGACCGCGGTGGCGACGTGCGGCTGTTCGCGGGCAGTTCGAAGAGCCTGTGCGCGCGGATCGTTTCGATGCTTCCGGACAACACTCCCGGCACGCTCCCGCGCATGACCGCGCCGCTGGCCCAGGTCGGTGAAGACAGCCGCAACCTGGTCACCGTTCCGGTCGCCGGGCCCTCCACCTCGTCCCGGATCCGCAAGCTGCTCAAGCAACCGCGCGAAGGCATCGGTCAGATGGTGGTCTCCGCGCGACGCGGCGAGGGCGAACTGCGCCCGTTCGGCGTGCTGTGCTGGATCGATGTCCTCGCCGACGGCCGGTACGCGGTGCGCACCGGCACGGACGTCGATGTCGTCGCCGTCACCGCGGAGGGTTTCGCCGCTCACCTGCGACCGCTCGTCACCGCGGCCGCGCGCACGTCGACGGCTTTCGCCGGGCATTGACCATCTCGGCGGCCCGTTACGCGGTCAACCGCCTTGTGGAATCGACCGCCGTTCCTCGGCGGGTTCCCAACGCTCCGGCAAGGGCGCGACCGTACCGTTTACGGTTTACGAGTGCCACTGGGGCGGGCAGCATGATCGCCGCCCACTCGCTGGTGCCACCCGGGGCCGAGATTCCCGACGGCGTGCTCGCCGCCGGATCTCCCGCCGAGGTGAAACGGCCGATCGAGGGCACTCAGGCGCAGATGTGGGTGCGGCTCAACCCGGGCTTCTACGCGGAACTGGCGCAGCGCCACCGCAAGGGCATCGTCGAGATCTGACCGCCGTCAGCACAGCAGCGCGGTGACCTCGGCGTCCTCGAGCTGGTGAAAATCCCGGTAGGCGCCGCCGACGCCGCCGAGCGAGCGCGGTACCCACGGGCAGACCACCTCATCGGCCTCGTCGGCGACCCGGCGCATCGCCTCCGTGGAGGAGACCGGCACGGCGACGACGACTCGCGCGGGCTGGTGCAGGTGCGCGACCCGGCAGGCGACCACGACCGTGGCGCCGGTCGCCATGCCGTCGTCGACGATCACCACCGTGCGCCCCGCCAGCGGGATCGGCCGCGACGCTCCGCGCAGCACCTGCCTGCGCCGCTCCAGTTCGGCGCGCTCCCGCGCCTCGATCGTGTCGACCTTCCTCGGCGTCAGCCCGGTGTGCGCCAGCACATCCGGATTCAGCACCCGGACCCCGTCCTCGCCGACGGCGCCCAGCGCCAGCTCCGGCTGCCACGGCACACCCAGCTTGCGGACCAGAAGGATGTCGAGGTCACCGCCGATCACCTCGCGCACCGCCGCCGCTACCGGCACTCCGCCGCGCGGCAGACCGAGCACCAGCGGGTTCGACGCGCGTAGGTGTTCGAGATGCTCACCCAGCGCGTGACCGGCCGAGGTCCGATCGGCGTACATCATCGATGTCGAACGCTACTCCGGTCCGCGCTCGGTGATCGCGAATCGCCGCAACGCGAGGCTCGGGTTGGCGGTGCGCACCTTGCTCAGGTACGCCAGGTCGATTCCGGCGGTGAGCACGCCCGTCTCGTCGCCGAGTCCGGCGAGCACCGAACCGGCCGGGTCCACGATCATCGACGCGCCGGCGCCCCGGGGTGCGGCCTGGTCGGCGGCGGCCACGTACACGGTGTTCTCGATGGCCCGCGCCCGCACCAGCGTGGTCCACTGGTCGATCTTGCCCGGTCCGGGGATCCATTGGGCGGGCAGCAGCAGCACCTGCGCGCCCGCCGCGGCGACCCGGCGGGCGCCTTCCGGGAAGCGCAGATCGAAACATGTCTGCATGCCGAATGTCACATCACCGACCGCGAAGGTGGCCGGCGCCTCGATCGCGCCCGGCTCGACCACATCGGATTCGAGGTGGCCGAACGCGTCGTAGAGGTGGACCTTCCGATAGCGGGTGACAAGGGATCCGTCGGGGCCGAGCACGACCAGGGTGTTGCGGATGCGGTCGCCGCCGGGAGCGACCTGCTCCACCGTTCCGGCGACCAGGAACACCTCGAACTCGCGCGCGATCTGTCCGAGGCCGGTGACGAATGGGCCGGTCAGGGGCTCGGCGACGGCGATGACCCGCTCGTCGAGCCGGGTCACGGCAAACATCGAGTATTCCGGTGCCACGACCACGCGGGCACCGCGCTCACGGGCCGTGCGCACGTGCTCGCGCACCGCCGTGAGGTTCGCCGAGGGGTCCGTCGAGGGGGCGAACTGGACGACCGCCACGTCCAGTTGATCCGGCGTCGCGTCCTGATGCGCGGGCGAGTTGTCCAGTTGCATAGGTCTCACCGTATTGGGGCGGTGACCGGACCGGCCAGCACAAGGCAGTAAACTCCTGGTCAATGAGCACCAATGAGGTCGACAGCGTTTCTGGCGACAACGACAGGGACACCGACGGCCCGTCATTCGCCGATCTGGGGATCGATGACCGCATCCTGGCGGCCATCGCCGACGTCGGTTACGAATCGCCGTCGCCGATTCAGGCCGCGACGATTCCTCCGCTGCTCTCCGGCGCCGACGTCGTCGGTCTCGCGCAGACCGGCACCGGGAAGACCGCGGCCTTCGCGATTCCGATCCTGATGGGGCTCGAAGCCACCGGCCGCACCCCGCGCGCCCTGGTGCTCGCCCCGACCCGCGAGCTCGCGATCCAGGTCGCCGAGGCGTTCGGCCGCTACGCCGCGCACATCCCGGGGCTGCATGTGCTGCCCATCTACGGCGGACAGAGCTACGGCGTGCAGCTGTCGGGCCTGCGCCGCGGCGCGCACGTCGTGGTCGGCACGCCGGGCCGGGTGATCGATCACCTGGAGAAGGGGACGCTCGACCTGTCGCAGCTGCAGTACCTGGTGCTCGACGAGGCCGACGAGATGCTCAAGATGGGCTTCCAGGAGGACGTCGAGCGCATCCTCGCCGATACTCCGTCGGACAAGCAGGTGGCGCTGTTCTCCGCCACCATGCCCGCCGCGATCCGCAAGATCTCCAAGCAGTACCTGCACGATCCGGTGGAGATCACGGTCAAGGCCAAGACCTCGACGGCCACCAACATCACCCAGCGCTGGGTGCAGGTCTCGCATCAGCGCAAGCTGGATGCGCTCACCCGGGTGCTCGAGGTCGAGTCGTTCGAGGCGATGATCATCTTCGTCCGCACCAAGCAGGCCACCGAGGAGCTCGCCGAAAAGCTGCGCGCCAGGGGCTTTTCCGCCGCCGCGATCAACGGCGACATCGCGCAGAACCAGCGCGAGCGCACCATCGGCCAGCTCAAGTCCGGCGCCCTGGACATCCTGGTCGCCACCGACGTGGCCGCGCGCGGGCTGGACGTGGACCGTATCTCGCACGTGGTCAACTACGACATCCCGCACGACACCGAGTCCTACGTGCACCGCATCGGCCGCACCGGCCGGGCCGGGCGCAGCGGCGAGGCGCTGCTGTTCGTCGCGCCGCGCGAGCGGCACCTGCTCAAGTCGATCGAGCGGGCCACCCGCCACCCGCTGACCGAGATGCAGCTGCCCAGCGTGGAGGACGTCAACGCGCAGCGGGTCACCAAGTTCGGCGACACCATCACCGAGAACCTCACCTCGGCGAATCTCCCGCTGTTCCGCAAGCTGATCGAGGACTACGAGCGCGAGCACAACATCCCGCTGGCCGACATCGCCGCGGCGCTGGCGGTGGGCTCCTACGACGGCGACAACTTCTTCATGGAGCCCGAGCCGGAGCCGGTGGAGCGCCCGCAGCGTGACCGGACCCCGCGCGAGCGGCCCGCCCGGCGCTTCGAAGAGGACCGGCAGGCCGGTGCGCATCACCGCGCTACCGGATCCGAGCTGGCGACCTACCGGATCAGCGTGGGCAAGCGGCATCGCGTGGTGCCCGGCGCGATCGTCGGCGCCATCGCCAACGAAGGCGGCCTGCGCCGCAGCGACTTCGGGCACATCAGCATCCGTCCCGACCACAGCCTGGTCGAGCTGCCCGCGCAGCTGCCGGAGGAAACGCTGGAGGCGTTGCGGCGCACCCGGATCAGCGGTGTGCTCATTCAGCTACAGCTGGATCAGGGCCCGCCGCAGCAACGCTCGTTCACTCGTGGCCCGCGCCGCGAGCGCGAGGGCGTCAAGCGGACGGAGCGCCGTAAGCCGCGTTCCTGAGCCGGGGAGGGTAGGCCGAGGTCAGGCGCGCTAGCTACAGTGTTGCGGTCCGTGTGTAATTCGGCGCATGCCGGCAGCGGGTGTCCCGCGAAGACACAGGAGGGCCGCGTTTGTTCGTGTTCGGTGATCGTGTCGTCTGCACCACCGTCGATCTCGTCCGCGCGGCGCACTGCGAGTTCGCGCTGCTGCGCGCCCTCGACGCCGAACTGGGCACCATCCCGGCCGAACCAGGAAGCACCGCAGCCGGCCCGGAGGCCACGCGGGGAACCGAGGATGTGCGGCAACGCCTTCTCGCCGACTACCGCGCACGGTTCGGTGGCGCGGTGGTCGAGATCGACCGTCCGCCGGACGAACCGGGCGATCCGGCTCGCCACGTCGCGGCTCTGACCGCCGCCCACGCGGGCACGGTCGCCGCCTTGCGCTCAGGCGCACACGTGGTGCACGGCGCGACCTTCTTCGACGGCCGATTCCAGTGCTCCGCCGACTTCCTGGTGCGGGCCGAACATCGGGTTCGCTACACCGTGCACGGCATCGCGCCCACCACCGCGGACCGGGTGGCCGCCGCACTGGAACTCGCCGCCTGCGCCGAGGCTCTCGACCGCTCGGGCGCGCTCACCGCGCCGCTGGTGCGGCTGCACCTGGGCGAGGAGAGCAGCGCCAGGGCGCTGAGCGAGCTGCTTCCGCTGCATCGGGCGCGCAGGCGCCGGGTCGAAGGCATCGTGGAGGAGAAGCTCGGCGAACTGCTGCCCGTGCAGTGGGGCGATCCCCGTTATCTCGCTTGCGGCCGCTGCCGCACCTGCATCGAGGCCCTGTCCGCCGCGCGTGATCTGCTGCTCGTGGCCGGTATGCCGCCCGCGGCGCGCGCCCGGCTGCGCGAAGCGGGGGTGAACACTCTCGATCGGCTGGCCACCACGGAGATCGCGGTGCCGGGCGTGCCGCCGCGCACCGTCTCCGCGCTGCGCTGCCAGGCGGAAATCCAGCTGCGGCGCGAAGTTTCGGGCGAGCCCACGTACGCGCTGCTCGACGCGGCCGCGCTCGGGGCGCTGCCCGCGCCCTCCCCCGGCGATCTCTCGCTCACCATCACGGGCGGCGGGCGCAATCCGCTCGTCGTTGAGGTCGGCGGGCCGGACACGGTGCACCTCTCATTGCGCGGGCCGAGCGGATCGAGCGAACCCCGCGCTGCCGCCGCCGCGGAACGCCGGGTGCTCGAGCAGGTGCTCGACTATCTGACCCAGCGCCGCCGGATCTATCCCGACCTGCACGTCTACCACTACTCGGCCATGGTGCGCACGGCACTGCTGCGCTGTACCGGACGGCACGGCGTCAACGAAGAACTCGTGGACGAGTTGCTGTGCGACGGCGTCCTGGTCGACCTGTATCCGATCCTTCGTAACGCGCTGCTCATCGGGGAGTCCTCCTACCGCCTCAGTGGGCTGCGGCGACTGCTTCCCGATTCGTCCGCCGCCGAACACGATTGCCACACGGTGCTGCGGTTACGCGATTGGCTGCTCGATCGCGCGGGCGAGCAGCGCATCGCCACGCGGACCGTGGCGGCGGGGCGGCCGGATGGGTGGTGCGCCGCGGTCCCCGGGGAGCCCGCGCCGCCGCCGTCGTCCCGGCCGTCGTCGCTGGAGGCCGCGCTCGCGGAATACGCCGCCGCGCAGGGCGATCCGCTGCATCCCGCAGCGATGATGGCCGCGGCGCTCGGCTACCACCGGCGCGAGCGGCAGCCGCTGTGGTGGGCGCACGCCGACCGGCTCAGCCATCCGGTGGACGAATGGGCCGAGGCTCCCGGGGTTCTGGTCGCCGACTGGGGCACGGTCGACACCAAGTGGCATCGGCGCCCCGACCGCCCGGCGATGCGGCGCTACCTGACCCTGACCGGCCGGATCGGCACCGGTTCGAGCGGCGCCCCAGGCCCGAGCACACTCACCCCGGGCACCACCGTCTACACCTTCTACGACCAGCCGATGCCGGACGGCATGGTCACCGGGGCGGGCCTGCGGGCAACCGCGACGGCGACGGTGCTCGGCTGCTCGGTGGACACCGAATTCGACGACACCGTCAGGCTGGAGGAATTGCTGCCCGAGGGCTGCGAGCCCTACGACGACCTGCCCTCCGCGATCGCGCCCGGCCTCCCGGACTGGGACGAGAACGCCGAACTGGCGATCGAACTCGCGGCGCAGCAGTTGCTGATGACCCTGCCGGACGCCCCACGCTCGGCCGTCTTCGACATCCTCGCCCGCCGCCCGCCGCGGCTGCGCGGCGACGCCAGGTTGCCCGAGGTGCACGGTGACTACGCCGTGGCGATCACCGCCGCGCTGTGCGCTCTCGACGACTCCTACGTCGCCGTGCAGGGCCCGTCGGGCACCGGGAAGACCGCGACCGCGGCCCGGGTGCTGGAGCGGCTGATCACACGGAACAAGTGGCGGATCGGCATCGTCGCGCAAGAGGCCGCGCCCGTGGAGAACCTGCTCGACGCGGTCGTGCGGGCGGGCGTGCTGCCGGAACTGGTCGCCAAGAAGGAGGCGGCGGCGGTCGCCCCGGAGTGGGTGGTGATCGACGCCGCCCGCTATCCGCGATTCCTGGACAACGCGATCAGCGGTTGCGTCCTCGGCGGCGATCCGGCCGATTTCGCGAACGAGGATCTGGTGCCGCGCGCGGCCCTCGACCTGCTCGTCGTGGCCGACGCGGGCCGCTTCCCGCTGGCCGAGACCGTCTCCGTCGCGGCGTGCGCATGCAACCTGTTGCTGCTCGGCGACCCGGTCGCGTCGAACGCACGCGGCGCCCACCCCGCCCCGATCGGCGAATCGGTGCTCGGCTGGCTGGCCGAGGGACGCCAGACCTTGCCCACCGAGCGGGGCTACTTCCTGGACCGTACCTGGCGGATGCACCCGGCGGTCTGTGAACTCGTCTCCCGCCTCTACTACGACGGGCGTCTGCGCGCCAACGAGACGGTCACGCTGGCCCGGCGCCTGGACGGCGAGCAGCCCGGCGTGGACACCGTCCTGGTGGACCACTACGGCAACACCACCGAGTCACCGGCGGAGGCGCGCGAGGTGGTGCGCCGGGTCCGCGCTCTGCTCGGCATGTCCTGGACGATCGGCGCGACCACGCGCAGGCTGCACCCGCACGACATCTTCGTGGTCGCGCCGTACGCCGCCCAGGTGGGGCGCATCCGCACCCTGCTGGCCCGCGCCAAGATCGAGGACGTCCTGGTGGGCACGCCGGATCGCTTCCGCGGCCGGGAGGCGGCGGTGGTGCTGCTGTCGATGACCACCTCCTCCCCCGCGGACGCGCCCTACGGCATGCCGTCGCTGTTGTCGCGCGGCTTGATCCATGCGCTGTGCCGCGCCATGTGGAAGGCGATCGTCATCCGCTCGCCGCTGCTCACCGAGTATCTGCCCCCGAGCACGGACGAACTCGCCGATCTCGGCGCGTTCCTGCGGCTGACCGACGCGGGTCAGCCGAAGCAGACGCCCTCGCCCCGATAGGTCGGCACGCCGACGCGGGCGCCGTCCTCGTCGACCAACTGCACGGCGTCGAACCGCTCGCACAATTCACCGGCCTTCGCGTGCCGGAACCACACCCGGTCGCCGATGCGGAGTTCCGCGGCGCCCGACAGCGGGGTCTGCACTTCACCGGCGCCCTCGGCGCCGAGCAGCTTCAATCCGCGCGGCCACACCGGCTTGGGTACCCGCGACGATCCGGCGGGGCCGGAGGCGATATAGCCGCCCGCGAAGACGGTAGCGATATCGGCCGCGGGCCTGCGCAGCACGGGCATGGCGAAATACAGCGCGGGTCTGGGGGTGAACGCCCGGTAGTCGTCGAACAGGGTGGGCACGTACAGCCCGGACCCGGCGGTCACCTCGGTGACATCCGGATCGGCGACGCTGACCTCGATGGAGCCGCTGCCGCCGCTGTTGACGATCGCGAGATCACCGGTCACCGAACGGACCGCGTCGAGCACCTGGGCCCGGCGTTTGCGGATCTCCGCCGCGGACGCCCGCTTCACCAAGCGCACCGCGACATTCGAATCAGGAAGCCCCGCGATCTGCGCCTCGTAGGTCATCACGCCCACCACGTCGAAGCCACGCCGCAGCGCCGCACCCGCCAGGGCGGCCGCCTGCTGCGGCGTGCGGACCGGAGAACGGCGCACACCGAGGTGCAGCGGGCCGATGCGCAGGGACGCGTCGACGTCCAGGCAGACCCGTGGCCGTACCCGATCGGTGCCCACGGCCGCGCGGATCAGGTCGAGTTGCGCGGCATCGTCGATCATCAGCGTGATCGATCGGGACGCGATGTCGTCGGCGGCCAGTTCCGCCAGTGCCGCGCGGTCCACGGTCGGATAGCCGAGCAGGACATCGCGCGCTCCGTGGCGCACGAGCCAGAGTGCCTCGCGCAGGGAGTAGGACATGACGCCCGCGAAGCCGCCCGCGGCGGTGAGATCGGCGCCGAGGACTTCGGCGAGCACAGAGCGGCAGCGCACGGATTTGCTGGCCACTCGGATCGGGGTGCCCGCCGCGCGACGCACCAGGTCGGCGGCGTTCGCGCGCAGGGTGGGCAGGTCGAGGGCGGCCAGGGGCGGGTCGAGTTCGGCGGTGGCCGCGTGCAGCCCCGCGATCGGCGACGTCTCGGTCACCAGGACAACTCAACCACCAAGTTGGTCAAACGTCCAGTATTTGTCAGATCTCCGCGGCCTTGGTGGCCAGTCCGCTGACCATCTCGTCGAGCACCACCAGCATGGTCTCGTCGTTGCAATCGGCCAGCCAGCGCAGGACCGTGCCCTGCACGATCGAGACGACGTTGCAGGCGATCGCCTCCACCGGCTCCAGCCATTGCGTTCCGGACCGTTCGGCACACAGCTTCAGGAACGCGGTGACCTCGGCGTCCTTCTCGCGATAGAACTCCGTCGCGATCGGATCCGGGAAGCAATCGGTCCTGACCTCCCACCGCGCGCGCAGCGCCTGCAAGGTCATCTCATACGAGCGGATCTGCCGCTCCGGAGTGGCCTTGACCAGCGGCCAGTAGGCACTGACCCCCGCGTGCAGCAACACCCGCAGCGCGCGCAGGCCCGTGTATTCGAGCGTGGCGGCCGCCGTTTCGACCGCGTCGGTGACGGCGGGGCGTAGCCGGATTTCTGTTATCACTTCTCCACGTGCGCTCAACGACGACTCCCTCTCGGCGAAAGAACTCACGCACCTGGGTTGGCGCGACTCGCTGAACAGGGCGGGCAACATCGGGAAACATTCGAGCTGCCCGGTCCAACGTTCACCAATGGTAGAGCGTTTTCGGGGTTTGAGAACGGGTTCGATGGGTAATTCCGGACTGAAAGAATGTTTTGTTACCCAACCGGGACCGCTGCGCGATCATGCCGTGCCGCCCGGAAATCCCGCTATGACGGGGGATCTGGGTCTCCACCCACGCCTCGAAAGACCATTGACAACGGTACGGTCCGAGGCGTCGGCGACCCAAATCCTGTGGCAAATGCCACAGCGAAACCTCGCGAATCGGTCAGCATAACGTGCGGGGTTCGATCCGCTCCCGACACCGTTTCGTTCCGCGTGCCCGATAGCCTGGATCGGTGACTCTCTCGCCCCCCGCCGACCAGTACTTCCTCTCCGGCACGTTCAACTTCCGCGACACCGGCGGGCTGCGCACCCACGACGGCGCCAAGGTCCGCCCCGGCATCCTGCTGCGCTCGGCCCAGCTGAGCGGACTCGACGACGCCGGCCACTCCGCGCTGCGGGAACTGAGCATCAGCGCCGTCCACGACCTGCGCGGACATCGCGAGATCGACCACATCGGCGCCGACCGGCTGCCCGCGGACGTCCGGCTGACCATCACTCCGTTCGACTCCAGGATGGCCGAGGCGCCGCCGCACGAGGCGACCGCGCGGACCGCCTACACCCACATGCTCGAGGTCTACCGGATGTTCCCGGCGCTGCCCGAGGCGCACGCCGCCATCGCTTCGCTCGCCGAGTCCATCCTGCGCGGCGAAGGCGCCGTCCTGGTGCACTGCGCGGCGGGCAAGGACCGCACCGGCTGGGCGGTCGCCACGCTGCTGCGCGCGGTCGGCGTCATCGAGGCCGACGTCCAGGCCGACTACCTGCTCAGCAACGGGGCCGTCCCCGCGCTGCGCGCTCTCATGACGGGCAAACTGCTGGCCGGCGAGGAGCTGTCGATCGACCTGCTCGGCGTGCGCGAGGAGTACCTGGAGATCGCCACCGCCTCGATGCGCGAATTGCACGGCGACCTGAACGGTTATCTCGCGACCATCGGGCTCGCGCCCGACCTGCTCACGCGGCTGCGCGAGCGAATGCTGGAGTGAGAACCGATCACTCGACCGGCACCGCTCCTCTGCGCACCAAGCCGTCGCCGTCGATCGTCACCTGATCGCCGGTGTGAAACCAGGTTCCGGTGAACCGCGCCGCCGTGGTGGTGGGGTCGTTCCAGTAGCGCGGGGTCACATTCGGGCCGCGACAGAGCAGTTCGCCGTGGCCCGCTGTGGCCCGCGGCCCCCACAGCGCCAATTCCGTTCCGCCGAAAGGAAACCCGAGCACCGCGGCCGCGTCGGACGAGTCCGCCTGTTCGGCGTCGTCCACCGCGAGACCGATGCCGCTGGTTTCGGTCGCGCCCCACACCGACCACTGCCGGGCCGCGGGGAACACGCCGCGCAATTCGGCCGTGAGCTCGACGGGAGCGACCGGGGACGCGGCGCGTTCGGCGCGATGACCGGCTTTGCTGATCCGTGCGATGCCCTCGGTGCACAGCCCTTCGGCGCACAGTTCGGCGAGTTCGGGCAGCAAGCCCGCGAAGATCCGCGGCGTCGCGGAGACCATGTCGATCCGCTCTGCGGCGATCGCCTCGGCCATCCCCCGGGCGTCCCGGGTGAGCACCACGGTGCCGCCGACGGCGAAGGTCGGCAACAGCTGATCGACGCAGCCGCTGGCGTGCGCCAACGGCAGTAGCACCAGGTTGCGCAGGCCGTCGGTGGGCAGGTCCAGCGCCGCGACCACCGAGCGCACGGCCGACAGCAGATTCTCGTTGGTCAGCTCCACGCCCTTGGGCGTGCACGTCCCGCTCGTGTAGCTCAGCAGCGCCAGGTCGCCCAGCGCCGCGCCGTCGTCGATGTAGGCGGCGCCGTCGGGCAGCTCGGCGCCCTTGGGGCCGAGCACGAAATCGGCACGGCTGTCGGCGATCACGCGCTCGGCCACCGCCTCGGGCAGCCCATCGTGAACCAGCACCGGTACCGCGCCGCTGAGCAAGGCGCCGAGGAATGCCTGCACCCAGCGAGCACCGGAGGGCATGTGCACGGCGACGCGGTCGCCGTATCCGATGCCGTGCTCCTGCAAGCCGCCTGCGATCCGGGAGGCACAGTGCCACAGCTCGCGGTAGGTCAGGCGCGGGCCGCCGATCTCCACCACGGCTTCGCGGCTACCGAAGGCGTGCACTTGCAGATCCAGTAGTTCGGTCAGCGCGGGTGTGAGGTTTCCGTAGCGCAGCACCCCGTCGACGCCCCGGGCTAGCGGGTTGTCCCAGACGTGCGGGCCGGTGAGGGGATATTCGACGAGCAACTGCGACATTCGTCCTCCGCGTGCCTCGAAGTTTCAGGCACTGCGACTATATGACGCATGTCACAACTTCGCTGCGATAGGCGATGAACGTGTCCCAGCTGTCACCGCCCCGAGTAGCGCGCCTTCCCCGGACCCTGCTCGAGGAAACTGCGCACCCCGCCCTTCAGGTCCTCGGTGTCGAACAGCACCCCGGACACCTCGGGCGTCACCGAATCCGCATGTGCCACACCGCCGGAACGCCACGCCTCGATGATCTTCTTGGTCGCCGCGTTCGCCTTCGTCGGACCGTCGGCCAGCCGGTGGGTCAGCGCTCGCGCCGCCGCGTCGAGGTCTTCGTGCACGGCGTTGACCACGCCCCACTCGGCCATCGTCGCCGCGTCGTAGAGGTCGCCGGTCATCACGAACTCGCGGGCCCGTCCGGAGCCCGCGCGTTCGGCGAGGCGCTGCGGGCCGCCCATCGACGGGGTCAGCCCGACCACGATCTCCACCAATCCGAACCGGGCCTTCGGCGCCGCGAGCAGAATGTCGCAGGCGAGCGCGATCTCGAAGGCGGCGGTCAGGGTCAACCCGTGCGCGGCGAAGACCACGGGACACGGCAGCGCCTCCAGCGGGTGGATGATCTGCGCGAACAGGGTGCGCCACAACTCGGCGCCCTGCTCCGGGGTCAGGCCGTCGAAAACGTGCACGTCGACGCCGCCGGACACCACCTTGCCCTCGGCGCGCAGCAGCAGGGCGCGCGGCGGCCGCGCCGACAGCTCGGCGATATCGGCGATCAACGCGTCCAGCATCGCCCGGTCGAAGAGATTGAGCGGCGGATGGGCGAGGGTGAGGGTCGCCACCTCCGCGCCGGCGTCGGTGCGCATTCGTTCCAGCCGGGTGGCCTTCGTTTCACTCATCCGGTCAGCGTACGAGGTCGATCTGGAAGACTGTCGATGTGACCAAGTCGGCCAGCGCGCGCGGTTCCTACGTCGAACCCGGCGAGTTCAAAAGGGACACGAACTACATCACCACCCGGATCACGGCTGACGGCCGCGACGGCTACCCCGTCGAGCCGGGGCGCTACCGGCTCGTCGCGGCGCGCGCCTGCCCGTGGGCCAATCGAACGCTGATCGTGCGCAGGCTGCTCGGACTCGAGCCGGTGCTCTCACTCGGACTGTGCGGACCCACGCACGACGAGCTCAGCTGGACCTTCGATCTGGACCCCGGCGGCGTCGACCCGGTACTCGGCATCCCCCGGCTGCGCGACGCTTATCTGGCCCGGTTCCCGGACTACCCGCGGGGTATCACGGTGCCCGCCGTCGTGGACGTGCCGACAGGGCAGGTCGTCACCAACGACTACGCGCAGATCACGCTCGACTTCTCCACCGAGTGGACCGCGCACCACCGGCCCGGCGCGCCGCAGTTGTACCCGGAGCCGCTGCGCGCGGAGATCGACGAGGTGAACCTCGCGGTGTTCCGCGACGTCAACAACGGCGTCTACCGCTGCGGGTTCGCCGGGGCGCAGGACGCCTACGATGCCGCCTACGACCGGCTCTTCCACCGCCTGGACATGCTCTCCGAACGCCTTGCCGCGCAACGGTATCTGGTCGGCGACACGATCACCGAGGCCGATGTCCGGCTGTTCACCACGCTGGTCCGCTTCGACGCGGTGTACCACGGCCACTTCAAGTGCAACCGGTCCAAGCTCAGTGAGATGCCGGTGCTGTGGGCGTACGCGCGCGACCTGTACCAGACCCCCGGCTTCGGCGACACGATCGACTTCGGGCAGATCAAGACGCACTACTACGTCGTGCACCGGGACATCAACCCGACCGGGATAGTTCCCAAGGGCCCTGATCTGGCGAACTGGCTGACCCCGCACGGCCGAGAGACCCTCGGCGGCAGGCCGTTCGGCGACGGAACCCCGCCATCCCCTCCGCCGTCGGGCGAACGCGTGCCCGCGATCCCCACTCCCGCGTAACGGGCGCGTCCGGACGAAGTTCGTCCGGACGAAGCGAGACAGCCGCCGGTGGAACCGATGCGGCTGGGTACTTCGTTGTCATGACGAGCTGACGGCAACCGGTGCCATACAGTTCTACCCAGCAGACCGGAAGAGGAGGATGCCGCCGATGCTCAAAGGCGCGTTCGAGAAGACGGTGGTCGAACTGCTCGACACCGGGTCCCGCCTGCAGGCCCCCGCGGTCGCCAAGTACGTGGACCGAATTCGTCGCTCCCACCCGGAGGAAAGCCCCGCGCAGATCATCGACCGGCTGGAGAAGCAGTACCTGCTCGCGGTGACCGGCAGCGGCAGCGCGGTCGGCGCGACCGCGGCCGTTCCCGGTGTCGGCACCGTCGCGGCCATCGCCGCCGTCAGCGCGGAGACCACCTTCTTCATGGAGGCCTCAGCGGTGTTCACCCTTGCGGTGGCCGCGGTGCACGGCATCTCGCCGGAGAACCAGGAGCAGCGCAGGGCGCTGGTGCTGGCCGTCGTGCTCGGCGAGAGCGGCATGCAGATCGTGCAGAAGAGCGTGGGCAGTTCCGCGAAGAACTGGGGCTCGGCCTTCGCCAACCGCATCCCCGGATTGTCGAGCATGAATGATTCGCTGCTGAAGCGGTTCATCATCCGGTTCATCACCAAGCGCGCCGCGCTGATGGCGGGCAAGGTGCTGCCCGCGGGCATCGGCGCCGTGATCGGCGGTGCGGGCAACCGCGCCCTGGGCAAGGCCACGATCAACAACGCGCGCAAGGCATTCGGGAAGCCGCCGGCCACCTGGTCCGGGCACCTGGTCATCGACGCCGATCCGTTCACCGCGATCGACCCGGCGAAGCCGCGACCTCCGGCCGAGCCACGATGAGCGGGGCGCGGCCGATCGCGTTCGCGGTCCAGGGATTGACCAAGCGGTACGAACTGGCGACCGCCGTGGCGGATGTCAGCTTCACCGTGCCCGCAGGCGCCGTCGCCGCGCTGGTGGGTCCGCGCGGCGCGGGCAAGACCACGATTGTGCGGGTGCTGCTCGGACTGGTCGTCCCCACCTCCGGAACCGCGTCCGTCGGCGGGCCCGGCGCCCGGCGAGACGGCCCGGGCGGGATCGGCGGCGTCCTCACGCCACGCGGCCTGCCTCCGGCCCGTACCGCGCGAGAGCACCTCTGGATCTACGCCGCCGCGGCGAACGTCGCCGACAGCCGGGTGACCGAGGTACTCGAACTGGTGGGGCTGGACGAGCACGCCACGACGAGGACCGGCGCCATGTCGATCGGGCAGCAGACCAGGCTGGCCCTGGCTACCGCGCTGCTCGGCGATCCTCCGCTGCTGGTGCTCGACGATCCGATGGACGGGCTCGACGCCGCCGAACGCGGCTGGCTGCACGACTTCCTGCGCGGGCACACCCGCCGCGGCGGCAGTGCCCTGCTGACCAGCGAGAGCCTCGGCGCCGTCGTGCCCGCCGCCGACCAACTGGTCGTACTGAACGAGGGCACGGTGGTCTACCAGGGCACTCCGGCACGGCTGCGGCGCGGGCATCCGGACCGGCTGGTCGTCGCGGCGTCCACGCCCATCGCGCTGGCCACCATGCTCGCGGCACAGGGATTCACCGACGCCGTGATCCGGCCGGACGGTCGCCTCGCCGTCGCCGAGGCGAGCGAAGCGCAGATCCGCACGGCCGCCACCGCGGCGCAAGTGCGCATCGATAGCATCGTCGCCGACCCGATCCATCCCGACCGCGTGCTCGCGTCGCTGACCAAACCCACCGCCGCGCCCGCGCCGCACTACCCGGGTCTCGCCGCGCCCGGCGGCCGGCCACCCTCGCCGACGCCCTACGGAATCCCACGATGATCACCATCCTGCCCGCGGACCTGGTGCCGAACGTCAACTCCGAGGTGCGCAAGGTCGTCACGATGCCGCGCGCCAGGACGCTCGCCGCCGCGCTGCTCGCCGTGGCACTGTTCGCGAGCCTCGTATCGGCGAGCCTGGCCGGGCCGCCGGATCCGCGCGGCCAGCCCGCCACCGGCGCGGCGACGATCGGGCTCTACGTCGCGCTGGCGCTGGTGGCGCTCGCGGCCGCGGTCTTCGGCGCGGTGGGCACCGGCGCGGAGTACCGGTACCACAGCATGGCGGTGACCACGCTGTTCACCGCCGACCGCGACCGGCTCGCCGCCGGGAAATTCCTGGTCATCGGGTGTTGTGCGCTGGCGGCGGCGGTAGCGGTCGAACTGGTGTCGGCCGGGGCCCTGTTCGGCGTCGGGCATGGCAAGGTCGCCGTCACCGGGGAGTTCTTCGCGGTGCTCGGTGGCGGGCTGCTCGCCACGGTGTGCTGGTCGCTGATCGGCGCGAGCGCGGGCATCCTGCTGCGGTCCTCGACCAGAGCCGTGCCGCTGCTACTCGGCTGGATCGTGCTCGCCGAACCCCTGATCTGGCTGATCGCCCGCGGCCTCGGCATTCCGGGCGTAGTCACCCTGCTGCCCGTCTCCGCGACCGTCGGCACCGTGGCGGTGGGGTCCTACCCCGACAGCGATCTACTCGCCCCCACCCCGGCCGCCGTCGTGGTCTTGCTGCTGTGGACCATCGGCCTGGGCGCCGCGAGCTGGTGGAGCCTACGCACCCGCGACCTGTGATCCGCGGCTGGTAGGGAACAACGGCTTGTCGGCCGGTGTCGGTACCGTCGATGACGAACGCGGTACGACAAAGGGGACGAGCGAACGACGTGGACGGGGGACCTAGACCCGGCTGGATACGCAGGCTGTGGGCCGAATGCCTACCGCACCGCGCGGTGCTGGGCGGACTGGCGGCAGCCGTGGTCGGCGGAGCGGTCGTCGAGACCGCTGGGCCGCTGCTGACGAAACGGGCCGTCGACGCGGCGGGGATCGGTGACACGGCGGCGATCAGCGTCGTGGCCGGACTGATCTTGATACTGGCGGTCAGCCGGTCCGCCGCCGGGTTCGGGCGGCGCTGGCTGGCGGGGCGACTGTCGCTGGACGTGCAGCATGCGCTGCGCGTACAGCTGCTGGGCGCATTGCAGCGGCTGGACGGCGTCGGACAGGACACGCTGCGCACCGGGCAAGTGGTGTCGCGCTCGATCACCGATCTCCAGCTGGTCCAGGGTCTGCTGGCGATGGTGCCGCTGTCGGGCATGGCACTGCTGGAGTTCGGACTGGCCGCCGCGGTCATGATCTGGCTGTCCCCGCCGCTGGCGGCCGTCGCGCTGCTGGTGGTGCCCGCGATCGGCGTGGTGGTCTACCGCATGCGGCCGCGCCTGCACGCGGCGACCTGGTCGGCGCAGCAGCGCGCCGCCGATCTCGCCCAGCACGTCGAGGAGACGGTCACCGGCGTGCGGGTGGTCAAAGGGTTCGGCCAGGAAGCGCGGATGGTCGATCTGCTCGAGCGGCACGGTCGCAAACTGTTCGCGGAGCGGATGCGCGCCGCGCGGATCGACGCCGGGTTCGCGCCGTCGGTCGCGACGATTCCGCAGATCGGCATGGTCGCCGTCATCGCGCTCGGCGGACTGCTGGCGCTGCACGGCGGGATCGGCATCGGCACCTTCGTCGCGTTCGCCGCGTATGTCGCCGTCATGACCGGAACCGCGCGCATCCTCTCCTCGGTGATCGTCATGGCCCAGCTGACCAGGGCGGCTGCCGAGCGGGTGTTCCAGGTGATCGACACCGCGCCGGTCATCGCCGAGCCCGACCACCCGGTGGATCTGCCGGACGGACCGCTCGGCATCGAGATCGATGCGCTGAGTTTCGGTTTCGACCCCGACCGGCCGGTGCTGCGCGAGCTGGATCTGCGCGTGCGTCCAGGCGAGACGGTGGCGATCATCGGCCCGGCGGGCTCGGGCAAGTCCACGCTCGCCCTGCTGCTCCCCCGGTTCTACGCGCCGGACGCGGGCAGTATCCGGCTGTTCACCGACGCCACCGCGCCGCACGCCGGCAACGCGAGCGCCGCCACCCGTGCCAACCCGCTCGCCGGTACCCACACCGCCGAAACGGTCGGCGTCGACATCGCCGACGTGCGCGCCGCCGACCTGCGCGCCGCCATCGGCGTCGTCTTCGACGATCCGTTCTTGTTCTCCGACACCATCGCGGCCAATATCGCGCTCGGACGGCCGGAAGCCACCGACGAGGAGATCAGGCAGGCCGCCGTTCAGGCCGCGGCCGACGAATTCATCGCCGAACTGCCCGACGGCTACGACACGGTGGTGGGCGAGCGCGGCCTCACCCTCTCCGGCGGCCAGCGCCAGCGGATCGCGCTGGCCAGAACGCTGCTGGCCCGCCCGCGCGTCCTGGTACTCGACGACGCCACCTCCGCGGTGGACGCGGTCACCGAGGCCGCCATCTTCCAGGCCCTGCCCGACAACGGCGGACGGACCACGCTGATCCTCGCGCACCGGGAGTCGACGCTGGCCCACGCCGACCGCGTGATCCGGTTGCCCGCTCCCGCCGGGCACCTCGCTGCCGAGCCGGACCCGGGCGCGACGCCGGTCTCCCGGGGGCGAGCGCTCGACGGTCCCTCCGGTCGCCGGTTCGGCGGCGCGGCGGCCGACATCAGTGAGACACCTGAGCTGCGCAAGACCATCGCGCTCCTTCCACCGGCCACCGAACAGCCGAGCATGGACGCGGAGCGGCTGCGCGAGCCGGATCCGGCGTTCCGGCTCACCCGCTTGCTGCGGCCGGTCCGCGCGCTGGTACTGACGGTGATCGCACTGCTGGCCGCCGACGCGATCATCGCGATCGCCTTCCCGCCGCTGGTGCGCTACGCCATCGACGGCGGCGTGCTCGGCGCCGACGCCGGGGCGCTGGTCCGCGCGACGCTGCTCGGCACGGCCCTGGCCGGCGCGGGCTGGGCGGTCGGCGCGGCCACCACAATGCTCACCGCCCGCACCGGGGAACGGGTGCTGTTCGCCCTGCGCGTGCGCAGCTTCGCGCACCTGCAACGGCTCGGCCTGGACTACTACGAGCGCGAGCTGTCCGGGCGGATCATGACGCGGATGACCACCGACGTCGACGCGCTGTCGACCTTCTTGCAGACCGGAGTCGCCACCAGCCTGATCGGCTTGCTGACTCTTGTCGGCATCACGGCCGCGCTGCTGGTCATCGACGTCTCCCTGGCTCTGGCCGTGCTGTCGACGGTGCCTGCCCTGGCGATCGCGACGGTGCTGTTCCGGCGGGTGTCGTCCACCGCCTACACCGTGTCGCGCGAGCATGTGTCGGCGGTTAACGCCGACTTCCAGGAGAACGTGACGGGCTTGCGCGCGGTGCAGGCCAACCGCCACGAGCCACGCGCCGCCCGTCGATTCGCCGAGTACTCACAGCGATACCGCAACAGCCGGTTGCGGGCCCAGCGGGCGATCGCGCTGTATTTCGCGTTCGTCGTCGGATGGGCGGACGTGGCCCTGGCGGCGGTGGTGTACTTCGGGGCGCGCGAAGTCGCCACCGGTGCGACCAGCGCGGGCACGCTGGTGGCGTTCGTGCTGTATCTGGGGCTGCTGTTCGTCCCGATCCTGCAGCTGTCCCAGGTCTTCGACAGTTACCAGCAGGCCAGGGTCGGCCTGCGCCGGATCGGGGACCTGCTGCGCACACCCTCCTCGATCGCCGCCGACCCGGCCGACCCGGTGCCCATCGACGGCGGGCTGCGAGGTGAGGTGATGTTCGACGACGTCCGCTTCCGCTACGCGGGCAGTCGCGTTCCCGCGCTGGACGGCGTCTCGCTGCACATTCCGGCGGGCTCCACCCTGGCCCTGGTCGGGCCGACGGGCGCGGGCAAGTCGACCGTCGTCAAGCTGCTGGCACGGCTGTACGACCTGCCCCCGGACTCCGGTTTCGCCGGTGCACCATCGCCTGCGGCCGTCGTACCGGAAAGCGAAACCGGAGTATTCGCGGATGCCCCTGGCGCGATCCGGGTGGACGGCGTCGACGTCCGCGACTACCGACTCGCCCAGTACCGCTCTCGGCTGGGCATCGTCCCCCAGGAAGCTCACCTGTTCACTGGGGACGTGGCGAGCAACATTGCATTCGGGAAACCATTCGCGACGCCCGAGGAGATCGCCGCGGCCGCCGCCGCGGTGGGCGCGACAGAGATGATCGCCGCCCTTCCGCTCGGGATGAACCAGCCGGTCGGTGAGCGTGGGCGCGGCCTGTCGGCCGGGCAGCGGCAGCTGATCGCCCTCGCCCGCGCCGAACTGGTCGCCCCGGACTTGCTGCTGCTCGACGAGGCCACCGCGACGCTCGACCCGGACGCCGAGGCATCGGTGCTGGCAGCGAGCCGGTCGCTGAGCCGGGACCGCACCACGGTCCTCGTCGCGCACCGGCTCGCCACGGCGGCGCGCGCCGACCGGATCGCCGTCGTCGACCATGGGCGAATCGTGGAATTCGGCTCCCACGCGGAGCTGCTCGCGGCGGGCGGGCCGTATACCCGGCTGTGGGCAGCGGCGCAGGCGTCGGAGGGAATATTCTCAGGTGACGCCGGGTCATCACCAATAGGGTCGGGGGTGTCGGGTGGTCGGTGAATCCGCCGATTTGCTGCTGGGCCTATCCTCAGATAGGGCGCATCGGCGCGCAATCCGCTGATCCCCGTGCCGGGCACGTCACAAACGTCGCAGCGCGAAGAACGAAATGAGGCGAACACCTGCTGTGAGCAGCTCAACTTCCCAGTTCGGACAGAACCAGTGGCTAGTCGATGAGATGTATCAGAAGTTCAAGCAAGATCCATCTTCGGTCGACGAGAGCTGGCACGAATTCCTGGCCGACTACACGCCTGAGGTGAGTGGCGACTCCGGCAACAGCCAGTCCGCGCCCGCGCCCGCGCAGTCTGCCGCTCCCGCACCGGCTCCAGCGGCCGCCAAGCGTAACGACGCCAAGCCCGCAGACACCAAGCCCGCCTCCCCCGCGGCCGCGAAAGCGCCCGCCCCGGCCGCCGCCAAGCCCGCACCGGCCGCCGCCAAGCCCGCCGCGGTGAACGCGCGCACCCCGCAGACCACCCCGGCGCCGAGTTCGAACGCCGCGCCGACCTCCGGCCCGAAGCAGGCCGACACCGCCGCCGACGAGTCGAAGGTGCTGCGCGGCGCCGCCGCGGCGGTGGCGAAGAACATGGCCGCCTCGCTGAGCATCCCCACCGCGACCAGCGTGCGCGCGATTCCGGCCAAGCTGATGATCGACAACCGCTTGGTCATCAACAACCACCTCGCCCGCACCAGGGGCGGCAAGATCTCCTTCACCCACCTGCTCGGCTACGCCATCGTGCAGGCGGTCAAGGCTTTCCCGAACATGAACCGGCACTACGCCGAGGTCGACGGAAAGCCGAACGCGGTCACGCCCGCGCACACCAACCTCGGCCTTGCCATCGACCTGCCCGGCAAGGACGGCAGCCGGTCGCTGGTCGTCGCGGCCATCAAGGGCTGCGAGGCGATGACCTTCGGGCAGTTCCACACCGCCTACGAGGACATCGTGCGCCGCGCCCGCGACGGCAAGCTCACCGCCGAGGACTTCTCCGGCGTCACCATCTCGCTGACCAACCCGGGCACCATCGGCACCGTGCACTCGGTGCCCCGCCTGATGAACGGGCAGGGCGCGATCATCGGCGCGGGCGCGATGGAGTACCCCGCCGAGTTCCAGGGCATGAGCGACGAGCGGATCGCCGATCTGGGCGTCGGCAAGCTGATGACGCTCACCTCCACCTACGACCACCGCATCATCCAGGGTGCCGAGTCCGGCGACTTCCTGCGCACCATTCACCGGCTGCTGATCGCCGACGAGTTCTACGATGAGATCTTCCACGGTCTCGGCGTGCCATACGAGCCGATCCGCTGGCGCAAGGACATCCGCGAACGCGGCGTCGACAAGAGCGCGCGCGTGCTGGAGATGATCGCGGCCTACCGCAACCGCGGCCATCTGATGGCCGACACCGATCCGCTGCGGCTGGTCAAGGAGAAGTTCCGCAGTCACCCGGACCTGGACGTCACCCAGCACGGCCTCACGCTGTGGGACCTGGACCGCACGTTCAATGTGGCGGGCTTCCACGGCCAGGACCAGATGAAGCTGCGCGACGTGCTGTCCGTCCTGCGCGACGCCTACGTCCGCCACGTCGGTGTGGAGTACACCCATATCCTCGAACCCGAGCAGTTGCAGTGGATCCAGGAGCGGGTCGAGCAGAAGCACGCGAAGCCGACGGTTGCGCAACAGAAGTACATCCTGAACCGGCTGAACGCCGCGGAGGCCTTCGAGACCTTCCTGCAGACCAAGTACGTCGGGCAGAAGCGCTTCTCGCTGGAGGGCGCCGAGGCCGTCATCCCGATGATGGACGCGGTGATCGACCAGTGCGCCGAGCACAGCCTCGACGAGGTCATCATCGGCATGCCGCACCGCGGACGGCTCAACGTGCTGGCCAACATCGTCGGCAAGCCCTACTCGAAGATCTTCACCGAGTTCGAGGGCAACATGAACCCGGCCGCCACGCACGGCTCCGGCGACGTGAAGTACCACCTCGGCGCGCAGGGCACCTACCTGCAGATGTTCGGCGACAACGAGATCGAGGTCTCGCTCACCGCGAACCCCTCGCACCTCGAGGCGGTCGACCCGGTCCTGGAGGGCCTGGTCCGCGCCAAGCAGGACCTGCTGGACAAGGGTGACGGGGCCGAGGGCTTCTCGGTCGTGCCGCTGATGCTGCACGGTGACGCCGCGTTCGCCGGTCAAGGCGTGGTCGCCGAGACGCTGAACCTGTCGGGCCTGCGCGGCTACCGGGTCGGCGGCACCATCCACATCGTGGTGAACAACCAGATCGGCTTCACCACCGCGCCGGAGAACAGCCGCTCCACCGAGTACTCCACCGACATCGCGAAGTTCATCGGCGCGCCGATCTTCCACGTCAACGGCGACGACCCGGAGGCGTGCGACTGGGTGGCGCGCCTGGCGGTCGACTTCCGGCAGAAGTTCCGCAAGGACGTCGTCATCGACATGATCTGCTACCGCCGGCGCGGGCACAACGAGGGCGACGACCCGTCGATGACCCAGCCGTGGATGTACGACGTCATCGACACCAAGCGCTCGGTCCGCAAGGCGTACACCGAGAGCCTGATCGGCCGCGGCGACATCTCGCTGAAAGAGGCCGAGGACGCGCTGCGCGACTACCAGGGCCAGCTGGAGCGGGTGTTCAACGAGGTCCGCGAGCTGGAGAAATACTCCCCCGGGCCGAGCGAGTCGGTCGAAGGCGACCAGCCGGTGCCCGCGAGCGTCGTGACGGCCGTGGACAAATCCATCCTGCAGCGCATCGGCGACGCGTTCCTCAACGTGCCCGACGGCTTCAACGTGCACCCGCGCGTCAAGCCGGTGCTGGAGAAGCGCCGCGAGATGGCCTACGAGGGCAAGGTCGACTGGGCCTTCGCCGAGCTGCTCGCCTTCGGCACTCTGATCGACGAGGGCCGCGCGGTCCGCCTGACCGGTCAGGACTCCCGCCGCGGCACGTTCACCCAGCGGCACGCGGTGATCATCGACCGCAAGACCGCCGAGGAGTACACCCCGCTGCACAACATCGGCAGCGAGAATCCGGGCTGGTTCGCCGTGCACGACTCGGCGCTGAGCGAATTCGCCGCCGTCGGCTTCGAATACGGCTACTCCCTGGGCAACCCCAACGCACTGGTGTTGTGGGAGGCGCAGTTCGGTGACTTCGTCAACGGCGCGCAGTCGATCATCGACGAGTTCATCTCCTCGGGCGAGGCCAAGTGGGGCCAGCTCTCCGATGTCGTGCTGTTGCTGCCGCACGGCCACGAGGGCCAGGGCCCGGACCACACCTCCGGCCGCATCGAGCGCTTCCTGCAGTTGTGCGCGGAAGGCTCGATGACCGTCGCGGTGCCGTCTACTCCGGCGAACTACTTCCACCTGCTGCGCCGCCACGCCCTGGACGGCATCCGCCGCCCGCTGATCGTCTTCACCCCGAAGTCGATGCTGCGCAACAAGGCCGTGGTCTCGGACCTGAAGGACTTCACCGAGAGCAAGTTCCGCTCGGTCTTCGACGAACCCGCCTACGAGCAGGGCATCGGCGACCGCAGCAAGGTCAAGCGCGTCCTGCTCACCAGCGGCAAGCTCTACTACGAGCTGGCCGCCGAAAAGGCCAAGCAGAAGCGCGAAGACGTGGCGATCGTGCGCATCGAGCAGCTCTACCCGCTGCCCGTCCGCCGCCTGAACGAAGCCCTGGAGGGCTACCCCAACGCCACCGATCTGGCATGGGTCCAGGAAGAACCGGCCAACCAGGGCGCCTGGCCCTTCTTCGGCCTCAACCTCCCCGAAACCCTCCCCGCCCGCTTCGCCAACACCAAGCTGCGCCGCATCTCCCGCCGGGCGATGTCGGCCCCCTCCTCGGGGTCGAGCAAGGTGCACGCGGTGGAACAGGCGGAGATCATCGCGGAGTCGTTCGAACCGACCGCGTAATCCCTGACCCGAAGACCGGGCCGGAACGCTCTGTGCCCAGAGTGATTCGGCCCGGTTTCGCGTTTCCGGAGCCTGACCCCTACCACGTCGGCAAACCCTCCCGAAGTCAGCGTCTCAGCGCTTCCCGGGCTTCGACGGTTCCTGGCTTGCTGTTGTACGAATGTGACGGCGGATCAAGGTCGGCTTCCGGGCGGAGCGTGGTCGCCCAAAGTCTGACGAAGAAATTCCATCGCGGCAGCTGCCTCGGGAGCCTCTCTGTACGGACGTGACGTGGCCTCTGCCTGCCGCTGCGCATCCGATTGTGCGCGCTGGATGGTCTCTAGTAGCACTCGCGCGAGCTGGGCTTCGCCGAGCCGGAGCGCCTGAGATGTGAGCCGCAGATCGGTTACCTTGCCGTGCGCGTCCACAGTGACGCCCAACTCACCGTTACGGGAACCGGAGTGGACCGCTATCTGCGCGAGGGCCTGCCGCAAGTCGCGATTCTTACGCCGCCATTCCGCTACAGCACGACGCTGTTCTTCGTTCCATCGGGCCAAGTAATCCACGAAGACTCCTGAAGGTCGGATTGCTCGAGTGCACTGACTGGGCTACTCGCGGTGAAAGCCGACCTGGTAGTCGCATGCGTCGTCTATCGTGAACGGTTCGCTAATATATTGAGCGAGTTCGCCTACCTGTCCGCGGGAAAGGTCGCAGCCATATATCTCGGTATCTTCATCGATATTCAGCAACTGCTTCAGGTCTTCGAGATCGATCGCGCGAAGCGGATACTCGCCAACCAGGAACCCGAACTGGATGTCATAGGCTTCTAGATAGTTCAATCGTCCTCCAAAGTTTTCGTGGCTGATTCTGTGACCCCAGCGGCCCCGGCTCCTCAGTCGGCGTGAAATCCCACGAAATACAACCGGGATTCATCAATACGAAACGACTCTCCGATGAACCTCGCCAACTCGGCCATTTCCGCCGGCTGGACCGGATGCTCGGCCGCCTCGATCGGATACGCGCTGTCATCGAAATCAAGTATTTCCTTCAGCGTTGGAGCATCCATTCCTTTCAACGGATAATCTTGGATGAACTCCTGCGATTCTTTTTCATACTCCTCGAGGTACCACATTCTCTACCGTCCTGGTTTGCGTGCGGGGTCAGGCGGTTTCGTCTGCGCCCCGGTGTCGGGATCGTACTCCCCTAGATGTTTACCATTCTTGCTGTACTTCTCAACTGCACCGTGCTGGTAGTCCCACTCGTACGTATTGCCATCGGGATCTTTCCATCGCTTCCGCCACCTCGGCGCCTGCGGCGGTATCTTCTTCGCGTTGGGAAATCCTGGCAACCCACCTTTTGGTGGTGGGACGTAGTTATGACTTTCTCCACCTGCATGCGTGCTGGCGTTGAACTGGGTCGGGTTGGCATCGAGAAGGGGCTGCAGTTCGGTAGCCACTCCGATGACTGCCGCACCCGCCGCGACGGTCACACCGGTGGCCAGGGCGGCGGCTGCGTCGAACGCGATCAGTACGGTGACGATGGCAGCGCCAGCGGAGCTGCCTGCCGCGGCTGTCGTCCCTACTGCGCCTGTACCCGCTGTGAAGATGCCGACCAGCACCCCGGCAATGATTCCGACGCCGAGCGCGCCCGCGAGGATGGCAAGGATTTTCTGGTGCGCGTCCTCGATCCGCTGCGCCCAGTCGCCACATGCGCTGGCCAGACTCTCGTATTGCGTAGCGACCGTCTCGACGCTCGTGAACACTGCGTCCATCTGAGCAAGCGCCTGTGGCAATTCATCTGAGGCGATCTCCTCCAGGTTCAGCCACGCCTGCCCGGTTCCATCGCTGGCGTTGCGTAACCCTTTGGCCGCGTCTCTCCACGCTTTTCCGAGTCTCCTCAGCTTGTCGGGGTTTCCGTTCGGCCAGGTGTGCCCCTGCAGCCAGCTGCTGACCAGTTCCCACCCGAACGGTGGGTCGGTGTCACCGCCGAATGCGCCCTTGAATGTCGGTGCCGTCGTAGTTTCGAGGACTGCGGGCGATGGGTCCGGCGTCTCAGGAGGCGTCTTGTTGAGCTTTTCGGTATTGACATGGTTGACAGCGGTGAACGCGAGCAGGTCATGGAGCTTGCCGAATGCGTTGACGATATTTGTTCCGGCTGCCACGGCGTTGAATGCGGCCGGGTCGTAACTGCTGGCCCAGGTGCGGCCCGCGCTGTCGCTGCCCGCACAGCCCCAATCTTTGTCCAGTGCCCCAGCGAGCGTTCGCATGACACCGTCGGCGTCGTTACGGGCCGCTTCGTACAGTGACGCTGCGCTGTACAGGACGCTTGGATCCATGGTGATGGGCGCCATCAGGGCCACATTCCCCGGTTGTGAGCAACATTGGCCAGGTATCGGTCCCGGGCGGAGCGGGCGGCGTCTTCGAGTTCCGTGAGAGCCGTCTTCATGTCATTCATCTCGCGGTGCCAGGTGTCATGTTTCGATCGGTGCGCCTCCGCCGCCTTGCCTTCCCATTCGATGTGCAGCGCGGCGACTTCGCGCTCGACATCGGCGATACGTTGCTCGATCTGCTCGCCGATTCGTCGAGCCTTCTCGACTAGGGCCAGAATCCGGTCGGTGTCGGCAGTGTAAGCGGACATCACTGATTGCCCAGATTGAACTGAACGTACGTAAGGTCGCCGGCGTTGCTGGTATCGGTCTTCACGTACCTGTCAGCGGCCTAATGTATCAACGCCGCATCCTCGCTGAGAGCGGCAGCAACCTTCCGTGCCGAATCCACCCACTCAGTCCACAGCGCGGCGTGCGAATCGGCCGCCTCGCCGGTCCAATCGGCGGACATCAGAGCGTCGGCCTCCTTGCGCAACGCCTCGACGTCGTCCCAGAACTCGTTCGCCCTCGCCGATATCCGGTCGGCTGCGGCATGCATCTGTTCGGGATTGCTATGCACCTTGCGACGCTACCACGGAGTCGAGGGAGAACAGCGAAGGGAATTTCGAAGCAGGAGTGAGCCTTCCGCAGTCGATGGAGAGATACCAGTGGATCTCGCCATCAGACTCCTCGCGCTCTGGTGGCCTGTCCCCGGTGAATGAGACCACCTGATCCGGCCCCCAGAGGGGAGACCACCCTTGAGAGAGTTGAGGCAGACTGACCGCCAGGAGGTCATGATGCCGAAATCATATCCGCAGTCCGTGCGCCGGCAGGTGTGTGCGCGACTGCGTGCCGGGGAACGAGTCGCCGAGATCGCCACTGAGACAGTGGATTTCCGCCGCGACTCTGTTCAAGTGGAAAGCACAGGCGTTGGTTGATGCGGGAGTCCGTGAGGGCGTGCCGAGCGTTGAGGCCGACGAGTTGGCCTCAACGCATCGCCGGATTGCCCAGTTGGAGGCCGAGCTGAAACTCACCCGGGATGCGTGTGAATTGTTCGACGAGCAGGTGGTGATCTCCCCAAAAGGAAATATGCGATCGTCGAAAGACTGATCGCGCGTGGGCATTCGGGCCGAGCAGCCTGCCGTATCACCGAATTAAACCGGGCCACCTTTCATCGCTTGCGCAAGCCAGCGGTATCGATTCGGTTCCTGCGGCGAACGATCGTGGCCGACGAGATCGGCAAGATTCACCTGCGTTCTCGCGGAACATACGGGCGGCGGCGAATTCAGGCCGCATTGCTAAGCGAGTGCGACATGGTGGTTAATCATAAGCTGATCCACTCGATCATGGGTGAGTTGCAGCTCTCGGGTCTGCCGCTCCAGAAGGGACGGAAACCGAACCTGCTGGGTGTTCATACGCCATCAGACCTGGTGAACCGCGTGTTCGTCGCGAACCAGCCGAACGAACTCTGGTGCACGGACATCACCGAGCACCCCACTCGTGATGGGAAAGTCTATTGCTGCGCGATTCTCGATTGCTTCAGCAAGAAGGTTGTCGGGAGGTCGTTTTCGATAGTCCCGGACACGGCGTTGGTCAACAACGCGGTGAATATGGCTGTCCGGGAACGGAAAAGATCCCACGGCGCTATACTACATGTCGACCACGGCACTCAGTTCACATCCTGGTCGTTCGGAGAAAATCTCCGCCGACACAGTCTGATTCCCTCGTTCGGAACCGTGTGCGACTGCTTCGACAACGCCGCCATCGAAGCGTTCTGGGGACGAATGCAAACCGAGTTACTGAACACCAGGAAGTGGCCTACAAACCTGGAGCTGACCATAGCCATGGCCGACTGGATCGATAATTTTACAACGCCGAACGCCTCCACAGCTATCTCGGCCACGTCAGCCCCGACGAGTATGAGATGCTGTGGCACGCCACCCAACCAGAGTCTCAACTCTCGTAAGAGCGGCTCGCTCTCCGGGGGCCGGATCAGGTGGTCGCATTCACTGGGGACGGCTCACTTGCCCGAGCATGCCAGGAGAGTGATAGCCACCGAAGGACTTGAGATCATTCGTCAACTGCCAGTTCGCGACTTTCTCCTGGTCGCGAACCTTCTCGATGAAGCCGAGGTAGACACCTTCCACGGCCGAGAAATGATCAGGACCTGTGGATGACGGGAAGGACGCACCTTCCCGAATGATCTATCAGTCCGAAGTCTTGATCATGCCGGCGCGCCAACGCCGGTCGGGAAGGTACGTCCGTGCTTACGGTAGTTCAGAACATCTCCTCCGGCGACGAGCAGGCCGGGTCGGCTCGGTCACTGCTTGATGAGATCGTCCGCGACGGCGCCCGCCAGATGCTCGCCGCCGCGTTGCGGGCTGAGGTTGCTGCCTATGTGGCCCGGTTCGCCGACCAGCTCGACGAGAACGGTCACCGTCTGGTGGTCCGCAACGGCTACCACGCCGAGCGGGAAGTCCTCACCGCGGCGGGCGCGGTGCGGGTCACAGCGCCCCGGGTGAACGACAAGCGGGTGAATCCGGAAACCGATGCCCGGCAGCGGTTTTTCTCCGCGATCCTGCCCGCCTCGGCGCGGAAATCGCCGCAGGTCACCGAAGTGCTGCCGCTGCTGTATCTGCACGGGCTGTCCACCGGCGATTTCGGTCCGGCCCTGGAGCAATTCCTGGGTTCCGGTGCCGGGTTGTCGGCGGCGTCGATCACCCGGCTCACCGCGTCGTGGCAGGACGAGGCGAAAGCCTTCGCTGCCCGCGACCTGTCGGGCACCGACTACGTCTACCTGTGGGTCGATGGCATCCACACCAAAAGCGCCTGGAGCAGGAGAAGTTGTGCCTGCTGGTGATGATCGGCGTCCGGACCGACGGCCGCAAGGAACTGGTCGCGATCAGCGACGGCTACCGCGAGTCCACCGAATCGTGGGCCGATCTGCTGCGCGGCTGCCGCCGCCGCGGCCTGACCGCCCCGGTGCTGGCTGTCGGTGACGGCGCACTCGGATTCTGGCGGGCGTTGCGGGAGGTGTTCCCCGAAACACGGGAGCAACGCTGCTGGTTTCACAGATCGGCGAATGTTCCTTCCGCACTACCGAAATCGGCGCATCCCGGCGCGGTCGCGGCGATGAAGGAATCTACAACGCCGAGGACATCGACCGCGCGCAGCTGGCGGTGAAGGCGCTCGAAATCGATTACGGCGCAAAGTATCCCAAAGCGGTCAAGAAGATCACCGACGATCTCGACGTGCTGCTCGAATTCTACAGGTATCCGGCCCAGCATTGGATCCACCTGCGCACCACCAACCCGATCGAGTCGACCTTCGCCTCGGTGCGGTTACGGACGAAAGTCACCAAGGGGCCGGGTTCCCGCGCCGCGGGAATCGCCATGGCCTACAAGTTGATCGAGTCCGCCCAAACTCGCTGGCGCAAGGTCAACGCCCCCGAGTTGGTCGTGCTCGTCCGAAACGGCGCCCTGTTCCACAAGGGAAAGCTGCTCGAACGACCCCGCGAGATCATTCCACCGCCCTCCACCGACCCCGCCGACACCACCAGAACGGAGGTCGCCTGAAACTCACTCACGCGCAGGCATGAATTCGCCGTCCACGCGTTCAAACGCAGACCCCGGAGGATGGTTGAACAATGGCTCCAATGCCGCTTCAGCGCCGATAAGCTCACGCAACGGGGTAAGCACCGTGTTATCCGCCTCGTCGAGGTACTCCTGCGCCCCGTCCCCGGCGAAGACTCGCCAGCCGCTGTCCCGCTCTCGATCCGCATCCTCCCGGTACAGCCGTCCGACAGGCGCACCATCGCGCACCACCCGCGCGGTCACGATCGCCAACGTCGCGAGATCACCGAACCACAGCTGTTCGAGACGCCGCTGCTGCACGAATGATCTCCGGAGCACCGAGCTGCACCCGCACCCGCAGCACCGTGCCATCCGCCGCGACATCGCGGTACACCGGAAACGCGCCGTCACCCCAACTGATAAAGCAGCCGGTCATCCGCGCACCACCGACGTCGATCGACCCCGACTCGGTCGATGAACTGCGCATCTGCCCAAGCACTCGAAAATGGTCGTCGTGCGGACGCAGATCGACCGCGAAGCGCAACCCTTCCGCCCGCAGCGACTCCAGCTCCCCGTAGCGCGCCCGCAGCTCGTCCAAGGTGAGGTCGGTCCAGGTGAATTCGCTGTCCACGGTGGCCGGTGCGGGCGCGATACGGTCGGCGACGATATTCGCATCACGGCCCCAGAACGCGAGATCGCAGAGACCGTCGATCGGATCGTCGTTGCGCCAGCTATTCAACGCGGCGGCGTCGGCGAACAGCAGACGCGCTTCGTCGACCAGCACATACCCGCACTCGACCGACTCGACCGGGGTTCCCTCAGCGCATTCCACCCACACCGACCGCCACTTGCCCTGGTCCGGCCCTTCCGGATCCATCCGTTCACCCAGCACCCGCAATGGACCGGCAGGCACACCTCGCACCGCCACGCCCCAACAGCCCTGGAACGGAACCTCGACCCCACCTGGCAGGACGTCGAGCAGATTCAACACCCGCTGATAATGCGGCATCCGCGGCACCTGACGGACGGTCGCGTTGAGCCCAGCGTGCTCGACCGCATCGACAAAAGAATGTCCGTCCGGCACGTCGAACGCGTACCTGCCCTTGACTACGGCAAGGTCCAACCGTGCGGCTACGGCATCGGCGTCCGGGCCGACGATTTCGAAGTCCGCCGCAGCGTTGGCCAGCGCCACGATGTCGGGCGGCGCGATCGCCTCATCCAACAGCGGCGGCTGATCACCGGACCACATCCTGAGTAGTCCGAAGTCGATGAGCAACAGATCACCCGACGGGAACGAAGCGGTACCCAGCAGCTCCAGCATTGCGCCATCTTGCCAGCCGCATCGATCCATGGTCTCAACATGGCCGGCATCCCGACGCCGATCACGCCACCCGATCCAGCGAACAGCATTCAGCGCTCACGAGCTCGCGCGACCACCAGCTGGTCAGGGCCACAACTCACACAGATCGCCCCACCAGCAGCGGCGGGCCTGGCGGGTCGCCTGACACTCACCCAATCCACAGGTCTTGACAATTCCCCTCCACGGCCTCGCCATTTCCGACAGCGGACTTATCAACAACATCGCTCACGAAGCGCTGTTCCTGGCACCTCAACCAGATCGGCGACAGCTTCTTACAGCCTTCGGACATGCCTGCTATGACGCGATCTTTTGGTGCGTCCCTACGGATGTTCCTCTAGTGGATGATGGCAATCGGGTCTTAGATAAAACTCTCCGTTGGCGGCTTCACGACGAAGTGGGTAGGATCCTCAGTTCACTCGGATCCGACGATCATGAAGGGCTCCCGAGCCGAGAGACTCTCGCTCGCAAGCAGTCCCGCTGCAAGTCTGCTTAAATCATCTTCGATCCGCGACATCACGCACACAACTCAGGAACATCATGACTCGTATCATCGACAAGCTCGCCTGGATCCAAATCGTTGACGGGCGCATCCTGAGCACCCGGACGCGAGGTAAAGACACCTACTACATTCCGGGCGGGAAGCGGGAAGCAGGGGAGTCCGATTGGGAGGCGCTTCGCCGAGAGATCGAAGAAGAACTCTCGGTCGAACTGATCGGGTCCACCGTGAAGCCGGCTGGTGTCTACGAAGCGCAGGCGCACGGCCAGACCGAAGGCATTGTGGTGCGAATGACCTGTTACACAGCGGAGTACGAGGGCGAGCTTACGCCAGCCAGCGAAATTGAGGAGCTCGTGTGGCTGGATCACTCTGGTCGTGAGCTCTCCTCTCCCGTTGACAAGATCATCTTCGATGCGCTGCACGATCAAGGCCTCCTGAAGTCTGCTATCTCGGATGCCTCCGGTTCGCCCGCCTGACCCCAATTATCTCCGGTACGTCGGAGAGCATCGCCTACCGTTTCCATCTGCTGTCTTTGCGCGGTTCCACTTCACCGCTTCATCCGCAGGTGATCAGGTGGGAGCTCTGTTGGCCTCCGTGTCCTCAGTGTCCGTTCTCGGCCCTCACCAGGCCAAAAGAACTCTAAAACCACGTGGTCGTATTCACGGGGGACGGCTCAACTCCGCTACCGACGCCTTGTCGGAAGAACAATTCGCCGCGGTCACCGGGCTCTTGCAACTGCTTCGTACAGCCGAGCCGAACCCATAGCAGTCGGCATCGGAGCATGGACGACTACCTCCCGAAGGACGACGGCGGTGAATCGAGAAGGGGTGTCGCTGAACCAGCAGGTAGCAAACACGCCTTTCCTCTCTCCCGCGACTGTCGAGTCGCACCGTCGCCATGTTCGGCGTGCCGACGGAGCGTCATCGAGCGGGCATGGCCGCGGAGATCGTGGCCATACCGGCCGTTCTACCGGGCAACCGTATGCGCGAATTCGCCGCCGCGCGCCGCGCGCGGGACCGGCTACAGCAGTGGCGGAAACGTGCACGAATTCAGTCTCCACTGAACCAAAGATACCCATTCCTACGGATAGCGGTTTCGGCAGCATCGCGCAATACGACGAGCATCTGCGCTTCTTTGTCGTTGCTCGGCGACAGATTCGCCAGTTCGTCCAGGAGTATGGCCAGTTGGGTCGTGTTGAACATTGTGTCCGCGTGCGCGTGAAGACCCCGAAGTATCGAGCCTGCCGGAACATTCTCTCGATACTTGACCAGCGTGTCTTCCGCGTCTCCATATACCAGTTCGATCCGCTCGTGGATTCGATTTTGAATAATTATGTCGATTCCCAATTCAACTCCTGGCATCTACGGGATCGGATACATGGTGATAATGCCGCCGAATCGGTCGGTAATGATTTTGTATCGGCTGGTGGCGTGGCCGCCCAACTGCTCCGACACGCTGCCGATGACTTCACCGGCGTCGACCTCGCGTTCGAAGTTGCCGTCGTGGTTGGGTCCTCGTGCCGGTGAGCTTTCGGCTGCCTCGGCCAATTCGTCGAGGTCCTCGCCGGTGATCGTGTCGGGCCAGGTGCCCTTCGAAGGATTATAGTTGGGAGCGCCTTTGACATGCTTGCCGAGGATGTATTTTTCAACTTCATCGGTCATACCGGGGGCCGGGTTGCCCGGAGCCGGCGGCAAGTTCTCGAACTTGTCCTCATCATCGATGTAGACCTTCATGGCGATGATGGCAGCGAGTTTGAGCGCGATATCGGTGAGGCTGGGGACTTTGTCGAACGCAGTGACGGTGAAGGCTGCGGCACCCGCCACCGCGGAGGCAGTGCCGATTATTTTGATGAGTTTGCTGGCGTCGTAGGTGCTTTTGAGCACTCTGGCGGTGTTGCCCGCGATCGCTACGACGCCGACACCGGCGGCGACGTCGCTGAGTGCGGCGGTGATCCAGGACGCGGCGACGCCGATGACGACAGTGGTTCCGGCTGCTATCAAAGCGTTGGTGACCGCGTCCCGGAATTTGTCGCGGGTTTCGGAGGTGGCGGTGCTGTACTCCGCGACAGGTGTGGCGAGGTTGAGGGACGCGGAGGCAAGCTGGGTGGCGCCGCCGTTGAGGGTGGTGAGGTGACCGAGGAGGGGGTCGAGGCCTTTTTTGTCCTGGATGTCGCTGAAGAGATTGCTGATCTCGGTGATCCGGGATGCGGCACCGGTGATGGTCTTATGTTCGGCGAAAGTCTTCCAGGTCGATGCGGCCATGGCGAGCTTGTCTTTGTTGCCGTTGGGCAGCTTGCTTCCGAACTCTTCCTGGACCTTCCCGACCAGGGCGTCGTAGAAGCCCGGGACACTGCCCTCTCCCTCGGTGACACCGTCGCCGTTGTTGCCGACCGAAGTCGGGATGGTCACCTTGTACTCCGACATCGCCGTCACGGCGGGCCGGTCGGGCATCGGGTTGGACTTGTTGGCCAGTGCCCAGTTGTACCCGGCGGCGTAGAGCATGTTGCCGAAGTTGGTGAGGGCGTCGGCCAGGTTCGTGCAGGTCTGCATCGTTTCCCGGGCGACGCGGTCGTAGGTGCTCCCCCATTGTTCGCAGCCCGCGGTGTTCCCGGCCATGCCCGCGCATTCACCCTTGACCACGTCGTGGACCGGTTTGTCGGCGGCACGGAGGTCGGTTGCCAGGGCGTGGCATTTCTTGCCGGCGTCGTAGTAGGTCTGCCAGTCGATTACCAGTACACCCATGTGTCTTACCCCTGGGAGAACATCTTGTAGTTCGTGTCGTGGGCCGTGGTGTAGCGCGCATGGGACGCCCTCGCCGCGTCGCTGACATCCTTCACACCTTCGACGAACTCCCGTGCCCCGGCGATCCATTGAGTGTGGGCATCGGCATACGCCTGGGCCGCAACCCCTTCCCACCCAGTACCGGCCAGGGTCGCGACCCGGTGATCGATCTCATCGAGATGCTCGCCGACGAACCCGGCCAGACCCGACAGACGAACCACGATCTCATCGAGATGGTCCAGGTCGACCGAAAACCGAGTGTTCATGGCAGATCCAAACTCGAAGTGCTCAGGGCAGCGTTGCTTTCATCGCGTGCTCGATAGGTTTCCGCAGTGACGCCGAGCTTTTCCGCCATACCAGTCAGAGCGGTCATGATTCTGGCGCCGCCATCGCGGACCTCGGTCCAGCCCTCGGAGAATTCGTTGGCCGCGTCCCCGGACCAGCCGCCATCGGTCAGCGAAGCGACCTCCTGCGCGGTGGAGTCCAACGCCGCGCGCAGCGCCTCCGCCAACTCGTAGACGTACTTGCCGACCTCGCGCACCTTCTCGGGCACCACCGCGAGGTTCTGGCCAGAGCCTGGTGTCCCCCCATCACTCATGTGCGAATCCTAACCGATACGCGCTTGGGTACCGGTAGAGCGAGGTGGGAGATCTTGGTCGGTTGGCGAGTATGGATTCCGGCGCCGGGGACGGCAGTGGAAGCATCGGCCGACCCGAGCGCACAGTCACCGCCGCTCTGATTGCTGTCGCGCCCGCCCTCACAGTCTGGCGTCGGGTACCGCATCAACAAGAACCCACGGTCCCCTACTCGGGATATGGAGCCAATCCGCTTGCGACGCGGACAAGGTGACGCTCCACGGGCAAGTCATCCGAAGACGATGCGACGCCTTATCGACAGTCCTATGAATCGGACGTCTTCATCCTGTCCAATATCCTGGGCTGCCATTGGTAGAACCAACTGAACTTATAGGACTCCCCATCGGGCGATGAGGTTGCGGCATAGGTGAATCGACGGTCGGTCGTACGGAACGGGACTTTGTCGACGAGTTGCTCGAAGCGCGGATCGATCCGAACCGGTAGCGTTGTCGGATCCGGTGTTATCACCGGGAAACAGAGACGCTCGATCCGGGGCGATTCCCAGCTGATCGTGGCGTAGATATCGAATGCTTTCTCGGTGAGCGAGAGAAATTCATCGCTCGGGTCCGGGAGTCCGGCATCCCGGTGCAGCGACACGATGGCGCGTGGTTCGAAGCACTCGGCCGGCAGTCCGGGGAAGTACACGTTCATCGTCTTGTCGTGGTAGTCGATGCCGAGCAAGCCGACTTTATCCTCCAAGCCGTGACGTGCGAACATGCCGACGTGGTCGGCAAGACCGGGCGGCATGGACGGTAGTTCGGCGAGCTCCGACACCTTCTGCATGCCATCGGCAGGGAAGAACGGCCAGATTTTCTTGAAGCCGCCGACTACACCGATGTCGATCCCGTAGCTGTGGATGGGGCACCGTTCCCGGACCTGGTCCAGCAGTACGCCGACCGGATGATCGGTCTCGGAAATGAGTTCGTTGGAAAGGGCGATGTCGTAAGGGTCGATGCCGCTCGGCAGCGTCAAGAAGCGGTAGTCGAGGTCTCCCGAGCGGCGGGCGTCGGTGACCACTCGGAGGGAGATCACGGAACCCGTGAGCATCGCGCCGTACGCGGTCAGAGTGGGCCGGACAGCTTCTGGAGTGCAGGGCACGTTCCATAGCCGCGCGGATTCCTCGATGGCCGTGTAAAGATCTTCCAGCTCTGATTCGGTAGTGGTGAACACGCGTCCTTCCTGAGATCGGTGCTACGAGCAACATCACGGTTCCGCCAATTCCATTCAACCAGAATGAAACTCAGAGCCGGGTGCCATGTGTGGGAATGCAGGCACCGCATCCTTACCAGGATCACGCGGTTGAGGAACGGAGGTAGCGGGGTGAGGGCATGACCTAGATGCGGGCAACAAGCGGACCGCCCGCCGCAGCAGTTCCGCCGCCCGGCCCGGCTGCGCCGTCGCGGTGAGCTCGGCGGCGCGAGTGTCATGGTGATCCCGCCTGCGTCGTCAGCACTTCGGCGTGCGCGGAGTGCACAAAGGCAGCAGGTTCATGCGGGCCGGGGTTTCCGTGACGGGCGGCGGCGGGGGAACCGCCTCGGTGGTGAGCACAGGAGCTCGGGGAGGTTGCACAGCGCCGCCGGTGGGCGTCGAGCAGGAGGCGGCCAGTATCCAGATCGTGCCGATGACCAGCACGATCAGCGCCACCGCGCCGATCTGTTGCGAGCGGTGGCCGCGTGACTTCGATTTCTCGGAGGTGCGACCGGGGATCCGCGCGGACAGGGCGGTTATCTGCTCGCGAACCGGGACCCGTGGACGGCGCTCGAGCACAGCCGTCGGCGTGGGTCGGCGCAGTGGCTCGGGTGCGGGGGTGGGCGTTGACCATGATGTGGGCCGGCTCGGCGGAGGCGCCTGCACCGGACGTGGGCGCCGGGGCCGGTCGGCGACGGGCTCGATCCACGACGACCAGTTGTCCGTGAAGGACGACGGTGCGGGCGCCGATCGCGCGTCAGGAGCGAATTCCTCATCGTCGGGCGGGAACTCGGAGTCGGTTCGTTCCATCGTGTTGGACTCGGCAGTGGCGGGCCGTGTCGACGGCCCGAATCCGGTGGTGAAACGTCCCGGCGCATCGGCGTACGGCTCGGCGAGTTCCTCCCGCGCGGGCTTCGCCGCGAGTCGGCCTTCGAACCGAGGCGGCTGCGCGTGCTCGTCCGAAAGCACATTGGAATCGAGCGGCGGCGCATCCGAAAGAGACGATGCGGACCGGTGATCGTCTTTCCGAGCGTACAGATCGGCATGAGTTGTCGGGTCCGACGGCGCGGGATGCGATTCGGGCTCCGGCGCGAGGTATTCCGGCGCGAAGGGATCCACTTGGGCGGATTGCGCCTGCGCAGCTATGGGGACAGGTGCCTGCGGGGAATGCGACTCTGACGCGGTCACCTTCTGGCTGCCGCCTGGCACATCCATGTACTCGAGTGACTGCCGAGCCGTCGACGACGCCCCTTGGGCTCGCTGTGCGCTTTCGGCACTGGCCCGCGTCGACGGCACGAACTCCGAGCTCTCGCGCTCCTCGACATCCTGGGCGGGGCGCGCCTGCGCGGCCACGGTTCCCGAGGCGTCGGTCTGCTCCAGCGCAGGCATCGCGGACTGCGACGCAGGCGACTGATCTGCCTCCGGGACTTGCTGATAGACCTCATCTGCCTCGTCACCGTTTTCGGTGGTTCGCGTCGAGCCGGATTCGCTGAGTCGCGCAGTATCCGGATCGACGGCGTGCGGCTCGGGCACGGCATCAACCTGTGGCGCGTTCGAACCAGCCGACACGTCGTCGGTGTCGGAATCTTCGCTGGACGTCCTACCCTCGAGCTCAGGAGTCTTCCGCGTGACGCTCTCCAGCGCCGCCAGCGTCCCGGCCCGCAACTTCTGCTCCGGCGGGAAGCCGTCCGCCGCCAAGTCGTCGACGGTGACTTGGTCGCCCAGATTCAAGTCGGTGAGCAGGGCGTGCGTGCGTTCGGCGGTCCAGATGAGCTTGCGGCTCGCGGTGCGGTGGAACCAGGCGCGCAGGTCGGCCTGCCCGGCTCCGAGCACCACTGCGCACCCGCGCCTGCGTGACTCGATGTTCAGCGTGAGGTTCGAGTCCTTCGGCGGCACCACGACGATCAGGCCGTCGACGAAGGCTTCCGCGTTGTGCTTGCGCACCAGTGCCTTCAAGTTGAAGACGTTGTTCGTCACCTGGTCGAACGGGCTGCTGTCGCGGTCGCGCACGTGGATCGGGTCGCCCGCGTAGCCGGACAGCCGCCAGCGGCCGTTGGCCTGCACCGACAGGACACCGCTCGTCGCCTCCGGGACGGTGCCCTTGACCTCGACGACGACCGCGGCTCTGGGGGTGATCACCACCAGATCGGCTTCTTGCGTTTCGTCTCTGCGCTCGCGGTCGGGTAGGTAACACCCCGAGATCGCGAGTCCCACAATGACGTACTGGCCGGTCCAACTCCGCATCCAGTCGAGCACGCGCTGTTCGGATCGCGGCGCCGTCGTTCGTTCATTGATGACCAACATCGGCGGCCTCCATCGCCGTCCCACACCATCGACCACCCAACGGTATGCGCCGGGCCTTCCGGCACAAAATCGAAAGGCACTGGAACAGCACGGTATTGGCAGCACAAGGGCATGCGGACTGCGGCGTGTGGGCAGCACCACACTCGTGGGCCGTCCGCCGATCTACTCAGGCGCCGATCTACTCGGGCGGCACACGTTCAGACCCCGACCGCCTCTTCGATCTCTTCCTCAGCCGCGCGTTCCGTGACGGGCACCGCCTCCGTGCGGGCCGACGTGCGGAGCCTGCGCTCGTAGCCGCCCGCCACCAGGACCAGTCCCGCGCCGGCCGCCAGCCACAGCACCAAGCTCAACACCCGGTTACCGAACCCCGCACCGCCGTCGAAGTACAGCAGGGTGCGCGCGCCCTCGACGAAACCCGCTCCATTCCAGAAGGAATGCAGCGCGCCGAAGAAATCGTTCTGCAGCCACGGTCCGTACACGCCGCCCGATGTCGTGAAGTTGAGCATCACGAAAAGCACCATCATCGTCAGCGTGGTCCAGCGCCGTAAGAAGGTGTGCAACCCGATGCCCACCGCGAGAATCCCTGCTGAATACAGCCATGACATCGCCCAGACGGCGGCGTAGTCGTGGTCGACCACATGGAAGACCGGCCCGGCGACACCGAGGCCGATAACGCTCACCGCCAGCGATGTGACCAGGCCCAGCAGTGCGCGCAGGCCCATGCTCAGTCCCGCCCCGGCCGCGCCGATCGCCGCGACGCTGCCGTAGGAGCCGATGCTCAATGCCACCAGCAGGAAGAACAGGCCCTGCGCGGTCGGATCGCCGGTACCCGGCGGAGCGATATCGGTGACCTCGACCGGCGCCCCTTGCTGGGCGGCGATTCGGCCGAAGACAGCCTCGGCCGCCATCGCGGTGGTGTCGGAACCGGCTTTCGCGACCAGCGCTTCGTGCGATTCCGGCACATAGGCACCGGCCAGCGTCCGCTCGCGCAACTGCCCTACCGCCTCGACGCGGCCGGGCAGGGTGACAACCTCGAGTGCGTCTCCAGCGCGGTCCTTCAGTGTCTGCGCCAGCACCTTGACCTGCGGCGTATCACCCACGATGGCCACCTTCAGGTGATTGGGCTCGGGCTGGTGGAACGCGCCCAGATACGCCAGTGCCATGCCGAGGCACATCAGCAGTGGGGTGAGCAGATGCGCGGCGACATGTCGAAGTTGATGCATGCGAAGACTTCCCAGAAGGTTGGTAAATACAACTATCGTAGTTGTACTATACAACCATGCGGCAGACTTCAGCATCCCCCACTCGCTCGACCGCGATCCGAACGATCCAGCGCGAACTCACCGCATTCGCCCGCCGGGCCCGCGGCCGGGCCGCCGAGCTACATCCGGAACTGCCGCTGGTGGCGTCGAGCATTCTGGACCTGGTCATCGAGCGTGAGGGCTGCCTGGCCACAGAACTGGCCGGACACTTCCTGCTGGACAAATCCACGGTGAGCCGACAGGTGGCGGCGCTGGAACGGCTCGGTTATCTCACCCGGGAGGTCGATCCAGCCAACCGCCGCAACCACATCCTGCGCGCTACCCCCGCTGGGCAGCGAATCGCACGGGAGGCCGAACAGCGCCGCCGGGAGGCGTTCGCCGAACGGTTCCGCGACTGGGACGACGAGGACCTCGCCGAGCTCGCCGGGTACCTGGTCCGCTACAACGCGGCGGACGACTGATCGTCATACCACCGACGCAGCAGCGGCCGTGGACCGAACGGGCCGAGATCCGGCAAACGCGAGCAAGACCTCCTCACCCTCGCAGCGCCGAAGCCAGAGCCGGATCCACCGAGAACGCTATGGCGATCAACGATTCGACCAGCAGGTCGATCAACTCGGCACGGGAGATGGGTTCGGAGCGCAGCCAGGTGAGCGTGGACTCCTCGACGAACGCGATCCACCCGCGCATGGCGAGCATGAGGCGGGGGTGGTCGGACTCGGAGACGGGCACCGGCGTTTCGGCGAGGATGATGCCGATGATGGCGTCGCGGGTCTGGTCGACCAGCGGAGCCAGCTCGGGGCTGACGCTGGTGGGCCCGCGCAGAAGCGCGAGGTAGGACGTGCGGTTCTCGGTGACGTACTCGATGTAGCGCTCGATGGAGTCGCGCAGCATCTCGAACAGACCGAGCGAGCGGTCCGGGATTACGCGCTCGAGCAGTTCGGCGTTGGCGTGTCGCACGATCGCCAGCTGGAAATCCTGCTTGGTCGGGAAGTAGTGGAACAGCAGCCCGCGGGAGATGCCGGCCTGGGCGGCGATCTCGCTGACGGAGATGTCGTCGATGGAACGCTCGCCGAGCATCTTGGCGCCCAGGGTGATCAGCTGCTCGCGGCGCTCGTCGGGGCTGAGCCGCGTGCGCTTGGGGGCATCTCCCTGAGTTCTGGTCACCCGGGACATCCTACTGAACGGAAGTCAATACACTGTTGACTCGTGCTCAATAGCACCGTAGGCTCGATTACATGAGTCGCAAGGTTACAGACAAAGCTGTCGCCGGCCGACCCACGCGCCACGCCAGGACGATCATCATCGGCAGCGGGTTCGCGGGTCTGGGTCTGGCCATCCGGCTGACCCAGCAGGGTCGCAACGACTTTCTCGTGCTCGAACGCGGCAGCGATGTCGGCGGCACCTGGCGCGACAACACCTACCCCGGCGCGGCCTGCGACGTTCCTTCGCACCTGTACTCGTACTCGTTCGCGCTGAACCCGGACTGGTCGCGGTCGTTCTCCAAGCAGGGCGAGATCCAGCAGTACATCCAGGACGTGTCCGAGCGCTACGACGTGCGCGACAAGCACATCTTCGACTGCGACGTGACCAGCGCCCGCTGGAACACCGAGACCGCGGTGTGGGAGATCGAGTCGAGCAAGGGCAGCTTCACGGCCGATACGGTGGTCTCGGCGGTCGGCGCGCTGTGTGAGCCCGCGCTGCCGGACATCAAAGGCATCAACGAGTTCGAAGGCGAGATCTTCCACTCCGCCCGCTGGAATCACGACGCCGATCTCACCGGTAAGCGGGTCGCCATCATCGGCACCGGCGCCTCGGCCATCCAGATCGTGCCCGCCATCGCTCCGAAGGTCGGCCACCTGGATGTCTACCAGCGCACCGCGCCCTGGCTGCTGCCGCGCCTGGACCGCCCGTACACGAAGGCCGAGCGACTCGCCTTCAAGCACGTGCCGGGCCTGCAGCGACTATCCCGCGCGGCCATCTACGCCGCGCGCGAGACCCAGGTGGTCGGCCTGGCCAAGCTTCCGGCCCTGATGCAGCTGTTCGAGGCGATCGCGAAGGCGAAACTGCGCTACGAGATTCGTGATCCGCAGTTGCGCGCCAAGGTCACGCCGAACTTCCGGATCGGCTGCAAGCGCATGCTGATCTCCAACGACTACTACCCCGCGCTGACGCGCCCCGACGTCGACGTGGTCACCGACGGCATCGCCGAGGTGCGCGCGAACTCGATCGTCACCGAGGACGGCACCGAGCGCGAGATCGACGCGCTGATCGTGGCGACCGGCTTCCACGTCACCGACTCGCCGACCTACGAGACGATCTTCGGCCGCGACGGGCGCACGCTGTCGGAGGTGTTCGACGAGATCGGCCAGCAGGGCTACAAGGGCTGCACGATCGCGAACTTCCCCAATATGTTCTTCCTGCTCGGCCCGAACGTCGGCCTCGGGCACACCTCGATGGTGTACATGATCGAATCGCAGATCAACTACGTTGCCGACGCGCTGGCTACCATCGACCGCCTCGACCTGCGTACCGTGGAAGTGCGCCGCGACGTGCAGGATGCCTACAACAAGGACTTGCAGGCGAAGCTGGCAGGCAGTGTCTGGCTGACCGGCGGGTGCTCGAGCTGGTACCTGGACAAGCACGGCAACAACACCACGTTGTGGCCGGACTTCACCTTCGAATTCCGTCGCCTGACCAAGACATTCGACGTGTCGGCGTACGACATCTCCATTTCCCGAACCGATGTGAAAGCAGTGGCATCGTGAGCAATGACGCTTACTTCAAGAACAAGGTCTGTGTGATCACCGGAGCGGGCTCCGGGATCGGCCGTGCGCTGGCGGAGAACCTGGCCCGGCGCGGCGCCCATCTGGCGCTGTCGGATATCGACGTCGACGGCCTCGCCGAGACCACGCGCCGCTGCGAGCAGCTCGGCGCGCGGGTCAAGTCCGACCGGCTGAACGTGGTCGAACGCGAAGCGGTGATCCTCTACGCCGACGCGGTGAAAGCGCACTTCGGCACCGTGCACCAGGTCTACAACAACGCGGGCATCGCCCACCACGGCGAGATCATCCGCTCGGAGTACAAGGACTTCGAGCGCGTGATGGACGTCGACTTCTGGGGCGTCGTCAACGGCACCAAGGCGTTCCTGCCGATGGTGATCGAGTCCGGCGACGGCCACATCGTCAACGTGTCCAGCCTCTTCGGACTCATCGCGATCCCCGGCCAGAGCGCCTACAACGCGGCGAAGTTCGCGGTGCGCGGTTTCACCGAGTCGCTGCGCCAGGAGATGCTGGTGGCCCGGCATCCGGTCAAGGTCACCTGCGTGCATCCCGGCGGCATCAAGACCGCGGTCGCGCGCAACGCCACCTACGCCGAGGGCATCGACAGCAAGTCGGCCGCCTCGATGTTCGACAAGAAGCTGGCCATCCACACCCCCGAGATGGCGGCGCAGACCATCACCGAGGGCGTGCGCAAAGGACACGGCCGCGTGCTGATCGGCTGGGAGGCCAAGCTGCTGGATCTGTTCGTCCGGGTGACCGCCTCGGGCTACCAGCGGATCGCGGCCAACGTCGAACGCCGTTTCCTGCCCTGAGCCGGGATTCGAGGAACGACGAATGCGCGACATCGACCTTCCGCTGCCCCTGGCCCGAGCGGTACTGAATCCGATCTTCCGAGTGACGCTGAACAAGCGATTGCCGTTCACGATGCAGCGCAGGCTGCTCGACGTGAGTTCGCGGGCGCAGTTGTTGCCCGCCGGCGCCGTCGTGCAGCCCCTGCGCCTGGGCGGCAGGCCCGCCGAGCGGATCGGCTTCGCGGACACCTCCGAGCACGGCGCGGTCCTCTACCTGCACGGAGGCGGATACGCGGTCGGCTCGCCTGCGACACACCGCTCGCTGGCGGCCCGGCTGGCGCGCGACACCGGCTGCGCGGTCTACGTGCTGGACTACCGGCTGGCGCCGGAGCACCCCTTCCCCGCGGCACTCGAGGACGCCGAAGCGGCGTTCCTGGAACTCGTGGCGAGTTCGGGCCTGCGGCCGGATCAGATCGCCGTCTCCGGTGATTCCGCGGGCGGCGGACTGTCGCTCGCGCTCGCGCAGCGCCTGATCGCCCGGCACGGGCAGACCCCCGCCGCGCTCGGCTTGATCGCCCCCTGGGCCGACCCCAACGAGATCCCGGAGCGGGAACGCGATCTGGTGATCAACAAGCCCTGGTCCCGAGCCTGCGCGGCCGCCTACCTGGGCGACGGCGACGGGGCCGACCCGGCCTACGCCCCGCTGACCGGTGAACTGCGCGGCCTGCCGCCCACCTATGTGCAGGTGGACGTCAGCGAGTTGCTGCACCGCCAGTGCGTCGCGCTGGTCGCCGCCCTGCGCGATGCGGGCGTACACGTCCGCTTCACCGAGAGCAAGGGCTTGTGGCACGTCGCTCAGCTGCAGGCCGCGCTGGCCGGGCCGGCGGCGGCCGCGCTGCGCGAACTCGCGGAGTTCCTGCGCGAAGCCATTCAACCAGCGGACCTGCGCGAACTAGGATGAAACCCGAGCGGGTCCCCAGCCTGCGGTGATGTACGGAGGCGATTCCGGTGGTCGACCTCACGGCCTTGGCGCGCGTGTCGTAGATTACTGGCGAGTAAACCCACGTGGAAGGGCACTGATGCGAGAGTTCGAAGTCCCGGCTTCCTACACCATTCCGGATGACGCGAACAATTCCGACAACGTCTTCCGCCACGCTGAGCAGTCACCGAACACGGTGCTGTTCAACGTGCCGAACGGCAGTGGCGGCTGGCGGGATGTCACCGCCGCGGAGTTCGCGAAAACCGTCACCGGGGTGGCGAAAGGCCTGATCGCTTCGGGGCTCGAACTCGGCGATCGCGTCGCCATCATGGCCCCCACCCGCTACGAGTGGGCCGTCCTCGATTTCGCCATCTGGGCCGCGGGCGGCTGCACCGTCGCGATCTACGACAGTTCCGCCGCCGAGCAGGCCAAGTGGATCCTGCAGGACTCGGCGACCAAGCTGCTGATCCTGGACAGCGACAAGCACCGCAAGGTGATCGACGAGATCGAATCCGGGTCGCTGCCGGACCTGCGGGAGACCCTGCAGATCGACAAGGGCGCGCTGGACGAGCTGACCCTACGCGGCGCCGAGCTGGACGACCAGGCCGTGCACGAGCGGCGCGCCCAGGTCGGCGCACAGTCGCCCGCCACCCTGATCTACACCTCGGGCACCACGGGCCGCCCCAAGGGCGTCATGCTGACCCACGCGAACCTGTACGCGGAGTCCAAGTCCGACCGGATCGCGCTGAACAAGTACGTCACCGAGGGCAAGAAGACCCTCATGTTCCTGCCGCTGGCGCACGTCTTCGCCCGTGCCGTCGCGCTGGCCGCGTTCGACGCGAAGGTGATCGTCGCGCACACCGCCGACTGGTCCACCCTGGTCGAGCAGTTCGGCAGCTACCAGCCGCACTTCATCCTCTCGGTGCCGCGGGTGTTCGAGAAGGTGTTCAACAGCGCCAAGCAGAAGGCGCACGACGGCGGCAAGGGCAAGATCTTCGACGCCGCCGCCGACACCGCGATCGCGTGGAGCGAGGCGCTCGACAACGGCGGACCGGGCATCGCGCTGAAGCTGAAGCACGCGCTGTTCGACAAACTGGTCTACAGCAAGCTGCGCGCGGCCCTCGGCGGCCATTGCGAGGCGGCCGTCTCCGGCGGCGGTCCGCTCGGCGCGCGGCTGGGTCACTTCTTCCGCGGCGTCGGCGTGACCATCTATGAGGGCTACGGTCTCACCGAGACCACCGCGGCCATCGCGGTGAACACCCCGGAACACATCCGGGTCGGCTCGGTCGGCCGCCCGATCGAGGGTCACGCCGCGAAGATCGCCGAGGACGGCGAGTTGCTGCTGCGCGGCTCGGTCGTGTTCAGCGGCTACTGGGGCAACGCGGAGGCCACCGAGGACGCCTTCGACGACGGCTGGTTCAAGACCGGTGACCTCGGCGCCATCGACGGCGACGGCTTCGTCACCATCACCGGCCGCAAGAAGGAGATCATCGTCACCGCCGGTGGCAAGAACGTCTCCCCCGCGCTGCTGGAGGACTCGCTGCGGGCGCACCCGCTGATCAGCCAGGTGATGGTGGTCGGCGACGGCCAGCCGTTCATCGGCGCGCTGATCACGCTGGACCCGGAGTCGCTGCCCGGCTGGAAGGAACGCAACAACCTGCCCGCCGACACCCCGATCGAGAAGCTGATCGAGAACCCGGATCTGATCGCCGAGGTGGACGCGGCGGTGGCCGAGACCAACAAGAAGGTCTCGCACGCCGAGCAGATCAAGAAGATCCGTCTGCTGACCATCGACTGGACCCAGGAGACCGGCGAGCTCACCCCGAAGATGTCGCTCAAGCGCGCGGTCGTGATGAAGCAGCACGCCGACGACGTGGCGAGCATCTACAACTGAGCTGATCGCTGCGAGGCGCTGTCCGCTGTTCGCGGACAGCGCCTTTCGCGTATCCCGGCTCGTCCACGACTACCAGCGCCCGGCCACCCCACCGGACCACGCGCCGCAAGCGCGACCGAATGCGCCGCGAGCGAGATCGGCCGGGCCGGAGTTGTCGGCGATCGAACATCGACGACGGTGGCCGACCGGGTCAGCGGTTGCGGCGGCCCACCCGCAGTAGTCTCGATGCCATGGCCGATCTGCGACTGCGCCTGCCGGCCGGGATGGTCTCGGCGGGCCTGACGCTGGGCGTGGCCGAACTCCTCGCGACTGTCGTCGACCCCGGCAGCGCGCCGCTGCACGTCCTCGGATCGGCCGTGGTCGACCACACGCCCGACGGAGTGCGGGAATGGGCCATCACGACCTTCGCCACCAACGACAAGGCCGCGCTGTTCCTGATCATGGGCGTGATCACCGTGCTGGTCGCCGGACTGGCCGGTGCGATCGAACGGACCGGCCGGGCCGCCGGTTCGTGGTTGTTCGTGGTGTTCGGGGTGGTCACGGCATGGGTGGCGATGACGCGTACCGGTCTGTCCGGCGCGTTGCCGACGGTCGTCGGCGTTGCCGCGGGTATCTACGCGTTGCGCGCGCTGACCCGTCGCATCGATGCGGCCGTCGAGAAGTCCTCTGGCGACAGCCGGACCGGCGCGACGCTGCCGACCGGCGATTCCGAGGCGCCGACCGCGACCGATGGGTCGGCGTTTACCACGGGCCGCGGAAATCGGTGGAGCTCCGGACCTGCGTCCGATGTCGGCGAGACGTCCGACGCCGCAGCCCAGGCCGGCGCGGGCACCGGTTCGCCCCGGGATGTGCCGGGAACTCCTGCGAGCACGAAAGCTCTTGACGCACAACAGCACAAAGCAAATCCGGCTGGAGTGACAAACGCGACCGCACCGGTAGAGGGGGCATCGAGCGCTACCGGGTCGTCCTCGCCGGTGGCCGACACCAAACGGTCCCGCGCTGCGGAGCGCAGGCAAGTCTTGCGGGGACTTCTGGTGGTCGGCGGATCAGCCGTGGTCACCGGGGTCGGCGGTCGCGTGCTCGGTGCTCGCCGCAGCGACGTATCCGGCGAGCGCGCCGCGGTGCGGCTGCCGGAGCCCTCCGCCCCTGCCGAGCCGGTCGCGCCCGGCGTCGATCTCCGCGTACCCGGGCTCACGCCCTATCTGACCCCGAACGACGACTTCTACCGGATCGACACCGCGTTGATCGTGCCGCAGGTGTCCAAGGACAGCTGGTCGCTGCGCATCCACGGCATGGTCGAGCGCGAGATCCGGCTCGACTGGGCGGATCTGGCGAATCGTCCGGTGGAGGAACACCTGGTCACGCTGACCTGCGTGTCGAATCCGATCGGCGGCGACCTGATCGGCAACGCGCGCTGGCTCGGCTACCGCGTGGATCGGCTGCTGGCCGAGGCGGGCCCGCACCCCGACGCGGACATGGTGCTCTCGCGCAGCGCCGACGGCTGGACCGCGGGCACTCCGCTGGCGGTGCTCACCGACGGACGCGACGCCCTGCTCGCGATCGGCATGAACGGCGAACCCCTTCCGGTGCAGCACGGTTATCCCGCCCGGTTGGTCGTGCCCGGGCTCTACGGCTACGTCTCGGCCACCAAGTGGGTGACCGAATTGGAAGTCACCCGCTTCGACCGCGCCACCGCGTATTGGACGCGCCGCGGCTGGTCGGCACTCGGCCCGATCAAGACCGGCACCCGCATCGACACCCCCCGCGCCCGCGGCCGCCTCCAGTCCGGCCGCGTCCCCATCGCCGGTGTCGCGTGGGCCCAGCACCGCGGCATCCGCGCGGTGGAAGTCCAGATCGACAACGGTCCCTGGCAGCAGGCCCGCCTTTCCGAAGAGCAGTCCATCGACACCTGGCGCCAGTGGGTCTTCGACTGGGACGCCACCTCCGGCCCGCACACCGTCCGCGCCCGTGCCACCGACGGCTCCGGCGAAACCCAAACCGCCGACCGCCGCGACGTGATCCCCGACGGCGCCACCGGATACCCCTCCGTCACCCTCAACGTAGGTTGACTTGTCTTTCGGACGGGCGCGAAAAGCAGGCGCTTGGTGGAAGTGGTGAACGGCGAAGCCATTCGGGCAGAGTCGCCTACGAGGACTGGGGTGTCGAATAATCGCGTGGATTCTATCGAGGTCCACGTACTCGACCATGTGCTCGGCCGATATCGACCACATATGAAGCTGGAGCCCACCGATTCGCCGACCGTGATCGATGTGCCGTTCGAGATCGAAATCGACTGGAGCAGACTCGACGTGCTGGCACGCTGATGCCCGCCCGGAAACGTTATCCGGACGGGCATCACACCGAGGGTCAACTGCTGAGATCGGCCTTGGCGCGTTCTTGCTCGGATTGCGCCGGGGCGGATTTGCCGTGCCGGATGAACAGCACCGAGGCGGCGACGCCGATGAGCAGGATGGCGGAGGGGAGCAGGGTGGACTGGCTCAGCGCGGTGCTGAAGGAATCCTTGACGAACTCCGGGATCGGGCCTTGGCCCGCGCCGCCTTCGGCGACCTTTCCGCCGCCCAGTCCGTTCGCCGTCATCCGGGCCGCCACCAGCGCGCTGATCGCCGCGCTGCCGAGCACCGAGCCCACCTGGCGGGTGGTGTTGTAGACGCCCGCGCCCGCACCGGCCTGCTGGACGGGCAGGTTGTGGGTGGCGGTGGATGCCAGCGGGGCCCAGATGCAGGCGTTGGCGAAGCCGGCCAGCGCCGCGGCCACCAGGAACCAGGCCAGCGACGAGTGCGGTTCCATCAGGGCCGCGAACCAGAACACCGACAGCGCGAACAAGCCGAAGCCGACGGTGGGCACGATCCGCGGGTGCAAGCGGTCGGCGAACTTGCCGATCAGCGGGGCCGAGAAACCGGTCACGATCGCCATAGGCGCGAAGACCAGCGCCGACTTGGTCGGCGACAGCTCCCGCACCGCCTGCAGATAGAAGTACGTCGGCACCATCAGGGAGGTCACCGCCGCGCCCATCGCGGCGATCGCGGCATTGGACAGCGCGAAGTTGCGGTCACGGAACAGGCTCAGCGGCAGCAACGGCTCACTCTTGGTCCTGGCCTGGTTGACCAGGAATACCGCGAGCACCACAAGGCCCGCGCCGATCAGCAACCAGATGCGCAACGACCAGTCGTAGCTGTTGCCCTCCTGGATGCCGAACACCAGCAGGAACATGCCGACGCCGCTGAGCAGCACGCCGGGGATGTCGAACTTGTGCTCGTGGGTCGGCAGTGCGGGCACCAGCCAGACCGCCAGCGCGAAGGCGACGACGCCGACCGGGACGTTCACGATGAAGATCCACTCCCAGCCGAGACCGTCCACCAACACACCGCCGAGGATCGGGCCGACCAGCGTCGCCAATCCCGCGACGCCACCCCACAGGCCCATGGCGGCACCGCGCCGGTCCGGCGGAAAGGTCCGGGTGATCACGGCCATGGTCTGCGGCGTCATCAGTGCGGCGCCGATGCCCTGCGCGGCGCGGGCCGCGATCAGCATGCCGATGCTGCCGGACAGACCGCACCACAGCGACGCCGCGGTGAACACCGCCAAGCCGATCAGATAGATGTTCTTCGGGCCGAATCGGTCGCCCAGCCGTCCGGTGACCAGCAGCGGCACCGCGTAGGTGAGCAGGTAAGCGCTGGTCACCCAGATCACCTGCGAGATGTCGGCGTGCAGGCTGGTCATGATCGCGGGATTGGCGACCGCGACGATCGTCATGTCCAGCAGGAGCATGAAGAAGCCGACGACCAGCGCCAGCAGCGCCGGCCACGGATTGCGTTGTGTGGACATCTGTTTCGTTCCTAACTCGGATTATCCGAAAAACTCGAGACGGGGTTCGCCACGGCACCGGGGGGCGGCGGCGACACCTCGGAATCGGCGGCCGACTCGGCGCCGTCGTAGGCGGAGCGTGCGCCGGTCACAGGGTCGAAGTTCTCCCATTCGAGTGCGCCGCTGGCCAATTCGGCGGTGAACTCCTTGACCCAGGCGAGTTCGGCGGCGAGCAGAGCCCGCAGATAGGGCAGGGCGATCCAGTAGCGGCGAGGGACGACATGCTCTTCGGCCCAGGCGCTCAGCATGTCGGCGTCGGCCAATTCGGTTTCCAGTACGCCGATTCGTTCGCGCAGCAGCGTGAGCGCCTCCGGCTTGGGCAGATTGTGCAACTCCCCCAGCGCCACCGGGAAGATCGGATACTCCGGGACGGGACGTCGCACGATCTCGGCGATCCGGTTGCGCAGCGCGTCCCGGCCGCGGCCGGTGATCCGGTAGGTGGTGCGTTCGGGCCGGTTGCCCGCCCGGTCGACGCCCTCGGCACGGACCAGTTCCTGGTCGGCCAGCCGGGACACGGTGTGGTACAGCGAACCGGGCCGCACCTTGACCAGCTTGTCCTCCCGCCGGGCGATCAGCGTCTGAAACATCTCGTACGGATGCATGGGCCGCTCCTCGAGCAGCGCGAGCACGGCGATGGCCAGCGGCGTCACCGATGGATGCGCCTGCCCTTGCCCCATACCGGGTCACCTCCGTTGCTGATTCGTCTCGGCCCTCGGCCGCCGCGGGGCTGTCGCCGTCCGACACGCTATCGCCGGACACCGACATGCTCCACGCTAAATATTCCACGTGGAATATACGGCTCGGAACAGTCTGCGGACAAGACCGATCCACCCGTGATGAGCCACACAATCCTCGGCCTCGCGTATCGCTTTCGCGATTACTGGCGGATACACGACGAGAGGCCACCGAGACGTCAGGTTCTCGATGGCCTCTCGATTTCAGCTCCGGCCGAAGATCGACACCGTCGGCGACCTGTCCAGCGCCGTTGCTGTTGCGAGACCGGAAATGAAGCGTGTTCGTCCGGACCGATAGAAGGCCCGGTCGCAACACTATGCCGCGGCCCGCAGCAGCGGCAGTGTCGGATACGACATCTATCGCTCGATTTCCGACAGCACCGGTCGGACGATTTCATCAGAGAGCGGATAGCCGCGCACGCCAGGCCGGAGACCCTCGCGACTACAGCGAATGCTGGTCCAACCATGCACGCGCGACGTCGCCCGGCGCGGCCCCGTCGTCGCGGACGCTGCGGATCATGGCCGCCAGCTCGTCGGTCATCAGTTCGCCCGCGACGTAGTTCAGCTTCTTGATCTGCCGCTGGTCGAGCAGGCCTTTGCGGAACAGCGGCAGCACGTTCTCGGCCCGCACGGCGTAGGCGTCGTCGGCCAGCACGGCCAATCCGTCGGTCGCGCCGGGCGTCAGCTCAGGGGGACCACCGAGAAGACCGACGTGAACCCGTCCGTCCAGCAACGCCTTCCGCAACGCGGCCGGATCCGGGAAGGCCACGGTGGCCGCGAAGTCGCACCCGTCGACGCGCTCCCGCCCGGCGGAAGGCAGCAGGCCCGGCATGGTCGCCACACCGGCGGTCAGCCCGCCGCAGCGCGGCGCGAGATCGCCCACCCTCCGCACCTTGTCCTGGGCCGCCGCCTGCGCGGTGAGCAGCACCCGCGGCCGCAGATCGGCGCCCTCGGCGCGGTCGGAGACCACCAGCCCTTCGGGCAGCGCGGCGCTCACCGCCTCCGCCACCTTCTCCGGGAGCCGAACCGTCGCGTGCTCATCGAGGTGGGCCAGCAACGCCCCGGTGTGCTCGCCGACCACTTGAACCCGGCCGGCGTCGAGCGCCGCGAGGTAGTCCGCGCGGCTGCCCAGGCCCGAGGCGATCGCGGTGCGCGCGCCGGTCCGCGCCAATGCGCCCGCGTAGATCTCGGCGAGCACCGAGGACTCGATCGAATCACCCGCGGCGACGGTGATCGACGGCGTCGGCTCGTTCCCGCAGGATACGGCCAAGGCGACCGAAGCGACGACCAGCAACCGAGCCAGCACCCGCTGTGACGCGGCCAACACCATCCGGCGACACCAACCCTCCGACGAATCGACACAGCCAACGGGAAAACCCGGAAGCGGGCAGTATGGACACCCAGAATGTACCGGCGGCCGTTCGGTGCCCAGCCCGCGCCCGCCGTCCTGTCGGAAGGACTCTCGTGAAATCCACCCGCACGCCCGACGCCGCCGCGCGTCGGCGGCCCGCCGTGCGCGGCACACTACGCGCCGCGCGCGTCCTCGCCGCCGCAGCCGTCCTCGCCGCCGCGATGATCCTGTCGGCTTGTGGCGAGTCCGATCCACTCGCCGGCGGCGGCAGCTGTTCTGGAGACGGATTGATCGTCGGTTCGGCGAATTTCCCGGAGTCCGAGACCGTCGCCAACGTGTACGCGGAGGCGTTGCGCGTCAACGGCTTCACTGTGGAGACCAAGCTGAATATCGGCAGCCGCGAAGCCTATATTCCGGCGTTGCGGCAGTGCGCCATCTCGGTGATCCCGGAGTACACCGGCAATCTGCTGCAATACCTGGACAAGAACGCCACCGCCACCAGCGCGGCCGACGTGGAGAGCGCCCTCGGCCAGGCCCTCGGTTCCGATCTCGTCATCGGCGCGCCCGCGCCGGGAGAGAATTCGGACGCCGTCGTAGTCACCCGCGCCACCGCGCAGCGCTGGAACCTGAGCACCATCGCGGACTTGGCCGCGCACTCCGCGGAAGTGAAATTCGGCGCCCCCGCCGAATTCCAGGAGCGAGCGGGCGGATTACCCGGTCTGAAGAAGAACTACAACCTCGATATCGCGGCCGACAACTTCGTGCCGATCGCCGACGGCGGCGGTCCGGCCACGGTGCGCGCGCTGGTCGAGGGCAAGGTGACCGCGGCCGATATCTTCACCACCTCACCGGCCATCGCGCAGAACGATCTCGTGGCGCTGCGCGACCCGAAGCACAACTTCCCCGCGCAGAACGTGGTGCCGCTGCTCAACGCGAGCAAGAAGTCCGACAAGGCGCTCGCGGTGCTGAACGCGGTGTCGGCGCAGCTGACCACCGACGAACTGCTCCAGCTGAACGAGGCCGTCTCCGGGGCGGGCAAGACCGAGCCCAAAGCCGCCGCCGCGGCCTGGGTCGCCGCCAAGGGGCTGAACAAGCCGGTGGGCTAGGGAGGGGAATCCGTTGTCCGATATCGAATTCTCCGGTATCAGCAAGACCTATCCGGACGGCACCCACGCCGTCACCGACTTGGATCTGCGCATCGAATCCGGGTCGTTCACCGTGTTCGTCGGCCCTTCCGGCTGCGGGAAGACGACCTCGATGCGAATGATCAACCGCATGATCGTCCCGAGTTCGGGGACGATCACCATCGCGGGACAGGATGTCTCGACAGTCGATCCGGTCCGGCTGCGCCTCGGAATCGGGTACGTCATCCAGAGCGGCGGCCTGCTGCCGCACCGAACGGTCGTCGACAACGTCGCGACCGTTCCGGTGCTGCGCGGCGACTCCCGGCGCGCAGCCCGCGCCGCGGCGCTCGAGGTGCTCGACCGAGTCGGCTTGGATCGCTCACTGGCCCAGCGGTATCCGGCGCAGCTGTCGGGCGGCCAGCAGCAACGCGTCGGCGTGGCCCGCGCGTTGGCCGCGGACCCGCCGGTCCTGTTGATGGACGAGCCGTTCAGCGCCGTCGACCCGGTGGTGCGCGCCGAATTGCAGATCGAAATGCAGAGGCTGCAGGCCGAATTGCACAAGACGATCGTGTTCGTCACGCATGACATCGACGAGGCGATCACGCTCGGCGATCGGGTGGCGGTGTTCGGTCCCGGCGGAGTGCTCCAGCAGTACGACCCGCCGCAGCGCCTGCTCGCTCAACCCGCCACCGATTTCGTCGCCGATTTCGTCGGCCGCGACCGCGGTTATCGCGGGTTGTCCTTCCGCGCCGCGGACGACGTTCCATTGCACGAGATCCGCACGGCCGTGGCGGACGAGGTGAAGGAGCTGCGGCTGGACGCGGGCGAATGGGTGCTGGTGGTGGACGCGGCGAACAAGCCGGTCGGCTGGATGGACGTCACCGGGGTCGAGGGGTTGCGCGCGGGCCGCGCACTGGCCGACAGCATGTCGGCGGGTGGCTCGCTGTTCACCCCGTCCGGTGACCTGCGCCAAGCGCTGGACGCCGCGATCTCCTCGCCCTCCGGCACAGGCGTGGCCGTGGACGACTCCGGCGCCGTACGCGGCGGCGTGCTGGCCACCGAAGTGCTCGAGCAGCTGGCCGGCCAGCGCGCACGGGAGGACGCCGAACGCAACCGCCACTTCTTCGAAGAACAGGTGCGATAGGCGGCCATGAGATACCTCGTCGAGAATTTCTCGGAGATCATGGGTTTCACCGCGACCCATCTCTATCTCGCGTTGGTGCCGTTGCTGCTGGCCTTGGTGATCGCGATTCCGGCAGGTGCGCTGGTGCGGCGGGTGTCGTGGCTGCGCCGGGTCACGGTGACCGCCGCGAGCCTGGCCTACACCATCCCCTCCCTGGCGCTGCTGGTGATCATTCCTCCGCTGGTCGGCATCTCGGCCATCGATCCGCTGAACGTGGTCATCGCGCTCACCATCTATTCCACGGCGCTGCTGGTGATCGCGGTCCCCACCGCCCTGGATTCGGTGCCCGCCACCGTGCTCGACGCGGCCGACGCCGTCGGCTACGGCCCGCTGCGCCGCACGCTCACCGTCGACATGCCGCTGGCCGTGCCGGTCTTCGTATCCAGCCTTCGGGTGGTGCTGGTGACCAATATCGCGATGGTGTCGGTCGGGGCGCTGATCGGCGTGGGCGGGCTCGGCAAGCTGTTCACCCAGGGCTACCAGCGCGACTACCCCGACGAGATCATCGCGGGCGTCATCGTGACGCTCGCGCTGGCGCTGATCGCCGACCGGGCGGTGTACGCGCTGGGCCGCTGGGCGACGCCGTGGGTGCGCGCGGATGCCAAGACGGCGAAGGCGAAAGGCCCTGCCACATGAATCTGTTCCTCGACGCCTGGAACTACTTCACCGACGGCGCCAACTGGAGCGGTCCGTCCGGTATCGGGACCCGGATCGTCCAGCACCTGTGGTATAGCTTCCTGACCATCGCCGCCTCGGCGGTGATCGCGGTGCCCCTCGGCCTGATCATCGGCCACACCCGGCGCGGGGCGGCGGTGCTGGTCGGGTTCGCCAACGCCATGCGCGCGCTGCCGACCCTCGGCCTGCTGACGTTCCTTGTGCTGCTGCTCGGCCTCGGCCTGATCCCGCCGCTGCTCGCCCTGGTCACAGTCGGCATTCCCCCGCTGCTCGCGGGCGCGTACGCCGGAATCGCGAACGTTCCCGCCGACGTCGTGGACGCCTCACGCGCCATGGGCATGACCGAACGGCAGATCCTGTTCCGGGTGGAGGTGCCCAACGCGCTGCCCATCCTGCTCACCGGGCTGCGCGGCGCGACGCTGCAGGTGGTGGCCACCGCGACGATCGCCGCCTACGTCAACCTCGGCGGGCTGGGCCGGTACATCTTCGACGGCATCAGCCTCTACCGCTACGACCGGGTGCTGGTGGGCGCGCTGCTGGTGGCTGTGCTGGCGATGGTGCTGGACGGCCTGCTCGCGTTCGCGGTGTGGGCAAGCGCGCCGGGTGTGGACCGATTGCGCCGCGCGCCACGCCCTGTGGCCGCACCCGCAGCCGAGTTGACGACCACCGGCTGAGTTCGGTCAACACAGTTCCTACGACGAGGACGCCCCGTTCGATATGAACGGGGCGTCCTTGTCGGTCGTCGGAATGCGCGTTACGCGACGCCCTCGGCGCGGGCAGCCGCGGCGACCGCTTCGGCGACGGCCGGGGCGACCCGCGGGTCCAGCGGGCTGGGCACGATCTTGTCCGGACCGAGTTCGTCGGCGACGACGCTGAGGATCGCATCGGCGGCGGCGATCTTCATGCCCTCGGTGATCCGACGGGCGCCCGCGTCCAGCGCGCCCTTGAACACACCGGGGAACGCCAGCACGTTGTTGATCTGGTTCGGGAAATCACTGCGGCCGGTGGCCACGATCGCGGCGTACTTGCGCGCCACCTCGGGGTGGATCTCCGGGTCCGGGTTGGACATGGCGAACACGATCGACTCCGGCGCCATCGACGCGATGAGCTCTTCGGCGATCAGGCCGGCGGACAGGCCGAGGAACACGTCGGCGCCCGCCAGCGCCTCGGCCGCGCCGCCGGTGAGGCCGCGCGGGTTGGTGCGGGTGGCCAGTTCGGCCTTCACCTCGTTGAGGTCGCCGCGCTCCCGGTTGACGATGCCCTTCGAGTCGAGCACGGTGACATCGCGGACCCCGGCGGCGAGCAAGATGTTCGTGCACGCGACGCCGGCAGCGCCCGCGCCGGACACCACGACCTTCAGCCCTTCGATGCCGCGCCCCTGCACCTTGGCCGCGCCGTTGAGCGCCGCGAGCACCACGATGGCGGTGCCGTGCTGGTCGTCGTGCATCACCGGGCAATCCAGCGCCTCGATGACGCGCTTCTCGATCTCGAAGCAGCGCGGCGCGGAGATGTCCTCCAGGTTCACCGCACCGAAGCTCGGGCGCAGCAGGATCAGCGTCTGGACGATCGCGTCGACGTCCTTGGTGTCCAAGACGATCGGGATCGAATCCAGTCCGGCGAACTTCTTGAACAGCGCCGCCTTGCCCTCCATGACCGGCAGCGAGGCGCGCGGGCCGATGTCGCCCAGGCCGAGCACGGCGGTGCCGTCGCTGACCACGACCACGAGCCGATCGGTCCAGGTGTAGCGCTTCGCCAGCGCCTCGTCCTCCGCGATCGCGCGGCTGACCTGGGCGACGCCGGGGGTGTAGGCGATCGACAGATCACGCTGCGTCTCCAGCGGCGCACTGAGTTCGACCGAGAGCTTGCCGCCGAGATGTCCCGCGAAGATTTCGTCGTTTGTGATTTCGGACAGGCTTGCGGTGGAATTCGGTGCATCAGTCACAGGTGACACGATTTCACTCCTGCTCAGGTCGGGCTAAACCGGGGGACGGTTACCACTGGGTAATGGGTATAAGTCGTTTCACTACGCTCATCGAGTGCGCTGACCGGTATGTTTCGAGACGGATGCGAGCGAGCGAACACGACTTGCCGGTATCTCGATGGCGGGCGCGGCACTGATCCGCGAAACAGAAACCGGACGGGTGGGCCCGGACAGAACATGCGGTGTGATCTCGCGGGTCGCGACGGTACGTCGGCGAGGCGGAGACCTCCGTGATTCCCTCACCCGGCGGTGGCGGAGGTAAGGAATCCGACACATTCTGCCAGTCCGATGGGCAAGTTGCCAAACCGGTTACCCCCTGGGCCGTGTCGCGCTCCATCACCCAACGGTAGGAGGCGGGAATTACCTTCAGGTAAGCGGAAACTCCCCGTTCACAAGCCCGGCTCGGTGAGTGATCGCACCGCTGGCGGCATCGCCGGTGTGAGTCCCGGGGGCGTGGTCACGGCGCCGCGGGCGAGATCATGCGACGATATCGCGGGTCTGCTCCGGCAGGCTCGGCGGCGCGTCCGGGCGCACCCAGACGCCGCGCACGCCACCCGAGATCAGCCGCATCCGCCAGGTGTCGGACGTGCCGGGATGATCGGTCCGGCGGTGCATGCCGCGGCTCTCGGCGCGCATGAGCGCGCTGTATTTCGTCCAGCGCGCCACCGCGAGCAGTGCGGCGGCCTGCCGGGCGCGCAGCAGGTCCACACCGCTACCGCCGAGGTCGAATTCCGCGCCGGGCCACATCTCGTCGAGTTCGCCGATGCTGTCGCGCAGGCTGCCCGCGCTGCGCCAGTAGCTGCGCCGCAACGGCAAGGTGTGCTCCTGGACGAGGCCGACCACCGCTCGCGGGTCGATCCGCGCCACAGCGTTCAGCCCGGCTCCCGGCACGTCGCGCGCCGGGGCGCGGCGATCCGATGTCCGCGCGAACGTCGCCGCGGCGGTGCCCGCCCACGCGCCCGACGCGATCGCCCACGTCCCGCTCAGTCCGCCGGATCCGCTCACCGCGCCCGTGATCGCCTCCCGGCTGACCACGTCGCCCGCGGCGAACAGGCCCGCGACGGTCGTCGCGCAATCCGGCCCGGTGACGCGCAGTCCCCCGGCGCCGCGCACGGTGCCCTCCAGCACGGCCCGCAGCGGCACCCGCGCGGCGCGGTCGACGTGGTCCTGGTGCGCCGGCCGGGACCGGAAGGCGACCGGCACGTCGTCCAAGACGGCGAATACCCGCTGACCATCAGCGATGGCCGCGAGCGCCGCCGAGCGATGGCCGGGCAACTCGGCGCCGGATTCGTCGTAGAGGGGGGTGAACGGCGAGACGGAACCGCGGAGCGCGCCCGGCTCGGCCTTCCCCGGCGGGATCAGGCCGTAGCCGCAGGAGAATTCCATTCCGGACAGCTCGGCGCCCGCTTCCGCGGCGAACAACAGACCGTCGCCGGTGTCGACGTCGGTACCCGCGGCGCCGGACAGGAACGCACAGCCTCCCGTCGCCACCACGACCGCGCCCGCACGCACGGTCCAGCGCCGGAACCCGTCCTGTCCGCTCAGTCCGCCCGCGCCCGCCACCACCCCTTCGCGATCGACCAGCAATTGCAACGCGGGATGATGGTCGAGTACGCGCACCCCGGCTTCCCGCAGCACCCGGCGCATCCGCCGCAGATACCGGGCGCCGTCGAGATGCATCCGCCGTCGCGCCGGGTCACCGGCGATGCGACAACCCCACCTGGCCAATTGCTCGACCCGCTGATGGGCCTCCTCGAGCACGCGGTGCATCAGGTCCGGATCTCCCAACCCGCCGCCGTGCGCGTGCGCGCGCCGCACCGCCTCCTCCCGCGCCGGACCGGGTGGGATGTGCCACAAAGAGAGCGCACCGCGGGCGGTCGGCCCGCTCGCGCCGCAGTGCGCCTTGTCGACGAGCACGACGGTGGCGCCCACCGCCGCGGCCGAGACGGCGGCCCAGGCACCCGCGGGACCACCGCCGATTACCAGTACATCCGTCTCGAGTTCAGTCACAGAGAAAAATGTTCCGGCACAATTCACCCGCCCGCAACCAATACCCGGATATCAGCTCCACCATTGTGTCCACAGCAATAGTCCAGCAGCCAGGAAAACCATCATGGATGCGGCGCAGGCGGCCACACCACGGTGCCGGTCGGAATATATCTGCGCCGCGAGGGCGACCACCGCGGCCGCGACATGCCAGCTGACCGATTCACCGCCGGGACCGGGGAATCCGCGCCGATCCGCGAGCACAGCGGCGCCCACCACGACCAGCATGCCCACCACGGTGCCCCCGGCGACGATGCCGCTGAGGCCGCGCAGGAGTCTCACGGGGCGACCACCGGCACACCGGAGGCCTTGCCGACCAGCTTCTCGAACTGCGTGGGATCGGTGGTGTATTCACCGAGCCGGATGGTCTTGTTCGCGCCGTGGTAGTCCGACGAACCGGTGGTGAGCAGGCCGAGTTCGGCGGCGAGATCGGTGAGCAGCGCGCGGTCGGCCACGGAGTGGTCGGGGTGCGCGATCTCCAGGCCGCCGAGCCCGAGCGCGGCCAGCTCGCGGATGTCGTCGAGCGCGAGCAACCTGCCCCGCTTGCGTGCCCTGGTGTGCGCCAGCACGCTGACCCCGCCCGCGGCGGCGATCATCTGCACCGCCCGACGCAGCGGGGTGTCGGCCTTCTCGGCGTAGTAGCGGCCGTGCGGTGCGAGCAATTCGTCGAACGCCGCGTCCACGCTCGGCACCACACCGGCGGCGACCAGCGCGCGGGCCAGGTGCGGTCGCCCCGCCGATGGACCGGCCGAGGCCAGCACGGCATCGGGATCGATCGGCAGTCCGTCGGCGGCCATCCGTTCGGCCATGGCGCGCAGCCGCTCCACCCGCTCCGCGCGCAGCCGCTCGCGTTCCTCGGCGAAGCCGCGATGGGCCGGGTCGAACAGGTAGGCCAGCAGATGCACGGGCACCGGCCAGCCGTCCTCGCCGAGGCCGACACACGACATCTCCATGCCGCGGACCAGCGTCATGCCCGCCGGTAGCGCGTCGACCGCTTCCGCCCAGCCTGCCGTGGTGTCGTGATCGGTGATCGCGACGACGTCCAGGCCCGCGGCGGCCGCGTTCCGCACGAGTTCGGCCGGGGTGTCGGTGCCGTCGGACGCGGTCGAATGGGTATGGAGGTCGATGCGCACGCCTTCAAGTCTTACAGTGCGGCGGCGTCTTGCCGCACGCGCAGGCGACCTTGCGGCAGCCTGCGGCGACGTAGCATCGTCAGCGTGCCGTCCTTTTCTCCGCTCTCCTCACTCCGTGGATCCGGCCGAACCCCCGCGCACCGTTTCATCCCGGTTCCGACGGCGCAGGCGATCGTCGACTGCGCGGTGTATGTGGACGGCGAGCGCCTGTCCGGGCGCTTCACGCATGAAGCGGCCCTCGCGCGAGCCCGCGAGGAACACGGATTCGTCTGGGTCGGGCTGCACGATCCGGACCGCACGCAGATGGCCGACATCGCCGAGACCTTCGGGCTGCATCCGCTGGCCGTGGAGTACGCCTTGGAGAAGCACCAGCGGCCGAAGCTGGAACGTTACGACGACGCGCTGCTGCTGTTGCTGCGGACGGTCAGCTACGTCGAGCACGAATTGAACAGTGTCAGCGAGATCGTTGAGACCGGCGAGATCATCGTGTTCACCGGGCCTGACTTCGTGGTGGCCGTCCGGCACGGTGAGCATTCCGGGCTGGCCGAGGTGCGCAAGGCGTTGGAGGAGGACCCCGCGCAATTGGCGCTCGGCCCCGGCGCGGTGCTACACGCGATCGCCGACCGGGTGGTGGACTCCTACATCGAGGTGGCCCAGTCGGTCGAGGATGATATCGACGCGATGGAGGAGGAGATCTTCACTCCGCGCAGCAGGGTCACCGTGGAATCCATCTACCAGCTCAAGCGCGAGGTGGTCGAGTTGCGGCGCGCGGTGAATCCGCTCGCCGCACCGCTCGACCAGCTCAGTCACAAACCGGATCTGCCGGTGCCCAAGGAGGTCCGGCGCTATCTGCGCGACGTCGCGGAACAGCACGCCGCCGTCGCGGAACGGATCAACGATTTCGACGAGGCGCTCAGCGCGCTGATCAGCGCCGCGCTGGCCCGGATCGGCGTGCAGCAGAACACCGACATGCGCAAGATCTCGGCATGGGTCGCGATCGCGGCGGTGCCGACGATGATCGCCGGCATCTACGGGATGAACTTCGATCACATGCCCGAACTGCACCAGGTCTGGGGTTATCCGATGGTGTGGGTGCTCATCCTCGCCATCTGCACGGGCTTGTTCTTCACCTTCCGCCGCAACAAGTGGCTGTAGCCGGGCGACGGATCACAAGCTGGCGGCGCCGCGCCTCGGGTCGCGCACGTCGATCCCCGCCTCCTGCCACGCCTCCCGCAACGCCTGCGCGCCGCGAACGCGTACCCACGCCGCCTCCGTCGCGGTCACCGGCGTCACCGCGAAGTACCGCACCGGCTCGGCCGGGTCGGGCAGCGACACGGCCGGAATCTCACTGTCGCCGAGCAGAACCGCGGTGAACGGCGCGTCGCGCCACATCGGCTCACCCAGATCCAGCAGCGCGTCCGCTTGCAGCACAACGCCTTCCACCACCGGAGCCGCGGCGAGCACGCCGAGCGATTTGGCCAGTCCGGAGCTGGCGCCGACCCCCGACCGCAACGTCAGCACCAGCTCCGCGCGCGGCCCGCGCACCGGGTCGGCGTGCACCACGGCGGGATCGCCCATCGGATGCCTGCTGGCGCCGAGCGTCACGTAGTGCACCAGATCGCCCTCGGCGATGCGCAGGATCTCGATCGGCTCCAAGCCCAGGAAGGTGACCGACGCGGCGTCGACGTGCGCGGCCTCCACCCCGAAATGGCCCAGCACCTCGGTGCGGACCGTCTCCAGTACTTCCATGCCTCAGATCGCCAGCCGCGCGAGCATGTCCCGCGCCTGTTCGGCCGACTTCGGATCGCACAGCACGTCGTAGCGGCCTGCCACCAACTGCATGGTGGAGGCGAAATCGCGCTGACCCTTGGTGGCCGCGTACGGGATCGAGGTCGAGATGACGCCGAAGATGACGCCGCCGATCAAGCCGACCACCAGCGGCCCCAGCGCGCCGCTGGTGGTGAACAGGCTCAGCAGCAGACCGAGGAACAGGCCGAGCCAGGCGCCCGACACCACGCCGCCGCCGATCACCTTGCCCCAGGTCAGCCGATAGAGGACCCGTTCGACCTGCATCAAGTCGACGCCCACGATGGTCACGTCCTGCACCGGGAACTGGTTGTCGGCCAGGTAGTCGACCGCTTTCTGCGCCTCGACATAGGTCGGATACGAGCCGACCGGCCAGCCCGACGGGGGTGTCGGGAGGCCCTGCCGCGCGCGGCTCGAGTTCCCCAAGGGATTCGTCATGGTTCCATTCTGCTATTCCGACGCAGCCCGCGGTGGTGTGAAACGCGTGGTGCGCGTCATTCCGGCGGCGCGGCCCTTCTCCGCGATCACGTGCGCCATCTTGGCGCTGGCCTCGTCGATCATCTCGTCACCGAGCATCACCGCGCCGCGCGCGCCGCCCGCCGCCGAGGTGTGAAAGGCATAGGCGTCGAGGATCTCCTCGGCACGGTCGTAGTCCGACTGGCGCGGGCTGAAGATCTCGTTGGCCGCATCGATCTGGCCGGGGTGCAGCACCCATTTGCCGTCGAAGCCGAGCGCGGCCGTGCGCGCCGCGGCCCGCCGGAAGCCCTCCACATCGCGGATCTGCAGGTACGGGCCGTCGATCGCCTGCAAGCCGTGCGCGCGGGCCGCGAGCAGGATGGTCATCAGGATGTGGTGGTAAGCGTCGCCGGTGTCGTAGCCCTCCGGTTGTTCGCCGACCACCAAGGTGCGCATGTTGATGCTGGCCATGAAGTCCGCCGGGCCGAAGACCAGCGTCTGCACCCGGGGGCTCGCGGTGGCGATCGCGTCGATGTTGCGCAGCCCCGGCGCGTTCTCGATCTGCGGCTCGATACCGATCCGCCCGACGTCGAGGCCGCAGACCTTCTCCAGCTGAGTAAGCAGCAGGTCCAGCGCGCGCACCTGGCCGGCGTCGGTCACCTTGGGCAGCAGGATCGCGTCCAGCGCCGCGCCCGCGCCCTCGACCACGGAAATGACGTCCGCGTAGGTCCATTCGGTGCTCCAGTCGTTGACCCGCACCACGCGCAGTTGCGTTCCCCACCCGGAGTCGTTCAGCGCCGCGACGATGTTCGCCCGCGCCTCGGCCTTCGCGACCGGGGCGACCGCGTCCTCCAGATCGAGAAACACCTCGTCGACGGGCAAGGTCTTGGCCTTCTCGATCATCTTCGTATTGCTGCCCGGGCAGGCGAGCACCGAACGGCGCGGCTTCATGATCACTCCCGTCGATCGTGGCGGGGTGCGAACACCCGCCCGCGAACATCTAGCCTGACAGCATGGCAGCTACCAGGGTGTACGTCGCCAGGCTGGCCGGTTTGGCGGTGCTGGGACCGGACGGCGAGTCTATCGGCCGGATTCGTGACGTCGTCGTGGCCATCCGCTCCGACCGCCAGCAACCACGGGTGCACGGCTTGGTCGTCGAATTGCCCACCCGGCGGCGTATCTTCGTGCCGATCCTGCGGATCACCGCGATCGAACCCGGCGTGGTCACGCTGAACACCGGAACGGTGAGCCTGCGCCGTTTCACCCAGCGACCTGGCGAGATGCTCGCCCTGGCGCAGATCGTCGACTCGGTGGTGCGGGTCGAGGACCCGGACCTGCCCGATCTGGCGGAGGTGGACGTCCACGTGGTCGATCTCGGCATCGAGCAGACCCGTTCCAGGGACTGGCTGGTCAGCAGGGTCGCGGTGCGCGGGCACCGCAGGCTGGGCCGCAGGCGCACGGTGCATGTGGTGGACTGGACCATGGTGTCCGGCCTGACGCCCTACGAGATCGGCAGGCCGGGGCAGGACGTCACGCAACTGCTCGAACAGTTCGAAGGCATGCGCGCGGCCGACGTGGCGCAGCAGTTGCGCGAGCTGCCGGAGAAGCGGCGCATCGAGGTGGCAGTCGCACTGGACGACGAACGTCTGGCCGACGTGGTGCAGGAACTCCCCGACGACGAGCAGGTCGCGTTGCTCGGTCACCTGGAGGTGCGCAGGGCCGCCGACGTGCTGGAGGCGATGGACCCCGACGACGCCGCCGACCTACTGGGCGAGCTGCCCGAGGGCGAGGCCGAATCGCTGCTCGCCCTGATGGACCCCCAGGAGTCCGAACCGGTGCGCAGGTTGCTCGAGCACTCCCCCTACAGTGCGGGCGGTCTCATGACGCCGAAACCGATCATCCTGACGCCGTCGACGACGGTGGCCGAAGCGCTGGCGCGGGTGCGCAACCCGGACCTCACCCCCGCGCTGGCCTCCATGGTGTTCGTGGTGCGTCCGCCCACCGCGACGCCGACCGGCCGCTACCTCGGTTCGGTGCACATCCAGCAATTGCTGCGCGAACCCCCTGCCCACCTGGTGGGCGGCATTCTCGACACCGACCTGTCGCCGCTGCGCCCCGATCTCCCCTTGGGCGCGGTGACCCGGTATTTCGCGACCTACAACCTGGTCTGCGGACCGGTGGTGGACGAGGAGAACCATCTGCTCGGCGCGGTCAGCGTCGACGACGTCCTCGACCACCTGCTGCCCGAGGACTGGCGCGACCAGGAAGAGACCGACGAGGGGGGCGGGGCATGACTGCGCGGGGCCCCGCTCACGCCCGAAAGGACACACCGTGAGCGAGAACGACCCGACCGTGCGGCTCGGTCCGAGCAGGGCCCGCCAACGTTTGGAAACGCCGATGGAAAGCCGGTTCCGGTTCGAGTGGGACGCCGAGGCTCTGGCCCGTACGAGCGAACGGGTGGCGCGATTCCTAGGGACCGGACGGTATCTGGCGGTCCAGACGATCCTCGTGCTGGTCTGGATTCTGCTGAACATCTTCGTGGTCGCCCTGCGCTGGGATCCGTACCCGTTCATCCTGCTGAATCTGGCGTTCTCCACCCAAGCCGCCTACGCGGCGCCGTTGATCCTGCTGGCGCAGAACCGGCAGGACAACCGGGACCGAGTCGCCCTGGAGGAGGACCGGCTACGGGCCGCGCAGACCAAGGCGGACACCGAGTTCCTGGCCCGGGAACTCGCGGCGTTGCGCATCGCCGTGGGCGAAGTGGCCACCCGCGATTACCTGCGCCGGGAATTGGAAGAGCTGAAAGGGATTCTGGACCGAATGGAGTACGGGGAATCCCCTGATCACGAGACCCGGACGGAAAGCGGCGGAAAGGTCGGCCGCAAGAAAAGCTCCGGCCGAAAGCCCGCTCCAGCAGCGGTTTCACCGTCGGCAACCAGTGATCAACCGAAAATACCGAATAACGACCTGACTGGTGGGTAACCTGGACAACGTTGTCCAGAGTGGCCGGCGCAGGGGTTGTCGTGACGGTTGCTCCCAC
>NZ_BDBB01000035.1 GCF_001612765.1 Nocardia arthritidis NBRC 100137
GGTCGTGCGCGATGACGCCGGAACCGGTGAGCGCCTCGTCGCCTACCTGATCGACGCGCCCGGCGCGCGAGTCGACCTGGGCGCGGTCGAAGCGACGCTCATCCGGCGGCTACCTGCGTACATGATGCCCTCGGCATACGTCGTGCTGACCGAGTTCCCGGTCAACGCCTCCGGCAAGCTGGACCGCCGAGCGCTGCCCGCACCGGCGGTCGAGTCCGCGCGGTTCCGCGCGCCCGCGACACCGGTACAGAGACTCGTCGCCGCCACGGTCGGTGAGCTGCTCGGTGTCGACCGGGTAGGGCTGGACGACGACTTCTTCGCCCTCGGCGGCAACTCGCTCACCGCCGCCCGGCTGGTGGCCCGGCTCGGCGCTGCGCTCGACACCCGATTGCCGGTGCGGGCGTTGTTCGACGCGCCGACGGTCGCCGCGTTGGCCGAGCGGGCCGAATCGCATCGCGGCGATGGCGGTCGCGCACCGCTGCGCCCGCTCCCGCGGCCGGACCGGATTCCGCTGTCCCCGGCCCAGCAGCGCATCTGGTTCGTCAACCGTTTCCACGCCGGTGAGCAAGCGGGACCCGCGGGCGCGATCGACAACATCCCGGTCGCGCTGCGGCTCTCGGGTGATCTCGACCTCGCGGCGATGACCACGGCCTTGGCCGACCTGGTGGCCCGGCACGAAACCTTGCGCACCGTCTACCCGGACGGCCCCGATGGGCCCGAGCAACGGGTCCTGCCCTCGGTCGCGCCTGACGTCCCGCTAGTGCGGGTGACCGAAACGGCACTGCCGGAACGGCTTCGGAAGCTGGCTGCCGCGCCCTTCGATCTGGTGACCGAGCTACCCCTGCGCGCAGTGCTGTTCGTGATCGACGACGCGGCGCGGGAGTATGTGCTCGCCTTGGTGCTGCACCACATCGCCGCGGACGGATTCTCCCTCGGACCGCTGGCCGAGGATCTGATGACCGCCTACCTGGCGCGCCGCGCCGCCGCCGCGCCCGCATGGGACGACCTGCCGGTGCAGTACGCCGACTACACGCTCTGGCAGGCCGATTCCGCCGACATCGACCGGCAGCTCGACTACTGGCGCAGCGCCTTGGACGGCCTGCCGGAACAGCTCGAGTTGCCCACCGATCGTCCGCGCCCGCCGGTCTCCTCGCATCGCGGCGCGACACACCGCCTGCGCATCGACTCCGATCTGCACAGCGAACTGGGCGAGCTGGCGCGTAAGCGGGAGACCACGCTGTTCAGCACGGTGCACGCGGCGCTGGCGGTGCTGCTGGCCCGCCTGTCCGGCGGCTCGGACATCGCGATCGGCACCCCGGTCGCCGGACGCGGCGACGCGGCGCTGGACCGGCTCGTCGGCATGTTCGTCAACACACTGGTGCTGCGGACCGCCGTCGACTCCAGAGCCCGCTTCGAGACCGTCCTGGACGCGGTGCGCGACCAGGACATCGATGCGCTCTCGCACGCCGACGTACCGTTCGAACGTCTCGTCGAAGTGCTCGCGCCCACCCGCTCGCGCAACCGTCATCCGCTGTTCCAGGTGGCGCTGACCTTCCAGAACTTCACCCTGCCCGAATTCGAGCTGCCGGGCCTGCGGATGAGCGCGCAGGAGTTCGACGCGCCGGTGGCCGAATTCGACCTCCAGTTCACCGTGCTGGAGTCGAACGACCGGGACGGCCGCGCCGACGGCATGCAGGTCGAGATCCGCTACGCCACGGACCTTTTCGACGCCTCGGCGATCGCCGTGCTCGGCAGGAGGTTCACCCAGGTGCTTGCCGCCATCGCCGCCGATCCCACGGTGGTCGTCGGTGACATCCAGTTGCTCAGCGCCGAGGAACAGCACCGCGCGCTGTACGAGTGGCCCGTCGGCGGGGACGATGTCGCCGATGTCGCCGGCAGCCTGGCCGAGCGTTTCGCGCGGGCCGCCGCGCCGGCCCCGGACGCCGTCGCGGTGCGGGACGGTGCGCGGTCGCTGTCCTACGCCGAACTCGACGAGTGGTCCAATCGGTTGGCGCGGCGGCTGACGGCCGCGGGTGTCGGGCCGGAAACGCTGGTGGCCGTCGCGCTGCCCCGCTCGGCGGAACTGGTGGTCGCCCTGCTCGCCGTGCTCAAGGCGGGCGGCGGGTACCTGCCGATCGACCCGGCCTACCCGGACGACCGGATCGAATACGTCCTCGACGACGCCCGCCCGATCTGCGCGATCGCCGGAGCCGCCACCGAGTTGCCGCGCGGCTGGTTCGGCGGACCGGTGATCGACGTCGACGCGCCGAACCTCACGGAGTTCAGCGGCGCGCCGGTCACCGACGCCGACCGGCGCGCCCCGCTGCGCTCGGCACACGTGGCCTACGTCATCTACACCTCCGGCTCCACCGGCAGGCCCAAAGGTGTTGTGGTGCCGCACCGCAACGTGCTGCGGCTGCTGGACAACACGCGGCGTCGCTTCGGTTTCGGACCGGCGGACGTGTGGACCCTGTTCCACTCCTACGCCTTCGACTTCTCCGTATGGGAACTGTGGGGGCCGCTGTCGACCGGCGCCACGGTGGTGGTGGTCGACTACTACACCTCGCGCTCGCCGCAGCAGTTCCGCGATCTGCTGATCGCCGAGCGGGTCACCGTACTCAACCAGACGCCGTCGGCGTTCTACCAGCTCGTCGCCGCCGATGCGGCCGGACCGGAAGCCGCCGGATTCGCCTTGCGCACCGTCATCTTCGGCGGCGAAGCGCTGGAGCCGCAGCGCCTGGCCGGTTGGTTCGCCCGCTATCCGGACGCACCCCGCCTGGTGAACATGTACGGCATCACCGAGACCACGGTGCACGTGTCCTATCGCGAGATCGGCCGGCGCACCGGGTCATCGAGCGTGATCGGTACGGCGCTGCCCGGACTGACCGTTCGCCTGCTCGACGACCGGTTGCGGCCCGTCCCGGTGGGGGTGCCCGGGGAGATCTACGTGTCCGGCGGCCAGCTGGCGCGCGGCTACCTGCACCGTCCCGCCCTGACCGCCGCCCGTTTCGTCGCGGACCCGTACGCGGGCGACGGCTCGCTCACCTACCGCTCCGGCGATCTGGCCCGCTGGACCCCCGACGGTGAGCTGGAGTACCTCGGGCGCGCCGACCAGCAAGTGAACCTGCGCGGCTTCCGTATCGAGCTGGGAGAGATCGAGTCCGCGCTGCTCGACGCGTGCGACGCGGTGCGGGAGGTGGCCGTGATGGTGCGCGCCGACCTGGTGGACGAACCGCGCATCGTGGCGTACGTGGTGGCTGTGGACGACCCGGACGACCCAGACGACTCGATCGATGCCGCCGCGCTGCGGCAAGCCGTGGCCTACCGCCTGCCCGAGCACATGGTGCCCGCCGCGATCGTGGTGGTGGGGCGAATCCCGCTGACCGTCAACGGCAAGCTCGACCGCGCGGCGCTGCCCGCGCCACGGTTCGAATCGACCGTCTACCGGCCGCCGTCCACACCGAGCGAACGCGTCGTGGCCGAGGTGTTCGCCGAAGTGCTCGGCTCGCAGCGCCCCGTTGGCGCCGACGACGACTTCTTCGCGCTCGGCGGCAGCTCCTTGCTGGCCGCCAAGGCGGTCACCCGAATCGGCGCGGCGCTGGGCCGGACGGTAGGGGTACGGGCGCTGTTCGAAGCTCCCCGGGTCGCGGATCTGGCCGCCGTGACGAGCACGGTGGCCATGGGCGGAACCCGGCCCGCGCTGCTGGCGGCGCCGCGTCCGGAGCGGATGCCGTTGTCGCCCGCACAGCAGCGGATGTGGTTCCTGAACCGGTTCGACCCGTCCTCCACCGCCTACAACATCCCGGTGGCCCTGCGGCTGTCCGGGCGGCTGGACGTGCCCGCGTTGCAGGCCGCGCTCGGTGACGTGGTCGCCCGGCACGAGGCGCTGCGCACCCGTTATCCGCAGGTCGATGGCGAACCGGTGCAGCTCATCGCCGACGCCGCCGACGCCACCCCGGTGCTGCGGCCGATCGACATCGCGGAAGAGGCGGTACCGCAGCGCATTCGGGAGCTGGCCGAGACGGCCTTCGACGTCACCGCCGAGGTCCCGCTGCGGATGCGGCTGCTGCGGGTGGCCAGGGCGGGTGCGCGTCGCGCGGACGGGCACGGCGAATTCGTGCTGGCCGGGGTGCTGCACCACATCGCCGCCGACGGCTCGTCCATCGCGCCGTTCGTGCGGGACCTGATGCTCGCCTATACCGCGCGCCGCGACGGCACGGCGCCGGAGTGGACGCCGCTCGCCGTGCAGTACGCCGATTACGCCCTGTGGCAACGCGCTCTGCTCGGCGCCGAGGGCGACCCCGATTCGGTGGCGGCCCGCGAGATCGCGTTCTGGAGCGAGACCCTCGCCGGGCTGCCCGACCAGCTGACGCTGCCCACCGACCGCCCCCGTCCGGCGAAACAGAGCCTGCGCGGGGACAAGGCGCCGCTGACGATCGGCGCGCGGCTGCACGCGGATCTCGTCGCGCTCGGCAGGCGGCACGGCGCGACGTTGTTCATGGTGGTGCACACCGCGTTCGCGGTGCTGCTCGCGCGCTGGTCCGGCGCCGGTGACATCGCCATCGGCACGCCGGTGGCCGGGCGCGGCGCGGCCGAACTCGACGACGTCATCGGGATGTTCGTCAACACCCTCGTGCTGCGCGTCGGCGTCGACGGCGGCGAGCCGTTCACCGGACTCCTGGCGCGGGCGCGCGCCGCCGACCTCGCGGCGCTCGAACACGCCACCGTGCCGTTCGAGCGCCTGGTGGAAGTGCTCAACCCGGTGCGCTCGACCGCCCGGCACCCGCTGTTCCAGGTGGGCTATTCATTCCAGAACCACGAGCGTGGGCAGCTGCGGCTGCCGGGCCTCGAGGTCGACGAACTCGACTTCGACAACGGCGTGGCGCAATTCGACCTGCACCTGTTCGCGGTGGACGCCTACGACGCCGACGGCGCGCCCGACGGCATCGAGCTGGCCCTCGGTTATGCCACCGATCTGTTCGAGCGGCCCACTGCTTTCCGGTTCGCCGCACAGCTGCGCCGGGTGCTGGAAGCGGTCGTGGCTCGCCCGGACCTACCCGTCGGCGATATCGATCTGCTCGGGACCGACCGGTCGCTGGTGCTGGCCGAATGGAACCGGACCCGGCAGCCGGTCCCGCGCGCCACGCTGGCGGATCTGATCGCCGCGCAGATCGCGCACAGCCCCGCGGCGGTCGCGCTGGTGGACGCGACGACCGGAGACGAACTGCGCTACGCCGAGTTCGGCGAACGGGTGAACCGATTGGCGCGCAAGCTCATCGCGAACGGTGTCGGCCCGGAGTCGACGGTCGTGCTGGCGATGCGCCGTTCGCCGGAACTGGTCGTCTCGATGTACGCCGTGGCGTGCGCCGGGGGCGCGTATGTGCCCATCGATCCGGATCATCCTGCCGAGCGGATCGCCCACATCATGTCCACCGCCGCGCCAGCTGTCGTCCTGACCACCTCGCGCGACGGCTCACCGACCGGAACGAACCGCACCGCGATGGAAGTCGACCGGCTCGACCTCGCCGAGTTCGCCGCGACCCCGATCACGGACGCGGAGCGGGTGCGGGCGCTGCGTCCGGAGCATCCGGCCTATGTCATCTTCACCTCCGGTTCGACGGGCCTGCCCAAAGGTGTGACGATCGCGCACGCCGCGATCGTGAATCAGCTGTCTTGGCTGGCCGGGGAGTTCGGACTCGGCGCGACCGATCGCGTGCTGCTGAAGACGCCCGCGACCTTCGATCTGTCGGTGTGGGAGTTCTGGTCTCCACTGGTCACCGGAGGACGCCTGATCATCACCGCTCCCGGCGCGGAACGCGACCCGGACCAGCTGCGCGCGCTGCTGCGCCGCCACGGCGTGACCGTGCTGCACGCCGTTCCCGCCTTGATCGGCATGCTGCTGGCAGCGGAGCCGGGAGTCGCCCTGCCGGAAACCCTGCGCCGCGTGCTCGCCATCGGCGAGGCGCTGCCGCCCGCCACGGCCGCGGACTTCCTGCGCCGGCACAACGCCGCGACCGCGCTGGACAACCTCTACGGTCCCACCGAGGCGGCGGTGTCGATCACCGCGTTCGCGGTGCGAACATCGCCGGAGCACACCGTCCCGATCGGGTCGCCGGTCTGGAACAGCCGGGTCTACGTGCTCGACGCGCGATTGCGGCCCGCGCCGATCGGCGTGCCGGGCGAGTTGTATCTCGCGGGTGCGCAGCTGGCGCGGGGCTACCAGCGGCGTCCGGCGCTGACCGCGGACCGCTTCGTGGCCGATCCGTTCGCGGTGGAACTCGGCGCCGCGGCGGGCGAGCGGATGTACCGCACCGGCGACATCGTGCGCAGGCGTCCCGACGGCACTCTGGAATACCTGGAGCGCGCCGACTTCCAAGTGCAGATCGGCGGCTTCCGCATCGAACTCGGCGAGGTGGAGGCCGCTCTGCGGCGGCAGCCCGGGGTGAGCGCGGCGGTCGCGGTGGCGCGGGCCGACGAACGCGCCGGAACGCGGCTCATCGCTTATGCGGCTGTGCCCGAAGCGGATTCGAAGGCGTACGCCGACTCGGCGGTATCGCTGCGCACGGCCGTGGCGGCGCAGCTGCCCAGGTACATGGCGCCCGCCGCCGTCGTCGTGCTGGCGGCGCTGCCGCTCACCGCCAACGGCAAGATCGATCGCGCCGCGCTGCCCGAGCCGGTATTCGCCGAGGCGGCTTCCCGCGCACCGGCCGGTGCGCTGGAGCGGCTGGTCGCGGACGCGTTCGCCGAGGTCATCGGCGTGCACACGGTGAGCGTGGACGATGACTTCTTCGCCAGGGGCGGCAACTCCCTGATGGCCACCCGGCTCGCGGCCCGGCTCGGCGCGGCACTGGGCGGCCACGTCCCGGTGGCCGCGGTGTTCGAAGCGCCGACGCCGGCCGCGCTCGCCGAGCGCCTCGCGCACACCGAGCGCGGCGCGGTCCGGCCCGCGCTGGTCCGCCGCGCGCATACCGGGTCGGTGCCGCTCGCGCCCGCGCAGCAACGCATGTGGGTGCTCGACCGGCTCACGCCGGACTCGTCGGCCTATCACATCCCCGCGGCGCTGCGGTTGCGCGGCGAGCTGGACGTGGCGGCGCTGGCGGCGGCCGTCGGCGATGTGCTCGACCGGCACGAGACGCTGCGCACCAGGTACCCGGATACCGAAGCGGGACCGGTCCAAGAGGTCGTGGCCGCGTCCCCGGTCGACCTGACGCCGATCCCGGTGCCGTCAGCGGAACTGACAACGCGCATCGCGGAATTCGTCTCCCTCGGTTTCGATCTCGCCGCCGCGCCGCCCGTGCGCGCCGCCCTGTTCGCCACCGCCGCCGACGAACACCTCCTGGTCGTCGTGCTGCACCACATCGGCGCGGACGGGTACTCGATCGCGCCGCTGACCGGCGACCTGGTGCGCGCCTACCTGGCCAGATCCGCCGGTCACGCGCCGGAGTGGGCCCCACCGGCCATCCGGTACCGCGACTACAGCGCCTGGCAGCACGAGTTGCTCGGCGATCCCGCGGATCCGGACAGCCTGCTGGCCCGCCAACTCGCCTTCTGGCGAACCGAACTGGCCGCGGCGCCGGAATTGCTGTCCCTGCCCACCGATCGTCCGCGCCCGGCACGCCGGGACACGCGGGGCGCGACCGTCGTGCGCGAGATCGACGCCGAGCGCACCGTCCGGCTGGAGCGACTGGCCCGCGAATACGGCGGCACGTTGTTCACCCTGGTGCACAGCGCGCTCGCGGTGCTGCTGGCGAAGCTGTCCGGCGCGGGTGACGTCACGGTCGGCGTCCCGGTCGCCGGGCGCGGTGTCCGCGAACTGGACGAGCTGGTCGGCATGTTCGTCAACACCGTGGCGTTGCGCACCGAGGTCGACCCGCGCACGAGCTTCGGCGACCTGCTGCGGCAGGCCACCCGGCGCGATCTGGCGGCGCTCTCGCACGCCGACGTCCCGTTCGATCAGGTGGTCGAGGCGCTGGGCGTCACCCGTTCCGGCTCGCATGCTCCGCTGTGCCAAGTGCTGCTCGCCTTCCACAACATGCCGCAAGCCGCCGTGGAGCTGCCCGGACTCGCGGTCGAGGCGGTCGATCTCGCCTCGACGGAGGCGAAATTCGACCTGCAGGTCACCGTGCTGGAGCGGTCCGGCGGCGGTCTGGAGCTGCGCGTCGGATACGCGACGGACATCTTCGACGAGCCGACCGCGCGGGCGTTCGGCGACCGGTTGCTGCGCGTGCTGGAGACGGTGGCCGCTGATCCGGCGGTGACCGTTCGCGCGATAGACATCCGGTCCCCGCACGAAAGGCGGCCCCGGCCGACCGCGACCGATCTGCCCGCTCTGATCGCTCGGGCAGCCCAGGCCGCGCCCGGCGCGCCAGCGTTCGAGCACGGCGATCGGCGGGTCGGCTTCGGCGAACTGGACGCGAAGCTCGCGACCGTCGCCAGGGCCATGGGCGCGGCGGCCAAACCCGAAGCCCTCATCCATGTCTCGCTCGCCGGGCTGGTGCCCGGCCTGCTCGCCGACCTCGGTGGCAGTGGCCTGACGGCCTTGCTGCAGACCCTGGCCGCCACCGCCGAGGCGCTGCTCGCCGACTCGGCGCCGGCTCTCGATTCGGAAGGAAACCGCTGATGACCCACGCAGACGCCGTCCGCCGCGCCTACGGCATCGACGACCTGCCCGGCCTCATCGCGACCGTCGCCGGACGGGAGCCACGACGGGTGGCGCTGCGCCACGGCGAGGTCACCGTCACCTACGCGGAGCTGGCCGCGGAACTCGCGGCGCTGTCGGAGATCATGAGCGCGGACTCGCTGGTCCCCGTGGTGGTCTCCGGTCGGCTGCCCGCGCTGCTGGAGTCCGGTGACGGTGCGCTCGGCGCGGTGCTGGACGCGCTGCTCGAGGACGCGCTCGCCGCCGTGCCCGATGTTCCGACCGCCACCGCCGCACCGGTCGAGACGCTGGTGAGCCTGTTCGAGGAGCAGGCACGCCGCACCCCGGACGCGATCGCGCTCGACTTCGCGGGCCTCACCCTGACCTACGCCGAATTCGATGGCCGGGTCAACGCGCTGGCCCAGCACTTGATCGGACGCGGCGTCCGGCCGGACACGCTGGTGGGCTTGGCGGTCCGGCGCTCGATCGACTTGATGGTCGGCATGTACGCGATCCTGAAGGCGGGCGGTGCGTACCTGCCGATCGACCCGGATCATCCGGCCGACCGCATCGCCTACGTGCTCGCGGTCGCCGATCCGGTGCTCGTGCTGACCACTACGCACGACGAACCCGAGTTCGGGCGTCCGGTCCAGACGCTGCGGATCGACGAATTCACGGGCCCGCCCGCACCGGCCGCCCCTGCGGTCGCCCGGTCGGCCGACGACACCGCGTACGTGATCTTCACCTCCGGCTCGACCGGCAGGCCGAAGGGCGTCGCCGTGTCGCATCGCTCGATCGTGGCGAATCTGCGCTGGCGGCAGCGGATGTACCGGCTGCGCGCCGACGACGTGGTGTTGCAGAAGACGCCGTTCACCTTCGACGTGTCGGTGTGGGAGTTCTTCTGGCCGTTGCAGGTCGGCGCCCGGCTGGTCGTCGCGGAGCCGGACGGCCATCGCGACCCGGCCTACTTGGCGCGCGTGATCGGCGAGCGCGCGGTCACGGTGGCGCATTTCGTGCCGTCCATGCTCGCGGTCTTCGTCGCCGAGCCGCGCGCGGCTGCGGTGGACTCGCTGCGGCTGGTCTTCGCCTCGGGCGAGGCGCTCCCGGCCGCCACCGCCGCGGCGTTCCGCGATATCTGCGGCGCGACCCTGCACAACCTGTACGGGCCCACCGAGGCCGCCGTCGACGTGACCGCGCACGAGGTGACCGGCGCGGACACGGCCGGGGTGCCGATCGGCGTCGCGGCCGACGACACCGAGTTGCTGGTGCTCGACGACAGCCTGCGCCCGGTGGCACGCGGCGTCGTCGGCGAGCTGTACCTGGCGGGAGTGCAACTGGCCCGCGGCTATGTGGCCCGCCCCGGCCTGACCGCCGAGCGATTCGTCGCCAACCCGGAGGGCCCGGCGGGGGAGCGGATGTACCGCACCGGCGACCTGGTGCGCTGGGCGCCCGGCGTGGAGGGCGGCCCGGACGAACTGGAATACCTGGGCCGCAGCGACTTCCAGGTGAAGCTGCGCGGCCTGCGGATCGAGCTCGGCGAGGTCGAGGCGGCGCTGTCGCGTCATCCGAGGGTGGCCCAGGCGGCGGTGGCGCTGCACCGGCAGGTGAGCGGTGATCATCTGGTCGGCTACGTCGTCGGAGACTCGATCGACGCCGCCGAGGTGCTCGAACACGTCCGGCGCGAGCTGCCCGAGTACATGGTGCCCACGCTGCTCGTCCCGCTGGACGCGATGCCGCTGAACGCCAACGGTAAGCTGGACCGCCGGGCGTTGCCGGAACCGGAATTCGGTTCCGGCGCACCGGCTTATCGGGCACCGGAGACCGAGGCGCAGGTGTCGGTCGCCGCGGTCTTCGCCGAGCTGCTCGGCGTGCCACGGGTGGGCGTCGACGACGATTTCTTCGCGCTCGGCGGCAATTCGCTGCTCGCCACCCGCGCCATCGCCCGGATCGCCGCGGCCCTCGGCGCCACCGTGGACGTGCGCGACTTCTTCGACCGCCCGACCGTGGCCGCGGTGGCCGCGCTGTCGCGTCCCGGCCCGGCGCGCCCGCCGCTGGTGGCGGGACCGCGCCCGGAGCACGTTCCGCTCTCGCCCGCGCAGCGGCGCATGTGGTTCCTCAACCGGTTCGACGCCGACATCGAGCGGGCCCGCGACCTGGGCGCCGCCGCCGTGGACAACATCCCGGTCGCGTTGCGCCTGCGCGGCCCGCTGGAGGTGTCCGCGCTGTCAGCGGCGATCACCGATCTGGTGGCCCGGCACGAAGTGCTGCGCACCGTGTATCCGCAGACCGCCGACGGGCCGGCGCAATCGGTGCGGCGGGTGCACGCGGTGTTCGACCTGACGCCCGCCGACGTACCGGAGGACCGGTTGGCCGCGGCGATCCGCCGAGCGGCGGGGCAAGGCTTCGACGTCGCCGAGGAGATCCCGGTGCGGGTGCGCCTGCTGCGCTGCGCGCCCGAGGACCACACGCTGGTGCTCGTCGTCCACCACATCGCGGCCGACGGGTTCTCGCTCGGTCCGCTGATGCGCGACCTGACCACCGCCTATGCCGCGCGGCGCGAGGGCCGGGCGCCGGAGTGGGCTCCGCTGCCGGTGCAGTACGCCGATTACGCGCTCTGGCAGCAGCGGGGGCTCGGGGCGGAGACCGACGCGGATTCCGTGGCCGCGCGCCAGCTCGCTTTTTGGCGCGCCGAATTGGCCGGACTCCCCGCGCAATTGGAACTGCCCGCGGATCGGCCGCGTCCGTCCGCGGCCTCCTATCAGGGCGCGACCTACGAGTTCGCCCTCGACGCCGCCCTGCGCGCCGAGGTCGAGGCGATCGCGGCGCGCGTTCGCGCCACCCCGTTCATGGTGCTGCACGCCACGCTGGCGGCCCTGCTGTCCCGGCTGTCGGGCACCGCCGACATCGCGATCGGTACGCCGGTCGCGGGCCGGGGCGAGGCCGCGCTGGACGATCTGGTCGGCATGTTCGCCAACACGCTCGTGCTGCGCACCGAAGTGGATGGCGCGCGCAGCTTCGCCGAGTTCCTCGCGTATGCCGCTGATCGCGACCTGCGCGCTTTCGCACACGCCGACATCCCCTTCGAGCAATTGGTGGACGCGCTGAACCCGGCGCGGTCCGCCGCGCGCCACCCGCTGTTCCAGGTCGCGTTGTTCATGCAGAACGTCGGGCCGATCGCGCTGGCCATGCCCGGTCTGGACGTCGAGCCGGTCGACTTCGATCCCGGTTTCGCGAAGTTCGATCTGCAGCTCACCGTCTCCGACGCCGGCGACGGATATCGCGCGGAATTCACCTATGCCACCGACCTGTTCGACGCGACGACCGTGCGGGAGTTCGCGGTGAAATTCGTCCGGCTGCTGCGTGCGGCGGTGGACGACCCGGACGCCCCGGTCGGGGATCTCCCGCTGCTCGACGCGGGCGAACTGGACTACGTCACCGCGAGCTGGAATGCCAGCGGGCACAAAGTGCCGGACCGTTTCCTGCACGAAGGCTTCGACGCGCAGGTACGCCGCACGCCGGATGCCGTCGCGCTGGTCACCGGCGCCGAGCGGTTGAGCTACACCGAGCTGTCGGACCGGGCCGACCGGCTGGCCAGGATGCTCATCGAGATCGGCGTCGGCCCGGAAGCGCTGGTCGTGCTGGCCCTGCCCCGCTCGATCGAGCTGGTCGTGGCCATGTACGCGGTGGCGCGGGCGGGCGGCGCGTACGTTCCGGTGGATCCGGCGCATCCGGCCGAACGCATCGGTCACATCCTCGACACCGCGCGCCCGCACGCGATCCTGACCAGCCGGACGGCCGGATTCGACGCGGGGACCGATTGCGCGCCGGTGTATCACCTGGATGAACTCGATCTCTCCGCCTACCCCTCCGGCAAGATCGGCGACCGCGAACGCCGCGGCGTGCTGCACCCACAGCACCCGGCCTACGTGATCTTCACCTCCGGGTCCACCGGCAAGCCGAAGGGCGTGGCGGTCAGCCATCAGGCCATCGCCAACCAGCTGGCCTGGATGCACGCGGAGTACCGTCCGCGTGTCGGTGATGTCTACCTGCAGAAGACCGCGAGCACCTTCGACGTCTCGCTGTGGGGCTACTTCCTGCCGCTGCGCGCGGGCGCCACGTTGTTGCTCGCGGCGGCGGACGGGCACCGCGATCCGCGCTACCTCGCCGAAACAGTTGCCCGCCATCACGTCACGCTCACCGATTTCGTTCCGTCGATGCTCGCGGTGTTCGCCGCCCACGCGCAGCCGGGCGAACTCGACTCGCTGCGCGAGGTGTTCGTCATCGGCGAGGCGCTGCCTCCGCACACCGTCGCCGCGTTCCGGCAGGTGTGCGACGCGGGCCTGCACAACCTCTACGGCCCGACCGAGGCGGCGGTGTCCATCACCAACCGCGAGGTCACCGACGTGGACACACCGTATGTGCCGATCGGCGAGCCGGAGTGGAACGCGCAGGTCTACGTGCTGGACGGACGCTTGCGGCCCGCGCCGATCGGCGTGCCGGGCGAGCTGTACCTGGCGGGTGCGCAGTTGGCGCGCGGTTACCACGGCCGCGTCGACCTCACCGCCGACCGTTTCGTCGCGAACCCGTTCGGCGTGCCGGGCGCGCGCATGTACCGCACCGGTGACCTGGTGCGCTGGAGCGGCGACGGCGAGCTGATCTATCTTGGCCGCACCGACTTCCAGGTGAAATTTCGCGGCCAGCGCATCGAGCTCGCCGAGATCGAGACGGCGCTGCTGGCGGTACCCGAGGTCGGACAGGCCGCGGCACGGCTGGTCACCGGACCGGCGGGTGACTTCCTGGCGGGTTACGTGATCACCGTGCCCGGCGCGACAATCGCACTCGAGGCGGTGAAAGCCTTTGTCGCTCAGCGGCTTCCCGCTTACATGGTGCCGTCCGCGCTGGTCGAACTGGACGAATTCCCCGTGAACACCAGCGGCAAGCTCGACCGTGCGGCACTGCCGACCCCGGTGCTCGCCGCCGAGCGCTTCCGCCGGCCCGTTGACGCCGCGCAACGGCTGGTCGCCGCGGTCTTCACGGAGGTGCTGGGAGCCGAGCGAGTCGGGCTGGACGACGATTTCTTCGCCCTCGGCGGCAGCTCCCTGGACGCTACCCAGGTCACCGCCCGCACGGGCGAGGCCGCGGGCGTTCGCGTGCCGGTGCGTGCGCTGTTCGACGCGCCCACGGTGGAGGGGTTCGCCGCCGCCGTCGAACGCCTCGGCGCGGAGGGGGCCGCCCGGCTTGCGCTGGTCCGCCGGGAGCGGCCCGAACGGGTGCCGCTCTCGCCCGCGCAGCAGCGACTATGGTTCCTCAATCGCGTCGAGAATCAGGACGGCGCCGACAGCGTCTACAACCTGCCGATCGTGTTGCGGCTGACCGGTCGCCTGGACGTGACCGCGCTGGAGGGCGCCGTGCTCGACGTGCTCACCCGGCACGAGACGCTGCGCACCACCTACCCCGAAACCGACGGCGGCCCCTACCAATCCGTACTCGACGCGGCCGACATCGGCTTGAGCCTGCATCCGGTGCCGATCGACCGCTCCGCGGTGCGGGACGCGGTGATCGGCATCGTCCGCGCCGGGTTCGACGTCACCGCCGAGCTGCCGTGCCGGGTCGCGCTGCTGGCCGTCGACCGGGTGGACGAGGCGCGCGGCGTCACCGGCGACGAATACGTGCTGGTGTTCGTCGTGCATCACATCGCCGCCGACGCCCTGTCGATGGCGCCGCTGGTCACCGATCTGGTCCGGGCCTATCTCGCGCGCCTGACCGGCCTGCGGCCGGACTGGGACGAGCTGACGGTGCAGTACGCCGACTACAGCCTCTGGCACCGGGAAGTCCTCGGCGCCGAGGACTTCCCCGGCGACTTGGCCTACCAGCAGTTACGCTTCTGGCGCGACGTGCTGGACGGCGCCCCGGCGCAACTGCCGCTCCCGGCCGATCGGCCACGCCCCGCGGTCGCGTCGCACGAGGGAGCGGCCGTCGATTTCGCGATCGAGCCCGAGGTGGCCGCGGGCCTGCGCGCGCTCGCCCGGCGCAGCGGCGCGACACTGTTCATGACACTGCACGCGGCCTTCGCCGCCACCTTGGCCAGGATGAGCGGCAGCGCCGACATCGTGATCGGCTCGCCCGTCGGCGGGCGCGGCGAGCGAGCTCTGGACGCCCTCGTCGGCATGTTCGTCAACACCCTCGCACTGCGCACGCGGGTCGCCGCCGACGCCTCGTTCGCCGGGCTGCTCACCGAGGTCCGCGACGCCGACCTGGCCGCGTTCGCCAACGCCGACCTGCCCTTCGAGCGGCTGGTGGACGCCATGGCGGTGGATCGCTCCGCCGGTGCGCACCCGCTGTTCCAGGTGATGTTCAGCTTCGAGGCCGCGACGCCCGCCTTCGACGGACAGGCCATGCAGGTGCCGTGGCTGTCGGTGCGTCCGGTCGAGATACCCGACAACGGTGCGAAGTTCGATCTGCACCTGGTGGTGGCGGAGCGGGCGGAATCGGCTGGCCTGTCGGCGACCCTGCGCTACGCGACCGACCTGTTCGACGCCGCGACGGCCGAGTCCTATGCCGATCGGTTCCGGCGCATGCTCGCCGCCGCCACGGCCGAACCCGGGGCGCGCATCGGTGACATCGAACTGTTGTCGGACGCCGAACGCGCGCGGGTGCTGCGGGAATGGAACGCCACCGCGCATCCGCTGCCCGAATCCGACACGCTCGCCTCGCTGTTCGCCGCGCAAGTCGAACGCACACCGGACGCTGCGGCGATCACCTTCGACGTGACGACACCGGCCCATCCGTCGCCCGACCACCACCCCTCGATGAGTCGCTCCGCGACGCTGACATATGCGGAGTTCGCCGGGCGGGTCAATCGCTTGGCGCGGTGGCTGGTCAGCCGAGGCGTCGGCCCGGAAACGCTGGTGGCGCTGGGCATGCGCCGCTCCGTCGACCTGGTGGTCGGCATGTACGCGGTGGTCGCGGCGGGCGGCGGCTACCTGCCGATCGATCCCGACCATCCGGCCGAGCGCACCGCGCGCATCCTCGCCACGGCAGCGCCGGTGTGCGTGCTGACCGCGGGCGCGGGCCTGAATTGCGGCCTACCCGAGACGCGGATCGATCGGCTGGACTTGTCAGGCTACCCCGACACCCCGCTCACCGACGCCGACCGGCGTGCTGCGCTGCGCCCGGAAAACACCGCCTACGTGCTGTTCACCTCCGGCTCCACGGGCACGCCGAAGGGCGTGGTCATGAGCCATCGCGGCATCGTCAACCGGCTGCGCTGGATGCAGTCGGCGTACGTCGCGCTCGGGCCGGGGGATGTCGTGTTGCAGAAGACGCCCGCCACCTTCGACGTGTCGGTGCCGGAGTTCTTCTGGCCGTTGCAGGTCGGCGCGCGCATGGTGCTGGCGCGGCCGGACGGGCATCGCGACCCGGGGTACCTGGCGCGCCTCATCCGTGCCGAGGGCGTCACCGTTGCGCACTTCGTGCCGTCCATGCTGGCCGTCTTCGTCGCGGGCGAGTTCGACGCGCCTTCCCTGCGCGAGGTGTTCTGCTCCGGTGAGGCGCTGCCGGTCGGCGTCGCCCACCGGATGCGCGACCTCACCGGTGCGCGGGTGCACAACGGCTACGGGCCCACCGAGGCCGCGGTGGAGGTGACCTTCCACGCGGTGTGCGACACCGACTTCGAGTCCGTGCCGATGGGCAAGCCGATCTGGAACACCCGGACGTATGTACTCGACGCGCGGCTGCGGCCGGTGCCGGAGGGTGTGCCCGGCGAACTGTATCTCGCGGGTGTCCAGCTGGCGCGCGGCTATCTGGGCCGTCCCGGCCGCACCGGTGACCGGTTCGTCGCCGACCCGTTCGGCCCGCCCGGCGAACGGATGTACCGCACCGGCGATCTGGTGCGGTGGACCCGCACGGGCGAGCTGGAGTTCCTCGGCCGCACCGATTCCCAGGTCAAGCTCCGCGGCCTGCGCGTCGAACTCGGCGAGATCGAGTCGGCGCTGCTCGCGACGCCCGCCGTGACCCAGGCCGCCGTTGCGGTACGTGACGATCGCGGCACCGGCGAGCGACTGGTCGCCTACCTGGTGGCGGACGCACCGGTCGAGGTCGCGGCGGTGCGCGACGCGGTGGCCCAGCGACTTCCCGGGTATATGGTGCCGCAGGCGTTCGTGGTGCTGGACCGGTTGCCGGTGAACTCCTCCGGGAAGCTGGACCGATCCGCGCTGCCCGCGCCCGCGCTCACGTCCACGGCCTTCCTGCCGCCGAGCGGCGCGGCGGAAACGCTTGTCGCCCAGACTTTCGAAGCCTTGCTCGGCGTGGCCGAGGTGGGCGCGGAGGACGACTTCTTCACCCTCGGCGGCAACTCCCTCAGCGCCACCCAGCTGGCCGCGCGGCTGGGCAAGGCCACCGGCGCCGAGGTGGCGGTGCGCACGATCTTCGACGCGCCCACGGTGCGGTCGCTGGCGCGGCGGATCACCGTGGACGGCGCGGTCGAGACCGCTGCGGTCGCGCTGCCGCCGCTCACCCCGCAGGAGCGCGGCGGTCCGATCCCGTTGTCGATCGCCCAGCAGCGCATGTGGTTCCTGAATCGGTTCGACACCACCAGCGGCGCGTACAACATCCCGTTCGCGCTGCGCCTCACCGGGGCGCTGAACGTGCCCGCGTTGGAGGCGGCGATCGCCGATGTGATCGCCCGGCACGAGACGCTGCGCACGATCTATCCCGAACACGACGGCAGCGCGACCCAATTGGTGCTTCCCGCAGGGACGAAACTGGTCGAATTGGTCACACGGCCGGTTCCCGCGCAGCAGGTGCCCGAACTCGTCGCCGCGGCCGCGCGAATGGGCTTCGACGTGACCGCCGAGGTGCCGCTGCGCGTCCGCCTGCTGCACGTCGAGGACGACCGGCCGGGCGCGCAGCAGGTCCACATCCTGCTGTTCGTCGTGCATCACATCGCCGCGGACGGCTGGTCTTTCGCGCCACTGACCAGGGATCTGGCCAACGCATACGTCGCACGGTGCGCGGGCATGGCGCCCGCGCCGGGTCCCCTGCCGGTGCAGTACGCCGACTTCGCGCTCTGGCAGCGCGGCGCGCTCGGCTCGGCCGACGACCCGGCCTCGGTGCTGTCGCGCCAGCTGGCCTACTGGACCGATCGGCTGGCCGGGCTGCCCGAGGTGCTGACGCTCCCGTCCGACCGGCCGCGTCCCGCGGTGGCCACCAACCGGGGCGGCGCGCTGACCGGCCGGCTGGAGGCCGCCCTGCACGAGCGGATCCACGACCTGGCCGCCGCGCACCGGGCGACGCCGTTCATGGTGCTGCACACCGCGCTGGCCGTGCTGCTGAGCCGCTACGGCGCAGGCGCGGATGTCGTGATCGGCGCGCCGGTCGCCGGGCGCGGCGAGGAAGCGCTGGACGAGCTGGTCGGCATGTTCGTCAACACGCTGGTGCTGCGCACCGAGGTCCGCCCGGACGTGACTCTGGCCGAGCTGCTGGCGTCCGTGCGCGCGGCCGACCTGGCCGCCTTCGACCACGCGGCGGTGCCGTTCGAGCAGTTGGTCGAGGCGCTGAACCCGGTCCGCTCACAGGCGCACGCCCCGCTGTACCAGGTCGCGCTGACCTTGCAGAACCAGGCCGCGCCGCAGTTCCGGCTGCACCGGCTGGCCATCGCCGCGCTCGAGGTGGGCGCGGCGCCGATCCAGCTCGATCTGGACTGGACGCTCACCGACCGCTACACCGCCGACGGCGCGCCGGACGGCATCGACGTGCACCTGCACTACGCGCTCGACCTGTTCGACGAACCGACCGTCGCCGGATTCCTCGTCGCCTTCGAGCGCGTGCTGCGCGCCATGGTGCGCGACGCCCGCACCCCGGTCGGCGCGGTCGAGCTGATGTCGCCGGCCGAACGCGGGATGCTGCTGTCGGACCGCAACGCCACCGCGCACGCGCTGCCCGCCGAGACATTGGACGACCTGCTCACCGCCCGCGTCGCCGCCACACCCGAGCGCGTCGGCGTGCGCTTCGAGGGCGCGGCGGTGACCTACGCCGAGTTCGCCTCCCGGGTGAACCGGCTGGCCCGCAGACTGATCGAGACGGGTGTGGGCCCGGAGGACATCGTCGGCCTGGCCGCCGCACGCTCGATCGAGATGCTCGTGGCGATGTATGCGATCGTGCGCGCGGGCGCGGCCTACCTGCCGATCGATCCGGCGCACCCGGCCGAACGCCTGGCGCAGATCGCCGGGAGCGCCGCGCCGCGGCTGGTGCTGACCGCGGGCGGCGCGACGCTGCCCGCCTTGGACGGTGTGGTCGTCCTCGACCTCGCCGACCTCGATCTCGACGGCGTCGCCGACGGCCCGATCGCCGATGCCGAGCGTGCCGCCGCGTTGCGACCGGACAACACCGCCTACGTGCTGTTCACCTCCGGCTCCACCGGGCGGCCGAAGGGCGTGGCCGTCACGCACCGCGCGATCATGAACCAGCTGCGGTGGCTGGAATTCCGCTACCAGGTCACCGCGTCCGATCGCATCCTGCAACGCGCGCCGCTGACCTTCGACGTGTCGGTGTGGGAATGCTTCCTGCCGATCGCCGTCGGCGCGCCGCTGGTGATCGCCCGCCCCGGCGGGCACCTGGATCTGAGCTACTTCGCGGACCTGCTGCGCGAACACCGCATCACCATCGCCGAGTACGTGCCCTCGGTGCTGGCGGCGCTGCTCGGCGAGGGCATGGGCGACGCGCTGCGGTCGTTCCGGCACCTGCACTGCGGCGGTGAAGCGCTCACCCCGGACCTGCTCGCCGCGCTGCGCGGCAGCCTCGACGGCGCGGTGCACAACGCCTACGGCCCCACCGAGGCGGCGATCTCGGCGATCTACCACGAGTTCACCGACGCAGACGCGGGAGCAGGCCGGGACGTGGCCATCGGCCGCCCGTGCTGGAACACCAGGGCCTACGTGCTGGACGCCCGGTTGCGCCCGGTGCCGATCGGCGTCACCGGAGAGCTGTATCTCGCGGGTGACCAACTGGCGCGCGGGTATCACGCCCGCCCGGGGCTGACCGCCGAGCGATTCGTCGCCGACCCGTTCGGGGTGCCCGGCCGCATGATGTACCGGACCGGTGATCTGGTGCGCTGGAACCGCGACGGTGATCTGGTGTATCTGGGCCGCAACGACTTCCAGGTCAAGCTGCGCGGCCAGCGGATCGAGCTGGGCGAGATCGAGTCGGTTCTCGCCGCCGCGACCGGCGTGACGAACGCGGCGGTGCGCGTGGCCCGCGACAGCGCGGGACAGGAATGCCTGGTCGGTTACGTCACCGGGGCGGACGTGGCGCCGGAGGCGGTGCTCGACGAGGCGCGCGCCCAGCTGCCCGCCTACATGGTGCCCACCCGCGTCGTCGTGCTGCACGAGATGCCGTTGACCACCGTGGGCAAGCTCGACCGGTCGGCGCTGCCCGCTGTCGAACTCGCCGGCGTCGCCACGGAGTTCCGCGCGCCGCGGGAGGGGACCGAAGCGGTGCTCGCCACGCTGGTCGCCGACCTGACCGGTGCCGCGCGGATCGGCGCGGACGACGACTTCTTCGCTCGCGGCGGCAATTCGCTGCTTGCCATGCGGCTGGTCGCCAGGGTCAACGCCGCCTTCGGGTGCGCGCTGACCGTGCGCGAGGTGTTCGAGACGCCGAGCGTGGCGGGGCTGGCGGCGCGGGTCGCGTCGCAGCGTCCGGAGACCGCCCGGCCCGCGCTCGCCCCGGCCGAGCGTCCCGCTCGAATCCCGTTGTCGCTGGCACAAACCCGCATGTGGCTGCTGCACCGGCTCGATCCGGATTCGGCGGTTTACCACATCCCGATCACCATCCGGCTCACCGGCGCGCTGGACGAGGCGGCGTTGCGGGCTGCCGTGCGCGACGTGATCGATCGGCACGAATCGCTGCGCACCATCTTCCCGGCGGATGCCGACGGCCCCACCCAGGTGGTGCTCAACGGGGCGGAGGTGCCCGAGCTGCCGCTGCACCCGATCGAGGTGACCGAACCGGCCCTGCGCGCCGCGGTTTCGGCGGCGGCTACGGAGAGCTTCGAGCTGCGCGGGCGTATCCCTTTGCGGGCGAGCCTGTTGCGCGTCGCGCCGGACGATCACCTGCTCGCCGTGGTGGTCCACCACATCGCCGCCGACGGCGTCTCCACCGCCCCGCTGGCCCGCGACCTCATGACGGCCTACACCGCGCGCGCCGCCGGGGAGCCGCCGTCGTGGCATCCGCTGCCCGTGCAATACGTCGACTTCACCCTCTGGCAGCGCGCTGCGCTGGGCTCCGCCGACGATCCGGACTCGGCGCTGTCGAACCAGATCGCCTACTGGCGGGCCGAACTCGACGGACTCGCCCCGGTGCTGGAGCTGCCCGCCGACCGTCCCCGCCCGGCGGTGGCCTCCGGGCGCGGCGCCACCGTCGACTTCGCGATCCCCGCCGACCTCACCGGCTCGATCGCCGAACTCGCTCGGCGGCGCGGGGTCTCGACGTTCATGGTGCTGCACGCCGCGTACGCCGCGCTGCTCGCGCGGCTCGCCGGAGTGGACGACGTCGCCATCGGCACTCCGGTCGCCGGACGCGGTGAACAAGCGCTGGACGACCTGGTCGGCATGTTCGTCAACACCCTCGTGCTGCGCACGCCGATCCCGGCGGACGCGTCGTTCGCCGAACTGCTCGCTCGCGTGCGCGAGGTCGACGTGCGGGCCTTCGCCCACGCCGACCTGCCCTTCGAGCGCCTGGTCGAGGAGCTGAATCCGGTCCGTTCACAGGCGCATTCGCCGATCGTGCAGACGCTGCTCACCTTCGAGCAGCACGACGACACCGTGTTGCGCCTGCCCGGTCTCACGGTGTCGGCCTATCCGCTGGACAATCGCGTCGCCCAGTTCGACTTGGCCGTGGAATTGACCGAGCACCGCGCGGAGACCGGTTACGCGCTGCGCGGCGTGCTGCGGTACGCCACGGATCTGTTCGACCGGGCCACCGTCGAGACGTTCGGGGCTCGCTTCGTGCGGGTGCTGCGGGCCGCGGTGGCCGACGCGTCGGTGCGGGTCGGCGACCTCGAACTCCTGGACGACGCCGAGCGGGGGCTGGTGCTCGACCGATGGAACGACACCGCCGTCGCCGTCGACCCGGCGGCAACGCTGATCTCGCTGTTCGAGGCGCAGGTGGCCAGGACCCCGGACGCGCCCGCGGTCACGGTCGAGGGGCACGCCATGGCCCACTCGTCGCCCGACCACCACCCCGACATGAGTCGCTACGCGACGCTCACGTATTCCGAGTTCGCCGGACGGGCCCGACAGCTGGCGCGCTGGCTGGCCGCGCAGGGCGTCGGCCCCGGCACGCCGGTCGCGCTCGGCATGCGCCGTTCGCTGGACCTGGTGCTCGGCATCTACGCGGTCACCCTCGCGGGCGGCGCGTACGTCCCGCTCGATCCCGACCACCCGGCCGAGCGGCTGGAATACGTGCTGTCGACCGCGCGGCCGGTGTGCGTGCTCACCTCTGGGCTCGACCTGGACGCGGGCGCGGCAAGACAGGTCCGGATCGACAGGCTCGACCTGACCGGCTACTCCACCGCCCCGCTGACCGCTCCGGACCGGCTCGGGTCGCCCGCGCCGGGACACACCGCTTATGTGATCTTCACCTCGGGATCGACCGGACGCCCGAAGGGCGTCGCGGTCACCCACGCGGCGATCGTGAATCGCCTCACATGGATGCAGTCGGCCTATCCGCTGGCCGCCGACGACGTGGTGCTGCAGAAGACCCCCGCCACCTTCGATGTTTCCGTCTGGGAGTTTTTCTGGCCCTTGGCTTTCGGCGCGCGGCTGGTGGTCGCTCGTCCAGATGGTCATCGCGACCCGGGCCATCTGGCTCGCGTGATTGTCGAGCAGCGCGTCACGACGGTGCACTTCGTACCCTCCATGCTGGGGGTTTTCCTGGCGGAGCCACGCACGGGTGAGTGCATTACGCTGCGCAGCGTCTTCGCATCGGGCGAGGCATTGCCCGCGGTTACCGCGCAGCGGGCGCGAGAGGTGATCGGAGCGCGGGTGCACAACCTGTACGGCCCTACCGAGGCCGCTGTCGACGTCACCTATCACGAGGTGACCGATGAGGACCTGGTGACCGTGCCGATCGGCAGGCCAGTGGCCAACACCCGATTGTTGGTGCTGGACGCCCGGCTGCGGCCGGTGCCCGTCGGCGTGCCGGGGGAACTGTACCTGGCGGGTGCGCAGCTGGCACAGGGTTACGTGGCGCGCCCCGGGCTGACCGCCGATCGGTTCGTGGCCGGTCCGTTCGGGCCCGCCGGTGCGCGGATGTATCGCACGGGCGACCTCGTGGCCTGGCGGCCGGACGGTGAGCTGGAGTACCTGGGTCGGACGGACTTCCAGGTGAAGCTGCGCGGTCTGCGCATCGAGCCGGGGGAGATCGAATCGGCGCTGCTGGCGCTGGACGCGGTGGCGCAGGCCGTGGTGCTGGTCCGTTCGGACGAGCGGTTGGGCGATCAGCTGGTCGCCTACCTGGTCGCCTCGGGCCGCCACGAGCTCGACACCGAGCACCTGCGCGCCGCGCTGAGCGCCGGACTGCCCGCGTACTCGGTGCCGACGGCGTTCGTCGTCCTCGAGCGGTTCCCGCTCAACGCCTCGGGCAAGCTGGACCGGGCCGCACTGCCCGCCCCGGAGTTCGCGACCGCGGGCTACCGGGCTCCGGCTACCCGCGTCGAGGCGACCGTCGCGCGGATCGTCGCGGCGCTGCTCGGCGTCGAGCGCGTCGGAGCGGACGACGACTTCTTCGCCCTCGGCGGCAACTCGCTGATCGCGACCCAGGTCGCCGCCCGGCTCGGCGCCGAACTGGACGCCGAGATCCCGGTGCGCCTGCTGTTCGAGGCGCCGACCGTGACCGCGCTGGCCGCGCGGGTCGAACGGCTCGCGGGTACGGGCGCCAAGCCCGCGCTCGCGCCACGGCCGCGTCCGGAGCGCATTCCGCTCTCGCCCGCGCAGCAGCGCATGTGGTTCCTCAACCGCTTCGATCCCGCCGAGACCGTGCACAACATCGCGGTGGTGGTCCGCCTCACCGGCTACCTGGACCCGGATACCCTCGCCGCCGCCGCCGGCGATGTGGTCGGCAGGCACGAAACGCTGCGCACCGTGTACCCCGACCACGAAGGCGTCGGCTACCAGCGCATTCTCGACGCCACCCACGTTCCGTCGATCCAGATGCTGGACGCGGCGGGCGCGCTGCGCGAGTTCGTCGCCGCCCCGTTCGACCTGACCGCCGAGGTGCCGCTGCGCATCGGCTTGGTGACCCGGTCCGACCGCGATCACCTGCTGGCCCTTGTGGTGCACCACATCGCGGCCGACGGCTTCTCGATGGGCCCGCTGGCCCGCGATCTGGCCGCCGCCTACGCGGCCCGCGCGACACGCACCGCCCCGGCCTGGACCGAACTCGACCTGCAATACGCCGATTACGCGCTCTGGCAGCGGGAGGTGCTCGGCGCCGAGGACGACCCGCGCTCGGTGGCCGCGCGTCAGCTGGCGTACTGGCGCGAGACGCTGCGCGCGCTGCCCGCTCAGCTCGACCTGCCCGCCGACCGCCCGCGCCCCGCGATCGCCTCGCACGCCGCGGCGAGCACGACCACGACGCTGCCGGACGAGGTGGGCGACGGCATCGCCGCCGTGGCCGCGCGCTACGAGGCCACACCGTTCATGGTCGTGCACGCCGCGCTGGCCACCTTGCTGGCCAGGCTGTCCGGCACGGACGACATCGCGATCGGCGCGCCCGTCGCGGGCCGCGGTGACGCGGCGCTGGACGATCTGGTCGGCATGTTCGTCAACACTTTGGTGCTGCGCGCGCAGGTCCCCGGCTCGGACACCTTCGCCGCCGTGCTGCGCCGGGTGCGCGAGCACGACCTGGACGCCTTCGCCCACGCCGACGTGCCGTTCGAGCGCCTGGTCGAGGCGCTCGACCCGCCCCGCTCGCAGGCCCGCCACCCGCTGTTCCAGATCGCGCTGTTTTTCCAGAACCTCGCCCCGGTCACCCTGGACATGGCGGGCGTCGCTGTGGCCGAACACGAATTCGACTACGAGACAACGCCGTTCGACCTCCAGCTCACCGTCACCGACGACGCGCTGCGGTTCACCTACGCCACGGATCTGTTCGACGCCGCCACCGTCGAGACCTTCGGCGCGCGCTTCGCCCGCCTGCTCGCCGCGGTCACCGCCGACCCGGAACAGGTAATCGGCGACATCGATCTGTTCGGCGCGGGCGAACTGCATCGCGTGGTCACCGAGTGGAACGACTCCGCGCACACCGCCCTGCCCGACGAACTGCTGCTCGACGAATTCGAGGCGCAGGCCGCCGCGACGCCCGATGACCCGGCGCTGGTGTTCGTGCCCGACAGCGCGACGCCTCCGGCCACCGTGACCTACGGCGACCTGGACCGGCGCGCGAACCGGCTGGCCCGCCACCTGATCGCGGCGGGCGTCGGCCCCGAAACGCTGGTGGCGCTGGCGATCCGGCGCTCACCGGAGCTGGTGATCGCGATGTACGCCGTGCTCAAGGCGGGCGGAGCGTACGTGCCGATCGACCCCGACCATCCCGCGCAGCGCATCGCCCACATCCTCGAGACCGCGCGGCCCGTGGCAGTGCTCACCACGACGGCCGATCGGATCGACGCGGGCGAGTCCGCCGCCACCGTCCTCGTCGACGCCATCGCCCTGGACGGCTACTCCGACGACCCCATCGCGGCGGTCGAACGTTCCGCGCCGATCCACCCCGGCAGCCCGGCCTACGTGATCTTCACCAGCGGCTCCACCGGAAAACCCAAGGGCGTCACCGTGTCACACGCGGCGATCGTCAACCAGATGACCTGGATGCAATCGCGATACGGCCTCACCGCCGAGGACGTGTACCTGCAGAAGACCGCGACCACGTTCGACGTGTCGCTGTGGGGCTACTTCCTGCCGCTGCGCGTCGGCGCCACGCTGGTGCTGGCCGCACCGGACGGCCACCGCGACCCGGGCTACCTCACCCAGGTGATCGCCGAACGACGAGTCACCATCACCGATTTCGTGCCGTCGATGCTCAGCGTCTTCGCCGGGCACGTCGCGGCCGCCGGACACGGCGCCGCGCTCGAGTCGCTGCACACGGTGTTCGTGATCGGGGAGGCGCTGCCCGCCGAAACAGTGCGGGCGTTCGGCGCGGTGAGCGCCGCACGGGTGCACAATCTGTACGGGCCGACCGAAGCGGCGGTGAGCATCACCCACCGCGACGTGACGGGCGAGAGCGACCGCACCGTCCTGCCGATCGGCAACCCGGAATGGAACAGCCGGGTCTACGTGCTGGATTCGCGGCTGCGCCCCACGCTGCCCGGCGTCGCGGGCGAGCTGTATCTCGCGGGCGTCCAGCTCGCGCGCGGCTACCACGGCAGGCCGGATCTCACCGCGGACCGCTTCGTGGCCAACCCGTTCGGCGCGCCTGGGCAGCGGATGTACCGCACCGGCGATCTGGTGCGCTGGGACACCGGCGGCGACACCGCCGAACTGGTGTATCTGGGCCGCACCGACTTCCAGGTGAAGTTCCGCGGCCAGCGCGTCGAGCTCGGCGAGATCGAGGCCGCCCTCGCGGCCGCGCCCGGAGTGGCGCAGGCGGCGGCCCGGGTGGTCACCACCGTCACCGGCGACGACCACCTGGTCGGCTACCTCACCGCCGAGCCGGGCACGGCGCTGTCGGACGCCGGCGTGCTGCGCGCCGCCGCGGCCGCGCTGCCGTCGTACATGCTCCCCTCGGCGCTGGTCACCCTGGACGCCTTCCCGCTCAACGCCTCCGGCAAGCTGGACCGGAAGGCGCTGCCGGAACCGGTGTTCGACCGCGTCGCCTACCGCGCCCCGGTGACGCCCGCCGAACGCGTGGTGGCCGAGGCCGTCGAATCGGTGCTCGGCTCCGGGCCGATCGGCCTCGACGACCACTTCTTCGCGTTGGGCGGCAACTCGCTCAGCGCCACCCGGGTACTGGCCCGGATCGGCGACCGGCTCGGTCGCCGCGTCCCGGTGCGGCTGCTGTTCGAGGCGCCTACCGTACGGGCGCTGGCCGAACTGCTCACCGCCGACGCCGCCGAGACCGAGCGGGTGGTGCCGCTGGTGGCCGGGCCACGGCCGGAACGGATTCCGCTCGCGCCGGTCCAGCGCGGCATGTGGTTCCTCAACCGGCTCGACCCGGCTTCGCCCGCCCACAACATCCCGGTCGCGCTGCGCATCGAGGGCGAACTGAACGTCGATGCCCTGGCGGCCGCGTTCGCCGATGTCGTGGCGCGGCACGAGAGCTTGCGCACGCTGTACCCGGCCGACGCGACCGGCGCGGGTCACCAGGTGATCCTGCCGGCGGACAGCGCCGCCGTGCGGTTGACGGTCGAAGCGCCGGACGGCCGCACCGTCGACGACCGGATCGCCGACATCCGCACCGCCGGTTTCGACGTCACCGCCGAGGTCCCGGTGCGTGCCACACTGCTGAGCGAGCACGCCACAAGTCACGTCCTGGTCGCGGTGGTGCACCACATCGCGGCCGACGGCTACTCGATGGGCCCGCTGCTGCGCGACCTGCTGACGGCCTATCTCTCCCGCGTCCTCGGCACGCGCCCCGTCTGGCCCGCTCTCGCCGCCCAATACGCCGATTACGCCCTCTGGCAGGACGCCGAGCTGGAAAACGCCGCCGCGCGGCAGCTTCCGTATTGGGCCGAGACGCTGCGCGACCTGCCCGCCGAACTCGAGTTGCCCGCCGACCGTCCACGTCCGGCCATCGCGACCGGGCGCGGCGCGAACGTGCGGGCCAGAATCGGCGGCGGTGTCGCCGCGCGCGTCGCCGAACTGGCCGCGCGACACGACGCGACGCCGTTCATGGTGGTACACGCCGCCCTCGCCGTCCTGCTTGCGCGCCTGTCGGGCTCCGGTGACATCCCGATCGGCACTCCGGTGGCCGGCCGCGGCGCGGCGGCCCTCGACGACCTGGTCGGCATGTTCGTCAACACCGTGGTGCTGCGCACCCGCCCGGACCAGGACCGCTCCTTCACCGATCTGCTCGCCCAGACCAGGGCCGTCGACCTCGCCGCCTTCGAGCACGCGGGCGTGCCGTTCGACCGGGTGGTCGACGAACTCGGCGTCGAGCGCTCCCGGGCACGGCATCCGCTGTTCACCGTGGCGCTGAGCTACCTGAACGCCGGAACCGGCCCCTTCACCGTGCCGGGCCTCGAGCTGACCGCCGTCGAGTTCGACGAGCCGGTGGCCCGATTCGACTGGCAGTTCACCGTGTCCGCCGAGCCGGACGCCGACGGTCATCTCGCGGTCGAACTGGACTACGCCACCGACCTGTTCGACGGCGCCACCGCCCGCGCCGTGCTGCGCCGCTTCGGCAGGCTGCTCGGCGCGCTCACGGCGCGACCGGACGCGCCGATCGGTACGGTCGATCTGCTGGCACCCGCCGAGCGCGCCGACCTGCTCGGCCGCCGGGGCGACGCGCCGGTGCCGCCGCACACGCTGGCCGAACTCATGGCCGTCGCGGTCGCGTCCGACCCGGACGCGGTCGCGCTGGTCGCGAGCGACCGGCAGCTGACCTACCGGACGCTGGAGGAGCAGTCGTCGCGGTTGGCGCGCATGCTCATCGGACACGGAATCGGCGCCGAGGACGTGGTGGCCGTGGCGGTGCCGCGCTCGATCAGCTCCGTGCTCGCGGTGTGGGCGGTGGCCAAGACCGGCGCGGTGTTCGTTCCGGTCGACCCCACCTATCCGGCCGAGCGCATCGCGCACATGCTCACCGATTCCGGTGCGGCGCTGGGCCTGACGATCGCCACCTGCCGCGCGGCACTGCCCGGTGATGTCGATTGGCTGGTGCTGGACGCGCCGTCCACCGCGGCGCGGATGCGCCGCAACAGCGGAGCACCGATCGAGGCCGCCGAGCTGATCCGCCCCGTGCGGGTGGAGAACCCGGCCTGGATGATCTACACCTCCGGCTCCACCGGCACGCCCAAGGGCGTGGTCGCCACGCACGGCGGTCTCGCCGGAGTCGCGCTCGCGCAGCGGGACCGGTACGCGGTCACCGCCGATGCGCGCGTCCTGCACGTGGCCTCGCCCAGCTTCGACGCGTCGATGCTCGAACTGCTGCTGGCGTTGTCCGCCGGGGCGGCGCTGGTGATCGCGCCCCCGGGCGTCTACGGCGGCGCGGAACTCACCGCGCTCCTGCGCGATCAGCGGGTGACGCACGCGTTCCTCACCCCGGCCGTCCTGCCGACGCTCGACCCGGCCGAGCTGAGCTGCCTGCGGCAACTCACCGTCGGAGGCGAGTCCTACGGCCCGGACACGGTGCGGCACTGGGCGCCCGGCCGGTCGTTCCACAACACCTACGGCCCGACCGAGACCACCGTCATCGCGACGATCAGTGCGCCGTTGCGGCCCGGCGATCCCCTCGATCTGGGCACGCCGATCCACGGCATGTCCGCGCTGGTGCTGGACGGCAGGCTGCGGCCCGTGCCGGTCGGCGTCACCGGCGAGCTGTACCTGCGCGGTCCCGGCCTGGCCCGGGGATATCATGCGCGGCCCGGTCTTTCGGCATCCCGGTTCGTCGCCGACCCCTACGGCCCCGCGGGCGGACGGCTGTACCGGACCGGTGACCTGGTGCGCTGGACCCGATCGGGCGCACTACGCTATATCGGGCGTTCGGACCACCAGGTGAAGGTGCGCGGCCTGCGCATCGAACTCGGCGAGATCGACGCCGTGCTCGCGGCCCACGAGACGGTGCGCACGGCCGTCACCGTGGGCCACACCAGCGCCTCGGGCGCGGTGTCGCTGGTCGCCTACGTCGTCGCCGCGCCCGGCCACACGATCGACGTCGCCGACCTGCTGGCGCACGCGGCTCGCTCGCTCGCCGGGTACATGGTGCCGAGCAGCGTGCTGGTGCTCGACGAACTGCCCTTGACTCCGGTCGGCAAGCTGGACCGCACCGCGTTGCCGCGGCCCGAACTTCGCGCCGCGCCGTTCCGCGCGCCCGGCACCGAGGTCGAGCGAGCGGTGGCGCGAACGGTCGCGGAGGTCCTCGGACTCGAGCGCGTCGGCGCGGACGACGACTTCTTCGCCCGCGGCGGCAATTCGCTGACCGCGACCCAGCTGGCCGCGCGGCTCGGGGATCGGCTGGCGGTCGCCGTCGGCGTCCGCGCGGTGTTCGAGCACCCGACGGTCGCCGCGCTGGCCCGCGCGCTCGAGATCGCCTCCGGTGCGGCCCCCCGCCCCGCGCTCACCCGGCGTGCGCTGACCGGCCCCGTGCCCCTTTCGCTCGCGCAGCAGCGCATGTGGTTCCTCAACCGCCTCGATCGGCAGTCCACCGCCTACAACATCCCACTGGCGGTGCGCCTGACCGGCGAGCTGGACGTGGCGGCCCTGAACGCCGCGATCGGTGACGTCGTCGCCCGCCACGACGTGCTGCGCACGGTCTATCCGCTGCACCCGTCCGGGCCGGTGCAGGTCGTCTCGCCGGTCGCCGACAGCACCCCGGTGCTGGCGCCCATCGCCGTGGCGGCCGACGATCTCGGCGCGGCGGTGGCCGACTTCGTCGGCGGGGGGTTCGATGTCACCGAGACCGTCCCGGTCCGCGCCCGGCTGTTCGCCCCGGTCGACGGCGCCGCGGCGGATCCGGTGACCGAGCACGTGCTCGTCGTTGTGGTGCACCACATCGCCGCCGACGGCTCGTCGCTGGCGCCGCTGGCCCGCGACGTCATGCTCGCCTACGCGGCACGCAGACGCGCCGCCGCGCCGGACTGGCCGCCGCTTCCGGTGCAATACACCGATTTCAGCGTGTGGCAGCGCGAACTGCTCGGCGCGGAAGACGATCCCGCTTCGCTGCTGGCGCGTCAGATCCGGTTCTGGACCGAGACGCTGGCCGATCTGCCCGCGCAGCTGAGCCTGCCCGCCGATCGCCCGCGCCCAGCCGTCGTCGCTACGCGCGGCAGGCACGTCGATTTCGCGATCGCCCCGGACGTGCACGCCCGGCTGACCGAACTCGGCCGCGAATCCGGCGCGACGCTGTTCATGGTGCTGCACGCGGCGTTCGCGGTGCTGCTCGCCCGCCTCTCGGGCACCGCGGACATCGCGGTGGGCACGCCGGTGGCCGGGCGCGGCGCGGCCGAACTCGACGACGTGGTCGGCATGTTCGTCAACACGCTGGTCCTGCGGGCCCAGGTCGACCCGGGCGAGGATTTCGCGGGCCTGCTCGCTCGCGTCCGCGCCACCGATGTCGCGGCCTTCGCGCACGCGGACGTGCCGTTCGAGCGTCTGGTCGAGGTGCTCAACCCGGAGCGGTCCACCGCCCGTCATCCGCTGTTCCAGGTCGGCTTCTCCTTCCACAACCAGGCGGGAGCCGATTTCTCGCTGGACGGATTGACCGCCACCGCCGCCGATTTCGACTCCGAGGTCGCCCAGTTCGATCTGCACCTGGTCGTCACCGACCGCTACGGCCCCGGCGGAACCCCGGCGGGTATGGCGGCCTCGCTCACCTACGCCACCGCCCTGTTCGACGAGTCCACGGTGGCCGGGTTCGCCACCCGCCTGCAACGGCTGCTGAACGCGGTGTGCGCGGACCCGCGGCTGCCCGTCGGTGATCTCGCGCTGCTGGACCCGGCCGAGACCGAGCGCGTGCTGGTGACCTGGAACCGAGCCGGGCAGGCCTTCGCCCCGGCCACGCTGATCGCCGCGTTCGAGGCGCAGGCGGCCAGGACGCCACAGGCGATCGCCATCGTCGACGACGCCACGACCCTCACCTACGAGGAGTTCGCCGCGCGGGTCAACCGCCTGGCCCGGGTGCTCATCGCACGCGGGATCGGCCCGGAGAGGCCGGTGGCGCTGGCCATTCCGCGCAGCGTCGACCTGCTCGTGGCGATGTACGCGGTGGTGACGGCCGGTGGCGCGTACGTGCCGCTGGACCCGGCGCATCCGCTGGAACGCACCGCGAGCGTGCTCGCCGCCGCCGGACCGCACCTGGTGCTCACCTCGGCGGGCAAGCCGATGCTGCCCGTGACGGCATCGGAACACGGTGTGGTGCTCGATATCTCGACCGTCGCCGACACCGTGGCCGACCACCCGGTGCGCGACGACGAACGGATCGCCGCGCTCTCGCCCGCGAACACCGCCTACGTCATCTTCACCTCCGGTTCCACCGGCGTGCCGAAGGGTGTGGCGGTGCCGCACGCGGCGGTCGCGCATCAGCTGGACTGGATGCAGTCGGAATACGCGCTCGGCTCGGACGACGCGGCGCTGGTGCTGACCTCGGCCGCCTTCGACCTGTCGGTGTGGGAGTACTGGTGGGCGTTGCGAACCGGAGCCCGGCTGGTGCTCGCACCGCAGGACGCGCAGCGCGAACCGGCGGGCCTGCTCGACCTGGTTCGCCGCGCTTCGGTGACGACGCTGACACTGGTGCCCTCGCTGCTGGCGATGCTGGCCGAAGCCTCCGGCGAGCGCGGGCTACCGCGTTCGCTGCGCCGGTTGCTCGTCATCGGCGAGGCGTTGCCCGCCGCGACGATGCGGCGGGTCGAGGCGCTCACCACGGCCAGGATCGACAACCTCTACGGACCCACCGAAGCCGCGGTGTCGGTCACCCGGTTCCGGGCGGGAACCGATATCCGGCAGGCGCTGGTGCCCATCGGCACGCCTCAATCCGGCAACCGGGTCTACGTGCTCGACGACCGGCTGCACCCGGTGCCCGCCGGGGTGACCGGTGAGCTGTACCTCGGCGGCGCGCAGCTGGCCCGCGGCTACCACGGCCGAGCCGAACTCACCGCGGAACGGTTCGTGGCCGACCCGTTCGGGCCCGCGGGCGCGCGGCTGTACCGCACCGGCGACATGGTGCGCTGGGCCGCCGACGGCAACCTCGAGTACGTCGAGCGCCGCGATTTCCAGGTGAAGATCCGCGGCTATCGCATCGAACTCGCCGAGATCGAGCATGCCCTGCGCTCGCGGCCCGAGATCGGCGAGGCGATCGTCGTCGCCTACGACACCGACGGCGCGAACGCCGTGCTGGTCGGCTACTTCACCGCCGTCGAGCGGCTCGACCCGAGCGCGTTGCGCGCCGCGCTGGCCGACGTCCTGCCGAGCTACATGGTGCCCACGCAGCTGCGGCAACTGGAGACCTTGCCGCTCAGCGCGAACGGCAAGGTCGATCGCGCGGCCTTGCCGCGCCCGGAGCCGCACGCGCGGGAATTCCGCGCACCCGGCACCGACTTGGAACATGCCGTGTGCGCGGACTTCGCCGACGTGCTCGCCGCCGAGCGGGTCGGCCTGGACGACAACTTCTTCGAACGCGGAGGCAACTCGCTGCTGGCCACCCGCTTGGCCGCCCGCCTGAGCGCGGCGCTGGGCGAGCAGATCCCGGTGCTCTGGCTCTTCGCCGCGCCGACGCCGGCGCGCCTGATCGCCCAGCTGGAGCAGCACCGCTGCGGTCGCGGCCGGGTCGACGCGTCCGCCGCGTTCGACGTCGTGCTCGCGCTGCGCACCGGCGGCGCTCGGCAGCCACTGTTCTGCATCCATCCCGCCGGCGGTGTGGCGTGGTCCTTCGCGGGTCTCGCGGCGCACCTGGACCCAGAGCGGGACGTGTACGGCATCCAGTCGCCGGTGCTGAACCCGGGTGAGACCCTGCCGGAGTCCATCGACGACTGGGCGCGCCGGTACGTGCGGGAGATCCGCGCCGTGCAGCCCGAGGGGCCCTACCACCTGCTCGGCTGGTCGCTCGGCGGCGTCCTGGCGCACGCGGTGGCGACGCAGTTGCAGGAGCAAGGCCAGCGGGTCGCGGTCCTGGCCATGATGGACAGCCCGCTGCGGGTCGAGGCGGAGGAGGCCACCGCCCTGCCGGTCGCCGATCTGCTCGGCGGTTTGCTCGGCGAAGCGGCCGATGACGGGGACGCCGAACTGGACCTGCCCCGGCTCGCGCGCCGGCTCGCGCGACTGCCCGAGCCGTTCGCCTCGTTCGGCGCCGACCGCCTCGACCGAGTGCTGAGGGCCGGGGCCGGATCGCTGGAGTTGATCCGCCGCTACCGCCCCCGCCCGTACAAGGGCAACCTGCTGTACTTCACCGCCGCGCTGGACGATCCCACCGGCGCCGCGGGCGCCGCGAGCTGGGCCGACGCCGTGGACGGCACCGTGCACAACCACGCGGTGCACGCCTCGCACTGGCGGATGACCTCGGAGTCAGCGCTGGCGCGGATCGGCCACGTCCTCACCGCGGCACTGGCAGACACCGAGCGCCCCTAGATCCCCCTGACCCGACCAGGAAGAAGGAAAAACCGAAATGACCAATCCGTTCGACAACGACGACGCCAAGTTCTACGTCCTGATCAACAAAGAGGGCGAACACTCCTTGTGGCCGGTCTTCGCCGCCGTCCCCGGTGGCTGGACCATCGCCTACGGCGCGGCCAATCGCAAGTCCTGCCTGGAGTACGTGGAGACGCACTGGGTGGACATGCGCCCCAAGTCGCTCATCGAGGCCATGTCCACCGAGGCGAACTGACCACCTGAATACGCGGGGCGCGCCGGTCCCCATCCCCCTGCCGACCGGCGCGCTCCGCCTCAGGCCTTGACCTGCGCCGAGTCGATCACCGCGTGCGCATGCCGGCGCCATTCACCGACGGCTCTGGTGCGCAGGCCGCCGAGCGCCGAGTCGAACTGCATGGCGCGCTGGGTGACGGTGAGCCCCACATAGGTGTGCGCGTTCGTGATGGCGCTGGTCGCCACCGCGCAGGCTTCCTCGATCTCGCCGGAGGCAAGCAGCGCCGTGGCGTGCTCGAAGCGGACCAGGGCGGGCTCCATGGTCTCCGACGGGTCGTACAGCGCCATCGCGCGGGCGGCCGCCACGGCGGTCTCGTCGGCGCGGCCGAGGCGGGAATATCCGATCGCCTGATAAAAAGCGAGTTTCTCGGGGCGGAAAGAAAAAATACCGACCGAAAGGTCTTCCGGCCCGACGTCTTCCAAAGCCGATGCCGAACGCGCGATACAGCGCGCGAATTCGTCGGCGTGCCCGAGACTGGCGTGCGCGCGCGCCGCCATTCCCCACAACCACGCGGCGGCCGCGCCATAGGACGGATTTTCTTGCAATCGGCCGTCGAGTAACTGCAAAACTTCCTTCGGCTTATCGCTATAGGTGGGCAAATACGCGAGCCCGGCCAGGGCGATGTCCTCCGAATAGCGGTCGCCGATGTCCTGCGCGGCATGGATCGCGGTGGCATACCACATCCGCGCCTGGCCGAAATGCCCCTCGTTGAACAGGATCTCGCCGACTACGTTCGCCAGTCTGCCCGCCGTCCGCACCAGCCGGACCTGATGATGGGTTGGCTGCCGTTCGCCGAGACAGCTTCGGACCATCCGGAATTGCTCGAGCCCGGTCTGCAGCAGTTCGTGCGGCGGCACCTGCACCACCCGCGTGCCGAGGACCTCGGCCGACTGCTCCAGGAACGCCAGTCGCCGTTCGCTGATCGACCCCGCGTCGAGGGTTGCCAGCATCCGTTCCGGTTCGCTCGCCACCAGGTCCGCCGCCTGGCCTGCCAGGCCCGCGCCGATGCAGGCCAGCAGTTCTCGCCTTCTCACGTCGTCTTCCTCGACTTCCTTGTCGAGCCCGATTTCCCTACCGAGCTTGGTGTGCCTTTCGGGCGCCGAATCGGCGCTTTCGTAGTCGGGGGCGGTCGCCCGGCCCGTGACGATCGCACGCTCGAATCGTTCGACGACGACGGAATCGACCTGCGACAGGACTCTGTCGAGGAGACGCTGGCTAGCGGCGTGCATCCGGGTTGTCCGGCCGTTCTCCCACAGGACCACGGTGCGCGGTGTGACGCCCACCAGACGGGCGAATTCGTAACGGCTTCGCTTCATCGCCGTGCGAAGCGCATGTACAGCTTCGCCCGTCCAGTCGACCTCCACCATAGGTCTCTCTTCCTCGCTCCAGGCCGCTACAAACGGAAAGTACTCGCAATTACCGCATTCGGGTCTGTTATCTACCGAATCGCAACGCGCACTGTAGAACCGCACCCGGCATCGGGGGTCCGCCCAAACCCTGTCGAGGGCGCTCGTTGTCCGGAACCCGGCGCACGGTCCCGACGCGGCCCGATCCATCCGTGTCGAGCGCGATCCGGCGGCGCCTTCTCGGTGCCGGGTGCACTGCCCAAGTGGAGGTGAAAGATGGACGTGTTGCACTCGGACGTCAGAGAATTGTGGCTGGTGCAAAGCCGCGACTGCACGCAGGAACCGCTCGGTCTGACCTATGACCGGGCGCGGTTCCTCTGCGCCGTCCACGCCGGTCACGGCGCGAGCTGCCGTCAGTACCTAACCGCGTCGGCGTTCTGTTCCCGGCAGGACGCCGGCCAGTAATCGGCCGTGGAACCGCTGCTGAGCATGCTCGGCGCGTGCACGCTTCTGGTGGCCGCCATCATCGGCGTCGGATCGTGTCTGCCGCACGGCGGCGCCGAGGACGCGCACCGGCCGCCCGAGCAGCCGTTCACCGTCGAACAGGCGCATCGGGTGATGCAGGGCCACCGCCCCTGCCGCGCCGACGCCTGCCCCCGCAAGCAGGCAGCCTTCCGCACCCTGGTCGCGTCCGGCCGCGTCGTCCCCGACAGCAGGGCCGATGGATACTCGCGCTGACCGACCGTCGGCGCACCGAACTCGTTGCCATGCTGCCGCTCCTGTGGATCTGCCGGACGTTCGTGTCGAACGCCCCCGTCAGCGGTCGAACCCACCCGGCGCAACGGCGGATGCCGATGGCTCCCGACAATCCTCTGCGCGACACCATTTTGCCACCGCGCCGGTCCCAGGCAAGGAACTGTGCCTCGGAGCCGCCCCCCGGCCAGATCCTGCGGCCGCGCTCGATGGGGTGGTCGAAACCTGCTCGGCCGAACGGAATTCGGGCACGAATTGCCGTGCGCGGAGCAAACTGCTCGGCGTGGATTCCCCACGTGGACTCGAAGATCGATGCTATGGTCGAGCAATCGTAGGTTTTGGTACGAGTACAGATCTACTCTTCGCGAGATGAGTGACTATCCATTGGTATTCGGGGACCGTTGGATAGGCTGGCGGAGCTGTCGCCGACTGTGTTGTTGAAGTAATCATGTCGGCCTCGCCGCTGAAGCGTAGACAAATCTCATCGTGCCTCTTGTTTTAGGAGTGTCATGTCCTCGTTCGGGGAGGATGAGGGAAGTGGCGGGGCTTTCCTCGTGGATTGGGATCAGTACCGCCAAGCGCCGATCTTCGAGAACCTCACGGCAATCAATTTCTTCCGGCTGACCATCAATTTTCCGAGGTTCAAATCATGGGACGACTCGTCGAAAATGGGCATGCTGGCGGATTGTGTGTACGAGGAGGCGTACGAACTGCTCGCTCGATCGGGGCTGTACAGCTTCGACCAATTGAATCGCACCTCGGCAGACGACTCGGTGGGCGTGCACTACAAGGACGCCGATGCGGACTTCCGGCTGCAACTGACTACCTCGAACGAGTTGTCGCTGACGCGTCCGGGTTCTTCGATGAAGCGATTCTACGAGTGGTACCGCCTCATCATGCCGGAGGTTCACCGGCTGTACGAGAAGGTCCGTGAATTCATGGAGTTGTCCTCGGAGCCCAAGAACGGGACACGCCGCGACATCGTCCCCGCCCGGGCCGGTTTCTCCTTCAAATACATCCTGCATGACTTCCGCACAGTGGGCCGGGGCCCGCAAGAGGTGAAGAACTCGGCGCTCATCGGGGCGTCGATGTCGAAGGTGCCCGGCCCCGACGGCAGGCTCATCGAGCTGGACGAGAATCAGCTGGGCAGCCTGGGCAGAATCGATCTCGCGGTCAGTCGCTGGATCAGGGCGCCGGGCGGGACGATCCGAGAGATCTACAGTGTGGAAGCGCCCGGGAATCTCGACTACGGCACGATTTGGGCCGATTTCCACTATCTTGCGGAGACCAGGGACGACAAAGAGGGCAGGCGCATAGAACCTGATTTCTCCGACTTCTTGCGCCGTTTCGATCACCCGGTGACGGACTTTCTCCGGGATCGGGCTCTGATGGGCTACCTTTCCGACCTGACCCAGGGAGTCGAGTTCAAAACCACGCCGGGGCTGCTGCCCTGATGAAGACTCCGGATGAGCACACGGTCGCCTCTCGCGTGGCATTCGTCATCTCACCTTTCGGTGATCCCTACGACTCGTACTTCGACGAGATCTTCTGCCCCGCGCTCGAGAAGGCAGGCATGGTCGGCAAGCGAGGTGATTCGATGTTCAGAGCCGGCAACGTGATCCGGCAGATCTGGGACCTCATCGACGAGAGCGCGGTGGTCCTGGCGGACGTCTCGGAGCCGAACGCGAACGTGTACTACGAACTCGGGCTCGCGCATGCACTGGGCAAACCATGTGTACTGATCACGCGCGATACCTCGAGCATTCCTTTCGACCTGCGAAATCAGCGTCATCTCGAGTACCGTACGAAACGCCCGCGCTGGGCCGAAGTGCTCGAGGACGAGATCGTCCGGGCCGTCGTCGAGACCATGCAGCGCCCAGAACTGTCGGTCGTGTTCCCCGAGCGATCGGTGGCGGTCGCCGAGGCAGGCAAATCGCCGGAGTCGGCGCAGTTGCTGATGCTTCAGGCCGCCGTGGATTCACTGCGCCGTCAACTCGCGGCGGCGGAGCCGACGCCCGGATATCGGCCCGAACTCGGGCTGGGTACCGCGGACGAACTCGAAACGCTCGCCCAGAACATGCTGGCGCAGGGAAGTAGCCCGGAGGCAGTGGTCGAGGCGCTGCGGGAACGGGGCGCGCCCGCAGTGTGGGCGGAATCGGTTGTGCGTTCCATCAATTCGCAGTAGCGGGGGTTTGCCGATGCCTGATGACACACGAACTGCTGAGAACGCCGGCGTGATCCTCGCCAGCGACTCCCTGGTCGCGGCATGGACGGACGAAGAGAGAGAACGGCGTTCACGGTTCTCGGAGCGAATATACGCGTTCGCGGCGCACCTACCCGCCGGGGAGACGTTGACAGTTCGGCTCGAGACTCGCGACAAACCGGGTTCGCTACGAGTGTGTATGGTGCTGCGCACCGAGAACGGTGATCCCTCCGGCCACTTCGACGGACTCGTCGGTCTCCTCGGCGAGCCCGACAGCCCGATCGTGGGCACTGTCGAATCGGAGGTTGCGCGACCGACTCCGCCGCTGCCGCATCGCTATTCGATCCGCCGTTCCATGTTCCGCGCGGACACGCCGTCGCGGAGGCGGCCGTTGCAGCCCACATACGAGCCGCTGACGAGTTTGCGTGGTTTGTGCGCGGCGATGCTGGACCAGCCATTCGTGCGACTCGAGGTCGTCGTCAAGCCGATCGATCCGAACGGCCGCAGCCTCGAAGACCTGGCGCGCGACGCCAACGGACCGGAGGGAATGACCCCCGAACTGCTGACCAGCACTCTCCGGTCAGGTGGACCGTTCGTCCGCGCGACGGTGACGCTGGCGTGTAGCGATGAACCATCACCCCGGCTGCTCTCCGCAATTCGCACGATCGGAGCGCCGCTCGAGACCCAGCGTCTCGATGATTCCCGGCCGACCCCGGAAACTCTGGGCGTCCGCACCCTGGCGGCGCTGATGCGTATTCCGGTCGCGCATGAGGCATCCTTTCCCGGTTTCCCCGTCGTTCCGGCGCATTTCGTCCGTGCTCCGGAACAGGTCGTCAGCGCGGCCGCGGGCGAGGGCATTCGGCTCGGGCTGGCTCGGGATGCCAAAGGGGAGACCCTCGATGTGCTGCTGCCCGTGGCAGATTTCTCGCGCCATGTCTACATCCCCGGGCAGACCGGATCAGGTAAGTCGACGCTGCTGCGCGCCATGGCGTGTGAGGTGGCCGCCGCAGGTCACGGCATCCTGTTCATCGACCCGCACGGTGACGCCGCCGTCCGGCTCCTCGGCGACCTGCCTGCGAGCCGCACGCGCGACGTCCATTTCATCGATGCTTCCGATCTCGACGCGCCAGCGCCCATCAATCCGTTCGCCGTGTCGGATCTGTTGCAGCGAGATACAGCTCTGGCCAACGTTACGGCGATGTTCGAGGACCTCTTCGATCCCACTCAGCAGGGCATTGTGGGTCCGCGCTGGGAGTCCTGGTTCCGGATGGGGATGCTCACCCTGATCGCGGCGAAGGGGCGCAGAGCATCGCTGCTGGATGTCCCTCGCCTCTTTCTGGACAAGAAGTACCGGACAGCTCAGCGCGCGTCGGTGAAAGAACAGTTCTTGATGGATTTCTGGGATCAGGAAATGGCCCAGACGAACGCCAACACGCTGTCCGAGGTGCTGGGCTGGTTCACCAGCAAGTTCACCGCTTTTCGGACGAATGCGGTGCTGAGAGCGGTGCTCGGCAGTGGGCACGACATGCTCGACCCGACCGAGGTTATGGACAGCGGCAAGATCATCGTCGTTTCTCTGCAGAAAGGCGAGATCGGTGCTCCGATCGCGCAGCTGCTCGGCTACCTGTATCTCACCCGGTATTGGACGGCGGCACTGCGGCGAAGTACCGGAAAACCGTTTGCCCTCTTCGTCGACGAAGCACAGTCCTTTTCGAAAGGAGCGCTCCCGGACATCCTGGCGGAGGGACGGAAGTTCGGGCTGTACGCAGTCATAGCCAACCAGTACCTGGAGCAACTCTCCGAGCCTATTCAACACGCGCTGCTCGGGAATGTCGGCACGGTGCTGGGTTTCCGGATGGGGGACCGCGACGCGGAGCAGTTCGCCGGACGTTTCGGACCGGAATTCGCCACCGAGGCCCTGCGCCGCCTCCCCAACCACTACGCCGCGTGCTCGCTGTTGCTCAACGGTATGGTGCAGCCCGCCTTCAGTCTGGAGGGCGACCACATCTCGCGGCTGCGAGGTCGGTCGGCGAAATCCATGGAACGGCAGGTCGCATCGATCAAGAGGTCGAGTCAGTCCTTCTTCAAGAGCTCGCTGCGGACCGCGATCAAGTCACCGAAGCCCGAGGTGGACGCGAATCCGGCACCCGCGGCCGAGAGCATCACCGAATCCGAGCCCGCGGTCGCCGCGGAGGCGATAGGAACCACATGGACGCATCCCGCGGCCGGATCGTTCATCGACGCGCTGCGGGCCAAACTGAACAGGGCTCATAGCGAGAGTGGGACCGGTGATGATCGAGCTGAGTGACGCCACGTTGGAGAAGCTTGGGCTGGCGGATCTGCCGTCGGAAATCCGCCGGACCATCCTGGAAACGATGTACGAGCAACTCGAGTACCGTGTGGGAAGCGTGCTCTCCGCCGGCTTGACGGACGCGCAACTCGAGGAGTTCGAAGCGCTGATCAATACGGCGGAATACGGTTCGGGAGACGACGAGGCGGCGGCGCGTTGGCTGGCGGAGAATTGCCCCGATTATCAGACGAAGGTGGTCGACTGCCTGAACGATCTCCAGCTGGAGATCGCCGACAACAGGATAGCGATTCGCTCGATGGTCGTGAGTGCCGCGCCGGAACCACTGATCGATTTCGTCGAGGAAGTGACGAATCATCGAGACCCGGCCCTGGCGCGGGACCTGTTCATCTACATCGGCGATCTACAGGCGATACGGAATGCCGGCGTGCGAGAGTTGCGTGCGGTGCCGGATATCAGTCCGTCGGTGGTGAAACGCATTCGAGCGCTCGCCAGGAGCGACGCCGGCCCTGTTCATACCGGGTTACCGCAGCGGCAGCGAGATATTCTGACCGCGAAGTTCGGATCATGGGACAAGGTGCTCCGGGCATCGGACGCCGACATCCTGGCGGTGAAAGGGATCGGTCCCAGTACGCTCGCGCGGTTGCGCGGGAATCCGAACGTCCAGGACGGTGATTCGTCGCCGCCCGGCTGACCGGATTCGTCGCGTCCGGTAGCCGGGCCGGCGATCGGCCACTCGATCAGGCGGCGGCCGACAGTGCCTCGAACTCGTCGTCCGTCAGCGTGATTCGCGCGGCGGCGATGTTCTCCTCGACGTGCGCGACGCTGGAGGTGCCGGGGATCGGCAGTATCACGGGGGAGCGGCGCAGCAGCCAGGCCAGGGCGAGCTGGGCGGGGGACGAGCCGTGGTCGGCGGAGATGGCCGCGAGCGGACCGCCGGGGGCGGCGAGTTGGCCCGTGGCGATCGGGAACCACGGGATGAAGCCGATGTTCTCCTGCTCGGCGTAGTTCAGCACGTCCTCGTCGGCGCGGTTGGCCAAGTTGTACAGGTTCTGCACCGAGACGATGGTGGCGAGTTCGCGTGCCTGGCGCAGCTGTTCGACGGTCACCTGGGAGAGGCCGATGTGCCGGATCTTGCCCTCCTGCTGGAGCGCCACGAGTTCACCCAGCTGGTCTGCCAGCGGCACCTGGGGGTCGATGCGATGCAGTTGGTACAGGTCGATGCGGTCGACGCCCAAGTGGCGCAGGCTGAGTTCGGCTTGCTGGCGAAGGTATTCGGGCCGGGCGACCGGACGCCATTCGTTGGGCCCCTGGCGCGTGAGACCGGCCTTGGTGGCGATCACCAAGTCCTCCGGATACGGCCGCAGGGCCTCACGGATCAGCTTCTCGCTGACGAAGGGGCCATAGGAGTCGGCGGTGTCGATGAAGTTGACCCCGAGCTCGACCGCGCGGCGCAGAACGCGTACCGCCTCGTCCGGGTCTTTGGGATCGCCCCACACCCCGGGGCCGGTCAACTGCATCGCGCCGTACCCGAGCCGATGCACGGGAAGATCGCCGCCGATGGCGAAGGTGCCGGACGCCGCCGCGGTTTGCGCGTCGAGATCTGTGCTCATGTGGATGTTCCTTCCGAAGTCGGAAACTGCGCGAATGCTCTACGGGCGTCGCGCCGGGCCGGGCGCACGCTCTCCTGCCGCAACAGCGCTGTCGCGAGGTCGATTCCCACCGCGGTGTTCGCCGGTGGCGTAAACACCCCACCAGGGTGCCCGGCCGGGCCGATATCGACACCTGCGTTCGACGTCCTGCGCATCGGCATGGCCACGGTGGATGGCACGAGCCCACCGTACTCGGCTCACACGCAGCGAGTGGCACACCACCGAGGGACCTACATGCGACATAGCGCGGCCATGCGCCACTCGTGGGCGGGATAACCGGGACACGATCGGCGACGCGGCTTGTTTCGTCCGCGAATCGGCGGGCTACGCCGTGGGGCCCGCCGGCCGGTCGAAGAGGATCGCCTGCATCAGGTGGATCACGCGTCGCGGCGAGCACGCCGGGTCGGCGGAGCCGAAACGCTCACCAAGATCGACCACCAGTGCGAACGCGGCGTGTACCAGCAGGCGCGCCTCGGCGGCGGACAGCTCGGGCCGCACGCCGACCAGCAGTTTGGCCCACTCCTCGACATTGAGGCGCTGGATGTTGCGCAGCACGGTGCGCTCCTCCGGCGGCACGTTGCTGATCTCGGCGTAGTAGACGAACGTGAGCTCGCGCTCGGCGAACGAGCCCGCCACATACAGCTCGATCAGGGCGTCGAGCGCTTGCTCCGGCGTCTCGGCGGCGGCGACGGCGGGTCCGATGGCGGCCGACACCCGATCCGCCGCCCGGCGGAACGCCGCCGTGAGGATGTCGCCCTTGCCGCGGTAGAACCGGTACACCGCCGAGGAGGCGGGCAGCCCGGCGGCGGTCGCGATGTCCTCCACACTGACGTTCGGGTATCCGCGCTGGTGGAACAGCTCGACCGCGCGCATCAGCAGCAATTCGTGTTTGAAGGTCAGCGGGATCTCGGTGGCGGCGAAGCTCTCGGCTTCGGCGCTACCGGCAGGCGGCAGCTCGCACGCGGCGAGTCCGCGGCAGGCCGCCGTCAGCCGCGCGGTGAGCGCCCGCACCGGGATCGACACGTGGTGGTCGCCGATGCTGCTGAGCACGCTCAGCTCCGCGGCGGCCAGCACGGAGCGGTCGGCTTTGGGCAGTGCGGGCCTGGTCTCCGCGAGCAGCGAGGTGAGCGCCGCGTTCACCCCCGCGAGTTGATCGGCCAGGGTGGCCGCGTCGGCGTCCTCCAGGTAGCGCCGCTGCCAGCGCAGCAGCGCGGCGCTGCGCCGGTTGGCGATCGCCGCCTCGATCAGAGCGTCGAGCACGCGTTCGAGTCGTCGCGCGGGGGGCAGGCCGGTGGCATCCGGCAGCCGGGCCGCTTCCTGGCTGACCGCGCCCAACCGCAGCACTTCCTCGCGGAACAGCGCGTACTTGCTCGGATAGTGGCGATACAGCGCCGCGGAGCTGATGTCGAGCCGGGAGGCGATGTCGTCCATGCTGACGCCGTGGTAGCCCAGCGCGCCGAACGCCTCGGCCGACGCGGCCGCGATCTGCGCGCGGCGGTCGCGTGGGCGGCGCCGGATCACCCGCGCCGGTGTCCCGTCCGCCGCCTTGTCCGCAGTGTGGCGGTCCTGGGCACCCATGCCGCGATGGTAGCCCAAGCCAACGTTTGGTACACCGACGCTGCCCTGGCGGGGGAACAAGTGAATGATAGATCACAAAGAAGCTGTGATCCGACTTTCATGTCGCACTATGAGGCCGATTGATCGAGAATTCCCGATAACATAAAGGGCTAGCCGGCGGGCCGGCCGAACAGCACCAGCTGCATCAGCAGCCGCACCCTGTCCTGGGCGGCCAGCGGCTCGTCGCCGAAGGCGCGGCCCAGATCGACTACCACCGCGAAGGCGGCGTGCACCAGGATGCGCGCCTCCGCCGCAGCGAGTTCCGGGCGCACCTCGCGCAGCAACCGGGCCCACTCCTCGACGCTGAGCCGCTGGATATTGCGCAGCACGGTGCGCTCCTCGGCCGGAACGTGCTGGAACTCCGTGTAATACACGAAGGTGAGCGCGCGTTCGGCGAACGATCCGGCCACATACTGCGTGATCAGCGCCGTGAGCGCGTCCTCGGAGCCGGTGGCCGCCGCCACGGCGGGGCCGACGGCGCCGGAAACACGTTCGGCGGCCCGCCGGAACGCCGCGGCCAGGATGTCGCTCTTGCCGCGGTAGAACCGGTATACCGCCGAGGCGGCCGAGAGCCCTGCGGCCGTGGCGATGTCCTCGACACTGACGTTGGGGTAGCCGCGCTCGTGGAACAGCTCGACCGCCTTGCGCAGCAGCAGCTCGTGTTTGAAGGAGTCCGGAATCTCCACCACCGCGACCGGCTCGACCGGCCGCGTGGCGGGCAGCTTCGCGTGCGCGACCGACCAGCAGGCCGAATGTAAGAGGCGGGCAAGGGGTTTCACCGGGAGGGCGGCGTGGTGGTCGGCGATGCTGGTGATCGTGCTGAGCAGGGCGGCGCGCAGCACGCGCACGTCCTGCTCGGCGAGTTCGGGGCGCAGCGCGGCAAGTTGGCTGCCCAGCGCGCCGAGCACCGTGGCCTGCTGGTCGTTGAGTGTGGTCTGGTCATCGGGCTCGAGGTACCTGACCTCCCAGCGCACCAGGGTGACGGTGGGGCGATTGTCGATGGTGACCGCGATCAGCGCGTCGAGCACGTGCCTGAGCCGCTGCTCGGCGGGCCAGTGCGCCGCCTCCTCGGGCAGCTCGACCGATTCGGTCATCGCCCGGCCGACGCGCAGCAGTTCTTCCCGGAACAGCGCATACTTGCTCGGATAGTGGCGGTACAGCGCCGCGGAGCTGATGCCGAGCCCGGAGGCGATGTCGTCCATGCTCACGCCGTGGTAGCCGAGCGCGCCGAACGCGGCCGCCGACGCCGCGGCGATCTGGGCACGGCGATTCTTCGGCCTGCGCCGGATCTCCCGAGGTGCCGAGTCGCCGCTGCTCGCCTTCCGCGCCGTACGGCGATTGTCGACACTCATGACGAACATCGTAACGACCTGGCCGTATGGCCGGGCTCGCCGCGTCACGGGATACGGCTCCCGGGGATGAGCGGCCCCCGGGAGCCGTACCTGTTCTCCGGTGCGCGCCGACATGCGACAAGGCGGGATGTGTGCGCGCCGGCGCGTCCGGAAGTCGACAACCGGAATCGGCCGAGCGCCGGGGCACCATGCGCGCCAGGCTGAAGAGATTGTCGAACATCCATAAACTTACACCATTGTATGGCCAGTACAACAGAAGATCTGATGAAGAATATGTGTTCACATATCGATCAGTGGCGCGGACCGATCACCACCCGCGCCCGGCCGCCCGGCACGGTGGTGATGTTGCGGACCTCGCCGCGCTCCGGCTTGCCGCCCGCCGGCAGTGAAAGAGCGTGGCGCAAGAGGATTTCCCGCAGCACGGTGACGCCTTCCAGTAGCGAGAATCCCGCGCCGATGCACCGCCGCACGCCCCCGCCGAACGGCAGCCAGGTGTTCGGCGCCACCTCGCCGTCGAGGAAGCGGGCCGGACGGAACTGTGCGGCGTCGGGGTAGGCATCGGCACGCCGGTGTGCGAGGACGATCGAGGTGGCGACCACGGTGCCCGCGGGGAGCCACCGTCCTCCGATCGTCATGTCCCTGGTCAGTTTTCGATTGGTGCCGGAGATGATGGTGTGCAATCGCATGGCCTCTTTGAGCACCGCGTCGAGGTACTTGTCGTCGCCCGTGCGCGCGGCCTGCGCCGCCGACCGCTGGATCTCGGGGTCGGCGGCGAGTTCGTAGAGCGCCCAGGACAGCGCCGAGGCGGTGGTCTCGTGCCCGGCCAGCAGCAGGGTGATGAGCTGGTCGCGCAGCTCGGCATCGGAGAGCGGCGCGTCGTCGTCGCCCGCGCCGACCTGGAGCAGGCGCGACAGCACATCGGTGCGCTCGGCCAGATCGGTCGCGCGCCGCCGTTCGGCGATCTCCGCGTAGAGCAGAGCGTCCACCGCCGTCAGGTTCTCGGCGAACTTCCTCCACGGCCCGATCCGGCGCAATCGGTCGCTTCTGAACCCCAGGAAGATCAGCGGGTTCAGGTGGACGATCCGGTTCAGTCGCGGGCTCAGTTCGGCTTCGGTCCGCTCGTCGGTGACGCCGAAGACCACCCGCGTGATCACCTCGAGGGTGAGCGCGTTCATCCGGTCCAGCATGCGCACCGTGGACCCGGCCGCCCAGCTCCCCGCTTCCGCCGCCGCGATCTCGGTGATGAGTGCCCGGTAGCCGCGCAGTGCCGAACCGTTGAAGGCGGGCATGAGCAACCTGCGCGCTCGCGCGTGCTCGGCCTCGTCGGTCAGCAGCAGCGAATGCGGACCCATGATCGCGCCCAAGATCTGATTGCCCTCGCCCGCGTGCAGATCGTGCGGGTCGCCCGCGAAGATCTCCTTGATGTGTTCGGGGCGGGAGTACACCACCACGCGGTCGGCGAACGGCGGAACCCGCAGGGCGAAGACGTCGCCGTAGCGGCGCGCCATCGCGGTGAGGAAGCGGGCCCGGTCCCGCTGGAACAACACGCTCTGTACGAGCGGCGGCAACGGCGGCCCGGGCGGGAACCCCTCGTGCTCGGTCCGCTCTCGGACGTCCTGTGCGGCCACGATGCCACCTCCACGCGGGTATCGGACTGGCTGTCGCTTCCACGCTAGGAGAAACCCGGACGCCGGTCCATGCCCGATGGCCACCGTCCGGGCGGAGTCGCTGCCCGGAGCCCGCGTTCACCCGGAAGCGCGGACCTCCGAGGAACCGCATGCGTCGCGACCACGTTCGGCCGAATTCGCCTGTACCGGTGCGTCTTTCTGGTAAGGAGTTCGGCATGGCCTTGGCTTTGCGCCCGGTGGACCCCGTACCGGTGCTGGGCGCCGTGATCGCCGTGGCACGGCGGATCGCGGCGCGCTATCGACTCACCCCGCAGGAGAAGCGCAACCTGGCCGCCGCCCGCGGCGCACGGCCGGCGGTCTTCACGGCGTCGATCGGCGGCCGCGCCTACCGCAGATAGGAACCCGCCGCGCCCCGGTCGAACTCGGGACCCTCAGCCGCGCCGGATGGCGCCGTACCAGTCGAGCAGGTCCGGGTTGTCCACCGCGCTGCGTTCGACGACGCGGGCCGTGTCGGCGCCTTGGAACAGTTTCTTGATCGGCACTTCCAGTTTCTTGCCGGTGCGGGTGTGGGGGATGCCGGGGGCGAGGATGATCTCGTCGGGGACGTGGCGGGGGGAGACCTCCGTGCGGATGGTGCTGTTGATGCGGGCTTTCAGCTCGTCGGTGAGTTCGGCGCCGGGGGCCAGCGTCACGAACAGGGGCATCCAGTAGCCGCCGTCGGGCTGCTCGGCGCCGATCACCAGTGCCTCGGCGATCTCCGGGAGCCGTTCGACGGACTGGTAGATGTCGGCGCTGCCCATCCGGATGCCGTGCCGGTTGAGCGTGGAGTCCGACCGCCCGTGCACGATCACGCTGTGGCGGTCTGTGATGGTGATCCAGTCGCCGTGCCGCCACACCCCGGGGAACATGTCGAAATACGCGTCGTGGTAGCGCTTTCCGTCCTCGTCGCGCCAGAAGGCGACCGGCATGGACGGCATCGGCGCGGTGACGACCAGTTCGCCCACCTCGCCGCGCACCGGCTGCCCCGCCGGGTCGAAGGCGTCCAGCGCGACGCCGAGATAGGGCGCCGACAGCTCGCCCGGCCACACGGGCACGGTGCGCACGCCGCCGATGAACGCGGACACCACGTCGGTGCCGCCGCTGATCGAGGAGACCTGGACGTGCTCGCCGACGTTCTCGCCCAGCCACAGCGCCGAGGAGGTGGGCAGCGAGGAACCCGTGATGCCGACGGCGCGCAGCGCCGACAGGTCGTGATCGGTACGCGGTACCGAACCCGCTTTGATGCACGCCAGCACATAGCCGGGGCTGGCGCCGAGCACGGTGGCCCCGACCTCGGCGGCGATGCGCCACAGCGCGTCGGGGGCGGGAGCGGTCGGGCTGCCGTCGTAGGTGACGATGGTCGCCCCGGCCAGCAGGCCCGCGATCTGGAAGTTCCACATCATCCAGCTCGGGCTGGTGTACCAGAAGAAAGTGTCCTCGGGACCGATATCTGATTGCAGAGCAACGGCTTTGAGATGTTCGAGCAACACGCCGCCGTGGCCGTGCACGATGCCCTTGGGCAGGCCGGTGGTGCCGGAAGAGAACACGATCCACAGCGGATGGTCGAAATCCACCGATTCCGTGGTGATCACCGGCGGCAGCGACTCGGTGCTGGTGATCGCGTCGTCCCACGAGGTTGCGTCCGGTACCTCTAGCCCGAGCCGGGGGACCACGACCGTGCCCTTCAGGCTGTCCAGGCCCGCGCGCAAGGCGGCGACGTCCTCGCGCTTGTCGTGCGCCTTGCCGCCGAAACGGTAGCCGTCGGCGGTGACCAGCACGGTGGGTTCGAGCTGCCCGAGCCGGTCCAGCGCGGCTTTCGGGGAGTAGTCCTGCCCGCAGGCGCTCCAGACCGCGCCGATGCTCGCGGTGGCCAGGAACGCGATCACCGCCTCCGGGATGTTCGGCAGATACCCCGCCACCCGGTCACCGGGCCGCACACCCAGCGAACGCAGCGTTTGCGCGAAAGCGGCGGTGTGATCGATCAATTCGGCCCAGGACACCTCCCGGATCGGCGCGTCCTCGCTGACCGCCTTGATCGCGGGCCGGTCGGTGCGCAGCTGCCGGATCACCTGGTCCACGTAGTTCAGCCGGGTGCCGGGAAACCATTGCGCCCCGGGCATCTCGGCGTTCGCCAATACCTCGCCCGCGATGTCGCCGAGTTGGAAGTAGTCCCACAGCGCGTGCCAGAACCCGGCGAGATCCCGAACCGACCACTGCCACAGCGCGTGATAGTCGGCCGTGCGCACGCCGGTGCGCTCGGCGACGAATCGCGCGAAGTCGGTGATCCTGGCGTCGGCGATATCCTGCTCGGTCGGCACCCACTGGGGTTGCATCGCTCTCCTCCTGCTGTGGAACTCGGTGTTCAGTCGCGGGCGGCGCGCCGCACGATCTGCTCGGCGTGCCGGAACACGGGGCCATCGACCATCCTGCCCTCGAGGGCGAAGACCCCACGGTGCTTCGGTGCTTCCTCCAGCACCCGCCGGGCCCAGGCGACCTCTTGTTCGGAGGGCGCGTAGGCGGCCCGCAGCACCGCCACCTGGCTCGGATGGATCGCGACCTTGGCGTCGAAGCCGACCGCGACCGCGTCCTCGGCCTCCGCGCGCAGCCCGTCCAGATCGCGAATATTCAGATACACCGAATCCAGCGCGAACTTGCCGTACGCCTTGGCCGCCAGCAGCGTGCTGGAGCGCACGTGGCGGGCCACGTCGCGGTAGCTGCCGTCGGCGTGCCTGCTCGCGGTGCCGCCGAGCCCGGCGACCAGATCCTCCGCGCCCCACATGACGCCGATCGCGTTGCGCGCGGTCATCACCTGACCCACCGCGAGGGCGCCGAGCGGCGACTCGATCAGCGCGAGCACCTCGTGGTCCGGCAGCGCCGCGACCTGCTCGGCCGACTCGCATTTCGGCAGCATCAGCCGCCGATAGGCGGTGCCTGCGAGGGCCGCGAGATCGAGCGCGTGGTCCTCGGTGCCCGCCGCGTTCACCCGCACCACCGTGGTTTCCGGATCCAGCGGGGTGTCCCGCAGCGCCTTGCGCGCCGCCACCTTGTCGTGCGCGGCGACGCCGTCCTCGAGGTCGAGGATCACCACATCCGCCACATCCGCCGCCTTCGCGAAGCGTTCCGGGCGATCGGCCGGGCAGAACAACCAGGCCGGGCCCGCCATCTGCCAGCTCATACCGTGTCCTTTCACGCTGTGTCTGCTGTCGGCGTGAGCGGGGCCCGCGTGGTCACGCTGCGCTGCCGCCTCCGGCCCTGACAGCTCACGCCGAGCCCTCCGGGGCTTTGCGGACCAGCGTCTTGCGGACGGCCGTGGCGATGACGTCGCCGTGCTGGTTGCGTCCGGTGTGCGCGAAGGTCACGATGCCCTCGCCCGGACGGCTCTTGGACTCGCGCTTGTCGGTGACCACGGTCTCGGCGTACATGGTGTCGCCGTGGAACACCGGCTTGGGGAACGCGACCTCGGAGAAGCCGAGATTGGCCACGATGGTGCCCTGGGTCAGCTGCGCCACCGACAGCCCGATCAAGGTGGACAGCGTGAACATCGAGTTCACCAACCGCTGGTTGAACGGCGGCAGCCGGTCGCTGAACGCCGCGTCCAGGTGCAACGCCTGGGTATTCATGGTCAGCGTGGTGAACAGGACGTTGTCCGCCTCGGTGATGGTGCGGCCGGGGCGGTGCTCGTAGACCACCTCGGTGTCGAACTCCTCGAACCACAGGCCGCGCTGCACGACCGCGCGCCGGGTCACAGGCCCAGCTCCCGTCCGATCAGCATCAGCTGCACCTCCGTCGTCCCTTCGCCGATTTCCAGGATCTTGCTGTCGCGATAGTGCCGGGCCACCGCGTATTCGTTCATGAACCCGTAGCCGCCGAAGATCTGCGTCGCGTCGCGGGCGTTGTCCATGGCGGCCTCGCTGGCCACCAGCTTCGCGATGGACGCCTGCTTCTTGAACGGCTTGTTCGCCAGCATCAGCGCCGCCGCGTCGTAATAGGCGGCCCGGGCGGCGTGCGCCCGCGCTTCCATCCTGGCGATCTTGAACGCGATGGCCTGGTTGCGCCCGATCACTTGGCCGAACGCCTCGCGCTCCTTGGCGTAGCGCACACTCTCGTCCACACAACCCTGCGCGACCCCGACCGAGAGCGCGGCGATGGCGATGCGCCCCTCGTCGAGGATGCGCAGGAAGTTCGCGTAGCCGCGCCCGCGCTCGCCGAGCAGGTTCTCCTCGGGCACGCGCACGTCGGTGAAGCTCAGTGGATGGGTGTCGGAGGCGTTCCAGCCGACCTTGTTGTAAGCCGGCTCGGCGACGAAACCAGGCGTGTCGGTGGGCACCAGGATGGTGGAGATCTCCTTCTTGCCGCCGGTCTGCCCGGTCACCGCGGTCACCGTGACGAGCTTGGTGATGTCGGTGCCGGAGTTGGTGATGAACTGCTTGCTGCCGTTGATGATCCATTCGCCGCCGTCGGCGACCGCGGTGGTCCTGGTGCCGCCCGCGTCGCTGCCCGCGCCCGGTTCGGTGAGTCCGAACGCGGCGAGGTTGCGGCCGCTGGTCAGCTGCGGCAGCCATTCCAGCTTCTGCTTGTCGTTGCCGAACCGGTAGATCGGCATCGCGCCCAGCGAGACCCCCGCCTCCAGCGTGATCGCGACGCTCTGGTCGACCTTGCCCAGCTCCTCGAGCGCCAGGCACAGCGCGAAGTAGTCACCGCCCATGCCGCCGTACTCCTCGGGGAACGGCAGGCCGAACAGGCCCATCTCGGCCATCCCCGCGACCACCTCGTACGGAAAGGTGTGGTTCGCGTCGTGCTCGGCCGCCACCGGAGCGACCACCGACCGCGCGAAGTCTCGCACGGTCAGCGCGAGATCCCGGTACTCCTCCGGCAGCGTGCCGGTGGACAGGAAGTCGGTCATGTGGGGATTCCTTCTCGTTCGGCGTGATTCGTTTCGGCCTGCGCGACGACGCGCGCCAGCACCTGCTCCAGGCGCACCTGCGCGCCCGGCTCGACCAGTAGTTCGACGGTTCCGGCAACCGGCGCGGTGAGCGAGTGCTCCATCTTCATCGCCTCCACGATGACCACCGGATCGCCCGCGGCGACCGCGGCGCCCGAAGCGACCGGTACCGCGATCACCGAACCCGGCATGGGGGAGCGGATCTCGGCGTCACCCACCTGTTCGTCGCCGCCGCGCACGTTGACCTCGGCCACCTCGCGCAGTGCCGCGATACCGGATGGTCCGGCCACCCACAGCAGGCCGTCCTGCTCGGCGACCCGGTAGGTGCGGCGCAGGCCGTCCAGCGTGAGGGTGAGCACGCCCGCGGATCGGTCACCGGTGAATTCGGCTGTCAGCGACCGTGTCTCACCATTGTCACCGACTCGAACCGCGCCGTCGCCGGGCGTACCGGAGAGATAGACGTGCTCGACCCGCTCCCCGCCCGCGAGCCGGATCGGTGTGGGCGCGTCGGCTCCGATTCGCCAGCCGGACGGGATCTCCCAGGGATCGCGCGGGGTGGCGGGCCAGCGACGCAGCCAATGCCGGGCAGCGGCGGCGGCGAACTCGTCGTCGCCGACGGAAGCGGGACGGAAGTCGGCGACCCGCCGGTCCAGCAGGTCGGTGTCCAGTCGTCCCTCGGCCACGCCCGGATCGGCCAGCAGGAAGCGCAGGAACTCGATATTGCTGGTCACCCCGAGCAGCACGGTGTCGGCCAGCGCCCGATCGAGTTTCGCGAGCGCGGCGGTGCGATCACCGGCATGTGCGATGACCTTCGACAGCATCGGGTCGTAGTCGCTGCCGACGCGCGTGCCGATCCGCAGACCCGAATCGACCCGGACACCGGGGCCCTCCGGTTCGTCGAGGTCGAGCACCGTGCCGCCGGTCGGCAGAAACCCGCGTCCGGGATCCTCGGCGTACACCCTGGCCTCGATCGCGTGCCCGACCATGCGGATGTCGTCCTGCGCCACCGCCAGCTTCTGCCCGGCCGCCACCCGGACCTGGCATTCCACCAGGTCGACGCCGGTGACCAGTTCAGTGACCGGATGCTCCACCTGGAGGCGGGTGTTCATCTCCATGAAGAAGAACTCGTCGGGGCGGTCGGCGGAGACGATGAACTCCACGGTGCCCGCGCCCACGTAGTCCACGCTGCGCGCGGTGTTGCAGGCGGCGGCGCCGATCCTGGCCCTGGTGGCCGCGTCCAGCAGCGGCGAGGGCGCCTCCTCGATCACCTTCTGGTGGCGGCGCTGCAAGCTGCATTCGCGCTCGCCCAGGTGCAGCACGTTGCCGAACTGATCGGCGAGGATTTGCACCTCGATGTGCCGCGGCCGGGTGACGAAGCGCTCCAGGAACAGCGTGTCGTCACCGAACGCGGCGGCGGCCTCGCGCCGGGCGCTGCGCAGCGCCTCCGGCAGCCGGGCCGGATCGTCCACCCGGCGCATGCCCTTGCCTCCACCGCCCGCCGACGGCTTGACCAGGACCGGATAGCCGACTTCGGCGGCCGCGGCGATCAGGTCGTCGTCGGTCAGGCCGGGCGTGGCGATGCCGGGCACCACCGGGACGCCGAACGCGGCCACGGTGTTCTTCGCGGTGATCTTGTCGCCCATCACCTCGATGGCGCGGGCTGGCGGGCCGAGGAAGACGATGCCTGCCTCGGCCAGCGCCGCGGCGAAAGCGGCGTTCTCCGAGAGGAACCCGTAGCCGGGGTGAACCGCTTGCGCGCCGGCGCGCACGGCGGCGGCGACCACCCGGTCGATGGCGAGGTAGCTCTCCCGGGCGGGGGCCGGGCCGAGGCGCACCGCCGTATCCGCTTCGCGGACGTGGCGGGCGTCGGCGTCGGCGTCGCTGTAGACGGCCACCGAGCGGATGCCCAGCGCGCGCAACGTGCGGATCACCCGCACCGCGATCTCGCCGCGATTGGCGACGAGCACGGTGTCGAATCCGACGGGAACGGATTTGTTCAGCATCGCCATCACATCCGGAATACGCCGTAGGAAACGGGTTCGAGCGGGGCTTGCGCGCACACCGAGAGAGCGAGTCCGAGCACGGTTCTGGTGTCGGCGGGATCGATGACGCCGTCGTCCCACAACCGGGCGGTCGAGTAGTAGGGGTTGCCCTGGCTTTCGTACTGCTCCCGGATCGAGGCCTTGAACGCCTCCTCGGCTGCGTCTGATCCCTCCCTACTCCCGCCCGGGCGTGACCGAGGCTGCCCGCTGCTGTCGAGTTGGTCACCGCGCACCGTCGACAGCACCGACGCCGCCTGCTCGCCGCCCATCACGGAGATGCGGGCGTTCGGCCACATCCACAGGAACCGTGGCGAATACGCGCGCCCGCACATCGAGTAGTTGCCCGCGCCGTAGGAGCCGCCGATGACGACGGTGAGCTTCGGCACCCGCGCGCAGGCCACCGCGGTCACCATCTTCGCGCCGTGCTTGGCGATGCCGCCCGCCTCGTAGTCGCGGCCGACCATGAAGCCGGTGATGTTCTGCAAGAACAACAGCGGGATGCTGCGCTTGTCGCACAGCTCGATGAAATGCGCGCCCTTCATGGCGGATTCGCTGAACAGCACGCCGTTGTTGGCGACGATGCCCACCGGATGCCCGTGGATGTGCGCGAACCCGGTGACCAGGGTCTTGCCGTATCCCGCCTTGAACTCGTGGAAGCCGCTCTGGCCATCCGGAGTCCCGTCGACCAGTCGGTGGATCACCTCACGCACGTCGTAGGGGGTGCGCAGATCGACCGGCACCACGTCGTAGAGCTCGGATTCCGGCGCGGCGGGCGCGATGACGGGACGGACGTCCCACGGGACCGGCGTGCGCGGTCCGAGGGTGGCCACGATGCGGCGCACGATGCGCAGCGCGTCCTGGTCGTCCTCGGCCAAGTGGTCGGTGACGCCGGAGGTGCGCGAGTGCAGCTCACCGCCGCCGAGTTCCTCGGCCGTGACCACCTCGCCGGTCGCGGCCTTCACCAGCGGCGGCCCGCCGAGGAAGATGGTGCCCTGGTTGCGCACGATCACGGCCTCGTCGCTCATCGCGGGCACATAGGCGCCACCGGCGGTGCACGAGCCGAGCACCGCGGCGATCTGCGGAATTCCCTTGGCGCTCATGGTCGCCTGGTTGTAGAAGATGCGCCCGAAATGCTCCCGGTCGGGGAACACTTCGTCCTGGTGCGGCAGGTACGCGCCGCCGGAATCGACCAGGTACACACACGGCAAGTGGTTCTGCAACGCGATCTCTTGCGCGCGCAGATGCTTCTTCACCGTCATCGGGTAGTAGGTGCCGCCCTTGACCGTCGCGTCGTTGGCCACGATCACGCATTCCCGGCCGGACACCCGTCCGATCCCGGTGATGATCCCGGCGCCGGGGGAGTCGTCGCCGTACATCCCGGTCGCGGCCAGCGGGGAGAGTTCGAGGAATGGGCTTCCCGGGTCCAGCAGTTGGTCCACCCGCTGCCGGGGCAGCAATTTGCCCCGCGCGATATGGCGCTCGCGCGCCTTCGCGGGCCCGCCCAGCGCCGCGGCGTCCAGCCGGGCGCGCAGGTCGTCGACCAGCGCCGCGTGCGCGGCCCGGTTTCCGACGGCCTCTTCGGTAACGGTCATCACGCCATCCTGTCGTCCAGTTAGTCGACGATAACTGGAATTCAGGTTAGTGTTGATTAACCGAGATGTCCAGGTCGGTGGAGAGGAACGCGTGTGACCAGTGCCGAACCCGTCGCGCCCACCCGTCGCGAGCAACTGAAAGCGCAACGCAGGGCGCAACTGCTGGAAGCCGGAGCGCGGTTGATCGCCGATCGCGGCTTCCTCGGCATGCGCTTGGACGACCTGGGCGCCGCCGTGGGCATCAGCGGTCCCGCGGTCTACCGGCACTTCCCGAACAAGGAGGCGCTGCTGGTGGAGCTGCTGGTCGGGGTGAGCCAGCGCCTGCTCGACGGCGGCAAGGCGGTGGTGGCGGGCACGAACTCCGCCGAGCTGGCGCTCGCCGGACTGGTCGATCACCACCTGGACTTCGCGCTCGGCGAACCGGAGCTGATCCGCATCCAGGATCGAGACCTGGACAACGTGCCCGCCCCGGCCCGCAGGGAGATCCGCCGCACCCAGCGCCAGTACGTGGAGATCTGGGTGGGCGTGCTGCGCGAATTGCATCCGGAGCTACCCGAGGAGACGGCGCGGGTGCAGGCCCACGCCGTCTTCGGCCTGATCAACTCCACCCCGCACAGCGCGGGCGAGGCGACCGCCGCCCGGGCCCGGCCGGTGCTGCGCGGGATGGCGCTGACCGCGCTGGGCTGAGCGCGCCCTCATCGCGCGCTCCACCCGCCGTCCATCGTGTAGGCCGCGCCGGTGACCATGCTCGCCTCCGGCGAGGCCAGCCAGCCCACCAATGACGCGACCTCCTCCGGCTCGACGAGGCGTTTGATCGCGCTCTCGGTGAGCAGGATCTTCTCCACCACCTCCTGCTCGGGCACGCCGTGCGCCCTGGCCTGGTCGGCGATCTGCTTGTCCACCAGCGGTGTCCGCACATAGCCCGGGTTGACGCAGTTGCTGGTCACGCCGTGCGGGCCGCCCTCCAGGGCGGTGACCTTCGACAGCCCCTCCAGCCCGTGTTTGGCCGTCACATAGGCGACCTTGTATTCGGAGGCGCGCAGGCCGTGCACCGAGGAGATGTTGACGATCCGTCCCCAGCCCTGCCGGTACATGTGCGGCAGCACCGCGCGCACCAGCAGGAACGGCGCCTCGACCATCAGCGTGAGCAAGTCGCGGAAACGCTGCGGCGCGAAGTCCTCGATCGGGCTGACGTGCTGCACCCCGGCGTTGTTCACCAGGATGTCGACGTCGAGTGCCAACTTCTCCAGCACCGCGACATCGAGCAGATCCACCGCCCATGCCTTGCCGCCCAGTTCCCCGGCCACCGCCTTCGCGCCGACGTCGTCGACATCGGCCACCGTCACCGTCGCGCCGCGCGCTGCGAGCGCGCGGGCGCAGGCCGCGCCGATGCCGCTCGCGCCGCCGGTGACCAGGGCGCTGCGCCCCGCCAGATCGCTCATCGCACGGTCACTTCGGTCCGCGCGCCGAGGGTCTCGGCGTCGGCGTGGTCGATGCTTTCCAAGGTCAGCCCCTTCGTCTCTCGTGCCGCGAGCACGGCGACCGCGCTCACCGCCGCGGCGCCCGCCAGGTACCAGGCGATCGGCACCGCGGAGTGGTAGGTGTTCAGCAGCCGCACGGCGATGATCGGCGCGAGCGAACCGGCCACGATCGAGGTCACCTGATAGCCCAGGGACACGCCGGAATAGCGCATCCGGGTGGGGAACATCTCGGCCATGATCGCGGGCTGCCCGGCGTACATGAAGGCGTGGAAGATCAGGCCGATGATGATGGCGGACATGATGACCGCGTTGTGGCCGCTGTCCATCATCGGGAATGCGAAGAAGCCCCAGGTGCCGGCGGTCAGCGAGCCGACCAGGTAGACCGGTCGCCTGCCGAAGCGGTCGGACAGGTTGCCCACCAGGGGGATCGTCACGAAGTGCACGGCGTGCGCGGCGAGCAGCCACCACAGGATCACTTGGGTGTCGGCGTGCACCTCGACCTTGAGATAGGTGATCGTGAACGTGACCACAAGGTAGTACATGACGTTCTCGCCGAAACGCAGACCCATCGCGGTGAGCACGCCGCGCGGGTAGCGGCGCAGCACCTCGACCACGCTCAGCGAGGTCGCCTCGAGCTGCTCGGCCTCCCGCTGCGCCGCGACGAAGATGGGCGCGTCGGTGATCTTCGTGCGGATGTAGTAGCCGATCAGCACGACCACCGCCGACAGCCAGAACGCCACCCGCCATCCCCAGCCGAGGAACGCCTCGTCCGACAGCGTGGAGGTCAGCACCAGCAGCACCACCGTCGCCAGCAAGTTGCCCGCGGGCACGCCCGCCTGCGGCCAGCTCGCCCAGAATCCGCGGCTGCGGCTCGGGCTGTGTTCGGCGACCAGCAGCACCGCGCCGCCCCACTCACCGCCGACCGCGAATCCCTGGATGAAGCGCAGGGCGACCAGCAGCGCGGGCGCCCAGTAGCCGATCTGTCCGAAGGTCGGCAGGCAGCCCATCAGGAAGGTCGCGCCGCCCACCAGCACCAGGCTGAATTGCAGCAGCTTCTTACGGCCGTACTTGTCGCCGAAGTGCCCGAAGACCACGCCGCCGAGCGGACGCGCCGCGAAGCCGACCGCGTAGGTCACGAACGCGGCCAGGATGGCGTCCAGTTCGCTGGTGTCCTTGGCGAAGAACACCTTGCTGAACACCAGTGTGGCGGCGGTGCCGTAGAGGAAGAACTCGTACCACTCCACGATCGTGCCCGCCATCGACGCGGCCACCACGCGGCGCAAGCCGCCGGTCGTCGCGCCCGAATCCGCCGCCGCTGTCGCCGCGGCGCTGTGCTCCCTCATCGCACTTCTCCTTCGTGCCCGGGGCCACACTTCGTTCTCGATGTGACGGCTCCCACAATGCTTGGCTGCACCGAGTATTAGTGCAGACGAATCGCGCCGCAATGACCATTTGTGCAGTGCCTCTCTGCAAAGATGCAGATATGCGCCCGGCGTCGCCTGGTCGTCCCAGTGCCGACGACCTCCTCGTACTCCTGGCTGTGGGGCGGTCGGGCCGATTCGTCACGGCCGCCGAAGAACTCGGCATCAACCACACCACCATCTCCCGGCGCATCGCCACGCTGGAGCAGACGCTCGGCGGCCGAGTGCTCACCAGGGTCACCGGTGGCTGGGAACTGACCGATCTCGGCAGGGCGGCCCTCGCCGCGGCCGAGGCGGTGGAGTCGGCGGTGAAATCGCTGGCCGCGGACGCCGGCGGCAACCGGGTACTGGAGGGCGTGGTCCGGATCTCGGCGACCGACGGCTTCAGCGCCTACATCGCCGCGCCCGCCGCCGCGGAGGTGCAGCGGCGGCATCCGAAGATCTCGGTCGAGATCGTGGCGACCACGCGGCGCGCGTCGCAACAGCGTTCGGGCCTGGACCTCGAGATAGTCGTGGGGGAGCCGCAGGTGCACCGCGCCACCGCCACGCATCTGGCCGACTACTGCCTCGGTCTGTACGGCTCCCACGAATACCTGCGCGAACACGGCGCGCCCGCCACGATCGATGACCTGGCGCGGTATCCGCTGGTGTACTTCATCGATTCCATGCTGCAAGTCGACGATCTCGACCTGGCCTCCAGCTTCGTACCCGCGATGCGCGAATCGGTCACCTCCACCAACGTTTTCGTGCACGTGGAGGCCACCCGAGCCTCCGCCGGTCTGGGCCTGCTGCCCTGCTTCATGGCCGACCGCCACGCGGATCTCGTTCGCGTCCTCGCCGATTCGGTGACCGTCACGCTCGGCTACTGGCTCGTCGCCCGCATCGAAACCCTCCGCCGCCCCGAAGTGGCCGCCGTCGTCACGGCGATCCGCGCCATGGTGGCCGACCAGCGCGACACCCTGCTCGGCCGACTGCGCTGAGGCTCGCGGTGCGCAGCCATCGGAAGCGCTCGGCGTCGTCGCCGGGTGCGCGGTCGGCGGCTACGCGAACGGGGCCACCCCCGTGGTGGCTCGGCATCCCGAAGCCGAGCCGCGAGCCGCTTCGCGCTTCGATGCCGAGCGCGGTCGTCAGAGAGTGCTGGCGCGCGCGGCGGTCACCGCCAGGGTGGTGTAGTCCATCGTGAAGGATCCGCCCAGAGAGTCGATGGCGTTGCCGACCGCGTCCAGTATCTCGGCCAGCTGATCAGCGGGCAGTCGGGTGAGGCCACCTGTGGTGGGGAGCAGTTCCAGCCATTGGTCGCGCGTATAGGATTGCTGCCAGTCGAATCGCCACCGTTCGGGATCTCCGAATTGTCCGGTCTCGCGAATCTGGTCGGCGAATTTCTCGTATCCCGCTTGGTAGGCCCCGAGGGGACGCCGAGCCGGTTGGCCGCTGAACGGGGAGTCCGGCGCCACCCGCCGGTAGGCTGCGGCGAACGGTTCCGCCACCTCGGCGGGTGGCTCGTACACGTGACCGAAGATCGCCAGCCGTCCCCCTGGACGCAGTACGCCTGCCGCCTTCGCGGCGCCGGTGACCGGGTCCACCCAATGCCACGACTGAGCGGCGACGACCGCGTCGAACTTCCGGTCACCCGGCTGCCACGCCTCGAAGGTGGCCACCTCCACTCGCAGCCCGCGGGCTCGCGCGAAGTCGGCCATCCGCCTATCGGGTTCCACGCCGAGCACCGTGCACCCTGCGGCCTGGAACTGGCGAGCGGCGATGCCGGTACCGCAGCCCACGTCGAGCACGTCGGCCCCCGGAGTCTCGGCGATGATCCGCGCCACCAATGCGGCGGGGTAGCCGGGTCGGGCCTGGTCGTAGCGCTGTGTGTCCACGCCGAACGACACGGCCATCTGCTGGAACCGCCCCGACTGCGCTGGGGGCGGTGCTGGTTGCTCCTGCGGCATTGTGGGCATGCGCCCACTTTAGTGGGCGAATGCCCACTGCGCAATAATGCCGCTGGATCGACGCACGAAAGGATCTGTGAGTGCCGACTGGGATGCACCTTCGCGACGCGCGGCAGCAACTGTTCGACGCTGCCGAGCGCGTGCTGCTGCGCGACGGGCCGAACGGGCTGACCAGCCGGGCTGTCACCGACGAGGCGGGCTGCGCCAAAGGCGTTCTGCACCGGCACTTCACCGACTTCGACACCTTCCTCGCCGATCTCGTGCTCGATCGCGCCGCGCGGCTCGAAGCGCAGGCCGGTGCGCTACGCGCCTCCGCCGGCTCCGGCACGGTGGCCGCCAATCTGACCAGTGCTCTGACCATTCTGTTCGGCCCCGTGCCGCTGGCGATCATCCCGCTCATCACCTTCCGTGACGAACTGCGCGCCCGACTGCGGCAAGCCAGGCCCGGCGGCGGCATGGCGATCCTCGCCGAGGCGACCACCGCGATCTCCGCCTATCTGGCCGACGAGCGTGAACTGGGACGCATCGCACCCGACGCGGACATCGACTCGCTCACCCTCTCCCTGGTCGGTGGCGCGCACCTGTTGTTCACCGACCGCGACCCCGGCCCGCCGACTACCTCGGCAGTCGAAAAGTTCGTCGCAGCGGTCATCTCCGACGTCGTGCGACGACGACCGGCCTGAGACCTACCAGCGTCGAGAGCGGGGGGCGAAAGCTTGCCGCCGTCACCTCGATGTCAGGTGTCGGCGTGGTCGGAGCCGAGGACCCGCTCAGGGCCGGCGCTGTGAGCTGCGGACGGTGGCTGCAACGCCGGGCGTTGAACGGTTCGGGTCGACGGGTCATGCGGTGCGGGCGAGGGCGTCGAATCGAAGTCGGAAGTGTTCGGCGTCGTCGCCTCGCGTGTGGGCGGCGGCTACCCGGATCGGGCGTAGTTCGGTCAGGAGGCGGGGGGAGTTGACCGGGCCTTCCAGCAGGGTGAGGGCGGTATGGGCTTCGGTGATTGCCGAGGTGGTGTCGCCCAGTCCGGCGAGGGCTGCGGCGTAATAGGTGCGGTACGAAGCTTCGTCACGCGGGAAACAGCTCTCGTGGGCGACGCTCTCCCGGTACAGCCCGGCCGCTCGCGCGTGGTGTCCGAGCATGCGCAGTCCGCGCGCCTCGTGAGCGCGCAGCTCGGCCTCATTGACGTGCGCCAACCACGCGGGGTCGTCCGGGCTGTCGAGACCGCGATCGGCTTCGCGCCAGACTCGTGCCATCGCGCGGTCGAATTCCTGTTCGTCCCCGACGGCCGCGTACGCGGTTGCCTCCTCAGCGGCTTTCAGGGCGTTCATGCGAGCCGACGGTATGTTGCTGGCGAGTTCGGTCGAGCGCCGGGCGAGGCGTACGGGCTCGGCGAACGAGGCAGGGGAGTAGGCGGCCAGATTCGCGAGGTCTCCGAGGGCGGCGGCCAACAGGGCGTTGTCGCCGCACTGTTCGGCAAGCAGAACCGATTCCGTCAGGTGCCGCCGAGCAGTGCCCGGCTGATTACAGTCGCGAGCCAGCCAGGCGACGGTATTCGACAGCCATCCCGTGGCACTCAGTAATTGGGCACCTGTGCGGTGGCCGTATGACTTGGAGTCGAGTAACCGCCGCACGGAAGCGTATTGCCGCGATGCGTAGTCGAAGGCCCCGCCGCCTCCGTGATGGTTGTCGTGCTCCCACAGCCGTTGTGTGAGCACACGGATATAAGTGACATGGCCGGTGCCGACTCGGATCGGTTCAGCCGCCCCGGTCGCCGGCATGGAGGCACCCGCCACTGCCGTAATCGTCGCTGCCAGGCCGAATTGTCTGCGGTCCACGTCATCGACTCCTTCGCCGCCCCTGTAGTCGATGGTCCCCGGATCGGGTGTCGCGAGCAAGAGCGGCAGCAGCGCGGAGCGGGGGATACCCAGTGCGTCGGCGGCGCGGGTTAATTCGCGGATGTCGAAGATGGTCCCCACTTCTCCGCGTTCCACCCGGCCCGCGTGGGTGCGGTCCCAGTGCAGGAGGGCGCCGAAGTCGGCTTGGGAGAGTCCCATTTCCTTGCGGACTAGGGCGAGGGCTTGTCCGGGCTGCCCTTCGGCGAGCAACTCGCGGAATCTCGGCGTTGTCCACGCGCCGTCCATCTCGTGGTCGATCATTTCCGGCCCCCTGTTCCCGAAATGCACTGTGATGAGCGAACTTTAAGCACAAGTTCCCAGGTAGGGAGGGGCAACGGCAGATATCGCACACCTGGCCTCGCGCGCTTGACAGCGTCGCGGTGCGCTCTGCGTTCCTCGAGGCTCTAGGGGCGCGCGCCGCCGGGGCGATGTCGTGTCGGCACGACACTCCGGACGCGGTGAGCCGCGAAGGTGGCGAAAGCCCCCGGTGGCGGGCGCTCCCATCGAACGAGAGGTGATCATGAAGCCGAAGGTGGTCGGATACCTGCGCCGCGACATCTCCGGGCTGCGCGCTCGCAGGCACGAAATGGAGATCCGCGCGCTGGCGAAGTCATCGGGTTTCGATCTGGCGCGAACGTTGGTCGCCGGACCGACCGCGCCCGCCTCGCTCGCGGCGCTGCTCACCGTGGTGCGTCGCGTCGGCGCGGTCGCGGTGCTCACTCCGACGCTGAACCATGTGGAATTCCGTGCGGACGAGATCATGGCGGTGTGCGCGCTGATCGCCCTCGATTCTGGGCATCGTCCACCGCAGTCCTGATTCCCTTGCCGACGATCGACGTGACATCCGGTGTTTCCGCCCTTCTCGATCGGGCAACAATGGACAGCGGGTCGTCGGACGGTCCACGCCCGCGACACATGAGATCAATTGCCCGGCAGAAAAACTGCGCAGGGAAACGCGTGCAAGGAGAAATGAGTGCGATCCATCGAAGCAGGAGTCCTCGTCACGGCACTGGCCGCCGGTGCCGTGATAGGAGCGAGTTCAGCGCATGCCGAGGAGACCCTGCCCGGTGCGCCGAAGGACGAGATCATCTCGGTCGACATCAACTTGCTGGGCTGCTCGCTCGGCGCCGGACTCGGCGTCGACCTCCTGCTTGCCCTTACCGCGGGGAACGGTTCCAGCACCACGATCGGCTCCGGCTTGGCGACCCGCCTGCGCGCCGCAGGCTGCCTTCCCTGGCAGCGCTGATCCGCGCGGGGCGTCGACCGGCCGCTGCGTGACGGCCGGTTGGGAAGGCTCCTGGGATAGCGGTATCGGGTGGTGGGATCGCCGTGCCGTCGAGTCCGTCGACGTCGCATTCGACGGCCCAGCACCACCCCCCCGAACCCATCGAGTCACCTCGAGCTGGGATCGCGATGTCTCTGGAGGCGTGCTTGTGAGACCTTGCCGCGAGAAACCGACCGTCCAGTAGTAAATTTCCTCATCGGACGTCGACATTCCGATCCGGGAGCTTTCGCCGGTCGGATGTCGGACCGCTGCCGGAGCGGTTCGTCGCAGGTGAAGGTGAGGGTTCATGGCCGAGGGCGCGCCGACTCTGGTCGCAATCTATGACGTGGGTTATCCGCAAGCGCGCCGAGTAGCCGAATTCAGGTTGGATCCCGGCGGTGGCGTGACGCTCACTGTGGCCGATCGCGACGGATGCCTGATGGCCGAAAGGCTGTACGAGCGCGGTGTCGAAGTCTTCGACCCGCCCGCGCGAATCATGCCGGACGACGGCCCGCTCTTCTTGCGTGCGTTGCTCGAGTCGCGGGCGATGAGTTACTACCGCGTCGTCGATGAAAGCCCGGACGAGCCGAAGCGGCTCAGCGCTCGCACCCCGTGGTCGGCGCGCCCGGCCTCGGGCTCGGATGGCGCGTCGGCGCCGCCCTCTCGGTGAGAGACAGTGTCACCCCTTTACTTCGCAACATCACCCGGCGCTTGACCAGAACCCTCGATCTGGGGACGCGGACGGCCGCGGGCACCTATCGGCGCACCGGTAGAACGCTGGACCTGGGCGCTCGTACCTTCCGGGAGGCCGACGAGCGATCGTCGCATCTGCTGGAAGAAGCGCGTACCCGGATACAGGTGCACCCGGCGCAGGCGGCGCGGCAGCGCACGTGGAATTACCAGGCCAGTGCCGCCGAATCCGCCATGCGCGCGCGTCGGCTCACCGACGACGTCGAGTTCGACGGCGACATGAGAGAAGCCGTGCAGAGGAGCTCGACCACGGTGCGGAAGATGCGTTCCGACGATGGCGAATTGAACATCTACAAACCGATTCATGGTGAGCAGTACGACTCGGGGTTGCCTTTCGTGCACGCTCCTGGTGCCCTGACGAGCCGGGAGATCGCGGCATACCGGGTCGACGAACTGCTCGGTTTCGGCAGGGTGCCGCCGACCGCACGGACGGAGGGCGTAATCGGCCCCGACGGCAGAGCGTCCGGGCCCGGCATGATCCAGCAGTTCGTCGAGTCCAAGCCCGCCCGGGCGGTGGGCGAGTATCCCAAGGCTCAGCAACAGCAGGTCGCCGTACTCGACTACGTGATCGGCTCACTCGATCGTCATCCCGGCAACTATCGCACCGTCGAACGCGAAGGGCGGCTGGAGGTGGTCGCCATTGATCACGGTCGATCGTTTCCGATGTCGATGCGACCGCTCGAAGTGCAGATTGATTCCGACTTCGTCATGGCACAGAAGGGTCAGCGCCTCGAAGACGATGTGCTGCGTGCGGTCCAGAGCGTGGACATGGATCGCTTTCGGGAGGCGCTCGGAGACGCCGGTCTACACGGCAACGTCATCGACGGCGCGGTGACACGGCTGGAGAAGATGCGAGAGCTCGGCATGATCCCAGCCGATGCCAGGGCCCTGCCACCCTGATCGCAGGATCACTCGGCCTGCGGATGCGGGCGCTGTTCGATCGTGTTCCGCGCCCGCGCCCACACCTCTCGGGGGTCGAACCGGGCGGCCTGCCACGAGTCGGTGGCGACTCGGACTCTGCCGCGCCACTTTCGCATGATGTCGGTGTGCACCGGCCACCGGACGAAACGCCGCATGTCCTGCTCGGTTTCCCACACCGAGATCGAGCCGCCGCGTGACTCCGACGGCCGAGCCCACAGCCACAGGCCGACCGCGCCGTGCATCACCGGCCAGTTCCGGCCCAGCCGCATCCCCGTCTTGTAGATCTCCTGGACGTCCTCTTCGGAGGTGGCGAGGAAGTCGGTGACGCTGACGAACACCGGGCCCGGCGCATCGCGTCGCGGCCCGGCTTGCCATGGCATGAGCATGGTCCCGGTGGAGAAGGGCTGTTCATCGGACCCGCTGCGTTGATCGTCGGATTGGTGATCCACAGGGTTTGTAAGCATATGTAGATGATATGCAGATGCTTACTTGTTTGCCAACCCGCACTGCCGGTGTTGGCCGCGGAGACCTGCCGAAACCGAATGGCCGCTTCCGTGTCGACCACCGACGGTCGTGGTGTGACGCGCTGTCCCTCGCCGAGCGAGACTGTGTACCTCGCGTCGCTGAGCGATCAATCGGTCGACACCGCATCGTCAGCGCAGCTGATACGCCGATTCCCCGGGCGGCGGCGCCTCGAGACCTGACGGCAGTTGCTCGGTCGGAACGGTTTCCGTAGTGAGGCGTCCGTCGACCATCCGGTAGACGGCGTTCATTCGGTGTAGGTGGGAGCGGTCGTGGGTGACCAGGAGCGTGGCGGCCGCGTGGTCGTGGGCAACCGACAGGATCAGGTCGATCACGGCCGCGCCGCGTTCGGTGTCCAGCGCGCTGGTGGGTTCGTCGATCACCAGGAGAGACGGGGTGTTCATCAAGGCGCGGGCGATGTTCACTCGTTGCCGCTGTCCGCCGGACAGTTGCGCGGAGTGCTTGTCCCGCTGATCGGCGAGCCCGACCGAGTCCAGTAGGGCCAGTGCTCGATCGCGCGTCATGCGGCGATGTCGGCGCGAGGTGATGATCCGCTGGCCGAGGTGCGCCATCGCCTCGAGTTGCTCGACGGCGGTGAGCGCCGGGATCAGGTTCGGTTGCTGGAAGACGATGCCGATCGATGAGCGGCGCAGCGCCGCGGCTTCGCGACGGCTCACGGTGGCGAGATCGACTACCCCCTGCGGTGTTCCGAGTCGAACGTGCCCGGAGTCCGGGCGGATCAGGGTGGCGGTCACGGCCAGCAGGCTGGATTTGCCGGAGCCGGACGGGCCGGTGATGGCGGCGATCTCGCCGCCGTTGACGCGCAGGTTCACCCGGTCCAGCGCGGTGAGGCGGCCGGCGCCGTCGGGGTAGGTGAGTGTCACGTCCGCGAGGGTGAGTGTGGTGGTGGGTGTCATCTCGGATCTCCGGTGCTGTGGGCGGTGGTGCGGACCAGCGGGCCGTTCTGGTGTTCCGCCGGCGGGTGATCCGCACCGGCGGGGGCGTTCGGGTGGTCGGTCGGCGGGTGATCCATCTGCGGTGGTAGAGGCCGCACGCCGCCGGAAGGGGAAGGGCGGCTCGGGGATTCAGCGGCCGGGGTGGCGCGGTGATTCAACGGCCCGCCCCGAGTGCGGTGAGCGGGTCCGCGGTGAACAGGAAGCGCAGGGCGAATGCCGCGCCGAGCAGGCCGAGGAGGATCAGGGCGGCCGCGGGGAGCAGCGTCGTGGCCGGGCTCGACACGAACGGCACCGCGTCGCCGAGCAGTGTCGCCGCGGCGACGGTGATCCCCAGGCCGGTCGCGACCCCGGCGGCGAGCACGATCGCGGCCTGGACGAGGGCGTCGCGGACGAGAGAACCCGAGGTCGCGCCCAATGCCTTCAGCGTGGCGATGTCGGGCATCCGCTGCATCGTCCAGACGGTGAAGAACGAGCCGATCACCAGCGCGGAGATGGCGAACAGCAGGACTGTCATCAGGGTGAGCGAGCCGTTCTCGGCCCGGTAGGAACCGATCGCCGACCGCGCCTCGGACAGGTCGGTGGTCCTGGTGTGCGCGGAGGCGTTCACCGCCGCCCGATCAGCCGCCCCCGACACGGCGAGCACGGTGGCCGCGCCGGAACGAGGGTTGAGCGCCTGCCAGTCGGCGAGCGTCGTCCAGACCACCGGCGCGTGGCTGTACCAGTCGTCGCCGCGTACGACCGACACGGTGAAGGCGCGCCCGCCGATGACCACGGAATCGCCCGCTCCGGCGTCGAGCTCGTGGGCGGCGCCGGTACTGAGCTCCACCGTCCCCGCTTCGGTCGCTGAACGATTGCCGAATCCCGCTTCGGTGCCGAAGACTGCGATCTGCGCGGGAGCGCGGCCGTCCCGTCCGGCCTTGCTCCGGGCTATGCCGATCGGCGTCACCGCGCTCGCGGCGGACCGCCACGTCGCGATCTGGTCCTCGGTCAGCACCGATCCGTCGAACGAGGGGTCGCCGCCCGTGTCGGCGAAGACCAGGGTGTCTCCCGGCAGGGACTCCACAGCCGAGACGTTCCGGTGCGCGAGACCGGCGGTGAGTCCACCGAGGAAGCTCACCAGCAATGCCACCAGCGTGACCACGAGTGTGATCAGGACGAAACGGCCTCGTGCGGCGCGAAGATCTCGGAGTGCGAGGAACATGTCTCCACCCTCGCGCGGCGCGAGCCCGCGTCCATCGCGCCGGGGAAGGAAGCGCGGGTGGGCGAAAGTCGGTGGTCGTTTTCCACCTTTCGATGGATGCCACGGCAATAGCCGTACATAAGCTGGCTGCGTGCACCCGTCTCCGCTCACCCCCGTCTTCACCACGCTGCGGCTCGGTCTGCACGTGCTGATGGCGGGTTTGGCGGGGGTGGTCGCGGTGCGCGCGCTGCTACCCGGCGCCGCGTATCCGGCCGCGATCACGAGCCTCACCGCCGCATTCCTGGCGACGTACTTCGCGGGCGCGGTGGCGGCCGGAAGACGGCGCGCGATCTGGATGTGGCTCGGCGCGTTGACCGCGCTCTGGCTCGGGCTCGTCGCGCTCGCGCCGGACGCAGGCTACCTCGCGTTCGGCCTGTTCTTCCTCTATCTGCATCTGCTGGCGCGTCCGTGGAATCTCTGCGCCGTCGCCGCCGCGACCACCGTGGCGGTAGTGGGCTTCGGCCTGCATCGTGGCTGGTCGGTGGCCGGTGTCGTCGGGCCGGTGATCGGAGCGGCCGTCGCGGTCGGCATCGGGCTCGGCTATCAGGCGCTGTTCCGTGAGGCGGCCGAACGGCAGCGGCTGATCGACGAATTACTCCGCGCCAGAGCGATATTGGCCGACCGGGAGCGCACGGCGGGCAAGCTCGCCGAGCGGGAGCGGCTGGCCGCCGAGATCCACGACACGGTGGCGCAGGGATTGAGTTCCATTCAACTGTTGCTGCACGCCGTCGAGCAGGAAGCGCCGGATCACCCGGCGGTGCACCGGATTCGGCTGGCCAGGGAAGCGGCGGCGGAGAACCTCGCCGAAACCAGGAAACTCATCGCCGAGCTGGCTCCCGCCGCGCTGGAGGGACAATCCTTGGTCCAGGCGCTGGAGCGGATCACTGTGCGCGCCGAAGCTCCCGGCCTGGAAACCCGGTTCGTGGTGGAGGGGCCGCCGGAGCGACTGCCGATGCCGATCGAGGCCGCGCTGCTCCGGATCGCGCAGGGCGCGGTCTCGAACGTGATCCGCCACGCCGGGGCGAGCCGGATGCGCGTGACGCTCACCTACGCGGACGACTCGATCCATCTCGACGTGGTCGACGACGGGGTTGGCATCGCACCCGACCTACTCGAGCGAAGCCCGTCGGGATCGTTCGGGCTCGCCGCGATGCGGTCGCGGGTCCACGAGCAGGGCGGCGTCCTGGCTGTCGAGTCCGAACCCGGGCACACGGCGGTCACCGTGTCCTTTCCGCTCGACCCGGGCACTCCGGATTCCGCCGACCCGCCGGCCCGGGAGGCGCGCGTGCGAGGCGCGAGGCGGCGGGACAGAGATACGGAGGGGCGCGAGTGATCCGCCTGTTGCTCGCCGACGACCACGCGATCGTCCGAGCCGGATTGCGCGCGCTGCTGGACGTCGCCGACGACATCACCGTCGTGGGCGAGGCGGCCACCGCGGAGGCGGCTGTCGCGTTCTGCGCGACCACTCCGGTCGACCTGGTGCTGATGGACCTGAGCTTCGGGTCCGGCCGGTCGGGGGCCGACGCGACCGCTCGGCTGCGCGAGCTGGCGACCCCGCCGAACGTCCTCGTGGTCACCAACTACGACACCGACGCCGACATCCTCGGCGCCATCGAAGCGGGCGCCTGCGGCTACATCCTCAAGGACACGCCGCCCGCCGAACTGCTCGCCGCCGTCCGGTCGGCCGCGACGGGCGACAGCGTGCTCTCGCCCGCGGTGGCTTCCAAGCTGATGACCAGGGTGCGTCGCGCCGACACCACGCTGAGCCGGCGCGAGATCGAGGTGTTGCGGCTGGTCTCCGACGGCCGGTCCAACCGCGAGATCGCCAAGCAGCTGTTCCTCAGCGAGACCACCGTCAAATCCCACCTGGTGCACATCTACGGCAAACTCGGCGTGCGCTCGCGCACCTCCGCCGTGGCGCGGGCACGCGAGCGCGGCATGCTGTGACGCCGCCCGGTCGCGACCTAGGGTGAGCGGATGGCCTCTCTCTCCGATCCCGAAATCCGCGAGTTCCTCTCCCACGGCACCCGTACCGGCAAGGTGGCGTTCGTGACCGCCGACGGCAGGCCGATGGTGACGCCGGTGTGGTTCGTCGTCGAGGGCGACGAGCTGGTCTTCAACACCGGCAAGTCCACCGCGAAGGGCAAGGCATTCACCAGGGACGGACGTATCGCGGTGTGTGTGGACCTGGAGGAGCCGCCGTATGGGTCGGTCCAGCTGCGGGGCACGGTCACGCTCTCGGAAGACCCTGACGAACTGCTGCGCACCGCCACCGAGATCGGCGGGCGGTACATGGGCGCGGACCGCGCCGAGGAATTCGGCAAGCGCAACGGCGTCCCCGGCGAATTCGTCGTCCGACTCCGGCCCGACAAGGTGATCGCCCACTTCGACGCCACCGCCTGAGCGGCCGGTCGGGCGTCGCCGTTCCGAACGTCTCGCACAGCTGTCCGGCGGGCAGGGGTATCGAGTGAACAGCACCCGTGCCGCGATGAACCCTGTGCCGTGCTCGGTGTCGGTCGCCGGGTGGGCGATGTGCGGCGGTCAATACACTCGCGCGCATGACCGTGCACTTCATCGGGGCCGGGCCGGGCGCGGCCGATCTGCTGACGGTGCGCGCGGTCGAGTTGCTGCGCGCGTCGCCGGTGTGCCTGTACGCGGGGACCTATCTGGATTCGGGCGTGCTGGCGTACTGCGCGCCGGACGCGGAGTTGGTCGACACCCAGCACCTGGACCTCGATCAGATCGTCGAGCGCTTGGTGCGCGCGGACCGCGCGGGCCAGGACGTGGCCCGCTTGTGCTCGGGCGATCCGTCGCTGTACTCGGCGCTGACCGAGCAGACCCGCAGGCTCGACGCGCACGGGGTGCCGTGGGATGTCACGCCGGGCGTGCCCGCCTATGCCGCCGCGGCGGCGGTGCTCGGCGCGGAGCTGACGGTGCCTGAACTGGTGCAGTCCGTGGTGCTGACCCGCACCCAGGCCCGCTCCACCGCGATGCCCGAGTCCGAAGCGCTGGCGAACTTCGCCGCCACCGGCGCCACGCTCGCGCTGCACTTGGCCATCACCCGCGTCCGCGCCCTGGCCGCCGAACTGAGCGCCGACTACGGCCCGGACTGCCCGGTCGCCGTCGTCTACCGCGCCAGCCAGCCCGAGCAGCTGATCCTGCGCGGAACTTTGGCCGACATCGCCGACCAGGTCGAGGCCGCCGGACTGCGGCAAGCGGCGGTCATCCTGGTGGGCCGCGCGCTCACGCCCGCTGTGTCGTGCGTGGAATCCCACCTCTACGACCCTGTACGCGTGCGTGGATCGGCAGGTGGGTCGCGTGAATAGCGGACTGTGACCCGCTGTCTGTCGGTCAGCGGTCGCGGCGAGCGCGGGCGGGGAGCCAATGGCGCCGCGGTGATCTTGGTCGCGGTGCTCGTTCGGTGACGGCAGCTGCCGTAGGCACCCGCCTTCGTCGGCGCGAAAGTGCCGGATGGTGCATCCGTGACGCATGTGAGAACCGCAACATCCGTCTGGCAAACCCGTTGCGGCGCATCTGCCAGCGGTAATGCTCGACAGCTATGAAGGCTGGTTGGTCGGGTGCCGGGGGCGACGGTAGATTGATCCGGTGATTCGCAAAGAAGGTCCCGGCGGAGCCGGTCGGTGGGTTCTGGGCACGGTCGAGCCCATGTAACAAGCCCGGCCTGTTGGACAGATAGTTCAAATGAACATTTTTTGCCTGATTTGATGTGAGAACTCAACCTGGAGACGCAGGCGCCACGCTCGGATAGGTGCGCGTCCCCTCCGGGTGTGGTCGGGGAGCGCTTGCGTGGTGTTCCGGAAGCGAGGTTACGGTTGGACCGGCTGGATTTCGGCGGAAACGGCGAAACTGGTGGCGAACGGGCACACGCTGGTTCCGGGGTAGAACCCGGCCTGTCCGGCGCCTTCCCGTTGTCACCTGCTCAGCTGGGCATCTGGTACGCGCAGCACGTGGACCCGCAGGTGCCGGTCAACATCGCGCAGTACGTCGACCTGCGCGGCGAGCTGGACGTCGAGCTGCTCAACCGGGCCAGCATCGATGCCTCGCATGAGCTCGGCTCCGGCTTCCTGCGCATCGTCGAGCGCGACGGCGAGCCGTTGCAGTTCGTCGACCACTCGATCGCCGACTACGACCGGGTCGAGTACGTCGACCTGCGCGACGAGGACGACCCGGAAGCCGCCGCGCTGGCCTGGATGCGCGCCGAGTACAGCCGCCCGCTGGACCTGACCACGGACCGCCTGATCAAGGCCGCCGCGCTGCGCCTGGCCGACGATCGCTGGTACTGGTACTCCCGCTCGCACCACATCGCGCTCGACGGCTTCGGCGCCATGACGAACGTCAACCGGATCGCCGAGCTGTACACCGCCTATGCCACCGGCGCCGAACCCGCGCCGTCCAAAGCGACCGATCTGCCCACGCTCTACGAGCAGGAGATCGCCTACCGGGACAGCACCCGCTTCGCCTCCGACAAGGAGTACTGGGCCCAGCGGGTGGCCGGGCTGGAGGAAGGCACCAGCCTGACCGGCCGTTCCGCGCCGCCGGCCGCGATCAACGGGATCGCCAGCGCCGCGTTGTCGGACGAGCAGAACGCGCAGCTGGAAGCGGCGGTCGCGCGGCACGATTCGTCGCCCGCCGGTCTGCTGCTGGCCGGTTTCGCCGCGTACCTGGCGCAGTGGAACGGCGTCGAGGACGTCATCCTCAGCCTGCCGGTGACCGCGCGCACCACCGCCGCGATGCGCCGCTCCGGCGGTGTGTCGTCGAACATCGTGCCGCTGCGGCTGCACGTCGGCCACGGCACCACGGTGTCCGAGCTGCTCAAGCAGGTCCAGGTCGAGGTCTCCGGCGCGCTGCGCCACCAGCGTTACCGGCACGAGGACATCCGCCGCGACGCGGCCGGTGACGGCGTGGTGACCACCGAGTTCTTCGGGCCGTGGGTCAACATCATGCTGTTCCACGACGAGATCGCGCTCGGATCGGTCGTGGGTCAGATGCACGTGCTGTCCACCGGCAGCATCGAGGATCTGGGCGTCAACTTCTACCAGTCGGTCGCGGGCACCCGCTCGCACATCGACTTCGAGACCAACCCCAACCTCTACACCGAGGACGAGGCGCGCCGTCACCACGGCCGCTTCCTCGAGTTCTTCGACCGGTTCCTCACGGCGGACGTGGACGAGCAGGTGTGGAGCCTGCCGGTCACCACCGCCGGTGAACGCGAGCGGACGCTGCTGGAGTGGAACGACTCCGAGCAGGACGTCCCGGAGACCACGCTGGCGGCCCTGCTGGACGCGCAGATCCCGCTGACCCCGGACAACACCGCGCTCGACTTCGAGGGCGCGACGCTGACCTACGCGGAGTTCGACGCGCGGGTCAACCGGCTGGCCCGCTTCCTGATCGCCGACGGCGTCGGCCCGGAGTCGCTGGTCGCGCTGGGCATGCGCCGCTCGCTGGAGCTGGTGATCGGCATGCACGCGGTGCTGAAGGCCGGTGGCGCGTACGTGCCGATCGATCCGGATCACCCGGCCGAACGCACCGCCTATATCCTCGACAGCGCCGCGCCGGTGTGTGTGCTGACGCACTCGGCCGACGAGCTGGAACTGCCGGAGTCGGTGCGCCGGGTCGAGATCGACACTCTGGACACCTCGGCGTACGCGCCGGACCCGGTCACCGACGCCGACCGCCTCGCGCCGCTGCGGCCGGACAACACCGCCTACGTCATCTACACCTCGGGTTCGACCGGTCGCCCCAAGGGCGTGGCGGTCACCCATCACGCGATCGTCAACCAGCAGCTGTGGATGCTCGACGAGTACCGGCTGACCGCGGCGGACGTGTACCTGCAGAAGACCGCGACCACGTTCGACGTGTCGCTGTGGGGCTACTTCCTGCCGCTGCTGGTGGGCGCGAAGCTGGTCATCGCGTCGCCGGACGGGCATCGCGACCCGCTGTACGTGGCGGAGATGATTTCCCGGCACGGAGTCACCGTGACCGACTTCGTCCCGTCCATGCTCACGGTATTCGTCGCGCACGCCACGCAGGCCCAGTGCGCCACGCTGCGCGCGGTTTTCGTGATCGGCGAAGCCTTGCCGCCGGAGACCGCCGCGGGTTTCCGCGCGCTCACCGACGCGGGGCTGCACAACCTGTACGGCCCCACCGAGGCCGCGGTCTCGGTGACCTACTGGGAGGCGACGGCCGCCGACACGGTGACCGTCCCGATCGGTATCCCGGAGTGGAACGTCCAGGTGTACGTGCTGGATTCGCGGCTGCGCCCGGCCGCGATCGGCGCGCCGGGCGAGCTGTACCTCGGCGGGCGCCAGCTCGCCCGCGGCTACCGCGGCCGTCCCGACCTGACGTCGGACCGCTTCGTCGCCAATCCGCTGGCGGGGGGCGGGTCCGGGGTCGAAGCCGGAGCGCGGATGTACCGCACCGGCGACCTGGTGCGCTGGAACGACGCGGGCACGCTGGAATACATCGGCCGCACCGACTTCCAGGTGAAGTTCCGCGGCCAGCGCATCGAGCTGGGCGAGATCGAGACCGATCTGCTCGCCCATCCCGCGGTCAGCCAGGCCGTGGTGCTGGTGGTGGACACCGCCACCGGCCAGCAGTTGGTGGCCTACGTCGTCCCCGCGCCCGGCCACACCGTTGAACCGGTGGAGCTGACCAGGTTCGCCGCCGAGAAGCTGCCCAGCTACATGGTGCCCGCGTCGATCATGGTGCTGGACGCCTTCCCGCTCAACACCAGCGGCAAGCTGGACCGCAAGGCCCTGCCGGAGCCGGTGTTCAGCGCCGACGCCGGTGATTTCCGTGCCCCGCGCACCCAGGCCGAGCAGATCGTGGCGGGCATCTTCGCCGACGTGCTCAGCCAGGAGCGCATCGGCATCGACGACAACTTCTTCGATCTGGGCGGCAACTCGCTGGTCGCCACCCAGGTGGTGGCGCGCATCGGCGCCGCGTTCGGCACCCAGATCGGGGTGCGCGCGCTGTTCGAGACCCCGACCGTCGCCGGTATCGCGGCGCGTGCGGAGAACGCCGCTCCCGTAGGCGAATCGCGTCCGCCGCTGGTGGCCCAGCAGCTCCCCGAGCGGGTGCCGTTGTCGCTGGCGCAGCAGCGCATGTGGTTCATCAACCAGTTCGACCCCACCGTGCCGACCTACAACCTGCCGTTCGTGGTGCGGTTGCGCGGCCAGGTGGACCTGGCGGCGTTGCAGTCGGCGCTGCTGGACGTGGTGCAGCGGCAGCAGTCGCTGCGCACGATCTTCCCCGAGTCCGGCGACGGCGGTTACCAGCAGGTGCTTCCGGTCGACCAGGTCGATCTCGGCATCGAGGTGCAGCCGATCGACGAGGCCGAATTGCACGGCGCGCTGGCCGAGTTCGCCGCGCGCGGCTTCGACGTCTCGCGGGAACTGCCGATCCGGGTGCGGGTGTTCGCGGTCACCGGCGGGCGCGGCAACGGCGTCGCCGACTACGCGGTGGCGTTCGTCGTGCATCACATCGCCGCCGACGGCTTCTCCTTCGGCCCGTTGGCCCGTGACGTGGCCGCGGCCTACCTGTCGCGCACCGCGGGCGAGGCGCCGAGCTGGGTGCCGCTGCCGGTGCAGTACCAGGACTTCAGCGTCTGGCAGCGGGAACTGCTCGGCGCGGAATCCGATCCCGCGTCCATGGCGGCGCGCGAGATCGCGTACTGGCGCAGGGCTCTCGCGGGTCTGCCGGATCAGCTCGACCTGCCCGCGGACCGCCCGCGCCCGCCGGTGCAGAGCTTCCACGGCAGCCGGGTGAGCTTCGACATCGACGTCGAGTTGCACCGGCGTCTGGTCGCGCTGGCCCGCGCCCAAGGCGTCAGCCTGTTCATGGTCATGCACGCCTCGCTGGCCGTGCTGCTGGCCCGGTTGTCCGGCACCAGCGACATCGCGATCGGCACTCCGGTCGCCGGACGTGGCGAGCAGGCCCTCGACGACCTGATCGGCATGTTCGTCAACACCCTCGTGCTGCGTTCGGAGGTGGACGGCAGCGAGCCGTTCGCCGAATTCCTCGGCCGCACCAGGGAAACCGACCTCGCCGCGTTCGCGTTCGCGGACGTGCCCTTCGAGCGCCTGGTCGAGGTGCTCAACCCGACCCGCTCGCAGGCGCGCCACCCGCTGTTCCAGGTGATGCTGTCGTTCCAGGAGATGTCGCACGCGACACTGGAACTGCCCGGCCTCTCGGTTACCGCCGACGAACTCGAGGTCGACATCGCCAAGTTCGACCTACAGTGGACGGTCACCGAGGAGCGGGGCGCCGACGGCGAGCCCGCGGGCATGGGCGCGGTCATCTCCTTCGCCACCGACCTGTTCGACGCGCCGACCGTCGCCGAGTTCGGCCGCCGCTACCAGCGCGTGCTGGAAGCGGCCGTCGCCGCGCCGGAAACCGCCGTGCGCGACATCGAGATCCTCGATGACGCCGAGCGCGCGCGGGTGCTGACCGAGTGGAACCACACCGGTCACGACGTGCCCGCCACCACCGTGCTCGAGCTGTTCTCCGAGCAGGTGCGGGGCAGGCCCGACGACCCCGCCGTCGTGTTCGACGGCGGCTCGCGCGGCGCGGACGAATTCGGCCTGCCGGTCGAGCTCACCTACGCCGAGTTCGCCGCCCGGGTCAATCGCCTGGCGCGCAAGCTGATCGACGAGGGCGTGGGCCCGGAAACACTGGTCGCCGTCGGTATCCGCCGGTCGGTGGACATGCTGGTGGCGATCTACGCCACGCTGACCGCGGGCGGCGGCTACGTGCCGATCGATCCCGACCACCCGGCCGAGCGCACCGAATACGTGCTCGACAGCTCTTCGCCGGTGTGCGTGCTCACCACCGCCGCCGACAACGTCACCGCCGCGGGCATCCCGGTGCTGACGCTGGACACGCTCGACCTGAGCGAATTCGGCGACGGACCCGTCACCGACGCCGAGCGCCGAGCGCCGCTGCGTGCCACCAACACCGCGTACGTGCTGTACACCTCCGGCTCCACCGGCCGCCCCAAGGGCGTCGCGGTCAGCCACGCGTCGGTGGTCAACCAGATCGCCTGGATCACCGGCGAATACCGGATCGGCCCCGCCGATGTGATCCTGCAGAAGACGCCGGTCACCTTCGACGTGTCGGTGTGGGAGTTGTTCGGCACGCTGGCCGTCGGCGCCCGCATGCTGATCGCCGCGCCCGACGGCCACCGCGATCCGATCTACCTGTCGGAGATCATCGGACGGCACCGGGTCACCATGACCTCGTTCGTGCCGTCCATGCTCTCGGTGTTCGCCGGTGCCGCGTCCACGGCCGAATGCGCTTCGCTGCGAGCGGTTCTCGTCGCCGGTGAGGCGCTGCCGCCCGCGACCGTCACCGCGTTCCGGCAGTTCTCCACCGCCGCGGTGCACAACCTGTACGGCCCGACCGAGTTCACCGTGCACGCCACCGCCTGGCACCTCAACGAGGTCGCGCCCACGTCGGTGCCGATCGGCCGCCCGGTGTGGAACGCGCAGACCTATGTGCTGGACGAGGGCCTCGCGCCCGTTCCGGTCGGTGTGCCCGGCGAGCTGTACCTCGGCGGCGTGCAGACCGCCCGCGGCTACCACGGCCGCCCCGATCTGTCCGCCGAACGCTTCGTCGCCGACCCGTTCGGCGCGCCCGGCTCCCGTCTGTACCGCACCGGCGACCTGGTGCGCTGGGTGCAGCCGCGTGATCCCGAGGTGGGCAGCGCGGGCGTGCTGGAGTACATCGGCCGCACCGACTTCCAGGTGAAGTTCCGCGGCCAGCGCATCGAGCTCGGCGAGATCGAGACCGCGCTGCTGGACCACCCGGCCGTCACCCAGGCCGTGGTGCTGGTGATGGACACCGTCGCGGGCGACCAGCTGGTCGGCTACGTGGTCAGCACCGGCGGCCCGGTCGACATCGACAACATCAAGAACGCCCTGCACCGCACGCTGCCCGCGTACATGGTGCCCTCGGCGATCGTGGTGCTGGAGGCGTTCCCGCTGAACGCCTCCGGCAAGCTGGACCGCAAGGCGCTGCCCGCCCCGGTGTTCGAGGTGCGCGAATTCCGCGCTCCGACAACGCCTATCGAGGAGATCGTCGCGCAGATCTTCGGTGAGGTGCTCGGCATCTCCCGCGTCGGCGTGGACGACGACTTCTTCGAGCTCGGCGGCAACTCGCTGATCGCCACCCAGGTCGCCTCCCGCCTCGGCATCGCGCTGGACACCAGGGTGCCCGTGCGCATGCTGTTCGAGGCGTCCACCGTCGCGGCGCTGGCCGCGCGGGTGGAGTCGCACGCCGGTGACGGCGCGCGCAAGGCGCTGGTCGCGCGGAACCGTCCGGAGCAGGTGCCGTTGTCGCTGGCACAGCAGCGCATGTGGTTCCTGAACCGGTTCGACACCTCCTCGGCGGTCAACAACATCCCGGTCGCGATCCGGCTGTCCGGGGATCTGGACATCGCCGCGTTGCAGGTGGCGGTCATCGACGTGATCGACCGGCACGAGTCGCTGCGAACGGTGTTCCCGGAGACCAAATCCGGCCCGGTGCAGGTGGTGCTGGACGCCGCGCAGATCGTGCCGGACCTGACCCCGGTGCCGGTGACCGAGCACAATCTGATCGACCACTTGGTCGAGCTGGCCTCGATGGCGTTCGACGTGACCAGCGAAGTGCCGTTGCACGCCCGGCTGTTCGAGATCAGCGAGACCGAGTACGTGCTCGGCATGGTGGTGCACCACATCTCGGCCGACGGCTGGTCGATGGGCCCGCTGGCCCGCGACGTCATGGTGGCCTACGCCGCCCGCACGTCGTGGGAGGCGCCGGCCTGGTCGGCGCTGCCGGTGCAGTACGCCGACTACGCGCTGTGGCAGCGCGAGGTGCTCGGTTCCGAGGACGACCCGAGTTCGCTGATCTCCAACCAGATCCGCTACTGGACGCGCGAACTGGCCGATCTGCCCGACGAGCTCGTGCTGCCCTCGGACCGGCCGCGCCCGGCCGTCGCCTCCTACCGCGGCGGCACCTACCCGTTCGTGATCTCCGGCGAGACCCAGCGCGCCCTGATCGAGCTGGGCCGCAGGCACAACGCGTCGTTGTTCATGGTGCTGCACAGCGCGCTGGCGGTGTTGCTGGCCCGGGCCAGCGGCACCAGCGACATCGCGATCGGCACCCCGGTCGCCGGTCGCGGCGAGGCCGCGCTGGACGACCTGATCGGCATGTTCGTCAACACGCTCGTACTGCGCACCGAGGTGGACGGCGCGACGAGTTTCGCCGATCTGCTCGCCCATGCGCGCGAGACCGACCTGCACGCGTTCGCGCACGCCGACGTGCCGTTCGAGCGGCTGGTCGAGGTGCTCAACCCGGCCCGTTCGCAGGCGCGTCACCCGCTGTTCCAGGTGATGCTGACCTTCCAGAACACCCGGCAGGCCAATCTGGAGCTGCCCGGTCTCTCGGTCAACGGCATCGACTACGACGCCCGGCTGGCCAAGTTCGACCTGCAGCTGACCCTCTCGGAGACCCAGGACGAACAGGGCGACTCGGCGGGCATGTCGGCCGAGTTCTCCTACGCGCTGGACCTTTTCGACGAGCCGACCGTCGCGGCGTTCGCCCGCCGCCTGGACCGCATCCTCGCGGCCGTGACCGCCGACCCGGACGTGCCGATCGGCGACATCGATCTGCTCGCGTCCGAGGAACGCGCGCGGGTGCTGGTCGATTGGAACGACACCGGGCACCCGGTGGACCAGCACGCGACGCTGGTCTCGCTGTTCGACGCGCAGGCGGCGGCCACGCCCGACGCGATCGCGCTGGACTTCGAAGGCGAGCGGCTGACCTACCGCCAGTTCCAGGAACGGGCCAACCGCATCGCCCGGCAGCTGATCGGCGCGGGCGTCGGCCCGGAATCGCTGGTGGCGCTGGCGCTGCGGCGTTCCACCGAACTGGTCGTCGCGATGTACGCGGTGGTGCAGACCGGCGCGGCCTACCTGCCGCTGGATCCGGACCAGCCCGCCGACCGGGTCAACTACATCATCGAGACCGCGCGTCCGCGGATGATCCTCTACCGCTCGGCGGACGGCTTCGGCCTGGACCCGCAGCCGGAGGTCACGGCGCTGTCGGTGGAGGGCATCGAGGGCGTGCCCGGTTTCGCCGCGACCAGCGGCGCGCCGATCACCGACGCCGAGCGCACGCGTCCGCTGCGGCCGGAGAACACCGCGTACGTGATCTTCACTTCCGGTTCGACCGGTCGCCCGAAGGGTGTGGCGGTCAGCCACGCCGCGATCGTCAACCGGCTGCTCTGGATGCAGCACGAGTACCCGATCGGCCGCGAGGACGCGGTGCTGCAGAAGACGCCCGCCACCTTCGACGTGTCGGTGTGGGAGTTCTTCTGGCCGTTGCAGACCGGGGCCAAGCTGGTAGTCGCGAAGCCGGACGGGCATCGCGACCCGGTGTACCTGTCCCGGATCATCGCCGACGAGCAGATCACCACGGCGCATTTCGTGCCGTCGATGCTCTCGGTCTTCGTCTCCACGCTGGGCAACGAGAACGGCGACGGGCTGCCCGTGCCGCGGCTGCGGCAGGTCTTCGCCTCCGGTGAGGCGCTGCCCGCGCAGACCGCACAGCGTTTGCGCGAGCTGACCGGCGCCAGGCTGCACAACCTGTACGGCCCGACCGAGGCCGCCGTCGACGTGACCTACCACGAGGCGACCGAGGCCGACACGGTGTCGGTGCCGATCGGACGCCCGGTGTGGAACACCCGCGTCTTCGTGCTCGACAGCCGCCTGCACCCGGTCGCGCCGGGTGTCGCGGGCGAACTGTATCTCGCGGGTGAGCAGCTGGCGCTCGGCTACCTGGGTCGCTCCGACCTGACCGCCGACCGGTTCGTGGCCAACCCCTACGGCGCCCCGGGCGACCGGATGTACCGCACCGGCGACCTGGTGGCCTGGACCACCGGCGCGAGCGCCGGATCAGGCACTGCCGGTGAGCTCGAGTATCTCGGCCGCACCGACTTCCAGGTGAAGCTGCGCGGCCTGCGCATCGAGCTGGGCGAGATCGAGGCCGCGCTGCTGGCGCAGCCCGGGGTCGTGCAGTCGGTGGTCGTGCTGCGCTCCGACGCGCACGCCGGCGATCAGCTGGTGGGCTACCTGGTGTGCGAACCGTATGTGGCCGTCGACATCGACGAGGTGAAGGCCGCGCTCGCCACGGCACTGCCGGGCTACATGATCCCGGCCGCGCTGGTCGTACTGGACGCCTTCCCGGTCAACGCCTCCGGCAAGCTGGATCGCCGGGCGCTGCCCGCCCCGGTGTTCGAGGCCAGGATCTTCCGCGCGCCGTCGACGCCGATCGAGGAGATCGTCGCGGAGATCTTCGCCGACCTGCTCGGCGTGCCGCGCGTCGGCGTGGACGACGACTTCTTCGAACTCGGCGGCAACTCGCTGGTGGCCACCCAGGTGGTCGCCCGCCTCAGCGCGGCGCTGAACACCGAGGTCGGCGTGCGCGTGCTGTTCGAGGCTCCGACCGTGGCCACGCTGGCCGCCCGGGTCGAGTCGCACGCCGGAAGCGGTGCGCGCCAGGCGCTCACGGCACAGGTGCGTCCCGAGCACCCGCCGCTGTCGCTCGCGCAGCAGCGCATGTGGTTCCTCAATCGCTTCGACCTCGGGAGCGGAGCGACCGCATCGGGCGCAGCCTCCGCCACGTACAACATCCCGGCCGCGGTGCGGCTGGAAGGCGCGCTGGACCTGGACGCGCTGCGCGGCGCCATCGCCGACGTGGTCGCGCGGCACGAATCGCTGCGCACGATCTACCCGTCGCGTGACGGCGTGGCCTACCAGCGGGTGCTCAACGCCGCCAGGGCCATCCCCGAGCTGGACGTGGTCGAGGTGGCCGAGGGGCAGTTGCTCGGCGTGCTCTACGAATTCGTCGAGCGCGGCTTCGACGTGACCAGCCAGCCGCCGGTGCGCCTGCGCGCCTACCGGCTCGGTCCGGACGACTACGTCCTGGTCGTCGTGGTGCACCACATCGCGGCCGACGGCTTCTCCATGCGGCCGCTGGTGCGCGACCTGATGACCGCCTACGTGGCGCGTACCTCCGCGGCCCAGCCGGGCTGGCCGCCGCTGGCGGTCCAGTACGTGGACTTCGCGCTGTGGCAGCGCGACACGCTGGGCTCCGAGGACGACCCGACGTCGCTGATCTCCGAGCAGCTCGACTACTGGCGCGATGCGCTGGCCGGTCTGCCCGACGAACTGCGCCTGGCCGGCCGTCCGCGGCCCGCCGTCGCCTCCTACGGCGCGGGCACCTACCGGTTCCGCGTGCCGGGCGATCTCATCGAGGACCTGAACCGGGTCGCGCAGACGCACGGCGGCACGCTGTTCATGGTGGTGCACAGCGCCTTCGCCGCCCTGCTCGCACGGTTGAGCGGCTCCGACGACATCGCCGTCGGCATCCCGGTCGCCGGTCGCGGTGAGCAGGCGCTCGACGATCTGGTCGGCATGTTCGTCAACACCCTGGTGCTGCGCGCTCGAGTGGACACCGCCGAGTCGTTCGCCGGCCTGCTCGCCCGGGTCCGCGAGCGCGACCTGCAGGCGTTCGCGCACGCCGACGTGCCGTTCGAGCGGCTGGTCGAGGTGCTCAACCCGGCCCGGTCCCAGGCGCGCCACCCGCTGTTCCAGGTGATGCTGTCGTTCCAGAACCTCGGCCGCACCGCGCTGGAGCTGCCCGGGCTCACCGTCTCCGAGCTGGGTATCGACCAGCCGACGGCGAAGTTCGACCTCCAGCTCACGCTCAGCGAGGTCCCCGGCGGCGAAGCGGCGATGGACGCCGAACTCGTCTACGCCACCGACCTGTTCGACGGCGTGTTCGCCGGTACCTTCGCCGAGCGTTTCGTGCGTGTGCTGCGCGGGGTCGCCGCGGAGCCGTCGATCACCGTCGGCGACATCGATCTGCTGGAGGACGCCGAGCGGTCCTTGGTCGTCGAGCGGTGGAACGCCACCGAGTTCCCGGTCGACGCCGCGCTCACCTCGCCGGTCGGCGACGCCGCGGCGACGCTGGTCTCGCTGTTCGAGGCGCAGGTCGCGCGCACCCCGGACAGTCCCGCGGTGACGTTCGAGGGGACGAGTCTGTCCTACGCCGAGTTCGCCGCCAGGGTGCACCGGTTGGCGCGCTGGCTCAAGGTCAACGGCGTCGGGCCGGAATCGTATGTTGCGTTGGGCATGCGCCGCTCGATCGACCTGGTGGTCGGCATGTACGCGGTGAACGCCGCGGGCGGTGCGTACGTGCCGCTGGATCCGGACCATCCGGCCGAGCGCATCGACTACATCCTCGAGACCGCGCGCCCGGTGTGCGTGCTGACCTCCGGCTCCGACCTGGAGACCACCGTCTCCAGGCAGGTGCGTATCGATCAGCTCGACCTGTCGGAGTTCGCCGACGGCCCGCTGACCGACGCCGACCGGCACAAGCCGCTGCGTCCGGCCAACACCGCGTACGTGATCTTCACTTCCGGTTCGACCGGCCGCCCGAAGGGCGTGGCGGTCTCGCACGCCGCGATCGTCAACCGCCTGGTCTGGATGCACGCCGAGTACGGGTTGGCGGCCGACGACGTGGTGTTGCAGAAGACTCCCGCGACCTTCGACGTGTCGGTATGGGAGTTCTTCTGGCCGTTGCAGGTCGGCGCCCGGTTGGTGGTGGCGAAGCCGGACGGTCATCGCGATCCCGCTTACCTGGCGCGGCTGATCGTCGGCGAGCAGGTCACCACGGCGCACTTCGTGCCGTCGATGCTGTCGGTGTTCGTGGCCGAGGAACGCGCGGCCGAATGCGTCAGCCTGCGTAACGTGTTCGCCTCCGGTGAGGCGCTGCCCGCGGTGACCGCGCAGAAGTTGCGCGAGCTGACCGGCGCGCGGCTGCACAATCTGTACGGTCCGACCGAGGCCGCGGTCGACGTCACCTTCCACGAGGTGACCGAGGACGACACGGTGTCGGTGCCGATCGGCGCTCCGGTGTTCAACACGCAGGTGTACGTGCTGGATTCGCGGCTGCGGCCGGTTCCGGTGGGCGTGCCCGGTGAGTTGTACCTCGCGGGCGCGCAGCTGGCGCACGGCTATGTGGGCCGCCCCGATCTGACCACCGAGCGTTTCGTGGCCAATCCGTTCGGCGACGCCGACCGGATGTACCGCACCGGCGACCTGGTGGCCTGGACCGAAGACGGTGAGCTGGAGTACTTGGGCCGCACCGACTTCCAGGTGAAGGTGCGTGGTCTGCGCATCGAACTCGGCGAGATCGAGTCGGCGCTGACCGCGCTGCGGTCGGTCGCGCAGGCGGTGGTCGTGGTGCGCACCGATGAGCGGACCGGTGACCAGCTGGTCGCGTACCTGGTGACGGACCCGGACCGGGTGGTGGACGTCGAGTCGGTCAAGGCCGAGCTCGGCGCGCGGCTGCCCGGGTACATGGTGCCCGCGGCCTACGTGGTGCTCGACGAGTTCCCGCTGAACGCCTCCGGCAAGCTGGACCGCAAGGCGCTGCCGGACCCGGTCTTCGAGGCCAAGGTGTTCCGCGCCCCCGCGACGCCGGTGCAGGAGATCGTGGCCGAGACCTTCGCCGAGGTGCTCGGCGTGGAGCGGGTCGGCCTGGACGACGACTTCTTCGAACTGGGCGGCAACTCGCTGGTCGCCACGCAGGTGGCGGCGCGGCTCGGCGAGGCGCTGAACACGCAGGTTCCGGTGCGCGCGCTGTTCGAGGCGTCCACCGTGGTCGCGCTGGCGGCGAAGGTGGAATCGGCCGCCGGAGAGGGCGGCCGGACGCCGCTGGTCGCGCGGGAGCGCCCCGAGCTGGTGCCGCTCTCGCTCGCCCAGCAGCGGATGTGGTTCCTCAACCGGTTCGACAACCGCACCGCGGTGAACAACATCCCGGTCGCGCTGCGGCTGACCGGCGAGCTGGACGTCGCCGCGCTCGGCGCGGCCATCCGCGACGTGCTCGCGCGGCACGAGGCGCTGCGCACGATCTACCCCGAGGTGGAGGGCACCGGCTACCAGCGTGTCCTGCCGGTGAGCGAGGTCGCCTTCGACCTGGTCGCCGAACCCGTCGGGGCGGACGAGCTGCCCGCGCGGATCGTCGAGCTGGCGAGCGCCGGTTTCGACGTGACCGCCGAGATCGGGTTCCGGGCGAGCCTGCTCGCGCTGTCGGCGACCGACCACGTGGCGGTGCTGGTCATGCACCACATCAGCGCGGACGGCTTCTCGCTGCGGCCGCTGCTGCGCGATGTCGTGCTCGCCTACACCGAACGCGCCCGCGGCGAGGTGCCGTCCTGGGCCCCGCTGGAGGTGCAGTACGCCGACTACGCGCTGTGGCAGCGTGACGTGCTCGGCGCCGAGGACGACGCGGATTCCGTCGCGGCCCGGCAGATCGCCTACTGGACCGAACAACTGCGCGACCTGCCCGACCAGATCGAACTGCCCGCCGACCGGCCGAGGCCGGAGAGCGCCTCCAATGCCGGTGGCACGCACGATTTCTCGGTCGACGCGCAGGTGCACGAAGCGCTGTCGGAGCTGGCGCGCGCCCGTGGCGTGACGCTGTTCATGGTGGTGCACGCCGCGCTGGCGGTGTGGGCCGGCCGGCTGTCGGGCAGCACCGATGTAGCGATCGGCACCCCGATCGCGGGCCGCGGCGAACGCGTGCTCGACGACGTCGTCGGCATGTTCGTCAACACGCTGGTGCTGCGCACCGAAGTCGATCCGGGCGCTCGCTTCGACGAGCTGCTCGACCAGGTGCGCCGCACCGATCTGGCCGCCTTCGCCAACGCCGACGTGCCGTTCGAGCGGCTGGTCGATGTGCTCAGCCCGGTGCGCTCGCAGGCGCACCACCCGCTGTTCCAGGTGGCGCTGACCTTCGAGGCCGCCTCGGCGGCCGATCTCGGCACCGTCGCGCTGCCCGGCGGCCTCGACGTCGCCGCCGTCGAATTCGACCCCGGCACCGCGAAATTCGACGTGCAGCTCACCGTCGGCGAGTCCGCCGAGGGCGGGCTGACGCTGTCGTGGAACTACGCCACCGAACTGTTCGACCCGGAGACGGTTGCCGCATTCGCCGACCGTTTCGTGCGCATCCTGCGCGGTGTGGCCGAGGATCCGCGGGCCGCCATCGGCGACATCGATCTGCTCGGCGAGGCCGAGCGGCTGGACGTGTCGCAGCGCTGGGTGTCCTCCGGCGCCCAGAGCGTCGCGGGTGCGTTCGCCGACCCGGACATCACGCTGGTCGGGTTGTTCGACGCGGCCGTCGCCGCGCACCCGAACCGGATCGCGGCCCGCTTCGGCGTCGAGACGCTGACCTACGCCGAGCTGGACCGGCGCGCGAATGTGCTCGCGCGCAGGCTGATCAGCGACGGCGCGGGACCGGAGACCCTGGTCGCGGTGATCCTGCCGCGATCGCTGGACCTCGTGGTCGCGCTGCTGGCCGTGGTGAAGACCGGCGCGGGTTACGTCCCGGTCGACCCGACCTACCCGGCCGAGCGCATCGCCTACGTGCTCGCCGATTCCCGGCCCACCAGCGTGGTGCTCGACTCCACGGTGCAGGTCGAGGTGCCCGCCGGGCTGCCCGCCGTCGTGCTGGACGGATTCGCGGTGGAGACGGGCAACGTCGAGGACGCCGACGACGCGCCGATCACCGACGCCGACCGCAACGCGGCGCTCACCCCCGACAACGTCGCGTACGTGATCTACACCTCCGGCTCGACCGGCCGCCCGAAGGGCGTCGCGGTCGCGCACCGCAATGTGGTGCGTTTGTTCGCGAACACCGACCGCGACTTCGGTTTCGGGCCCGAGGACACCTGGACGCTGTTCCACAGCTACGCGTTCGACTTCTCGGTGTGGGAGCTGTGGGGTCCGCTGCTGTTCGGCGGCACCCTCGTGGTGGTCGACTACTACACCTCGCGCTCACCGGAGCAGTTCCTGGAACTGCTGCGCGCCGAACGCGTCACGGTGCTCAACCAGACCCCGTCCGCGTTCTACCAGCTGGCCGAGGCCGACCGGAACGCCGCGCCGGACGCCGCGCCGCTGGCGCTGCGCTACGTGGTGTTCGGCGGGGAGGCGCTGGAACTGCGCAGGCTGTCGGACTGGGTCGCGCGCCACGGCGACGGCACCGGTGCGTCCGCTGCCGGGCCGCTGCTGGTCAACATGTACGGCATCACCGAGACCACGGTGCACGTGTCCTACCGCGCGCTGGACGCCGCGACCATCGCCGCCGCCTCCGGCAGCGTGGTCGGCCGCGCCATCGCGGGCCTGCGGGTATACGTGCTCGACAACCGGCTGCGTCCGGTGCCGGTCGGCGTCGCGGGCGAGATGTACGTGGCGGGCCCGCAGCTGGCTCGCGGCTACCTCGGCCGTCCCGACCTGTCGGCGACCCGCTTCGTCGCCGATCCGATGGGCGACGCGCCGGGCGGGCGACTGTACCGTTCCGGCGACCTGGCGCGCTGGAACCGGTTCGGCGAGCTGGAGTACCTGGGCCGCGCCGACGACCAGGTGAAGGTGCGCGGCTTCCGCATCGAGCTCGGCGAGATCGAATCGGCGATCCTGGCCCAGCCCGGTATCGCGCAGGCCACCGTTATCGTGCGCGAGGACCAGCCCGGCGATCAGCGGATCGTCGCTTACGTGGTGTCCGAGCCGGGCGCCGAGCCGGTGCTCGACGCGGTGCGCGACGGGGCGGCCGAGCAGCTGCCCGCCTACATGGTGCCCTCGGCCGTGGTGCGGCTGGAGTGGATCCCGCTGACCGTCAACGGCAAGCTGGACCGCCGTGCGCTGCCCGCCCCGACGGCGACCTCGCGCGCCTTCCGCGCGCCGGTCACCCCGGTGCAGGAGACCGTGGCGGCGGTGTTCGCCGATGTGCTCGGCCTGGAGCGGGTCGGCGTGGACGACGACTTCTTCGATCTGGGCGGCAACTCGCTGATCGCCACCAGGGTGGTCGCCCGCATCGGCGCGGCGCTCGGCACGACCGTCGCCGTGCGCACGCTGTTCGAGGCCTCCACCGTGGAAGCGCTTGCCGCGCGGGTGGAATCGCACGCCGACGGCGCCGCCCGGGCGCGGCTGGTCGCGCGCGAGCGCGCGGCAGGCGAACTGGTGCCGCTGTCGTTCGCGCAGCAGCGCATGTGGTTCCTGAACAAGTACGACACCGCCTCGGCGGCCTACAACCTGCCGATCGCCATCCGGCTCACCGGCGCGCTGGACGTCGAGGCGCTGCACCTGGCGGTCGCCGACGTAGTGCGCAGGCACGAATCGCTGCGCACCCGCTACCCCGAGCACGGCGGCACCCCGGTCCAGGTGATCGTTCCCGCCGAGGACATCGTCCTGGATCTGCACCCCGTGGCGGTGGAGCAGGCGCGGCTGATCGAGGCGGTAACCGAGTTCGTCACCACCGGATTCGATGTGGCCGAAGAGGTTCCGCTGCGCACCCGGCTGTACGCGGCCGGGCCGGACGAGCACGTGCTCGTCGTGGTGGTGCACCACATCGCGGCCGACGGTTTCTCGATGGGCCCCCTGACCCGCGACGTGATGGCCGCCTACACCGCGCGCAGCACCGGTAGCGCACCCGGCTGGGCGCCGCTGGCGGTGCAGTACGCCGACTTCGCGGTGTGGCAGCGCGAAATCCTCGGTTCCGAGGAGGATCCGGACTCGCTGCTGGCCAAGCAGGTCGCGTACTGGCGGCGCGCGCTCGACGACGTCCCCGACGAGCTGGCCCTGCCGACCGACCGCCCGCGTCCGGCCGTCGCCTCGCACCGCGGCGCGACGCTGCACCGCGAGCTGTCCGGCGACCTGGTCGCCGCGCTGGAGGAGGTCGCGCGGCAGCGCGGTGCGTCGCTGTTCATGGTGATGCACGGTGCGCTGGCGGTGCTGCTTTCGCGGTTGTCCGGCAGCGACGACGTCGCGGTCGGCACCCCGATCGCGGGCCGTGGCGAGGCCGCGCTCGACGACCTGGTCGGCATGTTCGTCAACACGCTGGTACTGCGGACCGGCATCGAGCCCGGCGAGTCGTTCGCCGATTTGCTCGCCCGCGTGCGCCGCACCGACCTGGACGCCTACGGCAACGCCGACGTGCCGTTCGAGCGGCTGGTGGAACTGCTCGCGCCGGAGCGCTCGCAGGCCCGCAACCCGCTGTTCCAGGTGATGCTGGCGTTCCAGAACCTGGAGCGCACCACCCTGGAGCTGCCCGGTCTTTCGGTGTCCGCGCTGGACCTGGAAGAGAACGTCGCGCGCTTCGACCTGCAGTTCACCCTCGCCGAGCGCGGTGACACCGGTTCCGGCGCCATGGCTTTGGCGCTCACCTACGCCACCGAGCTGTTCGACGAGTCCACCGCGGCGGCCATCGTGGACCGCTGGGAACGCGTGCTCGCGGCGGTGGCGGCCGACGCGTCGGTCACCGTCGGCGCGATCGACGTCCTCGACGCCGCCGAGCGGGCCGACCTGGTCGCGCGCACCGGCGCGCCCGCCACGCCCGCGCGGACGCTGCCGGCCCTGATCGCCGAGGCCGCCGCCATCGATCCCGAGGCGCCCGCCGTGGTGTTCCAGGGGAGAAGTGTGTCCTACGGCGAGCTGGACGCGCGGTCCAACCGCCTGGCCCGCTTGCTGATCGAGCGCGGCATCGGCACCGAGGACCTGGTGGCGGTCGCCCTGCCGCGCTCGGACGAGTCGTACTTCGCCGAATGGGCGGTGTCCAAGTCCGGCGGCGCGTTCGTGCCGATCGACCCCGCCTACCCGGCCGACCGCATCGCGCACATGGTCACCGATTCGGGCTCCCCGATCGGTCTCACCGTGGCGGCTGTGCGCGCCGAGCTGCCCGAGTCGGTCGAATGGCTGGTGCTCGACGAACTGGATCTCGACGGGTTCGACGACGCCGCGATCACCGACGCCGATCGGCTGCGTCCGGTGCGGCCGGAGCACCCCGCGTACGTCATCTACACCTCCGGTTCCACCGGTGTGCCCAAGGGCGTCGTGGTCACCCACGCCGGTCTGGCCAACTTCCGCGACGAGCAGAACGCCCGCTACGCGGTCGATTCCGACACGCGCGCACTGCATTTCGCCTCGCCCAGCTTCGACGCCTCGATTCTGGAATTCCTGCTGGCGATCGGCCGCGGCGGCGCCCTGGTGGTCTGCCCGCCCGGCGTCTACGGCGGCGAGGAGCTGTCCGAGCTGATCCGCGCCGAGCGGGTCACCCACGCGTTCATCACCCCGTCGGTGCTCGCCTCGCTGGATTCGGCCGCGCTGGCCGGCATGCGGGTGATCGTGGCCGGTGGTGAAGCAGTGCCCGCCGATCTGGTCGCCAAGTGGGGTGGGGCGCCCGACGGTTCGGGTCGCCGCTTCCACAACGGCTACGGCCCGACCGAGACCACGATCATGACCAACATCAGCGACGCGCTCGCGCCGGGCGACCGGGTCACCATCGGTGGCCCGACCCGCGGCATGCAGTCGCTGATCCTGGACGCCCAGCTGCGGCCCGTTCCGGTGGGTGTAGCGGGTGAGCTGTATCTGTCGGGCGTCCAGCTGGCGCGTGGCTACCACGCGCGGCCGGGGCTGTCGGCGGAGCGGTTCGTCGCCAACCCGTACGTGCCGGGCGCGCGGATGTACCGCACCGGTGACGTCGTCCGCTGGACCCGGGTCGGGCACTCCGCGGGCTCCGCGCCCGCTGGAGGAGCCGAATCGCTCGTCGTCGAATACGTAGGCCGCTCCGACTTCCAGGTGAAGGTGCGCGGTTTCCGCATCGAGCTCGGCGAGATCGACGCCGCGCTGGCCTCGCACGAGACCGTCGACTTCGCGGTCACCGTCGGCCACAAGAGCGCCGCGGGCGCGGTGTCGCTGGTGTCGTACGTCGTCGCCGCGCAGGGACACTCGATCGACGTGGCGGCGCTGACCGCGCACGTCGAGGATCGCCTGCCCGCCTACATGGTGCCCTCGTCGATCATGGTGATCGACCACGTGCCGCTCACCCCGGTGGGCAAGCTGGACCGCAAGGCGCTGCCGGAGCCGGTGTTCGCGACCGAGGTCGTGTTCCGCGCGGCGCGCACCCCGGTCGAGCAGACCATCGCCGAGGTGTTCGCCGAGGTGCTCGGCGTGGAGCGGGTCGGCGTGGACGACTCCTTCTTCGCGCTGGGCGGCGACAGCATCGTCTCCATCCAGCTGGTCTCGCGGGCCAAGGCCCGCGGCGTGGTGTTCACCCCGCGGCACGTCTTCGAGCAGCGCACCGTGGCCGGGCTGGCATCCGTCGCCGAGACCACCGAGGCGGCCGAGGCGTCGGCCACCACCCTGGCCGAGCCGCCCGGCGGCGGCATCGGCGCGATGCCGTTGACGCCGGTGGTGCGGTTCATGGCGGAGCGGCGCGGCTCGTTCGGGCGGTTCAACCAGACGCTGGCGCTGGAATTGCCGGTCGGCATCGACCGGGCGGGCATCGCCGCGACGGTCGCCGCGGTCATCGATCGGCACGACATGCTGCGCGCGAGCCTGCGCCGCGACGGCGACGACTGGGTCGTCGAGACCGCCGCGCCGGGCACCGTCGAGGTGGACGCGCTGATCGACCGCACCGAGTTCGCCGCGAACGCCACCGATGCCGAGTTGGTCGCGATCGCCTCGTCCGCACTGGACGAGTCGCTGGACCGGCTCGATCCCGCCGCGGGCGTGGTCATCCGGTTCGTCTGGCTGGAACCCGATTCCGCCGAACGCGCCGGACGCCTGATCGTCGTGGCCCACCACCTGGTGGTGGACGGCGTCTCCTGGCGCATCCTGGTGCCGGACTTCGTGACGGCCTGGGGCCAGCGCACCGCGGGGCAGACGCCCGAGCTGGTCGCTCCGGCCACGTCGATGCGCGCCTGGGCGCATGCGCTGGAGCGCGAGGCGGCGAGCCCCGAGCGGGTGGCCGAGCTGGACTACTGGCGTTCGGTGGTCGCCGCGGCCGATCCGCTGCTGACCGAACGTCCGATGGACCCGGCCCTCGACACTTCCGGCGTCATCGAGAAACTTCAGGTCGAGGTGTCCGCCGAGGTCACCAAGGCCCTGCTCACCACCGTTCCGGCGCTGTTCCACGGCGGCGTGAACGACGGCCTGCTCACCGCGCTGGCGCTGGCCACCGCGAAGTGGCGGGCGCGACGGATCGCCGCCCGGGGCGAGGATTCGCTGCTGATCCGCCTGGAGGGTCACGGCCGCGAGGAAGACGTGGTGCCGGGCGCGGATCTGTCACGCACCGTCGGCTGGTTCACCGCGATCTACCCGGTCCGGTTCGACCTAGCGGGCATCGATGTCGACGCCGCGTTCACCGGCGGGCCCGCGCTGGGCGCGGCCGTCAAGGCGGTCAAGGAGCAGTTGCTCTCGGTGCCGGACAAGGGCATCGGCTACGGCTTGCTGCGCTACCTGAACGCCGAGACCGCCGCCGAGCTGCCGCGCGAACTGCCTGGCCAGGTGAGCTTCAACTACCTCGGCCGGATCTCCGAGGGTGACGTGCCGGAGTCGCTGCGCGGCTTCGGCTGGATCCCCGCGCCGGAACTCGGCGCGCTGGGCGGAGCCTACGACGCGGACATGCCCGCGATGGCGCCGCTGGACGTCAACGCGATCGTGGTCGGCGACAAGCTGACCGCCAACATCGGCTACCCGGCGACCCTGCTGTCGGCCGCCGAGGTCCGCGAGTTCGGCGAGCTGTGGACCGCCGCGCTGGAAGCGGTGGCGCGCCACGCCAATTCCGCGGGCGCGGGCGGGCACACTCCGTCGGACTTCACGCTGGTGCGCAGCACGCAACGGGATATCGACACCTGGGAGCGGCGCTTCCCGGCGCTGGCCGACGTCTGGCCACTGTCGGCGCTGCAGGCCGGTCTGCTGTTCCACGCCCGCCTCGCGGCGAGCTCGGTGGACGTGTACACCGCCCAGGCGGTGCTGACGCTCACCGGCCGGGTCGACGCCGCCCGGTTGCGTGCGGCCGCACAGGCCTTGGTGGACCGCTACGAGAACCTGCGCACCGCGTTCGTCAGCGACCACGACGGCAACCCGGTGCAGATCGTGCTGGACAGCGTGCGCGTCGCGTGGGCCGAGCACGACCGGATCGAATCCGGTTCGGCCGACGACCTGATCGAGGCCGACCGCATGCGGCGGTTCGACCTGGCCGCACCGCCGCTGATCCGCTTCACGCTGATCCAGGTCGCGCCCGACCGCTGGCAGTTCGTGGTGTCCAACCACCACATCCTGCTCGACGGCTGGTCGATGCCGCTGCTCATGCGGGATCTGCTGATGCTCTACGCCGTTCACGCGGATACCGCCGCGCTGCCCGCCGTGCGCTCCTACCGGCACTTCCTGGACTGGACCCGGCAGCAGGACCACGCGGCGTCGCTGGCCGCGTGGGCGCACGCGCTGCGCGGCGTCGGCGAGCCGACCCTGCTGGCGCGGCCGGACGCGGGTCGCGAGATCACCTCGCTGTCCGGCGAGTACTTCTTCGAGCTCGACGAGGCGACCACCGCGCGGCTGACCGCGCTGGCGGGCTCACTCGGCGTCACCCCGAACACCGTGCTGCAGACGGCGTGGGGCATGCTCGTCGGCCGGATGACCAGCCGCGACGACGTGCTGTTCGGCACCACCGTCTCCGGGCGTCCCGCGCAGCTGTCCGGCGTGGAGGCGATGGTCGGTCTGTTCATCAACACCGTGCCGGTGCGGGTGCGCTTCGACTCGTCGGAGTCCGTGCGCGATCTGCTGGTCCGCACCCAGGGCGAGCAGGCCGATCTGCTCGACCACCACTACGTGGGCCTGGCCGACATCCAGGCGGTCGCGGGCATCGGCGGACTGTTCGACACGCTCGTGGTGTTCGAGTCCTACCCGGTGGACGCCGCGGGCCTGCAGGCGCAGGCCGCGGACATCGACGGCATGGCCGTGGTCGGCCTGGACGCGGCCGACGCCACGCACTACCCGCTGACCCTGATCGCGCAGCTGGATTCGCGGCTGCGGGTGCGCGCGGGCTATCTGCGCGACCTGTTCGACGAGCAGACCGTCCGCCGCATCGCCGACCGCCTGATCCGGATGCTCACCGCGATCACCGCCGCGCCCGACGCGGTGGTGGGCGACATCGAGCTGCTCGACAGCGCCGAGCGCGAACTCGTGCTGCGCGGCTGGAACGACACCGAGTTCGATGTGGCCGCGGCGTTGTCGGGTCGCTCCGCGGGCTCCGCCGCGGCCGCGACCCTGGTCTCGATGTTCTACGACCAGGTGGAACGCACCCCCGACGCGACCGCGATCACGTTCGAGGGGACAAGTCTGTCCTACGCCGAGTTCTCCTGGCGGGTGAACCAGCTGGCGCGGTGGCTGATCGCGCGCGGGGTCGGCCCGGAATCGTATGTGGCGCTGGGCATGCGGCGCTCGATCGATCTGGTGGTCGGCATGTACGCCGTCGCCGTGGCCGGCGGCTCGTACGTGCCGCTGGACCCGGATCACCCGGCCGAGCGCACCGAATACATCCTCGGCACGGCCGATCCGGTGTGCGTGCTGACCTCCGGCAGCGATCTGGACATCGACACCGCGCAGGTACGGATCGATCTGCTGGACCTGAAGGGCCTGTCGGAGGCGCCGGTTACCGACGCGGATCGCCGTGCGCCGCTGCGTC
>NZ_BDBB01000036.1 GCF_001612765.1 Nocardia arthritidis NBRC 100137
GGCATTCCAAACAGCCTGTTCGGTGGATTGGGAGACAGAACCTAGCCTCGAGGTGGGCTGATCCCGCGGACGCTGGAGATCTCCGACGGCGGCATCGATCGACTTGCTCGGTCTCCACTGTTGCCAGACATGGGCAGTCCAACCCGTCGGCGAACCGCCGTGGGTGCTTACGCTGCAAGCCGAGCGGTCCGCGAACGAGGCGCCGAAGCACTCGAAACCTTCCCGGGCCGGACCGTGAGAGCCCTGGCGGTGGCCAGGAGAAAGAGAGTCCGAAGTGAATTTCCTGTCGATTCTGTCGCTGCTGCTCAGCGCAGGAAGCAGCGTACTGTCCCTCGGCAGCAGCGCGCTCTGATCGCGACGACCCGGCCCCGCTGACGCGCTGATCCGCACCGGGGCCGGATGGCCCGACATCTATCGAAAGAACTGCTCCCGCATGGTGCCCGGCCGGTAAGAGCTTCCGCGCCGTGCGGCACGGTTCCGACCACGGTCGGATCGGTCGTGCGCAGGCGGTTGCGGGTGAACAGGCACCAAGTGGATGATGCGGGCCTCGCCATCTTGACCCGCTCCGAGGCGATGGCGTATCGCTGATCGGGTGTCCGGGCCCAGCGTTTGTAGCGCCCGATCGGTTACATTGGGCCGTGATGGGGCCGAACACAACAGCGCACGAGGTGCCCGCCGCGCGCGCGTTCCGCTGGCTGATGGCCGTGGGCGCGCTTTTGGCCGCCGTCGCCCTGCTGCTATTGTCGCTGCTTCCTCTCGTGCCTTCGGAGGCGGCCGCGATGACAGCACTGCATCTGGCACTGCTGAGTTTCGCCGTTTCGGCCGTGGCGCTGGGTTGGTCGACGCGCTCCGGACTGCTCGGGCGAGTGGTCGGGCTCAGCGCAGCGATGGTGTTCGTCGCCGGCTCGTTTCCCTGGCTGATACCGAACTGGGGAAACTCGGCAGTCGCGGTGCTGCTGGGCGCATGGGGAGTATCCCTCGCACTTAACGGCTCGACTTACACCGGGGACTCCACGAACAGCGGCAGATGACCTTCGATGATACCGCCCTGCCTGGACCAGGCAATCCCACTGCGCAATAAGAAGTTACAGCTGGTGTCCCGATCGAGCACGCCGTAAGCGTCGCCGAAATACTCGTCCCACCTGCGGAGAGCGTCGCCGAGTTTTCGCGCTGTTGCTTTGCTCATCACCACGACTGCGGCCGCTCCGTCGGAGAGTTGTGCGGCAGATCCTGCGGTGATGGTGTCGGCAGCGTCGAAAGCGGGCGATAGTCGCGCCAGCGATTCGGCGGTAGTGCCTGCCCGAATACCTTCGTCCTCGGAGAAGGTGATCGGAACCTCGGCGATACCGGAGCCCGTGATGCCGCCGCCGATGACCTCGACTCGCAAGGGTGTGGTGGCGCTCATCGACCGCTGAACTGTGGGGTGCGCCGCTCGAGCATGGCCCTGACAGCCTCGTTATGGTCTTCGGTGTGGTGGGCCACCGCTTGCATGGCTGCCGAGAGTTCCAGAATGCTTTCCAGACTCTGATGCTGGCCTTCGCGCAGCAGCCGCTTGGTCATCCTCAGCACGTGCGGAGGGTTCGCCGACACACGTGTCGCGAGTTCGTGGGCGGCGCTGAGGAGGTCCTCGGGATCGACGACAGCCGAAACTATGCCCCACTCGAGTGCGGTCTGTGCGTCGATAGCGTCACCGGTGAATGCCATCTCACAGGCTCGAGCCATTCCGATGGCGCGGGGCAGCAGCCATGCGCCTCCGTCACCAGGGATGATGCCGAGCTTGACAAAACTCTCGGCGAATTTCGCTGTAGTGGAGGCGATACGCAGGTCGCACATCATCGCGAGGTCGCAACCCGCTCCGATCGCGGCCCCGTTCACGGCGGCGATCGTCGGGATCTCGCAGTGGTAGAGAGCTTTCGGGATCCGCTGGATCCCGTGCCGGTAGCTCTGGCGCAATTCGGCGGGGGAGCCACCGAACATAGCTTGTTTGTCACGCATGTGCTTGATGTTGCCGCCGGAGGAGAAAGCCGGGCCGGCGCCGGTGAGGATCGCCGCTCGCACGCTCGGGTCGCGGTTGACCGTGGCGACGGCGTCCTCGAGCGCTGCGATGGTCTCGGCCTCGGAGACGGGGTTGCGAAGCTCTGGGTTGTTGAGAGTCCAGACAACAGTGTCGCCGACGCGTTCGATAAGCAGGGGGGTGCTCAAGTAAGTGCTCCGAGGGTGTTTGCGGAAAGGACGATGCGCACGTCGACGGGGACGATGCCGGTGTCGGATGCGATGACGGGGTTGAGGTCGAGCTCGCCGATCTCCGGGTGCGCTGCGACGGTGTCTCCGATGCGGACGAGCAACCGTGCCAAGGCTGCCCTGTCGACCGCGGGCAGGTTTCGGTAGCCGTCGAGCATGCGGGAGGCGATGGTCTCCTGGATCATCTCGTGGGCTTCGGCCTCGGTGAACGGTGCGGCACGGAAGGTGACGTCTTGGAGGGCCTCGACCATCACGCCGCCGCTGCCGAAGGCCACTACCGGGCCGAAGATCGGGTCGTGGGTAGCACCGATGAGCAGTTCGGTGCCTGTGCCCGCCATCGGAGTGACGATGATGCCTTCGATGATTGCTTCGGGCACGTTTTCGGTGACCGAGCGAATGATCGCCTGTGCGTCTTCCTCTGCACTGGCGGCGGTGACGTTCAGTTTCACGCCACCGACATCGGACTTGTGGATCACCTGTGGAGACACGATCTTCAATGCGCATGGCTTGCCGTACCCCGCGACCGTGGCGGCGACCTCGTCGACCGCGCGGGCGAAGGTCCATTCGCCGATGTCGATGCCGGTCTCCTCGATGAACCTGCGGGCGCGGGGTTCATCGAGGAGACCGATTCCATAGGGCGCGGGGAGGGCGGGGGCAGGAAGTACCAGGGTCGACCGCTGCGCCGAGGTGGCCAGGCGCTGCCCGCGTCGGTGCAGGGCGGCGACAACGCGGACGGCGTGGTCGATGGAATTGATCACTGGAACCCCACCGGCCCGCAGCCGGTCATGGTTGGAGACAGTGTCGGCGGCATAGCAGCTCTGGACCAGCAGCGGAACTTCATGGGTAGCGCTCAGTTCGAGGAGTTTGCCTGCGGTGGCGTCCTCGGCGTCTCTGAGACTCGCGTCGAAACGCAGATGATAGCCGCCATACAGACCCACGATGAGCACCAATCCGACTGCCGGATCACTCATCAAAGCGTCGACGGCATCGATGAACACGGTGGGGTCGGCGTCGGTGGCTCCGGCCACGTCTACAGGGTTGACGACCGATGCCGACCCGCCGAGCAGATCCCGCAGGACTTGTCGGGTGCGGTCACCGAGCTGGGCGAGTTCGATACCGCAAGCGGTCAGTGCGTCGGCGGCCAAAGTGGCGTGGCCGCCGCCGTCGGAGAGAATGGCGACCTTGCGTCCAGAAGCGATCGGAGAGATGGTGGCCAGTGCGCCTGCGACGATGGCCAATTCGTCCGAGCGGTCAACGAGTTCCACGCCTGCCTGCCGCAGCACCGCGGTGGCGATGGCGTCGGACCCGGCGATCGACGCGGTGTGCGAAAGCGCGGTGCGCCGACCGACCTCGGAGCGTCCGCCCCGCAACACCACCACCGGCTTGTCCTGGACGGCGCGGGCCGCGGCGATCAGGAACGCGCGTCCGTCCGTGAAGCCTTCCGAGTGGATGGCGACGGCCCCGGTACCAGGGTGGCGGACGAGCTCGGTGAGGCATTCGTCGTAGCGGACGTCGGCTTGGTTGCCGAGGCCGACGTAGGCGTGGAAACCGGGGCCCTTGAGCGCGCGGTTGTCATTGACCAGGGATAGCAGCATGTTGCCACTTTGGGTGATTACGCTGATCGGCCCCTCGGGCACGCCTTCCAAGCCCACCAGATTGGCGCCAGTGGAGACGTTGAGCAATCCCGAAGTGTTCGGTCCGATGACTCGGACACCGGTTTCGGCGATCGCTTTGGCCAGTGCTTCGTCGAGTTCCGCGCCCGAGTCTCCGGTTTCCTTGAATCCGTTGGCCAGCACTACTGCTCCGGCGATTCCGACTGCCGCGCAACGGCGCAGGGCCTCGGGTACCGCGGCACCGGGCAGAGCGATCAGCGCGACGTCGATACCGTACGGCAGTTCGTCCACCGAGGGGACGACCTCGAGACCATGGATCCGGGTGGCTTTCGGGTTGACGGGGTATACGGGATGCTCATACCCGGCTTGCTGAAGTGCGCGCACGGCCTGAAAGCCTCGCTTGCTGGGATTGAGGGACGCCCCGACGATCGCGATCGAGTGTGGATCGAGAAGGCGTTCGAGCGCTGTGCGCGATGGTGCCGAATGAGTGGCCACCGCGGCGGGGTTGGGCTGTGCCATCGTGTGAGCTCTACTTTCCGTGGAAGATGGGGATCCGGCGCTCGCTGAACGCTGCTACGCCCTCAGCCCAGTCTTGCGTGCCCATCAGCGCGATAAGCTCCTGTGGTTCGGTCTCGAGCGCGACGTCGAGGGGATCGTTGCGCCGCAGCGCCGCCTTCATCCGAGCCAGCGACAGCGGGGCTTTGCTGGCGAGAGTGTTTGCGAGTGTGTTCGCCGTGTCGATCAACGCGTCGCCTGCAACGGCTGAGTGCGCCAAACCCCAGTCGTATGCCTGGCGGCCGGTGAAGCGCTCGCCGAGGACCAACATGTCGGTGGCGCGCCTCAATCCGACGAGGCGGGGGAGTCGGTTGGTGACGCCGCCGCCGACGAATGTGCCGATCCCGACTTCGGGGAACCCCATGTGGGCGTTCTCGGCGATGACGAGAAAGTCTGCGCTCACTGCCATTTCGGCTCCGGCGCCGAGGGCGTAGCCGTTGACCGCGGCGACTACCGGAGTGTCCATCGTCTGGATCTGCTCGCACGCCCTCTGGCCGAGGTCCAGGTAGTGTGCCTGTTCTTCGCGGCTGCGGGTGCCGGACTTGTGGGCTTTCAGATCGGCGCCGACGCAGAATGCGCGGCCGGTCCCGGTGAGGACGACCGCGCGCACGTTCGGGTCCGCGTCCGCCGCGACCAGTTCCTCGATGAGCGTCTGGTACAGCTCTTCGCTCACCGCGTTGAGGCGGTCGGGACGGTTGAGGACAAGGGTCACGGTCGAACCGGATCGGGTCGTCAGGACGGTCGTCATCGTGTCAACGCGTCTTTCTAATCGAACTGTTTATCAATACGTTTCGGCTACATGTCACCAGCGATGCGAGTTCGTCCGGAGCGCTGCCGTGCATCCCGGTCGTCACTTGCTCTCGGAACTGCGCGTGCCGGGTGCCTCGATCCGGACGGCCGTGGAGTTCGACCACAGCCTGGGTCTGCAATGAGAATTGCATAGCGTACTGACTTGTGCAAGTTTGCTTGCAAACACGGAGTGTGAGGTGTTCCATGGATCGGGCAAACAGTTAGCTGGGGCACATCCCCACGTTCTAGGAAGAAGGCATCGTGCCAACTTCGCTGTCCAACTCGGAAACTCTCGACCACTCCATCAGCACTCGTCAGATGACCATGATCGGGATCGGCGGTGTCATCGGCGCCGGCCTGTTCGTCGGCAGTGGCAGGGCGATCTCTTCTGTCGGCCCGGGGATCGTCCTCGTCTATCTGTTCACCGGACTTCTCATCATTCTGGTGATGCGGATGCTGGCCGAATTGGCCACCGCCAGCCCCGACACCGGTTCGTTCTCCACTTACGCTTCCCGCGAACTCGGGTCGTGGGCCGGACTATCCGTCGGCTGGCTCTATGCCTACCACTGGTGTGTGACCGTGGCCTTCGAGGCGATCGCCGGCGCTGCGATCGCGAGCGAGTTGGTTCCCGCCGTGCCTAGTTGGCTGTACGCACTGCTTTTCATGACCGTGCTGACAGGAGTGAACCTGGCGGCGGTGACCTCGTTCGCGCGGTTCGAGTTCTGGTTCAGCATGATCAAGGTGACGGCGATCGTGCTGTTCATCGGCATCGGCATCACCGCGATCGTCGGTGTACTGCCGCACTTCGACTCCCCGGGCACCTCGAACCTTCTCGGGCACGGCGGGCTGTTCCCGAACGGCATCACCCCGCTGCTGATCGCCAGCCTGACAGTGTTCTTCTCCTACTTCGGAACCGAACTGGTCACTATCGCCGCAGGTGAAGCGCGCGACCCCGTGCGGGCAGTTCGCCATAGCATGCGCAGTGTCGCGTGGCGGATTCTGATCTTCTATGTCGGCTCGATCCTCGTGGTGGTGACGCTGCTGCCGTGGGACACCACCGAGGTGACCAAGAGCCCATACGCTGCCGTGCTGAACCTGCTGGGCCTGCCAGGCGCGCAGACCGTGATGAACCTGATCGTGCTGACTGCGGTGCTGTCTTGCTTGAACTCGGGTATCTACTCTTCATCCCGGATGCTCTTTTCACTCGCGCGACGCGGTGAAGCCCCCCGGACTCTCGGTCGAAGCGGCAAGTCGGGAGTGCCCGTGAAGGCGGTTCTCGCCGCATCGAGCGCCGGTTTCTTCGCGGTCGTGGCGAACTACTTCCTGCCAACCGGCGCCGTGTTCACGTTCCTGCTCAGTTCCTCCGGCGCGGTTGCCGTCGTGGTCTACCTGTGCATCTGCGTGACTCAGATCGTCGGCCGCAGCAAGAAGACTCCAGCGGACGGCGCGCTACCAGTCAAGATGTGGTGCTTCCCCTACCTGTCGTACATGGTCGGCATCATGCTGCTCGCCATCATCGTCGGAATGGTTTTCACCCCTGACACCCGAACACCGTTGAGTCTGACCATGATCGCCACCATCGCGGCCGTCACCGCTGGGCTGATTCACCAGCGGCGCAGAACAGCGACAGCCGCGTTGCCGACCGCCGCCGACGACGTCGAACAGGCTCGGCAGCCTCAGCAGTGAGTCGAATGCATGACGATCGGTCGGTGCACCGATCGACAGCGCTGCCGTCCCGGTCGACGCGCCGACATTCCACCAGCCACCGTCGCGTGCAGCTTGCATGAGCCCGCTGGTCGGCTGCCGAACGACCCTCCCGATCGCTGGCGGCACTGCCCCGGCCGACCGCGATGCATTTCGCGCTCGATCGTCGCCGCGCGGCTGCACGGCTGGAGTCTGCTGTGCGGCACGTCCCAGAGATGGACCGACGCTCCGTTGGCTGCAGGACCGAGTCATGCCGCGTTCGGTGCGGTGCCCGAGTGATGGTCGTTTGCGCAGCACGCCGGTACGACTCGTCGGATAGATTGGGCAAATTCCTGGTGGTCGATGTGGTGGAGGAGGCGTGGTGGGCGCGAATGCGGAGCCGGCGACGGGTCCGGAAACGTTCGAGATTCTGGTGACCGATATCCGTGCCCGATGGGATTCGCTGTCGGTCTCGCATAAGAAGCTGGCCGAACGCGTGTTGTCGGACCCGGAGGCGGTGGCGTTCATGACCGTGTCCGACCTGGCGAGTGCGGTCGGAGTCAACGAGGCGACGGTGGTGCGGTTCGCGAACGGCCTGGGGCTCAAGGGATATCCCGGTCTGGCTCGGCTGTGCCAGGAGCGGCTGCAGGAGAAAGCACAGTTGCTGCGCCGTTTCGACAATCTCGAGCACATGGTGGCTCAGGGTACGGGCACGCGGGAGGCCCAGGTGGCGATGGACCAAGCGAACATCGCCCGCTCCTTCGCCAACATCCCGGACGCCACCTGGGACGCGGTGGCCGCCCAGCTCGCGCGCGCGCCGCGCGTGCACGTGATGGGACTACGCAAGTGCCACGTGCCAGCCTATTTGCTGGGCTATCTGCTGGGTTTGCTGCGTGAGGACGTCGCGACCGTGACCGGGACCAGGGGGTCGCTGACCGACGAGCTGCGCCGTGTCCGCTCCGGGGACTGTTTCGTCGCGATATCGATCCATCGCTACAGCCTCGACACCGTCCGCGCGGCACGGTGGGCCCGCCAGCGCGGCGCCCATGTCGTCGCGATGACCGACACCCCGGTCTCACCGCTGGCCGCGGCGGCGCACGAAACCTTCTATGTCGAGGCGTCGAGCGCGAGTGTCCTGCGCTCGATGACCGCCTTCACCTCGATCGTCCAGGCGATGTCCGCCGCGGTCGCGCACCTGCTCGGTCACGAGGGGCGGGAGAATCTGCTGGAAGAGGAGAGGCTACTGGCCGAATTCGACGTGTACACCGCGGATTCGGTCTGATCCATCCTCGGCTGCGGCATCGAAGCCGGTCGTTGCCTTTCGGCCCTGCTCGACTCTCCGTGGCAGAAGCTGTTGTCGCCGTTGGTACCTCTCTCCTCCTCGATGCTCGACACCGAGAGGAGCCGTTGCGAGACAGACTTCGGAAGGACACCGGAGCCGTTCATAATTCCCTGACGGTCTCCTCCCGGGGGATGACCGCAGCACGGACAGCGTCGATGGCGGCCTGTTGCAGGGGTGAGAAGTAGTTGTCAGGTCGGTAGAACAGCGAGATGGGTTCGTGAACGGCGGCGTCGGTGATGTCGATGCGGCGGAGCCGATTGGATGCCAGGTCGTTTTCTACGCAGTACTGGGGGAACAGTGCCGCCCAGCCGTGGTCGATGACGGCTTGTTTGATCGGCTCGGCGTGGCCGAGCCGGATGACGACGTTGAGGCCGGTGACGCCCAGATCGCGCAGCTGTGCTTCGAGTGCCTGTTGGTAGGCGACTTGGCGGGGAACCGCGACGATCGGTATTTCTGCCAGCTCGACAACGGTGATCGACTCCTGCTGCAGTGGTCCGCCGGGGCCGGTGCACAACACCAGCGGCTCGTCGCGTAGCTTCTCCCGTCGCACTGCGGTTGGGAGATCGTGGTCATGCCAACTGAGCACTGCGAAATCCGCTTCGCCGATCTCCACTTGGTGGAGAGCTTGCTCGGGTTGGGTGACGTGCATGGTGATGTCTGCGCCGGTGCGCTGTATTCGGAGTCGAGTCAGGATGGGCGGCAGCAGGCAGCTTCCGACGGCCATGCTGGATGCGATTACGACGCTGCCGCCGACACCTTGAGCGAGCTCTTGAATGTCGCGGCGGACTCGGACGCTGCGCGCAAGCATCTCTTTGGCCCATAGGTATGCCCGTTGACCGGCCTCGGTGGGGACGAGCCGGTTCGAGGTCCGGATGAACAGTTTCGCGCCGAGCCACTGCTCGAGTGCACGCAGCTGACTGGACACCGCGGGTTGGGCGATCATCAATCGTTCAGCGGCGCGGGTGACTCCGCCTTCCTCTACGACGAGACAGAAGACTTCGAGCCGCCGCAGCGATAACTGAGCTTCCATGGTCATAACCGATCCCTTATGTCTTCCTTTGAAATCTCTTAATTGATTTATATCACCATAGATCTTAGAGTCGATTTATCCCACAAAACGGACCAAATGGTTTGGTCAAGATCGGGGAGATCGGTCATGGTTGTTCGCAACTCTTCAAGGCGTGACGTCGGCACGACGGTACGCCTGGCCGGCCGGCCGACTATCGGTAAATGGCGCCGTGGCCGCGATCGACAACGTTGCCCAGTGGCCGGCAACCCGATAGAGCCTCGACCGTCGAGCTTGGGACGTGGACCTCGGCGCCGTCAAAGGCTCATGCCGGTGAGGCGATAAGCCATGTATCCGAACAGATATCAGCAAGCGAATTCACAGTCGGGCGACGAAAAGTCCTCGACCGGGACGGTACCGCTATTGGAGCCCGCAGATTTGTTGCGGGCAATCTCGGGCCACTGCTCCATCGCCTTGCCTCTAGTCCGGTGGGCTCGGGAGCTGGGCGATCTTCACGCGGAACTGATTCCATTCCGGCTCAACGGGGGCTCGCAGCCGAAGCGGGATGCCGATCAACTTCGCTTGGGAATCGATGGGGTCGTGGGTGAGATCGACGCATGGGCGGCGCGCAATATTCAGCGGGCGAGAAGCGCACGCAAGCACACCCACTCACTGGGCGAGGTGATCAGCCACATGGCTCGGTCCTACGCCGAGGCGTGGTGGATCGTGCTTCATTCGGCTGACGCCGAAACCTGGCATCGAGCATGGTTCCACTTGGGCGAGGCCCATGAGGGCTACGCAGAGTTGCTGAGAGCCCTGCGGGCACGGCATCTCCAATTGCCATTGGGGGCGTCAGCGTTCGGGGGAGCGCTCGATCGATGTCTGCGTGGAAGTTGAAGACGACACGCTCCATGGCCGCCGAATGAGCAATAAAGCGAAGCCTATGCGGCTCGGGTGTCGACATCTACCGAATTGGAGGATAGCGCTGGTAATAGTTCGGGAATCGTTCGGCTCGGGGTACGGAGATTCGGCACTCCTGCTGCCCGGCAACGACGCCGGTGACAGTCCACAGCGGCGTGGACTCCGAGGCATCCATGATCGAAAAGCGGTTCGGGCCGATCTACCACGCAACCCCACCTGCACGCGGATGTGGACGCTGCGACACCTGGACGAACCGACCTCGGCGCCGGCTGTCAGCGAGCCAACTCGACGGCTTCCCTGATCAGATGCTTACCGGGAAGGGGCGGGTGACCTCCATCGCCGTGCGCAGCCTCGGCACCAGGGCGCGTCCTTGCCGGACAGAACCGGAGGGGCGGGCCAACGGCATAACCGTTGACTTATGGGGTCCCAGGAAAAGTGTTAATTGATTTATATCATCCGACTTCTTATTGTCGGTTTACTTACGAAACGAGACAGCGATTTGTCGGTCGAGGAGGACCAATCATGTCCATTTCCGATTCTCCTGCGCGGGATATCGGCGTCGGGGTGCGGTTCGTCGCGCTGGCCGATCACCCATTGCCGACGCCGGCACCCTGGCCGCCGCTGAAGGTTTCTGCAGCCGAGATAGAGCAGGAAATTCAGCGCTTGGCCGAAGGGGAGCGTGGTCCGGACGGGCGGCGTGGGGGGTTGATCGTCCATCCTTGGTCGACTGCCCCTGGCCTGGGCCTGGCCCCTGGGGTGGACGTCACGATCGAGGTACTCAAACCCGGTGAGCGGACCGTGGCGGTACGCCGGAACTCCAGCCAGGTCGAGATCGGTGTGCGCGGTGGCGGCGTTGTTCAGGCAGGGGGACGCAATTTCCGCCTGGGCGAACTGGACATTTGCACCATTCCGTCGATGAAACCGTACCTGCATCACAATGACGGTAGCGACCTTTGGGTGCGGCTGAGTTATTCCAATGCGCCCCTTCTGACGAAGCTCGGTGTTCATTACGCCGAGCAACTACCAGCGGACGCCGCCACGCAATCGTTGGGGAACGAAAACCCCGGGCCGAACGAGGGCTACACTCGCGAAACTGCGCCGGACTTTCCGATCTCCGACTCCGGTGCCCGGTTGCGTGGTTACGAATTCCTGGTGGATATCGAAGCCGTGCCGAATGGTGCCTTGCATTGGCCGTGGGCGGATGTGTCGCAGCATCTATCCAGTGAGGTCGGCGACGGCAAACGCACGATTATGGCGCTGTATAACCCTGCGACGGGACGGCGCCAAGGCGCCACCCACAGCTTCTTCGTTACCGCGGCCCGCATGCCCGCCGGCACGCCCGCTCGACGCGTCGGTAGCGGACACCGGCACAGCTCGGTCGCGATCAACTACCACTTCGCCGGTGCCGGTTCCAGCGTCGTCGATGATCAAGAAATCGAATGGAGTGCAGGCGATCTGCTGCTGTCTGCCCCTGGCTGGCGGGAGCATTCGCACCATCCTGGGCCGGAGGGCTTCGGCATCTTCACCGTGCAGGACCATCCGCTGCAGATCGCGATGGAGTCGCTGATCTGGCAGGAAGACATGACCGGACCGATCCTCACTCTTGGCGCTGAGGCGGGCCAGACCGGCTACGTCGGACCACGTGAAGCCGGCGACTGACGAGACGACATTCCCGTGTGTAGTTCCCCTTTCTCAACTGTTTAAGGAACCAACGTGGCTTCCATCCTCGGAATTGACATCGGTGGCACGTTCACCGACGCGTTTCTCGGTGACGACAAAGGCAATGTCACCACGGCCAAGGTGCCGTCCACGCCGCCGAACTTCGCCGAAGGGCTGCTCAACGCGGTCGACGAGATCGGTCGCAAGCTCGGACGACCCCGCGAGAAGGCGCTGGCGGATGTGGACTTCATTTGCCATGGCACCACTGCGGCGCTCAACGCTCTGGTCACGGGCAACGTGGCCCGGGTCGGTCTGCTCACCACCAAGGGCCACCGCGACTCGATCTACATCATGAACGTCGAGGGCCGCTATGCCGGGCTGGGCTCGCACGAGATCCAGGACGTGACCGGCACCCGCAAGCCTCCGCCGCTGATCCCGAAGCGGATGGTCAAGGAGATCACCGAACGCATCGACTACCAGGGTGAAGTCGTTGTCCCGCTTGACGAGGAGGTAGCGCGCAGCGCCATCCGGGAACTGCTCGCCGAAGGCGTCGACGCGATCGCGGTGAGCTTACTGTGGTCATTCGTCAACCCGGAGCACGAGCAGCGGCTGCGGAAACTGGTCGAGCAGGAGTCGCCGGCCACCTACGTGTGCCTGTCCAGCGAAGTGGCGCCGAAGATCCGCGAATACACACGCACGGTCACCACAGTGATGAACGCACAAGTCGGCCCGACGCTACGGGACTATCTCGCCCCGCTGCAGGACGAGCTGGCCGCGCGCGGGTTGAGTGGGCCGCTGATGGTGATGCAAGGAAGCGGTGGAAGCGTCTCCGCGCAGAACGCGCCCGCGCAGGCGATCACCACGATCGGCTCGGTGCTCACCGGCGGAGTCGTCGGCGCCCGCAACCTCGGACAGCTGCTGGGACATCGCAACATCATTACCTCCGACATCGGCGGCACCACCTTTCTGGTCGGCCTGGTCGTCGACGGCGAGCCGGTGTTCGCCAACACGACAACGTTGAACCAGTTCACGATCAGCACGCCGATGATGAAGGTGACCTCCATAGGGTCGGGTGGCGGTGCGATCGCGTGGCTGGACGGCAGTAATTTGCGGGTGGGTCCGCGCAGCGCGGGTGCTCGTCCGGGACCGGCGTGTTATGGGCAGGACGGATCCGAACCGACGGTCACCGACGCCAACTTGGTGCTGGGCATCCTCGACCCGGATACCTTCGCCGAAGGTACCCGCAAACTCGACGTCGAGCGCGCCCGGCAGGCAATCGGCAGCCATATCGCAGAACCGTTGGGGCTCGGGGTCGAGGAGGCCGCGGCGGCGATCTTCGAGATCCAGAACGCGCAGACCGCCGACCTGCTGCGCAGCGTGGTCGTCGGGCAAGGGCACGATCCGCGGGATTTCGTCCTGTACGCCTTCGGCGGCGGCGGTCCCGCGCACTGCTTCGCCTACGGTGGCGACCTCGGGATCCAGGAGATCTACATCCCGCTGGGCGACACCAACGCCTTCTCCGCCTATGGGCTGACCACCTCCGATGTGGTGCTGTCCGCGGAGATGTCGGACCCGGCCTCTCACCCGTTCGACGCCTCCCGGGTGCACCGCCAGTTCGACGAACTGGAACAGACGCTGAACGAGCGCCTCAACGCACAGGGTATGCCCTTCACCGAGATCGAAATGCGTCGCGAACTCGACATCCGCTACACCGCGCAAATGTTCGAAGTACCCACCCCGGTGCGTGCGGGCGAACTCGGTGAGGGGGACATGGAGCAGGTAATCGCCGACTTCGAGGCGCTCTACGCCAAGCTCTTCGGCACAGGCACCGGCTACCGCGACGCCGGTTACCAGCTGATCAACCACCGCGTTTTCGGCATCGGCCGAGTCGGCTTCAAACCACAACTGCCCACGCTGGCCGAAATCGCACCCCCAGATGCCGGCGCCACCGTTCGGGGCACCCGGCCGGTGTTTCTGGACTCCCGCCTCGGCTGGGAGGACACCGCCATCTACGACTATCAGCAGCTCACCCACGGGCACACACTGACCGGTCCCGCCATTGTCGAAGCAGGCACCACCACGGTAGTCGTACCTCGTGGCGGGACCGCACGTGTCGACGCACTGCGCAACATCGTTCTCCACCTCGACGACCGGAGGTCGTGATGTCTCCCCAGCCTCTAACGCCGGTGCCCGGTTCGGAAGTGTTCCAGAGTCGGCCCTACACCCGCGAGCAGATCCGCGCCGACCTGCCCTCCAGCCTCGAGCTGTATCCGACCGACCTCGATGACGACGTCCCACCGCTGACCTACGAAGTGGTTCGCAACCGCATCTACGCCATCACCGACCTGATGGGCGATGCGCTGCGGCGTATGAGCGGTTCGCTGGCGGTCACCGACACCAATGACTTCGACGTCGCCCTGACCGACCCATACGGAAACATCGTCCAGGTAGGTCCCTACAACACCCAACTGGTCGCCTCCATCGGCTTGGCCATCGGATGGATCCTGCGCAACCGCGCCGACAACCCCGGCATCGAGCCCGGCGATATGTTCCTGTGCAGCGACCCGTGGGTCGGCGGCGGCCTGCACCAGAACGACGTCGCGTTGTTCGCACCGCTGTTCCATGACGGTGCACTCTTCGGGTGGACCGCCGCGGTCGCCCACCAGCTCGACGTCGGCGGTGTCAGCCCAGGTAGCTGGACGCCGCGCGCCCAAGACGTGTTCTGGGAGTCGTTGCCGATGCCGCCGGTGAAACTCGTGCGTGAGGGCCGCATCCAGCGCGACGCGGAGCAGGCCTACCTGCGCCGTTCCCGCATGCCCGAGCTGGTGGGATTGGATCTACGGGCCAAGGTGGGTGCCAACCTCGTCGGCCACGAACGGCTGGCCGCGCTGCTGGACAAGTTCGGCGGAGAGACGGTGCAGAAGGTGATGCAACGCCAGATGCGCGAGGCCGAGCAACGGCTGCGCGACAAGCTCGCAGCTATCCCCGACGGCACCTGGAACGCGATCAACTATCAAGAACAGTCCGGCACGGGCGACCGCGGTCTGCACGCGATTCGGCTGACGCTGACCAAGAGCGGCAGCGACCTGCTGTTCGACTTCACCGGTACCGACCCCCAGTCGGGCATGATCAACTGCACCTACACCGGCCTCTACGGCGGCATTCTGTCGGCGCTGATGCCGCTGCTGTGCGGTGATATCCCCTGGGCGCCAGGCGGATTGATGCGGTGCGTGAGCATCATCAGCGAACCGGGCACCCTCAACAACGCGACTTTTCCCGCCGCGGTCGGTAAGGGCTCGGTGGCCTCGTCGTGGACCACCACCAATGTAGCCATCGAATGCTTGTCGCAGATGCTGGACACCCACGAGACGACGCGGCCGTCGGTGGCCAGTGTGTGTTGCGGCGGTTGGGATCTCAGCGTGCTTGCAGGCTTGAACCAGCACGGCGCCCCGTTCGCCAGCGCGATCTTGGAGCCGATGGCGGGCGGGTTCGGGGCGGGCACCGACCACGACGGCGTGGACACCGGCGGTCTGGTGTTCATCCCGATGGGCAAGATCCCCGACGTCGAGATTAACGAGTTCACCATGCCGCTGCTGTATCTGTGGCGACGAGAGGAAACCGACTCTGGCGGGCCTGGCCGCCATCGCGGCGGGCTGTCGGGCAGCGTCGCGTTCACCCCACACCGCAGCCCAGCGCCTATATTTCACGTCATCTCCGGGTCCGGGAAGGCCGTCGCGATGAACCGCGGCCTGGCCGGCGGGCACCCAGGCGCCACACAGGAGGACCTGCGTGTGCGTGGCACCGATATCGAAGCCCGGCTGGCGGACGGCGCGATGCCCAGCACTGTCGAAGACGTCGGTGGGACCATCGAATTCGCCAGTAACCAGGAAGAGAGTGTCCTGATGCCCGGCGACGTATACGTGATGCGCTGGCAAGCCGGCGGCGGTTACGGCGACCCCATCCACCGTGACCCCGAACAGGTCGCCGCCGACGTGGCCGAGTTGAAGGTGTCCCCCGCGGCCGCGCGCGACGTCTATGGCGTCGTGCTCACCGCCGACAACACCGTCGACCACACCGCTACCGACGCGCAGCGCCGCGCGATCCGAGCCGAAAGGAAAAGTCGTGTCCACGCCTGAACAGATCGTCGACGACAACATCGTGCAGCGCGTCATCGACGGCGCCGCCCGCTACATGTGCCGGCACTGTGGCGCCGACATCTCCACGGCAGGGCCGCGCTGGCGGGAGGAGGTTGCGACCGTGTATCAGGGCGGGCCCAGCAGCGCCGGACCGCACCTGAACGACAATGCCCGCCACTATCTCGACGTGGATGTGGTTGTGCGGCAGGGGTATTGCTCGGGATGCTTCACCACGCTGTTCACCGAAACCGCACCCACGCAGGCGGTGCAACGATGAAGGTACTGGTTACCGGAGGGCTTGGCGTCAACGGCGCATGGACGGTGCGGCGACTGCTGAACGAGGGCCACGACGTCGTGGTCATGGACACCCGCCCGGAGTTCGATCTGTTGCCTGACATTCGCGATAACTTCGAATTCACCCAGCACGACCTGCGCGACGTCGACGGCCTCACTGAACTTATGGCCAGCCGCCGCATCGACGCCGTCGCCCACCTCGCGGCGATGGTGGGCCTGCCGGCCGACCTCTACCAAGCGTTCGCGATCAACGCCCAAGGCAGCGTCGGCGTGCTCGAGGCAGCGCATCGCGCCGGTGTGCGACGGGTCGTGTACACCAGCTCGAAGGCGGTGTACGCACCCATCGTCGGCAAGTACGCGCACCCCGGCTACGAGCCTGTCCCGGAGGACTATCCGCGCGGCCCGACACCGGGCCTGCGTGCCTACGGGGCCTCGAAAATCCTCAGCGAGGAGGCAGGCCAGGTCTACGCCGAACGGTACGGCCTCGAATTCGTCGCATTGCGCTTCGGCCTGATCTACGGCCCCGGCAAGAAGGCACGCCACGGCCCGATCGGGCTGCACAGCCGCATCATCGAAAACGCACTCCTCGGCCATCCCACCACCGTCACGCACGGGGGCGACCAGGGTGACGACATGATGTACACCAAGGACGTCGCCCAAGCCGTCACCAAGGCATGCACCGCGCAGCTGGGCACATGGGTGTACAACATCGGTACCGGCCGAGTCGCGACATTGCATGATTTAGCCGCCGCGGTGCGCATCCGATTCCCCGACGCGTCCATCAACATCGGACCCGGGTTCGAGTTTCTCGGGATCGGCCCCGTCCACTGCGTCATGGACATCAGCCGCGCGCAACGAGATCTGGGTTATGCGCCCGAGTACGACCTGAAGGCCGGTGTCGACGACTATGTCGAATCCATCGGGCAACTCGGTTTACAACCGCAGGCGCAGTCCACCGAAAGTTCTTGGTGATTAGTGAAAATCGCACGATTCCGCACTGATGCAGGCCTCGCCGCCACCGGCGTCGTCGACGGCGACAACGTCATCGAGATGCAGGATGGCCCCTTCGTGCCGCGGCGGCACCGGCTCGACGAGATCACGCTGCTGCCACCGATAGGCGACCACGCCAAGATCATCTGCGTCGGGTTCAACTACGCACCCCACGCACAGGAGACCGGTGTCGAACTGCCGACCCGCCCGACGTTGTTCACACGATTCCCCGACAGCGTCGTCGGGCACGATGCCCCGATCCTCCGTCCGGGCGACAGCGACTGCTTCGACTGGGAGGGGGAAGTCGCGGTCGTCATCGGACGCCCGGCGCGGCGCGTACCGCCGCGCCGGGCACTCGACCACATCGCGGGATTCACCTGCTTCGCCGACAACAGCATCCGGGACTGGCAGCAACACTCATCGCAGGCCACCGCAGGCAAGAACTGGTCAGCCACCGGCGCGTGCGGGCCATGGCTGGTCACACCCGACGAACTCGGTCACGGCGCGGACCTGAAGATCCGCACCATGGTCAACGGCATTGTCGTGCAGGATGATACAACGGCGCACTTGACATTCTCCGTCGCCGATCTCCTCGCCTACGTCAGCACCTTCACGCCGCTCGAGCCTGGCGATGTGATCGCCACCGGGACCCCCGCTGGAATCGGGCACCGCAAGAACCCTCCGCAGTACCTGGCCGCCGGTGATGTTGTGGAGGTCGAGGTCTCTGGCATCGGCACCCTCCGCAACGAGGTAGTCGAAGAAGTAATGGCATGACCGCATATTTGTCGGAGGCCGAGGTCGCCGAACTGGTGTCGCTGGCGGAGGTGATCGACGCAGTGCAGGACGCCGTCGAGCGCGAAACCACCGGACAGGCGGCCAACATCGCCAAGACCATGACGGCGTGGGGGCCCGCCAGCAGCGGCCACGCCCTCGGCGCGGTCGACACCACCAGTGGACTGCTGGCGTTCAAGACCTGGGTCAATACCCCCGTCGGCGCCAGCGCGGTGCTCACCCTGTTCGACATCGCCACCGGTCAACTGCTGGCCACCATGGCCGCTGGAACGTTGGGCGCTTTGCGAACCGCGGCGATCACCGGACTGGCTACCCGACTGCTGGCCGATATTCAGGCCGATGACCTCGCCATCCTCGGCAGCGGCCGCCAAGCGCTACGGCAGGTCGAAGCGGTCAACCTGGTGCGTCCGCTGCGCCGGGTGCGGGTCTGGAGCCCCGATGCCGAGCGCCGCGCCGCGTTCGCCCGGACAGTCGGCGACACGTTGGGCATCACGACAGTCGTAACCGACTCCGTGGAAGAAGCTACCCGCGAAGCACCGATCATCACCACCGTCACTCGTGCCCGCGAACCATTCCTGCGTCGCGAACATCTCGCTGCCGGAGCGCATCTCAACGCCGTTGGCGCGATCCTGCCCGCCAACGCAGAGTTCGCCCCCAACCTGCTGGCCGATGCCGGGCTTGTCGCCGTCGACAACCTCGACAATGCCCGCCGCTCGTCGCGGGAACTGCGAGAGTTCTTCGGCGAGGACTTCTCGACCGTACGCACGCTCGGCGAGCTGGCCGTCGGCACGGCGGCACGACCCATCGGGTCGGCGCCTACGGTTTTCAAGGGACTGGGCATGGGGTTGTCGGACCTGGCCGCAGCCACCGTCGTGGCCCGCCGCATCGGGCTGGAAAGGACTGCCACGCTATGAAATTTCGCAGCGAACCGCACCGGATCACCGGGTCCATCGCACCGCTGATCACCCCGTTCAGCGACGACGGCGACCTGGACCTGGAGTCCTTGCGGGCGTTGGTGCGCTGGCAACTCGACAGCGGATCCCACGGTATCTCCCTGGGCGGCTCCACCGGCGAGCCGGCGGCGCAAACGGTTGCCGAGCGTATTACCGCCATCGAAACCGTGGCCGAGGAGATCGCCGACGACGTGCCCTTCCTTCCGGGAACCGGCGCGGCGACCCTCGAAGCGACCCTCGAGGTGACTGCAGCCGCCCGCGACGCCGGCGCCGACGCGGCGTTGATCATCACGCCCTACTACGCGCGACCGACTCAGGAAGCGCTCTACCGGTGGTATGCCACCATCGCCGCGGAGTTTCCCGACCTGCCGATCGTCATCTACAACGTGCCCTCACGCACTGCTGTCGACATCGCACCCGAGACGGTGGCCCGGCTATTCCGCAGTGTCGACAACATCGTGGGAATCAAGGAAACCACCACAGATTTCGCACACTTCTCCCGCGTGCTGCACCAATCGGGGCCCGAACTGCTGGTGTGGTCGGGCATTGAACTGCTCGGCCTGCCGTTGCTGGCACTAGGCGGCCGCGGCTTCATCAGTGCCGTCGCAAACCTTGCCCCGGCGGCAGTTGCCCGTATGTATGAGGCGTGGACCGACGGTGACCAGGATACTGCCCGTGAGCTGCACCATGCGCTGCACCCGCTGGTGGATCTGCTGTTCGTCGAAACCAACCCCGCACCAGCGAAATGGGTGTTGCACCAGCAGGGCCGCATCACCTCAGCAGCGGTGCGGCCACCGCTGATCACCCCCACCGAGAACGGGCTCACCCAGATCCGCGCGCTGCTGGACCAGAGCGCCGACCTCGTGCGCTGAAACCAGAAAGGACCCGCCATGGTGGCAACGTCGCCATGCATGGTGCTGCACGCACCTCGAACATTGTCCGCCGCCGAATTTCCTCTACCAGCCCTGGGAGTCGATGACGGTCTGCTCGAAATCGAAATGGCCGGGATCTGCCATACCGACTACGAACTGTTCTGCGGCAACACCACTGGTGCCTTGCCGATCCTGCCCGGGCACGAACTCGTCGGCCGCATCGCGGCTATCGGCGACCGCGCCGCTGATCGTTGGGGCGTCACCATCGGTGACCGGGTCGCCGTCGAATCCATCGTCCGATGCGGCTTCTGCCCGGCGTGCATCCGCGGCAGCTACAAACACTGCCGCGAAATCAAGGTCTACGGCACGTACACCTCCTGCATGGAGCCACCGCATCTGTGGGGAGCATTCAGTCGCTACACCTATCTGGCGCCTGGTGCGATCGTGCACAGAATTCCGGATGACATGTCACCGGAATTGGCCACCCTGCTGTGTGTCGCTGTCGCGAATGGGCTGGGATGGACCATCACCCACGGCGGTGCCGGGGTCGGCGACATCGTGATCGTCCAAGGTGTCGGCCCTATCGGGCTATCCGCAGTCGCGGCCGCCCGGGAGGCCGGCGCCGCGATGGTCATCGCCACCGGCCGCAGCGCCGACAGTCAACGCCTGGCGCTTGCACCAGCATTCGGGGCCGACATCATCATCGACGTCGACCGGCAGGACGTGCGACGTGAGGTGCTGGCCGCTACCGGCGGCGAACTGGCGCATGTCGTGCTCGACACCACCGGAAGCCCAACCGCGATCGCCACCTCCACCACCCTGGTCCGCCCCACCGGCACCGTCGTCAACGCCGGTCTCACCGGTGACGCCACCTCCACCGCCCTGCGTCTGGACGCACTGATGCGGCTGGAGATCCGGCTGCAGCACGTGTTCACCTACGACTACGACGCGGTGCGGCGCGCGATGTCGGTGATGCGCAGCGGCCGATACCCATTCGACAAACTCATCACCCACCGGTTCCCTATTTCCGAGGCCGCCGATGCGATCCGGATTGCCGGCCGCGAGATTCCAGATCCCAGTGTCATCAAGGTCGTCCTCACCCCCGAACCCCCGGTGAATCAGCCATGACCACCACGCAGCACGCCCACCTCGCCGGACCGAGACCGGGCCATCGGACGGCGTGGGTACGGAGGTCAGGGACATGGATGTGATCGTCACCAGAAAGTTCCGAGCCGCCGCCGACGTCGTTGTTATCGAGTTCGCCGATCCCACCGGAGCGACACTGCCCCCGTGGACACCAGGTGCGCACATCGAAATCGAGCCTGCGCCCGGACTGCGCCGCTCATATTCGCTCATCGACGGCGACGAACGGCTTTGGCAGATCGCCGTGCTCCATGACCACAACAGCCGCGGTGGATCGCGCTACATTCATCAACAGCTGACTCCCGGCACGGTGGTGAGCGCGCGGGGCCCGCGCAATGACTTCCCGCTGTATAACGCGGACCGATATCTGTTCGTCGCCGGTGGGATCGGCGTAACCCCGATCCTGCCGATGCTGCGGCATGTGCACCGCCGCCGTGCCGACTGGCGCCTGCTCTACGGCGGCCGCCGCCGCGCGTCCATGGCATTCCTCGACGAACTCGACCAGTACGGCGACCGCGTGCGCATCCACCCCCAGGATGAAAAGGGCCTGCTGCCACTGGACCGCGCCCTCTCCGACCTGCCCGCCGGAACACTGGTCTACTGCTGCGGACCCGAACCACTATTGGACGCGGTCGGCCGCCATGGCCAGCAGTGGTCGCCGGGCACCCTGCACACCGAACGCTTCGCCGCCGCGACCACGGGCAATACCGCGTTTTATATCCACCTGGCTCGCTCGAACCTCACCCTGCACGTGCCGCCGGACCGGTCGATCCTCGACGTGATCGAGCAGGCCGGAATCGGTGTGCTGTCCTCATGTCGCAGCGGCACCTGCGGCACCTGCGAAACCACGGTCCTAGACGGCCGCGTCAACCACCGCGACACGGTCCTCACCGACGACGAACGTCGCGACGGCGCCACGATGATGATCTGCTGCTCGCGCTCCCAATCGCCCGTGCTCACCCTTGAACTCTGAGGAGGACAACCATGTCCACCGACACCCACGCCTGGCTGCAAACCCTCACCCCAGCCGACCTCGACCGCGACGCGGAAGCGATCTTCACCCGGCTGCGCCGCGAACAACCCGTGGCATGGACGCCGGCGCTGGGCGCCTGGATCGCCACCACATGGCGGCACTGCATGCAGATCGCCGAGGACGCCGCCAATTTCCACGGCGGTACCAGCCCCGCCCACGACCGACTGTTCGGCTGCCCCAACGTCCTCGGCGCCGAAGGCCACACCCATCAACGGTTGCGGTCGGTGATCGACCCGCCCCTGCGTCCGCGCGCCTTCCGCGCCATACTCGACAGCGCTGTTCGCGCTGCCGCGCGCACCGAACTGAGCACCCTCGCCGGACGCGACCATGCCGAGTTGATGGCAGACTATTTCGAACCGGTCAGCGTCCGCTGCGTCGCCGACCGATTCGGATTCGCCGACGTCCCCACCGCCCGGTTGCGAGACTGGTTCCACGACCTGTCCTACAGCGCCGCCCACGGCGTCGCCGACCCGGACGCCTTCGCTCCCGGTGATGCCGCGAAGACCGAGATCTCCGCAGTGGTTGCCGCCATGGTGGACAGGCTGTCGGCCGCACCCGACGACTCAGCGATTTCCCATTGGCTGCACGACGGCATGCCCGCAGGTCACACCCGCGACATCGACAGTCTCTTCCCGTCACTGCTGATCATCTTGCTTGGCGGCCTACAAGAACCCGGCCACGCCTGCGGCTCTACCTTCCTCGGCCTCACCACCAGACCCGACCAGCTGCACCGCGTCGCAACCCAGCCTTCTCTGTTGCCGAAAGCCATCGCCGAAGGGCTGCGGTGGATGTCACCGCTGTTTACCGGCGCCGCCCGAGTCGCGGTAACCGACATCGAGATTGCCGGTGCCCGCATCCGACGCGGCGACACCGTGTGGCTGTCCTACGGCTCGGCCAATCGAGACGAAAGCGAGTTCGACCAACCCGATCGCTACGACCTCGACCGAGCTACCCACCCACACCTGGCATTCGGCACCGGCCACCACGCTTGCGCCGGCAGTGCCTTCGCCCCACAGATCGCCCGCATCGCCCTCGAGGAATTGTTCATGGCATACCCCGGCCTCACCGTCGACCCCGAGCAGACCGTCGAAGTCCGCGGATGGATGTTCCGCGGCGCCCAGCAGCTTCCTGTCCGCCTGCCTCGCGAAACCTAGGAAACACCTGTGCACAGCACCATGCAGAACATCGGACTCCAGATCCGGCGACTCCTTGACCACGGCGCAACCGTCCACAGCACCAGCCAGGTCATCACCGCAGACCCAACCCCAGACCAGCCGCACCGCGCCGGCTTCGCTGACATCGCCTCCAATGCAGCACGGCTGGCAGGTGCCCTGCGCGCACTCGGAGTTCGCTACGGCGACCGCATCGCCACCTTCATGTGGAACAATCAGCAGCACGTCGAGGCGTACTTCGCTGTCCCGGCGATGGGCGCGATCCTGCACCCACTCAACATCCGCCTCACCTCCGATCAGATCAGCTACATCGTCGACCATGCCAAAGACAAGGTCGTCATCGTCGACCACACGCTCATCGACGCCTTCTCGAGGATCCTGCCCCAGCTGACCAGCGTCGAACACGTCATCGTCAACGGGACCACCGACACCACACGCCTGCACATCCCCGGCGTGCTCGTCCACACCTACGCCACACTCCTGGAAAGCCAACCGGAAACTATCGACTGGCCCGACATCGACGAAAACTCCGCTGCCGCGATGTGCTACACCTCCGGTACCACCGGGAATCCCAAAGGCGTCGTCTACAGCCATCGCTCGATCTACCTGCATGCTTTGGCCAGTTCCCTACCCGACGCGTTCGATCTGTCCGCCCGCGACACCGTCCTGGCGGTGGTGCCTCAGTTTCATGTCCTGGCCTGGGGCCTGCCCTACAGCGCCTTCCTTACCGGCGCCTCGCTGGCCTTGCCCGACCGGTATCTCAGCCCGGAGCCGCTGACCCGTTTCATCACCGCCGCCGACACGAGCAAAGGCGCGGCCGTGCCGACCGTATGGACCGGGTTGCTGCGCCACCTCGACCAGCGCCCGTCCCGGGAGCCGTTGCCGTTGCTGGAAGCCATCGTCGGTGGATCGGCCATGCCCGCCTCCTTGCTCGAGGCGTTCGCCCAGCGCCACAACATCACCATGGTCCATGCCTGGGGAATGACCGAAATGTCGCCACTGGGCACCGTGTCCCGGCCGCCGGCGCACGCTGCCGCCGACCAAGCCACTCGCTATCAGCTCACCCAGGGCAGACTGCTGGGACCCGTGGAAGCCAAACTCCTCGACGACTCGGGCCGCGAACTGCCCTGGGACGGTACAACCGTCGGTGAGCTCTTGGTGAGGGGGCCGTGGATCACCGCCTCCTATTACGGCGACAGTGAACCCGATCCGGATAAATTCCTGGACGGCTGGCTACGCACCGGCGATGTCGGCCGACTCAGCAGCAACGGATATCTCACAATCACCGATCGCACCAAAGACATCATCAAATCCGGCGGCGAATGGATCTACTCGGTCGAACTGGAAGGTCTGCTCATCGGCCACCCCGCCGTCGCGGAGGCAGCCGTGATCGGAGTCCCCGACGACAAGTGGGGCGAACGACCGCTTGCTGCAGTGGTCCTCGCCGACGGGCACACCGCCACCGCCGCCGAACTGCGCAACTACCTCTCCACCCACGTTGCACGCTGGCAGCTGCCCGATAAATGGTCGTTCATCAGAGAAGTGCCGAAAACCTCTGTCGGCAAATTCGACAAAAAGGCCCTACGCAGCCAACACGCAGCCGGCCGCCTCAGCGTCGAACACTTGTACTCGACACACAATTGACACCGTAGAGCCCGCCGCGTTGCGCCCTGCAAGTCCTCCGGCCTACGGCATCTGCAAGCACGCGAACAGAAGGTTTCACATGGTCACCCCCGACACCCCGAACGGCCTTTTCATCGGCGGACACTGGACCATTGGCTCCGGCCGCCTGTTCAGCGTCGACAATCCCGCCGACGGGCAGGTCATCGCCACTGTCGCCGACGGCGATGCGACCGACGCCGCACACGCGGTGCAAGCGGCCGCCTCAGCGGCAACCGGATGGGCCCGAACGTCGCCGCGCCGGCGGTCGGAAATTTTGTACACCGCCTTTGAAATCATGCTTCGAAGCCGTCGGGAACTGGCAGAACTCATCGTCGCCGAAAACGGAAAATGCGGCGCTGACGCCGGCGCAGAGGTAACCTATGCCGCGGAATATTTGCGATGGTTCGCCGAAGAAGCCGTCCGAAACGACGGCACCTACACCCACGCCCCGGCTGGCGGTACCCGCTCCATCGTCCGCCGTCAACCGATCGGCATCGCCGCCCTGGTCACACCATGGAACTTTCCCGCTGCAATGGTTACCCGCAAAGTCGGGCCCGCTCTGGCCGCCGGCTGCACCGTCGTCCTCAAACCAGCAGCCGAGACGCCACTGACAGCCCTGAGTCTGGCGAAGATCCTGTCTGAAGCGGGGTTGCCCGACGGTGTCGTCAACGTCGTGCCGTCCACTGATCCCGCCGTAGTTGTCAGCACATGGCTGCATGATCCCCGCGTCCGGAAAATCTCGTTCACGGGCTCCACCCCTGTCGGTCGGCTGCTGCTACACCAAGCCGCCGACCGTGTCGTTAATTCCTCCATGGAACTCGGCGGCAACGCACCGTTCATCGTCACCCGTGACGCAGACCTCGACCAGGCCGTCGCCGGTGCCATGATCGCGAAATTCCGCAACAGCGGCCAAGCCTGCACTGCGGCTAATCGGTTCTATATCCACCAGGACGTCGCAGCAGAATTCACCACACGCTTCGCCGACCGCGTCTGCGGGCTGCGCGTCGGCCCCGCCTGCGACCCAGACAACCAAATCGGGCCTCTCATCAACGCCGAAGCCGTCAGCACCATCACCAACCTCGTTGACAAAGCAGTTCAACATGGTGCCCGCATCGCGGCGCGCGCAACCTGCCCCGCAAATAGCACCGGATACTTTTACCCGCCCACCGTGCTCATCGACGTCTCCGCCGACGCCGACATTCTCGGCCAGGAAATCTTCGGTCCCGTCGCGCCCATCGTCACCTGGAACGATGAGCGGACCCTCCTCGACCACGTCAACAACACCGAAACCGGGCTGGCTGCCTACATCTACGCAGGCGATCTCCAACACGCTCTACGACTCGGCGAATCTGTCCAAGCCGGCATGATCGGCGTCAACCGCAGCCTCATCTCTGACCCCGCTGCCCCCTTCGGCGGCATCAAACAAAGCGGACTAGGCAGAGAAGGCGGACACGAAGGCCTCCACGACTACACCGAAATCCAATACCTCAGCGTCGACTGGCCGTGACCACCAAGGGCGCAGCAGCCGACCGCCGGCCCATGGCCCTCGGAACGTTCGAAACCGACCTCGCCGAGTACGTCGTCAATCGATCGACCGATGCGCCGATATTTCAGCGACCTGCCGCCGCTGACCACGAAGTCGATGTCAGCGACCTGCGTAGGCTTCAACAGAGGAGAAATACCGATCCATGAACGACAATCCCACCACGGGCACCGCCCGGTTCACTGGAACGATGTTCGAGCGCGGCGACGAGGGTTACGAGAACGCTCGCGTCGGAAGGGTGTTCCACAGCCGCTACCCTCACCGATTTCCACCGGCTGTCCTGATAGCCGAGACCGAGAACGACATCGTTGAGGGCGTCCGGCTGGCCAAGGAGCGCGGTTGGAAGGTCGGCATGAGGTCTGGCGGCCACAGCTTTCCGGTGTGGGGCGTGCGCGACGACGCACTGCTGATCGACCTCGGAGGTTATAAGGAGATCTCTTTCGATGAGGACACCGGCATTGCCAGCGTTACACCGTCGGTCCAGGGCGGCAGCGAGCTGGGTGTCTACCTCGAGCAGTTCAGACGCTTCTTTCCCGGCGGGCCGTGTCCGACCGTCGGCATCGGCGGGTTCCTACTCCAAGGGGGCATGGGGTGGAATCATCGGGGCTGGGGCTGGGCATCAGAGCAGGTCGTGGCGATCGACGTCGTGACTGCCGATGGCAACCTTGTTCGAGCAGACGCGCATCAGAACTCTGACCTATTCTGGGCGTCTCGCGGGGCGGGGCCCGGTTTCTGCGGGGCCATCACCCGATTCCACCTCCAGACCAGACCGCTGCCCAAGGCTCTCACCGGGACGATGCAGGTCTATCCCGTTGAGCGCTACGCCGAAATTCTCGAGTGGCTCGGCGACGCCCAGAAGGACATCGCACCCAGCGTCCACCTTGTCGCAGTCGCGATGAACCCACAGTTCGATATCCCCGGCCACGAGGGCGGCTACGTCTTCGCAGTATGGGGACTCGCCTTCTGCGACACCAAGGAAGAGGCCGAAGCAGCGCTCGCTCCTTTGGCCAGCGCACCGTACCTCGAGCACGCGCTGATGGTGAACAACGCGCAGCCCACGACAATGAAGCGCGAGTACGAGTTCGTCGACGTCACACATCCCAAGGGCCTCCGATACCGAGTCGAGTCGGCATGGCTGGAAGGACCGTACGACGAAATCGCGGCGGCAGCACGCACGCTGGTCATGGATCGGCCCAGCAGCGAGCCGGGACATACCTTCTTCCAGTTCACCCTCCCGCACGACGGTCCCGACCAGGCGATGTCGATGCTGACAGATGTGATGGTCGGCGCCTACATCATCTATGGCGACGAGGCGGCCGATGAGACCTACCGTCAGTGGTCGCTCGGTGCCATGAAGCCCTTGGAGCCCTTCACAAAGGGGCAGTACTGGGGCGACTCCGACCAGGAGCATCGCAGGGTCAAATGCCTGACAGATGACGCTTGGGAGCGCCTGAAGGCGATCCGCGCCGAGCGCGATCCGGCCGGGGTCTTCGTCGACTACCTGGCCGGTGTCGGCGGCTATCAGAACGTCAACGAGTGGGAAACGGCCTGAGCTCGCAGCTCCTGCCAGCGCCGTAGGTCACGACAACCTTCGTGAAAGGCAAATGAATGGATCTTCGAAACAAGACAGCGGTCGTCATCGGGGGAGGAGCCGGCATCGGCAAAGCCGGTGTCCTGGCGCTCGCCCGTGCCGGCTGTGACGTCGTCGTCGCAGATATCGACGAGGCGGCAGCCGAGGCGGTCGCGTCCGAGGTCGAACTCCTCGGTCGGCGCTCCCTCGCCGTCGCCTGCGACACCACCCGAAGGGAGGATCTCGCTGACCTGCACCGTCGGACATCCGAGAAGATGGGCCAGGCGGACATCGTGTGGAGTCACGCGGGCACGTCGGTGGCCGGTCCGCTGGAGCAGATCCCGCTCGACCGGTGGGAGCACGTGCTGGATGTCAACGCCATCGGCGTTGTCCGCACCTTTCTCGAGTTCGGTCCCGAGATGCTCGCGCGCGGCGACGGGCACATCATCATCACAGCTTCGAGCCTCGGACTGTTCCCGGAGCAAGTGCCTATAGGCGGGGCCTACACGTTGTCGAAGTCCGGTCTCATCGGACTCGCCCGCACACTGAATGCCTATCTGCGACCGCAAGGTGTCGGCGTCACTCTGCTCTGCCCCGATATCACCAACACCCGGCATACGCTCGAAGTCCCCTTGGTCGGTATCCCGACCGAGGTCTTCGAGGCAGAACTTGACGTGGACGCTATGCAGAGCCCAGACGAGGTCGCGGACGCCATGCTCGCCGGCTTGCGTGATGACACCTTCATGGTCTCGCTCACCCCGGGCGTCCGACAGAGGCTGCATGATGACATCGACCGGATGTTCGGCTCCGGGCCGGTGCCCGGCGATGAAGTCATCGTGCAGAGCGGGCGCCTCGTGATCGACGAGGAGTTGCATGACCGCGCCCGCGCCGTCATCGCGGAACTCGTTGCGAAGTCGGTCCACGACGCGGGCAATATCTCGTTCGCCGTCAGTGCTGACCTGTCCGAGCGAGGTGTCTTCCACATTTACGAGGAGTGGGCGTCGAAATCGGCCCTTGATCGACACGCGGAGTCGGAGCACGGCCGGGCATTCGTCAAGCAGCTCCCCTCGCTGGGTGTGAGGAAGCTGTCGCTTCGAATCCACCGGGTAGTGTCAAGCCAGGATGTCGCTCTCCCAGCCTGACGGCCCTGTCCGCCGCGACTGCATCCCAGTGGCGTCAGCTCACTAGGCTGGCTGGGTGGAATTCACAACGGATTTCGAGCGCGGTGGGTGGCTGCTGGCGCGTGTCGGCGAACGCGGGGTCGGAAGTGTCGCTGGTACCGGTTTCGAGGCTTATGCGCGGATCCTGCACCCGGTCGAGGCGACCCGCCGCGACGTCACGGTCACCGACGAGTGGGGCAATCCCGAGATCGTGGAGGAGGCGATGTGGCCGTGGGCCGAGGTCGCCGCGCGCAACGGCAGAGTGATGCATCCGCTGGTGCAGTGGCGCAACCTCACCGACGATGAGGACGAGGCGGCGATGTCGTTCGACGACGGCTGGGAAGTCGGCCAGACTGTCGAGGGGTGGTTCGACCCGAGCCTGCTGGCCGCGCTCACTGTCCACCTGCGCGTAGCCAGCGAGGCACCGGAAGAGGTGGCGGCTGGAGTTTGGAATGGATTCGGCGAGCTGAACACATCCTCGGGTGCGGTGTTCGTCGCGTCTACCGACGGCGATCCGCAGAATCTCGAGCGCGAGCGAGTTCGAATCGACGCCGAGCTGGCTGCCTCTGTCGCGCCGCAGGTCAGACGGGCGGTCGAGGCAGGGCCTTTCCTGCAGTGGCCGGGACGCGACTTCATGCTGTTCGACACCAGTCTCTCCGAACTCGCCGACCCCGGCTGGGTGCATGCGGCGGGCCTGGGATGGACGACCGACTTCCCCGGAGTGACGCCCCAGCTGCTCTGGCCCGCCGACCACGCATGGGTCGTGGCCAGCGAGATCGACTTCGATTCCACGATCGTCGCCGGCTCACGGGCTCTGATCGACGCGGTTGTGGCCGACGAACGTTTCGAGGCTTTCGAGATCGCCGAGGAATCGGATCTGAGCTGGGACGGCGACACAATCAACCCCGCGCCGAAGGACTGAGATGTCGGCGAGAGCTCGACCGGGCGTGCGGCCGCCGACGCCGTCGAAGAACACGTCGACGGCGTCGGCGGCCAGCTCGGTCAATCGCAGATCTGATGTCGTCGCGCTTGTAATCGATGGCCGCGCCCATGCCGGGCCACGAGCGGGCGCACCGCTTCCGGGACCGCGGGCTGCTCGGCGAGTGCTCCTTCGGTTGCCAAGCGCACAGACCGTCTCAGCTTTCCGAATCGGACTGCCTCCCTCATGGCAGTGCGATCTGGTCGCGGTACACACCTGGTCGGAGTTCTTCCGGCTTCCGGAACAGCTCACCGGGAATCCGTGCACCAGCCGGCCGTGAGGTCCATCTCTACCGCTTCCTCCGACTCGTTTCCGAGCGCTACAGCCAGGGCACCCCGGCCCGCAGCAACACATTGGCGTACGGCCGGGCCTCGCCGGTGCGCACCACGAACCGGCAGGCTCCGATGCGCTGTTTGAAGTCGTCGTGGTCGATCAACTCGGCGTTGAGGTCGCTGAGCAGGGCAGCGGCCTCCGGATTAGCGTCCGCGACGTCGCGGCTGCCCCAGGCGGCTTCGACAGTTACCTCTCCCAGGATCAGCTCGAGGATCGGCTCGAACCGGGGAAGTCCGTAAGTGATGCCCAGGTCTATGACCGGCACGCCGGCGGGTGCCGGCAGACCGGAGTCACTGACGGCGAAGAGGTCGGTATGGCGCAGCGCCGTGAGTGCGGCGAGCAATTCGGCGTGAATGAGTCCGCTGGTGCGCAAAGTTCGATTCCTTGTCGAAGAGGGTCAGACGAGGGGCCGGGCTACGGGGATGGCCGCGAGCGCCGTGACGATCTGGTCCCCGGTGGGGTAGGAGGCGTGGGTTCCCGGTGTCTGGACGGCGAGTGCACCGGCCGCGGTGGCGTACGCCACGGCGCCACCGAGCGGCATTCCATCGGCGAGTGCGACGGCCAGCGCGCCGACGAAGGCATCACCCGCACCGGTGGAATCCACCGCATTCACCTGTGGCGCAGCCTGATATCCCCCGGAAACCAGCACCGGCGCATCGCAGCGGTGCGCCCACACCGCCCCGGCGGCCCCCAATGTGGCGACGACGGACTCCACCCCCCGCAGGCACAGCGTACGGGCCACGTGGAATGCCTGCTCGGGTGTCCGCGCGGTGGTTCCCGTCAGCGCCGACAGCTCGGATTCGTTGACGATCAGCGGATGGCAGCGGCGCAGCAGCTCATCCGGCAGCGCCGTCGCCGGAGCGGCATTCAGGACGAACCGCCGCGCCCGCCGCGCGGCCCATTCGACCACGTTGGGTGGCACTTCCAACTGCGCGACGACGACTTCGGCCGACCGCAGCAAGTCGGCCTCGGCCCTGGTATCGAGTTCGGATTCGGATTCCCAGCCGAAGTTTGCACCGGGATCGACCACGATCTGGTTCTCGCCGTCGGCGACGGTGATATAGGCGGTTCCGGTCCGCGCGTCCTGCACCTCGCGCAGTGCAGTGAGCTCGACACCGAACTCGCGCAACGCTTTCCGAAGTCCGGGATCGGCATCACGGCCGATTCTGGCAATGAATTCGACCCGGCCGCCCGCTCGAGCCGCCGCTACGGCCTGGTTGGAACCCTTGCCGCCCAAGTTGGTTCGCGAGCGCAGTGCCAGCACGGTTTCGCCGGGCCGCGGCAGCTGTTGCACCTCACAGACGATGTCCTGGTTGACCGAGCCGAGGACGACAACCGTCACGACTCGGCTCCGTCCGGGGTGATCTCCAGATTGCCGGGTGCGGCACCGGTGATCAAAGCGACCAGCCGGTCGCCGTCCACTTCGGCGATCCGATGTGCCGCAACGGATCTGCCGCGTCGCAGGACCACGACGTTGTCGCAGATCCGCATGACCTGTGCCAGATCGTGGCTGATGATCAATACGGTGATCCCCCGCTCGCGCAGGCCGCGCACCAACTTCTCCACCGCGGCGGTCTCCCGTACGCCCAGCGCGGCGGTCGGCTCGTCCATGATCACCATGGATTTGCCCCAGGCCACCGCACGGGCGATGGCGATGCTCTGGCGTTGTCCACCGCTCATCCGGCGCACGGTGGTGCGCACCGAGGGCACATCGACATCCAGATCGCGCAGGATCTCACCGCTGCGGACGATCATCGTCCGTCGGTTGACGATGCCGAGCGGGTATACCAGCTCGCGGTTGAGAAAGAGGTTCTGCCATACGGCCAGATCGTCGATGAGTGCGAGATCCTGATACACGGTCTCGATGCCCATCTTGCGGGCATCCTCCGGTGAGCGCAGGCGCACCGGTTCGCCCTTGAACAGGATCTGCCCGGTATCCGGTGTCTGCACGCCGGTCAGGCAGCGCACCAATGTCGACTTGCCCGCGCCGTTATCGCCGACCAGTGCGGTGACCTCACCCTCCGGGATCGTCAGCGAGACCCCGGCCAGCGCACGCACCGAGTCGAAGGACTTGGTGAGCACGCGCGCCTCCAGCAATGGAATCGTCATGTTCTTGGTCTACTTTCGGAAGCGGGCGATCCCGGCGGCCAGCAGCAGCACCGCGCCGACGGCGACGGGCTGGTAGTACTGCGAGATGCCGAGAATGGTGAACCCGTTGATCAGCGAGGTGAACAGCACCGCACCGCAGACGGTGCCCAGCACCGACGCCTTCCCGCCGGACAGTGACGAACCGCCGAGCACCACCGCGGCGATCGAGCTCAGCAGGTAGGTGGTCTGGAGCGACGGATCCGCACCGCCGTTGCGGGCAACCAGCATGACACCGGCTATGCCGCAAAGTAATCCGGACATGGCGTAGGCGAACAGCCGGATCCGGTTCACCGAAATGCCGGTGTCGCGCGCGGCCTCCAGTCGTCCGCCGGTGGCGAGCAAGTGGGTGCCGATGCGGGTGCGGAAGACGATGCCCGCCACGACCAGTGCGGCGACCAGCGCCAGCAGCCAGAACCAGCGCACCGGTCCGATGCCGTCGAGTGCGAGCCGTTGCAGGAAGGGGGAACTCACAGCCTGGGTATTGCCGTGCGTGAGCAGCAGGGTGATGCCGTTGAGCACGCTCAGCATGCCGAGTGTGACTACGAAATCGGTCATATGCAGTCGGCCGACCAGCACGCCGTTGACGATGCCGACCACCAGTCCGGCGAGGATCGCCGTCCCGATGGCGACCGCCATCGGGTAGCCGTGGCTGGCCAGATACCCCAGAACGGCTGCCGCCCATGGCAGATTGGCGCCGACCGACAGATCGATGCCGCCGACGGTGATCGCGAACTGCTGACCGAGCGCGAGCACAGTGAGGATGGTCGAGGCGACGAGCAGATCGCCGATATTGTCCGCCGTCAGGAAGTTCGGGGTGGCGATGAAGAACGCCAACCACAGCACGACCAGGGCTAGCGGTGCTGCGAATTCGGCGATCTTGGCGAGGATCTCCGTGTGCCCCTCACGCGCGCGGAGTTCTTCGGTTGCCTCTGCGGTCACTTGTTCAACAGCCCTTCCACCGGGTTGTCGAAGGCGACGATCGGACGCGGGAACGCCGCGATCTGCTGGTCGACATTGTCCTTGCCGATGAAGGCGATGGGGGAGACCACGCGCTCGGGCAGCTTCTTGCCCTGGTGTTCGGCTAGGCAGCTCTGCACCGCGAGTTGTCCTTCGGCATACGGGTATTGGGTCACCGTGCCGGTCAGCGTGCCCGCCTTGACGGCGTCGAGGGCGGCTTGGATGCCGTCGACGGAGATCACCTTGATCTGGCCGGTCCGGCCCGCGTTCTTGATGGCCTGTGCCGCGCCGAGGCCCATCGTGTCATTGGCTGCGAAGACACCCGTGATATCCGGATGCGCCTTCAGAATCGCCTCGGTGACCTGCAGGCCCTTGTCCTGTTCGTAGTCGGCGGGCGCCTTCTGCACGATCTCCAGCTTGCCCGCGACGGCATCGGTGAAGCCCCGGTCGCGGTTGATGCCGTTCTGCTCGCCCGCGATGCCCTGCAGGATGGCGACCTTGCCGGTGCCGCCGAGTGCCTCGAGCATCTTCTGCCCGGCGATGCGGCCCGCATCGAGATTGTCCGAGCCGATGAAGCTCGCATACGACACCCCGGCCTGCGCGGAGGCCTTCGCATCGATCTGGGTGTCGAGATCGAGGATAGGAATGTTCTTGCGCGCCAACGGCGTCAGCGGGGTGATCACATTCGTGGCATTGACCGGCACCACGCCGAAGCAATCGTAGCCCTGCGCGGCCAGGGTGGAGATCTGGGCGTTCTCACCGTCGGCGTCGGTCTCGGACTGTCCGGCCTGCACCGTGACTTTCACCCCGAGCCTCTGTCCCTCCGCGAGGGCACCGTCACGCAATGCCGCCCAATAGGGGTTGGTGAAGTTCCGGGTGACGATCGCGATCTTGAAATCGCCATCGCTCCCGTCCTGCCCACCGCGACCGCAGGCAGCGGCGGCAAGCGCGCCGATGAGGACAAGCGGCGCCATTGCACGCCTGAATCGAGCATTCATCGTCAGTTCGACCTATCCATCTCAGGTATCAACTCGTGTTGATCAACGCGAGTTGATGAGTAGTGTGTGACCCGAGTCACCGGCTGTCAAGTCACTTGCGCGGAGTGCTTGGATGGACGGTCGGAGCAAGGAGAGATTTCCGATGGCAGTTACACGAGCCGACGTGGCACGGCTGGCCGGTACGTCACCGGCGCTGGTGAGCTATGTGCTCAACGGCGGACCGCGGCAGGTCGCGCCCGCGACCAAGGCCCGGATCGAGGCGGCCATTGCCGAACTCGGCTACCGGCCCAATATGTCCGCGCGCAGCCTGCGCATGAACCGCGGACATGCGCTGGGCATGGTAATTCCGGACGGCGCAAACCCGTTCTTCGCCGAACTGTCCGCGGTGATCGAGGCGGCTGCCTTCGCGCGGGGGTATCCGCTGTTCGTTGGCAATGCCGCCGGTGACGAAGATCGCGAACGCGCCTATGTGCGCACCTTCATCGACCGCAGAGTCGAAGGGCTGCTTGCGATTTCGTCGTCGTGGAAGACCGGCATCGCCGACGCCTGTGCGGAGGCGGGCATGGTTTTGGTGGCACTGGACCGCGTCATCGACCCGGCGCGTTGCGCGCACGTCATGTGCGATTCGGTCGCAGGCGCAGAACAAGCCGTCGCCCATCTCATCGGACACGGCCACCGCGAAATCGCTTGCCTGAGCGGCCCGCACGTGTCCACTGCCGAGGACCGCGTGCAGGGCTATCGAAATGCTCTGGCGGCCGCAGGACTTGCCGAAGGACGTATCGTTCGCACGGATTTCGGCGGTGCTGCGGGCTACCGCGCACTGGCCGACCTTATGGCCGATTCACGCCGCCCCACGGCGGTTTTCGTGACCAGCGACCTGCAGGCAATGGGTATGCTCCGCGCCGCCTACGATGCCGGGCTGCGAGTCCCCGACGACCTCGCGGTGGTCGCCTTCGACGGAATCGAATACTCCCGCTACACCCGCCCGGGCCTGACCACGATGGCCCAGCCCACCCGTCTCATGGGCGAGACCGCGATTGATCTGCTGTTACGACAGCTCGAAGAACACATGCCCCGCCCCGGAGTGGTAAATCTCGAAGCAGTACTTCACACCCGGGGTTCATGCGGTTGTCCCGACGAATTCTGAGGGCTACTGGTCGACGGTGAGATCCTCGGCTTCCAAGGATCGCGGCGGGAACCGTCGGGGTTAGGCCCAATACCTGTTCGCGCGGCTGGGGCGTGTGACTGGCCGGTAGGGCTTGGTAGTGCCGAGGCACTGCTGGACCCCCGAAACTTTTGCCTACGACATGAGCCGGTAGTCCGCGATCTCGACTCGGCGGGTGCGTCGGTCGTATTCACTGACCAGTCCGGGCCAGTTCGCCGTGATCCGACCGGTTTCGGAGCGATACCAGCTCGCACAGGAAGCCCATACCGTCGAGGCGAGCCTGCGCTGCACCTCGGCGTCATAGCGTTGCTCGATGTCGGCGCGAACGTCGAGCGCGGTTCCCGGACGAGCGTCGAGATGCTCGATGAGCTGGCGGATGTAGCGCGCTTGGCGTTCGAGCATGTAGATGATCGACCCGGAGCCGAGATTGGTGTTCGGGCCGTACATGATGAACAGATTCGGAAAACCGGGAACCGCAATGCCCAGGTAGGCCCGCGCGCCCGCGGCCCAGACATCGTGCAGGTCGCGACCGTTGTGATCTCGGATCTTCATCGGCGCCAATAGTTCCTGCGCCAGGAAACCTGTCCCGTAGATAATGGCGTCGACCTCGTGCTCGACACCGTCGGCAGTCCGGATTCCCCGGGGGGTGAGCTCGGTGACTGCCGCGGTCACCACGTGCACATTGGTTTCGGTGAGCGCGGCATAGAAGTTGTTGCCGAATAGCACACACTTGCCTCCGATCGGATAGTCCGGGGTCAGCGCCGCCCGCAGTTCCTCGTCCGGAATTTGTATGCGCAGATTCCATTTCGCGATCCAGCCGACAAAGCGGGCGATGCTTCGAGCCCGCACAAGGCCCAAGGCGCCGAGTTCCCCACCCGACCAGCACAGTAGCCGCTCCACGCTTTGCAGCAATGGCCTCCGCCGAACAGTTGAACGGTGCAGACGACCGTACGCGGCGTCCGGCTTCGGCAAGATGTAAGGAGCCGATCGCTGAAAGACCGTCAGATCGGCCACCACCGGCTGGATGCGCGGCACGAACTGGACGGCGCTCGCGCCGGTTCCGATGACCGCCACCCTCTTGCCGGCGAGTTCGTAGTCGTGATTCCACTCCGCGGAATGGAAGCTGACGCCCGCAAACGACTCCCGGCCCGAGATTGCCGGAATTGCCGGTCGGGACAGCTGGCCGGTGGCGGGCACGAACACATCGGCATCCAAAATCTCGCCGGTGTTCGTCTCGATTCGCCACCGTCGCGTTGTCGCATCGAACTCCGCGCCGGTTACCTCTGTGTCGAACCGGATGTGCGGGCGCAGACCGTAGTCGTCCATCAGCCAGTTCAGGTAATCTTTGATATCCCGCTGCTCCGAATACCGTCTCGGCCAACGTGGATTCGGAGCGAATGAGAACGAGTAGTACGGCGACGGAACGTCGCATGCCGCACCAGGATAGGTGTTCTCCCGCCAGACGCCCCCCGCCTCGGATGCCTTCTCCAGGATGACGAAATCATGGTGACCGGAGCGCACGAGCTCCAACGCCATCGCCAACCCACCGAAACCGGCACCGACGATGACCACAGCCACAGACCCAGCCTAGCGCCGTATCCTCGAGTACTGCAGCCCAATGCGCGACGTCGTGGATGCGCACTTGGCGCCGCGAAGTCCCAGTCGATGAATGCCACAGCGCAGAGTGTGTTGTCGGTGCATTGAGCGTGTTCAGGGTGCGGGTTCGCTCGGTCGCCATCCGGCCCGGGCGACAGTGAGGATGCGCAGTGCGGCCCGCAGTTGGCCGCGGCGCCGATCGCACAGGTCGTCGAGGTCGGTGGCGAGGGTGGACCGTGCCACGGTGCGGAGCTCGAGCGTGTTTACGCGCTGGACAAAGAGGCGATGGAGCATGTCTTCGTGCCGAAGCATGAACTGGATGGACTGGTGAAGTCGCCGGGTGGCGAAGAAGCGACGATGACGAAGATCATCGAGAGCGTTCACGGCGTTCCGGGCGGTGTGTATAACGGCTCGAATCCGTTGGTGCGCACAATCAATGGCCAAACCGTCCATATTCGCGGCGCAATGATCGACGGTGTCTTCAAAATCGGCACCGCATACATTCCATGATGTAGCGCGAGAACCGAGGAGATTGATGAGTAGTACACCGATTCCGCCGCGAGCGTTGAACGACCTCGAAATCAGCGTCGTCACCAAGCTGCTGTCGGCGGGCGCCCCCGCCGCCTCCGAGTATCTGGCGCAAATGCCGTATGCGCAGGTCGTCGCAACCTGGGGTGTCGGTTCACCCAGTGTCGATCTGGCGGTGCGGCCCGGTGCGATGCAAGCATCCGGTTCGCCGGGCGGAATCTTCGCCAGCGGAGCGGTCGCCGACCGCAACGGAGCTCCGATCGGCGAGGTCATGCTATGGGTCGAGAACGGCTGGCTCAGTGGAATCGAGTACGCCTGGTATACGAACGAACGCCCACCCGCACTGCCCGAGCCCGGTCATATCGAGCTTCTGTAGCGCAAGATAATGATTGGGCCGTAGGACCTCACGCGCCGCGGCCATCCAGTGCCGATTGTCCTCGACGTAGGGCATCGCTTGTTTCACCCGTCCGTTACCCGGCGTGCACCAGTTCCTGCACGCGTCATCTCCGCCATCGGCAACATCGGCAACTGTAGGTGTGGCGCCCGGCTCGCCGCGCAAAGCGGCGGCCTACGCCGAGGAGCATCGGGCGCATGTTCCCAGCGCTCGGACATTCCGCGCCGACGCGGCGTGCTGGGGGCCGCCGGTATCGGCGCGACGATGATCCTCACCGCCGATCTCAGGCACGCGCCGGAGGAACCGCGCTCGCCCACCCGGCGCGCAGTGCCGAATTCGGGCGAGGTGTCATACGCAGACCGCGACGAATGCACCGGATGCCAAGTGTAGACCTACACTGTTGACATAACGCTCCGGGCGGCGTCTACTGAGGGGAGCAACCGATCCGGGCCAAAGCTTCGAGGATCGCCATGATCATCACTGTCAAACCGGCCGAGTCGAGTGCATCTGCAAGTCGGCTCGAGCGTCACCGCTCGACGTCCGGCGGGCGCCCGTGGCGAACGCGACGCCGACGCTACGACCGCGGACTGGTCGGTTCAGCCCGCGGCGGGCCGCAGCCCTTCGACTGCACCTTCGCTCGACCCGGACACCCCGGCATCGCCGCCGGTGCGTCCGGCAAACGCCGCCGGGCAGCGGCCGAAAAATGGCCCACGTTCCGCGGCAGGACCCCTGTTCGATGACAGGTCGCCCGTCTCGGGCCGTTCGTGGGGACCGACGCCGGTAACCGCGAGCCATCTCACTGCAGACAAGGACGCCGCGATGAGTATCAGAGCAAGATTCGCCCACCGAACCCGAGCCGCCTTCAAGCACTGACCCCACCCCATCCTTCCGCACCGAATCAGGTACCGCTCATGATCATTCTCGGAATCGTCCTCCTCGTCGTCGGATTCCTCCTCGGCATCCCGTGGCTCGTCACCGCTGGAGTCATCGTCGCGCTCATCGGCGTGGTGCTGATGATCGCGGGCATGGCCGGCCATGCCGTCGGCGGCCGACGGCACTACTACTGACCGATCCCGCGCAGCCGGGCCGAGTTCCGGCTGCGCCGCGATTCGCCTACGCGGCATGCGAATGCAGGGAGAACACGATGCGACACTCCACTACTCACAACACGATCGAGACAACGACGATCCGCGACAAACGAACTCGATGCCGCGGTCAGGCAAGCTCTGTGCCTGACCCGCCGGAATTCGGTGGAGGTGCATGATGCGTCGTTTAGTGCCGTTGCTTCTGCTCATCTGGTTGATCATCGGTGTCATCGCCGCCGGTCAACGCGGATACTTCACCGAGCGCGACCAGAACTGCGCCAGCGCGGCAACCATCGCGGTCACCGTCATCGCGGGCCCGCTGAACTATGCAGGCGTCAATCCCAAGGTGAACGATTGCGATCTGCCCCAACCCAGCCCGTAACACGACACCGCGACGGATCTCCCGGCCCCACCGGTGCCGGCATCCCTGTACTCGTGCCAGGCCGAGGCGATTCCGGCCTGGCGCCACGTCGCGACTTCGCGACCTTCATCAACCTCAGGTCGCCGCTGCACACCCCGTTCACCAACGCGGTTGTCCGGGTGCCCAACCTCCGCCGATTCAGCTGGATCCGAGGTAGACCGATGACCGATAAGTCGACACGGACTCTCCCTGCGAGGACGCCACACACCCGCCGCGGCACCGACAACTACGACCATCTCGAACCACTGTTCGCCCAGCTCGCCGAACTGGACGTGGACGACCCGCGCCGAGTTACTTTGCGGGAGAAGCTGATCGGGCGATGCCTGCCACTGGCCGAACACATCGCCCGCAAGTACGCAGGCCGCGGCGAGAACTTCGATGATCTCCTGCAGACCGCCCGACTGGGCATGGTGACCGCCGTCGACCGGTTCGACCCCGATTACGGGACAACGTTCCTGTCTTTCGCGGTACCGACCATCATGGGCGAGATCCGCCGCCATTTCCGTGACTTCACCTGGGCACTGCGAGTACCACGGCAAGTCAAGGAAATTCAGCAAAGCCTCGGCCCGACGATCGAAATGCTGTCGCAACGACTGGGTCGCATGCCCAAAGCCGGCGAGATCGCCGAGCAGCTCGGCGTCGGCGTCGGCGATGTCACACAGGCAATGATCGCCCACAACGGCTACCAGACCTCTTCGATCAACGCGACCGCCGACTATGACAACGAGAACGCGCCGCTGTCGTTGCTCGACATTCTCGGCGCCGAGGAACCGGACTACTGCACCATCGAGGACTGCCTGACGGTGAAACCTCTCATCGCCGCGTTGCCCGAGCGTGAACGCGAAGTGCTGTTCATGCGCTTCTTCGAATTCCAACCCCAAACCCAGATCGCCGAGCATTTCGGCGTCTCCCAGATGCACGTCTCACGCATCCTGGCCAAGACGCTGAACTCGTTGCACGAGACGGCATTACGCGACTGAGCAGCCTGCTCGAAAACTTTGGAAGCCCTGAGAACCCGGCCGATCAGGCCGGGGGAGCGCACGCATCCAGCCTGTTCGACCAGCAAATCGGATCGTCCAGCGGTCGAATCGTTCGAAGCGCTGTTCTGGGCCCGCCATGGACGGCGAATACTCGTCCGAGGCCGACAACGATGCGCCAGAGGGCGTCGAGGACGGATTGTCGTCAGAGACGAGGCTCGCCCGGTATCAGTGGGGTGAAGCTCCGCCGGAACCACCTGAACGGTTATCGAAGAGTGTCCGTTGTGTGGCTGTGCCGCGCTGTCGGCGCAGCCCCGCCTTTACCGGCCGGAGGTCGAATGCGGGGCAGGTTCCGTCTAAGCGTCCATCGGTCATTTTTCCAGTTCAGGGCTAGTGCATCGGCGTTAGGGTAGAGGGGGGAGAGTGCGAGGAGTCGAAAGATGAGCACCACCATTGTGATCGTGATCGTCGTCGCGGTTGTTGTCATTTTGCTTTTGGCCGGTGTATGGGTGTTGATGCGCAAACGGCGCGAACACCAGCGGGTCGAAGCCGAAGGCATTCGTAGCCGCGCGGCGGAACAAGAACTCGAGGTCGGTCAGCGGGAGGCGCGGGCGAAGGAGACTGCCGCCAAGAGCCGGGCGGCAAAAGCCGAAGCCGAGGCCAAGGCGGCGCAGGCCGAGCAGCTTGCTCAGCAGGCGCACGTGCATCGCGGTGCGGCGGCGGAATCGCGAACCGAGCTGGACAAGGAGTGGGAGCGCGCGGATAAGGTCGATCCGGACTCGAAGGCAGGTGAGACGCCACGCGGGGCTGATCCTGAACGGCCGTCGCCGCCAAGAACCGGTGGCGTTGCGTGAACTCCACACCCCTGGACGCGCTCGTACGCGACAATGCCCTCGTCCGTTTCGAATAATCTCTGGGCCGCCGATGGAACAAGTCATCGACGTAGTAGGCCCCGGCCGTCGGAACGCGCCTGATAGGCGTGGGTGGAAGCGGCGTGAAGAGCTTCCAGGACAGTCCATGGTCACGGGCGACGACTTCGTTCTTCCTCGGATCTCCTACCCGACCGCTGCGCGAACCGGTCGCCCATCTCAGGGTCTAGATACATTGTATGTCTACGATGTAGACTTACAACGGTAACAGATCAGAGTTCCGACCGAGAGGAGGCGTCGAGTCGATGAGCCGTGTCAAGGCCGGACCAAGCGGTTCCGCGGACGCCTCAGCGGACCGCGCCGCCCGAGAGGACCACGCGGCAAGCCCGCTGACCCGGTCCGCGATGTTGGCGGCCGCCCTCGAGATCATCGATCGCGATAGTGTCGAACATCTGTCGATGCGGCGCCTCGGCCGGGCGCTCGACCGCGACCCGATGGTGCTCTACCGGCACGCGGCCAACAAAGCCGCACTTCTCGACGGAGTCGCCGAAATCGTGCTCGAACAACTCACCGTCGACCCCACCGACCCGGACTGGCGCCGTCAACTGCGCATCATCGCCCGCGACTTCCGCCGACTGGCAGTAGCCCACCCGAACGTGGTTCCCCTGCTGGTCACCCATCCGCTGTCCACCCCGCTCGGACTGCGGCCGCTCGGCACCCTGCGGCCGCTGGAACGCACCCTCGACCTGCTCACCCGGGCCGACTTCAGCAGTGCCGACGCCCTGCACATCTACCGCGCGCTGTTCGGATTCCTCTATGGTCACGTCCTCAACGGGCTCCAGGAAGTCATCGAACGCCCCGAAGAGACCGACGACGTGCTGCGTCTCGGCTTGTACCGCCTACCTGTCGACGAATTTCCCTTGCTTCGCGGCCTCGCCTCGGATCTGGCTGCCTACGAAGGCGGAGTCGAACTCGAACGCGGCCTCGACATTTTGATCAGCGGTCTCACCGAGACGATGACACCAGCCGCCACGCGGCCGAGATAGGAACGCCGCAACTGACCCCAACCACCCAGGGGCGGCCGGTGCCGTCCACCACTCGCCCGCGGCTCGAGTTCGACGCAGCGGGCACCGGCGGGGTGTGGCGGCCGCGCGGCAACGAGCAAACTCGCCAACGGTGGGCGTCAGGTTCGGCTCGACGGCTACCGGCACAAGCCCGCGCACACCGTCGATGTCCTCGGGGTCAGCGGTGACAAACGCACTCTGCGAGTGCACTTTCCGTTCGCCGACAACGGCGAAATGCCGCGCAGCACTGTTGGGATTCCGAAGGCGGCTCCCTCGACGCGGACTGAGCGCCACACCATCACTCTGATCCGGGCAGCCTGGCGGTGAGACCGGTGAGCAGGATGTCCAGGCCGCGTTCGAGTTCGGCTTCGCCGTCGTAGGCGGCCAGGACGGGCGCGAGTTCGCGCAGCAGTGGGAATTCCGCTATCGGTAGGCGATGCAGACCGAGCCGCAGTACATCGTCGGTCTCCTCGGGACGCTCCACGATCTCCTGCAACTCGTTGAGAACGTGCCCGTACAGGAAGCCGAACACCGCACGGTAGACGTGCAGCGCGTCGGCGCCGGAGAACCCGGCACGGGTGAGCAGCTGGAGGATGTCTTCCAAGGGGCGGATCACCGCAGGCGGCCGCAGCCCCAACGGTGTGGCCAACGGCCTGGTTACCAGCAACGGCACCACCCGTGGATGCGCCAGCGCCAGTCGCCGGAAATCCCGGGCGAGGGCGCGCAGTTGTGTCGCCCAGTCCGGGGCGGCGGGATCGACCGACAGCTGCGCCAGCACCAGTTCGGTCACACCGTCGAGCACAGCCGCCTTGTTCGGCACATGCCGGTAGATCACCATCGGATCCCGCCCTACCGCCTCGGCCAACCGCCGCATCGACAGCGCATCGACACCGTCCCGATCGATGATCTCGAGCGCCGCGGTCAGCACGGTCGTCCTGGTGATCGCACCGTTGCCCCGGCCGGTGGCGGCGCGGTCGGGCCGTCGGTTCCCAGAGCGAGAGCTCGGGCGATCGATCGGAACTTCGGCCATCTCGGATGCCTCCCTCGTCATCAGAATCTCCGATGGTGTAACTAGTGTAGACCTACATCGTTGACATCTCGTAGTTCAGGGCACGTGGGGTCCAGTTGAACGAAAACTGGTGTTAGCGGCGCGCGTGACGGAAATGCCCTGCTACGTCGGTTGATTCGTGTGGTTCTGTGGAGGGGGCGTCCACTTCTGCGGAAACTGGCGCTAAGCAATTACCGCACATAGTGACTCACTATGTGCGGTAACGTTGGAGGTGTACTGGCGAGATGTACCACCGACGCGGCGGCGACTCGGGAAACTATCTGCGATAGTGGTAGAAGGGTGCGTGATGGGGCAGGTGCGCAGGCTTCCCCGGCGGGCCGGTGGTGTCCGGCTGCGGGACGCGGTGGACATCTTCACCGCGACGATCACGGTCGAGAACACGCGATCGACCTATGCGGTGGCGCTGGAAAAGCTGGTGGCCGATTTCGGGGCCGACACCGATGTCGCGTTGCTGGGCGAGGAGCCGGATCGGGTGAGTGGCTGGTTCACCTTCGTGTGGGGCGGCAAGGCGGCCAAGACCTTCAACATCCGGCTGACCGCGCTGGGTTCGGCGTGCGAGTACTGGCGCGCCCAGGGGTGGCTCGCGGGGGATCCGCTGGTTCGGTTGCGGGCGCGGCCCGCGCCGCCGGACACCAGCAAGGCCCTGTCCAGGGGCAGGGTCATCGAGATCTTGGGATCGGATGCGCCGCTGCGGGAGCGGGTGCTGTGGCACATGCTGTATGAATCCTCCGCGCGCGCCGAGGAAGTGCTGAATCTGAACGTCCCGGATCTGGATACCGTGAACCGGTGCGCGGTGGTGACCCGCAAGGGCGGGGCGCGGGAGGTGATCGCGTGGCAGACCGGCACTGCCCGGCTGCTGCCGCGCATGCTCGCGGGCCGCCGCACCGGCCCGCTGTTCTTGACCGATCGCCGTGCCCGCCCCACGGTGGCCAGCAATGACATCGACCCGGAAACCGGGCGGGCCCGGCTGTCCTACCGGCGTGCGGCCGAACTGTTCGAAACCCACACCACGCACTACGACGACGGCCCTTACGTCCTGCACCAGCTGCGACATTCCCGGTTGACCCACGCCGCCGAGGACGGTGCGTCCACACCGGTGTTGATGAAGTTGTCCGGGCATACCTCGGTCCGCAGCCTCGCCAAATACGCTCGGGTGTCCGACGAGGGGCTGCGCCGGTACCAGGCCGACAGCGACCCGGCCGCACGCCGGCGACCGGGTCGCTGAGCTCTGGGCTACGGCCCGTAAGGCGCTCCGGTTTGGTCAGCGCGCCATGCGGCAGGCTGGGCACGTCGACTTCCGAACTGGCGTGGGGGGCGGCCGGTTCGGAGGTGCGGGGTCCTGCCCGGTTGGCGGGTTGGTCAGGCCGAGCGGCGGTAGTAGGTGATGGAGACGGTGACCGGGCCGTCGTCGGAGGCGGTGGTGAGCGTGTGGATGATGGCGATGTCGAGGCCGCCGTGGGAGCGGACGCAGAAGCTGCGCTCGGCGCCCACAGTGGTGAAGGGCAGGGTGGTGGTGGGCTGGGTGTCGATGCCCTCGAGACAGTCGCGGAGGGTGAGGGTGCCGGTCGGTGCGATGTAGGCGTCGCTGTCCTCGGGGATGTAGAACTCCCCGGCCTCGCGGCCCAGGTACCAGCTAGAGGTGTTCTGGGTCACTTTCCCGGCTTTGAGGTCTAACTCGTAGTCGCTGTCGGGGGAGGTGAGTTCGAGGTTGGTGTAGGCGGCGGTGTATTCGGGGACCGTGGCCGGCTGCGGGGACGTGGAGGGGGAGGGCGGGTTGGCACCGACGGACGGGGTGGTGCCAGCGGACGGGGGGAGGCTGGCGGTGGCGGAGGTGTTCTGGTCGTCGGGGTCGTCGAAGTAACAGGAATCGAGCAGGACGAAGGTCGTGGCGGCACCGACGAGGAGGGCGAGTGTTGTCAGCAGCGCGGTGCGGGCGCGTCGGCGTGGGGCGGGCGCGGTTGTGTGTCCGGTGGGGGCTGGTGGTAGCAGGGTGGGTTGCGGGGCGGGCAGGAGGTGTGCGGTGGGGGTGTGGGCCGCTGTCCGCGGGTTGAGGACGGTGGGGAGCGGGACAGGTGTGGTGGGCAGGTCGGTGTGGCGGTGGATGTCGTTGTTGACCTGTTGGGGCAGCCAGCCGTCGGAGAAGCGGAGTTCGCCCCCGGTGGCCGGGTGGCGGCGGGCGGCCTCGATCAGCCAGGCGGTGCCGGGCCGGTCGTCGGGGTTTTTGGCCAGACAGAGCCGGACCAGCTCGTGCAGGCCGTGCGGAAGGCGGGACAGGTCGGGCTCGTCGTGGATCGCCCGGTAGAGGGAGGCGGGCTCGGGTCCGTCGCCGAACGGGGGCGTGCCCGAGCCGGTGTAGGCGATGAGAGCGCCCAGGGCGAAGACGTCGGTGGCCGGGGTGGCGGGCAGGCCGCTCACCTGTTCGGGGGCCATGAAGCCCGGTGATCCGACCAGCAGGCCGGTGCCTGTGAGGGGGCTGGCGTCGGCGGCGCGGGCGATGCCGAAGTCGATGACGCGTGGGCCGTCGGCGGCGATGAGGACGTTGCCGGGCTTGAGGTCGCGGTGCACGACGCCCGCGGTGTGGATCGCGTGCAGGGCCTCGGCGATGCCGGCGCACAGCAGCAGGACGGTCCGTTCGGGCAGCGGGCCGTAGCGGTGGACGACCTGATGCAGAGAGGGACCGGGCACGAAGGTGGTGGCCAGCCAGGGGGCGGCGGCGTCGGTGCCAGCGTCGACGACCTGGGCGGTGTACAGCCCGTGGATACGCCGGGCGCTGGCGACTTCCTGGGCGAAGCGGTGCCGGAACTCGTTGTGCTCGGCGAGCTCGGGCCGGACCACCTTGAGCGCGACCGGGCGCCCGCCGCGGGTGTAGGCCAGGTAGACCCGCCCCATGCCGCCCGCGCCCAGCCGCGCGCACAGGCGGTAGCCGCCGATCTCGCGAGGGTCGTCCGGGGACAACGCCTGGAAGGCCGACGGCGATGAGGCGAGGAAGGGCGATGCGGTCATGCTGACTTTCTGCGGGTTGAGCGGTAGGAACGGGATGCAGGCTCACAGAGCCGTCGCGGCCGTCGATGCCGGCGCGAGTTTCTCAGATCCGACCGAGGGCTTCCAATCCGTCGAACACGGCTTCCGCGGTGTGGGTAGAGGGTGCGCATGCCAGCCTGGGCGGTCGGGCAGGTGGCCGGTTCTGCATGGCGATTCCGGAGGCGAGGGCACTCGCGCGTACGCTCTGGAACATCACGTGGCTGGTGTTGGCTTGGCCGATGAGCCGGTCCGCGGCTTTGCCGAGGAAGTACAGCTGGAAGAACCCGGGCAGCGTCGCACCGGATGTGGCTTGGAGTTCGTCGGTGATGCGGTTGGTGGTGGTGATCAGTGAGTTGCCGATGGTGAAGAAGTCTCGGGTGTGCTCACCGTGGGTGTCGGTCGCGGCGATCGCGGCAGGGAAGTCGATGAGCAGGTGGGCGTCCAGGGCGGTGGCGGCAGTGCGGCCCGGTGAGCGCGCTGGATCGGCGGCCATGGCGTAGTAGCGTTGCCAGCCCGCGGTGACCGGCCCGCTGGTGAGGTGGCCGTGCAGGTTCTGCAGGTATTGCCGGAAGAATTCGATGCTGACCGCCCGCGCCCACTGGGGGTCGTCGAGATCGCCGGCGTCCAGCAGCGGGTTCGCATCGCGCAGGATCTCGCGGTAGAAGACCGCGAAGATCCCGCGGCGATCGTGGCTGCCGGTGAGGATGGCGGTGATGCGGCCCATGCGCCGCTCACCGTCGTGCAGATCGGTCACATCGATGGATTCACCGGCCCCGGGTATCCCACTGCGTTCGGGACACCCGGGGTGCGGGTCACGTCTGCGGGGTGGTCAGGGTGTTGAACATCTGGATGGCGCTGATGATCACCACGGGAGTACCGACTGCGATGGTGCCGATCGCGGTGCCGAGTCCGGCGGCCAGGGCGGCTCCGGCGATACAGCCGCCGGGCGCGCCCACCAGGAACGCGGGCGGCATGAGTGTGGTGCCGACGATGGCTCCGGCGACACAGCCGATGCCCAACCCCAGTGCGGCGCCGACCATTCCGCCGATGGCGGTGGCCAGGCCGATCTGGATTCCGGCCACACCGAGTGCGCCGTTGAACTCGTCCTGCGTCGCGATGTGCGTCAGCTGCGGCCCCGGCGCGGTAATGGCTGCGGCGGGGTTTGTGCTGGGGGTGAGTGTGACGGTGCGGGCGTCGGTGTCGATGTGGGCGGCGATCGGCCAGGTCTTGTTGTCGAGTTGGTAGGTCAGCGGCATACCGAACGCGAGATTGCCGGTGTCGTCGAGGATTTCGAACCGATCACCATGGGTGCTCAACCGGCCCGAATCGGTGCGCAACACGATCGAGCGGTCGACGAGGGTGGCGTTGTAGCCGATGCCCGCGGAGACGTTGCTGATCGCGGTGTCCGGCCGCGGCGCGTCGGCGTGATCCTGTGCCCAGGCGGTCGCGGTGGTTGCGGCGGTGATTATGGCCGCGGCAAGGGTGACAGCGACGGTGGCACGGAAACTCTTCGGATTCTTCATCAGGAATTCCTTCTCGGACATCTATCCGCAGGGACTCGCGGTCGGTGTGAACCGCTGGAGTGGAACGGGTTTCGCTATGACCACTCGGCTGCGGCCGACGACGACGCCCGGGTGACGAGGTCGAGCGCCAGCCAGTTCCGGGCCGAGGGAAGTGCCGCCAGGGCCCTGGTGCGCGCGCTGACCATTTCTGCCAACTAGCCGGTGATTTCCTTGGCGGCGCGTAGTCCGGAGTTGTAGGCGCCGTGGACGGTGCCGAAGGATGTGCGGTTGGTGGCTTCTCCGGCGAAGTGGACGCGGTCGTCGATGTCGGCGGCGAGATGGTCGCGCATCTGGGGGGTGGAGCCGACTTTGTTGAAGGAGTACGAGCCGTGGGCGTAGGGGTCGGTAGACCAGCGGGTGATCTGGTAGTCGATGGGTGCGGGGATGTCGGGTCCGTAGATGGTGCGCAGGGTTGCCATGGCGCTGGCGACGAGGTCGGTGTCGGACCAGGTTTCGCTGGTGCGGCCGAAGTCGGCGGCATTGAACCCCAACAAAATTGGCTGGTCGGCGGCGCGGGCGTAGTTGATCCACTGCCCCCACCGTCCGGCCTTGTCCAGGCTCGGCACGTAGTTCAGCCAGTCGGTGTCGGCCCAGAACTCGGTGGGGAATCGCAGATAGCATTTGTCGAGCACACCCATACCGAGCTTGCCGATCGCGGTGGTCTTGTCGGCGGGCAGGCCGGGACCGAATTCGACTGCGCCGCTCTGCAATACCCCCAGTGGTAGCGTGACCACGACGTGGTCGCCGTCGAAGGTGGCGGTGGCGGTGGCGGTGACGACGGTGACGCCGCTATCGTTCCAGTCGATATTTTCGACGACTTGTCCGGTGTGGACGGTGAGCCCTCTGGCGAGGTAGTCGGTGATCGCGCCATAGCCGCTCGGGAACAGCACGTCCTTGCCTCTGATCTTGTCGCCGTCGTCGAAGTACAGGCTCGACAGGTCATCGACGCTGCCGGAGTACTCGTGCTCGTAGTCGTTGAGCAGCGAGTCGACCAGCGCCTTGTCACGGCCGGACAGCGCCGGCCAGTTCACCGCCCGCTGCGCCACGGCTCGCAGTGACGCATCCCGAGCCTCGTCGTCGTCCTCTTCCTGGGCGTCGGTGAGGGCTTCGGCGATCTGGGTGCGCCAGTGTTCGATCGCCGCGGCGGTGGCCTTGTCGACCTCTTCGCCGTCGGTGCCGTACTCGGTGCCGCTGTCGAGGCTGGTCGCCACCGTGCGCGCGCCGGCCTTGCGGGCCAGCTCGGTGATGGGGTTGCCGTCGACGCCGTGGATCCAGGACGCGCCGAGGTCGACCGGGACATCCGCCCATTGGGTGCTGGTCCAGATCCGGCCGCCGATACGGTCGCGGGCCTCAAGCACCACCACGTCCTGACCGCGATCGGCCAGGGTACGGGCCGCGGCCAGCCCGGCGATCCCCGCGCCGACCACGATCACTCGACGCCGCCCGCCCGCCGGAGTGGTGCCGGAATCGTCGTCGCCGCAGGCGGCCAAAGCCAGCAGCGCAAGAGCCGATAGACCGGTCGTCTGCAGGAACCGGCGACGGTGCATCGTCATGGCCACCGAACCAATCTGTCGCCGACTTCGCCCGCGGGCTCGGTCATCACGACCTCGTAGTGAAATACTGATTCGCAAAAGAATATATTGATACATCCGTGTGTCAAATGAGACCTATGGAGTTCGTGTAACGATGCGTACCGATGCGGCGCAAGTGCTGGATTCGGCGATCCCGGTCCTGGCCAAGGACCGCGGAGCGTCGATGCAGGTCATCGCCACCCGCGCGGGGATCAGCCGCGCCACGCTGACCCGCATGTTCCCGACCCGCCAGCTACTCGTGCAGGCCATGGCCGCCAAGATCCTCGACGACTGCGACCAGGCTCTGACCCGCGCCGAAACCCACACCGGCTTCACCGACCAGGTCCTGGCCACCCTCGTCGCCGAGTACCGGCCCTTCGCGCAACTGTGGAACCTGGTCTACGTCGAACCCGACGTGCTCGGCGCACCAGAGGCGACCGAACGCGCCGAGGAGATCTTCGCCCGCACCGTCGCGCTGCTGGCCACCGGGCAGGACGCGAGGGTATTGCGCAGCGACATGCCCGCCACCTGGCTGGCCTCCACCTTCTGCGGACTGGCCGAAACCGCGTGGGAACTCACCCTCGAAGGCCACATGGGCACCCGCCAAGCCCCCGACTTCATCACCACCGTCCTGCTCCACGGCCTGCGCACCCCCACCGCGTTGGCACCCCGGGCACGGTGACCACGCCACGCCCCGCCGGCAGCACCAGATATCGCATCCGGGGCCACCGCCACCGGGATGACCGGAAACGTGCAATGCCGTAGGTTACTCGCGGGTATCACTAGGAGGTACATCGTGCCCGGCATGATCGGCACAGCCGACGCGACACCGGTCGCGATCACGGGCACGACCCTGATCAAGCCGCGGCTGCGCGGCTGGATCCACACCTGGGCGGTCGCCGTCACGGCGATCGGGATGATCACATTGGTCGCCGAACCGCTCCAGCTCGACCCGCGACAACACACCGAACCGGCCGTACCCGCCCCCGCCCTCATCACCCACAAACCGACATGCAATCACCACACGCCCGCCAGCGCCCGCCGATCCAGCGAATTGACCTCCACAGCAAAGCGTTTCGGCTACCAGCACCCACTAGCGCCAGTTTCCGCTCAACTGGACCCCACATGCCTTCAGGGCACCCAGTGCGATCGCGGAGACGGGATGTCAGCGGGTTCACCTCCGCTGCGGCTGGCTCGGACGGTGCGCCATGGGCATCTCGACCATGCCGCCGACTGCCGCTCGGGGGGTGTTGTCGGGGTCGGGAGGCGGAAGGAGACCGGTGTTGTCCATAACCATGACCTGTCGGCGTCAGTGCGCCGACCGCTGACTCCGGCCACGCGCGCAGCGGCTCGCCCATCAGTACGTCACCGTGGCCGGCGCGGACGATATCGACGTCCAGCGCCTCGGAAGCGGCACAACCTCGGGGAGGAGAGAGCGGCCAGTGAAACTTCCGTCCGGTTCCGATTCCCGTAGGTGGCCAGTTCGCGTAGATGGGCACATTGTCAGCAAATACTTTGAACGCGCGGTAATGGCCTTGGCTGACAGGTCGTTCCGCGTCGAAGGTCGACGCCGGGGATTGCTTGCCGGGCCGTTCTACTGACGGGGCCGGATGATGATCGCCGCGCGCCTGTACCAGAAATTTGCGGTGTTTCCTTCATTGCCCATGTAACCCTCGATCTCCGACGCGAACGGCTCGAACGCGGAATTCGATCCGCCCGTACACAACTCCTCATCCCGGACCTCCCGCACGGCGGGCTCACCGGCCGCCCCTGACCGGTCGATCAGCCACGTCAATGTGATGGTCGACCAGCGCAGCTCGCCGAGATCTTCCGATCCCGGGACCAAAGGAAGGCTGGAGCGCACCGGAAAGCTCGCGGGGTCATCGGGCACAGGCTCCACCATTTCCCCGTCTTCATCGAACTCCATGTCAGCGCTTTCGACGCATTTCCACCCGTCCTCAACGCGCTCCCAACGTTGACGATAGATCATCATCCACGAGGTGTAGTCCTCCTCGTAGGAGTCCTCGACCTCCGCGAGCGCCAGCGACGTATCGTATCCCGCGATGTCGGCCGCCGCGAGCATCAACCCAGCACGTGCAGCATCGCCGCCCTTGAGCTGATCCCACCCGAATCCGTGCTGGGAATACTGATGATCCAACAGGTAGACGAGTTGACGAGGTGGGCGTTTCGCCGGCTCACGGTGCAAAGGCCACGTCGACAATTCCATCGGTGTGGTGAAATGCGCGCGTAACTGCTCGGCAAGTAACGCGACCGACGGATGCATGGCGAAAGCGGCGGGGTCCGGGCCGGTACGCCCCTTCGCCACCAAGTTGTAGGTCAGCGTGATCCGGAAACCGTCGGTGACCGGCAGCACCTCATGCTCGCAGTCGCCATAGAACGCGACGCAAGACAGCTCCTCCGGCGAACCCTGGTCGGTGACCTTCGTCCCCTGCTGCTCGATCACCAGCTCCCCGCCGGCGAACGCCGAAGGCAGAGTCACCACCAACGTGCCGATCATGTCGTCGGCCTTCTCCGAATCCTGATGACGCTGAAAGAATTGTCCCGGCTCATACACCAGCATCGAATGCAGCTCCGCCGACAACTCGCAGTCCGGCGCCAGACCCAGCTCGGCCCGCAGTTTGTCCAGCATGGGCAGCAACGTCTCGCGCCACTGCCGCTCGTCGACCGTTACCCGGTCCGGCGGAACCTCCCATGTGTCGCGCACGTTCGCGTCCAATAGGGTCTGCTCGCGCAATCCATACCGCGCCGGCCGCGCGACCTCGCACAGTCGCCGCGCCTGGGCCGGCGTCACCGGCAACCGGATCGGCCCCACCCCATCTACCTCGATCACCAGGTTCTCCGCCGACACCGTCCGCCGCGCAGCAAAATGAACCCGTCGACGGCACCGAACCCATGAGCTCGCCGATCACCCGTAAAGCCTTGTCCGTCATGCACTTCTCCCATGCTCGAAAACGTTCGCGGGCATACTCTCAGGGCCCACTGACGATCCAGCCCCTATACCGCAAAACTTCGGAATATCGGGGACTGTGAGTTCGGTCGAGCCCCGGGCCGGTCTGCACCGTACGCAGGTAAGCCACTACCGCACTACAAAGGCCCGGTTGCAGGGTCTCAGCTCGTCGATCCGCCCACCGGGACCCCGGACGCCACTCCGGGGTCGTGGAGCATGGCGCGAACGACCGCGACCAGTTGCGCGCGACTGGGGATGGATCCGGGCTATTCCGTTGACGACCACACTCCTACGAATCTGTCGAGTGGACAGCGGTGGTAGCTGGTGCCGTGAGAAGGTGGATCTATCGCTCGGCAAGTCGGCCGGCAGACCACCCCGCATGACCGAACGCGATCAGCCGTTCGACGACAGCGATCCGCCTTCTGGGAAGACGACCGCCTGCGTATCGAACAGTCCGCAGGCGTCGCGGGTGAGATTCAATTCGGCTTCCAACGCGGCTGCGTCGCAGTCGACGGTGTACCGACCGTGGCGGCCGGCCTCACCGAGCAACCAGGTGCTGCCGACTCAGTTCGTGTGCGGGTGGTTCTTGTGCGGGTGCCTGATGGAGCTGGCATCTGTTCCTCGGACAGAAGCGGATGATGTTCGTCGTCGACTTGCTTTCCCAGCGCAGCCATCAGACGCGGAGATAGGGGATCCCAGTAGAACCCGCCGCCTCGTGTGCGCAGCCGGACAAGGCAGTTGTCGCCCGCACCGCCAAGTGGTGGGCGATTCGGTCGAGGTTCGTCGCCCAACGGCGCTCATGGATGGTCATCACCACCGTTACAGTGAACGTCGAAATTCGTCGATACCAACATCTTCCGCGCGATGGTGGTGTCGAATTGCCCTTGATCGACGGTGTTTGTGGATGGCCGATGTAACTAGTTAGGAGTACCCGCGTGCGACGTGGAATCGATTCCGCTGTCTTCCCGCACCTGGAGGCGGACCTCGACCGCGTCCGTGACGTTCTCGGACCCGTGCGGTTCGAGGGCAGGCCAGAGTTGAACGCACTCACCGACGAAGGGCCCGACACCTCCCGCCGCATGGTCCGCCCCACCTTGACGTTGCTGTCGTATTATCTGCTCACCGATCCCGCGACCCCGGCCGACGACCGGGCGGTGCGCGCCGCCGCCGCCGTGGAGTTGCTGCATCTGGGCTCGCTGTATCACGATGACGTCATCGATCACGCCTACCAGCGCCGCGGCCGTGCCAGCGCCAACGCGGTGTGGGGACCGCACATGGCCGTACTGGCTGGAGACTCCGTGACGACCGAGGGCGGGCGCGTATTGATCGAACTCGGCCGGCGCGAAGGGCTCGCGGGATCGGCCGCGAGTGCGCAGATGTGCGCGGGCATGGTGCTCGAGGCCGCCGACCAGTACGTGGGCTCCCGCAGCGAGCGGTCCTACCTGGAGTCGATCGACGGTAAAACGGCGGCGCTGCTGTCGCTGGCCTGCCGGGTGGGCGCGATGCAAGCCGGCCGCCCCGAGGATCAAGAAGAGGCGTTGGCGGTGTTCGGACGCCAGTTCGGCATGGCCTACCAGTTATATGACGACATCTCCGATTTGACCTCGACCGCCGAAGAGATGGGCAAGCCAGTCAACGCGGATCTGCCCGAGGGCATCTACACACTTCCCGTGATCCGCGCCGCTGCCCGCGACCGGGACCTTGCCCGCCTGCTGCGCAGCAGAATGACCGGTGAGCAAGCCGCACGTGCCCGCGAACTCGTCGTCGCCTCCGGCGCCGTGGACGAGGCCCTGGCGCGAGCCGAGGAATTCATGGACCAGGCTGCCGGTCAGCTCGCCGCCCTACCCGTCGACCCGCGCACCCGCCACGCGATGACCGCCTACGCCCGGTCCATACTTGATCGGCGAACTCCTGGTCCCACGGTCTCCCGATCCTCGACGCAGCCACCCCAGAGCCACAGTGAGGTGGTCTCTGCGGAGGCCGCGTCATGGTTGCGGAGCTGGCTGGTGGACACCGGCCTGGCCCTCACACCGACCGAGGCCGACTATAACCGGTGGACGGGAGGTCTCCGGATCCCCGCACACACCTGCGTCCCAGCAGCGGACGCGGCCCGTGAACAGACCTTCGCCGGCATGTTCACGCTGGCCCTTGTGTGGGACGACCTGTTCGAAGATCCGCAGCTGACCAATCCCGAAGCCGTCACCGCGTTGCGGCGTGGCCTGGTGGCCATGCTGCGCCAGGACCCGCAGGCGCCGTTGAGGCCTGGCGCGATCCCGACGGCGTGGGCGAGCTTGTGGCCGCGCCTGCGCGAGGGCCGCGGCACCCGCTGGCAGCAGCGGTTCCTCGACAACCTCGAGGGGTGGTTCGAAGCCTGCGAACGCGAAGCCCACCATCGCATCAACGGCTACGTCCCCTCCACGGACGACTACCTGCCGCTGCGGAAGTCGACCAGCGGGTTCGAAACCGCAATCGCCTGCCTGGAGGTCTACCAGGACCGTGAGGTGCCATCGATGCTGCGCAACCACCCCGTGATCCGCCGTCTCGAAGAACTGCTGTTCTTTGTGGTCTTCGTGGAGAACGACCTGGCGGGGCTGGATAGGGACGAGGCCGGCCAAGTCCCCTACAACCTGGTCCGCGCAGTCCGTCACGAGACCGGCTGTACCCGCCGCGAAGCCGTCGAGCACGTGCAGCGCCAACTGGCCGAGCAACGCGCCCAACTCGAGACGGTGATCTGCTATATCCCGGCGCTGCTTCGAGCGCTTCCCGGCCTGTCCGGTCGGGGGAAGGACTACGCCGAGATGTACGCGAACATAACGAGCGGGGGGCTCTGGGTGAATCAGACCGATCGGTACACGCAAACCTCCGATTCCGTGGCGCCGGACCTGGAACGCTTGCGCCGTGAGATCTACTATCGGGCCGCCGAACCAGCTCAGGCCGCGTCGCAATCCCCCGCAACCGGTCCGTGATGCCAGGTCCGAGCAGGCCGATCCGGCAAGTATCACGTGTCGTTCAGGCTGCGGTGGCTCGGCTCGCAGGTGGCTGTAGATGGTTTCGTGGCTGATGCCGAACTCGGCGGCCAGCACGGATTTTCGCTCCGTAGCCCGCGCACGCGGCTGCTGTACTTGTTAGATATACCGACACGTTCGGCGGTATCGGCGATGTCAGAGCATGTCTCATAGGGATGCATGGTCTGTCAGTAGTGCTCTTCGCGGTAGATGCCGTTGGCGTCGACGCCACAGCCCCACTCACCAAAGCTCGTGTTCGCCAGCTCCATGTTGACAGCGAAGGAACCGGCCGCTGCGAGGGTGATCCTGAACGGCCCGTCGTCATCGTCGGGCAGGTTGTTCACGGCCAGCAACGGGAACTCCACAGAGGCCAGTGCCCGCTCGTCGGCGATGAGGACGAGAGTACCGCCGGACCGGCCGTTGTCGTCGCGCCCGATCCGGGCCTGAATCTGATCCGCCGTGAAGCCCGCGTAAGCGCGATTGTCGATGACGGTGATCGACTCGTAGTGCTCCGAGCCTCCCTCCAGGGCTCGGAGCAAGCGTGCCCACTTATCTGGCTGCTCGAAGAACGTCCGCACGAGGAGCGGACCGGCGGCCTGCTCGATCGTGGAGGAGGGCGGTTCGGGCTCGGCCCCCGCACGCTCGCCGGGGACGACCTGGATGAGGAAGCGAGGCTTCTTGCCGTCCGACGACCGGTCACTGGCATGGACGCGGATCAGGTAGGGGCCGGCTCCTGCGGTGGCGAGATTCTCTTTGCGCACGGGCTCGTATCCGCTGTCGCACAGGGCGAGGAAGCCGGTTGTGGAGATCACAGTGATCTCTTCGACCTCGTCCCAGCCGCTGTCTGCTCCCGGGTCATCTCCGGCGTAGAGGGTGACGATGGGGTTCTCCAGGGCGCTGCCGGCATCAATGTGCAGCCAGTCTTTCTCGGCGGCCAGGAATCCGCGTCCGCGCGGTGGCTTGTCGGCGTCGGGGTCCATGACGGCCAAATCGCCCCACTCCTTCATCTCGAGCGGCCGGGTGCGGCCGGCAAGGAGCGGCCAGTTCGAACGGTGCATGGAGAACCCCTCGTGCTTGCATGCCTGCCGGTTGAGTCCTTGGAAGGGGACTGTAATTTGTTCCGCCCGCTGTTGCGATTGCGTGAAGGTGAACCGGTGGGTGGACGTCTACAACGACACCGGTGTTCCTGAGCAGCTGCATTGGCACGGGCAGACGGTGCCGGTGGAGGTGGACGGGTCAGCCGAGGAGGGGCACCCCATACATCGAGCCGAAACGGAATCCCGGCGCTTACGACCGGGAAGTATTCCTAACGCTCGAGGAATTCGAACCATCGTTCAACAGCGAAGAGGAGATGGCCACCGACTTCCCTGGCCGGGGAACCGGTCGCCGAGCTGCGCAAGCGTGGAGAGGCGACGATGGAGGCGTCGCTGGCCTTGGGGAAGCCGCACGGTTACGCGGTGGGGTACGAGACGTTCACGATCAACGGCCGCATGCTCGGCCACGGTGATCCGCTCCGGGTCAGAGAAGGTGAGCGGGTGCTGTTGCACATACTCAACGGCGGCGCGACCGAGAACCGTAGCCTGGCTTTGCCCGGGCCCACCGAATCTGTCTCTGCTCGGCGATTCACGCCCGGTTCAGGGGGCTCGACCCCGGCAAGGAAGGTAGAACATCATGACCGATTACATGCTGCGCCCGATCGGGCACGTCGAATCCGCGCTGACCGACCCCTCCACCGCTCCCCGGCAACCCGATGAAGGTGCCCCGCCAGCGTGGCTGGTAATCGATGACCGATATGCCCCCGCCCTCGAGGGCCTCGCCGCCGGCACCGACATACTGGTGCTGACTTGGCTCGATCGCGCCGACCGCGAAACCTACACGATCCACCCCCGTGGTGACACGACTCGCGCGATCACCGGTGTCTTCGTCACCCGCGCCCCGCATCGGCCGAATCCGATCGGTCTGCACAGCGTCCACGTCCTGGCTGTAACCGGCACCCGCATCCACGTCCGTAACCTCGAAGCTGTGCACGGCACACCGATCCTGGATCTGAAGCCCCTTCTCACCCGGGACCGCTGATCGCCGCGGTGCGGAACGACCCGTACCGGGCCGCAATCGGACCGGTACGGGTGTGAGCCGGCGGGGTCGGCGGACGGTGCCGTCTGGCGGGCGCGTCACGGGCGCTGGAACTGCCACCACTGACTGGAGTCGGCGGGCACATACCGCGCCAGTCCGATCTGCTCACGGCCGGTGTTTCCGCCCTGGCGGCATTCGAGGACGAGTTCGCAGGCGGGCCAGACACCGATGCAGCGTCGAGTTCTCTGCCGCAGAGGAAACAGTATCCGTCAGGTACTCGTGTTCCTCTGGACGCAAAAATGCTTCATAGCCGCTCGTTTCGGCTGTTGCCGACCGGTCGCGGCGTCCCACACGAAAGACTCGGATAGGTCCGCGGCAGCCAGTCGGACGGCCGAGATGACTAACATGGTGGACAGGCGTGTACGCGTGGGACGGCCGCGACCATCTGCGATTCGGCATCGCGGTCGGCGACGGCGGGGGAGATGGCTGTCAGTTCCCGGTCGCCACCGCGAGTTCCGCTTCCAGCGCCCGGCCCTCTTCGTCGGCCAGTGCGGCGTCGCGCAGCCGGGCGAGCCGGTCGGCGGCCTCGGGCTTACCCGCAAGATCCTGCGCGGCCCGCATCAATCGGGCGAAACTCTCCCACCCGTGCTCCCACGTCGCACCGTATCCCTTCAGCACGCGCTGACATTCGACGATCTCGCGCGCGAAGTCGGCGTCGATGCTCGCCGCCGACAACGCTGTGTGCATCCACTCCTCGATCGCGGCCTGCTCGCGGGCGAAGCGCAGCGAGCGGGGGCGCAGCGGGCGCATCCTGGCCATCACCGACAGCGCGGTGTAGCCGGTGATCGAACTGGTGTTGACGATCATGCCCTTGTGCGTCATCTTCCGGACCACGCGGTGGAACAGCGTGGAGCGGCGCAGGCTCGCGCCCAGGCGCTCCGGCAGCGTGTCGGTGATCTCGTCGCTCTGCGGATGCAGGTACTCGCGCACCTGAATGAGCTGGTTCGGCTCCGCGCGTGCCTCGGTCCGGATGCGATCCATGCGGTGCCGACGGGTCTTCTGCAGGGCGACATGGATGGTGTCCTGATAACACATCCACAGCGCGATGTGCCTGGCCGCTTCCACGGTGAGCCGCGCGGCGCCCTCGGTGTCGGGATCCACCGCCGCGAACCGCGCCACCCGCTCCAGGTACCGCCGGGCGTAGGCCTTGTTCTGGTACACCGCCGTGCGGACCAGGCCGTGCAGGATCATCGAGCCCGCCGCGGTGGGCAGCTCGGTGACTTCGGCGGCCAGCGACCGCAGCTTCGGGCCGACCAGGGAACCCGGATCGGTGGCGGCGATCTCGTTGCGGCGCGTGGTCTCCCGATCCTTCTTCTCCTCCGCCGATAGTGGCCGGGGGATCAGCGTGAGCGGAACCGGCGCGGTTCCGCGCGATGCCGCGGGCACGGAATCGCCCGGTACCACGAGCCCGGCTTCGGGTTCGGCCGGTGCCGCCGAGCGGGCGGCCTCGAAACCCTCGGCGAAGGCCCGCAGCGACTGTTCGACGCCCTTGCCGAAGTCGCGGATCGGCTGCTCGAACTGCTCGCGGCTGAACGGCAGCACCCCGCATCCGGCCAGCGCACCGAACAGCGACGCGCTGATCACGCTGCGCGCCTGCTCGGCGACGGCCATGAAGTCGGCCGCGATCAGCCGCTCGGCCCCGCGCCGCGCGGTGTCCAGCAGCGCCGCGGAATCGGCTCGGCCGTCGCCCGGCGCCATCCGCTCGTCGATGGAGAAAACCCGGTGCGTGGAGGTGATGAGCGTCGTGCGGTCGGGCGTGCTGAAACCGCGCTGCACCGCGCGCGCGGCCTCCATCAGTTCCGAGGCCACGACGATGTCGACCTCACCCGGCGTAGGGAAGACACTGAGCACGGGCACCGTGCGCCCGGCGCCCGAGGGAGGCGTCGGGGGGAACAACTCGACGTAGTACACGGTGGCGCCGGTGCGCTGGGCGACGCCGGGCACCGAGGTGGACTGGGCGTAGTAGCCCGCCTTCTCGGCCACCTCGACGATCCAGTCCGCGAGCACACCGCCACCCTCGCCGCCCATCGCCAGGATGGCCAGCGTCAGCGGGCGCTGTCCGTCGTGCCAACTCGACATCACTGCACCTCCAGGCCTGCGATACGACGTTCGATCCCGCGCGCAAGCAGGCCGATCCACCAGCCGCGCAACCGGGCCAGCACCCGGTCCCGACGGGTTGGGTTGTAGACGACGTCGGTGCGGTAGAACGACGGACACAACACGGCCGCATGGGCGTTCGCGCCGCACACACCGCAGCCGACGCAGCTGTCGAGCACCGTGGCGATGGGGTCGGTGCGCAACGGATCGGGATTGTCGGTGACCGTGAGCGAGGGACACCCGGAGATGCGGATACAGGCGTGGTCGCCGGTACAGGTCTCCGGGTCGACGCCGTAGCGTTCGCGCACCACCCGCTTGCCCTCGCGCAACGCCTGCGCCTGCCGCGGCTTCTCCCTGCGCTGCCGGTTGAGCTGGCATTCGCTCTGCATCACCAGGACTTTCGGCCCCGGCTCGTCGGTGGTGAGCGCCTCGATGAAGGTGTCGCGGACCTTGGTGACGTCGTAGGTGTCGTCGATGGTCTTGGCCCACTTCACGCCGATGCCGCGCACCGCCCGCTCGATCGGATGCTTGGTGGAGCGGGCGGGCAGCTCGGCCCGCGAGGACAGCACGTCCTGGCCGCCGGTCGCCGCGGCGTAGCCGTTGTCGACTACGACCAGCAGCTGGTCGTTCTTGTTGTAGACGGCGTTGCCGACGCCGCTGCTCAACCCGTTGTGCCAGAAGCCGCCGTCGCCCATCATGGCGATCGTCCTGCGGTCGGAGTCCTGTGAGTTCAGCGCCGAGGCCGCCGCGGAGCCCAGCCCGTAGCCCATCGTGGTGGCGCCGAGATCGAACGGCGCGTTGACCGAGAACAGATGGCAGCCGATGTCGGCGCTGATGTGGTGCTTGCCGGTCTCACGTTCGGCGAGCACGAGGCCGCTGAAGATCGGCCGCTCCGGGCAGCCCGTGCACAGCCCCGGTGGGCGCGGATGCACGATCTGTGGATCGACCCGGGTGGCGAACGGTCCGGCCGGATCGTCGGCCGGGCGCAGCAGCGCGGGCTCGGCGGTGATCGCGTCCGGCAAGTAGCGGGAGAGGAATTCGTGCAGCCCGCGGGTGACCACCAGCGAGGTGTACTCCCCGGCCATCGTGAACAAATCCTTGCCGTGCAGTACGGTCGCCACGTTCGCGCGGCGCAGGATGGTGTTGATGTTCTGTTCGAGGAAATCGGGCTGGCCCTCCTCGACCAGCAGCACCGCGCGCTTGCCCGCGCAGAACTCGACGACCTCTTCGTCGATCACCGGGTAGGCCACGTTCATCACATACAGCGGCACTTGCGTGTCGCCGAAGGCGTCCGAGCAGCCCAGCAGTTCCATCGAACGGTTGAGGGTGTTGTAGAGCCCGCCTTGCACGATGACCCCGACGTCGGCCAGGTCGGCGCCGAACACCTCGTTGAGCTCGTGCTCACGGATGTAGCGCACCGCGGCGGGCCAGCGGTTCTCGATCTTCTCCCGCTCGTGCTGGAAACTGGCCGGGGGCAACACGATCCGGCTGACGTCGCGCTTGGGCCGGCGGGTCGCCTCGGTCACCGTCATCGGCGGGCGTTTGTTGTCCTTGGCCTCGAACGCGCCGTGCAGGTGACATGAGCGCAGCCGCAGCAGCAGGAAGACCGGAGTGTTGCTGGCCTCCGACAGCTCGAAGCCCGACTCCACCGCGTCGACGATCGCGGCCACGTCCGGGCGTGGATCGAGCAGCCACATCTGCGATTTCATCGCGAAGGCGTGTGAACGCTCCTGCATGATGCTCGAGCCCTCGCCGTAGTCCTCGCCGAGGATGATCAGCGCGCCGCCGGTCACACCGCCGCTGGCCAGGTTGGCCAGCGCGTCGGCGGCGACGTTGGTGCCGACGGTCGACTTCCAGGTCACCGCGCCGCGCAGCGGGTAGTGCACCGAGGCGGCCAGCATGGCGGCCGCGGTGGCCTCCGAGGCGCTGTTCTCGAAGTAGACGCCCAGCTCGTCGAGGACCTCCTTGGCGTCGCCGAGCACGTCCATCAGATGCGAGATCGGCGCGCCCTGGTAGCCGCCGACGTAGGCGACACCGGACTGCAGCAGCGCCTTGGTGACGGCCAGGATGCCCTCGACGTGCAGGGTGGTACCCGCCCCCTGGCGGAGTTTTCCGACCTCGTTGGCGAACGAGCGTTCGGCCATGTGTTGTCCTCCGAATTCGTGTGGCGGCGAGTTCAGCGTTCGACCAGGGCGAGCACCCGGGCCGGGCTGCCCGAACCGCCGACGATCGGCAGCGGCGAGACGATCAGCAGCGCGCCGGTGGCGGGCAGCTCGTCGAGGTTGCGCAGGCTGGTCAGGCCCCACTTGTTCGCGCCGAGCAGCAGGCTGTGGCAGGGGAAGGCCGGATCGAATCCGGGCGCGGCGCCCGCGTCGGTGCCGACGGTCTCCACGCCGAAGCCGGCCAGCGGCGACTTCTCGGCCAGCCACCGCGCGCACTCCACCGAGACGCCGGGCGTGTGCCCCTCGTTGGTGAACGCGGCCGCGTCCTCGCCGCGGGCTGCCCAGCCGGTGCGGTAGAGCAGCCAGCCGCCCTCGGGCAACGGACCGTGCTGCCGCTCCCAGTCCTCGAGGTGGGAGACCTCGAGCAGGAAGTCCGGGTCGTCGGCGACCTGCGCGGTGCGGTCGATGACGGCGGCGGGCGCGACCAGCGTCCGCAACGGCGCCTGCGAGACGTCGTGGCCGTCGCGGCCGGTCACCCAGTGCACCGGCGCGTCGAGATGGGTGCCGGTGTGCTCGCCGGTGTGGATGTTGTTCCAGTACCAGGCCGGGCCGCGGTCGTCGTATCGGCTGATCTCCTCGAGCTGGAACGGGACGGTGTTGGCCAGCGGCGGCGGCAGCTGGAGGATCGGGGTGGACTCCCGCAGTGGGGTGGTGAGATCGATGATCTCGACGGCGCCGCTGCGGGTGGCGTCGACGACGGTGCTGAGAACGGACATCACTACTCCTGCGAGGGTGCGTGGGTTTCGGACGAGTCTGGTGATCGGAGCGCCGCGGGGCTATCCGCGATGCGCGGCGGTTGTCCCGCGCACGCGGGTGTCAATGACGGCGCAGCCGCGCCAGCGGTCGCGGCCGGGTGAGCGTGGTGGCGACCAGATGCCCGGAGCCGCCGCCGAGTCCGGGACCGGGGTGGGTGGAGGCGCCGATCTGCCACAGGCCTGGCACCGGGGTGCGGTGCCTGCCGACCGAGCCGAGCGGCCGCCACAGGTAGCTCTGATCGAGTTCGCCCGAACCGCCGTAGGGGTCGCCCGCGACCGCGTTGACGTTGTAGGCGGCCAGGTCCACCGGCGTCACCACGTCGACGGCGAGCACCTTCGCGCGCAGATCAGGCGCGTGCGCGGCGATGCGGTCGAGCACGCGGTCGGCGAACGCGGTCGCCAGCTGCGGCGTCCAGCCCGCGGCGGTGTCGAGTTGGCCCGCGGCGTCGCCGCGCGGGGCGAAGGGCACCTCCTGTAGTTGCAGCCACAGCGCGGCCGCACCCGCGGGCACCCGCCCCGGGTCGAGCAGGTACTGCTGGCCCACGACCACCGTTGGGCGGCGCGGCAGCAGCCCGGCTTCGGCTTCGGCACAGGCGATTGCGGTGCCTGCCGAACCGTCGGACAGGTGCACCAGCGGAATCTCGCCCAGCCGCGCGTCCCGCCAGCCGATCGGGCCCGACAGCGCGACGTGGATCTGCATCTCGCCGCGCCCGTAGCGGAACCGGGCCGCCTCGTCGCGCAGGACCGGGTCGACGGCGGTGGCCGGGAGCAGCTCGCCGTAGAGCGCGGTCGGCGTCACCGAGGCGAGCACCGCGCGCCGGGCGCGAATCGTCCTGCCGCCCGCCACCACTCCGGTCGCGCGCCCCGACTCCACCACGATCCGCTCGACAACGGTGCCGGTGCGGATCCGCACGCCGAGCGAGTCCAGCAGCGACCTGAACGCCGCGACGAATTCCCCTGACCCGCCCGCGACCACCGGCAGGCCCGCGGCGTGCAGGGTGGTGGCCAGCATCGGCACCATCAGCCCGCCGGAGGCGTGGTCGGGCGCCAGCCCGGCGTGCAGCAGCCACGGCGCGTACAGGTGGTCCACCTCGGGGCCGCGGAAGTAGCGGCGGGTGTAGGCGCGGCCGCTGGTCAGCGCGTCGCGCAGCCAGTTCTCCGTGCCGCGGCGGCCGTTGCCGCGCAGTAGGCCGGTCACCGGCCGGAGCACGGCGGGCGAGCGCAGTTCGGCGCCCATCAGTCCGCCGATCGCGGGCAGGCTCGCGGTCAGCCGCGCCACCATGTCGAGGTAGGCGGTGCGGTCGTCGGGCTCGGCGAAGGCCGCGGCGGTGCGTTCGGGGTCGCGGTGGGCGAGGGTGACGGTGCCGTCGTCGGCGACGCTGGCGGTCACCCAGTCGTCGCTGTTGCGGTAGGCAAGGCCGTGTGCGTGCAGCAGTTCGCCCAGGCTGGCGTAGGCCGCACCGGTGACGAACAGGGGATGCCAGGAGGAGAAGGTGTCGTGCCGGTAGCCGGGCAGCGTGCGTTCCTCGGTCACGATGAATCCGCCGATGTCGCTGTTGCGTTCGGCCACGAGCACCGACCATCCGGCGCGCGCGAGTTCGGCGGCGGCGACCAGCCCGTTGATCCCGGATCCGACGACGATCGCGTCGACCTCGGCCGGTGTGAGTTCGCTCATGGCGGGGACGGTAGGAGCGCGCTCGGGGCCGCGCTATCCACTCAGCGCGAGGGCTGTGCGGATAGCGCGGCCCCTCATTGCACGGGCAGCGCAGCACGGACAGCGCAGCGCGGACGGCGCAGCGCGGACGGCGCGGTGAGGGAGGCGTGCGGCCCGGAGTTCAGGCGCGGCGGTAGCCGGCGAGGATGGCGTCGTCCACGTCGGGGAGGTTCACCACAATGTTGTCAGGGGTGCGCGAGGTCAGCCACACCAGCTCCTCGGTGGTGCTCATGTTCACCTCGATGTGCGGCATGAACGGCGGCACGAACACGAAGTCGCCCTCCTTCATGTCGACGTACTGCTGGTAGTTCTCGCCGTAGTAGATGCGCGCTACGCCCGCGAGCACGTACCCGCCGGTCTCGGCCTCGCCGTGGTGGTGCGGCAGCGAGCGGTAGCCGGGCTCGTTGGACACCCGGCCGTACCAGATCTTGGTGGCGGGGGTGTGCTGCGGGCTCACTCCGGACACCCGCACCGCGCCGCCGGACTGGGCGGTGTCGGTGTGCTCGTGCCCGGCCAGGGTGACGACGGGAACCGCGGTGGTGTCGAGGGTTTCGTTGCTCATCGGTTTTCCTTTCCGTCCCGCTGCGCGGGATCGCCTTCGGTGCGGAGGGTGATTCGGTTGCGAAGCAGCCCGATGCCTTCGATCTCGGTCTCCACCACGTCGCCGGGGCACAGGTGGCGCGGCGGGTCGGCGGCGACACCCACCCCGCCGGGCGTGCCGGTGAGAACGACGTCGCCCGCACGCAGTGTGGTGAAGGTGGAGATGTAGGACAGCAGCGCCGCCGGGTCGAACAGCAGATCGTCGGTGGAGCCGCTCTGTTCGGTGACGCCGTTGACGCGGCAGGTGATGCGCAGGCCGTCGCCGGGGTCCGCCTCGTCGGGAGTGACCAGTTCCGGGCCGAGGGGAGTGGTGGCGTCGAACGCCTTGCCCTGCAACCACTGTGTGGTACGACCCTGCCAGGTGCGCACCGAGAAGTCGTTGGCGACGGTATACCCGGCGATTCCCGCCCGCGCGCTCGCCCGGTCCGCGTCCCGCAGTTCGGCCCCGACCACGACGGCGAGTTCGGCCTCCCAGTCCAGGCCCGCCTCGTCGGCGGGCAGCGGGAGCGCGATGTCGGCGTCCCAAGCGGTGAGCGTGTCGGCGAATTTGGCGAACAGGGTGGGGTATTCGGGTTCGGCGCGCCCGAGCTCGGCGATATGCGCGCGGTAGTTGTGCCCGCAGCACAGGATCTTGCCCGGGGTGGTGACAACCGGCGCCGATCGTCCCGGCGCGGCGGGCTCGCCGGTGAGCGCGGACCGCCGGTCCGGGCGGGCGAGCAGCGCGCCGACGTCGGGCGCGGTGGTGGCGTACCAGCGCCCGTCGCGGCGGACCTGGGCGTGGGAGCCGCCGTCGTCGGTGAGGACAGTTCGCAGACGCATCGCTTGGTGCACTCCAGAGGGCTGGGCCGGGTGGGTTTCCGCGGCAGAGGAACGCGATGAGCTATCGCTCCGAGTGGGCTCGTATATCGCGCTCTGTTGACGATGGTGACGATAGCACTATATCGTGAGCCGCACTACCCCTTCTCCACTCCAAGCGAGGCGACATGGCTGTCGATCGAATCAATCCCGCAACCCTGGCCAAGCCGTCCGGTTTCGCGCACGCCACCCGGCATCGCGGCATCGTGCACCTGGCCGGTCAGACGGCGATGGACGCCGACGGCGAGATCGTCGAGGGCGGGATCGTCGAGCAGTTCCGGCAGGCGTTGTCGAACACGCTGACGGCATTGGAGGCCGCGGGCGGGCGTCCGCAGGACCTGCTGAGCGTGACGATCTACCTGCTCGACATCCCCGACTACCAAGCCAACGGCAAGGAGATCGGGCGCATCTGGCGCGAACTGGCGGGCGCCGAGTACCCGGCGATGACCGGCGTCGGCGTCACCGCCCTGTGGCAGCCCGAGGCCCTGATCGAGATCCAGGCCGTCGCCGCGATCGACTGAGCGCGCGGCCCCGATCCCAGTCTCCGAAAGGGCGCAACCATGCTCACTCCCTCGGCCCACACCGATACCTTCTGCCGGGACAACCTCCCGCCGCCGTCGCAGTGGCCGGAATTCGTCTTCGACCTGCCTGCCCTGCGGTATCCGGAGCGCCTGAACTGCGCGAGCGTCCTGCTCGACGGCGCCGTAGCGCGCCACGGCCGGGACCGCCCGTGCCTGTCCACGAGCGAATCCACCTGGAGCTACGGCGATCTGCTCGACACGGCCAACCGGATCGCGCGCGTGCTCACCGAGGACTTCGGGCTGGTTCCCGGCAATCGGGTGCTGCTGCGCTCACCCAACACCCCGTGGCTGGTCGCCTGCTGGTTCGCGGTGGTCAAGGCCGGCGGCGTCGTGGTCACCACCATGCCGCTGCTGCGCGCGGCCGAACTGACCAAGCTCGTCGACCTGACCCGTCCGGCGCTGGCGCTGTGCGAGCACCGGCTCACCGAGGAACTCGCCGCGGCCGCCGATCTGCCGATCGTGCCGGTCGGCGGTCAGGCCGCCGACGACCTCACCCGCCGCGCCGCCGTGAAACCACCGACCTTCACCGATGCCGAGACAGCCGCGGACGACGTGGTGCTGCTCGCGCCCACCTCCGGCACCACCGGAACACCCAAAGCCACCATGCACTTCCACCGCGACGTGCTCGCCATCGCCGACACCTTCGGCGCGCAGATCCTCGCCCCGCGCCCGGACGACGTGTTCATCGGTACCCCGCCGCTGGCGTTCACCTTCGGGCTCGGCGGGCTGGTGATCTTCCCGCTGCGGGTCGGCGCCTCGGTGGTGCTGCTCGAACGGGCCGACCCCGCCGCACTGGTCGAAGCGATCGAAAAGTTCGGCGTCACGGTGCTGTTCACCGCGCCGACCGCCTACAAGGCGCTGCTGAAACGCGACGATGTGAGCAGGCTGCGTACGCTGCGGCGGTGCGTGTCGGCGGGGGAGTACCTACCCGAGTCGGTGTTCACCCGCTTCCGCGAACAGACCGGGCTGTCGATTGTCAACGGCATCGGCGGCACCGAGTTGCTGCACATCTACATCTCCGCCGCCGACGACGACATCCGGCCCGGTTCCCTCGGCCGCGCCGTGCCGGGGTTCCGTGTCGAGATCCAGGACGACGACGGCAATCCCGTGGCCGACGACACTCCCGGCCTGCTGTCCGTCAAGGGCCCCACCGGCTGCCGCTACCTGGCCGATCCGCGCCAGCGCGACTACGTGCGCGGCGGCTGGAACCGCACCGGCGACACCTGCACCCGCGATGCCGATGGTTACATCTGGTATCACTCCCGCAGCGACGACATGATCGTCTCCGCCGGATACAACATCGGCGCCCCCGAGGTGGAGGCCGTGCTCGACCGGCACCCGGACGTGGAGGAGTGCGCGGTTGTCGGCGTGCCCGACGAGGACCGCGGCAGCATCGTGCACGCCGCCGTCGTACTGCGCGCCGGGGTCGACGGCGATGCCGGGAAGATCAGCGAACTCCAGGATTTCGTCAAGAACACCGCGGCCCCCTACAAGTACCCGCGCAGCATCGAGTTCGTGACCGAGCTGCCGCGCAACCCCAGCGGCAAGTTGCAGCGCTTCAAGGTGCGCGAGCAGTGGGAGGCCGCGCGATGAGCGGCATCGTGGTGGACCGGGTGGTGGACTGGCAGGACACCGACGCGGCCGGGCACTACCACCACAGCACCGTCATCCGCTGGGTGGAGGCCGCCGAGGCGGCTCTGCTCGACAGCCTCGGACTGCGCGGTCTGTTCGGCAGCATCCCGCGGGTGCGCTTCGAGGTCGATTACCTGGACCGGCTGTGGTTCGGCGAGACCGCCTCCATCGCCCTGTCCGTGGCCGGGCTCGGGCGCTCGTCGGTGCGCTACGACTTCGTCGTCACCCGCGTTCCGGCGGACCCGCACCCGCCGACCCTCGCGGCACGCGGTGTGCTCACCGCGGTGCACGCCCCCGACCCCGCGGACGGTTCGCAGCCGTGGCCCGCGGAGGCAGCCGCCGCGCTGCGCGGCACACGGCCGCCGACTACCGAACCGATTTCCCCCCGACACCAGTGAGGCTTCGATGCGAATCGCCGTGATCGGCGGAGGGCCCGCGGGCCTGTACTTCTCCGCCCTGATGAAACAGCTCGACCCGAGTCACGAGATCACCATCTGGGAACGCAACGCCCCCGACGACACCTTCGGGTTCGGCGTGGTGTTCTCCGACGAGACCCTCGGCGGCATCGAGCACGCCGACGAGCAGATCTACCGCGGGATGAGCGAGCAGTTCGCTCGCTGGAGCGACATCGACATCCACTACCGCGGCCAGGTGCGCACTTCCGGCGGGCAGGGCTTCGCGGCGATGAGCCGCAAGGAATTGCTGCGGCTGCTGCAACGCCGCTGCGCCGACCTCGGCGTGACCGTCCACTTCCGCACGCCCGCCCCCGACGTCGAGGAACTCGCGCGCACCCACGACCTGGTGCTGGCCTCCGACGGCATCAACTCCACGGTGCGCACCCGCTACGCCGAGGTGTTCGAGCCGAGCCTTGACTCGCGGCGCAACAAGTACATGTGGCTGGGCACCGACCTGGTGTTCGAGGCGTTCGAGTTCTTCGTCAAGCACACCCCGCACGGGATAATGCAGGTGCACGCCTATCCGTTCAGCGCCGAGCAGAGCACCTTCATCGTCGAGATGCGCGAATCGGTGTGGCGGGAGGCCGGCTTCGCCGACTTCGCGGACCGGGAGTTCGCGCCGGGCGAGAACGACGAGAAATCGATCGCGCTGATCGCGGAACTGTTCGCCGAGGACTTGGACGGTCACAGCCTGCAGGCCAACAACTCCCGGTGGATCACTTTCACCACCGTGCGCAACCGCACCTGGCGCAACGGCAACATCGTGCTCATCGGCGATGCCGCGCACACCGCCCACTTCTCCATCGGCTCGGGCACCAAGCTGGCGATGGAGGACGCGCTGGCGTTGGCGGCCTGCCTGCACGAGAACGATTCGGTGGTCAGCGGTCTGGCGGCCTACGAGGCCGAGCGCAAGCCGGTGGTCGAATCGGTGCAGCGCGCCGCGCAGGCCAGTCTGGAGTGGTTCGAGTCCATCGCTCAGTACACCGACCAGCACCCCGACCAGTTCGCCTTCAACCTGCTCACCCGCAGCCGCCGCATCACCTACGACAACCTGCGGCTGCGCGACGACGGCTTCGTCGACGCCATCGACGGCTGGTACCTGTCCAGCCAGGAGGGCGCCGCCGAGACGCCGCGGCCGCCGATGTTCTACCCGCTGCGGCTCAAGGACGTGGAGCTGCCCAACCGCATCCTGGTATCGCCGATGGACATGTACTCCGCCGTCGACGGGGTGCCCACCGACTTCCACCTGGTGCATCTGGGTAGCAAGGCGCTCGGTGGCGCGGGCCTGGTGATGACCGAGATGGTGTGCGTGTCGCCGGAAGGGCGCATCACCCCCGGCTGCGCCGGGCTCTACACCGAGGAGCAGGAACGGTCCTGGGCGCGGGTCGTCGATTTCGTGCACTCCAATACACGCTCCAAGATCGGTGTGCAGCTGGGCCATTCCGGCCGCAAGGGCGCTACCAAGGTGATGTGGGAGGGCATCGATGACCCGCTCGAGTCCGGCGGCTGGGAGACGGTCGGCCCCTCGGCCATCCCGTACGGTCCCGCCAGCCGCACCCCGCGCGAGATCACGGCCGAGGAGATGGATCGGGTGACCCAGCAGTTCGCCGACGCCGCCGCGGCGGCCGCGCGATCCGGCTTCGACCTGCTCGAATTGCACTGCGCGCACGGTTATCTGCTCTCGGCGTTCCTCTCGCCGCTGGCCAACCAGCGCACCGACGAGTATGGCGGCAGCCTGGACAACCGGCTGCGTTTCCCGCTGCGGGTGTTCGACGCGATCAAGCAGGTGTGGCCGGCCGATCGCCCGCTGTCGGTGCGTATCTCGGCCACCGACTGGGCCGAGGGCGGCAACACCCTCGACGACGCGGTCGAGATCGCCCGCGCCTTCGCCGAACACGGCGTCGATGTGCTGCACGTATCCTCCGGCCAGGTGGTCGAGCACGAGAAGCCCGCTTACGGCCGCAGCTACCAGACGCCCTTCGCCGACCGCATCCGTCAGGAGGTCGGGGTGCCGCACGGTGTCGCCGTCGTCGCCGTGGGCGCCATCTCCTCCCACGACGACGTCAACTCGGTGCTGCTGGCCGGCCGCGCCGACCTCGTCGCCATCGGGCGCGCGCATCTGTGGGACCCGCAGTGGACCCTGCACGCCGCCGTGGAACAGGGCTACCGGGGCGAGGCCGCCGAATGGCCCGCCCCCTTCCGCGCGGGCAATCGCAAACCGCCCACCGGCCGCACCGACGGCCCGCCCCCGCGCCTGGAACTGATCCGTGCGACCGGGAGGTCGGCGGCGCCCCGGCGGCGGTGGACGCCACCCCGAGTGACAGCAGCGGTCTGACACCGGAATGTGCCCGGGAGCTTCATGCTCCCGGGCACATTCGTTTCGGCGCCCGGGGTTTGCGACCACGGAACCCGGCATACATCGGTGCCTCCGAAGTAGGGGTTGGGGCGCGGGCCCTCAGCCGGCGGCGGCGCGGGTCTGCGCCCCGTCGGTCGCCAAACGCAATGTCTGCGAGGGCGATTCACCGAAGCGGTCGCGGTAGAGCACCGAGAATCGGCCAGGGTGCAGGAAGCCCCAGCGCATCGCGATGTCCGTGACGGTGGTGAGGGTGGGGTCGGCCTGCAGCAGGTCGGTGCGCACGCGGCGCAGCCGGACATCGCGCAGGAAGGCCATCGGTGTGGTGTTGTAGTAGCGCCGGAAGCCGTCCTGCAGGGTGCGGGTGCCGATGCCCACCGCGTCGGCGATGTCGTCGACGGTCAGCGGCTCGTGGGCGTGCGCCTCGATCAGTTCGGCCGCCTTGGCGATGGGTCGCGACACCACCGGCTGCGGCCTGCGGTCGAGTTCGTCGCGGTAGTTGTGCGGCTGGCCCAGAATGAGCTGGCTGATCAGCAGTCCCTCGAACTCCCGCACCGCGATGGAGGTTGGCGCGGCCGCGCGATCGATGGCGTCCACCAGCAGCGTGAGCAGCGCGCGCCAGGTCCGGTTGGACGGTGTGGTGAGGTCCATGCGCGGGTCGAACACCAGCGGCGCGGAGGGCTCGCGGCCGAGTTTCTTGCGCACCGCGTCGTGCACGGTGGCTCGGTCCAGCCGCAGCAGCAGCTGCCGGTTGGCGCCCTCCCACGACATCGACACCCGGTCGCCGGGCTCGAGCACCGAGGCGACCTCGGCGGTGGAGACGAAGCTGTGCGAGCCGACCGTGATCGCGGCGTGGCCTTCGAGTGGCACTTGGATCAGATAGAAGTCGTCGAGGTCGCGCGGATCGATGCGCACGTCGGTGCCGTATTCGAGGTAGTAGACACCGGCGGTGTCCCAGCGCACGCCGTGGAAGTGCGCGTCCAGGGCGATGTCGCGGCGCAGGGGCGAGAGGCGGTGGTCGCAGAACGCGGTGCCGACGGCCGAGCGGACGAGGTCGGGATCGCCGGATGTCGTGAGCTGGTGGCGGGCCAGCGGCCGGTCCTCGTACTGCAACGGCGTCCTCCACGGAATGGTTTCAACGCATGACGATTCAATGACCATCGTCACAAACGCGCGTTACCATTGTGTTCCCTGCCGTGGTCCGGCGTGTCAAGAATCGCGAGATCGATCCGCCGGTCCGCGCCTGCCGGGAAGATCGGGCATCGCGACGCGTGCCAGTCTGCCGTGATCGGGCTCACACTGTCCAGTCCGCTCCGGCAACTGTCGTCATGGATCCACAGACTTCGGACAACTCCCGCGCTCCGCGGATAGCTGTGCACCCGTCGCGACCCTACCGTGACAGCCCTCACAGGAACCAGCGTCTCGGAGGCGTGATGCCACATTCCAGCTCACTAGCGAACAAGACCGCGATCATCACCGGCGGGGCCACCCTGTTCGGTGCCGCGGTCGTCGAGGAACTCGTCGCCGCGGGCGCGCGGGTGGTGGTCGCCGACATCGACGACACCGCGGGGACCGAGGTCGCACAGCGGTTCAGCGCTGCCACCTTCGTCCACACCGACGTCACCGACGACGACTCCATCGCCCGGTGCGTGGCCACCGCCGTCGAGCGCTACGGCTCCCTGGACGTGCTGGTCAACCTGGCCTGCTCCTACGGTGACGACGGCGCCGAGACCGACCGGGCGACCTGGCGCAAGACCCTCGATGTGAACCTGGTCGGCGCGGTGGTCTTCGCCGCGGCCGCGCGCCCGCATCTGTCCCGCTCGGGCGGCGCGGTGATCAACCTCAGCTCCATCTCGTCGAAGGTGGCCCAGACCGGCCGCTGGGTCTACCCGGCCAGCAAGGCCGCGATCGTGCAGGTCACCCGCAGCATGGCCACCGACTACGCCGGCGACGGCATCCGGGTGAACTCGGTCAGCCCGGGCTGGACGTGGTCGAAGATCATGGACGACCTCTCCGGCGGCAACCGCGCGCACACCGACGCCGTCGCCGCCCCCTTCCACGTGCTCGGCCGCGTCGGCGACCCGCACGAGGTCGGCCGCGTGATCGCCTTCCTCGCCTCCGACGCCGCCTCCTTCGTCACCGGGGCCGACTGGGCCGTCGACGGCGGCTACTCCGCGCTCGGCCCGGAGCAGGCGGTGCCCGCCATTCCCCGACTCGCCGCGGTCGACGCGACCGCCTAGACCACACGCTCGAAAGGAACACATCAATGCCTTCCATCACCATCGTCGGCGCCGGGCAATCCGGCCTGCAGCTCGGATTCGGCCTGCTCGCGGCCGGACACGAGGTCCGCATAGTCTCCAACCGCACTCCCGAGCAGATCTATAACGGCCGGGTCAGCTCCAGCCAGTGCATGTTCGGCGCAGCGCTGGCGCGCGAACGCGTGCTCGGCATCGACTTCTGGGCGAGCGAATGCCCGGACGTGGAGGGCATCGGCTTCACCGTGCCCGACGGCGCGGGCGGCAAGGCCATCTCCTGGGATTCCCGGCTCGACCTCCCCGCCCAATCGGTGGACCAGCGGGTGAAAATGCCGCGCTGGATGGCCGAATTCACCGAGCGCGGTGGCCTTCTCGATATCCACGACGCCACCGTCGACGACCTGGAGGAGTACGCGCGCTCGAGTGACCTGGTGCTCGTCGCGGCGGGCAAGGGCGATATCGCCAAGCTGTTCGAGCGTGACGCCACCCGCTCGACCTTCGCTGCCCCGCAGCGCGCCCTCGCGCTCACCTACGTGCGGGGCATGACGCCGCGCGAGACGTTCTCGGCTGTGTCGTTCAACATGATTCCCGGTATCGGCGAGTATTTCGTTTTCCCGGCGCTGACCACCACCGGGCCCTGCGAGATCATGGTGATGGAGGGCGTGCCAGGCGGGCCGATGGACTGCTTCAACGGCGTCACCGACCCGCAGCAGCATCTCGAGCTCGCGCTGGGCGTCGTGCGCACTTACCTGCCGTGGGAGGCCGAACGGTGCCTCGATGTGGAACTCACCGACGACCTCGGCGTGCTGGCCGGGCGTTTCCCGCCTACAGTGCGACGCCCCGTCGGCGTGCTGCCCTCGGGCGCGACCGTGCTCGGGATGGCCGACGTGGTGGTGCTCAACGACCCGGTCACCGGCCAGGGCTCCAACAACGCCAGCAAGTGCGCGTCGTCATATCTGGCCAGCATCCTCGAACACGGTGAGCGCCCCTTCGACCGCGCTTTCATGCAGGACACCTTCGAGCGGTACTGGGACTACGCCCGCTACGTCGCCACCTGGACCAACGCGCTGCTGGTCCCGCCGCCGGAGCATGTCCTGCAGCTGCTCGGCGCGGCCGGGAACAATCCTCGGATCGCGCGCCGTTTCGCCAACGGTTTCGACGACCCGCGCGACTTCTTCCACTGGTTCATGGACCCCGACAGCGCGAAGTCGTATCTCGACGACCTCGCTGTGGTGGCATGAGCGCGCGGGCGCAGCGGCGGATCGCGATCGTCGGCGCCGGGCAGGCGGGCGCCCTGGTGGCGCTGGGGCTGCGCAGGCACGGCTGCGCGGTCACGCTGATCGGCGACCGTGATCCCGACCAGGTGCGCGCGGGCGGTGTGCTGTCGAGCCAGTGTCTGTTCGGGTCGGCGGTGCGGGTGATGGACCGAATCATCGGCGGGGCGGGTATCGTCGCCCCGGCCATCGACCGGCTGGCGCTGACCGTCGACGGCGTCGGCACGGTGGTCTCGGCGTTCGAGGCATCCGCGCAATCGGTTGACCAGCGGGTGGCCTGCGCCGCGCTGATCGAGGACTTCGTCGCGGCAGGCGGTGACTTCCAGGTCGCCGATGTCGACCCCGGCCGGCTGGATGTGATTGCCCGGCAACATGATCTGACCATCGTGGCGACCGGCACCGGCGATCTGGGCCGGATGTTCGTCCGCGACGCCGTCCGCTCGCCCTACGACCGGCCGCAGCGGGTGCTGGCCGTCGCCTACGTGCACGGCCTGCTACCCGACGAGACCGGCACGGAGCTGACCGTCACCGTCGCCGCCGGTGTGGGGGAGCTGATCACCCTGCCCGCGCTCACCACTACCGGCCCGTGCTCGATCCTGGTCTTCGAGGGCGTGCCGGGCGGGCCGATGGACCGCTTCGAGGACGTGACCGGCCCCGGCGAACACCTGCGCCGCTGCCTGGCGGTGCTCGACGAGGTGTTCCCCGCGGTCGCGGCGCGCGCTCGGGAGGTGGAACTCACCGACGAGTACGCGGTGCTGCGCGGCAGGCTCACCCCGATCGTGCGCAAGCCCGTCTCCTACACCGCCTCGGGGCATCCCGTGCTCGGCCTTGCCGATGCCGTGGTGCTCAACGACCCGATCACCGCGCAGGGCGCCAACAACGCCGTGCACGCGGCGGGCATCTACCTCGACGCGGTGCTGCAACGGGGCGCGCAACCTTTCGACGCGGAATGGATGCACGAGACGTTCGAATCGTTCTGGCGCAGCTGGGGCCGGTGGTCGGTGGCCTGGACCAACCGCGTCCTGGGCGGGCTGCCCGCGCACGTCGTGGACCTGATCCCGGTGGCGGCCGAGGAACCCGCGGTGGCCGCGCTGTTCGCGGCAGGCTTCGACGATCCGAGCACCCTGCACGACTGGTGGTTCGACCGCGCCGACGCCGAGCGGATGCTCGCGGCCGTGCGCGCCGCCGACCGTCCGGTGGATCCGCGCGCCCTGCGTAACGCCTTCGGCCAGTACGCCACCGGCGTCACCGTGGTCACCACCCGCGCGCCGGACGGTCGCAAGATCGGCGTGACCGCCAACTCGTTCACCTCGGTGTCGCTGGATCCGCCGTTGATCGCGTGGTGCCCGGCCAAGAAGGCGCCGAGCCTGCCCGATCTCATCGCGGCCAGTCATTTCGCCGTGAATGTGCTGGCCGCCGACCAGTACGAGCTGTCCCGGCAGTTCGCCACCCCGGCCCCCGACAAATTCGCCGACGTGGCCTACCGCGACGGCATCGCCGGCGTGCCGCTGCTGGACCGCAGCATCGCACGCTTCCAGTGCCGCACCGTGCAGCGGGTGGAGGCGGGCGACCACATCATCTTCATCGGCGAGGTCGAGCACTTCGACACCAGCGACGGTGCGCCGCTGGTGTTCCATTCCGGCGCCTACCGCGTTGCCGCCGAACACCCCGACTTCGTCTGACTTCCGCGCCGGCGTGAACCGGCGGAAAGGACCGCTCTGTGGGCAACTACATCGACGTCGTGAAACCCTCCGGCGAACGCTTCGCCGCGTATCTGGCCGCGCCGCCGCGCGGCTCCGGCCCCGGCCTGGTGCTGTTGCAGGAGATCTTCGGGATCAACGACTACATGCGCCGGATGGCCGACCGCTTCGCCGAGGAGGGTTACGTCGTCCTCGTGCCCGACCTGTTCTGGCGCTCGCAGCCGCGGGTCGAACTCGGTTATGACGAGGCAGGATTCGCCCGCGGCCTGCACCTGCGCGACGAACTCGACCTCGATTCGGCCCTCGCCGACATCGCCGACACCGTCGCCGCCCTGCGCGCCATGGACAACCAGGCCGGTGGGGTCGGCGCGGTCGGCTACTGCCTCGGCGGTTTGCTGGCCTATCTGTCGGCGGTGCGGCTGCCCATCGACGTGGCGGTCAGCTACTACGGTGTCGGCGTGCACGAGCATCTCGACGAGGCCGCGAAACTGCGTGTCCCGGTGGTGTTCCATCTCGCTGAACTCGACCACTACTGCCCGGAACCCGCGCGCCGGTCCATCCGCGCCGCTTTCGACGGCAACGACCGCGTCCGGATCTACGACTACCCCGGCGTCGACCACGCTTTCGCCACCTTCGGCCGCGACACCTACGAACCGCTCAGCACCGGCATGGCCTACTCCCGCACGCTCGAGGCGTTGCGCCAGGCCATCGGCCCGCGCTACGACCTGTCCGCCCTGTGGGACGGCCACATCCACTACGAATTCGAGGCTCGCGACGTTCCGGCGACGATGGCGACGATGGTGGCGGAGCCCTACGTCAACCACATCCCCACCCTCACCGGCGGTGTCGGCCACCGCGACCTGTCCCGGTTCTACGCCCACCACTTCGTGCACAGCAATCCCGCCGACACCAAGTCGATCCCGATCTCGCGAACCATCGGCGCCGACCGCATCGTCGAGGAGCAGCTGTTCTGCTTCACCCACGACCGCGAGATCGACTGGATGCTGCCCGGTGTCGCGCCGACCGGCCGCTACGTCGAGGTGCCGCTGGTGGCGATCGTGACATTCCGCGGCGACAAGCTCTACAACGAGCACATCTACTGGGACCAGGCGAGTGTGCTGGCGCAGATCGGCCTGCTCGACCCCGCGGGCCTGCCCGTATCCGGCCGGGAGCAGGGCCGCAAGCTGCTGGACAAGACGCTGCCATCCAACGAGCTGATGCCGAATTGGGCTGCGAGCGAAGGGAAGTAGATCAGCTGAGTGCCCCGGGCGGTGTCGGCCGCCTGGCTCTCAAGCGCCCTGGGATCGCTTACCGTGGATCACAGCGAGTGCGTGCTTGTGGGCCAGCGGGCTCAGTGCCTCGTTCAATTGGTCGAATAGCGTGCCCGCCGCCTCACCGGGCCAGGCGGGCGGCAGCAGCGACAGCGGGATGCCCGGGTCGAGGTAGGGCAGGCGCCGCCATTGGGTGAGCATCGGTACGTAGAGCTGGAAAGCCTCACGCGGTGTGACGTTCTCACTGGTCACCCGATACAGCACCGGCCGATACTGCTGGAGGAATTCGGTGTAGAGCGTGGTGAGCTCGTCCAGATCCCACCAGGTGGTGACCTTCTCTCGCAGTTCGCCGAACCCCTTGTGCCGGCCGGTGAAAAGGTCGACGTAGGAGGTCAATTCGCGCCGTTGCAACGTTTGCTCGGTCTCGCGGGCGAGATTGCCCGGCGCCACCCACACGCCCGGCGCGGCGGTACCGTAACCCAAGCGGGTCAACGTTGTTCGCAGCGAATGGCGCTTCTCGCGCTCGGATTCGGGTACCGAGAACACCGCGACCACCCAGCCGTCGTTCTCGGTGGCGCGAGTGCGGTGGAAGATGCGGGCGTCGCCCTCGGCGAGCACCTCCAATGTCTGCGGTGCCGGCGAGTAGCCCGCCGCCCCCGCGTGCCGCTCGCTGACCAGCACGTTGCGGCGCTTGAGCCGCGAGATGGAGGAGCGGACGGCCTGGCCCTCCGCGCCCAGGTCGGCCATGAGTGCGACCACCGAGGCGATGGAGAGCCAATTGCCTTCCGCGCGAGCGCACAAGCCGAAGATCGTGATGATGAACTGGGCGAGGCGAGTGTCCCGGCCGCCTGCGGCGCCAGCGGCTCCGGTCGATTCGAGCTCTGCCGTCATGCCTGCACCATACGTCACAACGGTGTGCGTCACGAAGTAGGACGTGACTGGTGGGCGTGACTGCCGCAGTGGATCTCTGAACTGCGTCCCTCGATCAGCAAGCAAGATGTATATGCTTGATATGTTATTGTCGTAACGCATACGACATATTCAGGGAACCGGCGGGCCCCGCCGGTGACGTCCGCACGTTCGACCGGCTGGAGCGCTGATGACCGACACCTTGACGACGACCTCGGGGATTTTCACCGCCGCGATCACCCTCACCCCGGCGCAACCCGAGCACTTCGACCTCGCCTTCACCGCCACCACCCAGCCCTGCCCCTGGCCGAAGGCCTACGGCGGCGACCTGGTGGCTCAGGCCGCGGTGGCGGCGATCCGCTCGGTCGCCGACGGCAAGACCCTGCACTCCATGCACAGCTACTTCCTGCGCCCCGCCGACATCGGCGCCGAGGTCCGCTACGAGGTGGAGGTGCTGCGGGACGGCCGCGGCTACAGCACCCGGCAGGTGCGCGCCTACCAGAACGGCAAGCCGATCTACATCGGCCTGGCCAACTTCGCCGCGGGAGAGCCCGGCGGCAGCTACGCGGCGACGCTCGCCGACACCGCCCCCGACCCGGACACCTTGCCCAGCTCGGCCGACTACCTACGCGACCGCAGCGGTGGCTCGATGACCGAGGAATCGAAAGCCTACTGGTCGACCGGACGCAGCTTCGACATGCGGCACGTGCCCACGCCGGTGTACCTGGAGATCGATGGCGAGCGCGCCCCGCATCAGGCTGTCTGGGTGAAGCCGTTCGACCCGTTGCGCCCGGTCGAGGGCCTGCACAACGACCAGCGCGACTTGGCCGCACTCGCCTACGTCTGCGACTACACCATCCTCGAGCCGACCCTGCGCGTGCTCGGCCTCCCCTGGGCCGACCCCGCCCTGGTCACCGCCAGCCTCGACCACGCCATGTGGTTCCACCGCCCCGGCCCGCTCGACGACTGGCTGCTCTACGTCCAGGACGCCGTCGCCGCCGAGTCCGGCCGCGGCCTCAACTATGGCCGCTTCTTCGCCCGCGACGGCCGCCACCTGGCAACAGTGCTGCAGGAAGGCATGATCCGCAAGGGATGACCGTCAGTCGACGAAGCAGGCCAGGTGCAACGAGCCCGTCGATCACCATCCCGACGGTCTCCAGCATCGGGTCGGCGGTTGTGAGCGGCTGCGCCAGGTCGGCGGCACGGAACACCAGCTGATCAGTCGGGGTGCCGAACTCGATCCGCGTCGTGCCGAAGGTCTCGACGAACTGATCGTGCCGTCGAGGCGCGGCCTGCCGGAAGCGGACCCGCACCGGCAGTCGCCTACGCCAAGGAACGCACCGCGTTCGGGTAGGCCGCTACGCCGTGCTGGCATCATGAGCGAGACACCGGCCATCACCGCCACCGGTCGACTTCGACGCGCGCACGCATGCCGCGGCCGCCGGTGCGGCTGTGGTAGTTCTACGCCACCATCCGGCCAGTAGACGGGGTTCCGGTAGCAACCGCCGAAAAACCAACGGATATGGGTAACGGCAGGTGATCGCTGGTGAGCCGCGGTTCGTTCTGCGGTGATGGCTGGTTGCTGGTTGGCTTGGCTCCCAACGTTATTGGTTGGTGTGGTCGCGCGGGCTCAGCCGCGCGGCGGCGGCCGGCAGGGTGCGCACCGGCACCGGGTCGGTGGCGTCGATGACGAGCACGATCGTGCTCACCCCAGGAGATGCGGTGTCGGGCTCCGGGGTCCGCGCCCGGGCCGGGTGGGGGTGGTTCGCGGTAGCGGTCATCGGATGCTCCCGGTGGTGGCGGGCGCGCCGCCGGCGGGGGCCGGGGAAACGGTGTTGAGGGTGACCTCGCGAACCCCGGCCACGGTGCGGGCCAGAGCGATGGCGATGCGGCGTTCGGAGGCGTCGGCGAAGTCCCCGGTGACGGTCACGGTGCCCTCGGCCGCGGTCGCGCGCCAGCGGCGGCGGCCGGTGTAGTCGTCGAGCAGCGATTGCGCGTCGGCTGCGATCGTTTCGTCGGGGCGCAGCATGATCCGCAGCGCGTCACCGCGGCTGAACATGCCCTGGACCCGGCCTCGCTCGTCGAGCACCGGCAGCGAGCGGACCCCGTGGGCCAGCAGCATCGCGATCGCCTCGGCCAGCTCTTGGTCGACGGTCGCGGCCAGCGCCGGGGTGCTCATCACCTGCCCTGCCGTGACCCCGGTGTCGGGTTGCCCGGCGCGCAGGATGTCGCCGCTGGCGAGTACTCCGGCCAGGCGCTGGTCGCGGTGCAGCACCGGCAGCGCGGCGAACCCGCGCTGGGCCAGCGTCACCGCCGCCACCCGCACCGGGGTGTCGGCGTAGACCGTCACCACCGGACGGCACATCACCTCGTGGACACGCATCTACCTCGACCTCCTTGCGATGAGGATCGCCGGCGAAACCACCGACACAAGAACCATAACTAGCGAAATTGTTTTCGTCAATCAGAAATCTGTTCAATCTTCTCACGAAGCTTGACATGCGAAAGATAATTCGCGAATCATGGGTGGGGAAGCGGGATGTGCTGCTTCGCCGGAGGAGTCCCGCGAGGACGGGCGGCCGGTCCCGACACCGTCTTGGAAACCCGGAGGTTCGTGCTCATGCCGGTTCCGTTGTGGATGTGGCCAGCAGTGCTAGCAGTCATCCTGGTCATGCTGGCGGTGGACCTGTTCGCCCACCGCAACGCCCATGTCGTGAGCGTGCGCGAGGCCGCGATCTGGTCGGGGATCTGGGTCGCGCTGGCCGTCGCGTTCGGCACCGGCATCTGGTGGTGGTGGGGCGGGGAGTTCGCTGCCCAGTACTTCGCCGGCTACGTCATCGAGAAATCCCTGGCGGTGGACAACGTGTTCGTCTTCGCCGTCATCTTCAGCTACTTCGCCGTGCCCCGGGAGTACCAGCACCGGGTGCTCTTCTACGGCGTGCTCGGCGCCCTGATCTTCCGTGGGGTGTTCATCGCCGCCGGATCCATCCTGATCGCCAGCTTCGCCTGGATCCTCTACGTCTTCGGCGCGTTCCTGGTCGCGACCGGCATCAAGATGGCGCGGCACCGCGACGAGACCATCGACCCCGACAAATCCCTGGTCCTGCGCGGATTCCGGCGCCTGGTCCCGATGACCGACGGCTACCGCGGCCAGAAATTCTGGGTCAAGGAAGGCGGCCGCCGGCTGGCCACCCAGCTGCTGGCGGTGCTGGTGCTGGTCGAGACCACCGACATCGTCTTCGCCGTGGACTCCATCCCCGCCATCTTCGCCGTCACCAGCGAACCGTTCCTGGTGTTCACCTCCAACGCCTTCGCCATCCTCGGCCTGCGGGCGATGTATTTCATGCTCGCCGACCTGATGCACCGCTTCATCTACCTCAAACTCGGCCTCGCCGTCGTGCTGGTCTGGGTCGGCATCAAGATGCTGCTGCTCGAGATCTACAAGATCCCCACCACCATCTCCCTGGCCGTGGTCATCGCCATCCTCGCCGTCGCGGTCACCGCCAGCTGGACCCGCACCCGCACCAGCCCGGCCGGCACCGGCGCCCACGCCGACCCGGTCGACCAGAGCGGGCCCGGCGAGCCGGTCGAGGCCCAGATGGGCGAGGAGACCGCGCAGGTCGGTGCCCCTGCCCACGGCAAGACACTGATCGACCCGGCCCTGCTCACCCCGACCGGCCCCGAGCGCGGGGACCGGACACCCTGAACCAGCCCGCACCGACCGTCAGCTGCGCCCGGCCCCCGCGCCGCGCAGCTGACGGCATGCCCACCCCCTGCCCACCCAATGCCGGAAGGTGGATACCGGAAATGACGATGGTCTATCGTGCGGGTATGCCCACCCGCGACACCGCCGAACCCGCCCCCGCACCACCAACCCCGGCGTCGCGGGGCTGGACCTTCCTGACCAACCACGCCCACGTGCTGCTGTGCCTGTCGCGCAACGGCGACCTGACCATGCGCGAACTCGCCCAGGCCATCGGCATCACCGAACGCGCCGTGCAAGCCACCATCGCCGACCTCGTCGCCGACGGCTACCTCACCAGCGTCAAGAACGGCCGCCGCAACACCTACACCATCCACGGCGACGGCCGCCTGCGTCACCCGCTGGAATCCCACCACACCATCGACGAACTCATCACCGCCCTGCGCTGAACCCCCGCCCGCGCCCTGCGCACTGCCGCCGAAGCGTTCCTCGACACCATCGGCCCGGCCAACACCCGCCGCGCCTACGGCATCGCCATCGTCAAGACCGTCGACGCGATCGACGGCCCCGGCCCCGACGGGCTGATCAGGCCCAGCCGCGCCCTGGACTCGGTCACCGACGCCGAGATCGGCGCGGCCCTGGAAACGCTGTGGGGTGCCGCGGCGGTCAACACCTGGAACGCACGCCGCGCCGCGGTCGGCAAATGGCTGAGCTGGTGCGCCGAACAGGGCTGGACCGCACCGAGCATCCCGGCCTCGGCCAGACGCTCGACCCCGCCCGACTCCGAAGCCCCGGTACGTTCACGGACCGCGATCGACCGGCTCATCGCCCGCCGCGAGATCCACCTGCGCGAGAAGACACTCTGGCGGATGCTGTATGAAACGTGTGCTCGCGCAGAGGAAATACTCCAGCTCAACATCGAAGACCTCGACCAGTCGGGCCGGTGCGCCCGGGTGAAGTCCAAAGGCGCCACACCCCGCACCCGCCGCCGCGGACCCGCCCACCACGAACAGGTCCTCGAGACCGTGTATTGGGACGCCGGCATCGCCCGCCTGCTACCCAGACTCATCCGCGGCCGCACCCGCGGACCGGTGTTCGTGACCCACCGCAGGCCCGGTGGAACCCCTAGACCGTCACACCGGTTCAGGAACGCCCCTCCGGTCTTCACCGGTCAGGTGGCGGTTGTGCAGCCTGAGGTGTCGGCTGGAGGATGGAGACTGCCACGCCGGCGGCGGATCTTTCGGCCATGGAATCGAGGCGTCATGCCAGAACCGATGACGGATAGAAGTGTGCTCGCCGCCGATCTGGAGCGAGCGCGGGCCGACTTTCACACCCTGCTGGATATGGCGGGCGAGGACGACTGGGGCAAGGCTTCGGCGGGGACCCGCTGGAGCAACGAACAGTTGCTGTTCCACATGCTGTTCGGGTACATGGTGGTGCGACGGCTGCTGATCGTTCTGCGCATGATGAGCCGACTGCCCGAGGGCATCGGTCGCGGGTTCGCCGCAGTCCTCAACGCCGCGACAGCGCCGTTCGATGTGATCAACTACTACGGCTCGTGCTGGGCCGCCCGCGTCTACAACCGCCACCGGATGGGAGCGAAGCTCGACCAGGTGATCGGCTCGCTGCAACACTCGCTGGCGCACGAACCAGACACCGCATTTCAGCGCGGAATGCACTACCCCACCCGGTGGGATCCCTACTTCACCGACTACATGACCCTTGCCAACATCTACGCTTATCCCGGCCGCCATTACGACCACCATCGACGCCAACTCACTCACTGGAACGCGGTGAGCGCGCCGGCTCAGCGCACCGGGCTGCGGCGTTCGAGGAACAGCTGAAGAGTCTGCCTAAGATCAACCGCCTCACCGAAACCGAGACCCGAAAGTTGATCGATCGAGGAATTCGGTGGTGATGTCGCAGTGGCTGGTCGTGGGCAGCCCGTGGCCGAGGCGGGTTCGCGGGCATACTGCTCGGTTCGACCGCCGATAGTCTGGTGCAGCATGCTTCGTGCCCGGTCATGGTCGTTCACCCACGATGACCGGGCAGGCCAGCGGACAGCGTCTCTGGGTGCGCGCGCAGTCGACCGGTCGGGCTGGGGCGGGGGTCCTCGAATGAAGGACACTTGACCCTACTGCTCAGTGTGGAAGTCGCGTGGAATCGGAATAGTCATCAACCACACTCTGTCCATTGGAGTCAACGCTATGAGCATGCTTTCCTCTCGCCAGGCACTGCTACCGTCCTGGCCCGCCCTTCCCGATTGGTCGGACATGATGGCTCGGTTGGAATCGAGGCCTGCCTGGATGTCGCTCGAGGGCCACATGATTCGAGTCGAAGAGCGTCTGGAGAAGGGTACGTACACCCTGCGGGCCGAGTTGCCCGGCGTCGACCCGGCCAAAGATGTCGACATCAGCGTCCGGGAAGGGCAGTTGACGATCAAGGCCGAACGCAGCGAACGGAAAGAAGAAGGCACCCGTTCGGAATTCCACTACGGCAGTTTCTACAGGTCGGTTCCGCTGCCCAGCGGGGCGAAAGAGGATGCCATCGAGGCCACTTATACAGACGGGATCTTGACGGTGAGCGTACCGATGTCCGAATCGGAGACCCCGGAGAAGCACATCGCAATCAAGAAAACGGCTGGAAACGGACACAGCTGACTCCTCGCGCAGGCATCGGCGAAGCCACGGAAACGCGCGCGGCTCGGTGGCTACGAGGACATCGTCTCGATGTCGGGGGTCGTGTCGTAGTCACCGGTGATGCCGAAAGTCAGCCGGTCGAGGTAGCTGAGGATCGCGATCGTCGTGCGCACCCGCATGGCGATCGGGATGCAGGGCCACAACTCGATCACTTTCCGGCCGCCGAGTGTCAGAGTGCCGACATCAATCGCACGGTGGACCTCGGGTTCCGTCCGTGGTCAACTCGCCGATCTGGCGATGATCACGGGAACTTCGGCCGCGTGCAGGACAGCCTGACCGACCGAGCCGAGCGTCATTCCGGAGAAACCTCCGCGACCGTGGCTGCCGACGACGATGAGCTGTGCCTTGTCGCCGATCATGAGAAGCCGGTCGGCGGGACGGTCCTCGGTCACGATGCGGTGCACCGGAACCTCCGGATACCTCTCGCCGAATCCGGCGATGCTCCGGGAAAGCAATTCTTCGCCCTCCTCCTGCATTTGGTCGGATGATTCGAAGCGCAGAAAATCCGACCAGGTGTGTACCGCGACGAGTTCGACACCGCGGAAAGCGGCTTGGTCGAAGGCGATCTCGACGGCGTGCACGCTGCTGCGTGAGCCGTCGACGCCTACCACCACGGGTCCGTCCGACGGCGCGGCGATTTCCGGGATGACCGCGACCGGGCATGCGGCATGGCGCGCCAGAGCGGTGCTCACCGAGCCCAGCAGTCTGCGGTTGACGGCGCCGAGCCCATGGGTGCCGACAACGAGCAGTCGCGCGGTCCGGGAGCGATCGCGCAGGAGCGGGATCGGAGGCGCGTCCACCAGTTCGGTGCTGATGTCGAGTTGGGCGATCGACGCGGATTCGGCGACGGCGGTCGCGCGGGCGGTTTCGAGCGCGTCCAGTCCGCCTCGGCGGTAACTGTCGAAGTCGAACTGTCCGAGCTCGAAACCCGATCCGAATTCGCCGAGAGCACCGATCGCGTAGAGGAGGTGCAGCGGCACCTCATGGCGGGCGGCGTCGACGGCAGCCCAGCGTAGCGCCGCGAGCGCGACGGGGGATCCGTCGACGCCGACGAGAATGGGGAGATTACCGATCTTGGACATCTTCTTCGCCTTTTTCCGACTGGCGCGACAGCGAGTTCCGATTCCGAGCGACCGCGACTACCGGACCAGTAACGCAGGGTGATACGCGATCACGACGCCGCGACGAAGGTGTGAGGGGCTGCGCACCCCGCCGCATGCGTCCGGGCTGCCCTTACGAGTTACTGCGGTGCGGACGCGCTGGTGAGATGCTCGGCGATGAGGATGCGGTGGGCTTGCTGGGCCGCGTCGGCCCGGCGTCGATCATCGATGTCGTTGCTCGGCAACTGTTCGAGCCCCCGGGCGAGAACCGAGATAGTGTCACCGAGCAGCAGCACGCGGTGCTCCAGCTCCTCGAGCCGTTCGGCGATGGCATCCTCGGGCGCGACCCGGTGGACGCCCTCGGCGCCGGTCATTCCGCGCAACGCCGAGCGCAGGCGCATCGGCAGCTCGGTGACGGTCCGGCGCGCGATGTGCAAAGACGCTTCGAGTGAATCGCTTATGGGGGACATGGCACCAGCCTTGTCCCCATGGCCAATGCCCGCCTAGGGTCGGATGGCCCTGGCGGGAACGTCCGATGACCTTACGCCGGCGTTTGCCCTGCCCCGGGCGGTCACGGAACGAACCGTAAGTGATGACGATGAGGACCTTCGCCTCTGCAACCCGGAGCACGGGACGCAACATGCTCTACATATGTCCGGCGCGCTGCTGACCGACTTCTACGAACTGACCATGGTGGACAGCTATCTCCGCAGGCAGATGACCGGACTCGCCACCTTCAGCCTGTTCGTCCGGAACCTGCCCGCCAATCGTGGTTTTCTCGTCTCCGCCGGAGTCGGCGATTGCCTCGACTGGCTGGAGCAGTTCAGCTTCACCTCCGTCGACCTCGACTATCTCGCCGGGGCCGGTTTCGGCAGTGACAGTCTCGAGGCGTTCGCCGCGCTCCGCTTCGACGGTGAGGTGTGGGCCGTGCCAGAGGGGCGAATGGTTTTCGCAGGTGAGCCTGTTCTGGAGGTGACCGCCCCGATCGCGCAGGCGCAATTGGTCGAGACCTACCTGGTCAATCAGGTCAGCGTGCAGACCACCCTCGCCACCAAGGCGGCGCGCTGCCGCATCGCGGCAGCGGACCGGATAGATCTGGTGGATTTCGCCTTCCGGCGCACCCAGGGCATAGAAGCCGGACTACTCACCGCCAGGCTGACGGGCATGGTGGGATTCGCCGCGACCAGCAACGTGGAAGCGGCCCGCCGGTATGGTCTGCGTCCGGCCGGCACCATGGCGCACTCCTATATCGAGGCGTTTCCGACCGAACTCGACGCGTTCTACGCATTCGTCACCGACCATCCCGGGCGTGCGACTCTCCTTGTCGACACCTATGACACGCTGGGCGGCGTCGTGCACGCCATCGAGGTCATCGACCGCCTCGGTCTGCAACGCCACGCCGCCATCCGGCTCGACAGCGGTGACCTGGCGGAACTGGCGATCCGCTCGCGACGGATGCTCGACAGCGCGGGGCTGCCCGAAGTGCGTATCTTCGCTTCCGGTGGGTTGGACGAGCACGATGTCGCCGCTTTCGTCGCACGTGGGATTCCCATTGATGCGGTCGGTATCGGTACTCGCATGGGAGTGTCGGCGGACGCGCCCTACCTCGACAGCGCCTACAAACTCGTGGCCTACGACGGCCGCCCGGTAGCGAAGCTGTCGACCGGCAAAGCAACGATGCCCGGTCCGAAGCAGGTTTTCCGCGGCCCTGGTATGCGGGATGTGATCGCCCGGCGTGAGGAGCCTGTACCGAGCGGCAGCCGCCCACTTCTCGAACCGGTCATGCGCGCGGGGCGACGGCTCGAGGCCGCGGACACCGTCGCAGCCGGGCGCGCCCGTTTCGAAGCCGATCTCGCCGAACTGCCCGACAAAGCTCGTGACCTGAGTTCTCCGGTCGCTCCGGTCGCCGCGATCACACCGGGGCTGCGTCGGCTCACCAGCGATGTCCAAGCGGCCGCGCGCCGCTTGGCCGGCTCGGCCGAGGACTGGTCGGGGTCGATCGGTGGTGCGGCGTCCACGACGTAGTGGGCTCGATCTGGAACTGTCGTCAGGGCCTACCGCGGCATGACTTGGCGGTTTTTCTTGGCGAGAAAGCCGCGCAGGCGGCGCACCGGCCAGGTGTTGAGAACCTCGTGCGGCCCCGCCCATCCGCGCTGCGCGGTGGCGACGCCGAAGCGCATGTGATCAAGGTGCGGTATGGCGTGCGCGTCGGTGTTGATCGCGAAGACCACTCCCAGGTCGCGTGCTCGCCGGACGAGGTGGTCGTCGAGGTCGAGGCGGTCGGGGTAGGCGTTGATCTCCATGGCGGTTCCCGTCCGGGCGGCGGCGGAGAACACGGCGTCGGCGTCGAATTCGATGGGTGGCCTGCGGCCGAGGACGCGGGTGGTGGGGTGGCCGATGATGTCGACATAGGGATGTTCGATGGCGGTGATGAGCCTGCGTGTCATCTCTGCGCGGGGCAGGTCGAAATGCGAATGGACCGAGGCGATGAGGATGTCGAAGCCGGAGAGGAATTCGTCGTCCCAGTCCAGCGCGCCGTCGGCGGCGATGTTCAGCTCCGAGCCGTGCAGTACCGCGATCCGGTGCCTCGACGCGAGTTCACGCAGTTCGCGTCGCTGGGCGAGAGCCTTCTCCCGGGTCATGCGCTGCATCGCCAACTGGGACGCGTGATCGGTGATGGCGCAGTACTGGTAGCCACGGTGCGCTGCCGCGGCGACCATGTCGGCCGCGCAGGCCAGGCCGTCGGTCAGATCGGTGTGCAGGTGCAGATCGCCTCGCAAATCGGTGGTCTCGACGAGACGCGGCAACCGCCCGGCCGCCGCCGCCTCGACCTCTCCGCGGTCCTCACGCAGCGTCGGCGGTATCCAAGGTAGCCCGAGGGCGTCGTAGATCTCCGTTTCGGTGGCAGCTGCCACGGGACGGTCGGTGGCGGCCTCGACGAGTCCGTATTCGCTGAGTTTCAATCCGGCGCGCACAGCCAATGTCCGGATGCGGATGTTGTGCGCTTTCGACCCGGTGAAGTACATCAGCGCGGCGCCCCAGCACGCGGCCGGTACGACGCGCAAATCCACTTGGACGCCATGAGTCGTCACGATCGACGACTTGGTCGGCCCGTGCGCGAGAATCCGATCGACGAGCGGGAGAGCGCAGAAGCGGCTCATGACCCCGTCCGGATCGTCATCGACAGCGGCGAGCAGGTCGATGTCGCCCACGGTGTCACGCATGCGGCGCAGCGACCCCGCGTAGTCCACTGCGCTTACCTCGGGCATCGTCGCGAGCGCGGCGACGAGACCGTCGGCGACGTCCAGCGCGACCGCCAACGGGATGCGTCCCTGTGACCGCTGCATCCGGCGGATCGCTTCTTCGAGATTGCGCTCGCTCGTCTCACCCCACCCCTTCAGAGGGCGCAGTCTTTGATCGCCTAATGCGGTGATCAACTCCGGTAGCGAGGAAATGCCCAGCTCTTCGTACACTTGGTGGGCGCGGCGCGGCCCGAGCCCTGGGATACCCAGCAGTGCCCGCAGTCCGGCGGGCAACTGAGCGTGCAGTTCCTCCAATGCCGCGATGTGGCCGGTGCGGCGCAGCTCCAAGAGCCGGTCGGCGGTGTGGGCGCCGACAGCGGGGATCTCCATCAATCCTTTTCGGTCGAGGGTATCGATGTCCAGGGGATACCCGGCGACAGACCGAGCGGCTTTCTCGTAGGACCGCACCCGGTAAGGATCACCACCGGATATGGCGATCATCTCCGCCATGTCCGACAGTGCCTGGGCAGCGAGATCATTAGAACGCATAACGGCCTCCCACCAGCCGGTCAGGGCTTGCTCGGTCCGATGATCCGAGCCCGCACCGAGTGCCCCGGCAGCAAAGGGGCATCAGGTTGACCGCGAGAACGACCAATGGCCTCACCTGATGCCGAGCGAGCGTGACCGTATCGTCAAAGTCCGGTGGGATAAGTTTCCGGAGTGGCGTCGGTGATCCAGCGCTCACCTGGGTCCAGAGGTTCCACAGCGGTGGTGTTGTCGATGTGGATGATCGCGTCATATCGCTCGCCGAGGCGGGTGTAGAAGTAGTGGCTTCGACGTTCCGTGCCGGGCAGGTAGATGACGCCTATGGCCCGTTCGAGGCGCGGATGCCGCAGAGAGTCCGCGACGCCGGCAGGTGAGTCGGTGCGGATCATGAAGGACGGGATGCCGGTGTCGTGCAGCAGTTCCTCGGCGCTGCTGGGTAGGGATGTGCGCACGAGTTTGTGCTCGGCGGGGCCGTCCCAATCGCTCGCCGCGGTGACCGTACCGCGGCAGGTGGTGAATCCGACGATGCGGCAGACGTTCGGGTGCCTTTCGCGGACCAGCTGCCCGAGGGAAAGCTGGCCCTCGGCGGCAAGTTCGGTGGCACGGGCGTCTCCGACATGGGAATTGTGCGCCCACACCACGATTCGTGCGGGATTCCCTGGACGGTCGAGATGGTGGGCGAGTGCGTCGAGCGTGCCGGCCATGTGCTCGTCGCGCAGATTCCACGAGGAGACGCGGTCGCCGAACATGGCGCGGTAGTACGCCTCCGCGTCGCGGACCGTCCAGGCGTTGCGCAGTGCGTCGAAGAGGGCTTCGCCATCGTGTACATCGATGTGTTCGGCGGCGTTGCGCTGGAGGTCGACGAGCTGGCGCACGACTTCGGTCTGGCAGGAGTCGCCCGCCCCGAAGGCGGCGGCGAAACCGTAAGCTTGACCGTCATTCTCGGAGGTGTGGTCGAAGCAGCTGTAGCGCCGTCGCGCGCGTTCGGCCGCGGCGGGGTCCACCGTCTCCAGGTAGGAGATGACGCGCCGCATGGAGCGGTGCATGCTGTACAGGTCGAGGCCGTAGAAGCCGGTGAGCGTCGCACCCGCACGGCGCTGTTCGTCGTTGTGCTGACGCAGCCAGGACACGAAGTCCCGGACCACGGTATTGCGCCACATCCATGCCGGGAACCGTTCGAAGCCGCTGAGCGCGTGCGCCGCCGATTCATCCTTTCCGAGCGCGCGGACATAGCGGTCGACCCGGTGCGCGTCGGGCCAATCCGCTTCGGCCGCGACACCGGTGAATCCCTTCTCGGTGATGAGCCAGCGGGTGATCGCGGCTCGTGCGGCGTAGAACTCATGGGTGCCGTGCGAACTCTCGCCGATGAGTACGAACCTGGCGTCGCCGACGAGATCTTCCAAGGCCTCGTCGGATGGCACGCCGGCGGGTGCCGCGATCGATGCCCGGCGTAGCGCCTCGACGGGGTCGAGCAGTGTGATCGACGCCTCGGCCGGGGAACTCGAGAGCAGTTCCCGGACCTGTTGATCGGTTACCTGAGCGAAGTTCCAGAACGAGTCGCCGACCGCGAGGAAGGGGGAAGGCATACTGGCGCACACCATTTCATCGACCAATGCCTCGAACTCTCGGCAGGTGGATTCCGGCGCCGCCGGAACGGCGACCACGATGCGCTTCGGCTCACCCGCGGCGATCGTCTCGACAGCGGCGAACATACTCGCACCGGTGGCCAGTCCGTCGTCGACGAGAATCACGGTGCGGCCCGCCACATCCATCGGTCGGCGGCCGCCGCGATAGGCGGCTTCCCGGCGCAGCAACTCCCGCGCCTCGTCACGGGCGATGGCACGCACCTGTTCGGCGGTGAGATGCAGACCTCGGACCATGTCGTCGTTGACCACGATCCGGCCGCCGCCGGCCAGCGCGCCGATCGCGTATTCAGGATTGCCCGGTGCGCCGAGTTTGCGCACGATCAGCGTGTCCAATGGGGCGCCGAGGGCGGCGGCGATCTCCCAGGCGACCGGCACACCGCCGCGAGCAAGACCGAGGACGACGACATCAGGATCTCCCCGGTAATGCTGCAGCAGCCCGGCAAGGACGCGACCCGCCTCCCTGCGGTCGCGGAAAATCGGCTGAGGTTCGTCACGGATGCCCGGCGACGACGTCATTTCGTGCTCCTATCGGCGGTGATGGTTGCCGGGGCGCTTCCGGGTCGCACAGATCGCCCCGACAGGTCGAGCGCGTGCGCACTTACGAGCCTGCCCCTGAGTACGCACCGGAGTAAGAGGCATCCTGCCCGTGGCACATGGACGATGGTCACTGCGTGGCGGCCGCCCGGCGCGGACGGTCGGCACGCGCCCACCAGCGGTTCACCCCTGCGCCACACACCACACGATTCGACGATGCCAGGGGCAGGTGGCCAGGAAGCGGTGAGTGGCGAGCCGTCGCGCTTCGAATGAACCGGGAGGTGACCAGCGACATCGTAGGACCAACGGCTCTCCACTCGGCGACGATCGGACCTGCCCAGCAGGAGGCGACGAAATCACACTGGAATGTGAAAGGAGGTCTGCGATGCTTTTCGATGATCGCCGTGATGCCGGGCGTCGATTGGGCAGGCGACTGGAGTACCTCCGGGACGAGGATGCCGTCGTAGTGGGCCTACCTCGCGGCGGCGTCCCCGTGGCCTACGAAGTCGCACGGGCGCTGGACGCGCCCCTGGATGTGATCGTGGTTCGCAAACTCGGTGTGCCGTACCAGCCGGAACTCGCCTTCGGCGCGATCGGCGAAGACGACGTCCAGGTGGTCAACGACGTTATCGTCGGCTATACGAGGCTCACCAGCGACGAGATCGCCACGGTGGAACGCCGCGAACGCGCCGAACTGCGGCGGCGGACCGAGCGGCTGCGGCGCGCTCACGCGCGTATCCAGCTGTCGGGCCGGACCGTCATCGTCATCGATGACGGTATAGCCACCGGTGCGACGGCACGCGCCGCCTGCCAGGTTGCCTGGGCGCATGGCGCACAACGGGTCGTACTGGCTGTCCCTGTGGCTCCGCGTGACACACTGGCGGCGCTGGGGGAGGTGGCCGACGAGGTGGTCTGTCTGGAGATGCCCATGTGGTTCGGGGCGGTCGGCAGCTGGTACCGCAAATTCGGTCAGGTCACCGACGCCGAGGTCGAACGGCTGCTTTGTGCCGCAGGAGACCGCGGGACACCGGCTCATGCATCCGGCGAGGATCCGCCACTGCGTGATGAGGACATTCGGATCCCGATCGGAGAGACGGAACTTTCCGGGCACCTCACCATTCCCGAGAACCCGCTCGGGATGGTGGTCTTCGTGCACGGCAGCGGCAGCAGCAGGCACAGCCCGCGCAATCGCTTCGTAGCCGAGGTGCTCAACCGAGCCGGGCTGGCGACCTTGCTGTTCGATCTCCTCACTCCGGAGGAGGAGGTCGATCGGGCACGGGTTTTCGATATCCCGCTGCTGTCGCGGCGGCTGCTCGACGTCACCCGATGGCTGACCGGTCGAGCCGAGGTCGCCGGTATGCGGATCGGGTACTTCGGTGCCAGCACGGGCGCGGCTGCGGCCTTGCGCGCCGCGGCGGATCCCGGTGTCGCCATCGCCGCGGTGGTGTCGCGTGGCGGGCGTCCGGATCTCGCCGGACCGGCACTTCCGGCGGTGCGGACGCCGACGCTGCTGATCGTGGGTGGGCACGACTATTCGGTGCTGGAGCTCAATCGTTTGGCGGCACAGGAGATGTCGTGTGAAACCGCGCTCACGGTGGTGCCCGGTGCCACGCACTTGTTCGCCGAACCGGGCGCATTGGAAAAGGCCGCCGAACTCGCGCGTGACTGGCTGGTGGCTCAACTGTCGCCCGCACCGGCGGTCGACGGCGGCACCGGACGCACGGAGACGCGACCATGACCTCGATTCGGGTTCTTTCCGGCAACGCCGATACGCACGGCGATGTCGCCGGACGCCAGGCCGTGATCGTCGATGACATGATCTCCACCGCAGCGACCATCGAGGCCGCGATCACGCTACCGACATCATCGTCGCGGCCACGCACGGACCGCTGACACCGGACCGCGACGGCGCGGCTGCGTGAACTCGGCCTGCGCCGGGTCGGGGTGACCGATTCGATCGCACATCGAGATTCGGCTTCGCCGATCGAGGTTTGCTCGGTCGCTGCACTGCTGGCGGACGCCATTGCTCGGCTGCATGGTGAGCGGCCGCGATACGAGCTACTCGGTCAGGTCTGACATTCTCAGGCGGCATTGGTGTGTGAAACCCCGGTGGCTGTGGGCGGCTGCGGCGGAGACGGATGCCCAGCCGTGGCTAGCCGATCTCACGACGTTCCGCGGCCCGTCCCGACGGACGGGAATCCGGTCCGGTGCCGAGCGCGCAGCGGCAGGCCGAGTGCGGAGCGG
>NZ_BDBB01000037.1 GCF_001612765.1 Nocardia arthritidis NBRC 100137
TCAGCCGGCCGAGCCGTCGCCGCGCCGCACCCGCGAGCTCGGAGGAGGGCTTCATCGCCGCCCCCGCAACGACCAGCTGCGGATGCCGTCGGCGGCGGCCAGCATGATCATGATGATCACCCCGGACAGCGCGACCACCGCGGCGACCACCGAGGTGTCCCGATCGGCCACCGAACCGGCCAGGACCGCACCGAGACCGGGGTAGTTGAAGACGGTCTCCACCACCAGGGCCCCGCCGAGCAGCATCCCCACCGTGGTGGCGAAGCTGGCGACGATGGTCGGCAGCGCGAACGGCAGCACGTGCCGCGCCAGCACCATCCTGCTCGAAATTCCATCCAGCACAGCGCTTTCCACATGTGGCGCGAGCGCGGCTTCGGACAGGGCGGCACGCACCACCCTGGTGTTCCAGCCGGCCTGGGGCAGTGCGAGCGCCAGTACCGGCAGCACCAGCATCTCGGGTCCGGCGGGCATCCCGGAACGGCCGGTGATGGTGACCGCGGGAAGCCACCCGAGCGCCAGCGCGAACACCAGGATCAGCAGCGTGGAGATCACGAACTCGGGAACCGCCACGGCGGTAGTCGTCGTGGGCTGCAACACGCGCGCGGCCACGCTGCCCGGACGCGTCGCCCACCACGCGCCGAGCGCGAGCGACGCGAGCACGGTCACCGCGAGGGCGAGCCCACCGAGCAGCAGCGTCGGCGGGAACTTGTCGACGAGCAGGTCGTTGACCGGCCGTCCACGGGCGGTTCGCCCGAAATCACCGGTCACGACGCCCGATATCCAGTGCCAGAACCGCACCGCCAGCGGGCGGTCCAGTCCGAGTTCGTGTTCTTTGGCCGCGATCTGCTCCGGCGTGGCCTCCCGGCCGAGGACGGCGCGTGCGGTATTGCCCGGCAGCAGGTCCACCGCGACGAAGACGCACGCCAGCAGCGTCACCAGCAGGATGACGCGCCGGAGCAGGAGTCGCGCGAAGGAGATCACCCGGCCAGCCAAACCCTTTCCAGTTGGACGCGCGCGAAGCCGCCGAGCGTCGGCAAGTCGCGCACCCGGGAAGCGGCGATGTCGATACCGTCGGCCATCCCCCAGACCAGGTATCCGCCGCGCTCGTACTGGATGCGCTGTAGTTCCCTGGCGGCCCGCTGATATTCCTCGTCGCTGTGCGCGCCGAGCGCTTTCGCCGTGGCCGCGTCGAACGCCGCGTCCTTGAAGGCGGTCTCGTTGCGATTCGATCCGCCCGCCAGCAACTTGCTCGCGAAGAAGAGCGTGGAATCGTTGGTGCCCCAGGAGATCGTGTACAGCGGCGCCTTCAGCCAGGTCTGGTCGTAGAAGGCGTTCGGCTCCTGGGTGACCACATCCAGCCGCACACCGATCTCGGCGAGCTGGGTGGCGATCACCTTCGCGGACTCGACCTCACCGGGCGCCTCGGCCTTGGTGACGAACGGATAGCCGCGCCCGGTATCGAAATTCGCTTCGCGCAGCAGCGCCGCGGCGCGGTCCACGTCACGGGTGCGCTGGGCGAGGGAGGTGTCGTAGAGCGGGTCGCCGGTGCCGAGGACGTCGTTGGCCACTGTTCCGTACCCGGAGTGCACCTGGTTGACCAGAGCTTTGCGGTCGACGCCGAGCCGCAGGGCGGTGCGCACGCGCGGGTCGGCGAACGGCCCGTCGGAGGTGCGCATGGCGACGCCGACCACCGTGTCGTTCGCGCGGCGCACGACTGTCAGGTCACCGCGCCCCTCGGCGGTGCGTCCCGCGATGGCGCCGACGTTCGAGGCGAGGTCGATCTGCCCGCCGAGCACCGCGTTGCCCAACGCGGTCACGCTCTCGAACATGGTGACCTCGATGGCATCCAGCGGCGGCGGCCCGCCGTGCCACTGCTCGTTGCGCACCAGCCGGGCGTTGCCGCCCTGATAGGACTCCAACCGGAACGGTCCGCTGCCGACCGCCTCGGTGAAATCGGTGCTGTCCTTCTTCACCGTGAAGGTCATCAACCGGACCAGCAGCGGCAGTTGGTTGTTCGGCTCGGGCACCGTGAGGACGACCCGGTTCGGCCCGTCGGCGGCGATGTCCTCCACGGCCACCGGCATTTTCGACGCGCCGCCGACCGTGCGCAGCCTGCGCAGCGACCACACGACGTCCTCGGACGTCACCGGTGATCCGTCGTGGAAGGTCGCGTTCTCGGCCAGGGTGAAGCTCCAGCGCCGCCGATCGACATCCGGCTCCCAGCGAGTGGCCAGGCGCGGCACGACATTCGGGTTACCGCCCGGCACGGTGAGGGCGTCGTACACCAGGGAGGCGATCAGGAAGTCGCTGTCGTTGCTGAGGTTGGCGTGCGGGTCGCGTTCGATGCGAGCCGCGGTGCCGAGCGCGCCCACCCGCAGCGTGCCGCCGCGGCGCGCGGGGCCGGGCGAGTCCGCGCCGTCGGAACAGGCGGCTACCAGCAACACCGCCCCCGCTCCGAGACTCGACCGCAGCAGTCGCCGTCGATTCAAAACCATTGCGCTGCCCTCATTCCTGAACCGAACCCATCTCGGTACCGCCCACCCAGTGTATTGATCAGGACAGGCTAGCCTAATGGATTGCGCGACTCGCCGATTCCGGCACCGAAACGGCAGCGCAAGGGCGTATCGCCCGCAAACTCCCGGATCGAGTGCGAGCGCCGTCCGCCGACCGCCGGCCCGGACCGAAGCGCGGTTATACGATCCGGCTACTTTTCGCCGACTCGCTTAGGTAAGCCTTGCTTCACTACAGCGGAAGGGATACCTTCGCATACAGAATGCGACCCCTGCTTTTCGAACCGATGCGAAGAAGGGACTCTTGGTGAAAAGCGTTCTCTCCGAACGTAAGACGCTTCACCCACAAGACCTCGAACGACGTGAGATGTCCGCGGAGGCGGGCCGGGCGGTGCGGGAGCTCGCCCGAGCGATATCCGCCACACTCGATCACACGCTCACCGACCCGGCCACCGCCGCGCGCACCCTCACCGACCCGGCGATCATCGAACGCATCGTTGCGGGCGCCGCGGAACTCCCGGCCGAGGTGCGCCACGCCATGCGTCCGCCGGCCACCGCGGCAGGCGCTGCCGTCATCAGCCGTCTTCCGCTGGCGGACAACGAATTCGGTCCCACTCCGCCGAGCTGGCGCGAGGCGGCGAGCTGGAGCGGCGATCCGGTGCGCCGCGCGTGTTCGTTCGAACTCGACTTGGTCATGCTCTTGCTCGCGCGCAGTGCGGGTGAGCCGTTCGGCTGGCAGGGACAGCAGGGCGGACGGCTGGTCAACAACATCGTTCCCGCGGCCGGTCACGAATACGAACAGTCCGGCGCCAGCAGCGAAGTGCTACTGAGTCCGCACACCGAAGACGCCTTCCATCCGCAACGCGCCCACATACTGATGCTCGGTTGCCTGCGCAACCCGGACTCGGTGGGCACCACCGTGTCGTCGGTGCGCCGAATCGAACTCAGCACCGAGCAGCGCGCATTGCTCAGCACTCCCGCCCTGCCGATCCTGCCGGACGTCTCCTACGGCGACGGACACGAAAACTACTCCGCCGCAGCGATTCCGACGCTATGGAGCGCTGCGGGGCCGGACCGGCAGACACTGCGCTACGACCCCGCATACACTCCGCTCGCCGAGGCGGACGCCGAATACCGGGCGGCCTACGAACAACTCGCCGCCGAACTCGAACGCGTCTGTGTGACTGCCACGTTGTCCCCCGGTGAGTTGTTGTTGGTGGACAACGACGTCGCCGTGCACGGCCGGGTACCGTTCACCGCGCGATACGACGGCACCGACCGATGGCTCAAGCGAGTGAACATTCGGCTTCCGGAACGACAGCGGCGGGCCGAGGAAGCCGACGAGAATGGCTACGGCCAACAAATCGTGGCCCCGTTCCGGACGGCGGACACCCCGCCGGTCGCGAGCGGCACTCATGAGCGGGATGCAGTACGACATGATCGAGGACCCCTTGAGCACGCGTGACCGAAGCACACCTTTGCGGGTGTTGAGCCGCAGCGATCTCGCCGACGTGCCGATCACACCGGCCGCGGTGGTGCGCGCGGTGGAGGAGGCGTATCTCGCCTTCGCGGCGGGCGATTCGGACAATCCGCGCAAACTCAGCGTCGCGAACCCGGACGGCTGGTCGGTCGCCTACGCCATGCTCGGCCGGGACGGTCGCAGGCGCGTGGTGGCGATGAAGACCTCCTACAAGTTCGACCCCGGCCACGATCGCAGCACCAAGCGGTACTACACGACCATCACGCTCTATGACGACAGCACCGGTGCTCCGATCGCGATGATGGACTGCGCCCGGGTCGGCGCGTTGCGCACGCCCGCGGTGTCGGCGCTGCTGGTGCGCGAGACGATCCGGCGCGGCGCGGCGAGCGTGCTGCTGATCGGCACCGGCACCCAGGGCCGCAACGCCCTGCCGCATCTGCTCGCCGCCAACCCGCAGCTGCGCAAACTGATGGTCTACGGCACCCACCCCGAGGGACTGGAAGCCGTGCACCGCGGGCTCGCCGAGCATCATCCGCACGCCCTGCTCGAGACCGTGACCGATCCCCGCGCCGCGGCGGCCACGGCCGATGTCGTGCTGGCCACCGCGGGCCCGGCCACCGAGGTGGCGCTCGAATCCGAGAATCTGGCCCCGGGTTCGGTGGCGGTGCTGGTCGGTTACGGACTCGCCCCCTCGACGCTGGCGGATGCCGATCGCGTGATCGCGACCAGCGCCGAGCAGATGGCGCTGACCGGCACCGACATGGCAGGACCGGACGGCGTGCTGCGCGCGGTGGACGCCGAACTGCCGCAGATCCTGAATCGCCGTGCGGTAGCGCGCCGCTCGGACGACGAACGTGTCTTCGTCTACAACAGCGGACTGGTGCTGACCGACATCGCGGTGGCCCACGCGCTGGCCGAGCGGGCGATCGCGGAGGGCCGGGGTACGGAGGTGCCGCTGTGGGACTAGCGCAGGGAGGCACGCGGTGGAACTAGAACATTCGAGTATCGCCGTGGAGCCGGGGGCCGACGCGAACGCGCACGAGTCGATCAGCGCGCCACCGATGCCCGCGCATCTCGACCCGTGGGAGCGCCGCCTGCTCGCCGATCCGAACCTGCTCGGTGACCTGTCTTTCGCGATGAGCGGCCCGTTCCACGTGATGTATCCGGCACGGGTCGGCCACAACATCCGCGCCTTCCGCGCCGCTTTCACCCGCGCCGGAGTGCACGGCACGATCTACTACGGCAAGAAGGCGAACAAGGCCGCCTGTGCGGCGCGGGCGTGCGCGGAACACGGCGCGGGCGTCGACGTCGCCAGCGTCGGCGAGCTGACCGCCGCGCTGGCGCAGGGTGTGCGCGGCCCCGAGCTCATGGTGACCGGCCCGGCCAAGGCGGACGATCTGCTGTGGCTGGCCGCCCGGCACGGTTCGCTGATCGCCGTGGACAACCTCGGCGAACTCGAGCGGCTCGCCGCGCTGACGTCTCCCGGGGAGCCTGCGCGCGTGCTGCTGCGAGTGCTGCCCGCGGCCTCGGCCAGCCGATTCGGCATGACATCCGGCGAAATCGAGGAGGCGCTGGCGCTGTGCGGCGCTCACGCAACCATCCGGCTGGAAGGCTTCAGTTTCCACCTGTCCGGCTACGACGCGGTCGCGCGGGCGGAATTGGCGGGCGAGCTGATCGCCCGCTGCCTGCACGCGCGCACACTGGGGCATCCGGCCACCACCGTGTCGATCGGCGGAGGCTTCGGCGTCGACTACGTTCCGGCGGACGCCGCCCTGGAGTTCACCGCGGGGATGGGCAGGCAGTGGTTCCACTCCGGGAAGTCCTTCGATTCGTACTACCCGTACCACTTTCCGGTGCCCGGCGCGGCCATGCTCACACAGATCCTCGACCACGACGATCTCGCCGGGCGACTGCGCGACAACGCCGTGCGCCTGGCGATCGAACCGGGCCGCGCGCTGCTCGCGCACGCGGGCTGCACCGTCTTCCGCGTGCAGGGCGGCAAGACCAGGCACGCACACGGCAAGCCCTACCGGTTGCTCACCGTCGACGGCACCAGTCTCAGCCTCTCGGAGCAATGGTTCGACAGCGAGTACCTGCCCGATCCGGTGCTGTGGCCCGCGCGGCCCGGCGCGGTGACGCCGACGTGCGTCGGTGCGGCCAGTTGTCTGGATTCCGACATGCTGAGCTGGCGCCGGGTGCCGCTGCCGCGCCCCGCCGAAGTCGGTGACCTGCTGATCTACCCCAATACGGCGGGCTATCAGATGGATTCGAACGAGTCCGCCTTCCACGAACTCCCCATCCCCCCGAAAGTCGTACTGCACGACGCACCCGGCGAGCGCTTCCGCTGGACCCGCGACGGTAGCTGACCCCGACTTCCCCGACCCGAACCAGGAGACATCAATGCCGCTCGTCACGCGCGTGACGGATCTGATCGGTCGCACGCCGCTGTTCGAGCTCGCGGCCACCGCGACGGGCACCCGCCTGCTACTCAAACTCGAGCAGTTCAACCCGACCGGCGCGGCCAAGATCAGGATGGCGCGCGAAATGGTGCTCGATGCCGAGCGTCGCGGTTTGCTGCGCAGTGGCGGACATATCATCGAGTCCACGTCCGGCAATACCGGGCTCGGCCTGGCGGTAGTCGCCGCCGAACGTGGGTATCGCTTCACCGCAGTGGTCGACCATCACGCATGTAAGGACAAACTGCGCGCGATGCGGGCAATGGGTGCGGAACTCGTGTACGTCGCCGACGAGGGCGACGACAATCTCGCCACCTCGGCACGGGAGGACCTGGCCGCGGCGATGGCGGCCGAGCGCGCCGACGCGTTCTTCACCGAGCAGCACAACAACGACGCCAACGCGATGGGCTACTACCCGGTGGCGGAGGAATTGCTCGAGGACGTCGAGCGGGTCGACATCCTGCTGTCCGCGGTGGGAACCGGAGGTTCGCTGTTCGGCACCGCGACCCGGCTGCGCCAGCTCGGCTGTCCGCCCTACGTGATCGGCGTCGAGCCGGTCGGTTCGATCGCCTTCGGCGGGCCCGGCGGCCCGTACTGGCAGTCGGGCACCGGCACTCCGCCGGGGGCCACCATCGGCACCGCCGTCGACTATTCGCTGCTGGACGAGGGCGTGAAGGTCTCCGACGCGGCGGCCTTCGCCACCGCCCGGGCGGTGGCGGCCGAACTCGGCCTGATGATCGGCGGGTCGGCGGGCGGTTCGGTGCACGCCGGGCTGACCCGGCTCGAGAACTTCCCGCCTGGCTCGACCGTGGTCACCATCGTCTGCGACGGCGGGGAGAAATACCTGGACACGGTGTTCGACGACGACTGGATGAACGAGCGCGACCTGCTCGACGCCGACGCCGAACGCGAGGTCGCGGAGCTGCTGCGGCGCTACACGCCCGCTGCCAGGAACACTCTGGTGCAAGCGCGGTGAGGTCCGGTCGCTCGTACCGCACGACGTTGCGCCCGCGCGGGACCGCACTCCCGCCTTCTGCGAAGGAGAACCGGTGATCGCGACGAGTTTCCGCGGCGACGGCGGCCGGCTCACCGCGCTCGCGACGCCGATCGCGCTGACCCAGCTGGCCCAGATCGCGGTGTCCACCACCAACATCGCGCTGATGGGCACGCTCGGCGTGCGGCAGGTGGCCGCGGGCGGCCTGGCGATCGTGCTGTTCAACCAGATCCGCACCATGTGCGTCGGTTTGATCACCGGCAGCGGCAACCAGATCGCCACCGCCGTGAGCGCGGCGGGCAAGCGCGGCGACTCGCCGGATCCGGAGATCCGCGACCTGCTGCGCTCGAGCTTCCTGATCGCAACGGTCGCCGGTCTGCTCGGCGGCGCGGTGCTGATCGGGCTGGGCTGGGTGCTGCCGTGGCTCGGGCAGGACCCGGGCGTGCTCGCCGACGCCCGTCCCCTGCTGGTGGCGCTAGCACCGGGCCTGCTGCCCTGCCTGTGGTTCCAGGTGCTGCGCCAATACACGGTCGGCATGCAGCGCCCGCAGGCGCTGTTGCTGGTGACGCTCGGCTCGGTGGCGCTGAACCTGCTGCTGGCCCTCGGCTTCATCCACGGCAAGGGCGGGCTGCCCGAGCTCGGACTGACCGGTATCGGCGTCGCGACCTCGCTCGTCTTCCTGATCACCTTCGGCGTGTTCTGGGCGATGGTGTGGCGTGACGAGGAACTCGGCCGCACCCTGCCCGTGACGCCGCTGCCGGTGCGGCTGAGCACCGTGCGCGCCGAGCTGAAACTGGGCGCGCCGATCGCGTTGACCTACGGCTCGGAGGCGGGCATGTTCTCGGTTCTCGCCCTGGTCATGGGCAGCATCGGCCCCGCGGCGCTGGCCGCGCACAACGTCGTCTACCAGATCATCTACATCGTCTTCCAAGTCGCGATCGGTTTGTCGCACGGCGCGTCGATCCTGGTCAGCCACGCGGTCGCGCGGGACGAACACGCGCACGCCCGCGCGCTGGCCTGGCTCGCGCTGCGGCACGCCGCGGTGATCGCGGCGGTGACCGGCGCGATATACGTCGTCGCCCCCGATCTGGTGCTGCGGCCCTTCCTGGATTCCTCGGATGCCGACACCATCCGGGTCGCGCACAGCCTGCTGCTGATCGGCATCGTGCTGCAATTCTTCGACGCCGCCCAGAACATCGGCAACGGTTTGCTGCGCGGGCTCAAGGCGACCAACGCGGGCTTCCGGCTCTCGCTGATCGGCTACTGGGGCGTGGGCCTGCCCGTCGCCCTGCTGCTGGCCTACCCCGCGGGTCTCGGCGCGGCAGGCGTCTGGTGGGGCCTCACCGCCGGCCTGGCCACCACCGCAATCCTCATGCTGCGCCGCTACTTCGCCTTGCTCGGAGAGCGGGAACGCGACCGGCCCCACGTGCTCCCGGAAACGCTCACCACGCCGAGCTGATCCGGCTGCGAGCCCCCTTGCGGTGCGCTTAGGGGGTCTACCGCCCACGAACGCTGCGCCTCCGGCGGCTTACGCGGCCGCCTCGTGCTCTTCCTCTGACCTCAACCACGAGTGGCGCATGTTCGCGGAGAAACGCGAGAAGACCTCTCCACCGTGTGCCACCCATGGGTAGCCGCGTCGTGAAGTCCGAGCGGCGGTGGTGAGGGACGCCCCGGCTGCGACAGTCCGGAGTGTCCGAATCGGCCGGAACCTCGGTGTGTCTAGGTGAGCTGTGCCGATCACGGCCGCGGCGACGCGTGCTTCACGTTAGCGTGGAAGGGTCGTCGGTCGGGCCGGGCAGACGTGCGCGCGGCTCGGGATCGGGAGGTGCCGGATGCTCAGCGTGTTCTCCTCGCCGGGACACTACGTGCAGGGCCGGGATGCCACCGCCGCGCTCGGCGCGGAGATGACGCGGCTCGGGATCGGCGGTCCGGTGCTGATCGTGGCCGGATCCAGCGCCTTCCGGCTGCTCGCCGACACCTGGGAACGCTCGCTGACCGACGCGAAGATCGCCTATTCCATCCATCTGTCCAGCGGGGAATGCAGCAGGGCGGAGATCGCGCGGATCGCCCACGCCGTCGAACAGTCCGGTAGCACGGTGGTACTCGGCGCGGGCGGCGGCAAGGTGCTCGACGCGGCGCGCGCGGTCGCCGACGATCTCGACCTGCCGATGATCAGCTGCCCCAGCACCGCCTCCAGCGACGCGCCGTGCAGCGCGCTGTCGGTGATCTACACCGATGCTGGCGAGTTCGAGGCGTATCAGCTGGTCCGGCGGAATCCGGCGTTTGTGCTGGTGGACACCTCGGTGGTCGCGCAGGCCCCGGCCCGGCTGCTCGCCGCGGGGATGGGCGACGCCTTGGCCACCTGGTTCGAGGCGCGCACATGCAGCGCCGCCCAGGTGCGCAATATGCGCGGCGGGGCCTCTACGCGCAGCGCCACCGCCTTGGCCGAACTCTGCTACCGCACCCTGCTCGCCGACGGTGCGCAGGCGCTCACCGCCGTCCGCGCGCGCTGCGTCACACCGGCGCTGGAGCGCGTCGTCGAGGCCAACACGCTGCTGTCCGGGCTCGGCTTCGAATCGTCGGGGCTGGCCGCGGCGCACGCCGTGCACAACGGTCTCACCGCCGCCGCGCGGACGCGCCCGTTCCTGCACGGCGAGAAGGTGGCCTTCGGCACCGTCACCCAACTGGTGCTGGAGGGCGCGCCCGCGTCCGAGATCGGCACGGTGCTCGATTTCTGCGCCGAGGTGGGCTTACCGACTACGCTCGCCGCACTCGGTCTGCCCGACGCCGACGACGAGACGCTGTGGGCCGTCGCGAAGCGGGCGACCGCCGCGGGCGAGACCATCCACAACGAACCCTTCACGGTGGATGCCGCGATGGTGGTGGACGCCCTGCGCACCGCCGACGCGCTCGGCCGGTGATCAATCCCACACCGATCGGCGTTTCCCCAGCGTTCGACACCGAAAACTCACCTTCCCGCAAGCGTGTCTTCATCAAACGCCGGGAAACCTGTCCGTAACCGACGCTATCGTGGCGACGGAGCCAAGCCAATGGCGGGCAAACCGCCAGGAGGAGTTCGGTCCGGTGTCCATCACCAGAGTCGCGGAGTATCCGCGTCCGGATCACGTGTTGTTCCACTTCAGCGACACACATCTCATCGCGGGCGACGACCCCTTGTACGGCGATGTCGACGCCGACCTGCGGTTACGGCAACTACTCGAGCAGGCCGCGGCCAGCCGGATCCGGCCGACCGCGATCGTGTTCACCGGCGACCTCACCGATCGGGGCGAGCCCGCCGCATACGCCAAGCTGAAGTCGATCGTCGAACCGTTCGCTAGAAGTTTGCAAACACCCATTGTGTGGGTGACCGGCAACCACGACGACCGCGCCGCCCTGCGCGCCCGCCTGCTCGGCGAATACCCCACGACTTCCCCGCTGGATCGCGTGCACCTGATCGACGGGCTGCGCGTCATCGCCTTGGACACCTCGGTGCCCGGGCACCACCACGGCGAGATCTCCGACGGTCAGCTGGCGTGGCTGCGCTCGGTGTTGGCCGAGCCCGCTCCCTTCGGCACCGTCCTGGCCATGCACCACCCGCCGGTGCCGTGCGTGGTCGACCTCGCCGTCACTGTGGAACTGCGCGATCAGCGCAGACTGGCCGACGCGCTGGACGGCAGCGACGTGCGCGCCATCCTCGCGGGGCACCTGCACTTCTCCACCAGCGCGACCTTCGCGGGCATCCCGGTCTCGGTGGCGTCGGCCACCTGCTACAGCCAGGATCTCGGTGTGGCGCAGGGCGGCCTGCGCGGGCGGGACGGCGCGCAGGCCTTCAACTACGTGCACATCTACCCGGACACCGTGGTGCATTCGGTGGTGCCCATCGAACGCGGCCGCACGGTCGGCGTTCCCGCGACGCCGGAGGAGGCGCAGCGGCGGCTGGCGGAGGAGGGCATCGTGATCCCGCCCGCCGGGCGCATTCCGCACGTCATGCGGCGCCCTGCGTCGACTCCGGAAGCGGATGACGAGGCGGTGTGCTGAACCGCTCCCACGGCGCGGGCTCCGGGTAGTAGGCGGCCAGGAACTCCGAGACGACCCGCACCCGTTCGGACTCGGCGACTTCGGGGAAACTGCCGTCGTTGAGGCAGAAGAAGTCGATGTCGCGCCTGCGCGCCAGCCCGTCCAGCAAGGTCAGTCCGCGGTAGCTGGTGGTGTCGACGTAGCGCACCTTCGCCGCCTCCTGCGGCACCGCACGCCCGGTCAGCATGGCGTAGTAGTGGTACAGCGAATTGGTGACCGAGATGTCGGTGGCCGCCCGGAACCGGCTCGCGCTGGTGCGCGCGAAGTCCCCGGCGAATTCCTCTTCCATCTCCTGCAGCACGCTGCGCCGCAACGGCACCGGCGTGTGCTCCAGGTGCCGGGTGATGACATGACCGAAGCGATCGGCCAGCAGCGCCCGGTTCACCCGCGCGGCGTTCTCGAAACCGCTGCGCCGCTCGTCGCTGCGCCCCGGGCCGATTCGGAGGTCCGCTTCGATGAACCGGCTCACGCCGCCCGGCGTGAAGAACATCGACGGACGCACCGGCCGCGCGAAGAACATGTCGTCGTTGGAGTACAGGAAGTGCTCGCTGAGCCCGTCGATGTGCTGCAACTGGCATTCCACCGCGTGCGAGTTGAACACCGGCAAACCGCTGACGTCGCGGAAATGGTCCACCGCACGCACCACGGTCACCTTCGGGTGCGCGGTCAGCCAGTGCGGCGGCGTGGAGTCGGTCGCGATGAAGATCCTCCGGATCCACGGCGCGTTCTTGTGCACCGACCGCAGGGCGTACTTCAACTCGTCGATCTGCCGGATCCTGGCGTCCGCGTCGTCGCCCTCGCCGACCACGACCTGGGCGAGCATCCCGGCGCGGCGGGCGCGGAATTCCGGATCGGAGCCGTCCACCCAGGAGAACACCAGGTCGATGTCGAAACCGACGTCATCGGTCTGCGGCGCGAACATGTCCACCAGGGTGGGCCAGGTCCGGTCGAACAGCCGCACCTGGGTGCGCTGGACGTCGGCGAGGTCGAACACCGTCCGGGTCAGCGCGTTCGGGCGCGGACAGGTCACCGTGTCACCGTGGTACTCCCACAGTTCCAGCTCGACGTGATGCGCCGGATCATGGTCGCGCCCGAGCCGGAGGACGTTGTGCCGCACCTCGACGCAGCTGAATCCGGCCGAGATCGCCGCAGCCGTCACCCGGCGCACCATCAGGCGGTGCGCCGCGTCGGCCGCGAGCACGAGCCGGTGCCCGCCGTCGCGTACGAGCAGAAACGGCACCTCCGCCGCCGCCAGCTCCGCGCGCAGATACCCGAGATCCGCGATCATCGCGGCCGACACGGCGAGGTTGCTCACCATGAGCCGCGTCACCATTTCCACTGCCCCCGAATCCACTGCTCCCCTGTCCACCATGACTATCTCCACATCCGTCGATCCACCGGTTTCGATACGTCCGGGGCACCGCGCCGAGCCGCGAGTCCGCCGATGCGAGACATCGACGAGAGAAGACCGCGCCCGGCGCGGTGACATTCAGAAGTGGGGAAGAGAGCCGAAGCGGGCGCGCGAATTGATCACCTGGAATGCAGACGACTGGTAGACCATTTCGTTTTCACCTCACTCACGGCCGGACGCGCGAAGCGTCATGGATGGAAGCGCTGCACTCGTGCGAGAACTCGAAGGGCACGGGTGGCAACCGCGCAGCCGGACGGTCATCGGCCGGCGAAAAAGTGGTCAGCCCAGAAAACACCGGGCACCCTTACGAATGATGCAACGCGCTGGGGATTCCGTCAATCGTTGCAGCTCGACCGCCCGTGTTCGGCCCCTGCGGCCGGTGACGCCCATCCACCGGAGCCGCAGCGCATCTTCGGCTATAGTTAGGGTAGCCTCACCATATTCACGCTGGAGAAAGGTTTGCGCCGGTGCGTGTCGTCATCCTGTTCGGAACCGAGATGGGCACCGCGGAGTCCGCGGCGGACAGCATCGCCGAGGAACTGCGCGGGGCGCACGAAGTCTCGGTGCACGACATGGCGGACTTCGCCATCGAGGATCTGGACGTCCGCGACTTCCACATCGTGGTGTGCTCGACCTACGGCGACGGCGACCTGCCGACCGGCGCCGAGCCCTTCGCCGACGCGCTCGACCGCCATGCGCCCGAATTGAGCGGCCTGCGGTTCGCCGTCTTCGGGCTCGGCGACACCGTCTACGGCGACACGTTCAACCGCGGCGGCGAGATCATCGCCGAGAAGCTCATCGCCCGCGGCGCCGTCCAGCTCGGCGAACACGCGCGGCACGACGCCTCGACCGAGATCCGCGTCCGGGACATGGCTCGGCAATGGGCCGCCGCGCTCGACATTCCCGCGCCGCTCTCGGCCTGACCGGCGCCGCGCACCGGCCGCGGGTCTGCGAAGTGAGGTCCGGACAAAGTACCCAGCGCCAGCACGCAAGGGGCACAGCACCTTAGACTGCTATCAAGCGCGGCACAGGCCGCCGCGCTCGACGATCCATGAGGTGACGAAGATGGCAGCCGGAGCGAGCCCCGCCCAACGTCAGCACAACTCGACAGATCATCCCGAGCTGGACGTGCTTCCGGAATGGCCCCTGGAAACAATCGGCGTACTGGTGACGACCGATCCCGCGCCGCATGCGATTCCGGTGTCCTGGCCCGTGCGGGCCGGTGACCGGCGAATCCTGCTCAGCCTGAAGTACGATCGTGGCTCGCTGGCCCGGCTGCGCGACCATCCCGAAGTGGCGCTGCTGATCCTCGGCGGGGGCAACGTGGCGATGTGCGCGCGGGGCACCGCGCACGTGGTCGCCGAGCAGATGCCCGGCGCCGACGACTATGTCGCCGTGCGCATCGACGTCGACGTAATCGATGATCACCGCCAGTCGGCCTTCGCGGTCGTGCAAGGCATCCAGCGCACGGTGCTCGACGACGAGAGCGAACTGCGCGCGCTGAAGGACCGGGTCAGCACACTGCGATCCTGGGCCGACCACAAGAACTGAAGCAGCCCGACGTTTCCGGGAGCAGAGAGAAGGCGGCACCGGCCGTGCCGCGCGGAAGGGGATCATGAGCGTCACTCTTGCCAAAGGCGGCAACGTCTCGCTGTCGAAGCAGGCGGCGAATCTCACCAAAGTGTCGGTGGGGCTCGGCTGGGACGTGCGCACCACCACCGGCGCCGACTACGACCTCGACGCCAGCGCGCTGGCCTGCGGACCGAACCTGAAAGTGCTGTCCGATCAGCATTTCATCTTCTACAACAACCTGCGTTCGCCCGATGGGTCCATCGAGCACACCGGTGACAACCTCACCGGCGCGGGTGAAGGCGACGACGAGGTGATCAACGTCGACCTCACCGCCGCCCCGCCGGAGATCACCAACATCTTCTTCCCGGTGTCCATCCACGACGCCGACGCCCGCGGCCAGTCGTTCGGCCAGATCCGCAACGCCTTCATCCGCGTCGTCGACGCGGGCACGGGCGTCGAACTGGCTCGCTACGACCTCACCGAGGACGCGTCCACCGAGACGGCCATGATCTTCGGCGAGCTGTACCGCCACAACAACGAGTGGAAGTTCCGCGCCATCGGGCAGGGGTATGCGTCGGGCCTCGCGGGGATTGCCCGCGACTACGGCGTAAACGTCTGATCGAATTCCCCGACGCCGCGCGGGTCTTCCGGTCGATGCACACCATCGAATCCGGATTGGACGAGGTCCGACGACACTGGAGCCTGTGGCGCGGGCGCGCTTCGAAGTGCTGGCCGAAGACCCGAGCGGCGTCGGTTCGGGACCGGCCGAGCTGAGCCCAACCGCTACCGCCTGTGCACCCTGCCCCGGCTCGCCGATAGGAGCACGCTCGGCTATGGTCCGGTGGTGTTGTCGCCGCTTCCCGGAGTCATCGCTTGGCCGGTGATCGGCTATGCCACGGTCCTGATCGCCGGAAGGCTGTTGCTGTTCAGGGACACGATCGCCGATCAGTTCCTGAATCGGATATTCATGTGGTGCCTGCTCAGCTTGCTGCTGTTCCGGTGCACGTGGACGCCCGGCATCACCAGTCTGGCACAGCTGTTGGCCCTCGGCTGCCTGGTCATGATGTCCATGTACGTTCTCGGCCTCGCTCGATTCTGGGACGCCGACAGCGATGTGGCGGCGATCTGGCGCCGCCAGAGCAGCTACTGCCATGTCGCGGTTGTCGCGGCGGTCGCGATACTTATTGCAGGGGCCCACGCTCGCGCCGCAGGGGGCTCGGTCGATTTCGGCCTGGGGCTCCACGGGATGGTCCTCGGGATCGCCTTCGGCGTCCCAATGGCGGTGTGCGCGTCGACGCTTATGTGTGCTGGTCTTCGAGAACTCCGGCGAAGCGAACTGGCGACGGAAAGGATCTTCTGCTTCGCCCAGATAGCCTGCTGCGTCTTCATCCTCACCAATCAGGCCGTCTCTACGACGCAGGCACTGACCGGATGGCCCGATCTCGGACCGCAACTGCCGCGCGTGGAGTTCATCACCGTCGTATGCTTCGTCATCAGCATAACGTTCGCCGCGGTACCGCTGGGTACCTGGTTGATCGAAAGCGCGGGACTGGACCGGAGCGGGCGTTCCTGTCGTCGGCTGCAACCACTGTGGCGCGATCTCACCGCCGCGGTGCCGGAGATCGTGCTGTCACCGGACACCGACACGCCTGCGCGGACCATTCCGGACACCCGCCTACTTCGGATGACCGTCGAGATCCGCGACGCCCTGTTGCATCTGAGGCCATATTTTCCAGAGGAACTCGACGGTTCGAGCACGAAAAGGGACCTATCGCATTCGGGTGTAGCAGATTGCGCACATCGCCTCGCCCGCGCCGTGCAGACCAGGAAAGCTGGTGGGCCACCGACCAGTTCGGAGGTCATTCCGCAGCTGTCCTCGGCCGCACAAAATTTCGACACCGACCTGCGCTATCTGCTCGATCTGGCGCGGGTCTGGCCGCGCGCTCGCGCCGCGATCGCCGGGGATGAGCCGATCAAGTCGGCCGGTGCCTGCGCCAATCCTCGGCTGTGAGCGGACGGCGTTAACCGGTAGTTGCTTCCGCGGCATCACCCCGGCCGCGCGGATGGCGGCGGCGAAGCCGAGGGCCGCTTTGCGGGGACGTTCCTCGGCGCTTTCGGCACCGCCGAGGTGGACGACGCGGAGGGATTCGGGGATGAGGTCGGCGGAGAGGCTCGCCTTGGGGGGCGCGGGAGACGATCTTTTCGGCCAGCGCCAGGGCGGGTTGGGCCATGGCGATCCGCGGGTGGTCGACGGCGCGAAGAAGGCCCTGGATCAGTTCGGGGCCTCCGTCGGCCAGCCGCATCGTCGCCGAGAGATCCCGCTCTACGAAGAGTTGGAACGCCGCCTCGCCGACATCTACGGTGTCGGCGACGCCATGGTGACCACCAGTGGTTACCTCACCAATGCCGGTGTGATCGGCTTTCTGCTCGGCGAGGGTGATGTCGCGGTCTGCGACTCGCTCATCCACGGCGTCATCTCCGGCGTTCAGTGGTCTGGTGCGCGACGCCTCGATTTCCGGCACAACGACCCCGAATGCCTCCGCTTCTTCATCACCTCCGAGCACACCGACGAGCAACTGACCAGAACAGTGGATCTACTCACCGAAACGATCGCCCGAGCCGAGCAGATCCCGGACAGCACGGTCGACAGATGATCCGCACCGGCCACGCTGTCGGCGGCCTGTCGACTGCGCGCATCGGCGGTCCCGAAATTTCCGCAGGACGGATTCGTCCCCGGCGGGCCATGCGGCCGAACATCGTCAACCGCAGCAGAACGGGTCGTCGCACGGGTCGCCGACCTCGCTGCCGTATGCCGTGAGGTTCCGGATGGGCGCCAGGACTTGCTCGGCGGTGTGGTCGTCCAGCGAGGGCATGGCTCGGTCGCTCGGCTTTCCCCACGTCGGCGGGGTGTCGTCGATGTCGAAGCGCGGCGCGCCGTCGATGAACAGTGTCCACAGGGGATGATCCGGGAAGCCGTTCATCCGCAGCACCCACCACTGGCCGTCGACGGAAGCGGCGACGGGGAATCGGCCGATTCCGGTCCTTCGCCAGTGCGGTCGCGCGCGGAGTTCGGGGTACGGCATCGTTTCAGTCTCGCTGATCCGGCCCTCGCGTGCCGACAGGTCACGCCAGCGCCAGGGGTTTGGCGGCGGCCCCTCTGCCTACTCGTCTTCCTCCGGCCAGAAAGCCTGCCAATCCTCGGCGGTGAGCGGGAGGCGTTCGCCGCGTTCCTTCTCCGCGGCGTCCTCGGTCGCACGGATAGCGGCGGCGAACGTCAGCGTCGCTTTGCGGAGATGTTCTTCGGCGCTTTCCGGCCCGCCGAGACGCACCACCCGGAGAGCTTCGGGGACGAGATCGGGCGGGAGGCCGGCCTTGGTGCTGCGGGAGATGACCTTCTCGGCGAGTGCCAGGGCGGGCTGGGCCATGGCGATGCCGTCCAGGCAGGAGCGGCGGGACTTCTCGGCGGATTTGCGCTCCTCCCAGGCGCGTTCCTGCGCGGCGATCTTCTCCGCTATCGACGCGGACGGATCGATCGGGGCGTCGATGAGGTGCGGGCTGCGGTTGACCAGCTTGGCGACCAGGGCGGCGGCGACGTCGTCGACCGTGAATTCCCCTGCTGCCTCGGCGATCCGGGAATGGAACAGCACTTGCAACAACAGGTCCCCGAGTTCTTCCTTGATCGTCTCGGCATCGCTGTGCTGGATCGCGTCGAGCAGCTCGTAGGTCTCCTCGAGCAGATAGGGACGCAGGGAATCGTGGGTCTGGGTGACCTCCCACCCACCGAAATGCCAGAGGCGGTCCATCACCTCGACCGCACCGGCCAGCCCCGCCGCGACCACCGCCGTGTCCGTGGGCGGCAGCGAGTCGCCGTTCGGCGCGCTACCGGACGCCACGCCTCCGGCGGCATGATGCCGGGCGGCCCGCAGGACGGACTCGTCGCGACCCGTCGAACTCATCGCGGCGCCATCTCGGCGGCGACCGTGAGATCGACCGCTCCTTGCGCCTTCCCGTCCAACGCCAGCAGCAGATCGGCGACGAATTGCAGCAGCACCACATCGCGGACGCGCTCGGCCCCGACACTGTCCTCGACACGCGGCAACGGAAGCTGCACCACTCCGGACGCGGCGCGGTATCCCGCGCTCGGGTAGATCCGCTTGAGGCGCATCTGCTTGGAATCGGGCAGATGCAGGGGCGAGATCTTCAACGTCGTCCCCGTGACCGCGATCTCGGTGACCTCGTACTCGCGGGCGAGCAGCCGCAACTTGGCCACCGAGACCAGGCGCCCGACCTCGACCGGCAGCGGGCCGTAACGGTCGACGAGCTCGTCCACGACCAGCGCGAGCGCCGCGTCCTCTTGCGCCGCGGCCAGTTTGCGATACGCCTCCAGGCGCAGCCGGTCGCTGGCGATGTAGTCGGGCGGGATGTGCGCGTCCACGGGCAGGTCGATGCGCACCTCCTTGACCTCCTCGGTGGTGATCGGCTTGCCGTCGGCGGCGGCGCGGTACGCCTCGACGGCCTCGCCGACCAGCCGCACGTAGAGATCGAAGCCGACGCCGGCGACGTGACCGGACTGTTCGGCGCCGAGCACGTTGCCCGCGCCGCGGATCTCCAGGTCCTTCATTGCGACCGCCATGCCCGCGCCGAGGTCGGAGTTCTGCGAGATGGTGGCCAGCCGGTCGTAGGCCGTCTCGGTGAGCGGCTTCTCCGGCGGGTACAGGAAGTAGGCGTAGCCGCGTTCCCGGCTGCGCCCGACCCGGCCGCGCAACTGGTGCAACTGCGAAAGACCCAGCGCGTCGGCGCGTTCCACGATCAGCGTGTTGGCGTTGGAGATGTCCAGGCCGGTCTCGATGATCGTGGTGCACACCAGCACGTCGTATTCGCGTTGCCAGAAGCCCTGCACGGTGGACTCCAGCGCGTCCTCGTTCATCTGGCCGTGCGCGACGACCACCCGCGCCTCCGGCACGAGATCACGAATCCGCTTGGCGGCCTTGTCGATCGATGACACCCGGTTGTGCACGTAGAAGACCTGTCCATCGCGCAGCAGTTCGCGGCGGATGGCGGCGGTGACCTGCTTGTCGTTGTATCCGCCCACGTAGGTGAGCACCGGGTGGCGTTCCTCCGGCGGGGTGAGGATGGTCGACATCTCGCGGATCCCGGCCAGGCTCATCTCCAGGGTGCGCGGGATCGGGGTCGCCGACATGGTGAGCACGTCGACGTGCGTGCGCAGCGCCTTGATGTGCTCCTTGTGCTCGACACCGAACCGCTGCTCCTCGTCGACCACGACGAGGCCGAGGTCCTTCCAGCGCACGCCGGTCTGTAGCAGCCGGTGGGTGCCCACCACGATGTCGACGCTGCCGTCGGCCATTCCCTCCAGCACGGCGCGGGCCTCAGCCGGATCGGTGAAGCGCGACAGGCCCTTCACGGTGATCGGGAAGCCCGCGACACGCTCGGCGAACGTCTGTAGATGCTGTTGGGCGAGCAGCGTGGTCGGCACCAGCACGACGACTTGTTTGCCGTCCTGCACCGCCTTGAACGCCGCGCGCACCGCGATCTCGGTCTTGCCGTAGCCGACGTCGCCGCAGACCACGCGGTCCATCGGGACCGGCTTCTCCATATCCGCCTTCACCTCGGCGATGGCGGTCATCTGGTCGACGGTCTCGGTGAACGCGAACGCGTCCTCCATCTCCTTCTGCCACGGCGTGTCGGCCCCGAAGGCGTGCCCCGGCGCGGCCTGACGGGCCGCGTACAGCTGCACCAGCTCACCCGCGATCTCGCGAACTGCCTTGCGCGCCTTGCGTTTCGTGTTGGCCCAGTCCGAGCCGCCGAGCTTGGACAGGCTGGGCATCTCGCCGCCGACGTAGCGGGAGAGCTGGTCGAGCGACTCCATCGGCACGAACAGCCGGTCGCCGGGCTGGCCGCGCTTGCCCGGCGCGTACTCGATCACCAGGTACTCGCGGCGGGCGCCGCCGACGGTGCGTTCGATCATCTCGACGAACTTGCCGATGCCGTGCTGGTCGTGCACCACCATGTCGCCGGCGCTCAACGCGAGCGGGTCGACCTGGTTGCGGCGCTTCGCGGGCATCCGCTTGCCCTCGGTCGGCGCGGTGACCCGGTTGCCGGTGAGGTCGGACTCGGCGACGACCACCAAACCGGCGTCTTCGAACACCAAGCCGTCGTGCAGGGAGCCGCACAGCACGCCCACCACGCCCTCGTTCGGCTCGGCGCCCGTCTCCAGCGCCGCGGCGGGCACGTCGGCATCCGCCAGCCGTTCCAAGACGCGCTGCGCGGTGCCGTGACCTGCGACAACCACCACGGCCCTGCCGCCGGTGGTCACGTGGGCGCGCAACGAGGCGAACATGGTCGCCACCAGTTCGTCGGACCCGCGCGCAGTGGGGCCGGGCAGCACCCGCAGGACGACCTCGGACGAATCGCCGGAGGCGAGCGGGCTCAGCGTCCACCAGGGCAGACCCTGCCGGTCGGCGCTGGCGTGGACGTCGGACAGCGGCTGGTAGGCCGACGCGGCCAGGTCGAGCCCGTGGCCGCCGAGTGGCGCGGCGCCCCCGAACGAGGCAGCGGTCCAGGACGCCTCCAGGAATTCCTCACCGGTGCGCACCAGGTCGGCGGCGCGGGTGCGGATCTTCTCCGGATCGCACAGCAGCACATGGGTGCCTTCCGGCAGCACCTCGGTGAGCAGCCGCAGTTGTCCAGGTCGCAGCACCGGCAGCAGCGCTTCCATGCCCTCGACCGGGATGCCTTGGGCCAGTTTCTCCAGCATCTCCACCAACGCCGCGTCGGCCGCGTTGGCGGTGGCCACCTCGGCGGCCCGCTCGCGCACCTCGGCGGTGAGCAGCAGCTCCCGGCACGGCGGCGCGACCACGACGTCCACCGCGACGTCGGGCAGCGAGCGCTGGTCGGCGACGGCGAACGGCCGCAGTTCGGTGATCTCGTCGCCCCAGAACTCCACACGCACCGGATGGTCGGCGGTGGGCGGGAAGACGTCGAGGATGCCGCCGCGCACCGCGAACTCGCCGCGCTTGCCCACCATGTCGACCCGGGTGTAGGCGAATTCCACCAGCCGCAGGAGCAATTCGTCGAAGTCCAGCTCGACGCCGACGCGCAGCACGATCGGCTCGATGTCACCGAGACCGCCCGCCATCGGCTGCATCAGCGATCGCACCGTGGTCACCACCACGCGCAGTGGCGCGGGGAAGTGCGGGTCGTCGGGGTGCGCGATCCGGCGCAGCACCTCCAGCCTGCGCCCCACCGTGTCCGCGCCCGGCGAGAGCCGTTCGTGCGGCAACGTCTCCCAGGACGGGAACTGCGCGACCGCGGGACCGAGCATCTCCGCCAGCTCGACGGTCAGATCGTCGGCCTCCCGCCCCGTGGCCGTGACCACCACCAGCGGCCGCTCGGCGGCCACCCGCGCCGCGACGAACGGCCGCACCGCCGACGGCGCGACCAGCGCGACCGACGTGGTGCCGATCAGCTCCGCGACGGTCCGTAGCGAGGTATCGGCACCGGCCGCAGCGGCCAGTCCCGCCAACGGTGGGCGGTGGGTGGACATCGACAACTCCTGAGCGCAGGCGACACGGTTCGAGCGGCCAACCGAGTCTAGTTAAGCGGGTGTCCCGTAATTGCAGCGCCTGCGGGGACGCGCTCCCGAGCTGTCGCCGATGTGCGCCGAAGCGACCGCCTCCGCACTCTCCACGCCGCGTACGCGACATCCCAGCCGGACCGCCGACGCGCCCCGCACACCGAGGTGCCGAGCCGACGTATGCCCGACCCCAGGTTCCGAGCGAAGCGAGACCGAGCATGCGCCCGTTCGCCGCAGGCGCGGCCAAAGTTACGGCACGTAGCGGCGCAGGCGTCTAGCGGCGAACTCGCGGAAGTAGGACAACTTCTCCGGCGGCACGAGGGCCGGGAGCAGGAAGTACCACGCCCGCTCCATCCGGACCGCCATCTGGTCGATGGATTCGGTGCCGACCGCGATGATGTGCACGCCCGCGGCCATCTCCTGCCAGAGCAGGCCGATGACCTCCGCGTCCAGGTCGGCGATCAGGTCGCCCTGGGCGATGGCTCGCTCGGCGAGCAGCCGGTAGGTGTCGCCCCAGTTCTTGGCGATGTTGTCGCCTTGGGCGCCGCGGTAGTCGCCGATCTGGTGGGTCAGCTTCAGCATGGCGCCGACCATTGGGTCGTTCATCGATAGATCGGCGACGACGTAGGTGATGCCGATGCACGCTTCCAGCGCGGGCACCCGGGGATCGAAGAAGCCCTGACACGAGCTGGTCAGTCGCTCGTTGCCCTGGTCGACCACGGCGCGCGCCAGCTCTTCCTTCGAGCCGAAGTGAAAATACAAGGCGCCCTTGGTCACATTGGACTGCGCGATGATCTCGCTCAGGCTCGCATTCGCATATCCCAAGCGCAGAAAGACATCGGCCGCGCCTGCCAGGACGGAGTCGCGGGTGATCTCCGCGCGCGCTTGCCTAGCCATCAGATCCGCCTGTCATCCTAAAACCAGCCATCCTGAAGTAGACCGACATCCCGAAGTTGACCGACTTACCGCCCGAACAGCACCCAAAGGATGGGTGAACCGTACCACCAGGCGCGCGCCCGGCAGCCAATTCGAGCATTCGGCAAGACCCGCCGCGCAATTTGCTGGTTAACAATCCGGGTCACTCACCTGCGCCCGCGCGCCACTCCGAACTCAATTGCGGCTCGGCCTCCAGATGGCTCAGCCCGTTCCAGCACAGGTTCACCAAGTGTGCCGCCACAACCTCTTTCGAGGGTTGACGCTCGTCGAGCCACCAGGTCGCGGCGGTGGCGACCTGGCCGACGAGCGCCTGCGCGTAGAGGGTGGACAGACTGGTGTCGAACCCGCGACGCGCGAAATCTTCGGCCAGGATGTGCGCCACCTGATTGGTCGCCTCGTTGAGCAAACTGGAGTACCTGCCCTCCGCCGCCGCGGCGGGCTGATCGCGCACCAGAATTCGAAACCCGTCGGTTCGTTCCTCGATGTAGGTCAGCAGCGCCAGCGCGACCTGTTCGAGCCGGATACGCGATCGGTTCTGCGTGAGCGAGGAGGTGATCATGTCGAGCAGCATCGACATCTCGCGGTCGACGACGACCGCGTACAACCCCTCCTTGCCGCCGAAGTGTTCGTACACCACGGGTTTGGAGACCTGGGCGCGTTGCGCGATCTCCTCGATGGAGGTCGCGTCGTAGCCGCGTTCGGCGAACAGCGCGCGCCCGATCTCGATCAGCTGCTGACGCCGCTGGGTGCCGGTCATCCGCGGCCGGGACACTCGATGCGACTCACCCGAAGACACCCCTGCTCCTCCGCCCTCTCCGCGTTGTTCCCGGTCGTGAGTGCCTCGGCGGTTCCCTCCGACCGACGGTCGCATGCCGGGCGGGTCGCGGGCGAGCCCGGCGAGTTGCCCTCGTGCGTGTCGAGCCGGCCGTCGCACCGGGGCTCCGACGCACGACACCGACATTCGGATACCACTGTCCCAGACCGGCCGGGTATCCACCCGCCCGACCCACCGGTCCGCCTCTGGCGTGTCTCCGGCCGTCCCGGCTCCGCCCTGGTACGGCCGGAATACGCGGACAGGCGGGCAGAACAATTCGCGGGGAGGCGGCCGAGTATGCGAGGATTCATCCCGTGCCGTGGCACAGCGGCGGGGGTGTTCGCCAACCGCCGGTGTGGCAATCCGCCGTGGTGTAATGGCAGCACATCTGATTTTGGTTCAGAGAGTTCAGGTTCGAGTCCTGGCGGCGGAGCTCGAGAGCACGATGCCCTATCGTTGGCCCGCAGATCGCTGACCAAGCACGACGATGCCCCGCACGAGGACAGGCAGCCGAGGGAGATCCATGCCACAGCAGACCGCCGTCGTCGTTCTCGCAGCCGGTGCCGGGACGCGAATGCGGTCGAAGACCCCCAAGGTCCTGCATTCGCTCGCCGGTCGGAGCATGCTCGCGCACGCGCTGCATGCGGCGAACGAGATCGACCCCGCGTACCTCATCACCGTGGTGGGGCACGACCGCGAACAAGTCGGCGCCGCGGTGACCGCGGTAGCCGGCGAGCTGGGCCGGGAGATCACCCCGGCGATCCAGGAGCAGCAGCTCGGCACCGGGCACGCGGTGCAGTGCGCGCTGGCCGCCCTGCCGGTCGGATTCACCGGTGACGTACTGGTCACTTCCGCGGACGTGCCGCTGCTGGACGGGCACACCCTGGCCGCGCTGCTCGACGAGCACCGCAGCTACGCCGAACGCCCCGCGGTCACCGTGCTGACCTTCGTTCCGCCGGACCCGAACGGCTACGGCCGCATCGTGCGCGACGCGGACGGCCAGCTGGCCGAGATCGTCGAGCATGCCGACGCCACCCCGGAGCAAGCCGCGATCACCGAGGTGAACTCCGGTGTGTACGCGTTCGACGCGGCGGTGCTGCGCACCATGATCAGCAGGCTGTCCACCGCCAACGCCCAGCACGAGCTGTACCTCACCGACGTGCTGCGCCTGGCCCGCGAGGCCGGTCACCCGGTGCACGGCGCACGCCTGGTCGACGCGGCCAAGGTCACCGGCGTCAACGACCGGGTGCAACTGGCCTCGGCGGCGCACACGCTCAACCGTTACATCCTGGAGCGCCACATGCGCGCGGGCGTCACGATCATGGATCCCTCCTCGACCTGGGTCGACGCCGGCGTGCGCATCGGAAGGGACGCCGTGCTGCGCCCCGGCGTGCAACTGATCGGCAACACAGTCGTCGGCGAGGACGCCGAGATCGGGCCGGACAGCACGCTCACCGATGTCGTCGTGGGCGACGGCGCCCGGGTGATCCGCACCCACGGCGAGGGAGCCACCATCGGCCCGAAAGCGACCATCGGCCCGTTCAGCTACCTGCGGCCCGGCACCGTCGTGGGCGACGCGGGCAAACTCGGCGCTTTCGTCGAGACCAAGAACGCCTCGATCGGCGCGCATTCGAAGGTCCCGCACCTGACCTACGTCGGCGACGCCACCATCGGGGAGCACAGCAACATCGGTGCGTCCAGCGTCTTCGTCAACTACGACGGGGTGACCAAGCATCACACCGTGGTCGGGTCGCACGTACGCACCGGCAGCGACACCATGTTCGTCGCGCCGGTGACGGTGGGTGACGGCGCCTATACGGCGGCGGGTACTGTACTGCGCAGAAACGTTCCGCCCGGAGCTCTCGCGGTCTCCGGCGGGCCGCAGAAGAACATCGAGGGCTGGGTACAGCGACACCGTCCGGGGACGGACGCGGCCCGCGCGGCGGCGGAAGCCATCGCGGCCAAGGAGATGTCGGGTCAGGCAATAGAGCAAAAGGATGGCAATCAGCAGTGACCGCGTCATGGATCGATAACCAGAAGAACCTCATGCTCTTCTCGGGACGCGCTCATCCTGAGCTGGCCGAGCAAGTCGCCAAGGAACTCGACGTCCACGTCACGCCGCAGATCGCGCGGGACTTCGCCAACGGCGAGATCTTCGTCCGGTTCGAGGAGTCGGTCCGCGGTTCCGACGCCTTCGTCCTGCAGAGCTTCCCCGCGCCGCTGAACCAGTGGCTGATGGAGCAGCTCATCATGATCGACGCGCTCAAGCGCGGCTCGGCCAAGCGGATCACCGCGGTGCTGCCGTTCTACCCGTACGCCCGCCAGGACAAGAAGCACCGCGGCCGCGAGCCCATCTCGGCCCGCCTGGTCGCGGATCTGCTGAAGACCGCGGGTGCGGACCGGATCATCACCGTCGACCTGCACACCGACCAGATCCAGGGCTTCTTCGACGGCCCCGTGGACCACATGCACGCCCAAGTGCAGCTGGCGGAGTACATCCGCAACAACTACAGCCTCGAGCACATCACCGTCGTCTCCCCGGACTCCGGCCGCGTGCGCGTCGCCGAGAAGTGGGCCGACTCGCTGGGCGGCTCGCCGCTGGCCTTCATCCACAAGACCCGCGACCCGCTGGTGCCCAACCAGGTGAAGTCCAACCGTGTGGTCGGCGAGGTCGAGGGCCGCACCTGCATCCTGATCGACGACATGATCGACACCGGCGGCACCATCGCGGGAGCGGTCAAGGTGCTCGAGGAGGCCGGCGCGGGTGACGTGGTCATCGCCGCGACCCACGGCGTGCTGAGCGCGCCCGCCGCCGAGCGCCTCGCCAACTGCGGCGCCAAGGAGGTCGTGGTGACCAACACCCTGCCGCTGGCGGAAGAGAAGAAGTTCCCGCAGCTCACCGTGCTCTCCATCGCGCCGCTGCTGGCCCGCACCATCCGCGAGGTCTTCGAAAACGGCTCGGTCACCGGCCTTTTCAACGGCAACGCCTAAGCCTCACACCCCGGAAACGGCGGCTCGGACTCCGGTCCGGGCCGCCGTTTCCGTGTTCGCGTTAGCCACGGCGATCGGTGGGGATACTGAGAGTATGGACCGTGACCCGTTGGAGACCGAGATGGGGGATGACGACCAGGAGGACGAGATCCGCCAGTATCAGCGCAATATCGAGGATCCGCCCGACGACCTGCGCATCCGCTACCACGAGGACGAGGACGATGGCAGGCTCGGCATCGGTGACGAGCTGGATCAGGAGTGGACGCCGCAAGACGGTCGCACCGAGGACGACGAGGCGGACGACCGGTCCGCCGAGGTGGCCGCGATCGAGATCGTCGACGACGAAGACCTCTGAGCCGGGCGCCGCCCCGACGCGCCGTGCTGTAGCAATCGGCTATGACGATGCGTGCACCGTGGTAGGCATAGGTTGCGTGACCGGGACGACACGAGGAGGGTGCGATGAGCACGCCGAAGGATCCGGACCACACGGACGACGAGCGGCGGGAGCCGGAGGCACCGTCGTTGTCGAAGCAGACCGGTGAGACCTCCGGTGACGAGCCTGCTCAGCCACTGACCGGCGCCGCCCCGGCACAGACCGGCACACCACCCACCGAGCACGATCGGGCCGCCGCGCGACCACCGGAAAGCGAGCCTGGCCCGGCGGACCAATGGTGGCAGTCGGGCGGCACGCCGCCCGCGGGCCCGCTGGGCGGTCAGTGGGGCGCGGAACCCAGCGGTCAACCGGCCGAACCTCAGCCTTGGGGCGCCGACGGGCCGGGCGGCCAGCAGTCCTGGGGCGCCGAGCCCGCCGCGCCGGGGCCACCGCTGTCGGGTTCCGCGCCCCAGCCTCCGACCGACGAGGAGACGCGACGGTTCGCGCCGGACGACCACGCGCAATACGGTTCGGGCGGACAACCGCCCTACCCGCCGTACGGACAGCCCACCGACGCCGGGCATCCGTATCCGCCGAGCGGGCAACCTCAGTACCCGGCGGGCGGAGGGTACGACCAACCGGCGGCCGGACCGCAGTACGGCTACCCGTTCTACCCGCAGGAGGGGTACGAGCCCTACGGCACGCCGCCGAGGCAGCCGGGTAGCCAGGTGTACTCGATCATCGGGTTCGTCTGCGCGGTGACCGCGGTGCTGTTCTGCCCGATCTTGTTCGGTCCGGCCGGGATAATCCTGGGGATCGTCGGGCACAACAAGGGCGAATCGCTCGGCAAATGGGCAGCGATCGCGGCGGCCGTCGGGATGGTCATCGGCTTCATCGTGGGATTCGCCGTGTTCGGCGGAGACTTCACGACGTAGATTTCCGGTATGGGTTCCTTCGGTGACACCAGCGCGGCGGGTGTGCGAGCATGACCGGATTCACGGGTTTCCCGCTGGCCGGGCTGGACTTCTACGAAGACTTGGAGGCCGACAACTCCAAGGCCTTCTGGACCGCGCACAAGAGTATTTACGACGAGTCGGTGCTCACACCCATGAAGGCGCTCGTGGCCGAGCTGGAGCCGGATTTCGGTGCGGCGAAGATCTTCCGGCCCTATCGGGACGTGCGATTCGCCAAGGACAAGACGCCGTACAAGACCGCGCAGGGCGCGGTGGTGCGCGCCGCGCCGGGCGTCGGCTGGTACGTCCAGATCAACGCCGCGGGCCTGTTCGTCGGCGGCGGCTTCTACCAGGGCTCGCCCGATCAGCTCGCGCAACTGCGCGCCACCATCGACGACGAGGTGCGCGGCCGCGAACTGGCGGCGATCCTCGCGAAACTCGCCGACGCGGGTTTCACCATCGGCGGCGAGAAGCTGAAGACCAAACCCAAGGGCTACGACGCCGACCACCCGCGCATCGACCTGCTGCGGCACAAATCCATCACGTGCGGCAAGGAATTCGGCGCACCCGGCTGGCTGGACACGCCGCGCACGGCGAAGGAGGTCCGCGCCGCGTGGGAAACGATGCGGCCGCTGGTCGAGTGGCTCGCGGCGGTGATCGGCGGCGCGCCCTCCCGGTGACCGCCGCCGACGGGAGCCCCGGTCAGCGCCGTCCGGCGAGGATCAGTGCGAAGCGATCGTCCGGATCGGTCCACACGTGCCCGGTGGCGAAGCCCGCGGCGGCGAGCTCGGCGTCGAGCCCCTCGACCCGGAACTTCGCGGAGATCTCGGTGCGCATCTGTTCGCCGCGGCCGAAACGCACGGTGAGGCCGAGGTCACCGACCGTGACGGTCATGTCCTCGCTCGCCTCCAGCCGCATCTCGATCCACTCCTGCGCCGCGTCCCAGACCGCGATGTGCCGGAACTTCTCCGGCGCGAAGTCGGCGCGCAGGCGAGCGTTCAACACGTGCAGCACATTCCGGTTGAACTCGGCGGTGACGCCTGCCGCGTCGTCGTAGGCGGGCACGAGCACCGCCGGGTCGGTGACCAGCCCCGCGCCGAGCAGCAGTTGCTCACCCGGCTCGAGCACCGCGTGGATCCTGGCGAGGAATTCGGCCCTCTCCTCGGGGATGAGGTTGCCGATGGTGCCGCCGAGGAAGGCGATCATCCGGCGTCCGCCGCGCGGGAGGTTGTCCAGGGTGTCGGTGAAGTCGCTGACCACACCGTGCACGCCGAGACCCGGGAACTCGGCCGCGACCTCGTCGGCCGCCGCTCGCAGCGCCGCGGACGAAACATCCTGCGGTACATACGTCTTCAAGGGTCCACGGGCGCTGAGGGCGGTGAGCAGCAGGCGGGTCTTGGCCGCCGATCCGGCGCCCAGTTCGACCAGCACCTCGGCCTGGGCGGCGTCGGCGATCTCGTCGACCACCCGCTCGAGCAGCGCGCGCTCGGTGCGCGTCGGGTAGTACTCGGGCAGTTCGGTGATCCGCTCGAAGAGTTCGCTGCCCTTGGCGTCGTAGAACCATTTGGGCGGCAGCCATTTCGGCGTCGCGGTCAGGCCCTGCGTGGCGTCCGAGCGGAGCGCCGTGTTCAGGTCGTCTTCGGTGAGGTGGATGTCCAGCGTGGCTGCGGTCATGGCGCGGGCCTTTCGGGTCAGAGGAGGGCGTCGACGGACAGCGCGCCGGGCCTGGCGCTCACCAGGCTGCGGTCCGGGATCGACCGCCAGCGCGGGTCGTCGTCGAAGGGTTCGGAGGACACGAGCGCGAAATCGTCGGTGACCAGCACCGACAACGAATGGTGGCAGGTGGTCGCCCACAGTTGCGCGCCGTCGGAGAGCAGAAGATTCAGACGTGCTTCCGGCGCCCGGTCGAGGATCGCGGACACCAGCAGCCGCAGTGCCGCCGGAGCCGCGGACCATTCGCCGTCCGGTGCGCCGGTCGCCAGCAGATCGCACAGCAGTACCCACAGCGTGGCCGCGTCGGTGGCGGATTCCGCCTCCAGCAACCGCGCGGGGGTGAACAGATCCTCGGCGCCGAGTTCGGCCGCGATGAGCGCGAACTCGTCGGCCACACCGGTCAGTGTGCGCCGCCAGTCCGGCACCACACCGTTGTGACTGAACGCCCAGCGGTCACGGGTGAACGGCGCGCACGCGGACCGTTCGACCGGCATGCCGACCGTCGCCGACCGCACCGCTGCGAGCACGGCGGCGGACTCCAGCTGCGGAAGCACCTCGTCCACGGCCGGGTCGGTCCAGATCGGCGCCGCGTTGCGGTAACAGCTGGCGGTGACCGTGTCGTCCGCTCCGACGCGCCACCAGGCGACGCCGAACCCGTCGGCGTTGATGGTGCCGCCGTGGCGCATGTCGCGCGGCGCCCACGCCTGTGTGCGCAGCGAATGGGAGCCGAGGGTCACCATGTCGCCTACCCGCACCGGCGGGCCGATGTAACCCAGGTGTCTACACATCCGCACCCGCCGAAGCCACCTTCGACCGGTGCGGTCCACGCACCGCGTGACCACGGGCCGGCCACCGTCCGGAATGACAGGCGTCGCTCACTCGCCTTCTCCCGGGCCCAGATCCCGCGCCAGGCGGAACCCGGCGAAGATCTGGCGACGGATGGGATGGTCCCAGTTTCGGAAGGTGCTGCGGCAGGCCACCGGATCGGTGCCGAAGGAGCCGCCGCGCAGCACACGGTAATCACCGCCGAAGAACACCTCGGAGTACTCCCGGTACGGGAACACGCGGAAGCCCGGGTACGGCTCGAAACCCGAAGCGGTCCATTCCCACACGTCACCGATCAGCTGGTGCACGCCCGCGCCAGACGCGCCGGCCGGATACGCGCCGACCTCGGCGGGTTCCAGATGCCGCTGCCCCAGGTTCGCGGTGGTCGCGTCGGGATCGGCGTCGCCCCACGGGAATCGGCGCGACGCGCCGGTGGCCGGATCGAACCTGGCCGCCTTCTCCCACTCCGCTTCCGTAGGAAGGCGCTTACCCGCCCAGTTCGCATATGCCTCGGCCTCGAACCAGCACACGTGCACGACCGGCTGCCGCGGCCGCAGCGGGGTCATCACCCCGAATACCCGCCGCCACCAGCGCCCGGACGGATCGCGCTCCCAGAATTGCGGCGCGACGAGACCTGCCTCGGTGCGATGCGCCCAGCCGCGCTCGGACCAGAGTTCGGGCCGCTGGTAGCCTCCGTCGTCGACGAAAGCCAGGTATTGCTCGTTGGTCACCGGCGCGGCGTCGATCGCGAAGCCCGGCAACCGGACCCGATGGGCGGGGCGCTCGTTGTCCAGCGCCCACGCGTCGGTCGAGGTGCCCATGGTGAATTCGCCCGCGGGGACCACGACTTCCCCGCTGACCGGCGCCGCGGCGGCGGGTGCGGCCGCCGCGGCGAGCACGGGGGCGCCTGCGCGCAGCTGATGGGTGGCCAGCATGGTCTCGTCGTGCTGCTGCTCGTGCTGGGCGATCATGCCGAACGCGAACCCGTCATCGATCAGCGGCCGACCTCGCAGGTCGCAGCGCTCCAGCACATCCCAGACCTTGTCGCGCACGGCGCCGACGTAGTCGCGGGCCTGGCCGGGATCGAGCAAAGGCAGTTCGGGCCGGTTCGCGCGGGCGTGTTTGAAGGCGTCGTAGAGCTCGTCGATGTCGGCGCGCACCGCGGCGCGTCCGCCGACGTCGCGCACGAGCCAGAGTTCTTCCTGGTTGCCGATGTGCGCGAGGTCCCAGACGAGTGGGCTCATCAGTCGTGAATGCTGGGCTACCAGTTCGGCTTCGTCGAGGCAGTCGGTGAGGGTGAGGGTGCGTTGCCGGGCGCGCGTGAGCACATCGGCGATCCGGTCGCGGAGCTGTTCGGTACCGGCGTGGTCGGTGAAGGCGGGATGGGAAGTTGTCACGGGAAACGTCTCCGGGATTCGTGCTGATCGGCGTCTGCGCTGCTGCGCGACTCGGTGCGGTCGACCGGGTCGCTGTCGGGGAAATGCGGTCGGCTGCTGGTCACAGGGCTGTCTCCGTGGGCTCCGGGCTGTGCTCGGTGTCGTCCTCGGTCGGAGTGCGACCGTGGCGACATCGTTTCGCGGCCGATTCCACGGCGCGGGCCGCGTCGTCGGTGGCGGTGTGCTCGGCCGCCAGGCGTAGCAGGGCGACCGCCGCGGCCCGGATATCCGGATCGGCCAATCCGTAGCGGGCGGCATCGACCCAGCGGCCGGCCAGCGGCGCGGCGATCGAGCCGGCCTCCGCGACCACCGCCGGGCTGGACATGAGCGCGTCGATCACGTGCACCGGGACGGTCCACGCGTCGCCGGGCTGGGCGTCGATGTAGCGGACCTCCAGGTGGCCCGAGGCGCGCACCGGCGGGAACAGCGTGGTCAGGTGATAGTCGAGGTCGCTGATGCCGGGGCGGCGGCCGACCTCGTCGTCCAGCGCGCCGCACAGCCAGTCGGCGAAGGTCGCACCGGGCGGTGCGGACCATTCCGCGCAGTCGCCGTTACCGCGCTCGGCGCCGCCGTCCGGTCGGCGCACGCACAGCAGCGGCACGTCCAGCGCCCATCTGCCGTACGCGGCGATCGGGTCGGCCCAGTCCAGCACCGGCGGGCGGGTGCGCGTGTTGTCCAGCCGCAACCAGGCCCGCATGCGCTGGGACGCCCATGTTCCCGGCGGCGCGCCACGCAGGGCGGGTGAACAGGCGAAGGCGGCCAGCAGCGCCGGGCCGACGGCGTACAGGGCGCTCCAGCGCGCGGTGACGTCCGCGCGGTCTGCCCCTGCGTCGACGCTGACCTGGGTGGCCGCGGTATTGCACATCATCAGTTTGCCGAACGGCCCGATGCCGCCGAAGGAGCGCTCCATCGCGCGATAGCGCGGCAGCTGAAGCAAGCGTTTGGGGCGGCGGTCCGGGTCAGCGGCGACGGAAACGGTGCGGATGGACCGGGATTCGAGAAGTTTCCGCAACATGCGGGCATCATCACGCAGCCGATCACACAGCTGCGCGGCAGCTCCGTAGGGAGCGCTGGAGAGTTCGATCTGACCGCCGGGTTCCAGAGTGACCCGGCTGCCCCCGGGCAAGGCGAGCGCCGGCGAATCGGGGGCGATGGACCGTGGTGCGTACGGTCCGAGTGCATCCGCCAAGGCGGACAGCTGGGGGCGCGGAGCGGCCGAAGGACCCGACGCCGAACACTCACCCTGCACCGTGAGCCATTCGAGTTCGGCGCCGATCAGCGCCGGTGGCCCGAGCTTGAAACACACCCCCCCGATATATGCTTCCGCCGCCGCGCGGGAGGACAGTTCTCCCTGCTCGGTGGCACACCCGGCCGACTCAGGACTCTCGAGCGTGACCGCCATGCCAACCTCCAGTGGGCTCCGGGACGTAGTCCGCTGCTCTTCGGTTATCGCCATTCTGGGCGGTGGTATTCCACTCCCCGGCCGAATTTCGCGTGCGGCGATCCATCCAGCGTAGCGACGCAGGCCGACAAGAAACCGACATGAAGCCGAACAATCCACCCGATAAGGTCGGCTCCATGCTGGATGACGATCGCGTACGAGCCGACACTCCCGGATGCGCTCCGGGGCCCGGACCGGGACCCGTTTTCCTCGACAGCGCCGGATCGTCGCTGCCCCCTCGGGTCGTCACCGACACCGTCGTCGCGCATCTGCACAGGGAAGCCGAGATCGGCGGCTATCGCGCCGCGAACGAACGGCTCGGCGATCTGGCCGACGTCAAGACCGCGATCGGCGCGCTGATCAACGCCGCACCCGAGAGCATCGCCCTCAGCGACAGCGCCACGCGCTCCTGGGCGGACTTCTTCTACTCGGTACCGCTCGCCGCGGGCGATCGAATCCTGGTCTCCGAGGCGGACTACGCCAGCAACGCCATCGCCGCCCTGCAACGGGCCCGCGCCACCGGCGCCACGGTGGAGAAGATTCCCAGCGACGGCACCGGGCAGATCGACTTGGACGCGTTGTCGGCGCTGATCGACGAACGGGTCAAGCTGGTGTCGGTGCTGCACGCGCCGACCAACGGCGGGCTGGTGAACCCGGCCGCCGAGGCGACGCGGATCGCGCACTCGGTCGGCGCGCTGGTGCTGCTGGACGCCTGTCAGTCCGCCGGACAGCTGCCCCTGGACGTGGCCGAACTCGGCGTCGACGCCTTGTCGGCCACCGGTCGCAAGTGGCTGCGCGGCCCGCGCGGCACCGGTTTTCTCTACCTGCGGCCGGAGTTGGCGCGCTCGATGGAACCCGCCCGGCTCGACCTGCACGGCGCGCAATGGACCGGCCCGCACGACTACCGGCTCGCGCCCGATGCCAGCCGCTTCGAGTTCTGGGAATGCGACGTCGCGGGCCGGCTCGGCCTGGGCGCTGCCGTGCGATACCTGCTCGAACTGGGCCCGGAAGACGTCTACGCCGCGATCGCGGCCCGCGCCGAACACCTGCGCAAGGCGCTGCCGGAGATTCCCGGGGTGACCGTGCGCGACCTCGGTCTCCGGCACAGCGGCATCGTCTCGTTCACCGTCGACGGCGTCGACTCCGTCGAGGTGCGCGACCGGCTGCTGGCGCAGGACATCACGGTCACGGTCAGCCACGCCGGTTCGACCCTGCTGGATATGACCGGCCGTGGCCTCGCCTCCGTCGTGCGCGCCTCGCCGCACTGCTTCGTCGGCTTCGACGAGCTCGATCGCTTCTTGGCCGCGGTGGCGGAACTGCGCGCTTGAGCCGCGAGCGCCCCGCAACACTCAGGCCAGATGGACCGCGAGCGCCCTGGCCACCAGAGCATCGACGTCGGCGCCCGGGGCGACCAGACGCAGGCTGCGATTGGCCTGCGCGGTGGCGATGCCGTGCAGATTCGTCCACAGGGTGATCGCGCGGTCGCGTGGATCGGTCGTGCCCGCCGCCGCGCCGACCAGCTCGGCGAACCGCGCGAACAGCGGCAGGGTGACCGACCGCAGATTCTCGCCGGAGCCTTCGAGCAGATCGTGCCGGAACATCAGGGTGAACATCTCGGGCCGCCGCGCGGCGAACTCGATGTATTCGGCGCTCATCCGCCCGAGACGGTCGCGCGCGGCCTCGGTGTCCACCGCTGTGAACCGGTCGGCGAGGTCTGCGAACCCCCGCGCGGCAATCGCGGCCAGCAGTGCCCGGTGGGTCGGGAAGTAGCGCCGTGGCGCACCGTGTGAGACGCCAGCCGCCCGGGTGATCGCCCGCAACCCCAGGTGCGCGGCGCCCACCTCTTCGAGCAGATCGACGCCGACGTCGACCAGTCGATCTCGCAGCGTCTCGCTCTCGGCCATGCGGACATTGTCTACGGCTGCCACGACAGAACCACACTCCCGCACATAGACACTGTCTACGCAATGCGGTAGACAATGTCTACGCGCTCGTCTACGGAGGTCTTCATGTGGTACTCGCTGTTCAAGTACGTGCTGCTCGGTCCGCTGCTGCGGCTGCTCGGCAGGCCGGATGTCGCGGGGCTGGACAACATCCCGCGCACCGGGCCGGTGATCATCGCGGCCAATCACCTCGCCGTGATCGACTCGCTCTACCTCGCGCTGGTCGTGCCCCGGCGCGTGACGTTCCTGGCGAAACAGGAGTACTTCACCGGGAAGGGCCTGCGCGGCCGTTTCAATCGGTGGTTCTACTCGGCCTCCGGACAGGTGCCGGTCGACCGGACAGGCGGCGACGCGGCCGCGGGCGCACTGGCGGCGGCCACCCGTATCCTGGAAGCAGGCGGGGTCTGGGCGATCCATCCCGAGGGCACCCGCTCACCGGATGGCCGGGTCTACCGCGGCCGCACCGGCACCTTGCGGGTCGCCATGGCCACCGGCGCGCCGGTCGTTGCGGTGACGCTCTCCGGCACCGACCGGGTGAACCCACGCGGCAGTCGTCTGCCGCGATTCGGCAAAGTGCGCATCGAGTTCGGGGCGCCGCGCCGCTACCCGCCCGCCGAGCAGCGCCACATGGTGCGCGCCGCTACCGACGAGCTGATGCGCGAGCTCGCCGCGCGCTCGGGCCGGTGCTATGTCGATCGCTACGCGGCCACCTTCTCGTCGCTGTGACCTGGGCCCCCGGAAAAGGGGTTAACGCCGCCCCGCGATGGCGGGATAGTGGGGGGAGGCCGGTTCCCGGCGACAGCTGGTGGTTAGGAGATGAACGTTGAGCAGGTTCACCGACGAAATGTATGCCACGGCGCGAACCTCCGAGCGCGGACTGGTGACCGGCGAGCCCAGCGCCCCGCTGCGGCGCACCTGGGCCGAAATCCACCGGATCGCCCGGCGCATGGCGGGCGGGCTGGCCGAAGCGGGCATCGGGCACGGCGACGCGGTCGGCGTGCTCGCGGGCATGCCGGTCGACATCGCCCCGGCCTGCCAGGCCGTCTGGATGCGCGGCGCGTCGATCACCATGCTGCACCAGCCGACCCCGCGCACCGATCTGGTGGTCTGGGCGCGCGACACCGAGACCGTGCTGACCATGATCGAAGCGCGCGCGGTCGTGCTGGGCGCGCCGTTCGAGGCGGCCGAGCCGCTGCTGCGCGAACGCGGCATCACCGTGGTGCGCATCGATCAACTGCCCGACGGTCCCGACACCGACCCGGTGCCCACCGCCGAGGGCGATATCGCCTTGCAGCAGTTGACCTCCGGTTCCACCGGCTCCCCCAAAGCGGTCCGGATCACGCACGAGAACTTCTTCGTCAACGCCCACGCCATGTTCGACCGGGTGAAATTCCAGCTCGACGACGACGTGATGGTCAGCTGGCTGCCCCTGTTCCACGACATGGGCATGGTCGGGTTCCTCAGCGTCCCTATGCAATTCGGCGCCGAAGTGGTGTGCGTGACGCCGCTGGACTTCCTCACCAGGCCGCTGGTGTGGGCCGAGCTGATCAGCAAGTACCGCGGAACCGTCACCGCCGCGCCGAATTTCGCGTATTCGCTGCTTGCCCGGCGGCTGCGGCAGGCCGACGACGGCGCGTTCGACCTCAGCAGCGTGCGCTACATGTGGAACGGCGCCGAACCGGTGGACCCGGACACCATGGACGCCTTGGCCGCCGCCGGGAAACGATTCGGGCTCAACCCGATGGCGCTCACCCCGGTCTACGGCATGGCCGAGACCACGCTCGCCGTGTCGATCCCCGACGCCGGTCACGGACAGGTGCTCGACGTGATCGATGCCGATCTGCTCGAAGCGATCGGCAAGGCGGTGCCGGTGCCGGAGGAGCACGGCCAGCCCGCCAACATCCGCAGATTGCCCACCCTCGGCTATCTGGTCGACCATCTGGAGGGCCGGATCGTCGACAGCGAACGTCAGCCGCTGCCTACTCGGTCGGTGGGCGTGATCGAATTGCGCGGTCCCGCGGTCACTTCCGGGTATGTGACGGTGGACGGATTCCAACCGGCCCAGGACGACGAGGGCTGGCTGGACACCGGCGACATCGGCTACTTCACCGACGAGGGGCTGATCGTGGTGTGCGGCCGGATGAAGGACGTGATCATCATGGGCGGCCGCAACATCTACCCCACCGACATCGAGCGCGCCGCGACCAGGGTGAGCGGCGTGCGTCCCGGCAACGCGGTGGCGGTGCGCCTGGACGCCGGCCAGAAGCGGGAGAGTTTCGCCGTGGTGGTGGAGAGCGGCAGCCACCAGAACCCCGAGGAGGTCAAGCGCATCGAGCGCGAGATCGTGCATTCGGTGTTCGCGGAGGTAGGGGCCCGGCCACGCACCGTCACCGTGCTCGGCCCCGGCGCACTGCCGAAGACCTCCTCCGGTAAATTGCGCAGGGCCGCGACCGCGATCCATCTGCCGCGCGGATGAGACTGTCCATCCGTCACCGGCGATCGCCGACCGACTTCTCAGCGGTTGCCACGACGAGCAGCACGACGTCCGACGGCTTGGACCGCCGGGAATCGGTCGGCGAAACCGCGCAGTAGCTCGAGTGTTCCAGTCATCGGTTTGCCTGCTGTCAGCTCATCAATCGTCCGATACAAGCGCTCTTCGACCTCGGCGACGCGGGCGGAGAGCCGCTCTCCGGCCGGCGTCAGCGCGAGCGTGACTCGCCTGCGATCGTCCGTCGCGGATTCGCGCTCGACGAGGTCCATGGCGACGAGGCGATCGACCAGCCTGCTGGGACTTCCGCCGGTCTCGCAGACCAAAAGCTCCCCGAGCCCGGCGAGAGTCAGGGGTTGATGATCGGCCAGCACCCGCAGAACTTCGGCCTGCGAGGGAGTCAGCCCGAGAGGCCGCAGTTCCGCGGCGAGCATTCGATTGCCTTCTCGCTGGACAGCCAACACGAGGTAACGCAATTCTTCGGCCGGCCGCATCGAAAGGCTCCTCACAAGTGATTGGGTGTATTGATGCCGTGTAATCGGATCACACGGCACTCGGCGGCGGGGACCGGCCCCGGAAGACAGCGCTCGCCGGTGTCTGCGTCACCTCCCGCCTCGACCGGGTAGTGCCGCGTCGGCGCAGACCATTACCCATCCCTCCGGGTCACGCGGGCGTGTGACTCGGCCGCGTCAGGCGGACATCCTGGAGGAACTCCTCGACGGTCTGCGCGTAGGTTCGCGGATGAGTGAAGCGGAACATGTGTCCGGTGCGGTCCAAGACGACCTCGCGGGCATTTGGGATGCCTTCGCGCAGGATCGTCGCGGCTTCCGGACCGATCAGCACGTCGTGCGAAGGAGTCAAGATCAGCGTCGGCACCGCGACCTGCCCGAGGCGAGCGGTGTAGTCGGCGTTCAATGCCGCGACCGTGCGGGCGCCGAACGAGGAGGCGGGCGTGTTGTCCAGGAAAAGGCGGCGGCTATGGCCTTCACTCCAGGGCACTTGCCCTTCGTTGTCATGCGGGGAGGCCAGATTGTGCGCATGAGCGCGCAGCGTCACCTGCCGGTAGAGCGGACCGCGCATCTTCCCCATCACGCGCATCGCCGCCTTCAGCGCAGGCGACGAGAGGGGATTGGCCGCGAATCCGCCCGACAGCACCAAGCCGTGTAGGCCGTGCGGCCGGCGCACCGCGAGCGCCAAAGCGACATTGGCGCCGAAGGAGTCGCCGATCAGCACGTACTCGTCCAGATCCGCCACTTCGGCGGCGACCGCGTCGGCATAGCTCTCCATGTCCGCCACGCCCTCGGGCAGCCGCATCGTGCGCATGGGCCGACCGGCCAGCGGGGCGAGCTGTTCGAGGTCCCAGGGGGCGCCGGAGAAACAGGGAACGAAAACGAGGGTTGGATTACTCATGGGATTAGATTACATGACATACATGTCGTGTAATCTAATTGGTGAGCGGAGTCACACTCGGGATTCGACACGAGCGAGAATCAATGTTCTGTAATCTGATTACACGTCACGCAATAGTGTATGCTGCGCCCACGGACCGACGCGGTGGACGCCCCATGCGTCCCCATTGATGCGTTGCCGACGCTCGGCCGAACGGAAGCTCTCTCCCCACCGACCGCTGCCATCGAAGCGGCCGCCCGGGTGTTTCGAGCCGAGGATTATCGCGAGGTATCGAAACCTTGCTGCCGAAAAGGGCCGAGAAAGCCCTGAGGACGCCGACGGGCGCGCGGAATCGCCGCGCCATTGCCCCGCTTCGACGAGAGGTGACCCGCTCCAAGCGTCGAAATGCTTGCGAATCAGTGCAATTGATTCTGCGCGGTCTCCAGACCCACGCGCAGCAGCAGCTCCACCGCGTCGGCGGCCTGCTCGACGATCACCGGGACCTCTTTGCGCTCCGGCGCGGAGAACGGCTTCAGCACATAGTCGGCCGGATCCTGGCGGCCCGGCGGGCGGCCGATGCCGATGCGGGTGCGCAGGTAGTCCTTGGTGGTCAGGGCGCTGGAGACGGAGCGGAGACCGTTGTGCCCGCCCTCACCGCCGCCACGCTTGAGCCGGATAGCGCCGAACGGCAGATCGAGTTCGTCGTGCACCACGATCACCTCGGTGGGCGGCACGGAGAAGAACTTCGCCAGCACGGCCACCGGCCGCCCGGACAGGTTCATGAACGACCGTGGCTTCGCGATCAGCACCTGGCGCCCGTCCAGCCGCGCCTGCAGCAGGTCGGCGCCGGATTTCTTGTGCACACCGAAACGGCCGCCGACGCGCTCGGCGAGCACGTCGGCGACCAGGAAACCCACATTGTGCCGGGTGCGCTCGTATTCGGGACCGGGGTTGCCCAGTCCGACGACGAGCGCGGGCCCGGCGGACGGTGCGCTGTTACTCAGCGCTCTCGCCCTCGGCCTCGGCCGTCTCCTCGCCCTCGACGGGCTCGGCGGCCGGGGCGGCGATCACGTTGACGATCAGGGTCTCCGCATCGGCGGCCAGCTCGACGCCCGAGGGCAGCTGCAGCTCGCCGGCGGTGATCTGGGTACCCGCCTCGACGCCCTCGACGGAGACCTCGATGGCCTCGGGCAGCTTCATCGCGTCGGCCAGGACGGAGACGGTGGTGGCTTCCTGGGTAACCAGGGTGCCGGGGGCGGCGTCGCCGGCGACGGTGACGTTCACGTCGGCGGTGACCTTCTCGCCGCGCTTGATGATCAGCAGGTCGGCGTGCTCGATGTAGCGGCGGATCGGGTGCACCACCACGGACTTGGTCAGCGCGAGCTGCTTCTGGCCGTCGATGACGAGGTTCAGCACCGCGTTGGTGCCGTGCTCACGCAGGATGGCGGCGAAGGCCTGGGCGTTCACCGACAGGTGCTGCGGGTCGGCCTGGTGGCCGTACAGCACGGCCGGGACGTTGCCCGCACGACGGGTACGGCGGGCTGCGCCCTTGCCGAACTCGGTACGTACGGATGCTTCGAGAAGGTTGACGTCGGACATGACTGGATCTACTCCTACGGCTCTTCCGGGCTGTCAGTTACACGTCAGGGGTTCCGCACACCTGACGGGGGTGGTCTACTCGTCGGGGCGAAGACCGAACGAGGACGGCCGGAAGCCGAGCCGCGTCGATCACGGTGTCGCAAAACTGGTCTGCGGTCACCCTCGCCGAGACAACCCGAACACCATACCCCAGCGCAGAGACGCTCTTTGAATCGGGTGGTCACCGGCGGTTCGGCTCACGCTCGAGCGAGTCGCGTACGCTGGCGTGGTTGCCGATCGGTCGTCTGCGAAAGGTTGTCTTGCGTTGAGCGCCTCCCCTGAGGGTGTTGTCGCGCCCGCACCCCGCGGGCTGTCCGCCGAGGTAGCCCGCCGGCGCACGTTCGCGGTGATCTCCCACCCCGACGCGGGCAAGTCCACGCTCACCGAGGCACTCGCCCTGCACGCCAGGATGATCTCCGAGGCAGGCGCGATCCACGGCAAGGCCGGGCGCAAGTCCACCGTCTCGGACTGGATGGAGATGGAGAAGGCGCGTGGCATCTCGGTCAGCTCGACCGCGCTGCAGTTCAACTACCGCGCCGCGGGGTCCGAGGTCGACAGCGTCATCAACCTGGTGGACACCCCCGGCCACTCCGATTTCTCCGAGGACACCTACCGGGTACTCACCGCCGTCGACGCCGCGGTGATGCTGATCGACGCCGCCAAGGGCCTGGAGCCGCAGACGCTGAAGCTGTTCCAGGTCTGCCGCCACCGCGGCATCCCGGTGATCACCGTGATCAACAAGTGGGACCGGCCGGGCCGGGCTCCGCTGGAGCTGCTCGACGAGATCGACGAGCGGATCGGCCTCACACCCACCCCGCTGTTCCTCCCGGTCGGTATCGCGGGAGACTTCCGCGGCCTGCTGCGCCGCGGCCCGGACGGCGCGGCGCTGGAATACATCCACTTCACCCGCACCGCGGGCGGCGCGACCATCGCGCCGGAGGAGTCGCTGACTCCGGAGGCCGCCGCGGCGCGCGAAGGCGAGCCGTGGACCACCGCCGCGGAGGAGAGCGAACTGCTCTCGGCCACCGGCCAGGACCACGACCAGGAGTTGTTCCTGGCCGGGCAGACCTCACCGGTCATCTACGCCTCCGCGATGCTGAACTTCGGCGTGCGGCAGCTGCTGGAGACCCTGGTGGCGCTGGCGCCCGCTCCGGGTCCGCGGCGCGATGTCGAGGGCAAGCCCCGCGAGACCGGCGACCCGTTCAGCGCGGTGGTGTTCAAGGTGCAGGCGGGCATGGACGCCGCCCACCGGGACCGGCTCGCGTTCATGCGGATCGTGTCGGGCGAGTTCGAACGCGGCATGGTGGTCACCCACGCGCAGACCGGGCGGCCGTTCGCCACCAAGTACGCGCTGACCGTGTTCGGCCGCGAACGCGCGACCGTCGACACCGCCTACCCCGGTGACGTCGTGGGCCTGGTCAACGCGACGGCGCTGGCTCCAGGGCACACGCTGTTCGTGGACAAGAAGGTGGAGTTCCCGCCGATCCCGTCGTTCGCACCGGAGCATTTCGCCGTGCTGCGGGCCCGTAGCGCGGGCAAGTACAAGCAGTTCCGCAAGGCGATGGACCAGCTCGACTCCGAGGGCGTCGTGCAGGTGCTGCGCAACGACATCCGCGGCGACGCCGCTCCGGTCCTGGCGGCCGTCGGCCCGATGCAGTTCGAAGTGGTGACCGCGCGCATGCTCACGGAGTTCAACGTCGAGACCACGATGGAGCACCTCGGCTACACGCTGGCCCGGCGCACCGATGCCGCGTCGGCGGACGAACTCGGGCGGCAGCGCGGGGTGGAGGTCTTCACTCGCTCAGACGGTGCGCTGCTCGCGCTGTTCAGCGATAAGTGGCGGCTGCAATACATCGAGAAGGAGCACCCGGCGCTCACGTTGGAGCCCCTGGTGGCCACCGCCGACTGAGTCAGCCGACCTCGGACTCCGGCCGCATCGGCGGGACGCCGGGGTCGCGTTCGATCGAAGAGATGCCGTCTTCTTTCGCGATCAGGCCCCAGCGGCTCGAGGTCAGCCGCAAGCTGGGCAGGTCGCTGAGGGAGAGCACCACTTCGTAGGTGCGTTCGTAGCCGGTGTGCGAGATCCGCCAGCGGCCGTCGTCGCAGCGGACGTAGCGGTCGGTGTAGAAGGCCGCGCCGCGCAGCAGCATGTTGTGGCCCGGAATGAGGACCGTGTCGGCGAGGTACCACGTGCCGGTCGCGGTGTCGCCGTCCACATCGATCTCCGGGTGGTCACAGCGGTGCTCGGTGATCACGTGCGGCCCGAGGGTGTTGCGCATGAACGCGATGAACGCCTCGCGCGATTCGAACTGCAGATATTCGCTGTAGGTCGCGGTCGCCTCGGGCACCATGGTGTCGGCGAAGTCTTCCCAGGATTTGGTGTCGAGGGTGCGCAGGTACCGGTACTTCAGCCGGGAGATCGCCGAGACGTCGTCCAGCTCCCGCTCGTCGCGGCCCCGGCCGGCCCGCGGATCGTCGCGCACCTGGCCGAAGTCGATGGTTCCCGCGTCGAAGGGCAGCCGGTCATCGGCGTCCGCATCCCCTTCAACGGCGCTGGTCGCCCGCCTGCCGCGGTTCGGACCCGCACCGACCGGGTCGAAATCTCGTTCCTCCGGCTCCGTGCCGGAATCGATGTCCACCCCGCCGCGCTCCTGACCGCCCGGGGGAAATCCCAGGTCGTCGCGCTGCGGCCCACCGGAGCCCGTGCCCCGGTCGTTACGCACTTGCCCAGCGATGCCCAAACCTGGGTCGCCGCGCCCCTGCCCGCCGGTTCGCTGATCCATACCCTCAACAATCCCATCCCGAGTGCCGGATTGGGAGGGTTGTATCAGATTGCTATCACGGCGAGCGGAACATTCCAGTCAAGATCAACTTCGGGGTCAACTTCCGATGGTGAAACAGGTACGGCAGAAGTCCTCGCCGAACTCGGTCAGCCGGAGACTCTTGCGGACGATCTTCGGCGCCCGGCCCGCCTTCTTCAGCGCCGCCTCCACCACGGGCTGCACCTCGAGCACCATGTACCGGCTCAGCACCACCGGATCGTCCGAGGTCAGCGTCAGCCCGAGGCGGTTGAGATTGATCAGGTAGGAACGCGCGCGGTCGGGGTAGCGCACGCCGGCCTGCTCGGGCACCGAGGTGAGATCGCCCTGCACCAGTTCCGAGCCGATCCCCAGCGGCCGGTTGGTGCGCACGTCGACCGACGGCTGCGGGCCGTTGAGCGCCATGAAGCGCAGGATGCGCGCCTCGTCGGGAGCGAGTTCGTCGAGGATGCGGTCGTAGGCCGGGTGCACGTCCTCGGTGAAGTAGACGTCGGCCGACCTGGCCAGCAGCGCGTCGCCGCGGCGGCGCAATTCCTCGGTGCTCGCCGAGCGCAGGTAGGGGCCGACGGTGAGCGGCTGCTGCGAGGTGGGGCCGTTGGAGGTCGGGACGTAGCTGACGATCTCCCGGACCGAACCTTCGGTGACGCCGAGCGCGCTGCGGGCGATGGAACGCAACGCGTTTCCGGTCCGCTCGGCGATCTCGGCCGAGGACTCCCCGTCCAGTGCGGCCTGGGTGATCTCCCTGGTGACCTCGTAGGTCGTGCCGACCGCCCATTGGCTTCCGCGCACGACGGTGCCCGCTGCCACTCCGGCCGCGCGGAACACGCCGCGAATCAGCCGTGCCTCATTGCTGATCTGCCGCTGTTCGACATCCGAACTGCGCTCGACGGCGCGGGAACCTGGCCGGGCCACGTCCTGTCCGGTCCTGTCGTCTGCCACGTTTTCTCCGATATCGCCGGGGGGAACGAATCCGCTCCACAGATTACTTCCCCTTGTGTCGCGGGTCATTCGCACCGCCTGACTCGGACAGTGCGACCGGCACGCGGCGCGCAATAGGGTTTCTTCGAGGAGGGGGTGCTAGTTTTGGGTGCCGGTGAGGCGGCGATCACCGGTGTATCGGCAGGAGGGTGTCGTGTTAGAGAGTGTTTTCGGAATCCACCCCACGATCCTCCTCGAGCTCGTGACCATACCGCTTTTCACCGGCGTGATCGGCTACATCACCAACTGGACCGGCGTGCTCATGCTGTTCAAGCCGGTCGCCTTCCACGGCGTCCGAGTTCCCGGCCTGCGCGCACTGTATCCATTCCTGCCCAAGCGAATTCAGGTCCTCCCGCTGCTCAGCTATGACGGCCGGTTCGGGTGGCAGGGCATCGTCCCGTCGCGCGCCGACAAGATGGCCAGCATCGCGGTCGACAAGGGCTTGGCCAAACTCGGCAGCGTAGCCGACTTCTACCGGGAGCTCGAGCCGGACAAGCTCGCCGAGCATCTCACCAGCATCGCCGACGCGCAGATCAAGGACATCGTCGAGGACATCCTGCGCCGCGAGCATCCTCAGCTCTGGTACAACCTGCCCGCCCAGGTGCGCGACATGGTGCATGCCAGGGTGCGCCAGCAGCTGCCGGAGATCCTGCGCGAGCTGACCGAGGAATTGGGCGCGAATATCGATCAGCTGCTCGATGTGAAGCAGATGGTGATCCGCTACTTCCAGGCCCGGCCGCATCTGCTCAACACGCTGTTCCAAGTGCTCGGCGCGAAGGAACTGCGATTCATGCAGAACTTCGGTTTCTACTTCGGCGCGCCGATGGGCGTGCTGCTGGTCGTCGTCCTGCATCTGACCGGCTGGTCCAGCCTGGTCGTGCTGCCGATCGGCGGCGTGATCATCGGCTGGGTGGTCAACTGGATCGGCATCAATATGATCTTCGCGCCCGCATATCCGAAGTGGTGGGTCCCGTGGCGGCAGGGCCTGCTGATCAAACGCAAGTCCGAAATCACCGACGGATACGCGGAATTGGTTTCCAGCCAGGTGATCACCGTGGCGAATATCGGCGACGAGTTGCTCAACGGCCCGCGCTCGGACCGCACCATGCAGATGCTGGAGGACACGCTGCGCCCGGCCGCCGACCGCGCGCTCGGCCCCGCGCGCCCGGCGGTCAAGTTCATGCTCGGCAGCCGTGAATACGACTCGCTGCAATCGACCTTCACCAACGAAGCCATGTCCATCGCGCCGATCGCGTTCGCCGACCCGGAGTTCAATGTCCGCCAGGGCAGGCAGATCAACGAATATATCGCCAGGCAGATGGCGATGTTGTCGCCGCCGGACTTCGTCGACATGCTTCGCGCGGCCATCAAGCAGGATGAATGGCTCCTTTTCGTCCATGGCGGCGTGCTGGGGCTCTTCGCCGGATACGCTCATATCCTGATCTTCGGAACGGGAGTGGCGACATCATGGCTGTAGCGAGTCCGGACGACGGCGATCCCGAGGCCGTCGAGCACCTCGACGCGACGGCGGCGAATGCCGGGCCATCGCAGGAGATCGCCCGGCGGCCGGCTTCGGACATCGCTCGCACCGACGAATTACCAAGACGGGTCACGGTTCCCGTGGCCACCGTGCGTGCCGCGACGGGCGTGGCACGGGTCGCGTGGACCGCCGTCACCGGGGTGACCTCCTGGGGAGTCGGCACCGCGGTCGACGTCACCTCGACCGTCGTGCGGCGCAGCATCGAGGGGGCGCCGCCGCGAGAAGTGCTGGCCGAGGCGGAGTCCGAAGTCCGTGACGCGATGCGCAAAGCGCTCGGCCTGACCGCGGCCGCGCAACCGCCGGCGCAGGACGCCGTACCGACGCTGCGCGAGCAGGGCGCCGCGCTGCTGCGGTTGTCGGCGAGCCCGCACGGCGAGGACGACAACCATCCGGCCTTCGCGGGCATGCTCGCCGAGCTGACTCCCGACGAGGCGCGCATCCTGCGTTTCCTGCATCTGGACGGGCCGCAGCCCTCGATCGACATCCGCACCGGACGCCCGCGCGCGCTCGGCTCCGAACGCCTCGGCTCGATGCTCACCCTGATCGGCGAGCACGCCGGCCTGCGCTTCCCCAACCGGATCCAGCAGTACCTGACCAACCTGCGCAGACTGGGACTTGTCGAGCACGCGCGCGAGCCGGTCGGCAATCCGAACCGGTATCAGCTGCTGGAGGCGCAGTCACCGGTGCGGGAGATGCTGAAGCGGTCCGGCTTCGGCACCAAGGTGATCTACCGCAGCGTGGTGCTGACCGACTTCGGCGCGGATTTCGTGCGCACCTGCCTGCCCGTGGTGGTGCAGGACGGACGCGCCTCGGGGCACTAGGGTTCCCACCCGCGCAGCGCCAGCTCGGCCACCCGCTCCAGTTCGGCCCGGCTCGCGCCGTCCCGCGCCGCTTGCGACATTCCCTGCATCACCGTGCCGACATAGCGGGCCAGCGTGCGCGCGTCCAGGTGAGGCGACAGCACGCCCGCGTCGATGTCGGCCTGGATGCGCTCGGCGAACGCGTCGATGTTCCGATTGCGCATGTCGCGCAGGAAATCGGCGATCTCGGCGCTCGTGGTATTGACGCCCGCGCTGATCACCAGACAGCCGTGCGGGCACTCCGGCCGGGTGTACTCGGCCGCGGCCTCGCGCAGGATGCGCCGGACCGCCGCGTCGGCGGTGCCCTCCTCGGCGAGCGCCCGCGTGACGAATCCGCCGTAGCGCGCGCCGAATTTCGCGACGACCTCGGCGAACAACGTCTTCTTGTCCCCGAACGCCGCGTACAGGCTGGGCGCACCGATACCCATCGCCGCGGTCAGGTCGCCGATCGAGGTGGCCTCGTACCCGCGTTCCCAGAACAGCCGCATGGCCTTCTCCAGCGCCGCGTCCCGGTCGAAGGATCGGGGCCGTCCACGGGTCGTGGTACTCATGCCGCCATTCTATAGCGGTCACTAGATAATGTGGTACCTTTCTTTCTGTAGTGACCGCTAGAGAAAGGAGCCTGCGATGGGCGCACTGACGGGCAAGACGGCACTGGTGACCGGGAGCAGCCGGGGTATCGGCCGGGCGATAGCCGAACGACTGGCTCGCGACGGCGCACGGGTGGCGGTTCACTACAACAGCGATGAGCAGGCGGCGAAGGCGACCGTGGCCGCGATCGAGGCATCGGGCGGCGCGGCGTTCGCGATTCGCGCCGGACTGGGCGTTCCCGGTGACGCAGAGGCACTGTGGGCGGCCTTCGACGCGCATGCCGACGGCCTGGACATCCTGGTGAACAACGCGGGCACCGACGGCGTCCGGGAGCCGATCGGCGGAACCGACGAAGCGGCGTTCGACCGGGTCTTCGCGGTCAACGCCAAGGCACCCTTCTTCATCACCCGTCTCGGCCTGGATCGGTTGCGGCCGGGCGGGCGGATCGTCAACATCTCCACCGGCCTGACCCACGGCGCGTACATGCCGCAGCTGATCGCCTACACCATGACCAAGGGCGCGATCGACAGTTTCACCAGCGTGCTCGCCAAGGAGGTCGGGGCACGCGGCATCACCGTGAACGCGGTGGCGCCGGGCATCATCGATACCGACATGAACGCGAACTGGCTGCGCAACGCCGAAAGCCAGGCGGCGGTGGCGGCGATGTCCCCGCTGCAACGAGTGGGGCAGCCCGCCGACGTGGCCGACGTGGTCGGGTTCCTCGCCTCCGACGAGGCGCGCTGGGTGACCGGCCAGTGGATCGACGCCACCGGCGGCGGACTGCTGTAACGGCCCGGGGATTACCCCGCCGCCGGTTCCTTTTCGCGACGCCCGCTACGGAACGGCATCGTCCGGCCGCTCCCATTAGGCTTGAGCACCGTGCTGTCAGTTGTGCCGAGTCCCGTCACCGTGCGGGCGCCGTCGAAGGTGAACCTCCATCTCGGAGTGGGCGACCTGCGTGCCGACGGCTACCACGACCTGACCACGGTGTTCCAAGCACTGTCCCTGAGCGACGATCTGGAGATCTCCCCGTCGGGTTCGCTGGCCGTCCGGGTCACCGGAGAGGGCGCCGCGGACGTGCCGACCGACCGGACGAATCTGGTCTGGAAGGCGGCTGTCCGGCTCGCGCACCTCGGCGGCCGCGCTCCCCTGGTGGAAATCGCCATCGCCAAAGGCATTCCGGTAGCCGGAGGCATGGCGGGCGGGAGCGCCGATGCCGCCGCCGCGCTGGTCGGGCTGAACGAGCTGTGGGACCTGGGATTGTCCAGGGAGGAACTGAGCGCGGTGGCGGCCGAACTCGGCAGCGATGTGCCGTTCGCCCTGCACGGCGGCACCGCGCTGGGCACCGGCCGCGGGGAGCGCCTGCTGCCGGTGCTGTCGCGCAATACCTTTCACTGGGTGCTCGCCTTCGCCAAAGGCGGCCTGTCCACGCCCGCGGTCTTCGCCGAACTCGACCGGTTGCGCGAGCACGGCGACCCGCCTCGGCTCGGCGAGCCGCAGCAGCTGATGCAAGCGCTGGCCTCCGGCGACGCGCACCAGCTCGCGCCCTTGCTCGGCAACGATCTCCAGGCGGCGGCGGTGTCGCTGAAGCCGGAACTGCGCCGCACGCTGCGGGCTGGCGTCGCGGCGGGCGCGCTGGCCGGGCTGGTGTCCGGCTCCGGGCCCACGTGCGCGTTCCTCTGCGAGAGCGAGGAATCGGCGATCTCGGTGGCCGCCGAACTGGCGGGCGCGGGCGTCTGCCGCAGCGTGCGGACGGCCAGTGGACCGGTGCCGGGTGCGCGCATCCTCAGCGCCGACCCGTCCGGGAAGCACTGACCGGCAGCGCTTCGCCGATAAACGAGGGCGACCGGCAGCGCCGCGAGGACAACCGCGCCCGGCGCGACGGAGGCATCCAGTCCTCGGCGGCGGCACGAATGCGCGTTGCTCAGGGCAGCGCGTCGGCGAGCCGATCGACCTGATCGGCATCGCGCCCGTAGCAGTAGAACATCACCTCGTCCGCGCCCAGATCGCCGAATTCGGCGATGGTGGCGCGGATCTGCGCGGGCGTGGTGAGCAACCCGGCGAGGATGCCCTCGGTGTAATCGCTGAACCCGTAGTAGGCGCCCATCGACGCGCGGGCGTCCTCGATGACGTGATCCGGGCCGAGGGCCACGTTGACCTGGGCGACGATCCTCGGCTCACCCGATCGGCCGTGGTCGCTCCAGGAACGGCGCACGGTGTCGAAGAGGTTGCCCGCCCAGGAGGGCGGCGCGGCGGCGAGGAATCCGCCGCCCCACCGCCCGACGCGTTCGAGCGCGGCGGGCCGGAAACCACCGAACAGGATTTCGGGCCCTTCCGGGCGCAGCGGCGCGGGGCCGATCGGCCCGCACTCGTCGCTGTACGCCTCCCCCGCCCACAGGCGGCGCAGAAGCGCGAGTTGCTCGTCGAGGCGGCGGCCGCGGGTGCGCAGGTCGGTGCCCGAGGCGAGGTGGTCGTCCGCGCGGCCGCCGACACCGAGGCCGAGCACCAGCCGTCCGCCGGTCATCCGGTCGAGCGTGGCGGCCTGCTTGGCGAGCAGCACCGGATCGCGCAGCGGCGCGAGCAGCACCTCGGTCTGCACCTTCACGCGGCTCGTCGCGCCGGCGATCGTGGCCAGCGCGATCAGCGGTTCGGGGTTGTCGTAGACCAGCCGGTCGAGCAGGCCGAGGGTGCGGAACGGGCCCGCGTCGGCGCGCCGGGCCCAGTCGAGCAGGGCGGTGGGATCGGAAATGGGCAGGCCGAGGCCGACGTGCATGGAATTCCTCCAGAAGAGCGATGCGGAATGGGACGGGTGCCGCCCGCCGACACCTCGAGGCGAGGTGGGCGTCCCACTCTGCGGCTGTACTTCTGGGGAACGCCGGATCGGTTACATGGAACGAACAGTGTTCGTTCGCCGATCAATCTAAACGAACATCGTTCGTCCCGCAAGCTCTCTCGCTGCTCGCCGGGCGAACGGACGCCCCGCCCCGGTCGGTACGCTGGCCCGGGGCCCACGACCGCGACAGGCAGGTCTCATCGGACCGCCCCCGCAAGACACGGAAGGATCCATGTCCAACCTGATCAATCTCGAACAGGTCCACAAGAGCTTCGGGATCAAGCCGCTGCTGGACAACGTCTCGCTCGGCGTGCACGCGGGCGAACGGATCGGAGTCGTCGGCCTCAACGGCGGCGGCAAGACCACCCTGCTCGAGGTGCTCACCGGTATCGAGGAACCGGACAGCGGCCGGGTCAGCCGCCTCGGCGGCCTGCGCATGGCGGTGGTGACCCAGCGCGGCGTGCTGCCCCCGGGGGCGACGGTCGGTTCGGTGGTGCTGGCCGGGCTGGCCGACGACGCCATGACCGACGAGGTCGCCGAACACGAGTGGGCCGCCGACCCGCGCATCCGCTCGGTGATGGAAGGCATCGGCATCGCCGATCTCGGCTTGGACACCTCGGTGGACAATCTCTCCGGCGGCGAGCGCCGCCGGGTCGCGCTCGCCGCCGCGCTGGTGCGCGAACTCGACCTGCTGGTGCTCGACGAGCCGACCAACCACCTGGACGTGGAGGGCGTGCAGTGGCTGGCCGCGCATCTGCTCGGCCGCCGCAGCGCGCTCGTCGTGGTGACCCACGACCGCTGGTTCCTCGACACCGTCGCCACCAATACCTGGGAGGTGGTCGGCGGGAAGGTCGAGAGCTACGAGGGCGGTTACGGCGATTGGATCTTCGCCCGCGCCGAGCGCGCCCGCCAGGCGGACGCGTCCGAGGCCCGGCGGCGCAATCTGGCCCGCAAGGAATTGGCCTGGCTGCGGCGCGGCCCGCAAGCGCGCACCTCCAAGCCACGCTATCGGGTCGAGGCCGCCGAGGCCCTGATCGCCGACGTGCCGCCGCCGCGCGACAGCGTCTCGCTGGCGGCCTTCGCGCGCAAACGCCTCGGCCGCGTCGTCGTCGAACTGGAGGACGCCACGCTCACCACCCCGGACGGCCGGGAACTGGTGCGTGACCTGACCTGGCGGCTGGCGCCCGGCGAGCGCGTCGGCCTGGTCGGCGTCAACGGCTCGGGCAAGACGACGTTGCTGCGCGCTTTGGCCGGAGACACCGGCGCGATCTGGGCCGGGGGTAAGCGCGTACAGGGCCAGACCGTCCAGATCGGCTGGCTGCGCCAGGAACTCGACGACCTGCCCACCGGCCTGCGGGTACTGGAGGCGGTGCAGCAGGTCGCACAGCGAATCATGCTGGGCGACAAGGAGGTCTCCGCCGGCCAGCTGGCCGAGCGACTCGGCTTCACCCCCGCCCGCCAGCGCACCCCGGTCGGCGACCTGTCCGGCGGCGAGCGGCGGCGCCTGCAACTGACCCGCATCCTCATGTCCGAGCCGAACGTGCTGCTGCTCGACGAGCCGACCAACGACCTGGACATCGACACCCTGCAACAACTGGAGGACCTGCTCGACAACTGGGCGGGCACGCTGGTCGTGATCAGCCACGACCGGTATCTCATCGAGCGGATCTGCGACTCGACCTGGGCGCTGTTCGGCGACGGCAAGCTCACGAACCTGCCCGGGGGCATCGGGGAGTACCTCACCAGGCGCGCGGCCATCACGGCGAGCCGGAGCCGCGCCGCCGCGCCGGAGGCCAAGCCCGCCGACGCACCGGCCACCGACTCCGCCACCTACCGCGCGGCCCGCAAGGAACTGACCAGGCTGGAACGCGCCATCGACAAGCTCTCCGAACGCGAGCAGCGCTTGCACTCGGCGCTCGCCGACGCGGCCACCGAGCCGGACAAGCTGGTCACCTTGGGCGCGGAACTCAAGCAGGTGCTCGCGGAGAAGGAGACGGCCGAAGAGCGCTGGCTGGAACTGGCCGACGGCGTGTGAGGCTGCGGCACCCTTGCGGACTAATACCCATAGGGGGTATCTTTCGGAGGCCGGGGTACCCCCCGGCCGTATGAGAATCTGGATGCGAAGGAGTCGGACATGCCCACCACCACCTACACCGTCACGGGGATGACCTGCGGGCACTGCGTCAGCTCCGTCAAGACCGAGATCGGCAAGATCGACGGCGTGACCAGTGTGGATGTGGATCTCGCCAGCGGCGCCGTCCGCGTCGACAGCACCGCGCCGATCGCCGACGCCGACATCGTCGCCGCGGTGGACGAAGCGGGCTACGAAGTCGCCGTCTGATCCGGACGTTTGCGTGGCTCCTCGCTCCGGCCGATGCCGGTACGAGGAGCCACTGCCCTGTGCGCAGTACTACGCCTGGGCCGCCAGGCGGACGAAGGCGGCGGTGTCCAGGGTTTCGCCGCGGGCGGCGGGGGCGATGCCCGCGGCGAGCAGCCGACGTTCGGCTTCGGCGGGCGAGCCCGCCCAGCCGGCGAGCGCGGCGCGGAGGGTCTTGCGGCGCTGCGCGAACGCGGCGTCGACGACCGCGAACACGCGGCGGCGATGCTCGGCGTCCATCGGCCATGGGGGCTGGGCGTAGCGGTCGATCCGGACCAGCCCCGACTCGACTCGCGGAACCGGCCAGAACACCTGGGTGCCCACCGCCCCCGCACGCCGGACCGTCCCGAAGAAGCCCGCTTTCACACTGGGCACGCCGTAGGTGCGACTGCCGGGATCGGCGGCGAGCCGATCGGCCACTTCCGCCTGCACCATCACCAAAGCCACTGCGATGCCGGGCAATTCGGCGAGCAGATGCAGCAGTACGGGTACCGCCACGTTGTACGGGAGATTGGCCACCAGCGCGGTGGGCGCTACAGGCAGATCCGCGGCGGTGACGCGCAGCGCGTCCGCCTCGACCACCGACAGGCGCGCCGCCAGATCCGGCGCCCGGTCCGCGGCCGTAATCGGAAGGTGGCGCGCCAGCACGGGATCGATTTCGACCGCGACCACCGAGTCCACCACGTCCAGCAGCGCGAGGGTCAACGAACCGAGACCGGGCCCGACCTCCAGCACCACGTCCCCGCGCCCCACCCCGGCGGCCGCGACGATCCGCCGCACCGTGTTGGCGTCGTGGACGAAGTTCTGCCCGAGTTGCTTGGTCGGCCGCACCCCCAGCCGCTCGGCGAGCACCCGCACTTCGGCGGGGCCGAGCAGCGCCGCACTTCCACGAGCGGAGATTTCAGGTTCGGACACCTCGAGAATCTATCAACCGCGCCGCGAGGCGTCCGGTGAGCGTCAGCTGATACCGAGCCGGCCGGTGCAGGCGGGCCAAGCGCCCCAGCCCTGCCGCTGGCGAGTGATCTCGGCGATGGCGATCTGCTCTTCCCTGGTGGCCATGTCGGCGCGGGGGGCGTAGCGCAGTCCGCCCTGTCGCTCCCAGGTGCCCTGGTCGAACTGCACACCGCCGTAGTAGCCGTTGCCGGTGTTGATCGACCAGTTGCCGGTCGACTCGCAGCGGGCCAGCGCGTCCCAGATCGCGCCGTCGCGCACCGGGGGCACCTCGGTGCCCGGCTTGGCGCCCTTGCGGACGGTCTTCGGCTGCGCCGCCACGGTCACCGTGGAACCGACCGCCTGACGGTCCACTTCCTGACCGTTGACCATGGTGACCGCGAACGTGACGTCCTGGACGCCGGGAGCGCCGGGGGACTCCACCACCGTGCGGCTCATGTTCATGGTCGGGTCCTCGATGACGTTCTCCGGCGGGTCCAGCGGCAGCGTCTCGGTGTGCTGTTCGACCCGCTTGCGTGTCACGGTGACGCGCAAGCCGTTCGTCACCGGAGTGGACGCGGCCGGTTCGACGGAATCCTGCTCGATCAGCGGGATGCCCGCCACCTCGAGGAATTTGCCGACAGTGGGGGCGGCGGCGCGCACGTCCACCGGGTTTCCGATGCCGTCGACCAGCGAGACCACGCGCGGGGTGGCGATCATGAGCGTGGCGCCCTGCAGCGGGAGCCGCTCGTCGCGGGCGGGCGAGACGTACACCTCTTTCGAGATCTTCAACTGCTCGAGCGCCTCCCCCGCGGTCACGCCGGTGGTCCAGACCCGCTGCGTCATCCCGTCGACGGACAGATCCACCTCGCGGGCGCGGTTGAGCGTGATGGTCGCGCCGTCGCCGATGTGCGCGGCCAGGGCCGGCGCCACCTTGTCCCGATCGGTCACGGCGAAGCCCGCGGCCTTCAGCACACCGCGCACGTCGCGCGACATGGTGGTCTGGAAGAGCTTCTCGCCGTCCACGACGACGGTCACCGTCTTGCGATTCACGATCGCGAGACCGGCGCCGACGATCAGCGTCAGCAGCAGCGCGCCGACCGCGATGTGCAGCAGCGGCGAACGCGACTGGTTGATCCGCGTGAAGGGGGACATGGTCACAGCACGATAACGAGGGGTTCGGGCGCCGACAACAGCAAGCTCAGGAACAGCGCCTTTTCAATATCACGATCAAATATCGACCCCGCAGGTAAATCACGAAACGGAACGTCGAAAGTGACATAGGACACATTTCGCATACAACGATGCATTCCGGGCATCCGTGCGCCCCCGCGGGTACGCGGGCGCGGCGCTCAGAGCCGGTAGACGCGCCGCGCGTTGTCCGTGGTGATCTTCGCCAGTTCCAGCGGATCCTGGCCGCGCACTTCGGCCAGCGCCCGCACGGTGTACGGCAGGCAATACGGCTCGTTCGGCGCTCCGCGGAACGGATGCGGGGTCAGATACGGCGCGTCCGTCTCGACCAGGATCTGGTCGTCGGGCACCACCTTGGCCGCTTCGCGCAATTCGTGCGCGTTCTTGAAGCTCACCGTCCCGGAGAAGCTGAGGATGTAGCCCTCGGCCACGCAGGACAGCGCCATGTTCGTGTCCGAGGAGAAGCAGTGGAAGATCACCCGCTCCGGCGGGCCCTCGTCCAGCAGCACGGTGAGCAGGTCGTGATCGGCCTCGCGGTTGTGGATCATGAGCGGCTTGCGGACCCGCTTGGCCAGGTCGATGTGCCAGCGGAAACCCTCGATCTGGGTCTCGATGTCGGCGCAGCCGTCCAGCTTGCCCGGCCAGTAGTAATCGAGGCCGGTCTCGCCGACAGCGACCACCCGCGGGTCGTCGGCCAAGCGCTCCAGCTCGGCCTTGGCGTCGTCGTCGAGTGCGTTCGCCCTGGTCGGATGCAGCGCGACGGCGGCGTACACGCGATCGTCCCAGTGCGCGGCCCGCACCGCCCACTGCGCGGCGGCCAGGTCGTCGGCGACGGTGACCACTCGGCCGACGCCGACCGAGGCGGCGCGATCGACGATCGCGGCGGTGGACGCCGCGTCGGTCGCTCCGCAGGCGTCCAGGTGGGTGTGCGCGTCCACGATCGGCGACAGCGGCTCGGGCAGCTTCGGCGCGGGACGTCCCGCGCTCATCGGCGGCCACCGCGCGGTGCGGACGCGCAGACCCGCGCATCGGCGCAGGGCATATTCACGCGAGCGAAAGAATGCACGCGCATTACAGTAGACACACCATGAGCGAAGCTGACCGCCCCGCCTTCTACATCACCACGGCCATCGCCTACCCGAACGGCGCGCCGCACATCGGGCATGCGTACGAGTACATCTCGGCCGACGCCATCGCCCGCTTCAAGCGCCTCGACGGTTACGACGTGTTCTTCATGACCGGCACCGACGAACACGGCCAGAAGATGCAGCAGGCAGCGGCCGCCGAGGGCATCCCGGTGGAAGAGCTCTCGGCGCGCAACTCCGACGTGTTCGAGGCGATGGACAAGACGCTCGACATCTCCTTCGACCGGTTCATCCGCACCACCGACGCGGACCACCACGCCGCCAGCGTCGCCATCTGGGAGCGAATGCTGGCCAACGGCGACATCTACCTGGGCAACTACTCGGGCTGGTACTCGGTGCGCGACGAGGCGTTCTACACCGACGAGGAGACCACGGTGTTGGAGGACGGCACCCGCATCTCGACCGAGTCCAAGACGCCGGTCACCTGGACCGAGGAGTCGAACTACTTCTTCCGGCTGTCGGCCTACCAGGACAAGCTGCTGGCGCTCTACGAGGAGCACCCGGAGTTCATCGCGCCCGCCACCCGGCGCAACGAGATCGTCAGCTACGTCAAGGCGGGCCTGAAGGACCTCTCCATCTCGCGCACCACCTTCGACTGGGGTGTGCCGGTGCCCGGCCATCCCGACCACGTGATGTACGTCTGGGTGGACGCGCTGACGAACTACATCACCGGCGTCGGCTTCCCCGACACCTCCTCCGCCGCCTTCGGCAAGTTCTGGCCCGCCGACGTGCACATCATCGGCAAGGACATCACGCGGTTCCACACGGTGTACTGGCCCGCGTTCCTGATGTCGGCCGGTATCGAGCTGCCCAAACGCGTGTTCGTGCACGGGTTCCTGTACAACAAGGGCGAGAAGATGTCCAAGTCGGTCGGCAACGTGGTCGACCCGCTGGAACTGGTCGAGAACTACGGTTTGGACGCGGTGCGCTTCTTCCTGCTGCGGGAGATCTCCTACGGCCAGGACGGCAGCTACAGCCACGAGGCCATCGTGGGCCGGATCAACAGCGACCTGGCCAACGAGTTCGGCAATCTGGTGCAGCGCAGCACCAAGCTGGTCGCACGGGACTGCGGCGGCGTGGTGCCGACCCCCGGCGAGTTCACCGATGACGACCGCGCCCTGCTGGATCTGGCGGGCGGTCTGCTGGAGCGTTGCCGGGCCGAGTTCGACGCGCAGCAGATGCATCTCGCGCTGGAGGCGATCTGGCTGACCCTGGGCGAGACCAACCGGTATTTCTCCGCGCAGGCGCCGTGGGCGCTGGCGAAGTCCGGTACGCCGGAGGATCTCGCCCGCGAGGCGACCGTGCTGTACGTGACGCTGGAGGTGCTGCGCATCGTCGCGATCCTGGTGCAGCCGGTGCTGCCGGGGTCGGCGGGCCGCATCCTCGACCAGCTGGGGCAACAGAGCCGGACGTTCGCCGATATCGCGACCCCGATCGAGCCCGGGCTGACGCTGCCCGCGCCGGAACCGGTGTTCCCCAAGTACATCGAACCGAAGGACTGATCGTTCCGGCCCGCGCCAAGCAGGCTGGAACGATAAGGCGCACAACACTTTCGCCGTGTTGCGCGGCACCATGCCCACGGGTGGATCCACCTGCCTTCCCACCGTGGAATGCGTTGTCGGATAATGAAACACCGGTTCGCGGCCTGGCGACACCCCGGACCGTGTGCGATCGGTACGACGACGTTCCGTTCGGGATCGGTTCCGGCACAGAGAGGGCACACATGGGCCAGCAGCACGCGACGGCATCCGTTCACCGGTCCGGTTTCGCCGAGCGGCATCGGGCGGCACGCGAAGCCGTGCTCGCGTCGCAACGCGGCAGGCTGGTCGAGGCGATGGTGAAGTCCGTGGACAGCAAGGGCTATCCGGCCACCACGCTCACCGACATCGTGGCCACGGCCAGGGTTTCGCGCACCACCTTCTACGACCATTTCGCCAACAAAGAGGAGTGCTTCGCCGAGGCGGTGCACACCGGGGTCGACATCGTCGCGACCCGGATCGCCGAGGAACTCGCCCAGTTGCCGCCGGACGCCGACGCCTACGCGAAGATCGAATCCATCGTGGTGACCTTCTGCCGGACCGTCGCCACCGAGCCGGATTTCGCCCGGCTGGTGCTGGTGGAGTCGTTCAAGGTGAACCAGGAGGCCGTCGGCTACCGCGACCTGGCCGTCGACCGCTTCGCCCAGCTGTATCGGGTGTTCTACGACCAGGCGCGCGAGGCGGACCCGGCGCTGCCGGAACTCTCCGATGGGCTCATCGCCCTGATCCCGGACGCGATCGGCGAACGGACGCGGCGGGTCATCGTCTCCGACGGACCCGCGCGGGTGCCGGATCTGGCGCCGCTTTTCGTCGAGTTCGTCATGACCGCCCTCGGGTTGGCGGTTCCGTCCTGAACACCGCGACTGCCGTGCCGGCCTTCCGCTGTGCGCGGCAGGTACCCCACCGGCGGTCCGGTGAGGTACCTGGCGCGGGTCTCACTTCCAGCGGTCGAGCAAGGTCTCGATCTCCTTGGTCAGCACGGCCTGCAAGAAGGGGCCGAAGGTGATCCGTGCGACGCCCTGCTCGGCGAGTGCGGCCTTGTCGGCCTGGTCCGGCGCGACGGTGGCGCTGATCGGCAGCGGCAGCTCACCGGTCAGGCGGCGCATGTCGGCCTCGGTGTGGCGGCCCACCGGGAACAGCACGTCCGCGCCCGCCTCGGCGGCCAGCTTCAGGCGCTCGATGGCGCGGTCGACGCGATCGGACGCCTCGCCGTCCTGACGCAGGAACAGATCGGTACGCGCGTTGATCACCAGGTGCACACCCGCCGCGTCGGCGGCCTTGCGCAGGCCGTGCACGAGGTCGGCGTGCTCTTGTGCCGCGCGCAGCCGCTTGCCCTCGCTGTGCACGGTGTCCTCGATGTTGAGCCCGATCGCACCCGCTTCCAGCAGCCCGTCGACCAGCCGGGCGGGCTCCTGCCCGTAGCCCGACTCGATGTCGACCGACACCGGCACGTCCACCGCCGCCGTGATCTGCCGTACCCGGGTCATCGACTCGTCGAACGTCATCTTCTCCCCGTCCTCGCGGCCGATCGAGTCGGCCAGCGGGTGACTGCCGACCGTCAAGGCCGGAAAGCCCGCCGCCACGGCGACCTTCGCGGACCAGGCGTCCCACACCGTGGGGAAGACTCCGGGGTCCCCCGGCACGTGCAATCCGAGAAACGTCGTGGCCTTGCTCTCCAGAGAAGTCATACCGATGATCATGCCCGCCGCACCACTTCGGGTCGACCATGCGCGGCGGAGCGAAACCTCACAGGGAGGCGGTCGGGCCTACGGCGTGCGGCGCGCGGTGAGAACCGCGTCGTAGAGTTCGCGACGGGAAACGGCGTGGACGGCGGCGACCTCCGCGCAGGCGTCCTTGAGTCGGGCGCCCGCGGCGGTCAGTGATTCGACGGCGTCGACCAGGTCCGCGGGGTCGGCGGCGGAAGGCTGGGCGCCCGCGAGCACCACCGTGATCTCGCCGCGCGCGCCCTCGACGGCCCACTGGGCGAGTTCGGCCAGGGTGCCGCGCACGACTTCCTCGTAGGTCTTGGTCAGTTCTCGGCAGACGGCGGCGCGGCGGTCCGGACCGAGGATCTCGACCGCGTCGGCCAGGCAGTCGGCGAGCCGGTGCGGCGCCTCGAAGAAGACGCAGGCCCGTGATTCGGCGGCCAGCGTGCGCAACCATTCCCGGCGCTGGCCGGATTTACGCGGCGGGAATCCGTCGAAGCAGAACCGTTCCACCGGCAAGGCCGACAGCGCGAGCGCCGTAGTCACCGCCGAGGGGCCGGGCAGGCAGGTCACCGGCAGATCGCGCTCGACGCACGCCGCCACCATGCGGTAGCCGGGATCGCTCACCGACGGCATGCCCGCGTCGGTGACCAGCAGCACCGTGCGGCCGTCGGCGATCTCGTCGAGCAGCATCGGGATCCGCGCGGTCTCGACGTGGTCGTAGAAACTCACCACTCGGCCGGAGATCTCGACGCCGAGCGCCTTGGCCAGTGACCTGGTGCGCCGGGTGTCCTCGGCGGCCACCACGTCGGCGGTCGCCAGCGCCTCGCGCAGGCGCTGCGAGGCATCCCCGATGTCGCCCATCGGTGTCGCCGCGAGCACCAGCCTGCCGGTCGTCACTGTCGCTGTTCCGCCTCTCCGAGTAGTCAGGCCGTACAAGTCGGGTGTCGAAGGATCGCGTTCAGATCCTGCGTGGGGTGCTGCGCGAGGTCCGGGCGTACCCGATGAGTTACCCAGGTGCTGACGAAACCGTTTCGTAGCGTATTCCGGTCTCGGCGAAACCACCCAACGCGTACGGCCTGAACACCCGGAGAGGCGGCACAGCATACGATCGGGGCGTGACCCAGGTGACCGACCAGCGCGCGACCGCACGGTTCGGAACCGTGCCCTCCTGGTCGAGCCCGGGCCCGCTGCGGCCGCCGCCGGACTTCGGGCCTGACGACCGCCTGCGCGGCTGGCTGGTGACGGCGTTCCTCACCGCGATCGCGGCGGTGACCCGATTCACGATGCTCAACTACCCGACCGACGCCGGCACACCGGTGTTCGACGAGAAGCACTACGCCCCGCAGGCCTGGCAGATGCTCACCGGCGGCTGGGTGGAGGACAACCCCGGCTACGGGCTGGTGGTGCATCCTCCGGTCGGCAAGCAGTTCATCGCGATCGGCGAGGCGATATTCGGCTACAACGGCTGGGGCTGGCGCTTCACCGCCGCGCTGGCCGGAACCGTGCTGGTGCTGCTGGTGATCCGGATCGTGCGCCGGATGGCGCGCTCCACCCTGATCGGCGCGATCGCGGGCATCCTGCTGATCGCCGACGGGCTCACCTTCGTCTCCTCGCGCATCGGCATGCTCGACATCTTCATGGGGTTGTTCGTCACCGCCGCGTTCGGTTGCCTGATCGTCGACCGCGACGAGGTCCGCGCCCGGTTCGCCCGCGCGGACGCCGACGGCCGGATCGGCGTGACGGCCTGGGGGCCGCGCCTCGGGGTGCGCTGGTGGCGCTTCGGCGCGGGCGTGCTGCTCGGCCTGGCCTGTGGAACCAAATGGTCCGGCGTCTATTTCATCGCCGCCTTCGGCCTGCTGAGCGTCTACTACGATCTCGCCGCGCGACGCGACTACGGGGTGCGCCGTCCCTGGCTCGGCGTCGCGCTGCGCGATATCGGGCCCGCGCTCTACGCGCTGGTCCTCGTGCCCCTCGGCGTCTATCTGGCCGGCTACTGGGCCTGGTTCACGAGCGAGACGGGCGTGTACCGGTACATGCCCGGCAATCCGTCCGCGCCGACCGACCCGATCGGTACCGGCGGATTCTGGTCGCATGTGGTGCCGGGCGCGCTGCGTTCGCTCTGGTACTTCAACGCCAGGTCGCTGGAATTCCACACGGAGCTGACCAATTCGGCGGGCAACCATCACCCGTGGGAATCCAAACCGTGGACCTGGCCCATGGGTCTGCGCCCGATGCTGTACTACTACGCCGACAGCGGCGTCACCGGTTGCGGCCAGACGCAATGCGTGAAGGCGGTGATGCTGATCGGGACGCCCGCCATCTGGTGGGTCGCGGGTCCGGTACTGGCCTGGATGCTGTGGCGCGTCGTAACCCGTCGCGATTGGCGCTACGGCGCGGTGCTGGTCGGTTACGGCGCCGCGCTGCTGCCCTGGTTCGCCACGCTCGACCGGCAGATGTACTACTTCTACGCCGTCCCGATGGCCCCTTTCCTGGTGATGGGCGTGGCGCTGGCGCTCGGCGACGTGCTCGGCCCGGCGCACCCGAGCACTATTCCGCGCAGCCCCGCCGGGACCTATCTACCCGCCCCGCCGAACGAACGGCGCAGCCTCGGACTGCTCGCGGTCTGTCTCTACCTGGGCCTGGTTATCGCCAACTTCATCTGGCTCTGGCCGATTCTCACCGCCCTGCCGATCACCCCCGGCAATTGGCACGACCATCTCTGGTTGCCGAGCTGGCGGTAACGGCTCACCCTTCCAAAGCCGCCTGCACGTAACGCAGGGCCGTGGCGTCGTCCAATCCCAATCTGCGCACCGTCGCGACGTAGGCGGTAGCCGCGCGGCCCGCGACGTCGCGGGTGGGGTCACCGGACGACGCGATGAACGAGCCTTGCCTGCCCCGTGTTTCGACCACGCCGTCGGCCTCCAGCTCACGGTAGGCGCGCGCCACCGTGTTGGGCGCGAGGCCGAGTTGCGCGGCCAGGGCGCGGACGGTCGGGATCTTGGTTCCGGCCGTCAGCTCGCCGGAGCGCACCTGGGCGATGACGGCGAGGCGTAGCTGCTCGTAGGGCGGCACAGCGGATTCGTGGGAGACCGTGACGGTGAACATGCCCGCGCTCACAAGTCGTCTCGGGACAGCGGGCAGGACAGGCAGCGAGGTCCGCCGCGGCCGGAGCCCAACTCGGAGCCGGGGATGCGCAGCACCTCGATGCCCGCGTCCTCCAGCCTGGCGTTGGTCATCTCGTTGCGCTCGTAGGCGACCACCACGCCGGGAGCGAGGGCGAGGGTGTTGTTGCCGTCGTCCCACTGCTCGCGTTCGGCGGTGACCCCGTCCAGCCCCGTGTCGATCACCCGCAGCTTGCCGATGCCCATGGCCTCGGCGGCCGCGGGCAGGAACGGGTCCGGGCCGCTGATGCCGACCCGTCCGCTGCCGGACCGTCCGCCGTAATCGTCCTCCTTGCGAATCGTGAAGGCGCACAGCGACTCGCGCACCGCCGGGTACATCACGACGGCGTCCGCGTCGACCATGGTGCACACCGTGTCCAGGTGCATGGTCGCGCGGGTCTGCACGATCGGCACCACGAGCACGGTGTGGGCGAGGTCGTCGTCGAACAAGCTGCGCGCCAACGCTTCCGCACCCGCGGGTGAGGTGCGCTCCCCGACGCCCACCGCGACCACACCCTCCGACAACAGCAGCACGTCGCCACCTTCGATCGGAGCGGTATGCGATTCGTAGGCGCGGCGCACCCCGAGAAACCGGGGATGGAAGGCGTAGATGAGGTCGGTCAGCGAGGTCTCCCTGCCGCGGGCGGGCAGCGCGAGCGAGGTGATCGCGACACGCGGACCGACCCAGAACGAGGAGTCTCTGGTGAACAGCAGATTGGGCAGCGGATCGATGACGAAGTCGCCGCCATGGTGCATGCGGCGCACCAGCGAGGTGGCATCGGGCCCGAAGGGCAACTCGTCGAAGGTCATTCCCGCCACCAGGATCTCGGCCAGTTCCGTGGCGGGCACACCGCGCAGGAATGCGGCCAGCTCGTCGGCCAGCGTGTGCCCGAGCCTGCGCGCGTCGACCGCGGCGGCGATGCCCTGGATGCGGGCGGCACCGCTGACCTCGATGGTTTCGGCGAGCAGGTCCGACAACAACAGCACCTCGGTGCCGCGGCCACGCAGGACTTCGGCGAAGGCGTCGTGCTCCTGCTGCGCGCGCTCCACCCAGGGGATGCCGTCGAACAGCAGCTGATCGTTGTTGCGCGGGGTAAGCCTGCGCAGCTCGTTGCCCGGCCGGTGCAGCAGCACCGTACGCAGCGTGCCGACTTCGGACGTCACGGCCAAGCGCGCACCCTCCTGCGCGGATACAGCATCTGCTCCCATGATCAGACCGTAGTGCGCCGAGGCCCGGAGAGCACGGAATTCCCGGCTTCGGATGCCGATCGCCCGCGATCACCGAATCCGGTCCCGACACCTCCGTACCTCAAGTATTGTTGAGGTGATTGGGAGGAGCGTGCATGTCGACAGCAGCCGATTGGCGGGCGAAAGAGCTGACCCCCGGGCAGCTCTCCGAGCGTAGTGGAGTCGCGGTCTCCGCGTTGCACTTCTACGAACGCGAGGGGCTCATCACGAGTAGACGTACCAGCGGCAATCAGCGCAGATATGCCCGCGAGACGTTGCGCCGCGTGGCGTTCATCCGTATCTCCCAGCGCGTCGGCATACCGCTGAGCGAGATCCGGGCCGCACTCGATCAGCTGCCCGAGGGGCGCACCCCCACCCGGCGCGACTGGGAGGCCCTGTCCACCGTCTGGCGGGCCGATCTCGACGACCGGATCACCCAGCTGATCCGCCTGCGCGACAGCCTCACCGGCTGCATCGGCTGCGGCTGCCTGTCGCTGGGCAGCTGCCGCCTGGTCAACGAGCACGACCGGCTCGGCGCCGAGGGACCAGGCGCCCGCGTGCTCGACGTACAGCTCAACTGCCCGTCGAAGCCAGCAGCCTGCTGAAACGCGCACTCGTGCGCCGCATCACGTACTCGTAGGGAAACGCGAATTTGCGCGCCCACCAATATCCGAAGCGGATGTCGAACGAGCTGTAGACCAGGAACCGGTTGCGTTCGATCCCGCGCAGGATCGCCGCGGCCACCCGTTCCGGCGGCACCGCGTGCTCGGCGAAAGCCGCGGTGAGCCGCTTGATCCTCGGGTCCTCCTTGTTCACCCCGGCCAGCTCGACGCTCTGCACCAGCGGCGTGTTCACCGCGCCCGGCGCCACCAAGTGCACCGTGATGCCGTGTTGCGCCAGATCGAAACGCAGCACCTCCGACACGCCGCGAATGCCGTATTTGCCCGCGCTGTAGGCCGCGTGCCAGGGCAGCGCGAGCAGTCCCGCCGCGGAAGACACGTTGACCAGCGCACCGCCCTTGCCCGCGCGCACCATGGGCGGCACGAAGGTCTCGATGACGTGGATCGGGCCCATCAGGTTGACCTCGACCATGCGCCGCCAGTGCTTGTGCTCCAGGTTCTCCACGGTCCCCCACACCGAGGTGCCCGCGATGTTCATGACGACGTCCAGGCTGCCGAGTTCGGCGTGCGCCCGGTCGGCGAAGGCGCGCACCGCGTCGTAGTCGGTGATGTCCAGTGCTTCCGCCAGGGCGACGCGACCGCCCGCGGCGCGGATGTCGGTCACCGTGGCGTCCAGGCCCTCGGCATTGATGTCGGTGAGCACCAACTCGGCGCCGTCCGTGGCGGCGGCCAGCGCGGTGGCCCGGCCGATGCCGCTCGCGGCGCCCGTGACCAGAACCTTCGCATCGCGCATCGTCGTTCGCCCTGCTCGCCCACGGCCTCTACCCAGCACTGCGCATCCCATCTCGAATCGCCGAATCGGTTCTCCGCAGGGTAGTCCAGTGGGCGGCCGCCGACCGGGACGCCGCTAACGGCCCAGAACCGCGAGCATGCCCGCGACGGCTCGCGGCCAGGTGAACTGCTCGGCGCGGCTACGCGCGGCGCGGCGGCGACCGGCCTGTGGCATAGCGAGTACGTCGCTGACCGCCCGCGCGAACGCGGAGGGATGGTCGGCGGCCACCGCGCCGCAGTCGGCGGTCACGATGTCGGCCAAGGCGGAGGATCGGCTGGCCACCACGGGGGTGCCCGCCGCGAGCGCTTCCAGCGCCGCGAGGCCGAAGGTCTCGTGCGGGCCCGGCGCCAGCGAGACGTCCGCGGTGGCGAGCAGCTTGGCGACCATCGCGCGTTCGGAGATGAAGCCGGTGAAGTGCACGGCGGGCACGCCGCCCGGCAGCGGTGCCAGCGCGCGGGCCCGCCGCTGTAGCGCGTCCCGGCGCGGACCGTCCCCGGCGACGACCAAACGCGCCTCGACACCCGCCTCCCGCAGCGCGCCGATCGCCTCGATGCTGCGATCCACCCGTTTCTCGACCGACAACCGGCCGCAGTGCACCAGCAGCGGATGACCCGGCACGCCGAGATCGGCGCGCAGCCTGCGATCGCGCCGGTGCGGGCTGAACAGCTCGAGGTCCACCCCGAGCGGGACCAACTCCACGTTCGCCGCGCCGATGCGCAGGAACTCCTCGCGGGCGAACTCGGTGGTGCACACGACCATGTCGTAGTCGGTGGCGGTGCGCCGGTTGGCCACGTCGGCGCAGCGCCGCGCCAGCGGACCGGGCAGCACCTGACCGAGCAGCCGGTCGAGCCGCTCGTGCGAGATCATCACGCCGGTCACGTCGCGCCGCCGCGCCCAGCGGCCGAAGCCGCGCAGTGTCAGCCGGTCGGACACCTCGAGCACGTCGGGCCGCAATCCGTCCAGGACATCGGCCACCCGGCGTGGATCCGCCGCGCGGTAGCCACCGGTCCACGGAATGGCCAGCGCGGGCAGCGTGATCCGCGCGACCCCGGTGGGCAGGATCTCCTCCGACCGGCGCGGACCGGGCACGATCAGCGCCACGTCGTGTCCGGCGGCGACATACCCCTCCCCCAGGTGGTGCAGCGCCGTGCGCAGCCCACCCGAACGCGGGCCGTAGAAGTTCGCAAGCTGAACTATGCGCACGCGGCCGATCGTGCAGCGCATCGGGGCACCCGCGCCCAACGGTGCGTGAACGGCCGTGAAAGACCCGGATAACCGGCGGCTGCGGCCGTGATCTCAGTGCGCGGGCAATCCGCGCCCGGCCCGGGGCAGATCCAGATCGAGGGGGATGCGGCCCGCGGTGAGATGCGTTTCGACCTGCTCGGCGGGCATCGGCTTGGCGATCAGGAAGCCCTGTGCGCGGTAGCAGCCGAGGCCGACCAGGGTGCGCGCGGCGACCGCCGTCTCGACGCCCTCGCCGACGACGCCGAGCCCGAACGAGCCGGCCAGGCCGATGATGGATTTCACGATGGCCAGATCGTCGGTGCTGGCGCCGAGCCGCTGCACGAACCCCCGATCGATCTTCACCGCGTCCACCGGCAGCGCCTTCAGATGCGACAGCGAGCTGTAGCCGGTGCCGAAGTCGTCGATGGCGATCTGCACGCCCATCCGCTTCAGTCCGCGCAGCGTGACCTGGGTCCGGGCCAGGTCCTGCACCACGACGTGCTCGGTGATCTCCAGGCACACCGAGCTGCCATCGATGCCGAACAGGCGAAGGATGTCCTCGATGCGTTCGACGAAGTCGAGGCTGACCAGCTGCACCGGCGAGACGTTGATGCGCATCACCACATTGCCCGCCAGGCCGCGCCTGCGCCATTCGGCGAACTGCGCGCACGCCGACCGGATCACCCAGCGCCCCAGCTCCCCGGCCAGGTTGGTGGCCTCGGCGACGGTGACGAACGCGGCCGGCGGCAGCAACCCCCTGGTCGGGTGCAGCCAGCGGACCAGCGCCTCCAACGCCACGATGCGGCCCGTGCGTAGATCCACCTCGGGCTGGTAGTGCAGCAGCAGCGACCCGTCCGACACCGCGCCGCGCAGATTGAGCTCCACGTCGTCCTGGAGTTCGAATTGCGCGCGCATGGTGTCGGTGAACACCGCGACGCCGTTGCCGCCGCCCGATTTCGCCGACAACAAGGCGTGATCGGCGCGGCGCAGCACGTCGGCGACGGTGGTCTCGCCGGGGAAGCCGAGCGCTACGCCGACGCTCGCGCCCCGGCTGACCGACTCGCCGCCGACGGTGACGCGCCGGGCGATCAACTGCTGGATGCGGTTGGCCTCGTATTCGGCGGCCACCGCGTCCATGGGCTTGGCGGGAACGATGACGAATTCGTCGCCACCCAGCCGGGCGATCATGTCGTTGGGGTCCAAGTTCTCCCGCAACCGCGTCGACAACGTGCGGATGAAATTGTCCCCGGCGGTGTGACCGAGGAAATCGTTCAGAGCTTTCAAGCGATCCAGGTCGAGGAAGAAGGCAGCCACCGGGCCGGGGCTGCCGGTGCGTAATCGCTCCTCCATGTGCTCGAGCAGCGCGCGCCGATTCGCCAGGCCGGTCAGGTCGTCGTGCAGCGCGATATATCGGAGACGTTCCTCCGCGACCACCCGCGCCTGCAATTGCGCGAACAGCGCCGCGATCGCTTTCAGCACATTGAGTTCGCGATTGCTCCACTCGCGATCGCCGGACTTGACGAAGCCGAGCACGCCGGTCGGCTCGCCCCGCGACAGCAGCGGCACGGCGGCCGAGGTCACCCCCACGATGCCGGAACCGCGGCGGACGGTCTCCTGGTAGTCGGCGAACTCCGGGGTCGGGCGCGCGACCATCGGCTCGGTCGCGTTCTCCAGCGCACGGAACACGGGATCGGCCCCGTCGAAGTAGATCACGCCGAGCGGGTCGGGATCGGGAACGTTCTGCCGGTGCGGCCACTCCGCGACGAGCACGGTTGCCCGGCGTTCGCGGTCGGTGTGCCGCACGTAGCTGAAATCCACGTCGAAGTACTCGACCAGTTGAGCGAGCACGCGTTCGGTGGCGGCGACCATGGTCGTGGCGTCCACACCCATGAGCTCAGAGGCGACCTGGGTCACCAACGAGTCGAGTGTCCGCCGTGGCACATTGTCTCCGATCGCGCTAACTACTGGTGTCCACACCGAGCACCGGACGCCGCCTGCTGCGTACGGTGGCGGCGGAGGCGTAGCTCAGGCGAAGCACCAACGCCATGGTCTCATGCTCAGGCACTTCCAGCAGGTCCAGGAAACGGCCCTGAAGTGACGCTAGTGTATCCGCGAAGTCGGGGGAAATCGCAGCAAGTTCGCCACGACGTCGGGCGTAGAGGTATACGGGGGAAATCGGTTGCACACACAATCCGAGGCGCTCGGCCTGCACCCACACCCGCGTGACCGCCGCTCCGGCCGCGGCGTAGTCGGCCAATCGCGGGTCGATCGCGTCGAATGTCACCGCCAGAATGGCGGAGCTGGAGCGCACCCGGTCACCGGTGTATTTGCCGAGCGCCGAACCGCCCGCCCAGGATCGCAACTGCGCCACGACGTCGGCGCGGGTGGTGATCTCGAATGCCGCCCACTCGTCGTCGGTCAGCTCCAGGCTGCGCGCGTCGATTCCGGTCTCCAGGTTGTCGTCGGAGGCCCAACGGACCTCGGCGAGCATTTCCTCGTATAAGCGCGGCGTGAGATAGCGGATTCGATCGGAATCGCCCAGCAAACGGGCAGCTTCTTCGATGTCGTGCCGATCCACGATCGTGCGCACGTGCGCCCCGGCCGATTCGGCGACCGCCGTGAGCGAGTCGAGTACACCGTCGGCCGGCCCGGCCCCCGTGCCGATCCTGCGGTTGGTCTCGCGGCGCAGCACAGCGGGATAGTCGGCGGCCAGCTCGGCACCACGGTCGTTCCCCAGTCGCAGGCGGGCGAGGAGACGACCGGACCCCGGCGGGCCCTCGACGAACTCGTACGGCCCGAGAATCCCGTGCGCGGCGGCGGCGACCCGCGCGTTGTACACGGCCGCGCCGAGCGCGACGGCACTGCCGCGATAGCCGATGTCCATCGCCGTGCTGTGTTGCGGCGCCAGTTCGATGGAGATCTCCCCGGCCTCGGCGCGCAGCGACCACGGCTGCGTATTTCCACCGGACGGCGCCCGTTGCGCGCAGGCCAGGACGCTTTCGACGGGTCCTGCGACCGGCTCGGGCGGTGCCTGCGCCCACACCGGCTCATCGTTCGGCGGCGGGTCGGCCAGTTCGTCGAGATGCCGCTCCACATCGACCCGGACTCGACCGGAAGCCAGCTTCATCCCCAGTCCGATGCGCCGTACCGCGGCGACCACGCTCGCGGCGCCCAGGGTGACGTCACCGGCCAGCTGCGGCCAGCTGGTCACCGTCTCGCCGACTTCCACCAGGCTGGCGCCCAGCCGCGGCGACAGCCCGGCGGCGCCGAGCAGCTTCACCACGAACGGCGCCTTCTCTCGCGACGTCAGCCCGCGCAGATCCTTCGCGCGAACCTCGCCGAGCAATCCGTGAAACGCCGGACGCCCCGGTTCGAGATCGAAACGCTCGACATCCAGCAAACCGCGGTCACTGGTTTCCATCAGCACCGGAATACGATGCCGGGCCGCCGCCTCGCGAATCACCAGTTTCATATCGAGGGAATCGCATTCCTCGACCAGGATCGCGAGGCCGTCCAAGAATTCGTCCGCCGAATTCTCGTCCACACCGGCCGCGAAGATCTCCACCGGAAGATAGGGATCCAACTCCGCGATACGACGCGCGGTCACCACCGCTTTATTCACGCCGACGTCGAACACCGTTCCCGCCACCCGGTTGAGATTGGATAATTCGATTTCGTCCAGATCGGCCAAGCGCAGCCCGCCGCAAATGCCCTCGAGTGCGAGCAGTTGCGCGATCGCGTTTCCCGCGCTTTGTCCGATGATCCCGATGACGTGTTCGGCCAGACGCTCCTGTTCGGCTCTGGTCAGTTTGTTCCGATTGCGATCCAGCCGAATCAACCGGAAAGTACGCGGCCCCGGCAATCCGACCACCGCCGCGCGCCACGGATAGTAGATCCAGCGATCCGCTTCGGGCCCCTCCGGGATATCCGGCGCGGCGACCATCTTGCCGCGCTCGGCGCGCAACGACGCACGCAGGTCGCGCAATTCGACGTGCGGGTCGTCGCGCAGGCCTTCTAGCGTCCGCGCATCCGCCGGATCGGCCGGGTCGAGGATCAGCGGCCGATATTCCGCCACTCGGTTCCGGTCATCGCCCATGGCCGCGCCGGCCCTCCGTCGCCCGGCCGACCCCGCACCGCGTGTCGAGCGGACGCGCGGTGGGCAAGCCGAGCGCGTCCTGCTCGGCTCGCGTCGCGGACCGCTGCGATTCCTCGGCGAACGCGCCATAGCTTCGCGTATCCCACCACAGCGGAACGGTTCGGTAGCGCTCGTCCGGATACGGCACCGCCGGGATGCGCTCGGCCGCGACCGCACCGCACGCCTCGTGCCGGGACACGGTGAAGGAGGCGACCGTCGCGAAGCCGTACCGTGCGCCGAGCAGGCGCGCGCCGTGCAGCACGGTGCGCGAGATCGCGGCGCCGAGTTCCCCCCGGTGGGCCGCGTCGCGGGCGACCCATGCTCCCTTGGCCTCGATCACGCCGTGCGGAATCCGGTCGGCGATCATCCGCCGCAGGTCGTCCGCACCTGGATGACCAGCCCATTCGACCAGCGCGTGCGCCTGCCGCGCGTCGACGTAGGGCCCTTGCATCCGCGTCCCGGCGACCATATCGCCGCCGGCGTCGAGCGCGGCGAAGAACAGCGACGTCGACGCACCGTCGGCGACGGCGTCGTATTCGAGCGCCTGTTCGACTCCGAATCGCCGGTAAACCTCGCGCGCCCCGTTCAGATACCGGCGCCAGAGTTCCGGCTGACCACTCGGTTCGGAGACAAAGAACGCACACTCGGATTGCGCGTCGTAATACCGTTGCACTCCCCGCCCACGGGAGTTCTTCGGCACGACTGCAATCAGATCCACAGTCATGTTGTTCCACTCCATCGCCGCGCTGCCCTGCGCGATAGTCCAGCCCGATGCAGCCCCCCACGGCCCCGAGCCGAGACGAAGTTGCCCAGGGCAGTATCCGTCATCGGACAGGAATTGACCAGCCGTCCGGCTAATCTTCCGAAAACTCTGCGGTACATGCAATATTTCCGCAGGTCAAACCCGGCGCAATCGCTATCGGAAATAACGAGGAGACCAGTCGGTTCGAGTGTAGTTACTGTTTAGCAAGCTATACGAGGATGGAAATGAACAACTCGACCGAATCCGGCCCGTGCCAGATCTCGATCTCTTCCCGATAAGCCCTGGTTATCTCGGCGGACGCCGTCGCGTCGTCTACCTGCGCCCAGACGTCTTCGACGGGATCGTGATAGTCGCCATTCGGCGCAAAACGGGCATAAACGCCTTTCGGCACCCGCACCAAGACATCGCCCACCGGCACGGCGTCCGGGGACGGGTACTCGAAGCAGACCACCGCGTTGTAGTTCCCGGCCGGGTCCGGCACGTACACCGTGTGCATCGGATGGTCGTCGCCGGCCCGGTCGCGCAGCCGGTCTTTGAGGAAATCGATCAGATCACTGTTGCTGACCTTGAAGCTCGGGCGCACCCGCGGCACCACCAGCCCGCCGTAGATCGCCTCGGCACGCACCACGATCGCATAGCTCATCGCGCGTCGACCGCCAGGTACAGATCGATCTTGTATGCGTGCGGGTAGCACTCGAAATCACCCGTGTAGGTCCGTTTGATCTGGTTGTGCTCCTCGGCGTAGGCGATCTGCGTCCACAGGTCGGTCATCACCTGCGGAAAATTGCCTACGGAGGAGAACCGGGCGTAGGCGCCGCCCGGCAGCCGAGCGACCAGATGCCCGCGGGTGACGTCGTCGAACGACGCGCACTGATAGCCGACGATCTGCGTGTTGTAGGTGCCCAGCTCGCCGGTGTAATCGGTGTAGGCGCTGGCCAGCGGGCCGCCGAGCTCCTGATGCAGCACCGCGGCCCAGGCGGCTTCCAGATCACGGTCACGCAGTTCCCCGAGCGCACGTTTGGGGCTGCGCACCGGCAGCCCGGCAACCCACGTCTCGTCCCGCTCGACGATTTCAAACTGCATGGAAAGACTCTTTCGGAGAAAGCCGGAGGTGAACCACCGCGTCCGGTCGGTCGGAATCGCCATGCTACCAACCCGAACCGGGTGGTACCGATCACACATCGCCCCCGGCGACCGCGCGATCACCCTGCTGAACTGGACAGATGTCCGAAGCGGTACGGTCCGGACGGAGGCGATCGGCGGCCGACGGCACCGGCGGGTCGCGCTGATGCATAGTGGGCATGATCGTCCGGTTCGCCCCTCGGGCACCTCCGAACGGAGTTCTGATGTATGAGACGCCGATCTCCGACCGGCACCGCCGCGCCGCCGACCCGAACAGCCGGTACTGACATGTGCCGGACCATCGCCGAACTCGACTCGGCGGTCGCCGACTGCTTCGCCTGCCCGCGTCTGGTCGCCTGGCGAGAACTCGTCGCGAGACAGAAGCGCGCCGCCTTCCGCGACCAGACCTATTGGGGCCGCCCGGTCCCCGGCTTCGGCCCGGCGGACGCGCGAATGCTGATCGTCGGACTCGCGCCCGCCGCGCACGGCGGCAACCGGACCGGACGGATGTTCACCGGCGACCGTAGCGGCGACGTGCTCTACGCGGCACTGCACGCGGTCGGCCTCGCCAACCAGCCGACCGCGATCAGCCTCGACGACGGCCTGCGGCTCGACGGCGTGCGGATCACCGCTCCGGTGCATTGCGCGCCGCCGGACAACAAGCCGACACCCGAGGAACGGGATCGCTGCGGCCACTGGCTGGATACCGAATTGCGGCTGCTGAGGCCCACCCTCCGGTCGGTGGTGGTCCTCGGCGCGTTCGGCTGGCAGGCGTTGCTCCCGGTGCTGGCCCGGGCGGGCTGGGTGGTGCCGCGCCCGCGACCGCGCTTCGGGCACGGCGCGCAGGTGGAACTGGCCGCGACCGATGCCGACCGGAACCCGCTGCACCTGTTCGGCTGCTATCACGTCAGTCAGCAGAACACCTTCACCGGACGACTCACTCCGGCCATGCTCGAGGCGGTACTCGCCGACGCGGCCGCGACCGCCGGGCTCGAGGTGCGGCGAAGCCACCCACCGCGCGGGTGATCGCTCCCGCATCGCCGCTGTCGCGCGAACTCAGACGTGATCGACCAGGGCCGGGTGACCCGCTTCATGGGCGCAGTGCGCGCAGCAGAAGTACTCCCCCCGCGCCTCCACGCCGTGGCCGACGATGCGGCAGGAACAGTGCGTGCACGTGGGCGCCATGGCATTGATCGCGCATTCGAAGCTGTCGAAGGTGGCGGACTCGCCGTCGCGGGTGATGGTGAACGTCTTGTCGTACTCGTTTCCGCAGGTGTCGCAGGTGGCCATCTGGTCTCACCGGTCCTCTCGCGTCGAATGGACTAGAGCGTCGCAGTTCGCGGTACCCAGCGCCGGCGACACAAAACGAATCGGAAACCTCAGGTCAGGCGCAGCGCCTGGACCGGGCAACTGTCCACGACGAGCTCGATCAGCTCCCGCTCGGACGGCGCGACGGTGTCGGCGGGCACGACGATTCCGTCCTCGCCGACCCGGAACAGATCCGGCGCCAGCGCTTCGCACATGCCATGGCCCGCGCACACGATGCGGTCGGCGACGATCCTCATCGGCCGATCCGCTCCAATTGGAGGGGCAGGCCATCGGCCGGCACCGGTCCGGTGCCGGCGACCAGCGGTAGCTCGTAGCCGTCCGGCACGCTCCAGCGATACCGCAACAACATCTGGTGCACCACGGCTTTGACCGTCATGCCGCCGAAGTAGAGGCCGATGCACTTGTGCGCCCCGCCGCCGAAGGGCGCCCACGCGAAGCGGTGCGATCTGTCCTCACGGCGGTGGTCGGCGAAACGTTCCGGATCGAATATGTCGGCGTCGTGCCAGTACTCCTCGTTGCGCATGAGCCCGTACGTCCCGCACAGGATGAAGGTCCCCTTCGGCAGGTAGTAACCGAGGATGTCGGTGTCGGCGATGGTTTCGCGGACCTGCTGAGCCACCGGAGAGTAGACCCGCAGCGCCTCCTTGAACGCGAGGTCGAGCGAGGGCAGGCGGTCGAGATCGTCGTAGTCCAGCGCGGGCTTGCCCAGCGCGACGGATTCCGCGCGCAGCCGCTCCTGCCATTCCGGATGCCTGCCCAGCTCGTAGACGAGCATGGACGCCGCGATGGTGCTGGTGTCGTGGGCGGCCATCATCACGAAGATCATGTGCTCGACCACCTCGTCGTCGGTGAAGGTCTCACCCTCGGCGGTGCTAGCCCGGCACAGCACGCTGAACAGATCCTTGCCGCCGCCCGCGCGCTTGGCGGGCAACGCGCGGCGGAAGTGCTCCTCGAGCACCCGGCGCCCGCGCACGCCGCGGGCCCACACCCCGCCCGGCACGTTCGCCCGGATCAGCGCGGCCCCACCGCGCACCGCGTCCTCGAAGGCGCGCTCCAGCCGTGCGGCGTCCGCGCTGAGTTCCGCGCCCGCGAAGACTTCGGTGGCCTGCTGGAGCAGCAGCTTCTTGATCGCGCGGTAGACGCGGAAGTCGTCGGCCGGCTCCCATCGCGCGATGCCGCGGGTGATCCGGGGCGTGGTCATCTCGAGATAGCCGACCAACCGCGGCCGCGTGAAAGCCTGCTGCATGACGCGCCGGTGGAAGAGGTGGTCGTCGAAATCGCGCAGCAGCAAGCCGCCGCGGAAGAACGGGCCGATCAGCCACTCCCAGCCACGTTGCGCGGACAACACCTTGTTCCGGTCCAGCATCACCGCCTCGTACCCCTCCGGGCTGCCGAAGGTGACCATCCGCCTGCCGAGCATGCCGAACCACTGCACCGGACCGAGGCGATCGAAGCGGGTGCGCGCGAATCCGATCGGATCGGCCAACGCGTGCACGGTGTACCCGATACCGGGAAGCCCGAAGTCGCCGAGCACCGGTTTCAGTCCGCTACCCTGCGGAGGATCGGCCAGCGGCCGCACCGGCGCCGGGTAATGCGCGACCGCCCGCGCGGCCGCCCGCTGCGCGTGCCACGCCCAGGTGGTCCGCGCTTGGCGGATCGCGCCGGAGACCTCATCGAACGACTGGGGCGCAAGCAGACTCATGACCGTCTTCCCTTCGCGACACTGCGATAGTCCGACGATAGAGGAAACATACGTTTCCGTAAACGTTTGTTTCCCAATTTCGCCTGTGCCAAGCTTGCGTGGTGACCCGAACCGTCAGCGGCACCTACCGCGGGGCCTCCACGGCCGAGCGCCGTGAGGACCGGCGCAGGCGGTTGCTCGACGCCGCCCTCCACATCATCGGCACCCAGGGACTGTCGGCGTTGACCGTGCGCGGGGTCTGCGAACAGGCCAAAGTCGGCCCGCGCTTCTTCTACGAAGCGTTCCCCGACCGCGACGCGCTCGCCTCCGGCGTGCTGGTGGAAATCCAGCAGGCGGCGCTCGACCGGGCGAAGGCCGCCATCGCCGAGACCACGGGCACACCCGCCGACCGGATCCGCGCCGGGGTCGCGGCCCTCATCGTCGAACTCACCGACGACCCGCGGCGGGCCAAGGTGGCCTTCGCCCAGACCTACGGCGACGATGCGCTCATGCGCAGCCGGTTCGCGGGCATGCGCCAAGTCGCCGACGTCATCATCGAGCAGACGCGCCTGGTGCTCGAACTGCCCGAAGGGCAGGACACCGCCATCGCCGCGACCTCGCAGCTGATCACCGGCGGCGCGGCCGAACTGGTCATGGTCTGGCTGGACGGCGGACTCGACGTCGACCGGGACGGATTGATCGCACTGCTGGGCGATTTCACCGTGGCGATGCTCGATCGGCTGCCCGCGGTCGCCGGACGACTGTCCGGCCTCACACCAGATTCCTGATCAACGACGACATCAGCGGCTCGCGCAGCCCGGGCAGCGCGGCGAAGTCGCCCGCGAGGACGCGGTTGGTCGCCAAGGAGACGACCGCGCCGATCACCGCCTCGCCCGCCAGCCGCTGATGCGGCCGCGCCGCGCCGAGCGCCGCGGCGAATCCGTCCACCAAAGCGGCCTGGGCCGCCAGCCGCCGCTCCAGCACGGACCTGCCCGCCGCGTACACCTCGACCAGAAAGACCTTCGCGACCTGCGGTTCCTGTGCCAGGGTCGAGAAATACGCGTCGAGTGCGCGGTCTATCCGCTCGAGCGGCGTTCCATCGGCCGCGAGCGCACCCACGATCCGGGTCATCACGATCTCCACGGCCATGTCGTAGGCGGCGAGGAAGCACGCCTCCTTGTTCGCGAAATGCTGATAGAAGGTCATCCGCGAAACCTCGGCCCGCTTCAGCACGTCGGCCACCGTCGCCGCCGCGTAGCCCTTGTCCGCGGCCGCCTCGATCATCGCCACCAGCATGCGGGCCCGCTGCGCGGCCAATACCTCTTCCGGCGCGATCCCATGATTGCCGCCGTGCAGTTTCCCGCCCGCCTTCGCCTTCAGCAACGATCCTCGCTCCACGTTCCGATGCTAGGCCGGTCCACGGTCGCGCGTATACGGCGGCGACGTCGCGCCGGAATCGGACCGCGGACCGTGCCGGAGAGGGCACAATGGCCGTCCGAGAGTGCTCATTCGACGAAGAAGGAGCGTGATCGACAGTGCGAGGCAGACAGCCGGCCGGACGAAGCGCCCTGGTCGCGGCGCTGTGCATCGGCGGGTTCGCGGCGTCCGCGGCCCCGGCGACGGCGGATGAACCCGCGTTCGTGAACATCGGAGTCGTCTACACCTTCGGCGACGCCTGCTACGGCGAGGGCCGGGCGGGCGTCTCCTCACCCACCGGAACACCCGGTGCGGCCCGTTTCGGCATCAGCTTCGCCAATCAGACGCCGGTGGACACGCCGTGCGCCTTCACCGCGTTCGCCAACTGGCGCAACCTCGACACCGGCGCCGCGGGCACCGTGGCCGTCCCCATCCGCGACGACACGGCTGGGAACCAGCCACCAGGAACCGTCTTCGCCGCCCTGCCCACCGGCCCCGGCCGCGTACAGGTCGACGTGACAACCGACTACCCGCACGTGGCGGCCCCGCCGGTCGAGATCAAGATCAGCTGAGGTTCGATTTCGCCCACCGCGCCGCATTCCTAGCGCTGCTGCGGATTCCGCCGGTAGGCTGCGTGCCGAGCGCCTCGAGTCGGCGCGACGCAAAGGGGGAATACACGGATGTCCGTGTTAGAAAAGCGCGTTGATCTCGATTCTCGCCGTAGAGATCTCCGGCGGATGCTGGTCACCGGTCTCATCGCCGGCACGTTGGCGACCGCCGCATGCGGTGGCGGGTCAGGTCCGAAGAATCCCGCGCACGCGGTTCCGTCACCCCTCCCAACACCGACTTCCACCAGTCAGGCGATCAGCAGCGAGAATCTGGGCTACCTGTGGCCGCTCACCGTCGACCACGGCACCCTGGAATGCCGGCCCGGTGACCTCGCCGTGTTCATCGCCCCCGACGGCACCGCCTACGCGCTCAACGACAACGCCTCCACCGCCGGAATCGCGAGCATCGAACCCCTTCGCGCCACCGGTGCTGAAGGCGACAAGATCAGCCTCGGAGCCATGCGCAGCAAAACCCTCGCGCTCTGCCATCTTTCCGGCTGACAGCTGGCCGCTGACGAAAGCGCGTGATGGCGGTGCGCGCGCTGTGCCCGGCTCCTAGACTGGGGAATTGCGGCACGGTCGACCGTCGAAGCGCTGCGGCAGCTTCGCGATCGGCGTAACTCGACGTCCCGATCCAGCGAGGGCCGGTGCATCCGGTCCGCCCCATGCAGGAGGGCCGCATGCCCGACTCGTTCCATCTGCGCGTCTGCCTGGTCGGCCCGGGTTGCCTGTGCCCCACGGTGACGCTGTTCCTCGCACCGGAGCCGCTGATCCCCGGTGGCAATATGCTGCACCTACTCGAACAGGCCCCGCTCTCCACCGACACCGGCGCACCGACCCCCGACGCCGAGATGATCGACCTGGTCGAGAACGAACCGGCGGCCGCGGGCCCGGGCTTACGTCCCGAAGTGCACGAGTTCCGTACCGGCCGCCCCGACCCCCATCAGGTCCACGACATCCTGCACGACCACCACATCACCGACGCCGCGCCGATCGGCCTGGACATCACCGATCCCACCGAACTGACCCGCCTTGCCCTGCTCCCCGAACACCCCATCGGCTACCGCCGCATCGACGACTTCCAGCAGGAAGCGACCGCCCGCGCCATGCTCGCCGTCTACCGCCTCTTCGAGGTGGACCAGCGAATCCGCCTGATGTACCACGGCTTCGCCGACCCCGGCACCGGCTGGTTCGCCCTGCGTAGCGCCACTGCTTGAGCCACCGGGCAGCTCTGCCCGATACGAGGCCCCGGCATCAGAGCCACCTGGCATTCAGCGTTTGTTTTTGCGCTGGTTGGCATTGAAGCGCGCCTTCTTCTGACGATTCCCGCACGTGTTCATGTCGCACCATTTGCGGGTGCGACTCTGGCTGGTGTCGAAGAAGGCGGCTCGGCAGGTCGGCGATGCGCACAACGCCAACTTTCCGTCGCGTTCGCCTGCGATGATGCTGATCGCATCGGCGGCGACCACGCCTAAGGCATCTTCTACGCAGGAAGCCGAGCCGAGTCGCCATTGACGACTGCCCTCGGGCGTCAGGATGGCCGCCGCCCGACCCGCCATGCTGCGGTCATTGATGACTTGGACAGCAGACGCGGGCAGAGCGTCATGATTCGCGGCCGCTGTCGCGGCGACGTGAATCGCTTCCCTCAGTTCCCGGGCGAGTTCGAGCTGAGCGGTGGTGCAGGAGTCCACGGCCAGGCCGTTCACGACCAGCCAGTCGACGAGTCGCTGCGGCGTGGGAATGCGTTCCACCGGGTCACCATGACGCTCCGACAGAGTCCCCGTGAAGCTGGTCGCCAGCACGTTACCGAGGCGAAAGTCAGGAGGCCCAGCAGGCATGGAACCACCTTAGCTGGTTGCCGGCCGATGCGGAGCCATGTTAGAACCGTCTGCCTGCGCCCATTCCATTGCCCGGTCGTACGGGAACGTCGCGGTCAGCGGATCGTGCAGGTCGCGGTAGAGCCAACCTGCAAATTCGGCGCCATCGGCCCCGACCTCCAGCAGCTGACGCCGGATCTCGGGCTTGGCATCGCGGCTATGCCGGCGAATGGCCCCGAGGACACCCAGAACCAGCGGGAGCGCCGCCGCAGGGCCAAGCGTGCCATCGTCCGCCTTGCATCGGACGAGCTGCTGGCGGAAGAAGTCCACCACAGGCCCATCGAAGTAGCGATGCGCGTTATCCAGCGCTGCGCCGACACGCTGAAGCTCGTCGGCATTTCCGACCGGAGGGGCGTCGGCTCCATCCGACACCAACCAGCGGGCCAGCAGCAGGGCGTTCTCGCCAGCCCCGCGCGAGATAGATGGCTCCGCTGGCGTCACACCACCAACCGGCGACGGCATTTTGAACCAAAGCAGCTCCGCCGGGATGCCGAGGATCTGTGCCCACCGCACCAACTTCGAGGGCTGTTCGGGGGCCGGGCCTTTCTCGATGCGGCTGAGCTGCGCCTGCGTCAGTTCGAGCCAATTGGCAACAAGCTCCTGCGGCAGTGGTCGGCCGTGGTACGGATGCGTCCGATAAGCGAAGATCACGCGGCCCATGTGCCAGGTCGCGAGGGCATCGCGGATCTGGTCGGTATGCCAGAAATCACTGGGAACGCTCGGCGGCTGTTGCCGCTCACCGCGAGATACGGATTCACAAGGGGCGCACAGAGGTTCGGAGTTGTAGCGATTCAACCTGGAACCACATCGGGCGCAGTAGCGCTGCTCCTGGGATGCCCGTTTCATGGTTTGTTTCCCCTGGGGTCTCTTGGGCGTTGGTACGCCGTTTGCCCTGGTCGCGTGACCGTACCAGGGCCTGGCATTGGCCGCTATACGTTTCATACATAGCGCGTATACCCCCGCGTCGTGGCCGTTTTTGCGCAGTCGGCTGACCCTTAGCCAGTCACCCAAAGGTCCACTAGGGAAAGGGGGAGACCGTGGCATTGTCCCTCGTCGTTCCGATTTTCGGGCCACCCGCCGCTGGCAAAACAACCCTGACACTGCGTCTCGGATCGGCACCAGGGCGCCGGGTATTCCGGCTCCGCGAGCACGTCTCCAAGGAGGTGCTGGCCGCGACGGCGACCAGCAGCGAACAACTCGGCTGGATCGACGAGTTCATCGTGGCCGAGGCGCTGCGCTCCTACTTCAACGCTGCCCACGATGACCCCGATGTCCATACCGTCCTGCTCGACAACTTTCCGGGATCGGCCAACCAGGTCGACCAACTCCTGGCCACGCTGTGGATGCTGACCCCGATGCCGCATATCGAGGCCATCGAAGTGGTCACGGACGTCAGGACACTCAAGCAGCGGGCCAGAAACCGCAAGGTCTGCCACCGCTGCGAACGCGACCCGATCTCCGATCCGCGACTGCCGGCGATTCCGAGCAACGACGACCCGTGGCAGTGCGCCCACTGCGGCGGTCTCCTGCATCCCCGGCGTGGTAATTCACCCCGGCTGCTCAAAGCCCGGATGCAGCGCTACCACCACACGGCAGCCGGAATCCGAGCGGGCTTTACCGATTCCGGGATCGCCGTCACCCAGCTCGATACCACCAACACGATCGACGGAGCAGCGGAACTGCTTGCCCCGCTTCTTATCTCACGGAGCAGATCACTATGACGACCGTCCCCTTGCCAACGCCCGGTCTGAGAGGTGATGGCTACGGCCACGCTCGGATGCCGCGCCGCATCGACCTCCCCACGCCAGAGCGCATCGACCGCGTGGCCTACGGCCGATTCCGTAACGTCTGCCTCTACATCACCGAAGCCTGCCAACTGCGCTGCGAGCACTGCTACATGGGCGAGCGGCTGGAGCGGGCGCTCAAGATGCCGCTGCCGAAGATCGCCGAGACGCTGACCACCTGGCGCAAGTTGGGCGGCAGCAAGCTCACCCTCCTCGGCGGCGAACCTACGCTGCATCCGTACTACTGCGAAGCCGTGCGGCTGAGCCGCCAGCTCGGCTACGAGCATGTCATCACCACGACGAATGCTCAGAAATCCGCGCGTAGGAAGTTCCGGCAACTGGCGCCGGATGCCTTCGCGTACGTGCAGGTCAGCATGGACGGTGGCAGCCGGGAGACGCACGATGCCGTGCGCGGCGCTGGCACGTTCGATGACGCGATGGAGACCACGCGCGAACTGGCCGAGCGCGGTTTCGACACCCGGATCATCTGCACGGTGAACAAGGCCAATGAACGAGATGTGTTGCAGCTGCTCGACATCGCGGACGTGCTGGGCGTCAGCCTGGTGAAGTTCCACGTCTTCTCGACCATCGGCACCGGCCACGGCAACGCCGAGCTGGCGATGACGCCACCAGAATGGGTGACGTTCTGCGATCGGCTCAATCAGATTGCGCCGGAATACAAAACGCGGGTCTGGTACCAACCGACCTACGCTCGGCGCGACCAGATGGAGCGCTACGCGGCCGAGGGCTACCAAGGGTGCATCGGCCGAACGTTGGACCGGATCTCGATCTTCCCGGATGGCCGCTGCTACGTCTGCTCGTACCTGTTCGACACCGACCTGTACTTCGCCCAGATGGTCGACGGGCACGTCCAGCTCAATCACAACACCAACGAGTTCGACCTGTTCACCAGCGCCTTGGCCGAAAGCTCCTGCGGCGGCTGCAAAGCCAGCGCATGCATGGGCGGTTGCCCCGCCGAAGAGCTGGTGATGGGCAAGGCCTCCTGCGAGGCATACGACGACATCATGCCGGTCTGCCGCCTGTGGAAGTCCAGCGCCAAACCCGAAGAATGAGGAAACCGATGGACGACATGGACCGGATCGCCGAAAATCTGTGCTGGATCGACTGGAACGACATCGACGACGTTGAACTCAACTGCCGCCGGGCTTTGAACGAACTCGCCGCCGAACCCCGGATTGTGCGTGCACGGCTCGATGAACTGCCCGACCGGCCCGAACTACTCACCCTGTGCGAGCACTACGACATCCTCGACAAGATCGTGCTGCACACCGATGACGATCACGGCGTGCGTATCCGGCTGCACGTTTTCCTGCCCGGCTACTTCGACCGGCCGCACAATCACCGCTGGTCCTACGCCAGCCGCATCCTGCGCGGAAAGTACCGACACCATCTGTTCGGCAATGCCGAGGTAGACGAGCAGGTTGAGCCCATGAAACTGCCAGTGTTGCAAGCGCGGGAGGAACCGGTGGGCACGACCTACGCCCTGCATCACATGATGGTTCACGCCGTCGTGGCCGAGCCGTACACGGTGTCGCTGGTAATCCGCGGCCCGGCGGTCAAGGACAAGTTCCTCGTGATGGACCGCAAGACGGGCGAGGCGTGGTGGCAGTACGGTGCGACGCAGGAATCGGCAGAAGATGCGCTCCGTAAGCGGATGACGCCCGCAAGGCTGCAAGAACTCATCGGCTGCCTGGACGAGTGGCAGTTGTTCTAGCTGGCGACGGACCGAGCGCGAGGCGATGAACGCTTGCAGCTCGGCCAAGGTCGGCAGCGGGGCACTCTGGTGTCGTGCACACCGGAGCGCCCCGCTGGCCGATCCAAGCAGCATGCCACGATGCATCGGCCATCCAGACCGCAGGCCGTAGAGCAGCTCCGCCTAGAAAGCTGCTCCAGCGCAGTGGGTATGCCGAACTTCCACTGGGAAGCCGGGCATAGACACCGTTTCCGATCTGCGGACGGCGACCGCGCCGAACGCTCCGGCCGTCACGACCACCCAGCCCGCACCCGTCGGAACCAGCAACGATCTCGCCGCTTCCGGCGCCGCGGCGTGCGCGGCATCATCTCCAGCCATCGGCGAACGTACTGACCCTGTTCGTCGTCGCCAGCTCCATTGGAGATGAGAAACGAGGGCGCTCCCAAGGGCGAGCACCGCCGCTGTCATTGGTCCGTCGGCTGCTCCCGACCACTCAATACTTCGGATTTCCGCCCCGTGATTTGCTACCGGAAACTGGGGCATGTTCCACAGCTCCGCCAGCGCCAGGTAGCTGACGCACACCACCGGGCCGGACTGGAGCGTCATAGCGCTACCAGCCGTAGACCGAGAACGGCGTGCCCTCGGCGATGTGCCGCATCGCGGTGCGGCAGTAGTCGATCATGCGATCCGGCGGAGCGTCGAGCGCGAACCAGTCGAGCGCGCTGCACTTATCGGGCTCGCAGTTCGTCGGCTCGCCCTGCCAGTTCGTCACGGTGAAGAAGATCGCCATACGGCCACCGGACGACGAGTTGTGCATGATGTGGCTGAACTGCACATCCTCCGGCCTGATCGTCACGCCGATCTCCTCGGCGGCTTCGCGGATCAGAGCGGTGACGACGGATTCGCCAGCCTCCAGGTGGCCGGCGGGCAAGTGCCATGCGCCGTCCTCGAACCCGGTGTTGTAGCGCTGCCCGTAGAGCACGGTGTCACCACGGCGCAACACCAAGTGAACGTCGCCGGTCACCCTGTGTCGCTGTGGCTTTGCATGCTGGATCGTCTCGGTTGCCGCACTACTCATAGATGCTTCCTTTCGTTTCGATGTTTGTCGTTGATGCCGCGCCCCGGCGGCTGAAGCTCGTGAAGCGCCCGAGCCTAATCCACGGCCAGCTTGCTGAATATGTGCCGGACGCATACTCGCAAGGGCAACCGCCGGTATAGAACCGTTCGGCCACCCGGACCAGGCTCGACCCTGGGACCGCCCTGTAGCGGCGCGGTCGCCAACGGGAGGAACCGGGAGATGACGGAAGATCTGCGGCACATCCACATTGAGTCCGGGGCGCTGCGGCTGGACTATCAAGCCAGCGCGGCACAGGCCAGGAACGTGGCCGATAAACTGGCGCAGTACCGTCCGGGGCTCACGGTGACCGTCGATGACAACATGCGGGAAGATCTGCCGCCCCTGCCCTGCGCGGCGCTCCGGGATTGATGCCTGATGCCTACGCCAGAACCTCTGAACCACAGAACCTTTGTCCAAGCGGACGGCATGCTGGCCGAATTCATGTGCCAGGTGCAGTTGCTTGATCTCACCATCAAACGCGCCAGGGAACTGCTGTATATCCACCGCCATCACCATTCGGACGAATGCATCGTGCATCTGGAGGCGGCGTACATACTGTTGATCGAAGACGGTGACTGAGCGATGTCGCCAGGATTCCGATCGGGTCAGGATGATGCGTTCGGCCCTGGAGAAGACGGTGGCTGAGAGCGGCTGGATCGGAAACAGCTTCAGGATCAGCTCATGGAACTGGAGACCAAGGAAGCGAACCCGATCGGCTGGCCGAGGGCGGCGCGATGCCGAAAGCTCGGATCAAAACCCGCCTGACGGAGACCCAGCGCACGCGGGAGGGGCTGACGGCCGACTGAGCCAGGTGGCCGAGAATCCGAACGCTGGTGTGGAGTACATCACCCGTGCGCGAGGAGCTGCTGCGTGATCCGCACGGGATGTGCGCAAGCCAGCGACAAGGTCCGGCGCAGGCTGAACCAGGCCATCTTTCAAGCGGATATATGTGTTCAACGAGGAGATCACCGGACATGAGCTACAACCGGCATCGGCCGATTTGGATGCCGTACAAGCCGGAACTACGGCCGTGCAGCGAGGTGAAGACAGGCACAGCCGCGATGCTGGCACGAAGTGTGCTGAAGCGGCACCTGCCGGAAACAGAACTCGCCACCCGAAGAGGTGGCGAGTCGCTACGTTTACTGAAGCCTGACCTGCGGCTTTCTTTAGGGCAGTATTGAATAAAGACCTTTGGTGGAGCTAAGGGGAATCGAACCCCTGACCTTCTCGATGCGAACGAGACGCGCTACCAACTGCGCTATAGCCCCGTGCGGTTCCGGGGAACCGCGCTGTGACACTGTATCAGGCCATCCGCCCAGACTCCGAATCGGTACCCTGACCTGCGGGAACAGGTGAGGGCTACGCGCCGGCGGCGCGGCGCATGTCGCCGCTGGTGCGGGTGCGCAGGGCGCGGGCAGTGGCGGGGTCGAAGGGGTCGAGGTGGGCGAACATGGGGTCTTCGTCGTCGGGCTCGACCAGGGTGGAGCGGCGGCGGAGGGCGCGGGCGGTGTCGCGGTCCATGGCGCCGTGTGGGGCGCGGGCTCGCCGGGCGTGCGAATCGGCCTCGTCCTGGTGGCCACGGTGGAGGCGGGCGGCGCGCCTGCGGCGGATCTCCTCCTCCATCCGCACCTGCTTGCGCAGGTAGGCCAGGTAGGTCACCAGCACGGTGGCGGCGAGCCCGCAGGCCCACCACAGCAAGGGGGTGAGAACCAAGGCGAGGGCGCCGGAGAGGATGGCGGTGAGCAGCAGGCCGAGCACAGCGCGCTGCCGGAAGGTGTAGCGGGCCGCGCGCGCGATGGCGTCGGCCTCGGGGTCGTAACCGCCGCGGCCACGACGGCTGGGGACGAAATCTTGTTCCGCCGAGCCGCCGCCGTCGTAGTCGTCGTACTCGTCGTAGTCCACGCGCGCGGGCGCGGTGGAGCGCGCGGGCGGGATTCTGGCCGCGACCGTCTCGGGGTGGTATGCGCCCACGCCGCCATCATCGGCCTCCGCGTCGATCTTCGCAGCGACTTCGGCGGCTTCTTCGTCGTCCGACTCCACGCCGTCCGACTCGGCCTCGTCCGGCCCGACCTCGTCCGGCGCGTCGGTCCCGAAGTCGGCGGCCTCGGTGTCATCCGTTTCGGCGTCAGCGATGTCGGATGCCGCGACGTCGTCGGCCGCGGGCATCTCTTCCTCGTCGGTCTCGGTGACGGGCTCGTCGGCCGGTGTCGTCATCCGGTCCTCCGCATCATCGCTGTGGGGATACTTTCTCGGTACGCGGCGGGGCCGCCAGTTCGGATCGGTTTCGTGCCCGGCGGCCGGGCCTTTCCGGAGACGTCGTTTGCCTCCGCCGCGATGCAGGACCCTGGTCGCCAGCGCGGCGTCGGTGGTCCGGCGGATTCTCGGGTGGCGATCGGCGAGGATCGGGAACAGGACGAAGACCCAGAGCACGACCAGCCCGATCCACAGGATCGAATTCGGCATCGCGTCAGCACCTCCGTCCCGCCTGGGGTTTTGTCCGGCTCGGCCCGCGAGCGGTTCGTCACACGCTCCGCCCTCGGCCGGCCCCCGTCCGACGCAGCGGCGCGGACGCCGGTCCCCTCGCAGGCTCTGTGCCGATGACGCAGGACGCACCATCGACGTCCGTAGGCTAATTCCGGGTAGCACCAAGTTCCGGCAGGCGCGCCGTGCACATCCGCCACACCTGTCACATTTCCACCAATGTCACCGCGGCCGGGTGGCCGGATCTACAGCAGGGTGACGCGCCCCTCTCGCACCAGCCGGTCCAGGACCGTTCCGGCCAGCTCCTCGACGGTCATGCCGACCAGCAGGTGATCCCGCCAGGCGCCGTCCACGTCGAGGTAGCGCCGTAGCAGTCCCTCTTCCCGGAAACCGACATTGCGCAGCACCGCCTGGCTGGCCAGATTCTCCGGCCGGACAGTGGCCTCGACTCGATGCAGACCGACCGGCCCGAAGCAGTGGTCCAGGCCCAGCGCCAACGCCGCCGTGGCGACGCCTTGCCCGCTGAGATCCTTGGCCACCCAGTAACCGATCCAGGCCGAGCGCAGTGCGCCGCGCACGATATTGCCCACGGTCAACTGCCCGCTGAACACACCGTCGACTTCGATCACCAACGGGATCATCGCGCCGCGCCTGGCCTCCGCCTTGAGACTCGACCACAGCGACGGCCAGTTGGAGGCGTGGTTGCGCGCCTCCCACGACCCGCGACCGGTCGGCTCCCACGGCTCCAGGTGCGCTCTGTCGCGCAGGCGGATCCGGCTCCAGGCCGCCGCATCGCGCAGCCGCACCGGACGCAAGGTCACCTGTCCCGCGGCCACCCGGACCGGGCCCAGTCGCGCGGGCCACCCCGGATGCTGCGCGGCCCGGAAGACATTCATCGTGTCCACGTCTCAGCCACGCTGTGCGAGAAAGGCGACCTGGACTTCGTCACCGGTACGGATCTCGGTGTCGTCCGGGTCGATCACGATCAAGCTGTTCGCCTCGGCGAGCGTGGCGAGCAGGTGCGAGGAGGAGTTTCCGTTGCCGAGCGGCTGTACGAGGTATTCACCGGTCGCCTCGTCCCGCATGAGCTGCGCGCGCAGGTATCCCTTGCGCCCGGCCATGGAAGTGATCGGCGTGATGGTCCGCGCGTTGATGATCCGGCGCATCGGTTGCCTGCGCCCCAACGCGATTCGGATCAAGGGCCGCACCATCACCTCGAACACCACCAGCGCACCCACCGGGTTGGACGGCAGCAGGAAAGTCGGCACTTCGTCGCGGCCGAGCCGGCCGAAGCCCTGCACGGAACCGGGATGCATGGCCACGCGGGTGATTTCGAGCTCGCCGAGCCCTTCCAGCGCCTCCCTGACCTGCTCGGAGGCCCAGCCGCCGACCGCGCCCGCGATGACGACCACCTCGGAGCGCACCAGCTGCCCCTCGACGACGTCGCGCAACCGGCGCGGATCGGAGCTGACGATGCCGACGCGATTCACGTCCGCGCCGGCATCGCGCGCGGCCGCGGCCAGCGCGTAGGAGTTCACGTCGTACACCTGGCCGGGGCCGGGCGTCCGATCGATATCGATCAGCTCGCCGCCCACCGAGAGCACCGATAGTCGCGGGCGCGGATGCACCAGCACTTTGTCTTGACCGACCGCAGCGAGCAGACCGACTTGCGCGGCGCCGATGATGGTTCCCGCGCGCACGGCCACATCACCCGGCTGGACGTCGTCGCCGATGCGCCGCACGTAATCGCCGGAGCGCACCGGCTCGTACACCTTGATCCTGGCCCGGCCGCCGTCGGTGAAATCCAGCGGAAGCACCGCGTCGGCGAGGGTCGGCATCGGTGCGCCGGTGTCCACCCGGACGGTCTGGCGCGGCTGCAAGCGGATCGGCTGACGCGAGCCGGCGACCACCTCGCCGACCACCGGGAGGGTCAGGTCGACGAGGTCGCCTGCTTCGTCGCGGATATCGGCCCCGGCGGAAGCCACGTCGACACTGCGCACGGCGTAACCGTCGATGGCGGCCTGATCGAAGCCGGGCAACGGCCGCTCGGTGACAACGTCCTCGGCGCACAGCAGGCCCTGGGCCTCGGAAATCGCGACCCGGACCGGCCGGGGCGCGACCGCCGCGGCGGTCACCTTGATCTGCTGATCCTCAACCGAGCGCATCCAGCCCTTCCTGATCCTCTCCGCACTCCATCCGGTCTCGCCTGCGCGGGCACGCGCGATCCCGCCGCGGCGCAAGCGCATTCGCGCGCACCGCGGTGACCATCATTGGTACCCGACGGTCCACTCTCGGCGAAACCCCCGGCCGGGTCCCTCAGTCGTCGGTCGTCAGCTGCGGATCCCAGTCCGGACCGAGGCGGTGCTGCAACCACTCGCGCAGGGCGGGGCCGTATTCCTCTCGTTCCAATGCGAAATCGACCGCAGCACGAAGATAACCGCCCGGGTTGCCCAAATCGTGGCGCGACCCACGGTGCACCACCACATGAACCGGATGCCCCTCGGCGATCAGCAGTGCGATCGCGTCGGTGAGTTGCAGTTCGCCGCCCGCACCGGGCTCGATGCGGCGCAGCGCGTCGAAGATCGCGCGGTCCAGCAGGTACCGGCCCGCGGCCGCGAACGTCGACGGCGCGTCGGCGAGCGCGGGCTTCTCCACCATTCCCTTGACGCGCAGCACGTTCGGGTTCACCGCGTCCGGCACCGGCGCGACGTCGAACACGCCGTACGCGCTGACCTCGTCCTTGGGTACGTCGATGGCGCACAGCACCGTTCCGCCGCGCTTGCGGCGCACCCGGCACATCACGTCGAGCACACCGCGGGGCAGCACCAGGTCGTCGGGCAGCAAGACGGCGATGACGTCCTCGTCGTCGTCGAGGGCCCGCTCGGCCTGGGCCACGGCGTGCCCGAGCCCGAGCGGCTCCTCCTGGACCACCGAGGTCACATCGAGCAGCCCCGGCGCCTTGCGCACCTTCTCGAGCAGTTTGAACTTGCCGCGCTCTTCCAGCGTGCTCTCCAGCACCAAGTCCTCGACGAAGTGCGCGACCACGCCGTCTTTGCCCGGGGAGGTGACGATCACCAAGCGCTCGGCGCCTGATCCGGCCGCCTCGGCGGCGACCAGCTCGATACCGGGGGTGTCCACCACCGGGAGAAGTTCTTTGGGCACCGTCTTGGTCGCGGGCAGGAACCGTGTTCCGAGCCCGGCCGCGGGCACCACGGCCGTGCGGAAGCACGACTCCGCCGGGGCGCCACCAGGCTGTCCGGACTTTGCTGTCATACGCATACCCTATCCATCCATCACGCCGCCGGATCGGCGTCGAGCCGACTCGGTCCCGGGGTGAGCCTATGGTGATCACTGTGGAGATGCCCGGCGAGCGCGATAAACATGCATGGCGCATCGAACTACTCGCCCGGCGAGCTGTGATGAGCGCCACGGAACGCGAAAAAGAAGCGTTCGCCCTGGCCACGGCGATGGACACACTGAAAGCCCAGGGGTGGGTCTGCGCCTACGTACCGGTGGCGGGGGAACCGGGATCGACGGCGATGCTGGACACGCTGCTGGCCGGTGGCGCGCGGATACTGCTGCCGGTCACCGGGCCGCCGGGACCGTTGAGCTGGGCCGAGTACACCGGCGCGGACGCGCTGCGGCGGGCCCGCTACGGATTGCTCGAACCCACCGGCGCGGTGCTGCCGCCGGACGCCGTGACCCGGGCCGATCTGATCCTGGTCCCCGCCCTCGCGGTGGACTCGCGCGGCGTGCGGCTGGGTCGCGGCGCGGGCTACTACGACCGCACGCTGCCCGCCGCACGGCCGGACGCGCGTCTGGTCGCGGTGGTCCGGGACGACGAGTTGGTCGACCGGCTACCCGAGGAACCGCATGATCGGCGCATGGGCTGGGCGCTCACGCCACGGGGCGGTCTGCGCCGCTTGGGCGACCATTACGCTGGGGAATGAAACACCGATTGGCGGTGTTGGCACTGTCGGCTGTAGAGTGCCAGATCGACGAACACCGCGGAGGATCCTGTGCCTACTTACTCGTATGCGTGCACCCAGTGTGACAACCGCTTCGACATCGTTCAGTCCTTCACGGACGAGGCGCTGACCGTGTGCTCGGAGTGCTCCGGAAAGCTGCGCAAGCTGTTCAACTCGGTCGGCATCGTCTTCAAGGGCAGCGGCTTCTACCGCACCGACAGCCGGGGTGGCTCCACGACCGCCAGCGAGCCGGCGAAGTCCGACAGCGGTTCGAGTTCCTCTTCCGACTCCGGGTCGTCGAGCTCCGCGTCGTCGAGCTCCGGGTCGTCGAGCGGGTCCACCGCATCCACCAGCACGGCCGTGGCCAGCTGATTCGACGTTTTCCACAGCCAGTCACCTATCCACAACCCATCGTGATCTCGGCCGGGCGAGTGTGCGTCCGGCCATAGGATCCGGCCATGACTCGTGTACTCGCCGACCTCGGCCGCGGCGGCTGGAATCCGAACGGCTGGCAGCGACCGTCGTGGGCCGACGCCGTGCTCGCCCGACGGCTGCTCGCGGCCGCGCTCGCCGCACTCGCGGTGCTGCTCTTCATTCGTGGTGACCCGGATACCGAACGCACGACGGTCCTCATCGCGGGCCGGGATCTGGCACCGGGGCGACTCCTCGAAGCAGGTGACCTGCGCCCCGCACCGCGCGAAGCGGGCACGCTGCCCGCGGGTGCGGTCGTCGATCCCGCCGCGCTCGTGGGCGCGACGCTGACCGGCGCCATGCGGCAGGGAGAGGTCTTCACCGATCTACGCGTCGTCGGCCCGCGTTTGGCCGCGGCGGCGACCGGCGCGCGTGAGGCGCGCATCGTGCCCATCCGCCTCGCCGACACGGCGGTCGCCGACATCTTGCGCGCGGGCGATCGCGTGGACGTGATCGGCGCCGAAGACGCGAACGGCCCCGGCAGCCGTCCCGCCCGCACCCTCGCCACCGATTCCGCCGTCATTCTCGTCGCCGGCGCGGGTGACGGACGCGGAGCCGCGGAACGCGTGGTGCTGGTGGCGATGGACGCCGAGCACGCTACCGCCGTGGCCGGGGCGTCACTGCGCACCGCGCTCACCGTCGTCTTCCACTGACCCGCCGAGATGCTTCGCCGAAGCACCACGCTGCGAGGTGCTGATTCGGATTCGCGATTTGCGCGCCGAGAGCCGGACCAGCGCGGTCACTTCACCCGTGCCGCATGCGAAACGGGCCCGTCATCGACGGGCCCGTTCGCGTTGCGCGCGTTACTCTCCGGCTCAGCCGAGGCTGAAAGGCGCTCCCCACAACGTCACCCAGGTGATCACGTTGTCGGTCTCGACCTCGACGCTGACGAAAGCCCGCGCCTGGGCGTAGCCCCCGCAACCATTCAGACCGATGGTCTCATCGGCCCACGTCACCGAACCGGACGTGCCCCTGAACGCATTACGGGTCTTGTGCGTCTCGTTACCGAAATCGTCCGCCTGCTCCAGATCGAGCACATAGAACGACTTCGCCTGCCCCGGACCCAGGGACAGGTTGCCACCGGAGTTGGCGCCGACGCCGCCGGTGACGTTCTGCCCGTCGCTCCAGTCCACATTGCCGTCCACACCACCGGTGGCACCGCCACCGGCGATGTTCACCTGGCAGCCCACGGTGTAACCCGGGAAGATCTTGCCGCCGGCCGCACCCGACAGGTCCACTTGTGCGCTACCGGACACCCATGCGTTGCGGTGCAAGGGTGTAGCGCCCATGGACGGACTGATAGTCGCGGACTCGCCGACCAGGCGAATGGTCACGACAGTGCCGTCCGACAGCGTCTTGGTCAGTTCCCCGCCCGGCAGCGGGACGAAGGTGTCGGCGTTCGCCGCACCGGTGGAGAGCAGACCTACCGCGATGGCCGCGGCCGCGCACAGCCCGGCCGCGCGCGCCAGTTTTTTACGATCGAACATGATGGTAATTCCCCTAAAGAATCGAGTTCGCTTCAGCGAATAGAGATTTGACGGATCCGACCCGCGTTCAGCCGATGCTGAACGGCATCCCA
>NZ_BDBB01000038.1 GCF_001612765.1 Nocardia arthritidis NBRC 100137
TGGGCGCGAATGCGGCTGATGGTCCACAGGATTCGGGCCGAAAGACCTCGAGTGACGAGGCCGTGGACAGGACGCGACTGCGCACCCCGCCCGAACGTCGATCGCATCTACCTCACCGCGAACGGACGACGATCATCGGCACCTCCACCGAGTGCAGCAACGCGTTGCTGGTCGACCCCAGCACGGTGCTCACGAATCCGCCTCGACCGCGCGTACCCACGATCAACAATTGCGCATCTGCTGACTGCTCCAGCAGGGACCGCACCGGCCGATCCGCGGTGACGACGCGCCGCACGGTGACATCCGGATAGCGCTCCCCCCAGCCCACCAGGCTCTCGGCCAAGACGGCCTCCGCCGACTCGCGGGCAGCGTCCCACCCCCGGGCAGGCATGTCCGTACCGCTGGTGTCGCTCCATGCGTGCAGCGCGACCAAGTCGACCTTCCGCCGCGATGCCTCCTCGAATGCGAGTTCGACGGCGGGCACGCTGTTGCCGGTGCCGTCGACGCCGACGAGCACCGGTTGGCGGGCCGACACCGCGTCGATCGCGGAGATGCCATGGATCACCGCGACCGGGCAGTGCGCGTGATGGGTGGTCGCGATACTCACCGAACCGAGCAGGCCACGCTGGAACGCCCCGCGTCCACGGCTGCCGACCACCAGCATCCGCGCCTGCGCGGACCGTTCGATGAGCAGCGGGATGGCCAGTTCGAAGCTCACTTCGGTGGTGATCGGGAGCTCCTCGCCGGGCGCGGCTGTCCGCGCCACCCGTGCGGCCTCGGTGAGGATGCGGTCGCCGTCCCTGCGCAGCCACTCCAGGTCGGCCTCCCCCAGCGAGATGCCCGGCCCGAAACCGGTGGGTATGGCCATGGAGGTGATGATGTGCAGCGCGCGACGGTGCAGCGCCGCTTCGGCGGCCGCCCAGGCCACCGCTTGATACGAACTGGCCGATCCGTCCACCGCCGCCAGGATCGGAGAGTTCGATTGTGTTGCGCGCGAGATCTTGTCGGTGACCATGCCGTCTTCGACCATGCCGTCTTCCTTTCCACTCCGCGTGTACCGCGGCCACTTCGAGCATCGAGCCTCGGGCGGGTCATCGGCAGAGACGAAGGTCCTTCCCCGGAGGGGGCCTCGGACCCTGGATCACGGTTCTCGTGGTGGGTCGGCAGCGCCGGATACCGCTGCTCCTCTCCGGCCGGGTCCCACTGCCGAAGGACCTTCGCATCCGGGACCAACGCCAGGCGTGGGCGGCCTCTCCGATCCCTACTCTTCGAATACACAACATGCCCACTGCCCGGTCACGGCCGCCAACCAGGTTCAGAAAGCGAAAGTCATGTCTGCCGACCTCGAGAATCCCCCCGTCCTCGTCGGCGTCGACGGGTCGGAGTCCGCGCTCGCCGCCGTACGCTTCGCAGCGGCCGCCGCGGCCCACCGCCACGCACCGCTGCACATCATCGACTCGATTCCCGCGCCGGCCGATTTCGGACCCGGCGTCGCACTGGAGCAGATCGACTACGACAGCTACCGCGCGCAAGCAACCACGGCACTCGAGGCCGCGCGGGAAGCCGCCGCGACAGCGGCCGCCCCGATCGACGCAATCGACATCACCACGGAATTGGCCGAAGCACCGCCGATCCCGGTTTTACGCGACCGATCCAAGAACGCGCGGCTGCTCGTGGTCGGCACCCATGGGCTGGGCGTCTTCAGCCGCAGCATTCTCGGTTCGGTGAGCACCGCGCTGGCCAGGCACGCCGCATGCCCGGTCGCCGTGGTACCCGTCGATGTCGAGCATGCGGACGGGCCGGTGGTAGTGGGCGTGGACGGCTCGCCGTGCAGTGTGCGCGCCGTCGAGATCGCCTTCGACGAAGCCGCCCACCGTGGCGCCGAGCTGGTCGCGGTCCACACCTGGTCGGAGTTCTTCCGCTACGACTCGCGCGCCGAGATGCAGCAGGAGGCGGAGGAATTGCTGGCCGAGAGCCTGGCCGGGTACGGCGAGCAATATCCGGAGGTGCCGGTGCGACGAGTGGTAGTCGAAGACCGCCCCGCCAGGCGACTGCTCGAAGTGGGCGCGAACGCGCGGCTGATCGTCGTAGGCAGCCACGGGCGCGGCGGTTTCGCCGGAATGACCCTCGGTTCGGTAAGTCAGGCGGTGCTGCACGGGGCTACGGTGCCCGTGATCATCGCCAGGTCGCAGAGCTGACCGACGCGTTCCACGCGACCGGGTCATCCCGCGGAGGCAGGAGTCGGCGACGTGCCCTGATCAGAGCTGATCTTCACGCCGTCGCCGCTGGAGCGCACGGTCACTCGGCGTAGCCGCGGCGAAAACGTCGGTGCGGCGCGGGGTTCACCCGACCCGATCGGTTTCCGAGTGCTCGATCGGACCAACAGTGGTGAGCGGCCGAGCGCGACCGACGCTGTGCAGGTGGCGCAGCGCGTGAAGGTAGGAATTCAGAAGGCTGGTCTGGCAATAGGGCAGCCCGAGTTCGGCACAGAAGTCCGTGACCAGCGGCTGGGCTCGGCGCAGGTTGGGCCGGGGCATGGACGGGAACAGGTGATGCTCGATCTGATAGTTCAGGCCACCCAGAGCCGTATCGATGAGCAGGCTGCCGCGGACGTTGCGGGAGGTGAGCACTTGACGTCGCAGAAAGTCCTTCGAGTCGTCGGCCGTCAGCACTTCCATCCCTTTGTGGTTGGGCGCGAAGGTGCAGCCCATGTACAGCCCGAACAGGCCCTGCTGCACGAGGATGAAAACCACGGCCTTGGCTGGGGACAGGACCAGGAAAACCGCGCAGAGGTACCCGGCGGCGTGCGCGGCGAGCAACAGTCCCTCCCAGGCGCGGTGCGGGATCTCCCAGCGCAGCACCGCACGGGCACTCGCGTAGTGCAGGCTCCAGCCCTCCAGCAGCAGCATCGGAAAGAACAGCCAGGCCTGGTTCCGGAAAATCAGCCGCCGCAAGCCCCGGCCCGCGCGTGCTCGATCGCGGGAATGCGCCAGCACACCCATGACGTCGGGGTCGGCGCCCTCGGTGTTCGGGTGCGCGTGGTGCCGGTTGTGATTGCTGGTCCACCAGCCGATGCTCACCCCGATACCGAGGTTGCCGAACAGCACGCCGTACAGGTAGTCGGCGCGCCGGGTGCCGAAGATCTGCCGGTGTCCGGCATCGTGGCCCAGGAAGGCGATCTGGGCGAACACCGCGGCTAGGAACGCGGCGACGCCCAGCTGCCACCAGGAGTCGCCGACCACCACGAATACCGTCCACCCGGCCGCGAAGGACACGGCGGTGAGCGCACTCTTCCAGACGTAATAGCGCCGCCGCCGTCCCAGCAGTCCTGCGCCCCGCACCCGGCGCAGCAACACCGCGTACTCGCTGCCGCGCGCAGACACAGCACCTTCCATCACCACGGGCCGCCTACCGTCCTGCTCTCGTCGTTGTCCGCCGGACCTCATCCGCCCATTGGTGTTCGATCGCAAGTCAAGCACAGAACAGCTCGACCTCTCGGGAGAACAGGATGCCGCGCTCACAGGCGCACCGGCGGCGCCTCGTTTCCGACCTCGGCAGTGCGGGTAGCTCGGACAGGAAGTCAGCGATGATCCGCGCTGGTTTCCGCGGTTCGAGCAGTGAGGAGGCGGTCGGGTGGCAGGGTTGTGGGCTGCGGGCGGGTGGGGGTTGCTGGCCGGATCCGCGCTGTTGATAGGGGCTTTGGTGGGATTCTTGGCGCGGGTCCCGAGGAAGATCGTGGCGAGCGTGATGGGGTTCGGCAGCGGGGTGTTGCTGTCGGCGGTGTCGTTCGAGTTGATCACCGACGCGCACGAACGTGCCGGGTTGCCGCCGACCGCCGTCGGCGCGGTGGCCGGTGCGGTGATCTATACCCTGGCCAACCTCGCTCTGGCCCGCCGCGGCGCTCGCCACCGCAAGCGTTCGGGAGACCAGCAACCCAGCGAGGCCGAACAGTCCGGCTCCGGCACGGCCATCGCCTTGGGCGCGCTACTGGACGGTGTGCCCGAGTCCATCGTTATCGGGACCACCTTGCTCGGCGGCAAGGCCGTCAGCGCCGTCACCGTGGCCGCGGTGTTCATCAGCAACATTCCCGAAGGCCTGTCCAGCGCGGCCGGTATGCGCCGCGCCCACCGGCACCCGCGCTACGTGTTCGGCTTGTGGGGCGGGATAGCGGTGATCAGCGGTGTGTCCGCCATGGCGGGTTACGGACTGCTCGGTGACGCCGCACCCGCCATGCTTGCGGCGATCACCGCCCTGGCCGCGGGCGCGATCCTGGCCATGATCACCGACACCATGATCCCGGAGGCGTTCGAGGACGCTCATCTGTGGGTCGGGTTGATCACGGTGGCGGGTTTCCTCACCGCCTTCGCGCTGTCCCAGCTCGACCGATAAGGGCTGGGTCATCGGTTCGAGGTCGCCATGCGACTCGGCGTGCGGCTTGACTTCGAGCGCACTCCAGCTCTTAACGTCGGTGATCATGACGACAACACTGATCACCGGCGCGAACAAGGGGCTCGGTTTCGAGTCCGCCCGCAGACTTCTCGCCGCGGGCCACACCGTCTACCTCGGCAGCCGCGACGCCGAGCGCGGGCGCCGGGCCGCCGAGCAGTTGGGCGCGTGCCCGGTGCGTCTCGACGTCACCGACGACGCGTCCGTGGCGGCCGCCGTCGCGACCATCGAAGCAGGCGGCGGCCTGGACGTGCTGGTCAACAACGCCGGCATCGCACCGGAATGGGGCGCCACCGATACCGTCACCGGCGCGGCGGACCTCACCGCCGAACTGATGCGGCAGACATTCGAGACGAACGTCTTCGGCACGGTGCGCGTGCTGCACGCGTTCCTGCCGCTGTTGCGGCGTTCCACGGCCCCGGTCGTGGTCAATGTCAGCAGCGGCCTGGCCTCGCTGAGCAGGGTTACCACCCCGGGCACCCCGGCGTATGCCTACCCGGGCATCGCCTATCCGGCGTCGAAAACCGCGGTCAACGTCATCACCGTGCAGTACGCGAAGGCGTTTCCGGAAATGCGGATCAACGCGGTGGAGCCCGGATTCACCAAGACCGACCTGAACCGCGGTACCGGCCACCAGACCGTGGAGCGCGGCGCGGAGATCATCGTGCGAATGGCGCAGGTGGGTCCCGACGGGCCCACCGGGGGTTACTTCGACGCCGAAGGCACCCTTCCGTGGTGATCGGATCGGTCACCGAAGCCTGGTCGTTCCGCATCGGCCGGCCGTTCAGGCGTGCAGCCCTCTCCGGACGGCGCGGCATAGGCGCGGCGCGGCCGCTGCTTTGTCGACAAGCTGTGATCGGCATCGGCGATGGCGAAGACCTTGATCACCGGGAGGCGAGCGCCGCCGCTCCCAGCGGATTCGGCCAAACGCTGATCTTGCATGAGTCATGCATACCCATGCCCGCAGAGGTCACCGAGAGAAGTTCTGAGAACGATCAGGATTCGAGAAGCGCTGGTCATCGAACCGGAATTACCGTCATCGGCACGGAGGTCCGTCCGGTACATCGCCGGGACGCGGGTTGATCGCAGACAGAGGAGGACACATGACTTGGAACGAGCGGGTTCGACGGGCACACCGGTGGCTTGCCATCGTCTTCACGGTGACGATCGTGGTCACCGTCGTCGTCTTGGCGCTGAAGGGTCCGGTCTGGGTGTCCTATGTGCCGCTGGCACCACTCGCCTTGCTGCTCTTGTCCGGTCTCGGCATCTTCGTGTCGTGGTATGCCGCTACCCGACGAAGCCGAGCAGCGAGCATCCCGCAGGCCGGGGCTGCCCGCGCTGCCGCACCACGGGTCCGGCGACTGCACCGTGGCTCGGGCATCGTCTTCGTCGCGACCGTCCTCGCCACCTTCGTCGCGTTGGCCCAGGAGCAGCCGGTCATCTGGGTGTCCTACCTGCCGCTGCTCCCGCTCGCCCTGCTCCTGTTCTCCGGTCTGTACATGCTGGTAGAGCCTTTTTCCGTCAGGCGGCGCGGCGCTCGACGAGCAGCGCAGCCGGGCTGAGGGCCAGTCGTGCCGACAGCTCGTCCGGCACGCGAACCATCGAAATCTCGGCGAATTTCCGCGCCCGCGATGAATCGCGGCCGTGGCGCCGGTAGGTACTGGCGAACCTATCGGAGGAGGACTTTCGCCCATGAACATGACCACGAGACAGCGCTGGGTACTCGCGCTGACATCGGTGGCCGCTCTGCTGATCTCGCTGGACGCGCTGGTCGTCACCACCGCGCTGCACGCGATCCAGCTCGACCTGCGCGCCTCGATCGCCGAACTGGAGTGGACCGTCAACGCCTACACCCTGAGCTTCGCGGTGTTGTTGATGGCGGGTGCGGCGCTGGGCGAGCGATACGGACGGCGCCGCGTGCTGGTCGCCGGGGTGCTGCTGTTCTCGGCGGCGTCGGCCGCGTGCGCGCTGGCGCCGAGCCTGGGCTGGCTGATCGCCGCCCGAGCGGTGCAGGGCGTGGGATCGGCGGCCGTCATGCCGGTGGGCATGGCACTGTTGTCGGCTGCCTTCCCGCCCGAACAGCGCACCCGCGCGCTCGGGCTGTTCGCGGCGGTGACCGGACTGGCCACGCTCGGCGGTCCCCTGGTCGGCGGCGCGGTGGTGGAGGGTGCGACTTGGCAGTGGATCTTCTGGCTGAACCTGCCGATCGCCGCACTGCTCGTGCCGCTGATGCTGACCCGGCTCCCCGAGAGCCGAGGCGAGGCACGCGGACTGGACTACCCGGGCATCGGGCTGGCCGGCGCCGCCGCGCTGGGATCGGTGTGGGCTCTGCTGCGCGGCAACGAATCAGGCTGGGGCAGTGCGGAAGTCCTCGCGGCATTCGTGCTCGGGGCGGCCGCGCTGGTCGCGTTCGTGCGCTGGGAGCGGCGGGCCGCCGCCCCACTGATCCCGATGCGGCTGTTCGCCGCGCGCGGCTTCTCGATCGGCAACGCGGTGGGGTTCCTGCTGTTCGGTTCCATCTTCAGCGGAGCGTTCTTCTTCGCGCAGTTCCTGCAGACGGTCCAGCACCACGGTCCGCTCGGCGCTGGGGTGCGGCTGGCGCCGTGGACGATCACATTGTTCCTCGTCGCCCCGGTAGCGGGCAGGCAGGTCAACCGCTTCGGTGAACGACCGCTCGTGGTCGCGGGACTGCTCATGCAGGCCGCGGGCTACGGCTGCCTCGCGATCCTGGCCGGGCCGCAGTTGTCCTACCCGGCCATGATCGCGCCCTTCGTGCTCAGCGGCGTCGGCGTCTCGATGGCCATTCCCGCGGCACAGAGCGCCGTGTTGCGTTCGGTGCCGCTGTCGGCGGTGGGCGCGGCGTCGGGCACGTTCAACACCTTGCGTCAACTCGGGGGCGCGTTCGGAATCGCGGTACCCGCAGCGGTTTTCGCGTCGTTCGGCGGTCTCGGATCCGCGGGCGCCTTCAGCACCGGGTTCGCCGCCGCCATCGGCACGGCGGCGCTGCTGGCGCTGACCGGCGCCTCGCTCGGCCTGTTGCTACCGGCCGGCGCGCCCGTCGCCGCGCCTACCGACGCACAGCCGGTCGCGGCTCGGTAGGTTGCGACGATGACCATCGGCGCCGATTTCGCGGCCGAGACCATGACCTACCGGCCGGAGCTGCTCGCACACTGCTACCGCATGCTCGGGTCCGTCCACGACGCCGAGGACCTGGTGCAGGAAACCCTGCTGCGGGCCTGGCGGGCCGCCGACCGGTTCGACGAGCGGCGTGCTTCGCTGCGCACGTGGCTGTACCGCATCGCCACCAACGCCTGCCTGACCGCGCTCGAACAGCGCGGCAGGCGGGCCTTGCCCACCGACCTGAACGGACCGGCCGCGACCGTCCAGCCCCGGCCGGTCCGGCATCCCGAAATCTCTTGGCTGGAACCGATTCCCGACGCCGTGCTCGGCAACTCGGCCGATGACCCGGCGACCGTGGTGGCCGCGCGCAGCGGCATCCGCCTCGCCTTCATCGCCGCGCTGCAATATCTGCCCGCCCGCCAGCGCGCGGTGCTCCTCCTGCGCGACGTGCTCGCCTGGTCCGCGGCGGAGGTCGCCGATCTGCTCGGCACCTCCCCGGCCGCGGTCAACAGCGCGCTGCAACGCGCCCGCGCCCAGCTCGACAAGGCCGCCCCCATGATCGATCGGATGTCCGAGTCCCTGAGCCCCGGTGAGCGCGCGATGATCGACCGCTACGTCACCGCCTTCGGCAACGGTGACATGAACGAACTCAGCAAGCTCCTGCGCGACGACGTGGTGCTCGAGATGCCGCCCGCCCTGGTCTGGTTCGCCGGCCGCGCCCACGTGGTCGCCTTCTACGCACACAGGGCGGACCAGGACAGCGACACCTGGCGGGCCGTGCCGACCGCCGCCAACACCCAGCCCGCCGTCGCCTACTACCTGCGCGACGCGGACGGGACCCACCGCGCGCACTCCATCCACGTTCTCACCACGACCGAGACCGCCATCGAACGCATCACCGTCTTCCTCGGCGAGGAGTTGTTCCGGCCCTTCGGTCTGCCGCCGACACTTTGACGGAGGTTGCGGCGCGGGGCCGCCGAGATGGACATCGGAAGGTGGCGCATTCCCCCCGTACGGGAGAGCGTTATCGTCGGAGCATGCGATCCAGGCCGCTGACGTTGATCCAGGACGACCTCGTCGACTACGACATGGCCATGGAGCGCATGGGTCAACTGGTCGACCAACGCCACAGTGGCGCGCTGCCGGACACTTTGTGGCTGCTGAGCCACCCGCCGGTCTACACCATCGGGCGCAGAACGCCGCAGGACCACCTGCCCGACCCGGCCCATGACATCCCGGTCGTGCAGACCACGCGCGGAGGCCAGCTCACTTATCACGGCCCCGGCCAGCTGGTCGGCTATCTCATCGTCCGGCTCGATCCCGGTGAAGGAGTGGTCGATTACATCCGCGAGGTCGAGTTCCGCCTGATCGAGGCGCTCGGCCGGCTGGGCATTGCCGCGGAACGCCGCGATACCCCGCCCGGCTCCGAGCTGCTCACGGGGGTGTGGACCAGGAACACCGGCCGCAAGATCGTCTCCATCGGCATGCGCCAGAGCCGCGGGATCACCAGTCACGGCTTCGCGCTCAACGTGAACGGCGACCTCGAACCCTGGCACTGGGCGGTTGCCTGCGGGCTCCCCGACGTCGACATGACCTCCGTGGCGCGCGAATCCGGCACGGTCACCATGGAACAAGTGCGCCCGATCGTCGCCACCGCGTTCGAGGCGAACTGAACCTCGGTGGCGAAAGCGTCTTCTTCTCGTCCGGACTCAGGGGACGGTCGAAGGTCTCGATGGCCGTGAAGCGGGTGTCGACACAGGTGGCGTGCTGGAAGAAGAACAACTCGGGGGTCAGGCCGCTGTAGCGTTTGCCCGGGCTGTCGACCCCGTGCACCACCCCGTGCCCGTACAGGATCGCCGGATGCGGATCGCGCAGCGTGTAGGCGAAGTAGATCATCCGCGACACCGTCCGCTTCTCGAGCGCCCACGAACTGCTCGGCGCGTGCGCGACGATGGCCGCCGCGACGGACGGGTGCAGGATCTGCAACCCGACCGCGCGCGGCAAGGTCAGGGCGAAGCGGCGGTCGCCGAGATAGCGGCCGAGAAGGGAATCGCGTTCCAGCGGAGCGGATTTCACACCCCCCGCCTCGCGCGTTCGACGAGCGGGGCCAGCCAGAGGAGGCCACCGGTTGGCGGTGCCCGCTATCCGCACGGCCGCGGGCACGAGGATGGTGCGAACCAAGGCGGCGTCGAGGACGACGGCCAGGGCCACCCCGAGGGTGCGCATGATCGACACCTCCCTGGTGGCGATGCCGGCGAACACGACGGCCAGGAGGAGGGCGGCGGCGGTGACGACCCCATCCTATGCGTTACCGGACGTATCCCAAACCTCGGCGTTCGTGGTGCTGTCACGCCACAGAATCCGCGCGCCGATTCGCGCCTTTCGCCTGCGGCGGGAAGAATGCCCGCAATTGCGAAATCAATTGTCCGCCTTAGAATAACGTGCCCTATGGAGCGGACGGGACGACTGGAGAAATAGCGGTGGTACTGCTGTGGGTGGCGATCGTCGCCATCGTCGTAATTCTTCTCGGCGGTGCGGCCGCGGCTATGGTGTGGGATCCGAATTCCCGCCGGCGAGCCCGGGCAACCGGTAGAAGGGCCGCGCTGCCATTGGCGAGCATGCCATCACCGCACGACAGTTGGCCCCGCCGACCTTGAGGCGCACCCGTCGCTTGCGGAGCCGCTCCTCGCTCTGAGTCATCGAGCTCAGACGCCACAGCCGAAATGTTGCCAGACAGTTGCCGATCGCAGCGCATGTCGGGCTTCCCGGTGCCTTACCAGCAAGTACGGTGACGATCGAATGCGCTGCGCTGCGCCTTCATGGGCGTCCGCGCACGGCACTGGCACCGAGAATCCCGAAGAAGACGGAGGTGGGGCAGTGACAGGCACGGAGACCACCCCTGGGCCGTGGCCGATGTTGCGCGTCGACGACTGGACGCCCACGCGCGAGACGCTGCACATGTGGACGCAGATCGTCGGCAAGATCAGGCTCTCGTACGCTCCTTTGGTCAACCACTGGTGGCAGGTCACCTTCTACCTCAGCCCGAGGGGGCTGACCACCTCCGCCGTGCCGCACCCGAGCGGGTGTTTCGATATCGAATTCGACTTCCTCGATCATCGGCTGCACATCCGGTCCAGCGACGGCCGAACCCGGCAGATCGCGCTCGAACCGAAGCCGGTAGCGACCTTCTACAGCGAAATCGTCACCGCGCTGGGCGAACTCGGCATTCCGGTACGGATCCAAGCCAAGCCCAACGAGGTCGAGCCCGCCATCCCGTTCGTCGAGGACTACGAGCATCGCTCCTACGACGCCGCTGCCGCCACCTTGTTCTGGCGGCAATTGCTCGCCGCCGATCGCGTCATGCACCAGTTCCGCTCCCGCTTCATCGGCAAGGTGAGCCCGGTGCACTTCTTCTGGGGCGCGATGGATCTGGCGTGCACCAGATTCTCCGGCCGAGCCGCTCCGCGACATCCGGGTGGCGCTCCCAACTGCGGCGACTGGGTGATGGTCGAGGGCTACTCGCACGAACTGAGCAGTTGCGGCTTCTGGCCGGGCGGCGGCGCGGAAGGCGCCTTCTACGCCTACGCGTACCCGGAGCCCGAGGGGTTCGCCGACTACCAGGTCGGTCCGCGAGAAGCCTTCTACAGCCAGGACTATCGCCAGTTCCTCCTGCCGTACGAGGCAGTGCGCACGGCCGACGCGCCGGAGCGGGCGCTGCTCGAGTTCCTCGACACGACCTACGCCGCCGCCGCCGACCTCGGCCATTGGGACCGCGCCGCCCTGGAGGCCGACCCGGAGCGCTGGCAGCACAAGCGCCGGACGCACGGCATGGACGGTTCACAATCGTGACCGGCCTGCCGCGCAAGTGAAGCGACGGGGACCGTCATACCCCACCGGTCGGCCAGGAGTGGCGCGCGTTCCGCACATCACCCTGCGTGTCGGTAACCTCTGCGGCTCGAACCCGGGGACATCGCGCCGCTCAATCGAGCACGGGACGAACATCCGTCGTATGTGCCCAGCTTCGGCGGTCCCGCGGCGGGCGCAGTAGCACCCGAAGACCTGATGAACGGCACGATGATCAGGTCAAGTCGTCTACCCTGCGGCCATCGCCCCTGGTCATCAGCAAAGCCCCACATCCCACCGGCAGCAAAGCTTCCCAATTTTGGGAAAAATGCCTCACTGGTGAATCACCGATCAATGTATCGTTATATGACGGCACGTTAATCGACGGGATGAATCTTATGCACAACACGAGCAAGCGCGTGACAGTGCGTCGAGTGGTGGCCTCGGCGCTGATCGGCGGGGCGGTCATCACGGCGGCGGCAGTCGCTTCGCCCGAACCTTCGGTGACCACCACAGCGGATCGGTATTCGCACAACCCGGCCGACAAGCGCGGTTCCGGGGTGGGCGAGCGCGCCCGCAGCAGCAACCACGGCGGATACCAGGGACGCAACGAGCGCCCGTGCCAGTACACCCCCGAGGGTTACTGCACCGGAGGGCGCTGACATCCGGCTCCGCTCGCCACACCGGCGGCGAGCAGGACCACCCGGGCGGCCCGGAAGGGCCGCCCTTCCGCGTTTCAGGCCTCGGCGGGGCCGTATCCGAGGTGGACGACGCCGTTGGCGTAGACCTCGTGCTCTTCGAGTGCCAGTTTGGTCGCGTCGACGCCGTCGCCCCACAGGCGCTTACCCTTGCCGAGCGCGATCGGATAGACGAACAGGTGCAGGTCGTCGACCAAGCCGTCCGCGAGCAGCGCCCGCACCAGTGTGCCGCTGCCGCTGACGTAGATGCTGCCGTCGACCTCGTTCTTGAGGTTGCGGATGACCTCCGGGTCATAGGCGCCGAGGCGGGTGCTGTTGGCCCATTCCACCCGCGGTTCCCGCGCGCCGACGACGTACTTCGTCGTGTCGTTGAAGAACGGCGCGCCCGGATCGTCGTCGACGGTGCGGGTCGACCAAGCGGGGGCGAACATCTCGAACGTGGTGCGGCCCAGCAGGATCGCCTTCGATGCCGAGGTGATCGCGCCGAGGGTCTCCCCCATCTTCGGGTCGAACCCGTACTCGAAAGTCCAAGACGGATCCTCGTATACCCCGTCGAGTGCGATGAACTCGTGAACTGCGATGGTGCCCATGGTGTTCCTTTTCTCCAGTGCGGCGGTCGTCGCCGCCTTACGGGTTTGTCTACGGTCGGGCCGTCACCGTCGGACGGACCCGGTTCGCGGTTGCTTTCTACCGCACGAACGGCGTCTCGGCTCGCGCCGCGCGCAAGGCGTGTGCCCCACCACCGCAGCTGGTCGAGTGCGGCGTCGGCAACCTCGTCCGGTGACAACCCCGACGATCGGGCGCGGTGGTCGTCTTATCCACACTCTTTCCGATCGCTGGGGCGGGCTCCAGGTCTCCGAATGGCTCGGCGGCCGGGTCGCACCCGCCGGCGACTCGACCTCCACCACCGACATACCCCCGAAGCGCTCGGCTTGGCGCGGGAGCTGTGGGGCAAGCTACCCATCTGGGCCGGCTGAGCTGATCGTCATGCAGCGCTTCGATTTCGGCCGGGCACGGGTGCTCGGCGTACAGACGTAGAGTCTCGCGGGCCGATCCTGCGAGCATCCTGCCGCCGAGACGCGAGCGCCGGCCCGACGATCGACGTCGGGCCGGCGCGTCACGAGTCCGGGCCCGCGTCAGCCGATGATCGAGTTCATGATCGTGCCCGCGCTGGTCGCCACCGCGCCCCCGGCCATCGCGCTGGCGACCATCTTCGGCGACTGGAGGCTGCCGCCGTTCCATTTCTCCCACGCGAACCGGCCGCCGCCGTAGGTGATCGCCGTGATCCCGGACAGCTGGACCAGCCAGGTGAAATAGCGGCCCATCTGCATCAGTTTGTCCGCAAGCGGCGGCTCTTCCGCGGTCGGATTTTCGAACTGCTGCGCCTGCGCGATCACGGTGTCGTGCAGCGCGGCCAGAATCATGCTCACGTTCGTGCTCCTTTTCGCATGCCGAGGTGATGCCGGAGACAGATTCGAGAGAAAGAGCTGCGCTACCGAGGATTCGGCGCGCCACAGGCACTGCGACGCTCACGGCCGCCGATCCGGCGGTCCCGTGTCGTGGTCGTGTCCTGTTTCCCGGTGGTTCGCCGGGAAACTCGTGACAAGATCGATTAGACCGTACAGCGCAGGTCTATTCCCGGCGACACACCGTTATCCCCATGATTCAACTCACAGCCTCCCGTCGTGCCGGACGACGCTGCGGCCTCTACGATTTCATTGAGTGCAGGGGCTGACATGATGTCGGTGCAGTGCGGCGCCGAACCTTCCGCTGAGATCACCGTGACCGCGGGGAGGGCACAATGCACACCGCTTTCTTGATTCCACTGCTCATCACGCTATTGATCGTCACCGCGACGGCCGTCGTCGCCGGTTACGCCACCGTTGTCGCAGCCTATTGGTTCGAGCTGCGCTCCACCGAAAGACACGGCGGGCGGCCGAGTATCTCGCCGCGCTGACATCTCCTCGGACACGATGAACGGGCCTTTTCCGACACCGGGCCCGCCGTTGCTCGGTCGCCACTCGCACGGCATACGCTTGCAACGACGAGGAAATCGACCCCGTTTCCGCGCCGTCGGCCCGCGTATCCTCGATCCTGCGGGCCGCTGCCGGTTCGCCCTCGGTCCGCGCGAGCCCACGACGCCGATGATCCCCGAACGCGTGGCGTTCTTCGTCGAGCTCGCAAGGTCACCGCACAAGAGACCTCGGCCAGGTTCGCGACCGCCGACCAGGTCCCCGGAAAATGGGACGATCCGGTCGAATAGCCGCCTGGCGCGGGTGCGCCAGCCTATTGTTGACGCGTAATCGATAGCGCGAGGTCGTCGTTCGGGAGGCGATAGCGGTGCCGCGCCGGGCACTGTCCGGCGTCGCCTGGGAAGGAGTCGCATGCCGAACGGTCACGCGCGGGTGCGCGCCGGGTCGTCGACCAAGCTCGATACCAGCCTCGCCCACGAGGCGCGCGTCTACGACTACTGGCTCGGCGGCAAGGACAACTACCCCGCCGATCGCGCCCTCGGCGACACGATCGCCATGCACATCCCGGCCATCCGCGACATGGCCCGCGCCAATCGCGCGTTCCTCGGCCGGGCGGTGCGCCATCTGGCCGGCGAGGCGGGGATCGATCAATTCCTCGACATCGGCGCCGGCCTGCCCACCGCGGGCAACACGCACGAGGTGGCCCAGCGGATCGATCCGGCCGCACGCGTGGTCTACGTCGACAACGACCCGCTCGTGCTCGCCCACGCCCGCGCCCTGATGGCGAGCACACCGCAGGGCAGGATCGATTTCCTCGAGGCCGACTTGCGCGATCCGCGCGCCGTCCTGGACGCGCCCGTCCTGGCCGACACCTTCGACCCGGACCGGCCCATCGCGATCTTGCTGGTCGCGATCATGATGTTCTTCCGCGACAGCGACGATCCGCACGGCGTAGTCGGCCGGCTGCTGGAGGCGGCGCCGTCCGGCAGCTATCTGGTGCTCACCCATTCCACCGGTGATTTCGACCAGCGGGCCATGGCGCGCGCGGCGGCCGCCGCCGAACAGGCCGGCATCTCGTTCCGTCCGCGCAGCCGCGAAGAGGTGGAATCCTTCTTCGCCGGAACGCAACTCGTCGAGCCGGGCATCGTTGCGGTCGACGCCTGGCGTCCGGACACGGATGCCGCTGCGGCCGGGGCACGGTCCGCCTGGTACTGGGCGGGCGTCGGGCGTAAACCCTGAGCGGAGTTTGAGCCGCCGCCGCGCGGCAATCACGTCGGAGGTAACCGGCGGCCGCCGGACGGGCGAGGTGGTGGACATGGTCGACGACGTCGAGAAGCGCTGGCACGATCCGCGCGGGTTCCGCCGCGCGGCGACCTACGTGGCCTCGGTGCTCGCCACCGCCACGCTGGTCTTCCTGCTGAGCCTGGCGTGGGCCGCCCAGCGCGAGTGCGCGGACGCGGACCGACTGTTGTGTGACAGCACCGCCCAGGTCGCCGTGGTACTCGGGCCCGCGGTGGTCCTGCTGATCGGCGGCATCGGCGCGTTCGTCGAAACCTACGTGCAGTGGCGCCACGGCCGGACCTGGCCCATCTGGCAGGGCGCGGGCTGGTTCCTGTTCATCCTGATGCTGATCTATCTCAGCATCGGCGGCGGCGCGGCGGCACGCTGATCAGTCGGCGACCCGCACGACCACCTTGCCGAAGTTGCGGCCCTCCAGCATCCCGATGAACGCCTCGGGAGCGGCGGCCAAGCCGGACACCACGTCCTCGAGGTAGCGCACACGCCCCTCGGCGACCCACTCACCCATCTCACGCAGGAAATCCGGGTACAGCTCGCGGACGAATTCGGTCTGGATGAATCCGCGCACGGTGAGGCTCTTGGTCAGGATGCGACCGTAGTAGGCGGGCAGCCGGTCCGGGCCGTCCGGAGCGCCTGCCGCGTTGTAGTTGGCGATCAGCCCGCAGACGGGCACGCGCGCGTAGGTGTTCAGCAGCGGATAGACCGCGTCGGCCACCGCACCACCGACGTTCTCGAAATACACGTCGATGCCGTCGGGGACCGCCGCCGCCAGCTGCTCGGCGAAATCGGGGGCGCGGTGATCGAGCGCGACGTCGAAGCCGAGTTCGTTCAGGTAGGCGACCTTGCGCGGGCCACCCGCGATGCCCACCGTGCGGGCGCCGCCGATCTTGGCGATCTGGCCGACGGCCGAGCCCACCGGCCCGGTGGCCGCGGCGACCACGAGCGTCTCACCCGGCTGCGGTTTGCCGATCTTGCGCAATCCCGCGTAGGCCGTGAATCCCGGCATGCCGAGCACGCCGAGGGCGGTCGAGACCGGAGCCTTCGCCGGGGCGAGCCTGCGGACACCGCGCGCGGGGGCGACATCGTGGCTCTGCCAGCCCGAATAGGCCAGCACCACATCGCCTTTCGCCACCGACGGGTCGCGCGATTCGAGTACTTCGGCCACGGTCGCGCCGACCATCACCGCGCCGATCCCCACAGGTTCGGCGTAAGACTCGGCCGAGCTCATCCGGCCGCGCATGTAGGGGTCGAGCGACAGGTACAGGGTGCGCAGCAGAACTTCACCCTCGGCCGGAGCGGGGAGCTGCGCGGTCTCTGTCCGGAAATTCTCCGGGGTGGGCGCACCCACGGGCCGGGAAGCAAGCACGATTCGCGTCGACTCGACCATCCGCCCACCCTAACCGCAAGCGCGGGCGCCCGGCGCCCGCGCTCGACCGTGTCCGGCGATCACCAGGACGGCGCTTTCGGCCCCAGGAACAAGCCGCCGTTCACTTCCAGCGTCTGCCCGGTGACCCAGCGCCCGTCATCGGAGGCGAAGAAGGCCACCGCGTCGGCAATGTCCGCGCCGCTGCCGACGCGCTCCAGCGCGGTCATGCCCGCGACGCCCGCGATCGCGCCGTCGTTGGTGTGCAGCCAGGAGTTCATGTCGGTGTCGGTAATGCCGGGCGAGACCGTGTTCACGGTGATCCCGCGCGGTCCGAGGGTGTTGGCCAGTGAGCGACTGAACACGTTGAGCGCGCCCTTGGTCATCCCGTAGACGACTTCAGGCGTGGCGAACCAGGTGACACCGGAGGAGATGTTGACGATGCGCCCGCCGTCGCGCAACAACGGCAACGCCCGCTGCACGATGAACAGCGGCGCCCGCACGTTGACCGCGAACAGCCGGTCGAAGTCCTCGGGCGTGGCCCGCTCGACGGTGGCCTCGTAGGCGATGATCGCGGCGTTGTTCACCAGGATGTCCAACGGCCGGTCGCCGAGCCCCGCGGTGAGTTCGCCGAACAGCTGGTCGATATCGCCGTCGACACCCAGTTCGGCCCGCACCGGGAACGCCCGGCCGCCCGCGCGCCGGATCGCCGACACCGTCTGCTCCGCCGCCTCCTCGTTGGTGCCGTAATGCACGGCCACCTCGACGCCGTCGGCGGCCAGCCGCTCGGCGACGGCCCGGCCTATCCCGCGCGAGGCGCCGGTCACCAGGGCGGTCTTTCCGTTCGGATCAGTCATGATGCACTCCCGCACTATAGTTAGGTAACGTTCCCTAACATCTTTGACAGCGGCTACTCTATTCCCGTGGAACCGAAACGTCGAGCCGCCGCGGAAACCAAGGAGCACATCCTGGTCGTCGCGCGGGAGTTGTTCTACGAACAAGGGATTCGGGCAACCGGCGTGGATCGCGTCGCGGCCGAGGCGAACGTCGCGCCGCCCACCCTGTACCGGCTGTTCGGTTCCAAGGACGATCTGGTCGCCGCGTACCTGGAGCGCGAGGACCGCCATTACCGCGAGTGGTTCACCACGGCGGCGAGCGGGGACGGCCCGCGCGAGCGCATTCTGGCCCTGTTCGAGGCCCTGGCCGAACAGGTGCGCCCCGAATCCTGTCGCGGCTGTCCGTTTCTCATCGCGCTCGGAGAATTCCCGGACCGCGACGTGCTCGGCCACAAACACGCCGTCGCGATGAAGAGCTGGGTGCGGGCTCAGTTCGGCACGCTGGTCGGCGAACTCGCGGCGACCGCGCCGGTCGCCGACCCGCAGGCGCTGGCCGATCAGCTGATGCTGGTGATGGAGGGCGTCTACGCCACGACACAGGCTTTCGGCGCGACCGGTCCGGCCGCCCGGTCCCGCGCCCTGGTCGAGGCACTGCTTCCGGCAGCAGCTTCGAGATGAGCGTCGGGGATATCGACTCGAGCGACCGGAACATTGGCGCGAGTGCCGCGGCTTCGTAGCGTCGTGACCATGACCTTGGAAATCGGCATCATCCTGCCCACCTCGACGCCCGATCCGGCGCGCCCCATCCTGGGCGACGTGCGCGCCGCCGCCCGTCTCGCCGAGCAGATCGGCCTGGACTCGGTGTGGTCCACCGATCATCTCGTGGCCAGCGCGCCGATCCTGGACAGCACCGTGGTACTGGCCACCGCCGCCGCCGTCACCGATCGTGTCCGCATCGGTTACGGCGTCCTGTTGCTCGCGTTGCGGCCGGTCGCGTGGGCCGCCAAGCAGATCGCCACACTGCAGTACGTCTCCGGCGACCGGTTGATCCTCGGCGTCGGCACCGGCAACCCGGCGCACGGGGATACCGGATGGCGGGCGGCGGGCTCGTCTTTCGCCGAGCGCGGCCGTCGCACGGACGAGGCGTTGCGTGTCCTGCCCGATCTGGTCGCCGGGCGGCCCGCGGTACTCCCCGATGGCACCGAGGCCACCTTGGCACCGGGTGCAACCATGCCGCCGGTGCTGGTCGCGGGTGACGGCGAACGGGCGCGACGGCGCGCCGCGGCATACGCCGAAGGCTGGATCGCCATCGGACTCGATCCGCGTCAGGTCGGCGCAAGCCTTGCCGAATTGACGACACTCGCAGAGGAATACGGCCGCCCACCGCTCGAAGTGACGATCGTGGCGCCCCCCTTGGCGACCGATCCCGGTCAGGCCGCCGAGCAACTGGCCGCCTACGCCGAGGCGGGCGCGGCGCGCGTCATCCTCGCCCCGTCCGTCGGCGAATGGCAGGTCGGCTACGAGTTCGCCGCGAAGATCAAGGCACAGCTCTGATCGCGACTCCCCTGGCCGGAAACCTTTTCGGGCTGGACACGCCGCCGGGTCAGAGGTGCGGGCACCCTGCCCCGGCGGCGCCGTATCCGAGAAGGCGCGACCGTGGGCACGGTAGCACCGCCAGTTTGTTCGGAGCCCCGGACGACTTGGATGGGCCGCTCACGGCAAACTGTCCGGCGGCACGACATCCGGCCATTCGACTACCTCGTATTCCTCCGTATCCGGACGCGGCGAGGTAATTTGATCTTCGCTACGCCGACCACAGCTTCAGCTCCATCCCGCACCCACCCGAGATGCACAGGAGTTCACTTTGGCACGGCACCGTCGCCCGAACCGCTCGATCACCCGCGGCGCTTTCGCCATCGCCGCCGCGCTCGGCACTCTGCTCACCGGCATCGGAACCGATGCGGCGGCACGCCCGATCGGCCCCTACGACGTCGGCGGGGCGATCGAGGTCGAATACGACGAGGCCGGTGGGCCCGCGTTCTTCGGCGACCCGGTCACACCCGACTCGCCCGCTGCACGCGGTGGCCGCTACCAGGCGTTCGAGCGCGGCTCCTCGATCTACTGGCACCCGGATACCGGAGCCCATCAAGTCGGCGGGGCGATCCGCGACAAATGGGGCAATCTCGGTTACGAGAACGGAGCGCTCGGCTATCCCGTGGCGCGGGAAGCGGCGACACCCTCGAAACCGGGCAGCTACAACGTCTTCCAGAACGGGTCCATCTACTGGTCGCTCGGCACCGCCGCGCATCAGATCGGTGGCGTGATCCGCGACAAATGGGGCTCCTACGGGTGGGAGAGCAGCCCGTTGGGGTTCCCCATCACCGACGAATCCCCCGCCCGCGCGGGCAACGGCCGCTACAACCTCTTCGGCGGCGGAGCCATCTATTCCTCCCCGCGCACCGGCACCCACGTCGTCTGGGGATCCATCCGTGAGGCCTGGGAGGCCGCGGCAGGCGAAGCCGGACGCTACGGCTATCCCACCAGCGACGAATACGACTTCGAGAACGGCAAAGCCCAGGACTTCGAGGGCGGCCGCATCACCTGGACGCCCTGACCGCACCGGCGAGCGCCGTAGAAGGAGTTGAGGACATGCTTGCTGGACGACTGTTCCCACATGCCGCCGACGGACAGCGGTTCCGCCTGGAGGAGGTGCCGGCGCCGACTCCAGGGCCCGGCCAGGTGTTGATCGAGGTCGATCTTCAGCTTCCGCCAGCAGCAGCTGCGTGGACACTACGGCTCCGAACCCGATCATGTGCTCGAACTTGTGCGCCTTCGTCGCGCCCATCTCATCGATTTCGCCAAGTCGGTGAGCGCCGTGCTCCCGCTGGCCGAAGCGGACAAAGCGGTTCACGCGTTGGCGAACAAGGAAGGCGATCCGATCCGGATTGTGCTGACACCGTGAACTTCCGGCAATCCGAATATCGGAGCGATTCGTAACGGCTCCGCCGGCGACCCCAACTCGCGTTGGGGCCGCCGTGGCCGAACCAGCCGCTGCCCGAGCCTATCCTCAGACCCCGACCTCGACAGGGATCCTGCCACATTACGGAGGCCGCGTCGCCTCGGTGATCTTCCATCGGTACGTACATGCGCGCGTGCATGTGCATTGGCGTTACCGGTCTCCAAATACTCGAAGATCGAGGTGAACGGACGCCGATCGATAACAGGTGAGCATCGGATGAAGTTCGGCGATGCCGAACCGTTATCCTCCGAGAATCTCATTTCGACGAGTTACCGCCGACGACAACAGAATTCACGCCTCCGGACGAGGATTCGATTCGGGTGCTCCACAATTCACCGCCACCCCCCGATTCGATCCGACCGCCCGGTTTTCAAACGGCAGGTATGGACCCGCCCCCGGAAGTGCGCAGTACCACCTGCGCGGAGAAGGACAATGCTCCGAGCAAACTCCCCGCGCAAGCCGCACGCGAGTACGGCCCGCTCGGCGCCGCCGATCGCGTCCTATTCGCCCGAGCGCATACCGCAGAGCAACTCGCGTAGGAAACCGACGCTCTCGGCCGGAGACAGCGCCTCCACGCTGATGCGGTTCATGACCGACATGTACAGCTCGACATCGCGCTGCTTGTCGAAATACAGCGAGCTGGTGAGCTGCTCGGTGTAGACGATGTCGGCCAGCTCGGGCTCCGGGAAACGAAGAATGCTGAACGGGCCACCCGCGGCGGAGTGCCCGCCCGCCGAGTACGGCAGTACTTGTATCCGGATGCTGGGGCGGTCGGCCATCGTGACCAGATGCTCGATCTGCTCGAGCAGCACCTCCACCCCGCCGACCGGCCTGTGCAGCGCGGCTTCGTCGATCACCGCCCAGAGCGTCGGGGCGTCCGCCCGGTAGAGGATCTGCTGGCGGCGCATGCGAATGGCGACGCGGCGTTCGGTCTCGTCGGTATTGCCCAGCTGGATCACCGCGCGCGCGTAATCGGCGGTCTGCAGCAGACCGGGCACGAATTGCGCCTCATAGGTGCGGATCGTGGTGGCGGCCTGTTCGAGCCCTATGTAGGTCTCGAACCACGCGGGAAGCAGATCGCTGTAGTGCTGCCACCAGCCCGGGTCGTTGGCCCGGCGAGCCAGTTCGAGATACGTTTCGCGTTCAGCGGGGTCGACAACGCCGTAGAGGCTCAGCAGGTCGCGCAGGTCACGTTCTTTGAAACCGGTCCGGCCCAGTTCCAGTCGGCTGATCTTGGCGTGCGACCCGCGGATGGCGTCGCCCGCGGCCTCCCTGGTGATTCCGCAGCCCTCGCGCAGCTGTCGCAACCGGCTGCCCAGCGCGATCCGGAGGACGGTCGGACCACGTTCTGCGGCAGGAAGATCCGCGTTGTCACCGGCGTCCTCGTCGTTGCTCATGCATGCCTCCGGCCGATCGGGGGTTAGACCGCGGGGCGTAGTGCCTCCACCATCACAGCAGTCTGAACGTCGGCTGCAAATCCTACTAGGCCGTTCCCGGGCGGCGGTCCAGGCGCGAGCGCGTGCCCGGAACGCCGGGGCGCAAACATGTATTCGCAAGAGTGCCAACGCAATATCTTGCCCACAATCCCGAGCGATCCCGCGGAGGTATGCGTAGAGTCGCCCCCGACGGTGGCCACGCGGAGGAGGAGCGCCATGACGTCGGCAGAGGGATCGACCCGCCTAGCGGGTGTGGACCCGGCGGTACCCAGCATCGCGCGCGTGTACGACTACGCCCTCGGCGGTACGGACTGGTACGAATCCGACCGGCAGGCCTACCGGCACTTGAAGCGGGCAGTGCCGCACCAGGACGACGTCGGCGCCGCGAATCGGCGCTGGCTCGAGCGGGTGGTCCGGTACGTCACCCAATCGGCGGGCATCGATCAGATCCTCGATCTGGGCAGCGGGCTGCCCACGCAGAAGAACACCCACGAGATCGCCCAGGAACTCGACGCCGCGGTCGCGGTGGTCTACGTGGACAACGACCCGGCCTGCGTCGCCCGGGGGCGGGAGGTACTCGAAGCCAACGAACGCACCCATTTCCTCGACCTGGACCTCACTCGGCCTGCGGATCTGTTCGACAGCCTCGCGGTCGACCGCTACCTCGACCTGTCCCGCCCGATGTTGCTGATGCAGTGCGGCACTTTGCACCACGTCGACGACGACCGGGACCCCGCCGGCATCATGCGGCGGTATATCGATCGTCTCGCACCGGGCTCCTACGTGATGATCAGCCACTTCTTCGATCCTGCCGACGAGAACGAGCATTTGCATGTCCTGGCCAGAAGGGCCGAGCGGGCCTTGCACGACGGGGGTCTGGGCACCGGCCGGTGGCGCACCCGCGCGCAGATCCAGGCGCTGTTCGACGGGCTGGAGATGGTTGCACCGGGATTGGTGGAGCTGCATCAATGGTGGCCCGGCGGCCCCGCGCTGCGCACGCCGTGGCCCGACGAACGGCTCATCCTCGGCGGCGTCGGCCGCAAAACCTGAACCCGTCCCCCACCACGGACCCCGATATGACAGCGAACGAGGCGCAGATCAACGAGCAGGACATCCAGGACGAGCCGACCGGCGTCCTCGGTGTCACCGGTATCGACCGCGCGACGACGAAAAAGGGCGTGAAACCCCAACGGTCACCACCGCGATCGGCCGATGAGTATCGACCGGTTCGTATGCTCGGTCGTGGTCGGCGAGACCGCCGTCGGTCCACGAAATCAGCACCCGCCGAACGCATCCGCACGCATTGCCCGCCGATTCGGCGGACTCTAGGCTGGTGAGCCAGGCGACGGAAACTACAGAGAGGTCTCCATGTCCGAGCACGCTCCCCGGACCGGTGTTCGCGCGCCGGTAGGCGTGGATACGACACGCGCGAGCATCGCCCGCGTCTACGACGCCACCCTCGGTGGCAAGGACAATTACGAAGTCGACCGCTACGTGCGCGACAAAGTCGCCGAAGTCGCGCCGCGGCAGAGCGATGTGGCCCGCATGAATCGCCGCTGGTTGCACCGCGTGGTGCGCTATCTGGCCGGGACCGTCGGCATCGACCAGTTCCTCGACATCGGCGCGGGGCTGCCGACCGTCGGCAATACCCATGAAATCGCCCAACAGCAGAATCCCACTGCGCGCGTGGTGTACGTCGACAACGACCCGGTGTGCAACATCCACGGCCGCGTCCTGCTCGAGCGCAACGAGTTCACGCATTTCGTGCCCGCGGATCTCACCGCGCCGAAGACCTTGCTGTCGCACTCCGACGTCACCCGGCACCTCGATCTCACCCGGCCGCTGGCGCTGATCCTGTGCGGCATCCTGCATCACGTCGACGACGACCTCGATCCGACCGGGATCATGCGTCAGTACATCGATGCGCTGCCCGCGGGCTCCTACGTCGCGATCACGCATTTCTACGATCCGGCCGACGGCGGCGAGGCGCACGAGATGGCCGTCGAGCTGCAGCGGCGTTTCACCGGAATGGGCTTGGGCTCCGGCTGGTACCGCACCCGCGAGCAGATCGCCTCGTACTTCGGCGATCTGGAACTGATCGAGCCCGGCCTGGTCGAACTCGACGACTGGTGGCCGATGGGCCCCGCGATACGCCCGCGGCTGACCGAGGAACGTCTGCTGCTGGGCGGCGTCGGCTACAAGTCCGGTTCGTCGAACGGCGTCGTGACCGCACTGCGCCGCCGCGCGACCGAGGACGACCTATCGGATGACGCCGCCGGACGACACGGCTGAAAGGTGACTGCCCCAATGACTTACGACGACCTGAACGGACCGGATCTCCGCGAGGACCGGTGGCGCTACCTGGAAGTCCCGCTCGGGCCCGGCCAGAGCTGGCGCTACGCCGACCCGGCCGCCCGCACCGAGGTCGGCGAGGGCGCCGTGTCGGTCCGGATCGACGCCTTCACCCGGTCACACGCCGACGTCCAGATCCTGGACAATCCGAAGCATCTGCTGGTGTCGACCGAAACGTTCGATCTCACCGGCGGTCCACGAACCTTCACGGTGGAGATGGCGGCGGAGAATATCGGCGCCACCGGCGAGGACTACCGGGACGGCTTCGCCGCGTTCAACGTCCTCGATATGAGCAGCGCCCAGGTCTTCGACCTGATCGCGACCAGCAAGCACGCCTACGCCATCCACGAGCGATTGTTCGTGCCGGGCGTCGTTCCCGCGGAAGAAGCGTTCACCCACGTGGTGCACGCGCCGCTGGCGGGGATCGACATCAAGCCCGGCGAGTTCCACCGCTACACCGTCACGATCGACCGGGCCGCCGGCACCGCAGGCTGGTACGTCGACGACGCCCCGGTGTACACCACCCGCGCGCCGCAGCTGCCCGAGACGGTGCAGATCGGTTTCGGCATCATCACCTTGCATCCGATCGAAGACGGACACAGCACATCCCTGCGCGGACAGGGACTGCACGCATCGTGGCGCGACTTCACGGTGGCGTGACCGGCCTCGCCGAACGGCCAGGAGTTCGCTGAAAATAGCTGGTGCCCAGCCATACTCGGCTGAGCACCAGCTACGTCACCGCCTTCCGGGCGGCCCTGACCGCCGGTCAGACACTTTCTTTGCGCGGCCATTCGACACTGCCCGACCGGGCATATTCGTCCGGCACGACGCCGTCCTCGTCCATGCCGTACTCGTAGTCGTACTCGTCCGACTCCGTACGACGGCGCGGATCCCACACCATCGCCACGGCCGACACGGCCAACAACGCGACGACAATGGCCGCGATGACTACGTAGAGCACGTCTTTTACCCTCCTGAAGGAAAAACCGAACAGCACACAGCCGTGCCGGATACTCAACGCGCACAGCTTCTTTGACGCCGCAGGCATAGTAAGCCGCCGCACCGGGAATCGGACATCCCGACGTCGGTTACCGGCCGGTCGCCACCGGATCCGGGCCGGGCGGCAACGTCCGCCGATTCCCCGGAAACGCCCCGCGAACGTTCAGCGTCGCTTAGGCTCGGCACAGTCCCGGTGGCTCCGGGACATCCGGCGCGGCATCGGTATGCCCAAGCCTGCCGCGATCGCTGGTGGTAGCGGTGGGGTTCACCCAATTCGATGAACCTCGCCGTCCGCCGCCTCCCGTGAAATAGCAGGGACATTCGCGTGGAATCACCCGCATCGGGCATCCTTCGAGCTACCGTCTTCGGTCATGGACGACATCGAACTGCAGCCACCGACCGTCGCCTCCGCCAAGCACACCGGCCTGGTCCTGGACATCGCCGCCCTCGACATCCACAACCCGCTCGCCCGGCCCGGCGAGACCACCTATCCGTACGTTCGCTGCACCGACCACCGGGTCCTGCGTCTACCCGAGCCGTTGCACCGGTGGGCCACCGAGACCATCGCGCTCAACCACACCCAGCACGCCACCGGCGCCCTGCCCCTGTTCCCGGGGCAGGTCGAATTCGGCATCCTCGACGGCACCATGTACGCCGAAGTCCTCTGACCCGCATCCATCACGTGAGCCCGGTCCACACGGCCGGGCTCTCACGCGTTCCGGGGCCCCGCCGCCGCAGTGGCCCGGACGCGTGTGAGCGCCCGACCGCGTGCACGTCGGCCGAGGCGGGCCCAACCACCGGTGTTCCGCCGCCGGAGTGGGCCCGGTCCCGACTCGGAGCCTCCGGCCGACATCTGTCGTCCGATCGCGCGAACACCATGTGTCCGCCGACGGCGCTGGACCGACCCGCGCACCGACTCGAAGCGCCTGGTCGATGCACGACCCGGTGTGCCTGTGGCGCGCTTTGCGGACGCACGACACACTGGAGCCCGTGAATCGCATGTCAACCCGACGGCGCCGCCGCGGATCGGACGGCCTGCCGTGACCGACCTCGCCCGCGGTGAGAACCGCCCCGCGCCCGGCGACCGGCTGACGGTGACCGTAACCTGCTCGGCCCCCGTCGACGTCTCGGCGCTGTTGCTGAACTCGGCGGGGCGGGTGCGCTCCGACGCCGATTTCGTGTTCTTCAATCAACCGGTCGCCCCCGGCGTCACCTACCGGCACGGCCAAGGCGCGGGCGACGTGGTAGAGATCCAGACCAGCGCGCTGCCCGGCGATGTGGACCGCGTCGTCGTCACCGCGAGCCTGGACGGCAACGGCCCGCCCACCTTCGCGTCCGCGGGGTCGCTGCGCGCGACCATCGCGTCCCCCTCGGGCACGCTCGCCTTCCCGATGACTGGGCTGAGCACCGAGACCGCCGTGGTGTGTGTGGAGATCTACCGTCGCGGCGGCGCGTGGAAGGTGCGCGCGGTCGGGCAGGGTTACGACAACGGACTGGCCGGAATCGCGACGGCCTTCGGCGTGAGCATCGACGACGAACCGGCCCCGGCGCCCGCTGCGGCTCCCCCACCGGCGAATCGGCCGGCCCCGCGAGTTCCGGCGCCCGCTCCCCCGCCCGCCTATCGACCTCCCCCGCCACCGGCGAATCAACCACCGCCACCGGCGTACCAGCCCGCGCCATCGCCTTCTTACCCACCGCCACCGGCCTATTCCGCGCCGGCCGCCGCGGTGCCGCCACCACCGATGCACTCACCTCAGCAAGGAGCGCTGCCGATGCAGAGCGAACTGTTCGCCCCCAGCCACGCCGAAGTCACCGGCGCGGGCATCCAGAAGCAGGGCGGCAAGATGATCAAGGTGGCCGTCAACGGCGAGGTCATGGCTCGCGCCGGATCGATGGTCGCCTACCAGGGCGACCTGCAATTCCAGGCGCTCGGCGCGGGCGGGATCGGCCGGGCGATCCAGCAGCGGCTGACCGGTGAGGGCGTTCCGCTGATGAAGGTGTCCGGGCGTGGTGACCTGTTCGTCGCCAACGGCGCCGCCGACGTGCACACCATCGACTTGGACGGCACCGACGGGCTCACCATCAACGGCGCCAACGTGCTGGCCTTCGATTCCACCCTGCGCTACGACATCCGAATGGTGCAGGGCGCCGCCGGATTCGCCAGCAACGCCGGGTTGTTCAACTGCGTCTTCACCGGCCGTGGCCGCATCGCCATCACCACCCACGGCACGCCGGTGGTACTCAACGTCGACCAGCCGACCTACGCCGACCCGCAGGCGGCGGTGGCCTGGTCATCGAGCCTGCAGACAGGCATCAAACGCAACGATTCGTTCGGATTGGGCAGGCTGATGGGCCGCAGCACCGGCGAGGGGATGACACTGTCGTTCTCCGGACACGGTTTCGTCATTGTGCAACCGTCGGAGCTGCCGCCGGGCGGCTTCGTCGGAGGCACCGGCGGCGGACAGGAGGCCGGTCAGAGCGGCGGTGTGCTGGGCGGACTGTTCGGCTGACCGCGACAGTCGCGGTCAAGCCCGGAGCGATACGAGTTCCACGACGGTGATGTCCGACGGCGCGCCCACCCGCACCGGTGGACCCCACGCCCCGGCTCCCCGGGAGACGTACAGCTGCGTGTCACCGTATCGCTCCAGCCCGGCGACGGTCGGATTCGCCAGCCCGGCAAGATAATCGCCGGGCCAGAGCTGGCCGCCGTGAGTATGGCCGGACAACTGGAGATCGACGCCGTGCGCTACCGCGTCCTCGATCAGCACGGGCTGATGCGCCAGCAGCACCGCGGTGCGCGCCCGGTCGCGGTCGCCGAGCGCCTTGCCGAAATCCGGTCCCTGCCCGATGCGTTCGCCCTGTAGGTCGTTCACCCCGGCCAGGTCGAACCCGGGCAGCTCGGTGCGGGCGTTCGCGAGCAGGTGCATCCCGAGTTCCTGAACGTGCTCCACCCACTGCTCGGCGCCGGAGAAGTACTCGTGGTTTCCGGTCACGAAGAACGCGCCGTAGCGGGCACGCAGCCCGGCCAGCGGCTCGACGGCCGAGCGCAGGTGCTCGACGCTGCCGTCCACCAGGTCGCCGACGACCGCGATGAGGTCGGGCTGGGTGTCGTTCACCCTCCGCACCACTCGCTGCGCGAAGCCGCGCCCCAGGATCGGGCCGAGATGCACGTCGCTGACCACCGCGATGCGGAACCCGTCGGCTCTGCGCGGCAACTTCGCCAGCGGCACGGCGACGCGCTTGACACTCGGTCCGTCCAGGACGCCGTAGGCGCCGATTCCGACGGTGGTCGCCGCGGCGGCGACCGCGGCGCCGCTCACCACACGCGAGACGAAGACGCGGCGCGGTAGGCGAGTCTTCGGGGACTCGGCGGCAACGGCGGAAGCGGCCGTGTCCGGCAGGGACGCCGGCGCGAAACCGCTTCCCACGGCAGAGGCGTCTTCGGAACCGGTCCCCACAGCAGACTCCGGGACAGAACCGATCTCCGCAGGAGACCCCTGGTCCGGTACCGCCCGGCACCGATCGAACCGGCGCAGCGCGAGGATCCGGATCGGCTCGCCGACCGCCAGCGCCAGCAGCAGGTACACGAACAACGCGCCCCACAGATAGCCGGGCCAGGCGATGATCCGGACCACCGCGAACGGAGCGGACGCCAGCTCCGCCACCGTCGCGCCCAACAGCAGCAATGGCCAGGCCAGCACGATGGCGGTGCCGACGCGCCGCGCGCGGGAACCCGCCGCGGTCGTGTCCCGCACGAGCCGCCGCCAGAGATACCAGTGGGCGCCGACGATCGTGAGCACAACGACAGCCACGAGAACGAGCACGGCGACACCGACCAGAACACTCTTCACGACCACGACGCCACTCTCTGTGAACATTCGGCTTGCGCGGCATCAACCTACGGCACGGCGAGCGCGGCGCACGGGTCGACGACTTCCCGGTGCCGGTTACTCCGTCCGTTCCAGCACGCCGCGCAGAAATGCCGCCTGGCCCGCGTGCTGCAGGTCATCGGAGATCACGCTGACCAGCCGCACACCCAGCGTCACCGGCGGATCCCACCGGACGTCGACGACGCGGTCCAGATCGCTGTCGGTCAATTTCCGGACGAAGCGCAGCGTCTGTTCGTGCACCGCGTCGTAGTAGCCCGTCAGCGATTCGGCCGACGCCCGGATGACCGCCACGTCGGCGGGGCGGTCACCGTAGCCGGTCGCTGCCGCGTCGATGGGCAGGTCGAAGCGGTCGTACCAACCCTGCGCCGTCCAGACCTGCTCGGTTCCGGCCACTTCCGCGAGGTGGTCGTCTTGCACGCGGGTCAGATGCCAGATCAGCCACGCGATCGAGTTGGCGCCCGGATCGATTCGGTGCACGAGGTCGTCCTCCGCCAGCCCGTACACCGCTTCGTGCACCATCTCCTTGATTCGCTCGTAGGCGTCGGTGAGCACATCGGCACTGGTAGCCATATCGGTCGACTCCTTCTCGGGTGGTCCGCTGCCCCGACGCTACCCAGCGCGACCACCCGGCACGAGCGGCGACGCTCCGTGGGGAGAATTCTCGCACGACCGAACCACATTGAATGTACCGTTGTTCAACGGTACGATATACATTGGTTAGATTGGGTCGATGGCCTCCGAATCGGTCACCGACCGGACGAAGACGTACCGAAGTGAGGGAGTACCGATGATTCACGACGTCGAGACCGGACGCGCCCGGCGAGCGGTTGTCCGCGTGGCGATGGTCGCCGCGCTCGCACTGACCCCCGTCGCCGCGGTCGCCGCGCCCGCGATGGCGCAGCAGCCGACCGTCGCGCAGGTGAGCCAGGCCCAGGAGATCCACGGCGGCTGGCACCGCCACGGCGGCTGGGGTCACCATGGCGGGTGGGGCGGTTACGGCGGCTGGGGCGGCTACGGTGGCTGGGGCGGTTACGGCTACGGGGGCAACCCGTTCGGCTTCTACGGCAGTCCGTTCGGTATCTGGCCCGGTATTGCCTGGATGCTGCCCGGCACCGGTAGCGCGTTCTGAGCGGAGCGCTCCCGCGGCACGCCAGATGATTCCGGCTCCGCGCCGCCGCCCCGGCGCCGTGATCGCGGCCGGGCTCGGCACCGGCGCGGCCCCGGAATCGTCTGGCACCTGGTGGAATCGATCCCCGAGCCCGGCGGCCACACCCACCGACGCGATCCCCATATCGAGTGCCGCAACCCCGCAGCGGCTTCGAATCGCGGCTTCGCGCCGAGCGACCACCCGAGCGGCGAAGTTCACCCTCCGATCTCGGACCGGGCCTCAGTAAACCCAGCACGCCGACAGCGCTCTGGCGACGAACTCGGCTCGATTCGGTTGCCAGGCCTGAATTTTTCCGGAGATATCAGGGTCCACCGCCCGAATTCCGCACCGCATCAAACGAATCAGCACACATTCTGCAATTCGGCCGAATCGAGCAGCGAAACAAGCACTACCCGTGCGTAATTCAGTAGCGCGCCGATGCGAGCGCGTCACCGATTCTTCGTGAAATTCGCAGAACGATTGCTTCGCGAAAGCCCTGCGGCCAGAATGGGTGGGGCCGAGAACCGGCATCTCGGGGATTCGTCGGCACTCGTGGCCGACACGACTATGTGGGGAAAAACGATGAGAGTCAACAGATTCGCCGCAACCGCCCTACTGGCGGTCGGAGCCACCGGAATAGCGACGGGTGTCGCGCACGCACAGCCCACGGCACCGGCGCAGGTCAGCGTGCACGGCGTCGAGCAAGGAATCGGTTTCACCTCGGCTCCCGCCGCCGACGGCACGGGGGTGGTCACCACCCTCGACGCGGGCACCTTCGCGCTGACGGCCGACGCAGGCGCCGTCGAACTGCGTAACGGGACGGGACAGGTCGTCGCGACCATGCCCTTGGCATTCCATGCCTCGGGCGCGGCGCACGGGCTGGCGCCCACGATCACCGATGCGGGCCGCACCCTCACGGTGACGCCGGTCGGGGCGCCCGCGACCTCCGAGCGCCTCACCCAGTTCGTCGGTGAGGACGACACGCTCGCGCGCAAGCAGTACAACGCCGGTATCGGCGCTCTCATCGGCGCGGGGATCGGCGCCGTGATCGGCTTCTTCCTCGGCGGGGTCGGCGCCCTGGTCACCGTTCCGATCGGGGCGGGCATCGGGGCGCTGATCGGTTTCTCCACGCCGTAATCGGCCGAGTCGGTGTGCGGCCGGAGGCCGGTCGCACACCGATCGCCGGTCGCGCCGCCGGGATTGCCTGGGTGTCCGCGCGCTTTCGCGCCGGTCGGCCCGAGGGGAACGCGGCGGTCCGACCGTCGTTGGTCCAGACCCGTGGACGTCGCGCCGAAACGGAATGCCCAGCCGTGTGCTGGGGCATGATGGGAGGGCACGGAGACGATCGGAGCGAAGACACAGGATCCGCGGAGATGGCACAGCGCAGTTCCCTCTCGCAGCGACGCGCTGCACTGGAACAAGAGTGGTCTCGATGGATACCCGCCGGGACACCGCAGGGCGATTCCGCGCTGCGCAGCGAGGTCGCGCAATCGTGGCTGCGATCGTTGCGCACCGTCGATCCGGCGTGCGAGCACGCACCCCACGCAGACGCCGATGTGGCCGCCCGCTGGGCCGAGTCCCCCCTGCGTACACCGGTATCCGAGCTGACCGACCAATTGCGCGACATCACCGAGGGCGCGGGCTATGTCGCGGCGATTACCGACGAGACCGGCACCATCCTGTGGTCGCACGGCGGTCCGGTGATGCGCCGCCGCGCCGAACAGGTCAACTTCGCGCCGGGCGGCCGATGGGACGAGGCGCACATGGGCACGAACGCGCTGTCGCTGGCGTTGCGCACCGCACGGCCGCATACCGTGTTCTCCGCCGAGCACTTGGTCGCCGCCCTGCACGGCTGGGTCTGCTACTGCGCGCCGATCCGCGCCGCGGACGGTCGCCAGCTCGGCGTGCTGGATCTGTCCACCACCTGGGATCGCGCGCACCCACTGGCCATGTCCACCGCCCGTACCCTGGTAACCGCCATCGAGACCAAGCTGCACCACCGCATGGCCACGCCGGGGGTCCGGCTGACCTGTCTCGGCGCCGCCCGCCTGATCCGTGACGGCGCCCCCGTGCGGCTACGCCCGAGGCACCTGGAGATCCTGACCCTGCTGGCGCTCGAACCCGAGGGGTTCACCCACGAGCGCCTGCACTTCGCGGTGTACGGCGACCGGCCGGTCGGGGCCAGCACGCTCAAATCCGAGATGTCCTACCTGCGGCGCGCCACCGGCGGCGACATCACCAGCCGGGTCTATCAGCTGGTGAGCCCACTGTCCTGTGACGCCGTGGACGTGCTCGCCGCGCTCGAAGCGGGCGACACCGCCACGGCGGTCGAGCTGTATCGCGGGCCGCTGCTGCCGGACTCGGACACCCCCGGCATCGTGCAGTGGCGCGAGTACCTGGCGGTCGGCCTGCGCACCGCGGTGCTGTCCAGCGGAAACGTCGAGTACGCGCTGCGCTACGGCGAGCGCGCACCGCACGACATCGAGATCCACGAATACGCGCTTCGCCTGCTTCCCGCGGGCGACGGACGGCGTGCGCTGGCGGCCGCCCGGCTGCACGGCGCGCTGCGCGACTGAGCTCGCGCGCCTCAACGTTTCGTCAACCCTCGCGGGGCATAGTGACCCGCATCACGGCCGCCGCGCCGTGTGCATCACGTCCGCAACCAGCGAGGAGTCACCCGCCATGAGCTACGCGAAGCCGGGAACCGAGGGCAGCGTCGTCGAATTCGCCACGCGCTACGACAATTTCATCGGCGGTGCGTGGACCGCCCCGGTGGAAGGCCGCTACTTCGAGAATCCCTCCCCGGTGGACGGCCAGACCTTCTGCGAGGTGGCGCGGTCCTCGGCCGCCGATATCGAGCTGGCCTTGGACGCCGCGCACCAGGCGGCCGACGCGTGGGGCGCGACGTCGACCACGGAACGAGCCAACATCCTCAACAAGATCGCCGACCGGATCGAGGACAACCTCGAGGCGCTGGCGGTGGCCGAGACCTGGGAGAACGGTAAGCCGGTCCGGGAAACGCTGGCAGCCGACCTGCCCCTGGCGGTCGATCACTTCCGCTACTTCGCCGGCGCGGTGCGCGCCCAGGAAGGCAGCATCAGCGAGATCGACGCCGACACCATCGCCTACCACTTCCACGAACCGCTCGGCGTCGTCGGGCAGATCATCCCGTGGAACTTCCCGATCCTCATGGCCACCTGGAAGCTCGCGCCGGCCCTAGCCGCGGGAAACGCCGTGGTGCTCAAGCCCGCCGAGCAGACCCCGGCCTCGATCCTGAAGGTCGTGGAGCTGATCGCCGATCTGCTGCCGCCGGGAGTACTCAACGTGGTCAACGGCTTCGGCGTCGAGGCAGGCAAGCCGCTGGCGGCCAGCCCGCGCGTGGCCAAGGTCGCCTTCACCGGCGAGACCACCACCGGCAGGCTGATCATGCAGTACGCCAGCGAGAACATCATCCCGGTCACGCTCGAACTGGGCGGTAAGAGTCCCAACATCTTCCTGCCCGACATCATGGCCGCCGACGACGCCTTCCTCGACAAAGCGGTGGAGGGCTTCGTGATGTTCGCGCTCAACCAGGGCGAGGTCTGCACCTGCCCGTCCCGCGCGCTGATCCACTCCTCGATCTACGACGAGTTCATCGCCCGGTGCATCGAACGCACCAAAGCCATCCGCAGCGGCAACCCGCTCGACGAGGCCACCATGATCGGCGCACAGGCCAGCAACGACCAGTTCGAAAAGATCCTGTCGTACATCGACATCGGCCGCCAGGAGGGCGCCGAGGTGCTCACCGGCGGCGGCCCGCGCAAGGTCGACGAGTTCCCCGGCGGTTTCTACGTCGAGCCGACGATCTTCTCCGGGCGCAACGACATGCGGATCTTCCAGGAGGAGATCTTCGGGCCGGTCGTGTCGGTGACCACGTTCGACTCCGTCGACGAGGCGCTGAAGATCGCCAACGACACCCTCTACGGACTCGGCGCGGGAGTGTGGACCCGCGACATCAACGCCGCCTACCGCCTCGGCCGTCAGATCAAGGCGGGCCGGGTGTGGACCAACTGCTATCACGCCTACCCCGCGCACGCCGCCTTCGGCGGCTACAAGAAGTCCGGCATCGGGCGCGAGAACCACCGCATGATGCTCGACCACTACCAGCAGACCAAGAACCTGCTGGTCAGCTACTCGCCGGACAAGCTCGGATTCTTCTGATGCCGGATCCGGCCGGCCGCGTGGAGTTCACCGGACCGGCGCACGCGCTGCTGCGCCGACTGATCGAGCAGCACGGCCCCGTGATGTTCCATCAGTCCGGCGGCTGCTGTGATGGCAGTGCGCCGATGTGCTATCCACGCGGCGAATTCCGGGTCGGCGCGTCGGACGTGCTGCTGGGGTACCCGGCGGCGGACACCCCGTTCTGGATGAGCGCCGACCAGTACGAGTATTGGCGGCACACCCATCTGACCGTCGACGTGGTGCCGGGCCGTGGCAGCGGATTCTCCCTGGAAGCGCCCGAAGGGGTGCGATTCCTGATCCGCTCGCGGCTGCTCACCGACGAGGAACTCGCCGTCCTCGACGCACAGCCGCCGCCGACCGGGGCGGATCTGCCCCAGTGATTCGGGGTGCCGGCCACCGACTACGGTCGCGCCGCCGCCTCGGCCGGGCTGCTCACCGGACCGCCGCCCCGGTGGGCAGCCCGCGCCGGGCAGGAGAAATCCGCATGCGGGAATAGTCGAAGGGCGGATACGGTCGTTCGAGGTGTTTAGACAGGCGAACGAGAGGGGCCGCGGTGGCGACCGAGACTGTGACCGCGTCGGTAGGGCTCCGATCCGAGCGCGGCGCCATCCTCGGCTCGCTGATGCTGGCGACCGCCCTGGTCGCGCTGGACTCGACGGTCATCGCCACGGCGGTGCTCACCATCACCGACAGCCTCGGCGGCTTCGCGCAGTTCCCCTGGTTGTTCTCCATCTATTTGCTGGCGCAGGCGGTGACGGTGCCGATCTACGGCAAGCTCGCCGACACCGTGGGCCGTAAACCCGTGATCCTGTTCGGGATCGCGATGTTCGCACTGGGTTCGCTGCTGTGCGGCGTGGCGACCAGCATGCTCGGGCTGATCGTCTTCCGCGCCGTCCAGGGCATCGGCGCCGGAGCGATCCAGCCGATGACGATGACGATCGCGGGCGACTTGTACACGCTGTCGGAGCGCGCCAAGGTCCAGGGATATCTGGCCAGCGTGTGGGCCATGTCGAGTGTGGCGGGCCCGTTGCTGGGCGGCCTGTTCGCCGAGTATGTCAGCTGGCGCTGGATCTTCCTGATCAATCTTCCGCTCTGCGCGCTGGCCGGATGGATGCTGGTGCGCAATTTCGCCGAAGCCGCGCCGCGACGCAGGCAGAGTGTCGACTACCTGGGTGCGGCGCTGCTGGCGGTGGGCGCGGGCGCGTTGATCCTCGGACTGCTCGAGGGCGGCCAGGCGTGGGCGTGGTCCTCGCCGGTGAGCGTCGCGATCTTCGCGGGCGGCGTGCTCCTGCTCGTGCTGTTCGGGCTGGTCGAACGCAGGGCGCGCAATCCGATCCTGCCGCTGTGGGTGTTCACCCGGCGGGTGGTGATCGCCAGCAGCCTGGTGTCGGTGCTGATCGGCGCCGTCCTGCTCGGAGCGACCTCCTATGTGCCGACCTTCACCCAGGGTGTACTCGGCACGGGTGCGCTGGTCGCGGGCCTGACGGTCGGCGCGCTCACGCTGGGCTGGCCGCTGGCCGCGTCCCAAGCCGGAAAGGTGTACCTGCGCATCGGCTTCCGCGCGACCGCCCTGATCGGCAGCGGCTTGGCGGCGCTCGGCGCCGCGAGCACGCTGCTGATCACCCAGCACTCGGCGCTGTGGCAGGTCGCCGCGTCGTGCTTCGTCATCGGCACCGGCATGGGCCTGGTCGCGACCCCGACCCTGATCGCGGCGCAGACCAGCGCCGAATGGACCGAACGGGGCGTGGTCACCTCCGCCAACATGTTCGCGCGCTCGCTCGGCAGCGCGGTGGGCGTCGCGGTGTTCGGCGCGATCGTGAACTCGCGCGTCGGCCACACCGACCACCCGCTGCCCACCGCACTGGCCTCGGCGGTGCATCTGGTCTTCGTCACGATCGCGGCGATGGCCGTGGTCATGGTCGTGGCCGCGGCCATGATGCCCCGGCGGTCGGCGACCGACTGACTCCCGAAGCAGGCCCGCAGGCCAGGCGAGCGCCGACACGACTCGAGGCAGCGGGTTTTCGGAAGCGTCTGGCCCTGCCCTGGCGCAAGCTGGGCTTTCCGAACCGAACCGGAGAGTTGGAGGTCGCAGTGGCACAGGCAGTGTGCGGAGTAGTCGGTGTTTTCTTCCTCGGCATGGGCGTGTACGCACTCGCCGCGCCCGCCGCGCTGATCCGGCCGTTCGGCGTCCGGCTCACCGAGGCGAGCGCCCGCTACGAAGTGCGCGCCGTCTACGGCGGTTTCGGGCTGGCGATGGCGGCCGTGCTCGCGGTGGCCGCTGTGGACCTCGGATCGCTGCGCGGCGGGATCATGGTCACGGTCGGCGCGGCGCTGGCGGGCATGGCTGTCGGCCGGGTGGTGTCCGCCGTGCTCGATGAGCGGACGGCCTTCTACCCGACCTGGTTCTACGGCGTGGTGGAGACGGTCGGCGCTGTCGCGCTCTTCGCGGCCGCCTAGCGAAGACCGCCCGTCAGCTGGTGTGCACGTGGTCGGTCACGGTGCTGGAGTCACCGATCTTGCGCAGCGCGAGGTACCCGGCCGACACCAGCACCGCCCACACCATGCCGACGACGAGCGCGGTGCGCCCGCTGTCGGTGAACAGCAGCAGCACGACCACCAGCCCGAGGAACGCCAGCGCCAGCACGGTGGTGTAGGGCGCGGCGGGCAGCCGGTAGTCGCTCGCGGGCAGCTCACCGCGGGCCACCTTGGCCCGGTAGAGCAGGTGGCAGACCAGGATGACGCCCCAGACGAAGATGATGCCGATGGTCGACACCGAGGTGATGTAGGCGAAGGCCTTGTCCGGGGAGATGATGTTGACCACGACGCCGATCACCATCGCCGCCGCGGACGCGGTGATCCCGGTGTGGGGCACCGCGTTCGCGCTCAGCTTGCTCAGCCGGGCGGGCGCCTCGCCGTGCAGCGACAGGGTGCGCAGCATCCGGCCGGTCGAGTAGATCCCCGAGTTGCACGACGACAGTGCCGCGGTGAGCAGCACGAAGTTGACGATGCCCGCCGCACCGGGGATGCCGATCTGCTCGAAGACCTCCACGAACGGGCTCTTGCCCGCGTGGAAGGTGCGCCAGCTGGACACCGCCATGATCACCACGAGCGCGCCGACGTAGAACAGGCCGATCCGGAAGGGGAGCGTGTTGATCGCCTTGCGCAGCGTCTTGCGGGGCTCGCGCGCCTCCCCGGCGGTGACGCCGACCAATTCCACACCGACGTAGGCGAACAGCACGATCTGCAGCACCAGCAGCGACTGGCCGAGGCCGTTGGGGAACACGCCACCGTCGGCCCACAGATTGGTGACGGTGGGGTCGGGCGCATGACCGAAACCGAACAGCAGCACGCCGATGCCGAGCAGGATCATGCCGACGATCGCGGTCACCTTGATGGTGGAGAACCAGAACTCGCCCTCGCCGAACAGCCGCACCGAGATCAAGTTGGCGCAGAACATCACCGCGAGCACGACCAGCGCGGTGAGCCACGGCGCGATGTCGAACCAGTACTCCACGTACTTGCCCGCCACGGTGATCTCGGCCATGCAGGTGGCCACCCACACCGCCCAGTACGACCAGCCGGTCACGAAACCGGCGAAGCGGCCGAGGAATTCGTGCGCGTACTCGGCGAAACTGCCCGAGATCGGCCGGTAGGTCAGCAATTCGCCGAGCGCCCGCATGATCACGAAGACGGCCAGGCCCGCCGCCAGATAGGCCAGGATGAGACCGGGACCGGCCTGCTCGATCGCGCCGCCCGCGCCGTAGAACAGGCCCGTGCCGATCGCGCCGCCGATGGCGATCATCTGAATGGTGCGCGGGCTCAGGCCGCGCGCGTAGCCCTCCGAGTCCCCGCCGTCCGCCGGATCCGAGGGTCCCGCGTCCTGAAGGTGACGGTCGGAGGCTGTCATACTGCGGTCCTTCCCTCGCTGGGCAGCGGCGCCGGTCGCCTGCCGGTACGCCGGAACACGATGTCGGATCATCGCACGGTCCGGCCCGGGGGGTCACGCTACCGCCCGGCCGGCGCGCGCGTCGGCTCCGGGCCGACCGCCGCGGCAAATGCGGACTTACCGGACCGGCGTCGGGCATGCCATCATCGGAACCCCTACCGATGGGGCCTTTGTCATGACCGAAGCAGCACCCCGACGCAGGCGACCCGGCCGCTTCGCGCCGCGCGCCGTCGTCGTCTTGTTCGTGATCGTCGCCGTCCTGGTCGGCGCGGCGTTCGCGACGACGACCGTCCTGCACATCCCGTCGCCGCCGACACTGCTGCGCCTGCTGACCGACCCGCCGTCGACGCAGGGCGCGCTGTTCGACAGCCGGACGGTGGCCGCTTCCCCCACCCCGCGTCCCCTGCCGATCGCACCGCGGCCGCTGCCCGACCGAGTGCCCTGGAAGGGCTCGAAGCTCTCGATAGCCGATTTCCTCAGCACCACGCACACCAATTCTTTCCTCGTTCTGCGCGACGGCGCTGTGACACACGAGTGGTACCGCGACGGCTTCACCGCGACCACCCGCCAGTCCTCGTGGTCGGTGGTGAAATCCATCGTGTCGCTGTTGACCGGCCGAGCCGTCGCTGCGGGGAAACTCACCGAGGACGACCGCTTGGTGCAGATCCTGCCCGAGCTGACCACCGGCGGCGAGTACGACAGCGTCACCATCCGCGACCTGCTGGACATGGCCTCCGGGGTAGACGTATCGGAGAACTACAACAAATATCTGCCGCTGACGGGGACCGCCCGGATGTACCTCACCGAGGATCTGGCCGGATTCGTCCGCGACCACCACGGCCTGCGGTTCCCTCCGGGCAGCGCGGGCGAGTATCGCAGCGTGGACACCCAATTGCTGGGCATGGCGCTGGCGCGGGTCGAAGGCCTGCCGCTGGCCGAGCTGCTGGAGCGCGACATCTGGGCGCCGATCGGCGCCGAGGACGACGCGCTGTGGAACCTCGATCGCCCCGGAGGCCAGGAGAAAGCGTTCTGCTGCTTGAACGCGACCGCCCGCGACTTCGCCAAGATCGGCCGGCTGGTGCTGGACGGCGGACGGGCCGGCGACGCGCAGATCGTGCCGCCTGCCTGGCTCGACCGCATCCGCACGCCGGCGCCGCACCAGGTGGGCGTCTGGCCCTACAGCGCGCAATGGTGGCACCCGACCGGCGGGGACGGCGCCGACCTCACCGCCGTCGGCGTGTACGGCCAGTACGTCTACGTGGACCCGCCCACTGGCACCGTCATCGTCAAGCTCAGCGACCACGGCACCACTCAGGACGAGCAGGAGACCATCGAGGTCTTCCGTACGATCGCACGCGGCTGAGGCGGCCGCGAAATACACCGAGGACGGGCGGCGTTGGCAGTGGAGATCGCCACTGTGGAGGAGACCCATGATCGACGTCCCGCTGTCCGTACTGGATCTGGCGCCGGTGCAGTCCGGCCGCACCGTCCGTGAGGGGCTGGACGCGACCACCGAATTGGCCAGGCGCACCGAGGCTTTGGGCTATCACCGCTTCTGGGTCGCCGAACACCACAATATGCCCGGCATCGCCAGCTCGGCGCCCAGCGTGCTGCTGGCCCACCTGGCCGCCGCCACCTCGACCATCCGGGTCGGCTCCGGCGGGGTGATGTTGCCCAATCACGCTCCGCTCGTGGTCGCCGAGCAGTTCGGCACCCTGCACGCGCTGCATCCCGGCCGGATCGACCTCGGCATCGGACGCGCGCCCGGCACCGACCAGGCGACCGCCCGCGCGCTGCGACGGACCGCGGATGGACTGTCGGCGGAATCGTTCCCCCAGGAGCTGGCCGCATTGCTGGGCTTCTTCCGCGGCGCCGATCCCGGCGGCATCACCGCGACGCCGGGTCGCGGCGAGGAACCGGAGATCTGGCTGCTGGGTTCCAGCGGCTACAGCGCCCAGGTGGCCGCGGTGCTCGGGCTCCCGTTCGCCTTCGCGCACCACATCAGCCCCGACAACACCGAGCCCGCGCTCGCGCTCTACCGCGAGCATTTCCGGCCTTCCGAGCGCCTGGAGCGCCCATACGCGATGGTGGCCGTCGCGGCGATCTGCGCGGACACCGACGAGCGCGCCGATACCCTCGCCGGTCCGCGCGACCTGGCGTTCCTGAACCTGGTGCGCGGCACGCCGCAGGCGCTGGCCACGCCGGAGGAGGCGGCCGCGTTCCGCCCGTCGGAGCACGAGCGCACGTTCATCCGGCAGCGCCGGGCCGGGCAATTGCTCGGCTCGCCGGAGACGGTGCGCGGCCAGCTCGCGGACCTGCTCGAGCGCACGCGAGCCGACGAGCTGATGATCAACACGCTGGTCTACGACATCGACGACCGCGCCCGATCGTTCGAGCTGCTCACCGAGAAGGTCGCGGCGTGAGGCGGGTCAGTGCAACCGGAAGCCGTGGTTGGTCAGCGATTCGCGCAGCCGGTGCCTGCCGTTGAGCGCCGCCGCGGAGGCCAGCCGGGCCAGCACACGGTCGGTCCAGGAATGCGCCAGCTGTTGCTCGGCATAGAATTCCGCGACCCGGGTCTCGTACTCGGCCACGTGCGCCCGCTGCGCGTCCAGATCGTAGGTTTCCCGGTGCAGCACGGCTTCCTGCGGAAGACGCGGCTTCACCCGCGTGTCCTCGGCGGGGTCGGGGTGGCCGACCACCAAGCCGAAGACGGCGAAGACCTGCGGCGGCAGGCCCAGCTCGGCGGCGACTTCTTCCGGCTTGTTGCGCAGCGCGCCGATGTAGACGGTGCCGAGTCCGAGCGATTCCGCCGCCACGACCGCGTTCTGCGCCGCGAGCGCGGCGTCGATGAAGCCGACGTAGCTCGACTCGAGGTAGTCCGCGCCCTCCAGCGGCGCGCTCCGGTCTTCGGCGAGCTGGCGCAAGCGGGCGAAGTCGGCCGTCCAGACCAGCAGCACCGGCGCCTGCCCGATGTGGGCCTGGTCGCCCGCGAGCGCGGCCAAGCGTGCCTTGCGCTGCGGGTCGCGCACCGCGATGACGCTCCAGACCTGGAGATTCGACGAGGTCGGCGCGGACTGCGCCGCGGAGATCAGCAGTCGCAGCGTGGCATCGGGCACCGGGTCGGACAGGTAGCGGCGCACCGAGCGGTGTTCGTGCAGCACTTGCAGGACCTGATTCCACTGCGCGGGTTCGACCGGTCGAGGATCGCGGTAGCGCTGTTGCACGGCGTGGGTCGGTGTCGGCACGGACTGCGTCATGGGCATCATCTTTTCGCCCGCGCGGCGCGCCGTCAGCGGTTGGCCGCACCCTGAGCCGAACACGAGTAGGGTAAGTAAGGCAATCCTAATAACATTTATCGGAGGTTCCCTTGGCACGTCCCCGCACCACCCTCACGGTGCAACGCACGGAATGGCTGACCCCGCACCTGATCAGGGTGCACCTCGGCGGCCCCGGCTTCGCCGCGTTCCGGCCCAGCGAGTTCACCGACTCGTATGTGAAGTTCATCTTCCCGCAGGACGGGAACGAGGTGTTGCGCACCTACACCGTCCGATCGGTGGACACCGTTGCCGGGGAGATCGCGGTGGATTTCGTCTACCACGGCGCGGAGGGCCTCGCGGGACCCTGGGCAGCAGCGGTCGAGCCCGGCGACACCATCGACCTGTACGGCCCGGGCGGCGCCTACTCCCCGCGCCCGGACGCCGACTGGCATCTACTGGCGGGTGACGAGGCGGCGCTGCCCGCCATCGCCGCCGCGCTCGAGGCGATGCCCGCCGAAGCGACCGGCCTGGCGTTCGTCGAGGTCGCCGGTCCCGACGACGAACTCCCGCTGAAGAAGCCGGACGGCATCGAGTTCACCTGGCTGCACCGCGGCGTCCGGTCCCCTGGCGAAGTGCTCGCCGAAACCGTCCGTGCCGCGTCGTGGGCGCCCGGGCAGGTTCAGGTGTTCATCCACGGCGAGGCCGAGGCGGTCATGAAGGATCTGCGGCGCTACATCCGCAGGGATCGAGGCGTTCCCGCCGAGTGGGCGGCGTCGATCTCCGGGTATTGGCGCCGCGGCCGCACCGAGGAAGGCTTCCGGGAATGGAAGGCCGAACTGCGGGCGACCGAGGAAGCCAACGCCTGAATCGTCGGTCGCCCCACCCGCCCGTCGCCACGATCGCGTCCCAGGTGAGCGTAGGGAGTTCGGGATGGCGCTGCCGCGCGCTGTCGGCCAAGCCGATGTCGTGCAATCGCCGGACACGGCGGCAGCCGGCGACGCAGTAGTGCGATGCCACGCCTCTCTCGAGCCACCCTCTGCCGGTCCCGCTTGTCGGACGACATCAGCCGACCCCATGATCGTGACTCCGGATTCTCCGGTGGGTCGGGCGGCTCGCGGGGATGACTGCGAGTGATCCCGGTCGGCGTGGGCGGGCTGTGGGCGCGGATGACGAAGCCGGCCGCGGAACCCGCGCTCGAGGGTAGGATGGAGAACCATTTTCGAACAAGCAAGCGCGCCAAGAGGATCGAGGGGTCCGCGGGCCTTCGACCGACGCTTGTTCGCCACCCGCCAGTCGACGAATCACCCAGAATGGAGACGAGTACACCGACGACAGGACAGACCCTCGATGTGGCTCCGTCACGCGACTCGGCATCGAAGGTGGTCTGATCGGTGATCAGTACCGGGCCCCCTCCGGCGGCGCCGAGTCACCGCTCACATCGCCGCGGCATCGAGGACTCCCGCACCCTTTCACCTCACGCGCCGATCCGGTCGTGTACGACCGATCGGCTGCGGATTCGTCAGCGGCGGGAAGCCGCAGCAAGGATGCAGTGTTGCCCGAGGAACGGCAAAGCGATGGCATCGCTCCACTTCCTGGTCGAGTACCTCGCTACAGGTTCGCCCCCGAGATCAACAATGAGATCAAAAAACTCCGGCAGCTCGACAATTGGCACGGGCCGTTGGCGTTGATCGGCGACTGGGCGGTCATCGCGGCTGTTGTCATCGTGTGCGAGCAGCTATCAGGGTGGATATGGTGGCTCGTTTATCTCACCGTGGGACTGACTGCCATCGCAACCAGGCAGCGCGCGCTCGCGACACTGGTTCATGAGGCGGTGCACGGGACGCTGGCCGCGAACGAGCGCGTCAACAGATTTTTGGGAACATGGTTCTCGGGGTATGTGATCCTGCAACCGTTCGACGCGTTCCGGCGGAGCCACATCCGCGATCATCACGGCAGTTTCGGCGATGTGCGCACAGATCCGGATTTTCGGGCACATATCACCGCGGGCTTGTACAAGCCGCAATCCGGCGCCGAGTTCGTATGGCGTCACATGGTGATGCCGCTCCTGGGCCGGGAGACGTCGGCCATCGTGAAGGAGTTGAGACTCTCCGGGACCCGGGACGAGGTCCGCCCCGGGTTGGCAGTGGTGTGCTATCTGGCAACGCTGGGCCTGCTCTGCTCGACAACCGGTTACGGAACCCAATTCCTGCTGTATTGGATCATCCCGCTGCTGTTCGTATTCCCACTGATCAACTGGTACATGGCATTGCTGGAACATTTCCCCCTGGTAGGAAATAACAGCATAGATCTACATACCACTCGCCATCGCGCGTTGGGGCCGATCTCCTACCATTTCCTGGGTATACACAACGAGGGATACCACCTGGATCACCATCTCTCGCCGATGATTCCGTATTGGAATCTGCCCAAAGCGCATGGAATTCGATTGCTCGACCCTGTTTACGCACGCACCATCGAGGATACCGCACCCCGGTCCGGAACCGTTTTATGGCAATTCCGCGATATTGTGCGTCAGGTTTCGGAGGGCAAGACCAGCGCGCGGCTCGGTGAATTCACCGGTATCGAGCTCATCGAGCGAAGGAATGATCTGCCTGGTTCACCGGAACCGAAGTCGTTGCCGCTGAAGGGAAAACGTCACTAGTGACGCAATCGGCGACTGCCGTTGCAATACTAACTCAGCAGACCGACGATGGTGGCGGACAGGAAGCTGACCAAGGTGGCGCCGTAGAGCAGGCGAAGGCCGTTGCGGGCGATGACGCTGCCCTGTTTCTCGCTGAGGCTGCGGACCGCGCCGGTGACGATGGCGATGGTGGAGAAGTTCGCGAACGACACCAGGTAGGTGGACACGATCGCGACGGTGCGGTCGGACAGTCCCCCGTGTTGCCGGTTCAACTCCTGCATGGCGACCACCTCGTTGGACACCAGCTTGGTGCCCATGAACCGGCCCGCGGCCGCCGCCTCGTCCCACGGGATGCCGGTCAGCCAGGCGGCGGGGGCGAAGATGTGCCCCATCAGATCCTGGAACGTGGTGCCGTGGAACAGGGCGGCGAAGATTCCGTTGATCATCGCCAGCAGAGCGATGAATCCGATCAGCATGGCCGCGACGGTGAAGGCCACCTTGAAACCCACCAAGATGTATTCGGTGAGCATCTCGAAGAACGATTGCGCCTTGCGGCTGTCGGAGATCTCCTCGCCGAGCAGCCGCGCGTCGTCGGCGGTGGTGACCGCGTAGGGGTTGATCAGCGAGCACACCACGAAAGCGCCGAGCATGTTCAGCACGATGGCCGCGATCACGTACTTCGGGTCGATCAGCTGCATGTAGGCGCCGAGGATGCCCGCCGAGACCGTCGACATCGCCGAGGCCGCCAGGGTGTACATCCGCTGCGGCGGGATGTCGTCGAGCATGGCGCGCAGCGAGATGAACACCTCGGACTGACCGAGGATGGCGGAGGCGACCGCGTTGAACGATTCGATCTTGCCGAAGCCGCTCACCCATGCCAGCAGCAGACCGAGGTACTTGATGATGAACGGCAGCACCCGCAGGTGCTGCAAGATCCCGATGAGCGCGGAGACGAGCACGATCGGCATCAGGACCGCGAAGAGGAAGGCGGGCCCGCTGCCGCCGACGCTCGGCAGGTCGCCGAACACGAACGCCGTACCCTGTGCGGCATAGCCGAGGATATGGGCGAAAGTGTCGCTGACCGCCCGGATCACGGTCCCCCCGATCCCTGTTTTCAGCAACAGGAACCCGAGCGCGATCTGCAGGAGCAACAGGACCGCGATCCGCGGCAGCCTTCCGACGGCGGCGCGGCGGTCGGTACTTGGCAACCATGCCAGCAGCAGGAAGCACGCCAGCCCGGCGAATCCGATCAGATAATGCACGCGCACCTCGTCCGCCGTGGCGTACACCGGCTTGTGGGACCAACTCTCATGTCGGTCTATGGTGGGGTGTCTCCACGGTTGAGAAGATCAGCAGCGGCTCCGGTCGCGGGCGGGTTGTCCTTCCTCGCGCTGCTCACCTTCGACCGGCAGGCGCTCGAAACCGAACCCGGTGACGTGAGCGTCTTCGAGCACCGACCGGCCGAGCCGCCCGAGCACAGCTGGGCTTCGGGCGGCTCTGCGGTGGTCACCGGCCTACTGGCGCGGCGCGCGCAACGCCTCCTCCACGAACTGCGTGGTGTAGGTCTCGGACAGATCGATGCGATCGCGCACGGGACGGACGTTCTTCGAGTACTTGCCGAGAATGTCCAGCACGTTCTGCGCGCCTTCGGGTTTCATCAGGCCGTCGCCGTTGAACATGCCGATGGAGTCGCGGATCGACTGGACGTAGAGGTCCTTGCCCGCGCTCGCGTACTGCGGCGGCATCTTCGCGGCGATCTCCTCGGGCGTGTGCGTCCGGATCCATTGCAGCGTCTGCACGAACGCGGCGGCGAGCTTGCGCACGATGTCCGGGTGGGCGTCGATCGTGGCGCAGTTCATGTACAGCGACGTCGCCGGGTACAGCCCGCCGAGCGCGGCCCGGGTGCCCGCCTCGGTGCGCATGTCGACCAGAATCCGCGCCTCCCCGGAGTTCACCATCTGCGCCACGGTGGGATCGGTGGTCATGCCCGCGTCGATGCCGTCGTGGTTCATGCCCGCGATGAAGGTCTGTCCCGCGCCGACTTTCACCCGGGTGTACTCGGCGGTCGTCATGCCCTCCTGGCCGGTGAGGGCCTGGGTGAGGAAGTCGGTCGAGGAACCGAGCGAGGTCACGCCCAGCTTCTTGCCGCGCAGGTCGGCGATCGAGGTGATGTCCGCGTCCGCCCTCGACACCAGCTCCACCTCGCCCGGCACATCGGACATCTGCACCACCGAGCGGATGCACTGGTCCTTGGCCTGCAGGTCGATGGTGTGGTCGTAGAACCCGACCACCCCCTGCACATCGCCGGTGAGCAGCGCGGTCTCGGCCGTGGCGCCGGACTGCTCGCCGAGCAATCTCACGTCGATGTCGTTGCGCTCGAAGAAGCCGAGTCGCTGGGTGAGCATGGCGGGCAGATAGATCACCTTCTCCAGGCCACCCACCATGATGGTGATCTGCGGCCGCCCGTCGGCCATCGGAATGGTGCGGGAGTCCCGGCATCCGGTGACGGTCAGCAGTGCCGCGATCGCGACGGCCACGAGCGCCAGCTGCTTGCGATACCTCATGATCAGATCCCGTGGTTCGAGGTCGTTTGCGAGGGCCGCCACTTCAGCAACCGGTTCTCCGCCATGCCGATCCCCCACTCGGCGATCAACGCGATCACCGTGATGACGATCATGCCCGCGTAGATGCCCGCCGAGTCGAATGTGCCTTGCGCGTTGCTGATCAACAGTCCCAAACCCTTGCTGGCACCGGCGTATTCACCCACGACCGCGCCGATCAGCGCGAAGCCGAAGGCGGTATGCAGGCTGGACAGGATCCAGGTGGTCGCGCTGGGCAGGACGATCGACACCAGCACTTGCCTGCGGCTCGCGCCGAGAATGCGGGCATTGTTGATCACGTTGCCGTCGACCTCGCGCGCCCCGGTGAACGCGTTGAAGAACACCGCGAAGAACACCAGCACCACCACGGTGGCGACCTTCGAGCTCAGGCCGAGCCCGAACCAGATGATGAACAGCGAGGCCAGCACGATGCGCGGAACGGCGTTGAGCGCCTTGATGAACGGCGCGAGCACTTCGGCCCAGTACCGGCTGCGGCCGAGCAGCACGCCCAGCACGACGCCGGCCACCGTGCCGATCACGAAACCGAGCACGGCTTCCTGCACGGTGGTGTAGATCTGCAGCCAGATCGAGCCGAATTGAGTTCCCTCGGTGAACCATTCCACCAACCGCGCCCAGATCAGCGACGGCTTGGAGTAGAAGAAGGGATCGATCCACGCCGTGGCGGTGAGTTCCCACGCGCCCAGCCACAGCGCCACCAGCGCGGCGCGCAGGCCCCAGGTGCGGATCCGTGCGCGCCGCGCGGTGGTGCGCACCCTGGCCAGGATCTGCTCTTCGGTCTCGTTCTCCACCACCGGTGTGGCGGCGTCGGGCGCCAGCACGTCATGCGACACGGGAGGCTCCCTTCGCGCGTGCGGCCTCGACCTCATCGCGCAGCGTCTGCCAGATCTCCTGGTAGATGTCGCGGAACTCGGTCGTCAGCCGAACTTCCTCGACACTGCGCGGCCGCGCCAAGCCGACGGGGAAGTCACCGCAGACGGTGGCCGGGCTCGCGGTCATCACGACCACCCGGTCGGCCAGCACGATCGCCTCCTCCAGATCGTGCGTGACGAAGATGACCGCCGCGTTGGTGCCCGCCCAGACCCGCAGCAGTTCGTCCTGCATGAGCTGGCGGGTCTGCACGTCCAGCGCGCTGAACGGCTCGTCCATCAGCAGGATCTCCGGCTCGTTGACCAGCGTCTGCGCCAGCGCCACGCGCTTGCGCATGCCGCCGGACAGCTGGTGGGGGTAGTAGCTTTCGAATCCGGCCAGGCCCACCTTGCGCACCCATCCCGACGCCTTCGCGCGCGCCTCGGCTTTCGACGCGCCGCGCAGGCGCGGGCCGAGCGCGACGTTGTCCAGCACGCTCTTCCACGGCAGCACCGCGTCCTGCTGGAACATGTAGCCGATGCCGTCCGGGATGCCGTCGACGTCCTCGCCGCGCACCAGCGTCCGGCCTGCCGAGGCCGGTTCCAGCCCGGACACCAGCGACAACGTGGTGGACTTGCCGCATCCGGTCGGGCCGACGACGGCGACGAATTCGCCGGGCCGCACCGTGAGGTTCAGATTGCGCACGGCGGTGTGGATGCCACCGCCGGTGCCGGGGAAGCGCTTGGTCGCGCTCCGCAGCTCGATGAGTGATTGCGTCATTGCTTCCTACTCCTGCGAGATCGGGTAGGGCGAACGTACGTGTCCCGGGTCACACCCCCGAGCTTGTGCGCACAAGCGCCACAAACGCGGGATTCGCAGGTTTTGTGCATTCTGCTCACGCTCCCGTGCGCGGTCATTCGCGCCTATGCTGCGCCCATGGCCACTGAGGGCGCGCGGGCCGTGCGATTGCGGACCCAGGTTCTGCTGTCGCAGATCCTGGTCGTCGCGCTGACCCTCGGTGTCGCGTTCGCGGTGTTCGGCTACCTCAGCGACCAGCGGCTGCGCGATGCCTACGGCCAGCGCGCGCTGGCTGTCGCGCGCACGGTCGCCGCCGATCCGGTGGTGCGCGCCGAGGTGGGGCGGTACGCCCCGGGGGCGGTCGCCGACGATCCCGCCGTGCGCCGGGAGCTGGCCGCCGGTCCGCTCGAGCGGCTCGCGGTGGACGCGACGCAGCGCAACGGTGCGCTGTTCGTCGTGATCACCGATGACGCGGGCATCCGCCTCGCGCATCCGGACGCCGGACGGCTCGCCGAGCACGTCAGCACCGATCCGTCCGAGGCGCTCGCGGGCCGCGAGGCGATCACCGAGGAACGCGGCACGCTCGGCGACTCGGTGCGCGCGAAGGTCCCGGTGCTCGCTCCCGGTTCCGGCCGGGTGGTCGGCGCGGTCAGCGTCGGCATCGCCACCGACGCGGTGCACGATCAACTGCTCGGCGACCTGCGCACCGCGGGCGGGCTGGTCGCGGTGGCGCTCGCGGTCGGCATCGCCGGCTCGATCCTGCTCGCCCGCCGGTGGCGCGGGCTCACGCTCGGGCTGGAACCGGACGAGCTGGCCGAACTGGTCCGCGGCCAAGCCGCGGTGCTGCACGGTATCGGCGGCGGTGTGCTCGCGGTCGACGCGTCGTGGCGCACCACCTTCGTCAACGACGAGGCCCGCAGGCTGCTCGGTGTCGCGCCGGACATCGGGCGTCCGGTGGACGAGCTCGGGCTGACGCCCCGCGTGCTGGAAGTTTTTCGCGACCTCGACGAGCAGCCCGCCTCGGCGACGGTCGGCGCGAACATCGTCATCGTCTCCGCGCGCCGGGTCGTCCGGGACGGGCGCGATCTCGGCGCGGTGCTCACGGTGCGCGACCGCACCGACGTGGAATCGCTGACCCGGCAACTGGACGCGGTGCAGTCGATGAGCACGGTGCTGCGCGCGCAGCGCCACGAGTTCTCCAACAAGATGCACCTGATCAGCGGACTGCTGCACGGCGGGCGGGTCGGGGAGGCGGCGCGGTCGGTCGACGAACTGATCGGTGCGGGACCGCTCGGCCCGGCGACACCGGGCATCGACGCCATCCACGACGCGTACCTGCAGGCATTCCTGGCCGCCAAGGCCGCGCACGCCAGGGAGAACGGCGTCGAACTCGTACTCGGCCCCAACACCTGGGTCGAGGGCAGTCTCACCGATCCGGTCGACGTGACGACCGTGCTCGGCAACCTGCTGGACAACGCCATGGAGGCCGTCCGCGCCGGAGACCGGGCGATTCGGCAGGTGGAAGTCGAACTGGTGCAGGAGGATTCGACTCTGCACATCACCGTCGCCGACACCGGCGACGGTGTCGCGCCCGGTCTGGTGGACACGCTGTTCACCGAAGGGGTCTCGACCCGCGACGACCGCGGCGTGCCCGGCGGGCGCGGCGTCGGCCTCACACTGATCCGCCAGATCGTCCGCGCCCACGGCGGCGACGTGCGCCTGTCGAGCCCCGGCGGCGGCGAGCCGCCGCTCACCGGGGCCGAATTCATCGCCCGCATCCCCGGCGTGCTCGTCGAAAGCGAGGTGGCATGGCCGCGCCGACCCTGACCGTCCTCGTCGTCGACGACGACTTCCGGGTGGCGAACCTGCACGCCGGAATCGTGCGGTCTATACCGGGCTTCACGGTGGCAGGCACGGCCAACACCCTCGCGGCCGCACGGGAACTGGTCGCGGCGGATCCGATCGACCTGGCGCTGGTGGACGTCTATCTGCCGGACGGATCCGGCATCGATTTCGTCCGCGAACTCCGCTGCGACGCGATGATGCTCACCGCGTCGACGGAGAGCGAGGCCGTGCGAGCCGCCATCGCGGCGGGCGCGCTGGCCTACCTCGTCAAGCCGTTTCCGCATACAGACCTGGCCGCCCGGCTGGCCGCCTATGCCCGGTACCGGCGCATTCTCGCGGTGCCGCAGGTCGACAACGCCCGCGTGTCCGCCGCGCTGCACGCACTGCGTCCGGCAGTCACCGCCGGACCGTCCGCGACGGTGTCATCACCGACCAAAGACGCTGTTCTGCAAGCAATTACGGATGCGAGGACGCCCCTGTCCGCAGGCGAGGTGGCGAGCGCCATCGGCGTCTCCCGGGCCACCGCCCAGCGCTACCTGGCCGGGCTCGTGGCCAGCGGCACGGTGCGCATGAGCCTGCGCTACGGCGCCACGGGACGGCCCGAACAGGAATACTCCGCCGCACCGCAGCGCTGAGCGGGCGGTATCCCATCGGCGGTACCGTCGGGGCATGAGCATCCTCGACGTCGCCGTGCTCGGCTACGGCTTGGCCGGGTCGGTCTTCCACGCTCCGCTGATCGCGGCGGAGCCGCGGATGCGAGTCGCGGCGGTGGTCACCTCCGCGGCCGAACGGGCCGAACGCGCACGCGCCGAGCACCCCGGTGTCCGCGTGGTGCCGCATGCCGAAGAGCTGTTCACCGCGCCGCGCGGCATAGATCTGGTCGTGATCGCGACGCCCAACCGCACCCACGCGCCGCTGGCCCGGCAAGCCCTCGAGGCCGGGTTGCCGGTGGTGGTCGACAAGCCGTTCGCGGTCACGGCAGACGATGCCGAGGACCTCGTCGCATGTGCGGAGCGCACCGGCTCGGCGCTGTCGGTCTTCCAGAACCGGCGCTGGGACGGCGACTTCCGGACGGTGCGCGAGCTGGTCGAGACCGGGAAGCTGGGCCGGGTGCGGCGGTTCGAGTCGCGGTTCGAGCGGTGGCGTCCGGTGCCGAAAGGCGGCTGGCGGGAGGTCGGCACGGACGAGGAGGGCGCGGGCATCCTGTTCGACCTCGGCAGCCACCTGGTGGACCAAGCCGTGAGCTTGTTCGGCCCGGTGGCTTCGGTGTACTGCGAGCTGGACCGGCGGCGCGAGGGGATCACCACCGACGACGACGCGTTCGTCGCGCTGACCCATACCGGCGGTGTCCGCTCCCACCTGTGGATGAGCGCCGTCGCTCCGCACCTCGGACCACGCTTCCGGGTGCTCGGGTCGGAAGCCGGGTATGTCACCTACGGATTGGACCCGCAGGAGGACGCGCTACGGTCCGGTCGCCGCCCGGACGGCGATTCACCCTGGGGCACAGTCGATGCCGACCGCTGGGGCGTACTCGGCGCGGAACCCGATTTCGTCCCGGTGCCGACCGCGCCCGGCGCATACCCAGCGTTCTACGCCGCCATGGCCGCCGCGCTCCTCGACGGCGCGCCCGTCCCCGTCGACCCGCGCGACGCCGTCACGACGCTGCGCCTGCTGACGAAGGCACGAGAGTCGGCGGCCCGGGGTGTGACCGTCACCGCTTGACCGGGGCTGGCCACCTTCGCCACGAGTCGATAACGTCGGTCCCCGGGATCGGCCCGTCCGGCCGCTCGTCGGAGAGGAGACCCCCTTGGGTGCAACGATTTTCGCGGTGTTGCTGCCGCTGGCACTGGCCTTGGTGATGTTCGGGCTCGGATTGACGCTGACGACCGAGGATTTCGCGCGCGTGCTGCGGTATCCGAAAGCGGCGGTGATCGCCCTGGTGTGCCAGATGGTTCTGCTGCCCGCGGTATGCCTGGGCCTGATCCGCCTGTTCGGACTCGACGGCGCGCTGGCCGCGGGCATGCTGCTGCTCGCCGCGTCGCCGGGCGGAGCGTCGGCGAACCTGTTCAGTCACATCGCCGGGGGCAACGTGGCGTTGAACATCACGCTCACCGCGATCAATTCGGTGCTCGCCGTGTTCACCATGCCGGTGGTGGTGGCGCTGTCCTACGCCTTGTTCCTGGACGGCGAGGGTTCGGTCGGGCTGCGGCCGGACAAATTCGCTCAGGTATTCGCCATCGTGCTCGTGCCCGTCGCGATCGGCATGGCGGTGCACCGGCGGTTCCCGGAGTGGTCGCGCCGGATGCGCGGCGCGGTCAAGGTCCTTTCCGTCGTGGTGCTCGCGCTGGTGATCGCGGCCGGAGTGGGATCGAATCTGGACACGCTGTCGGAGCACATCGGACAGCTGTCCGCGATCTGCCTGTCCTTCGCCGTGATCAGCCTGGCCGTCGGCTACTTCGTGCCCCGGCTCGCGCGAGTGGAAACCGATCAGGCCATCGCCTCGGCCATGGAGATCGGCGTGCACAACGCGGCGCTCGCGATCGCCGTCGCCGCTTCGGTACTCGACAACGAGACGATGGCCGTCCCCGGCGCGGTCTACGGGGTTCTGATGAACATTCCCGCGGCGCTCGCGGCATATCTGCTGGCCAGGCGGACGCGGCGGGACCAACCCGCGCCCGCGCCCAGCATGGCCGGTTAGCGGGGGCAGGCGCTGCGCGAACACGAGAGTGCCCGGTGAGTAGCCTCTCGGAGGGTCGTACGCCATGAGAAGGGAGCCAGCTGCGCGATGCAACCGCTCGGCATGAACGATCCGGCCAGGATCGGGGACTATCGCCTGCTCGGCGTCCTGGGCGTCGGTGGCATGGGCCGCGTCTACCTCGGACGGAACGCGGGCGGGCGCACCGTCGCGGTCAAGGTCATCCGCCCCGACATGATCGACGCGGAGTTCCGCACGCGCTTCCGGCGGGAGGTCGCGGCGGCGCGCCGGGTCGGCGGACGGTTCACCGCGCCGGTGCTCGACGCCGACGTGGACGCCGATCCGCCGTGGCTGGCCACCGGTTACGTGGCCGGGTTCTCGCTGGCCGACGCGGTCGACCGGTACGGGCCGTTCACCGAGCACGCGCTGCTCGTGCTGGCGCACGGGCTGATCGAGGCATTGACGGCTGTCCATGGCGCCGGGGTGGTGCACCGCGACCTCAAGCCGTCCAATGTCCTCCTGGCTCTCGACGGTCCCAAGGTCATCGACTTCGGCATCGCCCGCGCCGTCGACGACAGTCAGCTCACCACCACCGGAAAGGTCATCGGCTCTCCGGGATTCATGTGCCCGGAGCAGGTGACCGGCGACCCGATCGGCCCGTCCGTCGACGTGTTCGCCCTGGGCGGGGTCCTCGTGTTCGCGGCGACCGGCCACGGACCGTTCGGCGTCGGCGACACCGTGCAGATGCTGTGGCGGGTGGTGTACGAGGAGCCGCAGCTCGACGACGTCCCGCAGCGACTGCGCCCGCTGGTGTCGGCCTGCTTGACCAAGGACGCCGCGGCTCGCCCTACGCCGGACCAGTTGCTCACCCAGCTCACCGCTCTCGGCATCCCCGAGCGCGGCGGCTGGCTGCCCGCCCCGGTGCTCGAGGAGGTCAGCCACCGCGCAGTGGAGCTGCTGAACCTTGACTCCGGGCCGTTCGACCGCCCGGACCTTCCCGCGCCCCCGCATCCCGCGCGCACCGCCGACACCATGATCCATTCGGCTTCACCTGCGCACCCGCACAGCGACCCCGGGCGATCGGCGCCCACGCACCTGCGGCATCCGGGCCCGCCGCAGGCGTCTCCCACGTACACCGGACACCACACCTACCCGCCCGCACACCAGAGTTCGCCCCGGTTCGGCGCGGCCGCCGCCGCACCTCATCCTCGCCGCCCCGGCCGAGCCCTGCTCGTCGCGGGTGCGCTCGTCGTCTGCATCGCCGTCGCCGTAGCGGCGTTCGTGGTCGGCGCACAGCTACGGAACGACGATCCGAACGATTCGATCGCGCAAACCACCTCAGCAGCCAGCACACCTTCCACAGCTACCGCCACGCAGGCCGATGACACGACCCCGACGACCAGCAGCAGTCCCTCCGCTGCCAGCGTTCCGAATGCTTTTCTCGGCGAGTGGAAAGGTGTGGCGAAAGATCTTCTCGGCAGCTACGACATCATCCTGACACTCAATCCGGGCGACGTAGGTGAACAAGTCGGAGAATCGACCAATACCGGCCGAATCATCGGCTTGAAGTGCGGTCGCGCCGAGACACTCACCGCTGTCGCAGCGGAAAGCGTCACATTGAGGGCCGCACTCACTCAGAATCCCGGTGGATGTAACGACGAAGGCGCGTCCTCCCATCTGGAACTGCGGCCGGACGGGACCATTTCCTACCGAACACAGGGCGTGGCGGGGGATATGACCGGGATCCTCACGAGAACCAGCTGACCCGGGTTCCCAGTAGCAGCCCCCCGAGTCACACGTCATACGTGATGGCCGCGTCCGCCGGTGGCGTCCCAGCAAGGAACGCATGCCACGAGCACGGTCGTCCGCGGGCGGTTAAGGTGCGGCGGTGGACAGAGCGGAATTCTTCGAGCGCGGCGCCTCCATCGCCGATCGTCTGACGACGACGCAAGCGCAACCGCCGTGGTGGCTGGTGGTGGCGGCCGCGGTGGCGGCGCTCGTACTGGTGGGTTACACCCCGATCTGGCGGCTCACCCGCAACATCGTCACCATCGCGCACGAAGGCGGGCACGCTCTGGTCGCGCTGCTCACCGGCCGCAAGCTCAACAGCATCCGATTGCATTCGGACACCTCGGGACTCACGGTGTCGAGCGGAAAACCCTACGGCCTCGGGATGATTCTCACCACGATGGCGGGTTACCCCGCGCCGCCGCTGCTCGGTCTCGGGTTCGCCGCCCTGCTGGGCGCCAGCCGGATCACGCTGATGTTGTGGACCGCCATCGTCCTGCTCGCCGCGCTCCTGATCAAGATCAGGAATATCTACGGCGGCATCACCGTGCTCGGACTCGGCGCGGTGGTCTTCGTCGTCTCCTGGTTCGGCACCGACACGCTGCAAGCGGGTTTCGCGTATCTGGGCGCCTGGTTCCTGCTGTTCGCCGGGGCGCGGCCGGTGCTCGAGCTGCAGAGGGGGCGTTCCCGGCAGCAGCGCGCCCGCTATCACGAGGTCGACTCCGACGCTGATCAACTCGCCAGGCTCACGCGGCTGCCCGGCCTGCTGTGGGTGTTCGTGTTCGGCGCGATAGCCGTGGGTTCGCTGCTGATCGGCGCGTGGCTGCTCGTCGCCGCCATCGCCGAGATCTGCCTGCCGGGCGCGCCTTCCGGCTCCTGCTTCGCGTCGCACTGACGCCGCGCTGCGCGAGGCGATCGGCTCGGATAGGCTTCGATCCCGCCCTGCGCCACCTACCGCGTGCCGCATCGCCGAATTCGCCAATTCGGCCGTCCCGGCGCGGAATCGCGATTCACGACCCTGGAGCCAGCATGCCCGACATCCTCGCGCGTACGCCGAGTAGTACTGCTGCGCGGCAGCTTTTGTCAGCACTGACCTCGGCTGTGACGGCGCTGATCCTCACGATCTCGCTCGGTCCGGCGAACGCCTCCGCCGCACCGGCGGCCACGCCGTGCGGCACACCGTTGGCGCCCGCCGAAACGGCCGCGATCGCGGAACTGTCCGACACCGGGGCGCTGACCGGTTCCGCGCTGCGGCAATTGGAGCAAGCCGTCGACCGGCACCGGCGGATCACGGAGATCCTGGTCGCCCACCATGATCTGCGCGGGGTGTTCGCCCTCGGGCTCGACGCGGTCGAACGGGCCGCCGTCCTGCCGTTGCAGCGCGACCCCGCGTCGTTCGACGACCCGGAATGGGCGCATCGGATCAGTCTGGAACTGCTGTCGCGCTTCCTGCACACGGTGCACGCCGAATTCACCGGCGCACCCGTCGACCCGCACTGGGCGCACTATTTCGCTCTGACCAGCCGCTGCGAGCTGTCCCCCGCGCGCGTGGCGATGGCCGGGTACAACGCGCATCTGAGCGTCGACCTGTCCTATTCCGTCGCCGCGGTCGGCAGCACCGCCGCCAACGCGGGCGACTATTTCCGCATCGTCGACGCGATCGCCCAGCACGGTGCGCTGATCGTCGACGCCACCAAAGCGGTCTACGGCGGCGACCTCGGCCCGCTGTGGCGCTTTTACTTCGTCGGCGAGGGCTTGGACCTGGTGGTCGGTCGCGGGGTGGCGACCGGCCCCCTGCTCCGTCTGGCCGACGCGGGCGCCAACGTCGTCATTCTCTGGAACGGATTGGCCATGCAGGATCCGACCGCGGCACCCGTCGTGACCGCCGAGATCGACACGTTGTGGCGCGGCCTCGATCTCGCTTTCGATGGTTTGTCGGATCTCGGCGGCCTCTAGCGGGCGAACCCCGACGCGCGGCTCACCTGTCCAGCGCTGCCACGGCTTGCCGGACCACCTCTTCGGGCGGGCGTGCCGCATCGATGGTGCTGCCGTCCTCGTCGGGACCGAGCGGCTGCAGGGTGGCCAGCTGTGAATCGAGCAGGCTCGGCGGCATGAAATGCCCGCGACGTCCGGCCACGCGCCGCTCGAGTTCGGCGCGTGGCACGCTCAGATGCAGGAAGAACGCCTCGGGGGCGGCGGCGCGCAGCCGGTCGCGGTAGATCCGTTTGAGAGCCGAGCACGTGACGACGCCGCCCCGTCCGGATCGCTCGGCCATCCAGGCGGCCAGGGCGTCGAGCCAGGGCGCGCGGTCGGCATCGTCCAACGGAGCCCCCGACGCCATCTTCGCGACGTTCGCGCCCGGGTGGAAGTCGTCGCCTTCGGCGTACTCCACCCCGAGCGCGTCGGCCAGGCGGGAGCCTACCGTCGTCTTTCCCGAACCCGACACCCCCATCACGACGATCACCGGTACATCGTGCACTCGAACCTCCTTCCCCCATGGCGGCGGGTCTGTCGTGCGCGCGGACTTGTCATCGGCAACAACCTAGCGGGCGAGCACTTCGTCGGCCCGTGCAGTGACGATTCGCACCGCCTGCGGCTGGATTTCGAGGACCGAGACTGCGGCCCGCCGATTTCGTTCTGCGTCAAAAGATTCGAAATCCGCGCGGACCGGATGGGAAGTACGAATGTTCGCGATGACGCAATGCACGGACCTGGTCCGACATCCGAACCGCGACCGCACGCCCGAGCTACGGGCGCCTCGCCGCGGAGGCGGAGTCTGAGCAGCGGCATGCCATCCCCACGCGGCGCCGCCGCGGCGTCCGCCGAGTTCGTCCCGGCTACCGAGCACATCGTGCGGCGCCTGCTCGGCATCATTCCCCGGCGGCACGTGGAGCGGGGGAACCTGCTGCGCGAGGAGATTCGCGCCACCGTCACGCACTGCCTCGATCTGGTCGCGTCCGTCGATCCCGAGCGACCGGCGCGCACGGTCCGCATCTTGGAGGCCGCCACCCGGTGGGCCGGGGTCGGGGTTCCGATGGACACCGTCCAGCATCTCGTCCACGAGGGATTCCGCCTCTATCTCGACGACCACCTGCGGGATGCGCAGGCCGTGCGGCACGACGACAGCCCTCGTGAGTCTCGCTGACCCGGCGACGTTCTCGAGTTTTCGTCACGTACCCCGGCCCGCCGGTTCACTACGAATTCCCGCGCCGAACCCGCCCACGTGCGAACGGCGTTGCCGCACCGCTCCCGGCACAGCACCCCCTGATTTCCCCGTCGTCCACCTGGCGCGAGCGGAGCGATCCGCCCATGCTCCGACCGACTAGGGTCGTCGACATGGAACTACGCATCTTCACCGAGCCGCAGCAGGGTGCGAGCTACGACACGCTGCTCACCGTTGCCAAGGCCACCGAGGACTTGGGATTCGACGCGTTCTTCCGCTCCGACCACTACCTGAGCATGGGCGGCGCCGACGGCCTGCCCGGCCCCACCGATGCCTGGATCACCCTCGCCGGACTGGCCAGGGAGACCAAACGGATCCGCCTGGGCACCCTGGTCACCGCCGCCACCTTCCGGCTGCCCGGCCCGCTCGCCATCCAGGTCGCCCAGGTCGACCAGATGTCCGGCGGCCGGGTCGAATTCGGTCTTGGCAGCGGCTGGTTCGCCGAGGAGCACGCCGCGTACGGCATCCCGTTCCCCGCCGACAAGTTCGCCCGGCTGGAAGAACAGCTGGCCATCATCACCGGGCTCTGGGCGACCAAACCCGGCGACACGTTCAGCTACGAGGGCAAGCACTACCAGCTCACCGATTCCCCCGCCCTGCCCAAACCGGTGCAGGACCCGATTCCGGTGCTGATCGGCGGCCAGGGCGCCACCCGCACCCCCCGGTTGGCCGCGCAGTACGCCGCCGAGTTCAATATGCCGTTCTCCTCGCTCGAGGACAGCGCCCGGCAGTTCGACCGGGTGCGCGCCGCCGCCGAAAACTACGGACGCGCGGCCGACGACCTGGTCTACTCCAACGCGCTGGTGGTCTGCGTCGGCGCGAACGACGCCGAGGTGGCGCGCCGGGCCGCCGCGATCGGACGCGAGGTGGACGAGCTGAAGACCAACGGCCTGGCCGGCTCACCCGCCGAGGTGGTGGACAAGATCGGCCGGTACACCGAGATCGGCACCGGCCGCATCTACTTGCAGGTGCTGGATCTGACCGATCTCGAGCATCTCGAACTGATCTCCGCGCAGGTGCAGTCGCAATTGTGAGCCCCGGCGCGTGGGGTCGCCCGGCGAGACGACCCCGCGCGGCGCTCAGCCCAGCGGACGGTTGGTCGGCACGATGACGAAGCTCGGCGCCGACGGATCCAACTCGAGGTGCTGGGGCTTCAGTTCGGTGTTGTTGAGCATGGGGCGGAAGGCCAGAGCCTTCGGCGAGTTGCCCGCGAAGACGTCGATGCGCAGCCGGTGGCCGGGTTGCAGCACCGCTTGGGTGGGGATGACCGCGATGTCCAGCGCCACAGGCACACCGGGAACGACCGGCTGCACACTGTCCAGGGTGAGCGGATTGAACGGTTCGGTCAGATCGCCGGCCGATGTGCGGCTGCTCTTGCGCTCGTCGACGGCGCGCAGGGAGGCGGTCAGCTGCCCGGTGGTCAGCACCTTCGAGGATCCGTCGGGGGCCACATCGTTCATCGTGACGCTCCAGTAGCCGTCGGTGGCGTCGTGCACGGTGTTGAGGTGCACATTCACCGGACCCGAGATGACCGTGCGCTCGGTCATCGGCGCGCTGGTGAAGGTCAGCGCGTTACGCTCGGCGATGCGCGAGTCCTTCGCGCACACGTCCACCACCGCGGCCATGCCCGCCGAGCCCTGCGCGGTATCGCGGGAACACGCCGCGGCGAGGCCGGGCGCCACCGTCAACGTCCGTCGCTCGTCGGGGACGGTCATCGTCAGCGATCCGTCGTATACCGCTTTTCCGGTGGTGCCGCTCGGCGTCGCCGAGAGATACACGCGGCGATGGTTGAGGTCCTTCTGCGGGAATTGCCCGAGGGTGATCCAGCCGCCTCCCTGTTCCCACACGGTGACCGGCCCGAAGTCGCCCAAGCCGTGGTCGACGTCCTTCAGCCACTTGTCGAACCACACCCGCTGCAACACGTCCAGCCGCGGCGGAGCGCCGGGAATGCCGGTTCCCGCGCCGGGATTCGCGTGATAGGTGTCGCCGACGATCAATTGCTTCCTGCCCGCGGGCAGCGGGATGGCGTTGTACAGCTTGGTCGCGCTGTTGGCGAAGATGTCGTGCCAGCCGCCGTAGACGAAGGTGGGCACCGTGATGCGCTCCGGGTGACCTTCGATGCCGCGCCGGAAGTAGCTGTCCTCGTCCAGCGCGTCGGCCAGCGCGGGCGGCACATGGTCGAGCGAAGGCGTGAGCAGCGCTTGGGCCAGCAGATCGACGTTGCTGGCCGGATCGGACATCCGTTCGTGCAGCCACCCCCAGTCGAAGGTGCCGTTCAACATCGATTGCACGTCGGGAATCAGCTTCAGCTGGTTGACCGTGTTGAGCCACATCGGCAGGAACGTCGTCCCCACCCCGCCGCCCGGGGCGACGACGTCGCGCATCAGGTCGCTGCCGGGTTCCACGGGGAAGATCGCCCGCAGCGGCGCCGGTGCGTCCTCGGCGGCGCGCAGCTGGTTGATCCCCGAATACGAGCCGCCGCTCATTCCGATCCGGCCGTTCGACCACGGCTGCGCGGCCGCCCAGTCGATCACCTCGCGGCTGTCGAGTTGTTCCCGCTCGCCGAGGGTGTCCCATGCCCCCTGGGAGAAACCGGTCCCGCGCACGTCGACGATGACCTGGGTGTATCCGGCGCGGATCAGGTTGCGATCGAGTCCGAGGACCGTCTGCACGGTGCCGCCGTCGACCGCGTGCAGCAGATCGCCGAAACCACTGACCGGCGTACGGGCCAGATTCACGCGGTTGACCAGCCGGACGGTCAGCGGCTGCAAGCCTGGCACCGCGAGCGCCGTGTCGATCAGGTTGGTCATCAGCTTGGTGTACGGCGTCAGATTCACGATGGTCGGCAGCGGCTGCTGCTCCACCTCGCCGCCCTGCTTCACCGGTCGGTACACGTTGGCCTTCAGCACGACGCCGTCGCTCATCCGGATCGGGACGTCCCAGTCGATGTGCACGTCGGCATACGGCTGTGGCCCGTCGTGCAACGCGGTCCATCCCATGGTGTGGGACTCGGCGGACGGCTCCGCGACCGCGGGCCCCGCCACGAATCCCACGGCCGCCAGCACCGCGACCGTCGCCAACATCCGGATCGCCCTGCTCATCGTTCGTCCCATGTCACGCCCCGCTGCCATCTCGCTCCCTCGACCGGTGTGCGGACCGACCATCGATCGCCCGATTGAGCGACAACGTAGCAATCGACTGGCGAATGCCGTGGGATGCGCGGTAGGGCCGGTTTGTCGTGGGCGAACCGACGGTGAACGCCACGCACCCGTGAACGATCCGGCTTATCGTGGGCGCATGACGCCGTTGCAGCGCTACATCGCCGAGGAGATCGCCGCCGATCACGCCGACGGCCTGCTCCCCCGGCGGGAGGCACTGCGCAGGCTCGGGCTGCTCGGGCTCGGCGTCACCGCCGCAACCGCCCTGCTGGCCGCCTGCGCGAGCAACGACACCGCGATCACCGATTCCAGGCCCAGCCCCACGGCGCCGTCGACGCCACCCGGTGCCGCCGCCGCCCTCCCGACCGCCGCTGTCACCTTCGCCGGACCCGGCGCGACGCCACTGCAAGCCGCGTGGGCGGCGGCGCCGCAGCCGCGGGGTGGGGTGTTGGTCGTCCACGAGAACAAGGGCCTCACCGATCACATCCGTTCGGTGGCAGGACGTTTCGCGGGCGCCGGATACTCCGCGCTCGCGGTCGACCTGCTGTCCGCGCGAGGCGGCACCGCCGCGTTCACCGATCCCGCCGCCGCGACCGCCGAACTGAGCCGTATCCCGCAGGAACAGCTCGTCGCCGACTTGCGCGCCGGGCTCGACGAACTCCAGCGCCGGGTCGAGGGAAAGAAGCTCGGCGCCACCGGTTTCTGCTTCGGCGGCGGCCTGACCTGGCTACTGCTGGCCTCCGGCCCGTCCCCGCTCGCGGCGGCGACGCCCTTCTACGGCCCGTTTCCGGACAACGGCGACCTCTCCGCGTCGAAAGCCGCGGTGCTCGGTGTCTACGCGGCGGCCGACGCCCGCGTGAACGCCTCGCGGCCCGCCGCGGAGGCCGCACTGGCCCGCTCGGGCGCCCCGCACCAGATCTTCACCGCACCCGACGCCGACCACGCCTTCTTCAACGACACCGGTCAGCGGTACAACGCCGCGGCGGCCACCGAAGCTTGGCGTCGCGTCTTGGATTGGTACGGCACGTATCTCGGCTGATGGCACTCGAATCGGGCCGATTCCTCGACATCCCGGTGCCTTCGGGCGGCGCGGGTGCCGACCGAGCGTGCGCCCCTGGTAACGAGGTCCCGGTCCACGCACCGCGCTTGCTTGCGGTGATCGCCTTGCTCTTTTCCGTAGCGGCGGTAGGCGCCTGCGGCGGCGAGAGCCCGACCGCGCCGAGCGGTGCGCCTACGACAGGCACCATCGCACCGAGCAACCCGGCGGGAAGACCCGACCTCGATGCCGCCGAGGAAGTCGCGAGGGGCATCGAGGTGCCGTGGGGCCTGGCCTTCCTGCCCGACGGCGCCGCGCTGGTCGCGGAGCGTAACTCCGGATGGATCGTGCGAGTCGCCGCGGGCCGTGCGCCGGAGCAGGTCTACCGGCTGCCAGACGTCGCCGCACGTGGCGAAGGCGGTCTGCTCGGACTCGCCGTCGCGCCGGACTACACCGAAAGCCGTTACCTCTACGCCTATTTCACCTCCGAGACGGACAATCGGATCGTCCGGTTCCGGCTCGACGCCCGGCCGGAGGTGCTGGTCACCGGCATCGCCAAGGCCGGTAACCACAACGGCGGACGCATCGCGTTCGGGCCGGACGGCATGCTGTACGCCGGGACCGGCGACGCCGGGGAATCGGGACGTTCGCAGGATCCGGCGAGCCTGAACGGAAAGATCCTGCGTGTGACTCCCGAAGGCCGTCCGGCGCCGGGTAATCCGTATATCGGCTCGCCCGTCTACAGTCTCGGCCACCGCAACGTGCAGGGACTGGCGTGGGATCGGGCCGGACGCCTGTTCGCGGCGGAGTTCGGGCAGAACCGGTTCGACGAGGTCAATCGAATCGAGCCCGGCCGCAACTACGGCTGGCCCGACGTCGAGGGCGGGGGCGGCGCCGACCGCGGCTTCACCGATCCGCTGCTGACCTGGACCACCGCGGAAGCCTCGCCTTCGGGCATCGCCATCGCCGGCGACACCCTCTACGTCGCTGCGCTACGCGGGCAGCGGCTGTGGACCGTGCCGCTCGAGGACGGACGCGTGGGCGAACCCCGAACCGAACTGCGCGACCGGTACGGCCGGTTGCGCACCGTGGAAGTCGCCTCGGACGGAGCGCTGTGGCTCACCACTTCCAACACCGACGGCCGGGGTGACCCCGCGAGCGGCGACGATCGCGTCCTTCGCTTCCCGGCACGCTGAACGGCTTCCCTCCGCGGGCACTGTGACGCGCGCTACTCACCATTTAGGTTGTACACAACCAAATTGGCCACTACATTATTGCTCATGACCGATCACCTCACCCTCGACGAGCAACTCTGCTTCCCGCTCTACGCGGCGTCCCGGGCGATGACGGCGGTCTACCGCCCGAAGCTGGAACGGCTCGGGCTCACCTACCCGCAGTACCTGGTGATGCTGGCGCTGTGGGAACGCGACGAACGCAGCGTCGGAGACGTCTGCCAGGCGCTCGACCTCGATTCCGGCACGCTCTCTCCGCTGCTCAAGCGACTGGAGGCGGCCGGCTTGGTCGAGCGTCGGCGGTCGGCGGCCGACGAACGCCGCGTCGACATCCGGCTCACCGAGCGCGGGCGCGCGCTGCGCGCCGAGGCGGGTGACATCCCCGCCCAGATGGCCGAGGCCAGTGGCTTGTCCATGGACGAAGTCATCGCGTTGCGCGGCATTTTGCACCGACTGACCGAGGCGCTGAAGTCTCAGTTGAACGAAGGAGAGTAGACATGCGGATCCTCTACACCGCGGAGGCCCTGGCCAGCGGCGACGGTCGCGACGGCCATGCGCGCACCACCGACGGCAAGCTCGACGTGAATCTGTCGATTCCCAAAGAAATGGGCGGCAACGGCGAGGGCACCAACCCCGAACAGCTGTTCGCGGCGGGCTACGCGGCGTGTTTCCATTCGGCGTTGCGCCTGGTCGGCAAGCAGACCTCGACCAATGTCGAGGACTCCGCAGTCGGCGCGAAGGTCGGTATCGGCCCGAACGACGCCGGTGGCTTCGGCCTGGCCGTTACGCTGGAGGTCTCGCTTCCCCATTTGTCCCGCGAGGACGCGCAGACGCTCGCCGACAAAGCCCATCAGGTGTGCCCGTATTCCAACGCGACCCGCGGCAATATCGACGTCCAGGTCCTCGTTGCCGACGACTGATCGAGAAGGAGCGGTTATGCGTGCCGTAGTCATCGAACGATTCGGCGAACCGAAGGACGTGCTGGCCACCGCGGAACGCCCGGTTCCCGAGCCAGGGCCGGGCGAGGTGCGGCTCGCGCTGATCCTGTCGCCGATCCACAATCACGATCTGGCCATCGTGCGCGGCGTGTACGGCTACCGGCCGGAGTTGCCCGCCATCCCGGGCAGCGAGGCGGTCGCGCGGGTCGACGCGGTGGGTCCGGAGGTCGACGGCCTGTCGGTCGGCCGGCGGGTGACGGTGTCCGGTGCGCAGAACGTGTGGGCCGAGTATTTCGTGGTCCCGGCCCGGCAGGTGATTCCGCTTCCCGACGCGGTCTCCGACGAGACCGCGGCCCAGCTGCTGGCCATGCCGTTGAGCGCGCTGATGCTGATCGAGGACCTCGAACTGTCGTCCGGCGACTGGCTGACGATCAATGCCGCCAACGGCGCGGTCGGCAGGCTCGTGAACGTCTTCGCCCGGCAACGCGGTTTGAACGTGCTGAATCTCGTGCGCGGCCCGGCCTCGGTCGCGGCGCTGCGCGAACTCGGCTACGAGCCGGTGCTCGACACCGAGAGCGAGGGCTGGCGCGACCAGGTGGAGGCGGCCACCTCGGGTGCGCCGATCCTCCGGGCCGTCGATCAGGTCGGCGGTCGCGCCGCGGCCGCCGAATTGGCATTGCTCGCGCCGGGCGGGCAGCTGATCTCGTTCGGTGCGCTCTCGGGGCAGCCGTTGTCGCTCGACCCGGGCGCGCTGATCTTCAAACAGGTGCTGATCAAGGGCTTCTGGGGCGCCAAGCGGATCGAGGAGATCGGCGCCGAGCATCGAGGGCGGCTCATGCGCGAGCTGATCGACCTCGCGGCCGACGGCATCCTGCGGCTGGATATCGAAGCCGCCTATCCGCTGGAGGAAGCGGCGGATGCGGCGGTCACCACCGAGACGCCGGGCCGCGCCGCCAAGATCGCGCTGCGGGGTCAGCCTGCCTGATCGGAGTCCAGCACGGCCATCGCTGCGTTGTGCCCAGGGATGCCGCTGACCCCGCCACCCCGGATGGCGCCCGCACCGCACAGCAACACGTTGCGGTGGCCGGTCGCCACGCCCCACCGGGCTGCGGGGTCGGCGGGATCGGCGTCCTCCGGCAGGTAAGGGAAGGCCAGATCCCGGTGGAAGATGTGTCCGCCGGGGAGGCCGACCTCGCGCTCCAGTTCGATCGGAGTTTTCGTCTCGAGGCAGGGTGCGCCGTTCTCGTCCGTCGCCAAACAGTCCGCGATCGGCTCGGCGAGCACCGAATCCAGTTGCGCGAGAGTCGCTCGCACGATCTCGTCTTTGGCTGCGGCGTGGTCGGCGGCGAAGAGTTTTCCGCGAGCGTGCAGTCCGAACAGCGTGAGGGTGTGCGCCCCCTGCGCGGCCAGTTCCGGTCCCAAAATCGTCGGATCCGTCAATGTGTGGCAATAGATTTCAGCGGGTGGCGCGGACGGGATCCGGCCGATCGCGGCCTCACCGTAGGCTCGGTCGAGCTGGGCGTACGACTCCCCGATGTGGAAAGTCCCCGCGAACGCCTCCCGGGGATCGGCTTCGGCGTCGCGCAACCGCGGGAGACGCCGCAGCAACATGTTCATCTTCAGCTGCGCGCCTTCGGGTTTCGGCGGCAGGGGCTCGCCGAGCAGTCCGGCGAGAGTGTAAGGCGCGACGTTCGCCAGGACGCGCCGTGCGCCGATCGTTCCGTCCGGATAGCCGACTTCCGCCGTGCCACTGTCTGTTTCGATGGTCGTCACCTCGCAGCCGGTGACGATCTCCGCTCCTGCCTCGCGAGCGGCCGTAGTCAGTGCGTCGGTGAGCGCGCCCATGCCGCCCACCGGCACGTCCCAGGCGCCGGTCCCGCCGCCGATCACGTGGTAGAGGAAGCAGCGATTCTGCCGCAGCGACGGATCGTGCGCATGGGTGAAAGTACCGATCAGTGCGTCGGTGAGCACCACGCCGCGCACGGTATCGTCGGCGAAAGTGGACTCGATCGTCTCGCCCAGCGGCCGCTCGAACAGCGCTTCCCAGATGGCCGCGTCGTCCACGATGTGGCGTAGCGCCTCTTTGGACGGAAGCGGCCGGGTCAGCGTCGGAAAGACCCGCCGGGCCAGCTGCGCTGTGGCCGCGTAGAACTGCTGCCAGGCGCGGAACTCCCGCTCCGAGCCGGTCAGCCGCGCGAAACTCGCCTGCGTCCGCGGGTGCGCCGCCGAGACCAGCAATCCCCCGTCCCCGACCGGTGTGTAGGACGAGACCGCCCGCCGCCGGGTCTCGAACCGCAAGCCCAGCTCCGTGACGATCGACCGCGGCAACAGGCTCACCAGATACGAGTATCGCGACAGTCGGGCATCGACGCCGGCGAACACCCGCTCGGACACCGCCGCGCCGCCGGTGTACGGCTGCCGTTCGAGCACCACCACCGACCGCCCGGCCCGCGCCAGGTAGGCAGCGGCCACCAAACCGTTGTGGCCGCCGCCGACGATCACGACATCGTAGAAGGAACGCGTCGGCGTCATCCGTTCTCGATAGCACGAATCGTCTCCGGACGACAGCATCCCGGCCGCAACGGTCGAGAACGATCGGTGAAATCGGCCTGCGCTCGCGCACGAAACCGAAATGGTCGATCGGACAGCCACCGCGCGAGCCTGCCCACTGACATCCGCCAGGCCTTGACTACGGGCAGCGTCATTCATGACCGAGTCGACTCGGGCAAAAGGGCCGCGAGCATCCGGGTTGATCAGCCGGGCGCGGCTCCCCCTTCGGAGTCCCAGTTGGTCTCCGCGGCTTCCCGCTCGGTGCGATCGATCTGCGCTCGTGCGGTGACCGTTCGCAGTTCGTCGACGGTCGAAGGAATCGTGGCGTGTGCGGCGGTGTCGATGGTCGCGTACGCGGCATCCCGGGTGGTCTTCGGTGGGACGACGAGCAAGGCGATCCGGGCCCCGCTGACACCGAGGACATCCAAGGAGTGCGCCGGCTTGAACCGATACCCGTCGAGCCGGACTCGCCGCCCGGCGTCATCGATTCCTCGTGGCGCGTGCGGCCATTCGCCGAGATGATAGGTCACTCGATGGATTGGGCCGAGCCGCGGGCGCAGCGTTGCGAGCAGATCCGGCAGCTCCGCGACGAGGTCGTCGCCGCGTGGCCACCATGCGCCGTCGACATGGCCCGGCACGGGGGCGTCGGACCGTAGTCCCAACCGCGCAGCCAATGCCGCAGGGGGATCGCGCCCGGCACCGGGCAGGGTCGTTCGAGTGGTCATGATGAATGCTTCTTTCCGAGCATAGGCCGCTACGGGGTCATCAGCGGGCGGCCGGGCTGCGTCCGAACAACTTGCCCAGGCCGCGTGGGCGGTGTGTGGGCTGGTTACCGGTTCCGTGGCCGGCAAGGGTGCCTGGCGCATCGGTGGTGCCGGTGGGGCTGGAATAGATGGGAGTGTCTCGGCGGGAGGCGTCGAGATCACGCCGCGCGGCGAGTTCACGACGCGCGGCACGTCCGCGACGGGCGGTGCGCCGGGCGCCGGCAAGCAACATGCCCAGCCCGGCGATTCCGATGCCACCGACGACTATGCCGTAGAGGAACAGCACCCCGGTGGAACCCGTGACGTGATAGCCGAATATCGCGAAATTGTCGGTCAACGCGTGATTGCTGCCGCCGTTGGCGAAGACTCCGGCGACGCCGACGAGCACGGCGGCGACGAGGATGACGAGCCCGATGATAACGATCATGACGATCCCTCGGATCTGTAGGTGCTCTCAGTACACGCCGCTCCGGGCGACATGTCAACGTCGTAGACCTACAGCAGTAGAAGGGTGACTCACCCGGCCGCGGCGAGCAGCGCCGCCGCGGCGGCGCGAGCCTGCTCGCCGACACCCACCGCACCGTGTATCGCCGCCACGACGGTCGCGCCCTCCACCAGCATCAGCAACTGACGGCCCAGCACAGCTGGATCCCGCGCTCCGGCGCGGGCGGCGATGCCGGTGAAGAGGTCGAGATAGCGGTGCAGGTGCGCTGCGGTGATGGCCCGCACCGCATCGTCGTAGTGCTGGGCCGCCGCGTTCACCATCGCGCAACCACGGAAGCCCGGTTCCGCGTACCACTCGCCCATCGCGTCGAAGATCGCGGCCACCTGTTCGGCAGGGTCGCCACCGGCCGATTCGATCGCCCTCGCCAGCCATGCCCCCACCTCTTCACCGCGCGCCTCGAGCATCGCGCGCACGAGCCCGTCTTTGGTGCCGAAGTGCCGGTACAGCGTCTCCTTGGACACTCCGAGCCGTGCACACAGTTCGGCCACACCGACCCCGTCGAGCCCCCGCTCGTACAGCAGCGGTTGCGCCGCTTCGAGAATGGCGGCGCGAGTGCGCGCCGGGTCGATCGTCGAACCTTTGGCCACGGGCATACCTAGATGGTAACGACTGGTTCGATCATCTGCTAGCGTGCCAGATCGTAATGATCGGTTCGATCCAAGAGATCGCCGCCAGCCGCTCCACTCGCGACCCGAACAAGAAGGACAACTACCGTGACGACTTTCGTTCTGATTCCCGGCATGTGCCACGGCGGCTGGTGCTTCGAGCAGCTCACCGAGCAGTTGCGGGCACACCGTCATCGCGTGTATCCGTTGACTCCGACCGGAGTCGGTGAGCGCGTCCATCTCCGCCACGGAGTGAATCTGGACACCCATATCCAGGACGTCACCGCGGTGCTGGCCGCCGAGAACATCACCGACGCGGTCCTGGTCGGCCACAGTTACGGCGGCATGGTGATCACCGGAGCAGCCGACCGCGCCGCGGCTCGGGTCGAGTCGCTGGTGTACCTCGATGCCGTGGTGCCCGGGCCTGGGGACTCCTGCTTCACACTGGTTTCGGATGCAGAGCGGCGGTGGTACCTGGACGTGGTCGATACCGGTGACGCCGTGCGCCCGCTGCCCTTCTTCGATCCACGAGCCACACCGCACCCGCTCGCGTCGGTCCTCCAACCGCTGAGGCTCACCGGCGATCTCACCCACATCCGGCGCAAGCACTACGTCTACGCCACCGGATGGGAAACTCCCTCGCCGTTCACCGCCACCTACCAGCGACTGCGGAACGAAGTCGGATGGACGACCCACGCGCTCGACGGCGGCCACAACCTGATGCGGGACGCCCCCGAGGACTTGCTGCGGATACTGCTCGAGGTCGCCGAACACGGCTGACACCCAAAACCATGGGCCGACCGCGACATCACGCCATGAACCTACTCACGAACGGCCCGAGTCGATAGGATACGAGCACCGACAAACTCGCGGGGAGGAGAGTTGTGGCCGTCTTCATCAGCTATCACAGCAGTAAGCGGCCCGTCGTCGAGCACATTGCCACGTACTTTGCGCGCCATGATATTTCGACATGGTGGGCGCCACGCGACGTACCACCGGGCTCGGACTGGGACGAGGCGATCTCGCACGCGATCAGGCAGTCCACGGCGCTTGTCCTGCTGTTCTGCGCCTCGGCGGATTCGAGCGTTCACGTCAAGCGGGAAGTCCATCTCGCGGATAGAGCGAAGATCCCTATCTACTGGGTTCGACTGGAGCAGATCCAACCGGAGCGGCTCGGCTACTACCTGTCCCCCACACAATGGGTGGATTGGCTGGACCAGCGTGACAGCACGTTGGACTCCCTCGTCAGGGATCTGAAGCGACCGGGCTCGAGTGGCCGCGCGCCGGATAATGCACCGGTGCCGCGCTCCACAGAACCTGTCCCCGTCACCGATTGGCCCGCAGGCGTCGCCGTCTTCGAAAACGACCGCGTTGCGGCGGAGGCGGCCGCACACACCTACTTCAGAATCGCGCGCGACGCCTCCGACCGAAGTATCGTTCTTCCCACCGGACGTGCGGCGACGCAGATTTTCCGCGCCATGCTGCGGATCGCGCATCGCTACGCTCCGGCACCGTTCGGCGACGCGCATCTTCTTTCGGACACCGAAACTTTCGGCGTGGACCACAGTCACCACACATCCCGCACCCGGCACGTCGTAGAGACGCTGATCGAGCCGCTGACCGAACGCGGACTTGGCCCTGCCACCGATCAGTTGCATCTGCTGTCCGGCCAGATCTCCGAAAGCGAGGATCCGCTACTGCGAACCCAGCGCACGCTACGACTGTATCCCCCTGCCGTCCACGGGATCTCGATCTCTCCAGCCGGTGAGGTGCTGGGGTACGAGGTCGGTATGTACACCGACCCCGACGAAATCGTCAGCGACGGATGCCGCGTCGTGGAACTCAGCGAGCACGGCCGCCGATATATCGATCCGAACCAGCCCTCACGTTCGGTACTGACCATCGGCTTGGCCTCTGCACTGGAATGCTCCGGCTTGATGGTGCTGGCCTTCGACAAGACCAAGACGAGAATCATCCATCAGATGACTCACTTCCCCGAAACGGCCGGTGTTCCGGCCAGTCTCTTGCGACGCAACCCCCGGGCGGTCATAGTCACCACCCGCCATATCGCCGAAGCGGCGGAACTCGAGAACACCCACTTTCCGGAGTCAGCGGAGGCAGGCAGCGAATGGATGATCAGCAGGTTCGGCTGAGAGAAACGCCGCAGGTGGCGGTCGTAGGCATGGCGACGATCGACTATCTCTACGTTCTGGACACCCATCCCGCCGAGGACAGTGAGAACCCGGTGCGCAGGCACGGGGTCGTAGTGGGCGGACCGGCCGGACGTGGCTCCATCACGGCGGCGCGACTGGGCGGAGGTGGCGTCAGCCTCTACGCGATGTGCGGAACCGGCATTCACGCGGAAGTACTGCGACGTGAGCTGACAAGCGAACCCCTCGAGATCAATCTCTTCGAACGGGCCGAACCCAGCCAACATTCGGCAGTGATAATCGCCGCCGACCGAGGTACCCGAACCACCATCTGGACGCCCCAGCCGCGAGTCGACTCGGCGCTGCTCGACGCCTTGGACGGGGCGTTGACCGGCGCGGATGCCGCGCTACTGGACTGTACCGACCCCGAGTTGAGCACGGCCGCCATCCAGTCGTGCCGCGCCGCGGGCGTCCCGATCGTGATCGATACAGGCGGCTACAAGCAGTCGAGCGAGGGATTCCTGCACGGCGTCGACTACATAGCCGCTCCGGAAAAGTTCTTCACCGGCCGCCATCCGGGCGAACCGCTCGATGAGAGCATGTCGCGAGTCTTTGCCGACTTCGAACCGAAAGTCCTGATCGCGACCCAAGGGAGTCGTGGCGGGGTCTACCTCGATGAGGCCGGGCAACACCGCTATAGGGCGTTCGAGGTCACAACGGAAGACACCTGCGGTGCGGGCGACACCTTTCACGGCGCGCTCGCATGGGCGGTCGCCGCAGACGCCTCTGTCGGCGCGGCGCTCGACATCGCGTCCTGGGCAGCGGCTCAGAAGTGCGCGACCTTCGGCAACGTTGGCATCCCGGACCGTTCGGCATTGAAGGAATACTTGACCGAACACTACTGACCCGCAGGTTTCTGCACTACATGGGATCAAACGAAGCCATCGACATCACCGTCCCGCTCGCACTCACGATCCACTCACCTCAGACCCATGCAGCCTCAACCTATGCGCGGGTCATACCTGCGGCGCCATCGTTGGATCCGGCGATCTCGTCCATCAGCATCCGCAGCGTGAGTGAGTGCTTCTCCGGCGGTAGCGCATCCATCGCGTTTCGCGCCGCCCTGATCCCTTCGGCTCGATCGCCTGCTCGAACCAGCATCAGACCGCAGTGCATCTCCAGATGCGTTGCGAACCGTGGCAACTCGGCCGGAAGTTCCCTTCGCGCCTGCTCTTGCGAGGCGACCGCCGACTTCTCGTCCCCGAGCCGCGCCGCCAGTAGGGAGAGGAACACATTCATGCGCCACCATGGGACCGCGTAGTCAGAGGTCTGCTCGTAGGACCCGGACTTGTCGAACACTCGGCGGCCCTCTTCCACGAGCGCCCGGCCCGTCTTGTGGTCGCCGCGCAGCACTGCCGCGTGCGCCTTGCCCATAATCGCGTTGAGACGCCCCAGGCTCGGTTTGTCCGACAGCGCCAACGCCTGGTCGGCGAAGAGGTCCGCGACTCGCAGCGCCGCACCTTCGTAGCCCAGAGCGATGGCCGCCCTTCCTCGCACCCAGATGCGGGTCTGTTCATCCTCGGAACGATCCGCAGCCTCGGCCGCCATGCGATACCAGTTGACCGCCTTGGTGCCGTCGGACCCCGGAAATGTCTTCGCATACAGCGTCATGAGCCGGGCCGCCGCTGCCCACATCTGCGGACTGTCCAATTGCTGTTGCAGAATCGCCAAGTCGATCGCCAGGCGCCGCTGGATATCCACCGCACCCAGTGACATGTAGTCGGTGCCGTACGCACTGAGCTTCGCCTGCCACTCCTCGACGCTCGGCCCGGCATGATCCAGCCGCGCCGAGAACCCCGCCGCCAGCAGATCGGATGCCACTACCGGCGCGATGCTGGTCGCGGCTACCTGAGCCAAAAACTTCCGTCTGTGCATGCCATCGTCCTCGAAAACAGCCAGAGGCACGTCCAGTACCGCCGACAGATGGCGTAGCCAAAACCGGCTGGGCACCGTGTCTCCGTTCTCCCAACGTCTAGAGATGTATTCCCGAGAGATATTCGCCCCCGAATGAGCCGCCAACTCGTCCGCCAGCCGCCCCTGCGACCATCCGCGCGCTTTTCGAAGCTCACGGACCAACTCGCCCACACCCATACGGCGATCATCTCCCGGTTCGACAACGCGTGGAAGGTCGACGGCACCCCCGCCTTCATCTGCCACTACTGATGCCACCCCTTGCCCGCATTCGCCATGTAGAAAGCGAGTGATCCAGTGCACAATGCCACTCCCTCGTGCCACTGCCAAGGCACGTCGCCGTGCGTGACGCTTGATTCAGCCCCGACGCCGGGAGTCGCCGGTTCTCAACCCGGCCTTGCCGACTGCCCGATGCGCAGCCGAACGGTTCTGCCTCGGCGTCGGGTGCACACCAATCGTTCGTGCGAGGGGAGACGCTTGTGAATTCACCGAAACAGTTCGGAGACACCCCTTTGGCGGTGTGCCACTTCTACCGCCAGGTGTGTGATTTGCCCGCCGAAGTAGACCCACCACACCTTGGACGCATCACGCTGCGAGCAGGCCGGGTCTGCGGGTTGATGATGCCCGCATTCATCGGTTCGGAAGTCAAGGCATGGACGCAGCGGGCGGGCTACCCGGCCGGGCCGGTACTGACGCATCCTCGGTCGCAGCACTGGACGTTCCTGACCGGACCCGATCTGCCCGAGGACATTCGATTGTTCGCGGAGATGTCGCGGTTGAACGTGTCCATCCTGCGCGCCGGCGTTATCGCCTTGCCTGGCCCGGGTCAGCGTCCCGGCTTGTTCCGGGCATGGGTGCGACCACCCCATGACGACTACCGCCCACCCGGGCGAATCGTCATCGAAGCGGTACGTGGTTGCGCTGCACAGCACGTGCGGCAGCGTCGGCGGGTGATGGTGTATGCCTGAACTCAGCACAGCCTCTGTCCTCCCGCTCGGCACCGAGGGCACCGGCTCTCCCACCCTCGCCTCGAGCGTTGTCCCCACATCGGATCGATCCCCGCATGCCTCCCGATGACCGGTGACCAGGACGCCGAGCGCGCCGCCGCCGAACTCGACGTCCTCACCGAGGTGATCGATACACTGGTGATTATTACTGCGGAGGCCGTACCCGACGGGATGACCGGAGCGGCCCGGGCGCAGGTGATAGCGAAGGTGATCTACGTGCTGATCACCAGCGCCCGCACCGCCGCCGCACCCCACACCGGGCGACTGTACGCAGCCGCAGTACTCGATCCGATCATCGAGAACATCCCCGCCGACGACGAGATCACCCTCCTCGACCTGCTGATACCCGCGATCATCGGCCAGCACATCGGCGGTGCGTAGACAACCCCCACGGCCCCCGCACGTCGCGTTCCTACCGTTGCGCCGCCGGTGAGGTCATCGGCTCCCACATCCACCCACCCGAGCAATCCTCGATAATCGGCGTTCATGTCCTCGACAGCCGACGATGTGACCATCGACTGGTACGACACGTGCGCATACCCACGCCTGCCGAACGAGCGCCTGTATGTGCAACCGTGACCGGGCACACTCAAACGAATCCGGCCGGACAACCTGACAGGAGCCAGCAGTGCCCATCGAGCACGAAGCGAAGATTCTCGATATCGACCCCGGTGCTGTCGAACGACTGATCGTGGACAAGGGTGGCCGCAAGCTCGGCGAGCGATTCATGCGCCGCTACGTCTACGACATCACGCCGGGCGATCGGTCGAAGTGGATCAGGCTGCGTGACAACGGGAATGGGGTTACTCTCGCCGTCAAGCAGATCACCACCGACGCCATCGACGGCACCCACGAAGTCGAGGTGGGTGTCGACGACTTCACCGGCGCCAACGCCCTGCTCGAGCTGTTGGGCTTCACCGCGAAGTCTTACCAGGAAACGAAGCGGATCAGTTTCGTACTCGACGGCGCACACCTCGAGATCGACACCTGGCCGGGGATTCCTCCATATCTGGAGATCGAAGCCGCGACGGAGGAAGACGTGATCCGGATCGCCGAGGTGCTCGGCTATGCCGAAGCCGATCTCACCGGCGAGAACACGATCAAGATTTACGCTCGGCGCGGTATCGACCTCGACACCGTCCGCGAACTGCGGTTCTGATCCGCACCTGGCGGAGCCGGTTTCCACCGATGCCCGCATGCAGCAAGAGACGAGATTCGCCCTCTGTGCTTGAATGACCCCGGTCATCATCCGGGGACACAACGCAGGTGGCGTCCGGGGCCGAAGACGCTGTATAGCAACTGGAAAGCAATGCGGCTGGGCACGGCGCCCGGGATGACATCGCAGGGTTTTGGGCCGCTTGCGGCGACCGAAGGGGTGGCCACCCGTTGACCGAAGCCGCCGCCTGGTCGATCTACTACCGTGACCGACATCGGATTCTCTGATTCTGGGGGTTTCACATGCTCATCTGGGGCTGGCAGAAGCGTATCCACACGCTCGCCATGATCACCTTGATCTGCGGCCGCTGCGGCAATCCCGCCGCACACGCGCTGCGCAAACTCGTCACCAAGTTCACGCTCTTCTTCATCCCGCTCTTCCCGCTCAGCACCAAGCACCACCTGGACTGCACCTGGTGCGGCGCATCCTCACCGGTCGCGGGCCCGCAGGTCCCCGATCTTCTCGCCCGCGCCAACGCCGAGACCAGGGGCCCTGCCCAATACCACCAGCCCGCCGCAGGCGGCCCTGCCGCGCAGTGGCCCCAGCAGCCCGCTCCCAACCCTCAGCAGCCCGCCCTGGGCGCGCCCGACGCCCACCGGCAGCAACAGCCCGGCCCCCACGGCGACTGGCAGCGCTGACCCCGGCGACGTACGCCCGCATGCGGCGGCTCCCGCCGCCGCGTGCCCGGGCTGACCGATTTCCTGATCGGCGTTCGCGGCGACGTCACGTCGTCAACGCGTGCGTGCGGTCGGGTCGCAGGAGACGGCAGGTTTCGACGTCAGACGACCTCGAAGACTCGGTAGGCGATGCCGCCCTCGACCGGATACCCCGATCCGACGCAAACGATGTCGTTGAGCCACAGATAGTTTCGCGCACCGGTTTCGAACACCGGCGTCGTGCGGAAGTAGTAGCTTCCGGGATCGACGAGATGCCGCGTGGCCGGATCACCCATTCGATCGCGCACCTCCTCGGGTATGGTCCACCGCCCGCCGTAGGTCAGCTGCACCAGCGCGTCGTCGTCGGTTCGCAAGGTGAGCCGGACATCGAGCACCATGCTCCCGTCCTGCCGGAACAACGCCCAGTCGCCGCCGCCCGGCACCACCACGCCGCGCAGCTTCGGACCTTCGAACGACCCACCGGTCGCGCCGAACAACACCCGGCCCTTCCCGATATTCAGCGGCGGCGCGAGATCCACCACGACGTCGAACAGCTGCCTGGTCTCGATCCTCGCCACATCCTTGACCCGTGCGTCCATGATCATCTCCCGCCGAACAACGTCTGCCGTACCGCGTCGGTGGATACCCCCGATTGGGCGCACAGCTCCGACAGATCGAAGTGGAAGTACTCCTGCGCGATCAGCCCGTCCGCGAACGCGAAGCGGAGGAACACCGGCAGTTCGGCCCGCCGGCCGTTCGGCTCCACCCCGAATCGGTTGCCCGTCAGGGTCATTCGCGCCGTTCCCCAGCAGACCAGCGTCTCCCGCTCTGCCGCGTGCCCGCCCAAGTCGACGTCATAGTCCGGAAACGACGCGAAGAAGGCCCGCAGCGCGAGTTCGTTCGCCTCCAACCCACGCGCCACCGTCCCGAACGCCGGCGCTTCCAGCACCATCCCGTCGTGCATGAGCCGCAACGCCGCGGGCACGTCCTGCCTGCTCTTGACGACGGCGAGTTCCGTCGCCAAGTCCATCATCCAGCCACTGTCCACGCAGTAACTATACGGTCGACCGTATTTATTGTCGACACGTGATCTCACAGCCCGGGGCAGGACTTACGCAGGTGGCCGAGGCGCTAGTCGAAGTACTGGTGGAACCACGCCGTCAGATCGGCTTCGCTCTTCGGTCCCTGGTCGGGGTGATCGGCGCGCAGCGCGCAGAAATGCCCGACAAGGCCGAACTTCTGGTGGATCAGGAACAGGCAGCTCGGTCCGAGCGCGGGATCGGTGTTCGGATAGCAGAAGAAGCGGCCGAGGACGTTGCCGTTCTGCCGCCAGACGTCGTCGCCCATGTCGCCACGACCGCACACATGTCCCGAGAACTGCCCGCGGTTCGCCTCGTACAGGTACATCGCTGACTCCTGGCCCGGAAACCCGTAGAACTCCGCGGCCGGGAATCCGATCTTCGTGCCGCAGGCCAGCACCGCGTCCACCGGACCGGGCGGCGGATCGGCGTGGCGGCAGTTGGCCGGGCCGAAATCACCGGCCAGGTGGTTCAGCACCGCACGATCGGCCTGCGTGAAGTAATCCGGATCGCGGGCGAGATCGGCGGTACGAAACGAGAAGCCATTGCGCGCGGCCACATAGTCGCGGTATGGCTGCTCGCCAGGCTCCCAGATGTACACCGCGGCCGCCAGCGCTCGCTCGTCCGTGACCAGCAGCGCGGGCCGTGGTGCGGTGGGATCGTCCACCTTGCTCAGGAAACACGACTTGCGGCCGACTTCCGCGCCGTCGCGCAGCATCGGTCCGTCGGTCCCCGGCGGGTCGCCGGGGCAGTTGCGACCTTGCAGGCCGGTCAGCAATGCCGAGGTGTAGCCGCGCAGTTGGTCGACGTCGCGGAACCGCAGGAACCGCGCCGCGGGATCGCTCGCGGCCGGATTAGCGGTGCAGAAGACGACGGCGGCGGTGGGCGGGTCGGGGTCTTCGTGCACGCAGTTGGCGCGTTTGTAGCCCGACGGGCCCACCAGCGACAGCAATTCGACGTCCGGGCCGTTCGGAGCGCTCGCGTCGGGAACGGCGGCGCCGGTGTTCGGCCGGGTCGCCTCCCAGCCGAAGAAGCCGAGGGTGGCCGCGAGCAGGACGACGCACAGCAGGGCGAGCACGCGGAGTGCGCCGGGGCGGCGGGGTCGCTCGCCGTTCTCGCCGCCCGGTTCCGGTGGCGCGTCCGGCGCGCCGGACGGGTCCGGTGCTGGACCCGCATCGATCACCGCGGAAGTCGCCTGCGTTGGGGCTTCGGCCACCGCCGCCTGCGCGGCCGACCCGAGTTCACCCGCCGTGCCGTACCTTGCCTGCGGGTCCTTGGCCATTCCGCGCGCGACCACCGCGTCCAGCCGGGCGGGCAGCCCCGGGCGGCACGAGTGCGGCCGCGGCGGCGGCTCGAACAGGTGCGCAGAGATGATCTGCGCGTCGGTGTCCTTCGGATACGGCCGTGAACCGGTCAGGCACTCGTACAGCACGCAGGTCAGGGCATAGATGTCTGCGGCGGGTGTGACCACGCGGGAGTGGAACCGTTCCGGCGCCATGTAGTGGAACGATCCGATCGCCGAGCCGTCGCTGGTGAGGCTCTCCCCGGTGGCCGACTGGGCGATCCCGAAGTCCACCAGGTAGGCGAAGCCATCCGGGGTGAGCAGGATGTTGTCCGGCTTGATGTCCCGGTGCACCAAGCCGTCGGCGTGCGCGGCGTCCAGCGCCGCGGCGACCTGCCGGACGATCGCGACGGCCCGCTCCGGATCCAGCGGCGCCCGCTCGGTCAGCAGCGCGCGCAGGCTGTCACCGCCGACCAGGCGCATGTCGATGTAGAGCCTGCCGTCGATCTCACCGTAGTCGTGGATCGGGATGATATGCGGTTCCTGCAACCGCGCCGCGACGTGCGATTCGCGCCGGAACCGTTCCCGGAACACCGGGTCGTCGTGCAGCCGCTCGGGCAGCACCTTCAAGGCGATGGTGCGGTCCTTGACGGTGTCGTAGGCCTCGAACACTTCCCCCATGCCGCCACGACCGATCAGGCGATCCAGGCGATACGGCCCGAACCGCGAACCCACCTCGAGCGTCTGACGTGGCCTCGTCATCTCGTCCTCCGTGACGGGGGCCCGGAGGGTGTCCGGCGCGGTCCGATCCGGACGCCTCCCCGGAGCCGTGACCCGGGTTCCCGCGCTCAACTGTAGGCCGCGCGGACCCCTTCGGCAGGCGTATCGCGCAGCGGGCCGGTCAGCCGCCGGTTCGCCCTCTGTGGGCACGTCTGCGCAGGTCGAAGCACGGTCGCGCAACGACCTGCGACTACGGCAGTCGTGAACGGCCACGCCGCCGTCAACCCCGCCCCTCGGGCGGGGGCGGACGGCGATGCAGGGCGAGCTGGATCTGCAACAGCAGGCGGTCGGCCGGGTCGTCGAGGTTCATGCCGAGAATGTCCTCGACCCGGCGAAGCCGGTAGCGCAGCGTGTTCGGATGCACGCGCAGTGCCGCGGCGGCGTCGCGCACGTCGCCGTGTTCGCGCAGATAGGTCTCGACGCTGTCGCGCAGGCTCGCGGAATGCTTGCGGTCGTAGTCGAACAGCGCGCGCAGCCGCGGATCGCGCAGTTCCGTCCGTGAACCGATCAGATCCAGGGTCTCGCCGAGCAGCACCGCGGTCCGCGCCTCGGCGAGGGTGGTCACCCGGCTTCCCGGCGATGCCGCGAAGGTGCGGGCCAGCACCCGATCGACCTCCGCGCGCGCGTCGGCAACCCGGCCGAGATCGGGCACCGGACAGGCGATCGCGGCCCGCAGCGACAGCGCGCGCTTCGCTTCGAGCTGCTCGATCAACTGCCGTGTCCAAGCCGTCACCGCCTGCGCGGAACGGTAGCCGGGCAGCAGTACGTAGACGCGGTCACCGATCGTCGTGGTCACCGAGTCACCGCGGAAAGAGCAGGCGCGCAGGCGCAGAACGCCGCCCACCGCAGCCGGCTCGGCGCCCGGCGCCTGCTCCCCCGCCATGAGCGCGAATCCGATCACCGCCGCCGGGCCGGTCGCCGGCAGGTTCAGCGCGTTCACCACGGCCGCGGCGTCGATCACGGGCCCGCTCGCGCCGAACAGCCGCCGGATCAGCAGCGCCTCGGTGGTGGGTGCGTCGAGACTGCGGGAGATCAGGCGTCCCGCGATGGCCGCCGCGCCGCGCAGGATCTCGGCCGCGTCCGGCTTGAACGGCCGGCCGCCCTCCTGCAGCCAGATCGCGCCGAGCACCCGAGCAGCGCGCGTGTGCGCGTCCGTGGGACGGCGGATGCCGATCACCAATCGGCGCTTGATGTTCAGCTCGTCATGCGCGGGCACGTCGACGACCTCGTCGGTATCGCGCAGACGATCGAACACCCCCCAGCGCCGCAGCAGGGTCAGATACTCCCGCGGCCCCTCGCGGCCGAGGATCGATCGCACCCGCAATTCGTCGGCGTTCTCGTCAGAGGCCGAGTACGCGAGCACACGCGACCGCTGGTCCTCGATCGACACCATTCCGCCCGCGTCGTCCGCGATCATCTGCGCCAGCGCGAAGAGGTCGATATCCGCGGCGACCTGATCACCTTCCCTCGCCACGTTCCCGTCCTTCGGCCAACTGGACAACGCACTTGCCCCATCTTTGTCTGGTTGGCTCATTCTCCGGGCAGTTTTCCGGTGTTGACTTCACATTGCCGGAAATTCACCTGATAGTAGGAGGTCTCATGGATGCCGTCGTGTCCCCGCCCCCGCCGGTCAACGAGCCGGTGGGCAGCTTCGCGCCGGGCACGGCCGAACGCGAGCGCCTACGCGTGAAGCTGGCCGAACTCGCCGCGGCCCCGACCGAGGTCACCCACGTCATCGGCGGTGCGCACCGCCGTGGTTCGGGTGAGCACGTCACGGTGGTGCAGCCGCACCGGCACGCCGCCGTCCTCGGCACGCTTACCACAGCCGGACCGGGCGAGGTCCGCGACGCCATCGCGGCGGCGAGCGCGGCGGCGCCGGGCTGGCGCGCGCTGTCCTTCGCCGAGCGCGCCGCGATCTTCCTGCGCGCCGCCGACCTACTGGCCGGACCGTGGCGCGAAACGATCTCCGCCGCAACGATGTTGGGGCAGTCCAAGACGGCCTACCAGGCCGAGATCGACACCCCCTGCGAACTGGTCGACTTCTGGCGGTTCAACGTGCACTTCGCGAGCCGCATCCTGGCGGACCAGCCGATCTCGGCGCCGGGGGTGTGGAATCGGGTGGACTACCGGCCGCTCGAGGGCTTCGTCTACGCGATCACGCCATTCAACTTCTCCGCCATCGCGGGTAACCTGCCGACCGCGCCCGCGCTGATGGGCAACACCGTGGTGTGGAAGCCTGCCGTCACCCAATCGGTGGCCGCGTACTGGACGATGCGGCTGCTGGAGGCGGCGGGACTGCCGCCCGGCGTGATCAATATGGTGCACGGCGCGGGGCCCGAGGTGTCGGAGGTGGCGCTGACCGATCACCGGCTCGCGGGTATCCACTTCACCGGGTCCACCGCCACCTTCCGGCACCTCTGGCGCACCGTGGCGGCGAATCTCGACCGCTACGACTCCTATCCGCGCCTGGTCGGCGAGACCGGCGGCAAGGACTTCGTGGTGGCGCACAGCTCGGCCGATCCCGAAGTGCTGAGCACCGCCCTGATCCGCGGCGCGTTCGACTACCAAGGCCAGAAGTGCTCGGCCGCCTCTCGCGCATTTCTCCCGCGATCGCTGTGGGACCGGATGGGCCGCGAGTTCATCGACCGAGTGGCCGCGCTCAGCTACGGCGACGTCACAGACTTCGGCCACTTCGGCGGAGCGCTCATCGATCGGCGCGCCTTCGTCCGGAACGCCGACGCCCTGGCGCGCGCCAAGGCGACCCCCGGCCTGACCATCGCCACGGGCGGCCACGCCGACGACAGCGTCGGCTACTTCGTCGAGCCGACCGTCCTGCTCGGCGACGACCCGGCCGACGAAGCGTTCCGCACCGAGTACTTCGGCCCGATCCTGGCCGTGCACGTCTACGACGATTCGGTCCGCGGATCGTTCGAGTCCACGCTCGACCGGATCGATCGGGGCTCGCCCTACGGCTTGACCGGCGCGATCATCGCCCGCGATCGCGCGGCGATCGGCGCCGCGCTCGACCGGTTGCGCTTCGCGGCGGGCAACTTCTACATCAACGACAAACCCACCGGCGCGGTCGTCGGCCAGCAGCCGTTCGGCGGGTCGCGCGCGTCCGGCACCAACGACAAGGCAGGCTCGGCACAGAACCTGCTGCGCTGGACCTCCGCTCGCACGATCAAGGAAACCTTCGTCCCCGCGACCGACCACCGCTACCCGCACCAGGAGTTGTGATGGCCTTCTCCGGACTGCTGCGGCCCGCCGTGTTGGCGGCCTCTCGTTCCCCGCGCGTCGAGCGCGCGATCACCCGCATGCCGGCCACCAAGAAGATGGTCGACCGTTTCGTCGCGGGCGAGACCGAGCGCGACGCGGTCGCCGCGTCCTCGGCGCTGCTGGGCTCCGGCCGGTTCGTGAGCATCGACTACCTCGGCGAGGACACCACCGATCTCGACCACGCCCGCGGAACCGTCGCGCACTACCTGCGGCTGCTGTCGGCGCTGGCCGATCTGCGGGCCGCGAACGAGTCGCCGGTGCCCCGGCTGGAGGTGTCGCTCAAGCTCTCCGCGCTCGGCCAGCGGCTTCCGCAGAACGGGTACGCCATCGCGCGCGAGCACGCCTACGAGATCTGCACGGCGGCGAAGGCGGCCGGGATCTGGGTGACCGTGGACGCCGAGGACCACACCACCACCGAATCGACGCTGGCGATCGTGCGCGAGCTGCGGCTGGACTTCCCGTGGCTCGGCACGGCGTTGCAGGCCTATCTCAAACGCACCGAGGAAGACTGCCGGACCTTCGCCGGTCCGGGCGCACGGATCCGGTTGTGCAAGGGCGCCTATCGCGAACCCGCGGCGGTCGCCTACCAGAGCCGCTCCGCGGTGGACGAGTCCTACCTGCGTTGCCTGCGGATCCTGATGGAGGGCAAGGGCTATCCGATGGTGGCCACGCACGACCCGGCGCTGATCGGTGCGGCGCTGGGCCACGTGCGCGAAAGCGGCCGGAAGTCAGGCGATTTCGAGTTCCAGATGCTGCACGGCATCCGCGACGCCGAACAGCGACGCCTGGTCGGAGCGGGCCATTCGCTGCGCGTCTACGTGCCCTACGGTGACCAGTGGTACGGCTACTTCATGCGCAGGTTGGCCGAGCGCCCGGCCAACATCGCCTTCTTCCTGCGTTCCTTCGGCCGCGACCGCTGAGCGGGAGACCGAACTTTATTTTCTTCCGCCGATCGATCCTGCCTCCCTGTGGTCGTATTGAGGTGAGCACGAGAGGCGATCCTTTTGCCGCCTCGTCGCGTACGCAGTGGACGAAAGGACCGATATGTCCCTCGCGCGGTTACGCATCCAGATGACGCGCCGGAAGCCGCTCGGCGCCGTCGAGGACGAAGGCGCTTCCGCGGACGAGCAGTTGTCACGGTCGCTGGGCCTGTGGCAGCTCACCGCGATCGGTGTCGGCGGCATCATCGGCGCGGGCATCTTCACCTTGGCGGGCGCGGTCGCGCACTCGGTCACCGGACCTTCGGTGTTGATCTCGTTCCTCATCGCGGGTGTGGCAAGCGCCGCCGCCGCACTGTGCTACGCCGAATTCGCCGGGATGGTGCCCAAAGCCGGGTCCGCCTACACCTACGGATACGTATCGCTAGGCGAGATCGCGGGCTGGTTCATCGGCTGGGATCTGCTGCTGGAGTACGTCGCGGTCGCGGCGGTGGTGGCCATCGGCGTGTCCGGGTACTTCAAATTCCTGCTGGAGCAGGTCGACATCACGCTGCCGGATTGGATGATGGGCGCCGCCGGCACCGGCGAGGGGCATGTCGTCGACGTGTTCGCCATGCTGTTCTGCCTCGGCACCGCCTGGCTGCTCTCGCGCGGCATCCGCAGCGTCGGCCGGTTCGAGACCGTCGCCGTCGGCATCAAGGTCGCCCTTGTTCTGCTGATCATCGTGCTCGGCGTGTTCCATATCGACAGCTCGAACTACACCCCCTACTTCCCGTTCGGCACCGGCGCGGTGTGGACCGGCGCGGCCACCGTGTTCTTCGCCGTGTTCGGCTACGACGCGATGAGCACCGCCGCCGAGGAGTCCACCGACGGCAAGAAGCACCTGCCGAAGGCCATCATCTATTCGCTGGCCATCGCCATGGCGCTCTACGTACTGGCCACCCTGGTGCTGACCGGCATGCAGGAATACACCGAGATCAGTCCGACCAGCGGATTCTCCACCGCCTTCGAGTCGGTCGGGCAACCGGGCGTCGCGAACATCATCGCGGTCGGCGCCATCGTCGGCATCGTCACCGTGGTGCTCACCTTCATGCTCGGAGTCACCCGGGTCTGGTTCGCCATGAGCCGCGACGGGCTGTTGCCGGAGTGGTTCGCCAAGACCCATCCGGTCCGGAAGGTGCCCACCCGGGTCACCTGGATCGTCGGCATCGGATCGGCGCTGATGGCCGGGTTGCTGGACATCACCGTGGTCGCCGAACTGACCAATATCGGCATCCTGATGGCGTTCATCGTGGTGTCCGTCGCCGTGATCGTGCTGCGGCGCACCCGCCCCGACGAACCGCGCGAGTTCCGCCTGCCGTTCATGCCGGTCGTTCCACTGATCGGCATCGGGTTCTCGGTGTACCTGATCTGGTCGCTGCCTTGGCAGACCTGGGCGCGTTTCGTGATCTGGCTCTTCGTCGGCCTGATCGTCTACTTCACCTACTCACGCAACCACGCCGAACTCGAGCGCACCCGCCTCGCCGCGGTGGAAGGTCCGGCGACCTCCTGACACGCCCATGGAACCGAACGGGCTCACCAGGCGATATCCATTGCAGAATGGTCGTTCGACTGCATGAGTCGGGAATGCCGGCATCGGCGACGGCCGCGCGGCGCGAGCCCGGAAGGAGCGGTAGCGGATGGATCTCCAGGAGGTCGTCTCGTCGGGGGTGCTCGAACAGCGTGAGCTACTGGCACAGCGCGCGCTCACCGCGGAACAGTTGATCGAGGCGACGCTCGACGGCATCGATGCCGCCGCCGACCTCGGCGCTTTCACCCGCGTCCTGCGGGAGGAGGCCAGGGCCGAGGCTGTCGAGCGGGATCGCGAGCGCGCCGCGGGGGCCACGGTCGGCCCCTTGCACGGGGTGCCGGTCGCGGTCAAGGACGAATTCGACGTCGCCGGTGTGGTGACCACCTTCGGTACCAGGGCCAACTCCACGCCCGCCGTGGCCGACGCCGAAGCGGTGCGCAGGCTGCGCGCGGCCGGGGCGATCATCGTCGGCAAGACCGCGATGCCGGAATTCGGACAGTGGCCGTTCACCGAGTCCAGCACCTTCGGCGTGGTCCACAACCCGTGGGACCCGCACCGCTCGACCGGAGGTTCGAGCGGCGGGTCCGCCGCGGCGGTGGCGGCCGGTCTGGTTCCGGTCGCGCTCGGCGGTGACGGCGGCGGGTCGATCCGGATCCCGGCGGCGTGCTGCGGGTTGTTCGGCCTCAAACCGCAACGCGGGCGCGTGCCGATCTCCCCGAACGAGCATCTGTGGTGGGCGCTGGGGGTCGCCGGGCCGCTGACCCACGGTGTGCTCGACTCCGCCGTCGTCTACGACGTCATCCGCGGCAGCAGCCCCACCGACCGGTTCCGGGCGCCGGAACCGGCGACCTCGTTCGAGGCCGCGGCGCGCGGACCGGCCCGGCCGCTGCGCATCGGCTACAGCACGAAATCGCCCATCCCCTTGGTCGGACTCGATCCGCAGCATGTCCGCGCCGTCCGCGACACCGCGAAGCTGCTCGCCGAACTCGGCCATACCGTGATGGAGATCGATCCCGCTTACCCGGATTCCACGCACGCCTTCTACCCGCAGTTCTTCGGCGGCGTGCGCGCCGAATTACCAGAGGTGGATCACCCGGAGCTGCTCGAACACCGCACCAAGCAGACCCTCAGGCTCGGCGCCTGGGCGCGCAGGCCGGTCGTCGAATGGGCGATCCGGCGCGGCGAGGCAGTCGCGCGCAAGGCCGATCGCGTTTTCGCCGAGTGTGATCTGCTGCTGACTCCCACCATCGCGATCCGCCCGCCCCTGCTCGGTGTGCTCGACGGGGCGAACACGGTGCGCGCTCAGCTCGCCTCCGTTCCGATGGTCGCCTACACCGCCATCTGGAATGTCACCGGCCACCCCGCCGCCTCGGTGCCCGCCGGGGTCGGCGACGACGGGCTTCCCCTGTCGGTTCAGCTGGTCGGCCCCACCAACGGCGAGACGACGATCCTCCCGATCGCCGCGCAGCTCGAGCAGGCGCGCCCGCATCCACGTCCGGCGCTTCGCTCCGCCGGATAACGGACGACAACGCACTCAGCGCCTCGTAGCCGGGCACCGCCGCAGCGGACGGCCGCCGGAGAACCTACGGCCCCCGCCGACACGCCACGACGCCCCTCCGTAAGATACAACTTGTGTCTAAGACGTATTCATCCGCTGAGCAGGCCTATCGCGCCGTGAAGGAGCGGATCCTCTCCGGCGCGCTGGCCGGGGGCGAGCTGATCAGCGAGGGCGAGATCGCCGCCGATCTGGGCACCTCCCGCACGCCGGTGCGCGAGGCGTTCCTGCGGCTGGAGACCGAGGGCTGGATGAAGCTGTACCCCAAGCGCGGCGCGCTCGTGGTCCCGATTCCGCCCGACGAGGCCGAGCATGTCGCGCATGCCAGATATGTGGTGGAGACCGCGGCGGTCCGCAGCGCTACGGCGAACGACACCGGCATGCTGGTCGAGGCGTTGCGCTCCTCGATCGAACGGCAGCGCGGCCTGGCCGCCGCGGGTGACCTCGACGGGTTCGCCGTAGCGGACACCGACTTCCACCGCACCTACGTCCTGGCCGGTGGCAATCCGCTGCTGTCGGGGTTCTACGACTCGTTACGCGAGCGCCAGCGCCGGATGAACAGCGTCGCCCTGCGCCGCGGCCCGGTCGACATCACCCGGATCATCGAGCAACACGCGCGGCTGGCCGACCTGGTCGCCGCAGCGGACATCGACGGGTTCGCCGACGCGCTGGTCGCGCATCTGTCCGGCGTGCACCAACTGCAACTCCGCGGCCGGTGATGGCCACACTCACCGTCACAGCGCCCCGCGCATCGGTCGTCTCCGGACGGTGGCGCGGCGTCGCCGCCGCGATGTTCGCGATCGCCTGGGGCGGAAACGAATTCACGCCGCTGCTGGTGATGTACAAGAACGACGGCCTGGCGGCCACGACCGTCGATCTGCTGCTGTTCTACTACGTGCTCGGCATCGTGCCCGCGTTACTGATCGGCGGTCCGCTGTCGGATCGCCACGGCCGACGCGCCCTGCTACGGCCCGCGCCGCTGATCGCCGCGACCGGATCGCTGCTGCTCGCGTTCGGGTCGGGGTCGGTACCGATACTCTCGGCGGGGCGGGTGCTGGGCGGCGTCGCCCTCGGGCTGGCGATGGCGGTCGGCGGCAGCTGGCTCAAAGAGCTGGCGCAACCGCCCCACGGCCTGCAGCTGCCCGCGGGCACGGGCGCACGCCGCTCCGCGATGAGCCTCACCGGCGGCTTCGCGGTCGGCGCTTGCTGCGCCGGCGTGCTCGCGCAATGGGCGCCGTGGCCGAACACGTTGGCGTACCTGATCAACGTGGGCCTCTGCCTGATCGCCGCCGTGTGGGTCAGGCGTGTGCCGGAAACCGTCTCCCCGCGACCGAATCCGGGGCGGCTCCGCGACGACCTGCGGATTCCCACGGCGGGGCACCGGCGTTTCCACACGGTCGCGCTGCCTGCCGCGCTGTGGCTGTTCACCTCGGCCGCGGCGGCATACGCGGTGCTGCCCGCGCTGATGGCGCCGCGGGTCGGCGCGGCGCCGATCGCGTTCTCCGCCATGGTCTGCGTCATCACGCTGGGCTGCGGATTCGCCGTCCAGTCCGTCGCGCGCCGGATCGACCGGCCCGGCACCGCACGCGCGGCGGCGATGGCGCTGCTCTCGGTGACGTTCGGCATGGCGCTCGCCGCGTTGGCCTCCGGTCTGCTGACCGTCTGGGCGACGGTGGCGGCCGCCGTGGTGCTCGGCGCCGGCTACGGCATCGGCCTGGTGGCGGGGCTGCAGGAGATCGAACGCATCGCCCGCCCGGACGATCTGGCCGGGTTGACCGCCGTGTTCTATTCGACGAGCTACCTGGGTTTCGGCGCCCCCGCACTGCTTTCGTTCCTACACGACACGCTCGGGCTCGGCTATCCGGCGATGTTCGGCGCGGGCGCGCTCGCGGCGGCCGGATGTCTCGGTCCGGTGCTGCGCAACTATCGAGCCTGACCGTCACCGGCCCGGGGTCAGGGTGTCACCGCTTCGGAGTCAGCAGGACCAGCGGAATCTCGCGCGTGGTCTTCGTCTGATAATCGGCGTAGACCGGCTGCGCGGCGGTCACCCGCGGCCACAGCGCCGCTCGCTCCTCCGCGGTGGCCACCCGTGCCGTCATCGGCACCTTCGCCCCGCTGCGCACCGCCACTACGACATCCGGATTGTCTCGCAGATTCAGGAACCACGCCGGGTGCACCGGGTCGCCGCCACGCGAGGCGACGACGACGTAGGTGTCGCCGTCGATCACCGGAGCCGTGAGCATCACCGCGTGCGGCCGACCGGATTTGCGGCCGGTGGTCGTGAGTTCGAGCGCCGGCATGCCGGCGAAGTCGTTGCCCAGCTTTCCGAAGCTGATCTTCAACAGGGCGCGGTGCGCCGTATTCATGGCCTTCAGCGCGAAATTCGAGGGCATGCGATCCTCACGATCGACTCGACAGATGGTCCGGCTCGCCGTTCCCGCAGCGGGACGCGACGAATCGGACTGTACCGGAACCGGCGCGGCCCACTCAGCGCGCGGACCATCCCGACCAGCGCGCCACATCGATGGCGATCACCGGCCCCGGGGGCGGCTGACGTTCGTACTGGGGATAGCGCGCGGTCAATCGGCGGACCGCCGCTTCCGCCTCGGCGCCCTCCGCGATGCGGGCGTCTCCGTCGGCGCGGGCCCACCACAGCTGGGTCCAGTCGTCACCATAGCGGTCGACGAGCACGGTGACCGCCGGGTTCGCCGCGATATTCGCCAGCCGGCGCAGCGCCGTGGTCGTCTTCGGCTTCGCGTCCACACTGGTGTAGATCACCTCGCCTGCCACGACGAACACGATGGGCACCAAATGCGGGCGCGCCCGCGCAGAAATGGTCGCCAACCGCGCGACCGGACTGGTCGCGAATCGTTTGCGCGCCTCCTCGGAACTCAGTCGCACACCCATCTCCTCGAGGCCGTATTCCCCGCAAATCGGGGATCGAGTCTGTTCCCTCCCCTATGCAACCGGACATTTGCCGTGAAATCACGGCGATCGACTGCTCCCACGCTACGGTCGAGTGAATGTTTGACCCGTCACAGGCAAATGTCCCCAGAAGGTGGAGGCGGTCGTGGACATCGATATCACTGCCCGGCTGAACCTAGCGTTCGAGATGTGGGAGCGCGCGCACGGACGCCCGCTCGCCGACGATACGGTCGAGATGTGGGTGACCGCAGCCGGGTACGACCTGGAGCCAGGTTACCTCGCGAGAGTTCGGCGCGGACAGCTCACCACGCTGCCCGAGCAGGCTCGCGCCGGGCTGGCCCATGTCTTCGGACTCGACCCCAACTACTTCGTCTTCGATCCCGGGCCCGATCGGGACGACGACGCCGAAGTGATCGCGCACCTGGACAATTCGGCCCTGCGCCGCCTCGGGCAGGCCGTGAACGGCGTGTCGCTGCGCACGCTGCTGTACCTGGAGTCCGTCGCCGAAGTACTGCGCGAGGCCGACGGCCTGCCTCCGTGCGAGCAAACCGCACAACTCTGATCGAACGACAGCGGCTCGGTTTCGGCCCCCGGCTCGGCAAGCCCGGCGGGCCGGCCACACCGCGGATTCCTCGGCGCACTCGCGCCGTACGCCACTCGCCGATGCGGCCGCCGAGCGCGCTGATGATCCATCTTTCAGATATCACGTCGGCATTACGGCCGCCCGCATGAGCTCAGGCCGCCGTCGGTGAATTCCAGGCAAACGAGAATTCGGTAATTTCGCACTGACCGCACTGCCGCAAAGCACTTTTGGGCCGCCGCCAGCGCAATCCGAGCATCGGCACGGCAGCGCGAATTTACGCCCCTACCGCGTGCCTCCCGGAATCCACCCGGGTGGCGCCGCACCGCCCCTCCCGCTATGCTCGGGCCGCGAAGTTTCGAAAATGCTTGTCGGTCTGCGTATTTGGGGGTCACGGCACACAGAAGGGGGCAACGGTGCCATTTCCCTGCGGTAAGCGCGAGTGCGGAAGTACTGAACTTGTCAGAGTTGTTGAATCCGGCGGCGAATGAGTCCGGCGAAGCCCCTGTTCACCCACCGAAACCGCCGTACGCGACATTGTCGGCCTGCGTTATCGTGACCGCGGCCGTCGTGGCGGCGGCGGTCTACTACGCACCCGTCGAATTCCGGATCTCACTGGCCGCGGGCGCCACCGCCGCGGCCGTCGCCCTGTGCGCCGCCGTGACGTCGGCGGTCCATTTCCGCGAGGAAGCCCGGCACGCCCGG
>NZ_BDBB01000039.1 GCF_001612765.1 Nocardia arthritidis NBRC 100137
CCCTGGAGCCGGGCGAGGTCGCCGCGGCCCCAGGCGTGCTGCCGGTGCTGCGGGCCGCCCAGGTGCAGGCGGCGTTGATGGCGCTGTCGTCGGCGGATCTCATCGTGGTGCGGATCGTGCTCGACGACGTGGACGCCAGCCGCTACGCACTCGGCACCATCGCCACCAAGATCGCATTCTGGCTGCCGCAGGCGGTCGGGGTCGTGCTCTACCCGCGGATGGCCCAGCCGACGCACTCCGCGAGCGCGATCCGGGCGGCATTGGCGGTGCTCAGCGGAATCGGCCTCGTCGCGGTGCTCGGCGCCGCGCTCGCCGCGCCGCTCGCTCCGCTGCTGGCGGGTGAGGACTACGCCCCGATCCAGGGCTTGCTGTGGGTGTTCGCACTGCACGGCGCGCTGCTGGCCGTGCTGCAAGGCGCGGTGCTCTCGGCCATCGCCGTGGACCGTACTTCGCTCGCGATGGTCGCCTGGTTGGGGCTGGCCGTCGAAGTCACCCTGATGCTGTCGCTGGCCCGCTCGGTTCCGGCGCTGATCATCACGGCCGTGTCGGTGGCCGCCACCACCACCTTCGTGGTCGCCGTCATCGTCCTGCGCGCGGCAGACCACACGACGCGCCCCGAACCGCTTCGCCCGGTCGGCTGACCCCGGACCGCCCACGATCGTCACTGCGGTGCACACCCTGGTCAACGCGGACATCCCGACGCGGTCCGCGCGTTCTTCCGCGACGCCCCGCGCTGGCCGCACCTCGACGCCCACAGCGGCTTGCTGTTGTTCGCCCCGGCCCAGCGAAATCCGCGTGCATCCCACCGAAGGCACGCCGTGCCATGAGATCTCGCTGATGTGCGTCGAACTGGACCGGACGATGGCCGAGTCGGCCGCCCGCCTATCCGCTCGGCCACCGCACCCGAAGAACCCCGCGAACGAATTCGGCTCCCCAGCCGGTAGGCGGGGGAGCCGAATGCAGTGGTGATCAGCCGGTCAGGGCTGTTTGTCGATCCGAATCTGCTCGGTCGGCGCGTCGTCGGCGCCGCGGTTGGCACGCGGTGCGGGGGGAGCCGCGCCGCCCGGCCGCTGGCCCGGGACGCCGCCCGCCCGCGCGGGCGTCGGAGCCGAGCCGCCGCGGATGCCGAGGACCACACCGACGATCAGCGCGATCACACCGAGGACGCCCAGGATGATCGGCAGCACCCGGCCGTACAGCGACAGCTTGTCGATGTTCTCCTTGGCCACCGACAGCTGCGACTCGATCGTGTTCTCGTCGAACACGATGTGCGACTTCAGCGCGGTGACCTCAGGCTTGTCCGCGGTACGCGAGTAGTAGAGGTGCAGCGCCTCGCCGCCCTTGACGACCGTGCCGGTCTTCGGCTCCACCCAGAGGTCGCGAGTGTTGGTGTAGTAGCGGGTCATGGTCACCGGGGCGTCGCCGCCCTCCACGCCCCACTTGGCGGCGGGCAGGCTCAGCCGGTTGGTCGGCGCCTGCACGACGTCCCACAGACTGGTGGCAGGCACCGACATCTGGAAGTGGTAGACCTTCGTGCCGTTGACCTCGGTCTCTTCGAGGAAGTTGGCGTCGAAGGTCTTACGCACGTTGAGATCGAAGTACGGGTAGGTCTTCTTCTCGGTGCCGATCGGGAACCGGTACTGCAGACCGGTGTGCTGTACCGGCTCGGCGAGGCTCTGGCCCTCGAGGTTCGCGGTCACCGCGATCGAGCCGTTGGGCTCGGTGCCGACCGGCTCACCGGTCACCCGGTCGATGGTCACCCGGTCGACGGTCGCGGTGAGCAGGCCTGTGTCGCCCTGCTTGTCGATGCGCCGCAGCGTCTGGCCCGCCTGCACCGTCATCTGCTCGGCGTCGGCCGGGTCCTCGACGGTGAGAAAGCGCTGCGAGACCAGCGGGACGTTCGTGTCGACCTTCGCCGCGCCCTCCGGAGCGGTCAGCGACTTGGAGTCGAGCACCAGGCTGTCCTCACCCGGCTGGTTCGTGGCGATCGTGGTGATCTCCAGGTCGAGGGGAGTTTTGGCCAGCTTGTCGACGGTGTAGGTCGGGATCATGATTGCGGCGACGATCAGCAACGCGCCGAGACCCACGAGCAGGCAGGCCACCGTCCTTCTGGTACCGGCACTCAGTGCCATGCAAACTCTCCTCGTCGTAGAACACGGGTCGCTCCGGCGAGCACTGCGGGCAGGCCGCGGCACTCGTGAGCCCCGACACTAACAGTCCGATGTCGTACCATGCGGCGTCGAGGCCGGAAACGGCCGAGAAATCGCCCGAGTCTAACGCGAAATCTGAAACGCCGGGTTATCAACTGTGGATTCGCCAAGGCAGACTGGACCTCGATGACAGCGACCCTGCCCACCGCCGCGCCCGCGACCGAGCGCGTGCGCCCGCGCGCCTTCGTGCCTGCCTTGGAAGGCATGCGCGGAATGGCCGCGCTCGGTGTGCTGCTGACCCACGTCGCCTTCCAGACCGGCGCCGCGGGCACACCGGTCGTCGGCCGGGTGTGGGGTCGGTTCGACATGGCCGTGGCGGTGTTCTTCGCCCTGTCCGGGTTCCTGCTCTGGCGGCCGCACGCCGCGGCCGCACGCGGGCTGGACACCGCCCCGCCGGTCGGCTACTACCTGCGACATCGTGCCGCGCGCATCATGCCCGCGTACTGGGTCGTGGTGAGCGCGGTCCTGGTGTTGCTGCCCAGCGCCGCCGGGACGGCGGGCCTGCGGGTGTGGGTGTCGAACCTGGCGCTGCTGCAGGTATTCGTGCCGCTGACGCTCACCGACGGCCTCACGCAGATGTGGAGCCTCTCGGTGGAGGTCGCCTTCTATCTCGTGCTGCCCGTGCTGGCGTTCGCGCTGGTTCGCCTGCGCGGCCCCGCGGCGCGGCGGCGGGTGCCGGTGCTGCTCGCGCTCGCTCTGCTCAGCCTGGGCTGGAACCTCATTCCGGTGCCGACGCCCGACGCGATCCACGCGGACAACTGGCTGCCCGGTTATCTGCCCTGGTTCGCCGCGGGCATGATCCTCGCCGAGCTCGCCGAACATAGCGCCCGGCTATCACGGTGGTGGAAAGTCGGGGCGAATCAGCCACTGATGTGGGCCGTCGCGGCGGGCGCTTTTCTGCTCGCGGCGACCGATGTGGCCGGTCCCGCCGGGCTGAACCGGGCCGAACCCTGGCAGTACGTGGTGAAGATGGGGCTCGGCGCGATCATCGGGTTCGCGCTGCTCGCGCCGCTGGTGCTGCGCGACCCGGCGGCGCGCGCGCACCGCTGGCTGGAGTCGCCGGTGGCCGCGACCCTCGGCCGCTGGTCCTACGGCATCTTCATCTGGCACCTCGCGGTGCTGTCGATCGTGTTCCCGGTCTTCGGCATCCTGCCCTTCCAGGGGGACTTCGGTTACGTCCTGGTCCTCACGGTCGCCATCACCCTTCCGGTCGCCGCGGCCAGTTACGCGCTCATCGAGGAGCCGGTGCGGCGCTGGGCCCGCCGCCGGGACCGGGTGCGGCGCAACCCCGAACCCGAGCCCGCGCCCTGATCGACCGTCCGTGCGAGGTCAGCCGTCGAGTTGCCGGTGCATGTCCAGCAGGTGGTGGCGCAGTTCGTGCAGGGTGTGCACGGCGAGCCAGCGCAGGGAACGATCCGCGGGTTCGGGGTAGGGGAAGCCCAGGGTCCGCTCCCAGTCGTCGTCGCCGAGTCGTTCCAGGACGTTCGCGAACAGCAGGGCGGCGTCGCGAATCTGGCGAGCCACGTCCGCGGGGTTCTGCTCGGCGTAGCCGTCGTGCTCGACGCGCTCGTCCCGGCCCATCGCGGTAGCGGGCGGGTTGTCCGAACGGCGCGCGGCCAGCACGCGCTCGCGCTGGGCGAGCAGTACGTCCCGCACGTGGCAGGCGTACTCCAGCGGTGACCACACGTCCGGCTTGCCACGCCGGCGTAACTTGCCGCTGTCGGCGCCGAGCAGATCGGCGTATTCCACTGCGTGCTCCCGCGCCAGCGACGGCACATCGGCCGCCGAAGCCAAGTCGTAGACGAAACCGCATTCGGCACAGGTGTTCACGCGTGGTCACGTTAGCAACGAGTGCGCTTGCGGCGCACGGCGAATGCGCGCCTCGTCGAGCGGAACGCCTCGCGTGCGCGCTGACGATCGGTGTGGACCGTCAGTCCCCGACCGTTGGGGGATGCGGCTCGTCCGCCCCGTTCGCACCGGCCCGGTCGGCGTGCTTCGGCCGGGGCAGCGCCGCGATGCCCACCGCGATGATCGCGAGCAATGCGGGCAGCTGCACCAGCACGGAGCCGCCCATATAGCCGTCGGACGAGCGCCACGGGCCCGTGGACAGCGCGGCGGCGGAGAGCATGGTGCCCGCGCCCGCCACGACGACGAGCGCCCGCGGGGTGACGTACCGCGTGAAACGGGTTGCGGCCAGGGCGATCACCGTGGCGGCAGCGCCCACCGGCCCCGCGATCACGGTAGCCACACCGGTGAGTCCGACCGCGCCCATCCAGCGTCGGCCCCAGGTACCGCCGGCATCGCCGCTCGCGTCCGGCTGCTCGGCGGGCACCTCCGATTCCGCTCTGCCCGCCTCGGGCGGGGTGGTGCCCGGCCGCGCGCGGCGGGGGAAGGCCAGGACCGCGAGCGGCAGGAGCAGCAGCAGGCCGCCGAAGATGCCGAGGCGGTACCACCGGTCGTCCGGGAAAGCGATCGTCACCGGGCCGGTGGCATCGGCCGGCAGCAGCCAGGCTTGCTGCCAGCCGTCCACCACCACCGGTTCGAGCACGTGCCCGTCCGCGCTGGTCGCACGCCATCCGACGTTGGTGCTCAGCGGCAGCACCAGCAGTCGCGTGCCCGCGTCCGCCCCGGGCGCCGGGACGGTTTCCGCCCCGCTTCGGTGCAAGCGCAGCCGATCCACGAAGAACAGGTCGGTCGGCCCGACCGCCACGTCGGCCCGGCCCTGCGGCAGCGCGAGCTCGCTCGGTGTCCCGGCCTCCGGCTCGGCGGCGTCGTCGGTGCACACCCGGGCGGGAACAGGTGCGCCGGAGCGCAATTCGCCGACGGTGGCGGTGACCGAGGTGCGCAGCGTCCGCCCGCCCGCATCGATCGTCGGCCCCAGCGCGCACGGGACGGTGATCTCGCGGTCCAGTGTGGCGGCCGGGGGATAGTCCGGTCCGAGCACCGTCACCTCCGCCAGTCCGGGCGGCTGGGTCTGGACGAATCCGAGCGCGGTCCGGTCCAGCACCGGCCGCCAGGTTCGCATGCTGAGTTCGATGCGATCGGTCACGGTGGGATGCAGGGAGATCCGGATGGGTGTGCCCGAGCCGTCGTCCTCGAGTTCACGCACCTGCGGACCGTTCCCGAGGTTCACCGTCACCGAGGTGGGCGCCGCGGGCAGGCCGCCGAGCGAGGGAGTCAGCTCGAGGCCGGTCACCAGCGTGGGGTCGGGCAGCTCGAGGGTGAGCGTCGGCCTGCCGCCGGTCGGCTCGCGCACCGAATCCTCGGGCGCGGTCCAGCTCGTGCCCGGATCGCCATCGGTCGCGGCGAACGCGGCTCCGCGCAAGTCGCCGACGTCGGCTTTGCCCCGGGCCACCGGCCGGGCATGGTCGGTGAGCAGCGCCTCCAGGGCCGGGCCCTGCCTGGTGCGGACGGTCAGTTCCGGGGCGACCGACATCGGTTCCGGGACGGTGAGCGTGCGCTGGAACGTGCCGGGTTCCTCCGGCGCCAACGCGAGACTTTTGCTGCAACGCACCCGGTCGGGCGCATCGAAACACGCGCTGCGGCCTGGAAATTCCTGACCGAGATCCCAGCCGCGCAGTTGCGCGCCCGCTGGAGCGGACGGAACAACGGTCCGATGCCGGATGTCGACGCGGACCGGCGCGTTACGCACCGAATAATCGTCCAGCGCCAGTTCGCTGATACCGAATTGCCCACCGCCCGAGCCGCCTTCGGTGCGAATGGCGGTGATAGTCAGCCACTCCGTGCGGCCGGCGGGAAGCGAAACCGAGACCGGCGCACCGGGTTCGGACACCCGGACCGAGACGGTGCCGTTCGCGGTGCGCACCTCGATCCATTTGACCGGGTCGCCGATGGCGGCCGAACTGGTGGTCAGTTTCAGTTGCCCGGTCTGGATCGGATGGTCGAGATCGAGTCGCAGCCACTGTCCGAGCGCGCGTTCGATGCCATTGCTGATCCACGCGGTGGCCGGATCGCCGTCGACGACGGCCGCGGTCGAGCTGCCCGGCGCGGCGCCGCCGAGCTGCGTGGCGTCCGCGGCCGAACTGGACGCGGTGATCGTGGCGCCGGACCATTCACCGCGCACCAGTTGCGCGCCGGGCACCGGATAGTCGGGCACCAGGTTGTGCGTGCGGCGCGCGTCGTCGGGGGCGCGCAACGCCGAGTTGTGGTTGTCCACCCGGCCGAAATCGGCTTCGCGATCCATCGGCGTATCGGTGACCGTCACGGGGCCGATGGGCAACCCGGCCCTGGTCGCGTCGGCGGCGAGCAGGCCGGGCGTCCGGGCGTCGGCAGGGTCTCGGCGCATCCGCTCGAAAACTTCGGGGCCGCCCTGGATTACCGGAACATCACCGAGCGGGATGGCATAGGCGCCGGGGAACGCCTCTGGCGCGCCGGTACCGCCGCGCACCTCGGCGGGCGTGCCCAACGCCGGTGCGTCGACCCGGTAGATCTCGACCGCCGGATACGGTGGGCGCAGGTCGCCGTCGGCCACCAAACCGTCGGCGAGCACCACCGATTCGATCGGGTTGCCGAACTCGGCCACCTTGCGCAGACCGGGCGACTCGTCGAGCGCCTGGTGGGCCAGCATCGGCCGGGTCGAGCGGGAGGTCTCCGGGTCGAGATCGTTGCGCAGGACGACGACGCCGATGCCCTGAGCGCTCAGCGTCGCGGCCAGCCCCGCCGAGGGCCTGCCGTCGGCGATGAGCCGCTGCACCGAATCCATCGCGCGAATGGTGCCGGGCGGGTTCAGCGGCACCGCGTCGCGGATCGCCCACGGCGTTCGGGCCAATGCTTGCAGCGGTTCGTCGCGCGTGAGTCCCCAGATCTGGCTGCCGAAGGGAGCGCCCGGCACCACCAGGGCGCGCGTATCGGAGGCATTGTTCGCGAGCCAGTCCGCGGTCTGCTGCCAGTAGGCGGGGACCCGGTCGTAGGCGCCGCGCGGCGCGAGCTTGCCGGTCCAGGCCAGTGAGCTGGACAGGGCGAGCGCGGTGAGGATCAGCGCCGCCACCGCGACGGCACGGTCCCGCTCCGGGTGCGCGAACGCGCCGCGCCAGACCCGGAAAGGAACGGAGGCGGGCAGCGGGACCCGGGCGAGTAACTGCGCCAACCCGAGCACGAGCGGGATGCGGATCAGCGGCTCCAGCTTGTGCACGTTGCGCAGCGGAGCGCCCCCGGAGTCCAGGAAGACACGCACCGACTCCGCGAACGGGCCGCCCAGTTCACCGACGAATCCAGCGCAGATGCCGACCAGCCCGACACACAGGATCAGGACGAGCCTGCCCCGGTACGGCATGGATCGCAGGGCCAGGCCCGCCATGCCCGCCGCCGCGACCAGCCCCGTCGCGAGCACCGCCGCGGGCTGGGTCACCAGCACCGCGCCCGCGATACGTTCCGGTGAGACGAACGGGGTCCAGCTGTCGGTGCCGCGCAGCACCTCGCCCAGGGAGGCCCACTGCGTCGTCACGCCCGAGGACTCGATGTAGTCCAGGAACGGCGGACTCACCTTGCCCAGCAGCAGCAGCGGCACCGCCCACCAGAACGTGGCCAGCACCAGCAGCGGAATCCACGCCGCGGTGAAGCGCCACCAACGGCGGTTCGGCGTGGCAGCCGCCCACCACAGCAGTGCGGGCAGGAAGGCGGCCACCGTCGCGACCGCGTTGACCGAGCCCATCAGGGCGAGCGCCAGCGCACTGCCCGCCGGCGACTCCGCTCCGCCCCGCCGCCGGGCGCGCCCGGCGACGCCGAGCGCGGCGGGTGCGAGCAGCACCCACGGCGCCAGCATCATCGGCAGCGTCTCCGAGGAGATCGACCCGACGGTGGTCAGAACCCGAGGCGACAGCGCGAACGCGAGCGCGGCGACGACCCGCGACCCGCGCGTCCCGATGCCCAGCGCCTCGCACAGGCGCACGATCCCCCAGAAACCGGCGAGCAGCAGCAGCGCCCACCACACCCGCTGCGTCACCCATGCGGGCACGCCCAGCAGATGGCCGAGCGAGAAGAACGCGCCGTGCGGGAAGAAGTATCCGTAGGCCTGGTTCTGCACCTGGCCCATCGGCGCCTGGCTACTCCACAGATGTGCGGCGCGCGCGAGAAAGCCGAGTGGATTCTGCGCCAGGTCGTATTTCGTGTCGGCGACCGTGAGTCCGGGCGCCTGCACGAAGGTCAGCAGGAACGCCGCGAGGACGGTCGCGGCGAACCAACGTCTGCCCAGCGGCGCGGTGCTGTGCTGCCCCGGCGCCGCGGAAGATCCGAACGAATTCGCGGTTGAAGCGGAGGTCAGCGGGTCAGCGGCTGCCGTACTCAACGTTGTTCAGCAGCGAGGAGTCCTTGTCGCCGCTGCGGTCGATGTCCGGGCGCGAGTTCTGCTGCACCGCGATGGTGATGAGGAAGACACTGAGCACGCCCAGCACGGCGCCCGCGACAGCACTCGCAACACCCGGGACAGCAAACTTCATCGCGGCACTCCAATACGTCGATGCAGGCACGTTCCCGGCCAACCTAGCAGGACGTCCGGTATTTGTATGCGTTCAGGCCGGGGAATCTCCGGTGAGCACGCGTCGGCCGGCCCTGGACCGCGCGCCGGGCCACCCGGAAGCGGGTGCGTCAGTGGGTGGGAAGAGCGCAGTGCAGCGCGCCGAGCAGGGTGCGCAGTTTCGCGGTGGTCTCGTCGAGTTCCGCCTGCGGGTCGGAGGCCGCGACGATGCCGCCGCCCGCGTACGCCCGCACCGTACGACCGTCGGCCGAGAGTTCCGCGCAGCGGATGGCGACCACCCAGGCGCCGTCGCCGTCCGCGGCACACCAGCCGACCGCGCCTCCGTAGAAACCGCGGTCGTCCTCGATGTGTGTGATGGTGTCCAGTGCCAGATCGGTGGGAGTGCCGCAGACCGCGGGCGTGGGGTGCAGCAGCAACGCCAGGTCCAGCGCGGTGATCGTGGTGTCGCGCAGTCGCCCGGTGATCGGCGTGGCCAGATGCCACACCTCGGGGGTGCTGACCAGTTCCGGGCTCCGCGGGACCGATAGCTCGGCGCAGACCGGTCCGAGCCGCTCCCGGATCCAGTCGATCACGAACGCGTGCTCATCGCGATTCTTGGTGCTGGCCAGCAGTTCTCGGGCCTGCGCGGCATCGGCGCCTGGATCGATCAGCCGGGGCGCGGTGCCGGCCAGCGGGCGCAAGGTCACCAGGTCGCCTTGCCGGGCGATCAGCACCTCGGGCGTCGCGCCCACCAGCGTCGCGCCGGGGCGTCCGGCGGGAGTGAGATCGACCGCGAAGACGTTCGCGTGCGGGTGCCTGGTCAGCAGGTGCCCCGCGACGACTTCCGGGTCGAGCGCGGACTGTGCCTCGGCCAGCACCGAACGCGCCGCGACCACCTTGCGCAGCGGTTGTCCGGGATCGTTGAGCTGCTCGACCAATTTGGTCACCCGCGCCACATGCTCCGCCCGGCTCGGTATCTCGGTCACCACGCGTACCGCGGGCAGGTCGGGCAGTGCGGCGGGCCGCCATGGACCCGCGGTGTGCACGGCGCGCTCCGGCGCGCTCAGCGCCGCGGGCTTGCGTGGATCGAAGGGCAGCGCACCGACCACCAGCCGCGCGCGCCCGTCCCGCAGCGCGGCGCGCGCTCGTTGCGCGTCATCGAAGAAGACCCGGCTCCCATGACCCCGAACAACCCCGTCGGCCCGAGCAAGCAGGAACCCATCCATGACCCCAACCTAGCCCCGTCGCCGCGCCCCATCGCGGTGGAGCGATCCAGATCTCACGCGGGCGCGGGTCAGGAATTCTTGCCGGGCGGGACGAGCAGGACCGGGCGGTGGCAATGCTTGAGGACGGCGTCGGCGACGCTGCTGTGCAGCAGCGCGCGGATTCCGGTGGCGCCCCGGGTGCCCGCGACGATGATGTCGACATCCAGTTCGTCGGCACAGTCGACGATGGCGTTCCAGATGGTGGTGGTGCATTCGGCGGTGCGCGCCTCGGCGTTCAGGCCGGCGATCTCGGCCAGCCGCACGCCCTCGGCGTTGGTGGCGCGCGCGTCGACGTAGGCGATGTCCTCGATCTCGTCGTCCGGCACCCATTCCGGTTGCATGACACCCGACAGCCCGGACAGACGAGCGGCTTGACGCACCATGGGCTCCCAGGCGGTCAGCACGACGGCGCGGTTCGCGCTGAGGAATCGTCCGGCGTATTCGACGGCCCGCTTGGCGTTGTCGGAGCCGTCGTAGGCGATGAGCATCAGATCGCAGGGCACGATGACCTCCTGAGGGAGACATACGGCGATACCTCGAGATTACCCCGCGCGGGCCCGCGTCAACCGGCTTGTCAAGCGGTGTGACCTGCGTAAACGTCAGCCCGGTGCGCGTCGCGCGGACGACCGGGCTGGGTCGGTGCGGCGGGCTGGGTCGGTGCGGCGGGCGCGGCGGGTGCGAGACAACGATTCGATACCGGTGCGTGAGTTACCCGTCCGGTAGGGACATAGCGACTGCGGTCGCGCACGTCACCGCGAGTACGGTTGACCTCCATGCGGAAGACGCCTCTGCTCGTCCTCGCCGTTCTCGCCGCCGTCGCGACTGCCTGCTCGAACGGCGGCTCCACCGAGTCGGCGTCATCGAGCACGACAACGCCCGAAGCGACCACCGCGGCGATTCCCGTCACCAGTGCGGCGCCGCCGGACTGCAACGCCGGGTATCTCGCACAGTTCACCACCCGCGCGAAACTCGCGCAGTTGCTGACGGTCGGCGTCACCGGCGCCGAGGACGCCACGAACGTGGTGCGCGACGAGCAGATCGGCGGCATCTTCGTGGGCGGATGGACCGATCAGGCGCTGCTCGCCTCCGGCCGGATCGCTCAGGTGAAGCAGGCCGCCAAGGTCCCCCTGATGGTGACCATCGACGAGGAAGGCGGCCGTGTCTCGCGGGTGCGCGACCTGATCGGCGCGGCTCCGTCGGCGCGGGAAACGGCGCAGACCATGAGCCCCGAGCAGTTCTACGACGCGACGGTGACCAGAGGTCGTGCGCTGAAGGATCTCGGCGTGACGGTGGACTTCGCCCCCGACGTCGACGTCAGTTCCCAGCCGGACGACTCGGTCATCGGCGACCGCTCCTTCTCCGATGACCCGAACGTCGTCACCCGCTACGCGGACGCCTACATCCGCGCCATGCGCGAGGTCGGCGTGGGCACCGTGATGAAGCACTTCCCCGGTCACGGCTCGGGATCCGGCGACTCGCACACCGGCGCGGTGCGCACCCCGCCGCTGGACCAGATGCAGCAGGTGGACCTGGTGCCGTTCCGCAACCTGATCGGCTCGGGCGCTGCCGTGATGGTCGGCCACCTGGACGTGCCCGGTCTGACCACGCCGGACGTCCCGGCCAGCATCAGCCCCGAGGCGATGCGGTTGCTGCGCGACGGCAGCGGTTACGGCGCCGCGCCGTTCCAGGGCCCGATCTTCACCGACGACCTCGGCGGCATGGCGGCGATCACCAGCCGGATGTCGATCGAAGACGCCGTGGAAGCCGCGCTGGTCGCCGGTGCGGACAGCGCTCTGTGGATCACCACCGACGCGGTGTCGCAGGTGCTCGACCGGCTGGAGCAGGCGGTGTCGAGCGGACGGCTGCCGATGGCGCAGGTAGACGCGTCGGTCTTGCGTGTGGCCGCGTTCAAGGGTGCGCTGCCGCGCTGCTGAGGCGCGCCGCACGGCCGAGTCGGGCGACCGGTGAGCAAATCGGACCGCCGGAACTTACCTTGGAGTAATATATGAGATTCACCTGTGGTAGGAGTGTGGATGGCGGGCGGTACGAAGCGGCTTCCGCGGGCGGTACGCGAGCAGCAGATGCTCGACGCCGCCGTGGAGGTCTTCTCGCGTAAAGGCTTCCACGACACGTCGATGGACGCGATCGCCGCCGAAGCGAAGATCTCCAAACCGATGCTGTATCTGTACTACGGCTCCAAGGACGAACTGTTCCGCGCCTGCATCCAGCGGGAGGGGTTGCGCTTCATCGAATCCGTCGCGCCCGCGGGCAACCCGCTGCTCACCCCGCACGAGCAGGTACGCACCGCGCTCGAGGGCTTCCTCGGCTTCGTCGACCGCAACCGGCGCTCCTGGCAGGTGCTCTACCGGCAGGCCATCGGGCAGCAGGCGTTCGCCTCGGAGATCGAGAACGCGCGCGAACGCGTCATCGAGCTGACCGCCAAACTGCTGGAATCCAGCGCCAAGCACGCCGAGCCGGGGACGAACTTCGACGTCGTCGCGGTCGCCGTGATCGGTGCGGGCGAGGCCATCGCCGACCGGTTGGCCAGTGGCCGGATCGAGGTCTCCGAGGCGGTCGACCTACTCGACGATCTGGCCTGGCGCGGTCTGGCGGGCCGGAAGAAAACCGAGTAGCCCGCCTTTTGCCCGTTTCGGTTGCTTCGGCGCCGCCCTCCTGCCAAAGTGCGTGAGTTCGCAAAACAGCGGGCCGGCTCCCGCGATCGAGCCGGGGAGAAACGGGGCGGAAGTGTTCGGGTTGCTCAGGCCGTGTGCGCACGGCGCTCAGAAGTATGGAATCGATGCGGCCGAATGGCAGGCGCATCTGTGCGGTTTGTGTCTCGGGCTGCGGGACGGGCACGGTCAGCTCGCTCGCGCCACCACCAACAAAGACGCGCTGGTGCTGAGCATGCTCACCGAGGCGCAGTCCGGTTCCGCGGCACGCACCACCGCGTCGCCGTGTCCGCTGCGCGGGATGCGCCGTGCGTCGGTGGTCACCGCCGACTCGCCCGGCGTCCAGCTCGCCACCACCGCGTCACTGCTGCTGGCATCGGCCAAGATTCGCGATCACGTGGACGACGGTGACGTCTCCGCGATCGCCCGCGGGCCGCTGGCGAAAGCCGCGACGCGATGGAACCGGGAGGCACGCGCGGGTGCGGCGCGGATCGGCCTGGACGTCGAGCCGCTCGTCGCCGCGCTCGCCGCGCAGGTGCGCTTGGAACAGGAAGCGAAAGAGTTGGTCACCGTAGGTGGTTCGAGCGCGGGCTCGGTACCGGAATCGCTCGCCGCTTCACCACGGTGGCGATCGGCGATGGCGGCGTCGGCCGATCCGCTGGATCGCTTGACCGCGCCGACCCAGCTGTGCGCGTCGGCGTTCTTCGCGCACACCTCCGTGCTGGCCGATCGCTCGGACAATATCGACGCGTTGCGTGAGGCGGGCTGGCAGTTCGGGCGGATCGCGCATCTGGCCGACGCCGTCGCCGACTACGACGACGACGCCACCCATGACCGCTTCAACCCCCTGGCGGCCACCGGAACCACCGTACCCGAGGCTTACGATCTACTCCGGCAAGCGAATTCGCGCCTGCGCGCGGCCGTCGTGGCGGCCGAGCTCAGCCAGGTGCCCACCGTCCGCTGGATGCTGCTCGACCCGCTGACCGCGCTGCTGCGGCGGCTCGGCGGCGGGCTCGGCACACTCGCCGCCCACACGTGTGCGGTGTCGCCCGACGCCGAGGTCCGCGCGCACGCCCGCGGCAGAACCGGCCACCGTCCGCCGACTCGTCGCCCGGGTGTCGGCGAATCCCTCACGCTTATCCTGGGCGGCTACTGCACCGGCTACGCGTGCTGCGCCGAGCACACGCAACCGTGCACCGGTGAACGCAAGGACGCGTGGATCAACAACTGCGATTGCAGCGATTGCGGCGAGTGTGACTGCGGCTGCTGCGATTGCGGGGATTGCAACTGCTGCGATTGCGGATGCGACTGCTGATCGGTGCCCGACAGGCGCGCGGCAGCGGACCGGCCGATGTCACTGGAAAGCGCGAAGCCGCATCCCGATTCGCGTGAATCGGAATGCGGCTCCGGCTTGTTCAGCGCAGGGTCGCCGTCAGATGCGGGTAACCCTTCTTCGGATGGCGCAGCGCCAGATTCCAACCGCCTTCGGCCTGATCGGCATACAGGTTGACGGTGGAGGGCAGCAGAATCGGCTTACCGAACTTGACCGAGTACGTGGTCTGCTCCGGAATGCGGCCCTCGACCGCGCCCAGCACGGTCGCCGCCGACCACATGCCATGAGCGATCGGCCGGGGGAAGCCGAACGCCTTGGCGCCCAACGCCGAGGTGTGGATCGGGTTGTGGTCTCCGGACGCGGCCGCGTACCGGGTGATCGTCTTCTGATCCACCCGCAGCGTGCGCAGCGGCGGCGGCGGAACCTCGTCCGGCTTCGGCTCCTGCTTCGGGCCGCCCGACAACGAGGTGCGCTGCTGGTGCAGGAACGTGGTGACCTGGTGCCACACCAGCTCGCGACCCACCTTCACATCGCTGATCGCGTCCACGAGCAGGCCCTTCGGGTGCTCACGCAGATTCTCGATGTGCGTGCGGATGTCCAGCGGCTCGCTCACCGAGATGTCCCGGGTTCGCTCGATGACGTTCTGCGCGTGCACCGCGCCCACCGCGACGAACGGGAAGTCCCGCGCCACCACCAGTTGCATGGCCAGCGGGAAGGTGAGGATGAACGGATAGGTCAGCGGCAGCGCGTCGCCGAACCGCAAACCGGTCGCGCGGCAGTAGGCGGCCAGGTGATCGGGGTCCACCCGCAGCCCGTCGAGCTGAACCGCCCGGTCCGGCAGCGCCGGCTTGCGCGCCGACAGCAGCGGCACCGCGCCGAGCGCGGCCTTGACGAACAGGCGGCTGTTGTTCGGCGGTTCGGTGAGGGTGATCACCTGGGTCTTCTCCTTGCCTGCCGGAGCCTGGGTCATCATGCTCCGATCAGGCTCTGCCCGCAGACCCGGACGACATTGCCGGTCACCGCGTTCGACGCCGGGCTCGCGAAATAGGCGATGGTCTCGGCGACGTCGACGGTCTGCCCACCCTGCAGCAGCGAGCTCATCAGGCGTCCAGCTTCCCGGGTGGCCAACGGGATGGCGGCGGTCATCGCGGTCTCGATGAAACCGGGCGCGACGGCGTTGATGGTGATGTTCTTCTCCGCCAGCTTCGGGGCCTCGGCGTTCACCATGCCGATGACACCCGCTTTGGAGGCGCCGTAGTTGGTCTGGCCGCGGTTGCCCGCGATGCCCGCGATCGAGGACACGTCGATCACGCGGCCGCCCTCCTTCAGCGCGCCCCTGGCCACCAGGCCCTCGGTGATCCGGTGCGGCGCGGCGAGATTCACGTTGATGACCGAGTTCCAGCGGCCCTCGTCCATGTTCGCCAGCAACTTGTCCCTGGTGATGCCCGCGTTGTGCACGACGATGTCGATGCCGCCGAACCGCTCGGTGGCGAACTCGGCCAGCTTCTCCGCCGCGTCGGGCGCGGTCACGTCGAGCACGAGCGCGGTGCCGCCCACCTTGTTCGCGGTCTGCGACAGCGCCTCGCCCGCGGCCGGGATATCGGCCACGATCACCTGGGCTCCATCGCGAGCGAACACCTCGGCGATGGTCGCGCCGATGCCGCGCGCCGCACCGGTCACCACGGCGACCTTGCCCTCCAGCGGGCGGTCCCAATCGGCGGGTGCGCTCGCGTCGTCCTTGCCGACCCGGATGACCTGGCCGTCGACGAACGCCGACTTCGCCGAGAGCAGGAAGCGCAGGGTCGACTCCAGCCCGGTCGCCGCGGCGGACGCCTCAGGGTGCAGGTAGACCAGCTGAGCGGTCGAGCCGCGCAGCAATTCCTTGGCCACCGAGCGGGTGAAGCCCTCCAGCGCGCGCTGCGCGATCTGCTGGTCCACCCCGCCCGCCAGTTCGGGCGTGGTGCCGATGACCACGATGCGCCCGGACGCGGTGAGGCTGCGCAGGGCGGGCTGGAAGAACTCGAACAGCTGGGAGAGGTCCTCGATGGAGCCGATGCCGGTGGCGTCGAACACCAGGGCGCCGTACTTGGTGCCCTGGCTCAGCGCGTCGGCGAAGTCGTAGTCCGACAGCAGGGCCCGCACCGGCTCGGCGACCCGGCCCTTACCGCCGATCAGCACCGGGCCCGACAGCGGCGGTTCGCCCTTGACGTAGCGGCGCAGTGTCTCCGGCTTCGGAAGGCCGAGCTTGCTGGCCAGGAACGCGCCAGGTGCGGAGTGTACGAACGATCCATAGAGGTTGGGAGCACCCTTGCTCTTGCTGGCTGCCACTATTCCTACCTTTTCTGAGTTCTGTCTCTCGGGTCTGGGGTCGCCCCTGCATGGATTCGCCCCGGCATGGTTTGCTGGCGCATTTTCGCGGGGGTACGTATCGACATTAAACTTACTCCAGAGTAAGTTTAAAGTAAACAACCGCGACGGGGCGCCGAGCAGTGCGGAATGTCCGCACTCGACCGGGCCGCCGGGACATCCATCCACGAGACCTTGGAGACTCGAGTGACTAGCAAAGCCCGTTCGGCGAAGAGCACCGCCAAGACCGGTAAGACCACCCGTCCGGTCGCGATCGTGGGTGGCAACCGGATTCCGTTCGCTCGCTCCGACAAGGCGTACGCCCACGCCTCCAACCAGGACATGTTCACCGCCGCGCTGGACGGGCTGGTCAGCCGTTTCGGCCTGCAGGGCGAGCGGCTCGGCATGGTCGTGGGCGGCGCCGTGCTGAAGCGGGTCGGCGAGCACGGCCTGATCCGGGAGAGCGTGCTCGGCAGCAAGCTGAGCCCGTACACCCCGGCGCACGACCTGCAGCTGGCCTGCGGCACCGGACTGCAGGCGATCGTCACCGTCGGTGACGCGATCGCGGCGGGCCGGATCGAAGCCGGTGTCGGCGGCGGCACCGACACCACCTCCGATGCTCCGATCGGGGTGAGCGAGGGCATGCGTGAGTGGATGCTCGACGCCAACCGCGCCAAGACCGGCAAGGACCGCCTCAAGCTGGTCGGCCAGCTGCGCCCGAGCATGCTCGGCATCGAGATCCCGCGCAACGCCGAGCCGCGCACCGGCTTGTCCATGGGTGAGCACGCCGCCATCACCGCCAAGGAGTTCGGTGTTCCGCGTGAGGCGCAGGACGAGCTGGCCTACCTGTCGCACAAGAACATGGCGGCCGCCTACGACCGCGGTTTCTTCGACGATCTGATCACGCCGTTCCTCGGCCTCACCCGGGACGACAACCTGCGCCCGAACTCCTCGATCGAGAAGCTGGCGACGCTGAAGCCGGTCTTCGGGGTCAAGGCGGGCGACGCGACCATGACCGCGGGCAACTCCACCCCGCTGACCGACGGCGCCTCCGCGGTGCTGCTGTCCAGCGAGGAGTGGGCCGCCGAGCACAAGCTGCCCGTGCTGGCCCACCTGGTCGACAGCGAGGTCGCCGCGGTCGACTACATCCACGGCCCCGACGGCCTGCTGATGGCGCCGACCTACGCGGTGCCGCGCCTGCTCGCCCGCAACGGCCTGACGCTGCAGGACTTCGACTACTACGAGATCCACGAGGCGTTCGCCTCGGTGGTGCTGGCCACCCTGGCCGCGTGGGAGTCCGACGCCTACTGCAAGGAGCGCCTCGGCCTCGACGGCGCGCTCGGGTCGATCGATCGCAGCAAGCTCAACGTCAACGGCTCGTCGCTGGCCGCGGGCCACCCCTTCGCCGCGACCGGCGGCCGTATCGTCGCCTCCACCGCGAAACTGCTGGCAGAGAAGGGCTCCGGCCGCGCGCTGATCTCCATCTGCGCCGCGGGCGGCCAAGGCGTGGTCGCCATCCTGGAGCGCTGACCGGGGACGTAGTCGCACACCACGAAGGTGGTCCGATCGGATTTCCGGCCGGACCACCTTCACGTTTCGCCTACTTGCCGGGGAGCTCGAGATGCCCGCCGAAAGCTTTGCGCATCGCCGAGAGCACTTTGTCCGCGTACAGCGCTTCGCCCCGCGAAGAGAATCGCGCGAACAAGGCGGACGACAGAACAGGCACGGGTACGCCGGTGTCGATGGCGGCATCGATCGTCCAGCGGCCCTCGCCGGAATCGGAGACCCGGCCGCTGTAGGAATCCAGGTTCGGGTCCGCGTGCAGTGCGGCGGCGGTGAGATCGAGCAACCAGGACGCGACCACCGACCCGCGCCGCCACACCTCCGTGATCTCCGGCACGTCGAGGTCGTACTGGTAGTACTCGGGGTGCTCGAGCGGCGTCTCCTCCGCGGAGAACTCGCCCGTGTGCTCGGCCCCGTAGTTGGCTCGCCGCAGGACGTTCAATCCTTCGGCGTAGGCGGCCATCGCCCCGTACTCGATGCCGTTGTGCACCATCTTCACGAAGTGACCCGCCCCCACCGGCCCGCAGTGCAGGTAACCGAGTTCGGCCGTGGACGGCTCGCCGGTGCGTCCCGGTGTCCGCTCCGCCGCCCCGAGGCCCGGCGCGATGGATTTCAGCAGGGGGTCCAGGTGCTTCACCGGCTCGGACTCGCCGCCGATCATCAGGCAGAAGCCGCGGGTGCGGCCGAACACCCCGCCCGAGGTGCCGATGTCCACGTAGTGGATGCCCTTGGGCCGCAGCTTCGCGGCGCGCTCGAGGTCCTCGTGGTAGCGGCTGTTGCCGCCGTCGATGACGATGTCGCCCGGCTCGAGCAGCTCGGCGACCTGCTCGATCACCGCCCCGGTCGCGCCGGCCGGGATCATCACCCAGACCACGCGCGGGGTCTCCAGCATGCCCACGAACTCGGTGAGATCGGTGCTGCCCCGGAAGCCGTCGCCGAGCTCCGCGCGCAGTTCGTCGATGTGGGCGCAGCGGCGTTCGTATCCGACCGCGGTGTGCCCGTCCTCGACGACGCGGCGCACGATGTTCGCGCCCATCCGGCCGAGGCCGATCATTCCCAGCTGCATGCCATCCATCTCCCTTGCGTATGCGAAGTGTTGCGGCGGGATCGTCCTGTCGATTCTCCCGCGTGGGATCGGTCACGGTTCGGTTCGCGGGGTGTAACGCCGCCCGCGACGGTCCGATAAACAGTTCGGCTCCGCGCAGTTGCCAGACCCCCGACCCGGCAACTGCGCGGTGCCTCTTTGTGTGGTGTACCCGGTTCTTCGCGCGGAATGTGCGCTATGTCCGTGCTGTGCCGATCGCTGTCGGCGGGACCACTATCGTGATGGGGACTCGCATCGGCGCGGGTCCACAATTCAATCGAACGGGGAGGACGGTTCGTGACGAGCCAGCCGAGCACCGGAGGACACGGCCCACATCCTGGTGGCGAAGTCGGATGGCGCCAGCTCCTCGGGGCGGAGCGACCCCAGGAATCGGACCGGTCGGTCGCATGGGGCGGCGACGCGCAGCCCACGCAGCCCCTGCAAACTACCCCGCGCCGGCCCGTGCCCCCGGCACCGCGCCGTGCGTCCGCGCGTCGTCCGGTCTCCACCCCGCCGCCGAAGCGCTTGGACAGCGCGCTCGTGCGCAGGGTGGGTATCGCGGTCGGCGCCGTGTTGGCGGTCGCGGGGCTCGGCTACGTGGTCGACCTGATGCTTTCCTCGGGTGAGGTACCGCGCGGCACCGTCGTCGCGGGTGTCGACGTGGGCGGTATGGACACCTCCGCCGCCGACGCCCGCCTGCGCGCCGAACTCGACCCGAGGGCCGCCGGGGAGCTGCCGCTGCGCATCGGCGACGTGCAGACCCGCATCGTGCCGAGCGCCGCCGGACTGGCCGTGGACTGGGACGCCACCTGGTCGCGGATCGGCTCGCAGCCGCTCAACCCGTTCACCCGGCTCGCCTCCGTCTTCACCACGCGCGAGGTGTCGATCGTCAGCGCGATCGACGAACCGGCGCTGGATCGTCAGCTCACCGAGTTGCGGGTGCACGACCGGGCCTCGGTCGACGGCACCATCACCTTCGACAAGGCCGAACCCGTTGCGGTGCCGCCTGTTCCGGGCCGGGTCCTCGACGTCGCCGCCGCGCGCACGGAATTGGCCGACCGGTGGATCACCGGTACGACAGTGGATCTTCCCGTCGCGCCCGCGCCGCTGCAGGTGCGTCCGGAAGCGGTGGACAAAGCCCTGCGCGAGATCGCTCAGCCCGCTGTGCGGACGCCCATCGCGTTCGGGGGCAAAGGCGGCGCGGCGCGGCTCGATCCCCAGCAGATCGCGTCCGTCCTGGCCTTCGGGCCGGACGGGCAGGGCGGTCTCGCCGTCTCGGTGAATCAGGACGCCGCGATCGGTCTGCTCGCGCCGCAGCTGGCCACCACCGAAGTCGAGCCGAAGGACGCGACGTTCGCGGTGTCGGGCGGCAAGCCGTCGGTCGTTCCCGCCGTGGTCGGGGACAAGATCAACTGGCCGAAGACCTTCGAACAGTTCACCGCGCTGCTGACCGCGCCGGGCGAGCGAACCGCGCAGGTGGTCTACGAGCGGATCGAGCCGAAACTGACCACCGAGGCCGCACAGGGCCTCGGCGTGATCGAGACCGTCGGATCGTTCACCACCAGCGGGTTCAGCGGTCCCTCCGGCGTCAATATCCGCACCGTGGCCAGAAAGGTCGACGGCGCGATCGTGAAGCCGGGAGACACGTTCTCGCTCAACGATTTCACCGGTCCGCGCGGTACCGCCGAGGGATATGTCGAGTCCGGCATCATCGACCACGGCCGTCCCAGCACCGCGGTCGGCGGCGGCATCAGCCAATTCGCGACCACGCTCTACAACGCGGCGTATTTCGCCGGCCTCGAGGACGCGGGCCACACCGAGCACAGCTACTACATCTCCCGCTACCCCGCCGCCCGCGAAGCCACCGTCTTCGACGGCGCGATCGACCTGAAATTCCGCAACAACACCCAGACCGGTATCTACATCGAGACGTTCGCGACCGACTCCGACATCACCGTCCGCCTGTGGGGGACCAAGACGGTCGACGTCGAATCCATCACGGGTGAGAAGACCAAACCGACCGAACCCAACACCATCACCTTGCCCAAGGGCAAGGACTGCATCGCTTCCGAAGGCGCCCCCGGCTTCACCATCTCCGACACCCGCGTCATCACCGACCGCAAAACGGGCCGCGAAGTCTCCCGCAAGACGCGCACGGTGAAGTACGACCCGATCCCGGTGGTGAAGTGCGAGTGAGCGACTGGCCGCTGACCCACGATGCGCGAATCCGCCCTGTTACGCACTGAACAGGGCGGATTCCCGCTTTTTCACAACGGCGTCCGCATCAGCAGCACGTTGTACTGGGTGTGCTGGGTGACCAGGAAGTACAGATCGCGGCCGGTCTGGTAAGGGAAGATCATGGGTGCGTAGGCGGTGGGAAGGGAACGGGCGTCGATGAGGACGCGAGGTTCGCTCCACGGCCCTTCGGGAGCGGGCGCGGTGCGCAGGACGACGCTGTTGGCCGGATCGGTGGTCAGCATGACGTACTGACCCAGGTATTCGTTCCACATCACCGACAGTTCGGCGACGCCACCGACGATCGGGGCCGCGGTCTTGGCATCGGTGGGCTTCCACTCCTTGCCGTCCCAGTATTCGTAGGCGTCGATATTCGCGATATCGGACTCCTTCGCACGGGAGACGAAGCCGGGATTGTTGCGGCCCGCCGGCGTGCCGTAGCGGTAGACGTAGCCGCCCGCTTTCAGGAAGGCGTTCTGCTGGAAGTTCTCGTGGCCGTCGACGTTGGCCCGGCGCGTGTGGGTGAGCTGCGTCCAGGTGCTGCCGCCGTCACCGGAGGAGGCCAGGGTGGAGAAGTTGGTGTGCCACTTCCCGTGATCACCCCATTCGCGCACCGACATCATGCTCATGTACTGCACTCCGCCCACCGAGATGCCCGCCGTGGGGATGAGGCTGATCTCGATGCCGGGAATCTTGGGGCTGGGCAACGGATTCGGGACCACATCCTCGAAGAGGATGCCCGCGGCCGGGTCGTGTGTGGAGCTGCGGAACAGCACGTTGCTGGTCCAGGCCCAGATGCTGCCCGCGAGGAGGTTGGGTACGCCGATGCCCGCGCTGTCGCCGAAGGCCGTGATCATCCGGCCGTTGCCGTCGTCCCACATGATGCCGAGGTCGGTGCCGAGCACGTTGACGCTCTGCGTGCGATTCGGGCTGTCCATGCCGGTCACCTGGAACACCGCTTTGGTCGGTCCGGGCAGCTCGGGCAGGCCGTGAATGCCGTTGAGCGCGGGGATGGGTATGACGTTGTTCGGGTCGGCTCCGGCGGGCGCGGCCACGGCCAGCGCGAGGATCGCGGCGAGCGCGCCGGTTCGGGCGAGGGCGGACAGCGGGGTCATGCTGGGTCATTCTGCCCGCTGGCCGCCACGCTGTCGCCTACATCGACGCGCGTGCTGCGCGAGTTCGGCCGATCGTGACCAGCCGGTAGAGCCACCACGGCCGTTCCGGGAGTTCGGGGCTGTAGACCCGCATGGTCATCGAGCGGATCCGGCGCGTGGCGAGGTCGCGCACCTGCAAGCTGCGGCGGGGGATGTCCGCGGCGCGCACTTCGGTGGTCCACATGCGGTCCCAATCGGGGGAGCGGCGGCAGCGTTCGGCGATCTGCTCCACGCGCTCGCGCGGGGCGAGCGGGGAAAGGATGCGGAAGGCGTCGACGAGCAGGTGCGCCTCCACGGCCCAGTCCACCATCACCCGCCGGGCCGCCGCGTCGAGGAACATCCACTCCAGTACGTTTCCCCGGGCGACCGCCCCCGGGAAGGCGCGTTCGTAGGCGGAGTTGGCCGCCACCAGATCCTGCGTGGGCATCCGCTGGAAACAGGCCGGGTCGGGCAGGCTGTGCAGGTCGGCACGGTCGTCCGGAGTCGGTGCGTCGGGACCGAGGCCGTAGGCGGCCGTGAAGAAGCTCGGCAAGGTCAGCACGACGATGTGCTTGCGGTACCAGATCGGCACCTCGAGCGCGTCGAACAACTGCTGTAGCAAGGTGTGATCCGGTGCCACCGCACCTGTTTCGATCCGCTCCAGCACCGCTTCGGTAAGGCCCGCGCGTTGGGCGAGATGGGCGGGCGGGAGCCCCGCGGCGAGGCGTCGTTCGCGCAGATAAGCGCCGATGCCAGTTGCGTTGCGCGTCACCTCGGGCACCTCTGCCGACAATTCTCGTGTCGAACCGTGTGAAGGGGGAGGTTCCTGCTGCCCCCCGGGAGCACGCAATCTACCGGAGAGGATCGGCGTCGAGCGGTGATCGAACGTCACGAAACGACAAATCTAGACGACAACGGCCCGGAGATGATCTCCGGGCCGCTGTGCGGTATCTCAGAGCGTCAGAACGCGGCTTCGTCCAGCTCCATGATGTCGTTGTCCAGGTTGGACAGCACCGCGCGGGTGGCGGTCAGCTCCGGCAGGACGTTGCGGGCGAAGAACTGCGCGACCGCGATCTTGCCGTTGTAGAACGCCTCGTCGGCGCCGGTCGCGCCGTTGTCGAGGGCCGCGATGGCGACCTCGGCCTGGCGCAGCAGCTGCCAGCCGATCAGCAGGTCACCGACGGAGAGCAGGAAGCGCACCGAACCGAGACCGACCTTGTACAGCTCGCTCGGCTGCTCCTGGGCGCCCATCAGGTGGCCGGTGAGCGTGGCGGCCATGGCCTGCACGTCCTCCAGCGCGGTGGCCAGCAGCTTGCGCTCGCCCTTCAGGCGGCCGTTGCCCGCCTCGGCGTCGATGAACTTCTGCACCTGACCGGCCACGTGGGCCAGCGCGACGCCGCGGTCGCGGGCGATCTTGCGGAAGAAGAAGTCCTGCGCCTGGATGGCGGTGGTGCCTTCGTAGAGCGAGTCGATCTTCGCGTCGCGGATG
>NZ_BDBB01000040.1 GCF_001612765.1 Nocardia arthritidis NBRC 100137
TACTGCTCGATCGGGTAGTCCTGGAGGAAGCCGGAACCACCGAGGGTCTGCAGCGATTCGGTCAGGTACTGGTAGGCCCGCTCCGAGCCGACGCCCTTGACGATCGGCAGCAGCAGGTCGTTGACCCGAGCGGCCAGATCGGCGTCGGCGCCGGAAACCAGCTGGGCCACATCGGCGTTCTGGTGGGCGGCGGTGTAGAGGTACACCGCGCGCAGGCCCTCGGCGTACGCCTTCTGGGTGGCCAGCGAACGACGGACGTCCGGGTGGTGGGTGATGGACACGCGGGGCGCGGCCTTGTCGGTCATCTTGGTCAGGTCGGCGCCCTGGACCCGCTCCTTGGCGTAGTCGCGTGCGTTCAGGTAACCGGTCGACAGGGTCGCGATGGCCTTGGTGCCCACCATCATCCGAGCGTGCTCGATGACCTCGAACATCTGCGCGATGCCGTTGTGCACCTCGCCGACCAGCCAGCCCTTGGCGGGGATGCCGTGGCCGCCGAAGGTGACCTCACAGGTGGCCGAGACCTTCAGGCCCATCTTGTGCTCGACGTTGGTGACGAAGACGCCGTTGCGCTCGCCCAGCTCGCCGGTCTCGTGATCGAAGTGGAATTTCGGCACGAAGAACAGCGACAGGCCCTTGGTGCCCGGTCCGGCGCCCTCGGGACGGGCCAGCACCAGGTGCATGATGTTCGGGAACAGGTCGTCGGAGTCGGCGGAGGTGATGAACCGCTTGACGCCCTCGATGTGCCAGGTGCCGTCTTCCTGCTTGATCGCCTTGGTGCGGCCCGCACCGACATCGGAACCGGCGTCGGGCTCGGTGAGCACCATGGTGGCGCCCCAGCCCTGCTCGGCGGCGATCTTCGCCCAGCCCTTCTGCTCTTCGGTGGCGTTGTTGTAGAAGATGTTCGCGAAGCCGGGGCCCGCCGCGTACATGAAGGCCGCGGGCTGCGCGCCCAGGATCAGCTCGGCGACGGCCCAGTAGGCCGCGCGCGGGATCGGCAGGCCGCCCAGTTCCTCGGCGATGCCGAGCCTGTCCCAGCCGCCGTCCTGCAGGGTGCGGTAGCTCTTCTTGAAGGACTCGGGCAGCGCGACGGTGTGGGTCGCGGGATCGAAGACCGGCGGGTTGCGGTCGGCGTCGGCGAACGATTCACCGAGCGGACCCTCGGCCAGGCGACGCACCTCGTTGAGCATCTCCTTCACGGTGTCCGTGTCGAGATCGCCGTAGGCGCCGCTGTCCAGGATCGACCCGAGACCGAGGACCTCGAAGAGGTTGAACTCCAGGTCGCGGACATTGCTCTTGTAGTGACCCATTGTCAGTACTCACTCTCCGTTGAGTTGGTGCGGTCGGTATGGTTGCCGTTCCCGCCCGTTGTTCGCTCCACCGGGGTAGTCGTGCCGGTTTTCCGCATGCTACTCGCGGGTAACTTATGTGTCATATTACCGGCCGGTAATGAATGCGCAAAGAGTCGAGCAGGCAATGTGACGCGTTTTACAGTGTCCGATGGCCGCTCCTCGGGGTCGGAACCGCACCTCGCGGAGGGTCAGGCCCTGGGCGTAGGCCCCGATCGCTCGAGGCGCTCGGCGTGCATCAACTCCTGTCTGCCTGGTTGGCTGCGGCGACGAGGTCGAAATAGGTTTGCTTCGACCTGATGAGGCCGTCCTCATCCAAGGTGATCACGTCGATGCCCCGGAACGCCAGCTGTTCTCCGTTCGCCGGAATCGTGACCGAACCCAGTTCGAGGGGCTGGGCGAGGATCCCGTGCAGGGTCGATTGCCAAATGTAGAACGAGTCACCGTACAAGGCCTGATCGAAGGAGAAGCTCAGCTCGCGCCAGTTCGCGAGCGAGGCGGCGAACGCATCCCGCATCGCCGCGCGCCCGCGGATCTCCGGTCGGCCGGCAATGTGGAGTTGGTAGGTGCCGTTCTCGGCGTGCCTGGCGCTGATCGCGTCAGGGTCCTTGGCCTGCCATGCCTGGTCGTATTCACGTGCGAAGGTCGAGATGTCGAACTCGGTCGCCGCCACGTCGGCGCTGCCGGGATTCGTCGCTAGCAGGGGCGCCGGATCGAAGTAGGCGACGCCCTCTATGGCCCGGCCGTCGTCGAGGCTGAATCGGTCCACGCCGCGGATCTCGATAGCTGCCTCGCCTCGTCGGCCTGTCATCAGCCACTCGATCAAGACGCCGTCGCACGTGGCCCCCCAGCGGAGCGGGCTGATCCGATGGTCGGCGATGCCGGCCACCAGACCCGCCATGTATCCAGGGAGATCGGCGCGCGACAACTCGCCGAACGGGTTGCGTAGGACACCGTCCTCGTGGAGCAGGCTCGGCCACCGTTCGCCGTCGTGGTCGCGCCACACCGCGGCCCAGCTCTCCACGAACGAAGAGGCATCGCCGGAACCAGTTGTGTCATCGTCTTTACTCATAGCCGAAGATGCTACCTGAAATTGAAGTAGGCACAACTAGAAAAAGAAGTTGCTGGGCCGGTCCGGCGCTGACCTGGAGCAGCGGAACGGTCGAAGGCCACGTCAACCGGATCGAGATGCTCGAACGCCGGATGCTCGGGCGGAAGCGAATCCTGTCGACCACCGCGTCGGACTGCACGGCGAGATAGTCCGAGGTCGAGCGTGCCGGGAGCGGCAGCGCGCTCTCGGAAAGCCGGGACGGCAAAATATGCGCAATGCGCATCGAGACGAGTGCTGGACCCGCTGAGGTCGAGCTCGAACAGCCGCGCAGGCCCGCCTTCCTGTTGCTGCTCACGCATGGCGCGGGTGGTGGAGTGGAGGCGAAGGATCTGCTCGCGGTTCGGGATGCCGCGTTGCGGTTAGGGGGTGGGGTCGCGCGGGTGGTGCAGCCGTATCGGGTCGCTGGGCGGCGTGCGCCGGGGTCGGCGGTCAAGCAGGACGAGGCTTGGCTCGAGGTCGTCGCTCGGTTGCGTGGTCGCAAACGCATTCCGCTGATCCAAGGTGGGCGGAGCAACGGGGCGCGGGTCGCCTGTAGAACGGCGGTCGCGGCGCGGGCCCGCGGCGTACTCGCGTTGTCGTTCCCGCTGCATCCGCCGGGCAAGCCGGAGAACTCGCGCCGGGACGAGCTGCTCGCGCCGGGTGACATCGAAGTGGTGGTCGTCAACGGTGCCAACGATCCGTTCGGCATACCCGATCCCGCCGACGCCGCCGAAGTCCGCGTCATCCCGGGCCAGCCGCACGCCTTCCGCGCGGGCTTCGACCTGATCGCCGAGACCGTGACCCCATGGCTGGAGCGCTGGTCCTGAACCCCTAGTCGGCCGGCCGGGTGGCGATGACCAGGGCGTCGATGGCGTCGCCGGTCTCGGTCGGCCGGTAGACGCGGTCGGCGAGGCGCACCCGAATTCGCCCTGCCGCCGCCATGGGGCCGAGGTCGGCGACGATGTCGTCGGGCGTGAAGAGGATGGAAGGGTCCTGCGGACCACCGCAGCCGTCGGCGATGTTGGTGGTGTCGTGGCCGAGCACGAGCAGGGTGCCCTCCGGAGCCAGCAGGTCGGCCGCCTTGCGGACCAGCGCGCCGCGCTGCTCGGCGGGCAAGTGCAGGAAGACCATCAAGACCAGCTCGAACGGGCCGGTGATCTCCGCCTCGTCCAGGTCGGTGACGTCGGCGCACTGCCAGCTGATGCGGTTGCGCACCGAGCGGGACAGGCGCGAGGCCACGGTGCGGCCTTTGTCGATGCCCACCTGGGAGTAGTCGACGGCGTGCACCTGCCAGCCGTGCGTGGCGAGCCAGAGGGCGTTGCGGCCCTCACCACACGCCAGATCGAGGGCGCGGGGGGACTCCGGCGCCTCGCCCTCGGGTGTGGCGGCCTGGAGCGGCGCACGGCGTTCCAACCCGTAGACGTGTTCCACCACGGTGTTGTTCGGCGGTGCGCCCCAGACCAATTCCGTTTGCGCGTAGCGCTCATCCCAGTCGGCCGCATCCATATTCCGAGTCTATTGATCGCGCGGCCCGCGCCCCCGTGGGTTGCCCGAGTCAGTCCGATAACTGCGAGAGCCAGTGCACCGGCGTGGTCTCGCGCACGTGGATCAGCACGTCGAACGCGGCGGCGAGCGAGGCGAGCCGGATGTTCGCGGTGGCGTCGGCGGCCGGGTCGTAGACGCCGCTGATGGTGCGCAGCTTCACCGGGCCGGTCAGCCAGTCACGCACCGGTTCCGGCGCCGCGGCGTGCAGGTCCAGGTAGTAGGCGGGCAGCTCTACCTCGCCCAATGCTGCATCCACCAGGTCCGGCAATGGGTCGGGCGCCACGGCCATACCGAGGTCGCCGTGATGGAACCCGATACCGACGGACACGTATCCATCGAGCAGGTGATCACGCAAATGGCTTCCGGCACCGCGGAATTCGGCCGTGTCGTAAACGATCGGAAGACTGGTCGTGTGCGCGAGCCCGTCCCAGTAGACGATCTTTGCGCCGGTGGAGCGCTGCCAGCGCAGCACCGTCTCGGCCGATGGCCGTTCGTCCCGGGCGAACCCTTGACTCGCGACGCTGGACCGGTGGAAGTCGAGGATCAGACGGGCATGGGCGAGTGCGGTGGCGCGCTCGCTCGTTTCCGGCAACTCGGCCAGCAGCGCGAGGGCGTCTTCGGCGTGTTCGGCGAAGGGACGGCCCGGGTGGATGCCCTGGTGGCGCTGGACGTGCTCATCGACCTGGTGGGCGGTGCGGATCGGCGTGAGGTGCGCCTCGATCGCGGCGAACCGGTCTGGAGCCGCACGGCGCACGTAGTCGAGCACCGCGTCGTAGTCGCTCGGCTCGGCGCGGGGCGGTTCGACGCCGAAGATCCGCACCGGGTCTTCTGGATGCGCCAGGTTCCACGCGCGGATCCAGCGCAGTGCGGCCACCGATTCCTCGGTACGCCAGGGGCGCCAGGCACCGGCGAGCACCGTTTCCGGGTCGCCCTCGCCGGCGGTGACGAACCGGTCCCACCGCGCACCGGAACGCGCGCTGTCCTGAATCGCCAACGCGCGGAAGTCATGCCGTTCGACCAGCCCACGGAACAACCGCTCGCGCACGCCGAAGGTCTGCTGGGAGAACCGCGTGGACTCGCCCAGCCCGACCACCGTGGCGGCGCCGAGCCGAGCGATCAGAGCGTCGAGATCCGAACCGGAGGAACCAGGATCGGAGCTGTCGATCGCGATGGCGTTGTCGCGCAGCCAAGTGCGGACGTCGACAGTGGTGCTGAGCATGATGCCTCCCGGAAGCGTGAACGATCCAACGCGAAGCAGCCTCATACATGAACCATTGTTGAGGTCAAGCCCCGCGCCGGATCGCCGGTCCGCGAGCTAGAGCGTCGTGCGCATCAGCACGACGTTGTACTGGCTGTGCACCGTCGTCAGGAAGTACAGATCGCGTCCGGTCTGGTACGGGAAGATCGCGGGTGCGTACGCGGTGGGCAATTCGCGCGTATCGATCAGCACTTCGGGATCGCTCCACGGGCCGACCGGGGCGGGCGCACGCCGCATCACCACGGAGTTGAATCGGTCGGTGGTGAGCGAAATGTACTGCCCGAGATAGGCGTTGTACATCACCGAGAGTTCGCCGACGCCCCACATGATCGGCGCGGCGGCGTTCACGTCGTTCTTTCGCCAGGCGCCGCCGTCCCAGTATTCGTATTCGGCGAGGTTCCCGATGTCCTGGGCGTGTACGCGAGCGACGTGAGCGGTGTGATTGCGCCCGGATCGGGTGCCGTATTCGTAGATGTATCCGCCGTCGGCGAGGAAGGCGTTCATCTGGAAGTTGGCGTTTCCGCCTTCGTTGTTCCGCCGCGTTTCCGGCAGTTCGGCCCAGTTTTCGCCGTTGTCCCCGGAGGTGGCGAGGCCGGAGAAATTGGTACTCCACTGCCCGACGTCGTCCCAGGTCTTCACCGACATGAGGCTCATGTACTGCACGCCGTTGACCGAGATGCCCGCGGTGGGGATCCGGCTGATCTCGAGGAACGGAATCTTCGGGCTCGGGATCAGATCGCGGGCCTGGCCGAACATATCGCGCACCGCGCTGTCGAAAAAGATGCCTTCGGCCGGATCGGTGGTGTGGCTGCGCAGCAGGATATTGCTGCGCCAGGCCCACATGCTACCCGCGAGCAGATTCGGGAAGCCGACGCCGGCGGTGTCGCCGAACGCGGTGAGCATTTCACCGCGCCCGTTGTCCCACATGATGCCGAGATCGGTGCCGAGGACGTTATAGGTCTGGGTGTTGTTCGGGCTGGCCATGCCGGTCACCTGGAAGACCGCTTTGGTGCGGCCGAGCAGGTTCGGTAATCCGGTCGTGCCGTTGAGCACCGGAATCGGATTGATGGCGTTCGGGTTGGCGATGGCGGGGGTGGTCGCCGTGAAGAGCAGGGCCGAGACACCCGCCAGCGCCGAGAGTAGGAAGGATGCGGTCTTGATCACTGTCTGTGAGCCCTCCGGTTTCTTCCCGAGAGCGGTGCGAACCATGGACGTCCCGCGATACACAGACCCTTCGCAGCGTGCCGCGCACCACTAGTCGACTGGCTGGCAAATCGTGCAAATGGTAGCAGCGGAACCAGCCGAAAAGGGGCTTCTAGCGAATTTACAGCTATCTATTGAGCGCTTTGCGGAGGATCAGTGGTAACTGGGTCGCGCGCTCGACGGCGAAGGTTCGCCGGGGAGATGCTTGCCACGACTTCTCGAACAGCCGCTTGGCAGCGGCCACCGCGTGCGGTGATCGCGCGGCGAGCTGGTCGGCCAGTTTCTCGGCCTGCGTGACCGGGTCCGCGGTCAGCTCGGTGACCAAACCGATCTTCGCGGCGTAGGCGGCGTCCACAGTGTCCGCGGTCATCGTGAGCAGGAGGGCTTTGTCGATGCCGATCAGCCTGGACAGCGTTGCCGCTCCGGTCATGTCCGGGACCAGGCCGTGCTTGGTCTCCATGACGGAGAACTCGGCGTCGGGGGTGGCGAAACGGACGTCCGCGGCCAGCGCGAGCTGGAGTCCGCCGCCGAAGCAGCGCCCGTGCACCGCGGCGATCACCGGCACGGGCAGGCGGCGCCAAGCCCAGCACGCCTCCTGGAAGGCGTTGGTGCCCCGCCAGGGCGGGGGCACGAAGTTCCGAATGATAGCCACAGGGTCGCTAGTTGCTGCCGCGATGTCTAGGCCGCTGCTGAAGCTCGGCCCGTTTCCGGATAGGATGACTGCCCGCGCGTCGCTACGACGAGCCACCAGCTTCGCGCTGGCAACCAGGTCGCGAAGCATATCGATGGTCAGGCCGTTGTGCTTGTCCGGCCGGTCGAGCGTGACGTACGCGCGATGGTCGTCGAACCGCACTGCGATGTTGGTGCCCATTCCCGAATCTTACTCATCAGTCAGTTACACCACGAGCTGTTGCTCGAGCGCTCGGGGCTCTGTTCTAATCGGACTCGAATTACCGTCAATGTTGACGGTTATGGAGCGGAGGACGCATGCTGCCAGCCGGAATGGACCCGAGGACCCCGGTGCTCGTCGGCGCCGGGCAGGTCGTACACCGACCGGGTGAGCCCGGTCTGCCCGGCCCCGTCGAACTCGCCGCCGAGTCCCTGCGCCGCGCGGGCGCCGACAGCGGCGTCGGTGACCGTCTGCTCCGGTCGGCCGACTTGATCGCCGCCGTCGCCCCGGTAAGCCGCCCCTACGGCGATCTGGGCGCGCTCGTCGGCGCGGAGCTCGGCGCCACGCCACGCCGGAGCGTGCAGTCGGTGCGCTTCGGCGGCGACGCGCCGCAGCGGCTGCTCAACACTGTCGCGCAGGCCATCGCCGACGGCCGCTCGGACGTCGCACTGCTCACCGGGTCCGAAGCGGTGTACTCCGGGAACACGGCCACCCGCACCGGCACGGCGGTGGACTGGCCGGAGCAGCCGGAAGACGTGGGTCCCGACGAGACCATCGGCTCCGATCGAGGGCCGAACTCGGACATGGAAACCGCCGCGGGCCTGTGGGGGCCGGTGTACTTCTACGCGCTCATGGAGACGGCGCTGCGCCACCGGCTCGGATCGAGTGAAGCCGCGCACCGTGAGCGGATCGGCGCACTGTGGTCGCGGCTGTCGGAGATCGCGGCGCGCAATCCGTACGCGTGGCAGCCCACCGCGCATGCCGCCGCCGAGCTCGTGACGCCCGCGCCCGCCAACCGGATGGTGTCGACGCCGTACCCGAAGCTGATGATCGCGAACCTCACCGTCGATCTGGGCGCCGGGCTGATCCTGTGCAGCGCGGCGGCGGCCGACGCCGCCGGTGTGCCCCGGGACCGGTGGGTGTTCCCGCACGCGGGCGCCACCGCGACCGACGAGTGGTTCGTCTCCGAGCGCGCGGACATGTCCCGCTCACCCGCCATCGCCGCGGCGGGGAAAGCGGCGCTGGGTGCGGCGGGGATCGGGATCGACGATGTCGCGCACATCGACCTCTACTCCTGTTTCCCGGTCGCGGTGCAGATCGCCGCCGAGGAACTCGGCCTGCCGATCGATGATTCGTCCCGGCCGCTGTCGGTCACCGGCGGTCTCACCTTCGCCGGCGGGCCGGGCAACAACTACACGACGCATTCGATCGCGACGCTGTCCGGCATGCTGCGCGCGGACCCGGACGCCTACGGACTGGCGACGGCACTCGGTTGGTACAGCACCAAGCACGGCGTCGGCGTGTATTCGGCCAGGCCGCCCGAGCGGCTGTTCCGTGCGATCGAGGCTCAGGTGCGCGCGGCGCGGCGCGAACCGGCGCCCGGGTACACCGGTCCCGCCTCGGTCGAGGCGTACACCATCGCCTATCGCAAGGGCCCGGCGCCCGACCGCACCGACGAGCCGGAAGCCGTTGTGGTGAGCGCACTGACACCCGAGGGCTCCCGCATACTGGTCCGGGCGTCGGATGCCGACACCCTCGCGGCGTTCACCGCGGGCGACCCGCTCGGCGCGGACGCCGAGATCGCCGCGGACACCTTCACCCTGCTCACCGAGAGGAGCGCCCGATGACGGACCTCGTCCTTATCGAGCGGCGCGACGCGATCACCGTGCTGACGGTCAACCGTCCCGAAGCGCGCAACGCGATCAACCTGGCCGCCGCGCAGGCCATCGAGGCCGCCGTCGACGAGTTCGAAGCCGACGACGCCGCGCGCGTGCTCGTGCTCACCGGCGCGGGCGGAACCTTCAGCGCCGGAATGGATCTCGTCGCGGCGTCGAAAGGCGAGATGCCGATGACGCAACGCCGCGGCCCGCTGGGCATCGCGGCGAAACCCCCGGCCAAGCCGATGATCTCCGCGGTCGAAGGCTTCGCGCTGGCGGGTGGTTTCGAGCTGGCGCTCGCGGGCGATCTCATCGTCGCCGCGCGCGACGCGCAGTTCGGCATCCCCGAGGTCAAGCGCGGTCTGGTGGCCGCGGGCGGTGGCGTGCTGCGCCTGACCCAGCGGCTGCCGCGCAGCACCGCCGCCGAACTCGCGCTCACCGGCGGCCGCATCGGCGCCGAGCGGCTCCACCAGCTCGGCTTGGTCAATCGGGTCACCGAGCCCGGTGCGGCGCTGTCGGTGGCGCTCGAGCTCGCGGCCGAGATCGCCGCTGCCGCTCCGCTCGCGGTGGCCGCGAGCAAGCGCATCATCGACGAGTCGCCGGATTGGACGGTCACGGAGGCGTTCGCAAAGCAAGGCGAGATCGCCCTGCCCGCATTGTTGTCCAAGGACGCCGCCGAAGGGGCGCTGGCGTTCGCGCAGAAGCGCGAGCCGCAGTGGCAGGGCCGCTGACGGGCGCGGGACACGTCCGGCAGCCGCAGGCGCAGCGCAGGGAGCGCATGCGCACGCGGCTGCTGGACGCGGCGGTGGAGAGCCTGGTCGAGGTCGGTTACGCGGGCACCACCACACTCGAGGTGCAGAAACGGGCGGGTGTGCCGCGGGGGACGTTGCAGCATTACTTCCCCACCCGGGCCGACCTGCTCGCCGGCGCCGTCGAGCATGTGGCGCGACGCCGATTCGACCAGCTGACCAGTGAATTCGAGGCCATTCCGGACGGTGCGGACCGGCTGGAGGCGGCCGTCGAGCTGACCATGCGGATGCTCAGCGGCCCATCGTTCTGGGCGGCGCTGGAGATGTGGGTCGGCGCGCGGACCGATCCGGAACTGCGAGTGGCGTTTCTGCCGCTGGAGGTCCGCCTGTTCGAACTGATGCACACCAGCATCCGCGACAGCTTCCGGCGCGAGTTCCCGGACGATCCCCGGGTGCCGACGATCACCGAGTTCACCATCGAGATCATGACCGGCCAAGCCTTGCGCGTGCTGCTCACCGGCGACCTGTCCCGCAACCGGCTCCTTCGGCACCGATGGGGAAACGCCGTGCGCGTCCTGCTCGGCACGGCGGCCGCGGACACGTTGCTCGATCCGCCCGCGGACTCAACCGGCCGGACGCCTACCGCGGGCGGGTGATCGTCTCGAGCAGGACCTGTGCGCAGCCGGCCGGGTCGTCGAAGAACGGTGTGTGCCCACTGCCGTGCAGCGTGACGTGCTCGGCGTTCGGCAGCGCGCTGCGCGCCTTGCGGCTCTGCGTCGCGTAGGTGAGCAGGATGTCGCGGCTGCCCCAGGCGATCGTCACCGGAATGTCGGCCAACGCACCGATTTCGGGCAGGCGGACGTCGGTGAACGAGGCGAGCGCCTCGTCGAATCCGGCCGAGTCCGCCGCGCCGAGCGCGGTCTCCAGAGCCACCTTCGCATCCAGCGCCCATGGCTTGCCGAAGACCAGCGAGAGGAATACGGTCCGGCCCGCAGCGGTGCTCAGCACGGAGGGCAGGGCGGGACGCAGCCGACGCGCGAGTGCCCGTGACTTGCCCAGCGACTGCTGGCACCACACCCGGCCTGCGGTGTCCCAGAATCCGATGGGTGAGTAAGCGGTCACCGACCGAGCCAGCCCGCGGGCGCCCAGTTCCAGCGTGATCAGCCCGCCCATCGAATTGCCCGCGAGATGCGGCCGATCGATCCCCTGCGCGGCGAGGAACTCGGCGAGCGCCTCGGTCAGGTTGGGCACCGTGGTGTGCGCGAGCGGGTGCGTCGATCCACCGAAGCCGGGCAGGTCGACCGCGATGACCTCGTACGATGCGGCCAGCGTGTCGATGATCGGCTCCCACACCTGCCACCGGCTCCCCACCCCGTGTACCAGCACGAGTGGTTCGCCCGCGCCGACGCGATGATGGTGCAAGGTCGTCATGCGCCAACACTAACAGCAGTCACCTGTCATCAGATGGGATGTCGCGGGCGAACCATTCAGGGGCTGGTCCCTGCCCCGCGGTGCCGGTACGATAATTGGTATGGCAACGCGTAAGGTCACCCTTTCGCTGGACGAAGCCGCCTGGTCATTCGCGGAACAGGCGGCCGCTCGGGCGGGAATGTCGCCGTCGGCTTGGATTTCGAAGGCCGCGCGACGGGAAGCCGTGCGCACGGGTGTCGGTCCGGTGTCGAATGTGACCGCCGAGGCCGCCGCGGACGCGGCCGAGTTGGCGGCCGCCGAGGAGGAGATGCGTGCGTCGGGGTGAACTGTGGATCTACAACCCGCATGGTTCGCCGCGCCGCCGAAAGGTCGTGCTCATCAGCAGTGACGGCATCAACGACTCGCCGCGTCCCTGGCTGATCGCGGCGGAGGTGATCGAGGACGATCCGCAGGACATCCTCGCGGTTCCGGTGCAGGAACACGGCTGGGTGCATGCCGGGAACATCGGGCGGATCTTCCGCGGTTGGCTGGCCGAGCGGGTGGATCTGGTGGACCGCGACACCCTGGAGCGGCTCGACACCGCGTTGCGCGCGGCAATGGACCTCTGAGATCTCCCAGTAGCACGTTGAACGGCAACGTATCCCGTGTCGGTCGTGGCAGATGACTACCGCTGGACGCCGCACGGCATTATGGTGGCCACGCCACCGACAGTGGTCAGTCGAGGAAGAGGAGTCAGGTGCGGATCTGCATGATCGCCGCGGCGCTGATCGCGCTGCCGGTGCTCGCGGCATGCGGCAGCGACAAGGACACGGCGGCGCCTACGGTGACGCAGGCCGATCTGGCCAAGTCGTTGCAGGACAAGGGCCTCAAGAACAAGCAGCTGGCCGACTGTGCCGCGAAGGTGTTCGTCGATCAGGGGATTTCGCAGGACGGACTGCGAATCATGATCAGCGACGAGTACGACACCAAGGCTCCCGACCAGGAAACGCTCGGGATGAGCAAGGAAGACGCGGACAAGGCGCGCGCCGCCAGCGGTCGCATCGCGAGCGAGTGCATGTCGGCGGCCCAACCGCGCTGATCGTCGACGGTCGCAAACAGCTGTCACGGTGGGCGGATGCTTCGCGTGGCGAGGCGTTAGGGCAGACCGTACGCTGACGCTACGTCGACGAGGGTGTCGACCGGAAGCCGAGGTCAGACCGTGTCACAGCCGCCTTTTCCGACGTCGCCGAAATCGCTGGGATCGCCGGCCATCACCCCGTCCGGTCGCTGGTTCGCGCTGGGTGGCGCGTTGATCGCCCTCGGCATCATCGGCGGGATCGCCCTCGGTGCTTTCGGTTTCCTGCAGACCTCGGGACGCATCGATGACTTCCAGCGGGTCGGGGTGCCCGGCTCCGATGTGGTGAAGCTGGCGGAGTCCGGCGGGTACACCGTGTACTTCGAGTACGCCGGGGCGTCGTCCGAGGGCGCCTCCGGCACGGTCGATCTGCGGGTGCTCGACCCGCACGGCAAGCGTGTGGAGCTGCGGAAGTACGACGCGAGCATCACCTATTCCTTCGGCAGCCATGAGGGCCGGGCCGGATTCTCCTTCGAGGCCGCCGAACCGGGCGGCTATCGGGTGACCACGGCCGGTAGTTCCGAGGTGACGGTTGCCGTCGGGCAAGGCCTCGGCTCTTCCTTCGTCGGCACGCTGCTCGGCGCGCTCGCCCTCGGTTTCGGTGGCGTGGTGCTCGGCGTGCTAGTGATCGTGGTGGTGGCGGTCAAGCGAAGTGCGAGCAAGCGCAATGCCGCTGTGGGAGGGCTCGGGTACTGAACCCCGGGTCGGCGCATCGCGTTTCGTGTCCTACAGCGCGACCGTCAGTTCGATGTGCGCGGCGGATCCCGCCTCCAGGCCCTCCGCGACGCGCACCGCTTTCTTCATGGGCAGGACATAGGTCGCCCGTGACTTGTCCGGGAACAGCGAAGTAGACCACCGAGTGCCGCCGACGACCACGTGCACTCGCACCGCGCCGAACCCGCCGGAACGATGCGCGTAGCGCTCTTCGATCTCATCGGCCACGTCCTCGGGCAGCGACACGAAATGCCAGGCGGCATCGCCTGGTAATTCCCATACTTCCGCCGTGAACGAGTACCGCGAACCAGCCACGCCGCGACTGTAACGGCGGGCACCGACAGGGCTTCGCATCGTCCGCGTAGGAGTTCCTACTTCCGGGACTTGCATGTACGTATATGTCTACTTATAGTTAGGCCAGCAGATGTACGTATACATCTACTTATATCTATGGCGGTTCGAACCGCCCCGTGACAAAGGAGGCAGATGCCATGGGCATCTCGGATCTCACCTCGAAGTTGGTCGGCGACATCGGCGACAAGCGGCGGTGGCGTCAGTACAAGATGCGGGCGGGGCAGCTTCCCGCGGGTTATCGCACAGCGGTCGATGGTTTCGAGCGGTACTTGATGTACTCCGGCTCGGGAGGCGGCGTTTCGATGTTCGAGGATCTCGTCCAGCTGTTCGAGCGCAGCGCGGCCGACGGATCCCCGATACGCGAGGTCGTCGGGGAGGACCCCGTGGAGTTCATCGAGACGTTCGCGCGCGACTACCACGAAGATTCGTGGATCAACCGGGAACGGACACGGTTGAACAGCGCCATCGAGCGCGCCGCCGGAGAAGGAAAGTAGGGGACGTTCGATGACGACACAACAAGCTCCGGCGATCCATGTGCGGGGTCTGGAGAAGTCCTACAACAAGCTGGAGGTGCTGCGCGGCGTCGATTTCGAAGTCGAGCGGGGCAGCATCTTCGCCCTGCTCGGCTCGAACGGAGCCGGCAAGACCACTGTCGTGAAAATCTTGTCCACGCTGCTCAAAGCCGACGCGGGGACAGCAAGGGTCAACGGCTTCGACGTCGCCACGCAACCGGGCGACGTGCGGGAGTCCATCAGCCTCACCGGGCAGTTCGCCGCCGTGGACGAAATCCTCAGCGGGCGGGAGAATCTCGTGCTCATCGCAAAGTTGCGGCACCTGAAGAACGCGGAAACGGTGGCCGACGACCTGCTCGAGCGTTTCTCTCTGACCGACGCGGCCACACGGAAGGTGTCGACGTACTCCGGTGGCATGCGCCGCCGCCTCGACATCGCCATGAGTCTCATCGGGAATCCGCCGGTCATCTTCCTCGACGAGCCGACCACCGGGCTCGACCCTCAGGCGCGCATCGAGGTGTGGCGGGCGGTGCGGGAACTCGCCGAGCACGGCACGACAGTGCTACTCACGACGCAATATCTGGACGAGGCCGAACAACTCGCCGATCGGATCGCGATCCTGCACAAGGGCCGGATCATCGTCAACGGCACCCTCGCCGAGCTCGAGCGGCTCCTCCCGCCGGCCGAGGTCGAATACGTCGAGAAGAAGCCGAGCCTGGAAGACGTCTTCTTCGCCCTGGTCGGTGACGAAGGCGACGAGGGCGCTCCAGACAGTGACCGCAGCGCGGTACGGACGAAGTAAGGAACAACGATGACCACGCATTTCTTCGCCGACACCACGCTGCTGCTGGGACGATCCCTGCGCCACATCACGCGCAGCGTGGACACCATCATCACGACCACGATCATGCCGATCGCATTCATGCTGCTATTCGTCTACGTCTTCGGCGGCGCGATCGACTCGGGGTCGGACTCCTATGTGCAGTACCTGCTGCCCGGAATCCTGCTCATCACCATCGCCTCGGGCATCTCCTACACCGCGTTCCGGCTCTTCCTGGATATGAAGAGCGGCATCTTCGAGCGATTCCAATCCATGCCCATCGCCCGATCGTCGGTCCTGTGGGCGCACGTGCTGACCTCGCTGGTCGCCAACCTGATCTCGCTCGTGGTGGTCGTGCTCGTCGCCCTGCTCCTGGGCTTCCGCTCAGGGGCCGGAATACTGGCCTGGCTCGCGGTCGCGGGCATCCTGATCCTGTTCACCCTCGCGCTGACCTGGATCGCGGTCATTCCCGGTCTGTCCGCGAAGACCCCGGACGGCGCGAGCGCCTTCTCCTACCCCCTGATCTTCCTGCCCTTCATCAGCTCGGCCTTCGTACCCACCGACACCATGCCCGGCCCGCTGCGAGCCTTCGCCGAACACCAGCCGGTGACCTCCATCATCGACGCCATTCGTAACCTGTTCACCCAGCAGCCCGTCGGCACCGACATCTGGATCGCCCTCGCCTGGTGCGTCGGCATCCTCATCGTCGCCTACCTGTTCGCCATGAACACCTACCGGCGCAAGATCTCCTGAACGGCATCGGCCGAACAGGTCGCGAGTCGGCTCGACGCCCTGGACCGGCTGCCGGGCCGGTCCGACGATCCGGGGGCGGCCTGCTCCGGCTGCCGCGGCGGCTTGCAGGAGAGTCAGGGCGGTGAGCACGCTCAGTGCCGGTGCCCAGCCGCTTGTTCGGGTGTGCAGAATGCCCAGGAGGGTCGGGCCGACAGCGGCCATGGCGAACCCGACAGTCTGAGCCATCGCGGCCAGCGCGGCCGCATGGATCGCGTCGCCGGCGCGTTCGCTCTGGAATGCCATCGCCAGGGCAAGGCAGGCGCCGGCTCCGGTACCGAGCAGCAGGATGGCCAGGGGTGCCAGGGCGGAATCGACGGCGAGGAGCAGGAAGCCCGCGGCGTCGAGCACCGAGGCGGCGACGGCGAGACGGCGTTTCGCGGCCGTGGTGCGGGTGAGCCAGGGCAGCGCGTTGACGACGAGCAGACCGAGGATCTGGAACGCGAACAGTGACCAGCCCGCGGCCTCTGGGCTCACGCTGTCGTCCTGGAGAACAGAGGGCAGCCAGGCGAGCGTCGTGTAGAACCCCAGCGCCTGTAGACCCATGAAAGCGCTGACCTGCCAGGCCAAGGGCGAACGCCACGGCATCGATACCCGGCGGACGGACGCCGGCTCGAGGACGGGTCTGTTGCGCACCTGCCACATCAGCAAAGCCAGCACGACCGGCAGCGTTGCCCAGGCGAGCGCGGGTCGCCAACCGCCGGGCAGGAGACCGGCCAGCGGAACGGCGATCCCGGACGACAGGGCAGCCGCCGCGCACATCGCCGCCACCCAGGCGCCGGTGATCGCCGTGACGCGCGCGGAGGGGGCGCTGTCCCGCACGATCGCGGGCAGCAACACATTCGCGTAGCCGATCGCCGCCGCGATCATCACGGTTCCGGTGAATAGCCATGTCTGTCCGGGTGTCGAGCGGACCAGCAGCCCCACCAGCATCACGACCAGCGCCCATCGCACGAGCCGGTCGGGCCCATGATGGACGGTCCGCAGCACCGCCACGGGGACGACCGCGAAGATCAGCAGGGGCAGGGCGGTGAGAACTCCGGCGTTCGTGCTGGACAGCCCGGTGTCGGCGGTGATCACCGGTATCAGCGGCCCCACGCATGTCAGCGGGGCACGCAGCGTCATGCCGACGACAACGATTCCCTGGCCGACCGATCTCATCTATCGCCGCGAGGTCGGGAAGGTCATGCGGCGAAGTAGCTTGTCGCGCAGCACCAATGCGTGGAAGGTGACCGCGCAGACGTGGGCGATCAGCGCGAACGACAGCAGATAGGCGAGCACGCTGTGCAGCGTCCGCAACGTGGCGTACAGCCGCGGGTCGGTCGGTGCGATGGCCGGGACGCGCACCCCCGCGAGGATCTCGATAGGAATCCCGGACGCGGAGACCAGTGCCCACCCGACGAGCGGTTGCGCCAGGAACAGCGCGTACATCAGGATCTCGGATCCGGTCGCGACGAGCCGCTCCGGTCTGCCCATGGTTTCGATCTGCGGTGGCGGCCGGTGCGTGAGACGGTAGCCGAGACGAACGATCGCCAGAAGCAAGATGATCAGCCCGATGGTCTTGTGCCAGGTCAGCAATCGGCTGTAGGGGCCGAGGTAGCCGACCATAGCCGCACCGATGCCGATCATGGCCACGATCGAGGCCGCCATCGCCCAGTGCAGGATTCGCGCGGTGACGCCGAACCGGGGGGCGTCGACGGTGTGTTCGGTGATCGCCATCGGATCAGGCCTCCTGCACCACAACGGCTCCGGTGGGTTTCGTTTCGCCCGCGCGGCGGCGGAAGGACTCGGCGTAGGCCGCCGAGCGCGCTTGCAGGAGCGGATCATCGGACGGCGCGATGCCGTCGGGCAGCACGAGCGGATCGAAGTTCACGTTCTGCACGTTGTCCGCGGCTTCGGTGTGCACTTGCTCCAGCACAACGGTGCCTACGTGCACTTCGCGCCGGTCGGCCGGCCATGCCTTGGTGGCGTCCTCGGTGGGGTCGACCCCGCGCTCGCCCACCGTCACCAGGAATCTCCAACGCAGCGGCGCCACCCGGATGGCGGCGATCAGACCGTCGAAGAGTGCGTTCTCGCCGGTTGCGGGCGGCGTTAGCTCCGGTGGGTGCTCCGGTACGAGTCGCCACCGCACCGGAACGGAGTCGCCGTGAGCGTCGGCGAACTCGAAGGCATTCAGACCGAAGAACGCGGTGCCGGCGAAAGTGGAGGGTGGAGCGCCCTTTTCGATGGCGCTCAGCGCGGCGGCGGTCTTCGGGTGTGACGCGACATATCGGCTCATCACAGCGGGGTCGGGCTTGCCGGTAGCCGGATCCGGTGCGAAAGCGAGCGTGCGGTCGTAGAAGTCCTGCGGGGTTGCGTCGAGGAAGACGGGCACGTTGATCATCGCCATCCGCCACTGCTCTCCGCCGGGGAGGAACAGCCGCAGCCCAAGCCCGCGGGGCGCGTTCGGCGCGTCGGGCATGTGCGGGTTGCCGCCCGCGAGGGAGAATCGGCCGTCGAGCCGGTAGCGCCCCGTCCGGAACACCGACGCCTTCGACAGCTCGACGCCGTTGCCGTTGCTCTCGAAGTACCCGCCGACGGCGAGCCCTTTGGCGTGGTTGCGCCGGCACCCGGGGAACGAGCCGCCCGCGGTGTCCTGCAGGCGATCGACCAGCCTGCGCGCCGTCAGCCGCCATGGCCCGACGACGCTCTCGGTGAACAAGAACCCTCCGATTCCCGCGGCGCCGAGCGCGGCGACAGCGGCGCCGCCGAGCAGGGTGCGGCGATCCAATCGCAAGGAATGCCTGCTTGCCTCGGTCATGATTCCCTTTCTCCGGGTGCGATGCGCTCGTTCGTAGGGCGGGCGCTCGAGCGCGGCTGGACGGCCCGGCCGGTCACGGCGGGCCCATGGACTGGAGCCGTTCGACGAGAACCGGGTCGACGTCGGGATTGTCGGCCAGCAGCATGTCGATCGGCGGCGCGGACGCGGAGGCGATACGGATGTCGATCACGTAGGGGTCGCCGTTGTCGAGGGCGTTGAACCCGCGCTTCAACGCATCGGTGAGTTTCGCGGTCTTGGTCACCACTTCGCCTTCGATCTCGAAGGTATCGGCGATCTGCGCGAAATCCTGGGTAGGCCGGCCCAACCGCAGGTACCAGGCGTCGCTGGTGGGCTGCCAGCCGTAGATCTGCCCGATCGCGGAAAGACCGGTCATGAGGGTCTTGTACTCGTGGTTGTTCATCACCAGATACAGCACGGGCAGTGCCAATTTGCTCGTCGTCCACCACGAATTGGTGTGGAACAGTGCAGAACCGTCCCCGACTATGGTCACGACGTAGCGGCTCTTGCCCACGGCCAGTGCGATACCGATCGACGCGGGCAGGGAGAAGCCGAGCGATCCGCCGGAGGTACAGAAGTAGGCGTCGGGCGCGTCGTAGGCGATCGCCTTCTGAATCGCCGCCGAGATCGCGAAGTCCTCGTTGATCACGGTCAGCGGCTTGCCGAGCGACCTCTGCACCTCGGCGAGCTTCATCGGCACGAGGTAATCCGGAATCGCGGGCTCGTGGCCCGGGGCGGTGGCTCCCGCGGCGGCGAACGCCTTGTCGCGCCTGGCATCGAGGTCGAGCAGGCGCCGATTGCGGTGTGCGGCCGCGGCTTCGTCGTACTCGGGATGGCCGACGACGGCATCGATGATCAGCGGCAGGCTGCGTTTGATGTCGCCCAGCACACCGACCGTGGCATAGGAGTTCTTGCCGATCTCCCAGGGATCGTTGTGCAGGGTCACCTGGGTGAGCGTGGGCGGGATGATCGGGCCCTTCTCCCACCGGAACACCAGGATCTGAGCTTGGGAATTCACCCCGACCTGGAAGATGGTGTCGAACTCGGCGAGCTGCATGTGCACCCCGTCCTGGGTGGGTACGAGTTCGCCTTGCCAGTGCGGCAGATCGTTCGGATAGTTCATCCGGCTGGCCTGGTTCTCCGAATACACCGCCGCACCGAGCACATTCGACAGGCGCTCGATCTCCGGCCAGGCGTCTGCCTCACCGACGCCGTCGCCGACGAGCACCACCGGGTTCTTCGCCCGCGCGAGCTGTCGCGCGGCATCAGTGACACCGGCCGGATCCGCGGCTACCGCGTGCGCGATGCGGGTGACCCGACCTGGTTCCTGCACGGCAGGCGCCTCGAGCAGGAAGTTCCACGGCAGCGAGACGAATACCGGCCGCAGCGGCGGGACCAGGAGTTCTTTGAACGCGCGCTGCAGGACCAGCGGCATTTCGTCGACGCTGCGGATCTCGTGGGCCCACTTCGTGTATTGCTCGGCGGTGTGGACCAGATCGGAAGCCAGGATCGGTTCCTGGATCAGCAGTTCGCTGTGCTGCTGACCGCAGAACACGATGAGCGGGATGTTGGAGCGATAGGCGTTGAACAGGTTGCCGATGATGTTGGCCGTGCCGGGGGTGATGTGGACGATCGCCGCGCCAGGGCGTCCCGACATGCGGGCGTAGCCCATGGCCGCGCCGAGCGCGATGTTCTCGTGCAGGCATGGCACGTACTCGACCCCGTTCTCGGGGATGGTGGTCCCGTCGAGCAGCGGAATCTCGTGGGTGCCCGGCACACCGAAGGCGTATTCGGTGCCGACCGCACGCAGATAGTCGAAGATGATGTCGCGGCCCAGTCTGCGGGGCGGTGTAGATGTCATGGCCCTTTCGTTTCTCGATAGGTGCACCCGGCCGGGACGCGGTTCAGCGACCGGTCCAGATCGGTGGTCGTTTCTCGACGAACGCGCGCGGCCCTTCTCGGGCGTCGGCGGAGCCGGCGCGCAGGGTTTCCCAGTGGTATCGGGCGGTGAACGCCTCGGGCAGTGGCATGGTCGCGGCCGCTGCCGCGGCCTCCTTGATGGCGCGCACCGACAGCGGTGCGCAGGCGAGGATGTCGGCGACCCAGGCATCGGTGCGCGCGTCGAGGTCGTCGGCGGGAACGACTTCGTTGACGAGGCCGAGCTCGGCGGCGCGGGTCGCGGACATCCGGCGGCCGGTGAGCAGATGGCCCAGCGCGATCCGATAGGGCGCCTGGCGGGGCAGCCGGAAGACCCCGCCCGCGCCCGGAATCAGGCCGAGTCTGGCCTCGGTGAGCCCGAATTCGGCGTTGTCGGCCGCGACGACGATGTCGCAGGCGAGCGCCAGCTCGAAACCGCCGCCGAGCGCGTATCCGGCGACCTTGGCGATCAGCGGCTTCGCGAAGCCGAACCGATCCGTGATCCGCGGGTGCCCGGGTTTGTCCGCACTGCCGAACGTGGAGTAGCCGTCGCCGCCGGAGATGCGCTGGGACAGTTCCTTCAGGTCCTGTCCGACCGAGAACGCGCGACCGCCGCGGCCGCTGAGCACGGCTACCCAGATCTCGTCGTCGCGTTCGATGTCGTCCCATACCTGCCCGAGTTCGATGTGCATGCGCGAATCCATCGCGTTGAGCACTTCCGGGCGGTCGAGTTCGACGGTGGCGACGCGTCCCCGCTTGCGGTAGACCACGGTGGTCAGGTCCGGCAGCGAGGTCACCGGCGCGCTCCCGCGCTGAACCGGCCCACCTTCGCCAGTACGTCCACGCCGTAGAGCCGCAACGCCTGATGCAGGGCGAATTCGGCCAGGTAGGCGCGGAACGCCTCCTGTGGTTCCTCGGCGGTCACGATCATGTGTTTGTTGGCGATCACCGCGTCGGCGGCGAGTCGCGCGGCGGCGCGGTCGATTTCGGCGTCCATCGCATCCGGTTCGACGACGGTGTCGAAGACGTAGCGCGCGTCGGGCTCGGTGGCGTGAATCCGCCTGCCCCACAGAATCACATCGCGCGAGAGCCGGTAGGTCGAACCGCGCCCGAGCCGGAGATCGCCCGCTCCCGGCACGATGCCTTCTTGCGCTGCCGGGAGGCTGAAATAGCTGTCGGCGGCGGCGATCACGCGATCGAAGACGAGCAGCAGCTGTGCCCCGCCGCCGATCGCGAAGGTGTCCACCGCGGCGATCCACGGTTTCGTGCGCAGCCGGGGGGGCCACTCGCCGGAATCGTCGGCGGAGAGGCCGCGCAGGATCTTGGCGAGGTATCCGGTCTCGCGGCCGAGCAGGAAGTCGACGTAGGAGATCTTGCCCTGATGCAGTTCGGTGAGGTTGATGCCCGCGCTGAACACTCGCTTGCCGCGATAGCGGGGGTGGGTCATCTCGCCTCCGCGCACGACGCCGACCTCGGACCGCTGGTCGAGCAGGACCAGGTCGACGGCGGTCTCCATGTCGGCGACGTGCTGGTTGTCCTCGGCATTGAGGCAGTGGGTGTTGGTGATGGTGATGGTCGCGGTGTGCCCGGCGCGGGTCAGCGTCACCGCGGGCAGCGTGATGCGGCCGGTGCGCTCGAAGTCGGGCAGCAGCGCCTGCGCGCGGCCGGTCGGCCTGCGCATCGCGTCGAGCAGGTGGTTACCGGCGATCGGGTCGGAGAACACCGCGTGGAAGAAGATCCCCTGGTCGATCTCCCAGCCTTCCTTGTGCGCCTGTACCGCCGCGGCATCGGCGGCGAGCCGTCCGGGGTCGGGGAGCAGGCCAGGGAACTGGGTTGTGACCACGGCCGCGAGTTCGGCACAGCGCAGCGGAACACGCAGGTTGTCGGTGGCGGCGAGATACACCGCGGACAGATGCGTGCGCAGGAACGCTCGCCGCAGGGTTCGCAGCGTCGTGAGGACTTCGGCGGCTCGCGCGGCCCAGGTATCGTCGCGCTCCGCGACCGGCCCCGAATCGTCCAGGACTTTGTGGCATTCGGTGGCGGAGACCTGAAGCGCGGCCCGGTCGTATTCGAGGTCTCCGATGAACTGCGGCAATGTGGTCACAGCGTGCTCCCGAGTCGCCGCAGCGTCCGGTCGGAGGCCGCCAGATGCGCGCCGAGCGCGTCTTCGAATCGAGTGACCGCCGCGTCCAGGACCAGACGCCTGCGAATCGCGATCTCCGTTCCCACGGCCGACTCGAACAGCGCCAGACCTGCTTGGACCGCGCCGTTCTCAGCTTCGGCGTTGCCATCGATCACCGCGTCGATCAGGCCGTGCTCCAGCGCTTGGGCGGCCGAGAGACTGCGTCCCTGTACGGCGAGTGTCCTGGCGAGCCCGGCGCCGTGCTGGGCGACCAATCTGTGCAGGGCCATGGCAGGCCAGCTGCCCTCCTCGGAGGTGGCGAATCCGAGAACCGACCCGGAACGCAGTATCCGGTAGTCGGCGACGAGCAGCAGTTCGGCCGCGGGGCCGTAGGCGTCTCCGTCGACGGCGGCGACGATCGGCGCCGGAGCCTGTTCCAGCCGTCGCAAGGCGGCTTCCCATTTGCCGACGGCGCCGATGTCCACGGCGCCGGGCCACGAGAAATCGTGTCCGGCTTCCGGGCCGGTGATGTACAGGACGACTCCGTGCGGCCGATCGCGCGGGGCGTCTTCGGCGCGCAGAGCGATCGAGGTCACCGCGTCGGTCAGTTCGGTCGAGAGTGGCTGGTCGGCTGGGATCACCGCGGCTAAAACGTTGATGCCCGACCCGTTGGTTGTGGTCATCGTTCCCCCTGGATGTAGTTCGGTCGACGTCAATCAGAAACGGAGCAGAGCTGTTTCGATCTGCGAACCCGGGCCCATCGTCATGAGGACCCCGTAGTCGCCGGGCCGGACCCGGCCTTCGGCGAGCAGCCGCTGATAGGAGAACAGGAACGAGCCACTGGACAGGTTGCCGAAATCGCGCATCACCCCGGTGGTGTGGCGCAGATCGTAGGAGGTCAGGCCCAAGTTGATCTTGACCGCGTCGATGACCTTCTTGCCGCCCGAGTGCACGGTCCAATGCGCGATGTCCTTGCGCCGCAGACCGGTACCGCGCAGCAACTTGTCGATCACGATCTCCGCGTGCGCGCCGACCTCGTAGGGCACTTCCTTGTCGAGGTAGAAGCTGAACTTCCCGGCGTCTTCGTCCCAGTCGTAGCGCATCGCGCCGACCGCGTGCCGGATCATGTAGCTGCTGGTGGTCAGCAGTGTAGGCGCCGGGGTCGGCCTACCGCGCTCGCCCGGACCGATGCCGTCGCCCGCCTGCACCGCCAGCGCGGCCGCGCCGTCACCGAAGAGGCTGTTCACCACCGCCGTGCGCATCGTCCCGTCGAACACGTAGGCCGCCGAGCAGGCCTCGGAGCAGACGAGCAAGGCGAGTTCGCCCGGATGGGCGCAGGCCCAGTTGGCCACGGCGCCGAGCCCGTTGAGCCCGGCGTTGCAGCCCATGCCGACGACATCCAGCCGGGCCGTATCCGGGCCGAGGCCCAGTTCGTTGATCAGCAGCGCACTGAATCCCGGGGTCAGGAAGCCGGTAGTGGTGACGGCCACCAGATACCGCACGTCGTGCAGGTCGCGACCGATTTCGCGCAGGCACTCGCGCATCGCGTCGGCACCGGTGCGCACACCCTGACGACGGTGTTTGGCCAGTAGTTCGGCCTGGGTCTCGACGCGGAATTCACCGTCCTCGCCGCGCGGGGGCAGGGTCAAATGTCGTTGCTCGATCCCGCCGTTGAGGAAGACGCCGCGAATCTTCGGGTCGGTGATCTTCAGCAGATCGATGAGTTCGCGCTGGCTGTAGCGATCAGGTGGGTTGGCGGTGGCCACTCCGAGCAGCTTCGGTGGAGTGGTTGCCTGCTGGGGGAGGGTGCGTAATTTCGGCTCGAGTGCTTCGACCCGGGCGGTGCTCATGGTCGTCATGGTCAGTTCCTGTGCTGATTAGTGGGCGCGCGATTGCGCGGGCGCGATAGACCGATAAATGTGACGCGTTTCCCGCCGGTTGTTCACCCGGCTCGCCGGAGCCGGCCGACGGTATCAGTCGGACCTTTTATCACCCGTGAATGCGCAGCGCGCATTCATCGAGCAGGGCACGTCGAATAAATTGGTATGCCACCCCCATTCCCCCCGAGAATCGATCCGTACGGCACAGTCGCAGGGCGACTATGTGGTGTTTCGGCTTCCGGTTCGAGCCCGGAAGCGCCAGTTCGATCGATTCCGAACAGTACCCCTGCTCGATCAGGGGTGGCAACCCCTAAACGTTAGGGGGACGCTTGTATCTCAGTTCGCGAACCGTGAAAAATGTTGGCGCACAAGTAAATACGATGGTCGATCCGACAGAGGAAGATAGTCCGTACACGTACTATTGGCGCAGTGCCAGCGACCGGAGACCGAGTTGATCAAGCGACCGAAACAACGCCGGGCGCCGGTGTGACCGTGGTCTAATCAGCGAATGGAGTCACTCACCTCGGCGCTGGCGCCACATGTCTTCTCGGAGACGCCGGGCCACTTGATCAGGCTGCTCTACCAGCGCCACAATTCCATCTGGCACGCCACGGTAGGAGACTCGATCACGCCGACCCAGTTCGCGATTCTCAATGTCGTCTACAGCGACGGGCCCTCGACCCAGCACGAGATATCCCTCCGCGTCCGGACCGACACCTCGACAATGGCGCAGGCCGCCGCCGCCCTGGAACGCAAGAATCTGATCAAGCGATCCGTGAACCCCGCCGACAAGCGGGAACGGCGGATCGCCCTCACCCGCACCGGACGCCGTGAATACGCGCAGCTGCTCCCGAAAGCCGATGAGGTGCAGCGCGTCCTCTTCGAAGCGCTCGAACCGGACGACCATCCCAGCGCCCTCGCCCTGCTGCGGAATCTCGCGGGCATCCAGTCGGCCTCGGCGAGCCGGGCCGATCAGCTCGAGTCACCCGTCCAGTAGCTCGACCGACGGCCAAGGGTTCGCATTTCGATCGCGCTGCGCGCAACCCGTGAGCACCCGGCCGTGGTGCGCGATCGTGAGCTGATGACGACCACCGAGGCGAAATCCACTACCGACTCCGATCTGGATGCGATCTTCGGCCCGATATTCGACCGGATCGCCCAGGGCGCCGTAGCGCGAGAAATCGATCGCACCCTGCCCTACGACGAGGTCGGCGCGCTGCGTGCGGCGAAATTCGGCGCGTTGCGCGTTCCGGTCGAGTTCGGCGGATACGGCGTCACCGTCCGGCAGCTGTTCCGGTTGCTCATCGAACTCGCCGCCGCCGAATCGAACCTGCCGCAGGCGCTGCGGGTGCACTTCTCGTTCGTCGAGGACCAACTGCTGGCCGACCAGGGGCCCGAGCGGGAACGTTGGTTGCGTGCGGTGGCCGAGGGCACGCTGGTGGGCAACGCGATCACCGAACCGGGCGTCGGCGCGGTGGACCGCTACCGCACCACACTCACCGAAGACGGCGGACGGTGGCTGCTCAACGGTGTGAAGTACTACAGCACGGGATCGCTGTACGCGGATTACATCCTGGCCGCCGCCGACCGCGACGGTGAGCGCGTCGGCGTTCTGGTGGACGCGCACGCCGAGGGAGTGCGTCAGCACGACGACTGGGACGGCTTCGGCCAGCGGCTGACGGCCAGCGGCACCACCGAATTCACTGACGTGGTGGTGACCGAGGATCGAATTCTCGGTCCCGGCTACGGCGCGCCCGGCCCGACCTACGCGACCTCCTATCTGCAACTGGTCCAGCTCTCGGTGCTCGCGGGCATCGCCAAGCGCGCCGAGCGCGACATCCGGGAGTGGGTCGCGGCGCGCACCCGCGGCTACACGCACTCCACCGCCGACCTGCCCAGGCACGACCCGCTGGTGCAGCAGGTGATCGGGCGCCTCTCGGCGGCCGCGTTCGCCGCCGAAGCCAGTGTGCTCGCCGTCGCCGACGTGCTGGAGGAGGTGCTGGCGGGCGGCGCGAAGGACGAGAGCGCCCTGGTGGCGGCCGAACTCGCCGCGGCCCGGGCTCAGCTGGCCGTCATCGACCTGGTGCTGCCCGCCACGTCGCTGCTGTTCGAAGTCGGCGGCGCTTCGGTGGTCGCCGAACGGCTGCGGTTGGATCGGCACTGGCGCAACGCCCGCACCGTCTCGGTGCACAACCCCGCGATCCAGAAGGCGCGGGCCATCGGCGATCATCTGCTCAACGGCGCCGACCTGCCGTTCGCGTGGAGCGCGGGGGAGCGCACCGGGGGAGCGGCGCAGTGACCCGCCGCATCGCATCGGCGGCGCCAGAACTCCCGGCCCGGCGACGCGATCAGAGAGCGGCGAGAAATATCCCGGCTACCGCCTCCAGCCCCGCCCGATCGATGTCATCGAAACGGCCCGGCCGTGGACTGTCGAGATCGAATACCCCGATCAGATCACCGTCCCGGACCAGTGGCACCACTATTTCCGAACGCGTGTCGGCATCACAGGCGATATGGCCGTCGAACGCGTGCACATCCGGCACGAGTTGGGTGGTCCTGGATTCGGCCGCGGTGCCGCACACGCCTTTTCCGAGCACGATGCGCACACACGCGGGCTTGCCCTGAAACGGGCCGACCACCAATTCCCGCCCGTCGTAGAAATAGAAACCCACCCAATTCACATCGGGTAGCGCGTGGAATACCAGCGCGGAGAGATTGGCGGCGTTCGCGATGCGGTCGGTCTCGCCCGCGACCAGCGCCTCGGCCTGCGCGGCGAGCTGTCGGTACTGCTCGGGGCGGTCTCCGGTCAGATCGGCGGCGACGAACGACATGGCCCGAATGGTACGCGCTCGGAATTCGCTGTCTGCCCATTCATTCTCGGTGATCGCAACACTCTGCGCGCACCTGGCGGGCATCGCATCATCCCTGCATGACATCGCAGCAATCCGTTTCCCGTTCCACTCGTTCGGCCGCGGTTATCGGCGCCGGACAGACCGGCGTCACTGCGGCGCTAGGACTTCTCGACGCCGGTTTCGACGTCACCATCTACAGCGAGCGCGATCAGCGCTCCTTGCGTGACGATGTGCCCGCCACCGGCACCGCGCTCGAATTCGGTGAGACCCAGCAGGCCGAGGCCGCGCTGGGATTGGACAGCTACACTGCCCGGGCGCCCCGGCACACCGGCCTGAGTGTGCGCATCGCCGGATCCGGCCCCGATCGTCCCGAATTGATCCAATTCGACGGTCATTTCGACGGATACGTCGGCGTGGCGGTGGACACCAGGCTCAAGTCCGACGAGCGGCTCACCGCGTTCCTGGAGCGCGGCGGCCGGTTCGTGGTCGAGCAGGTGACACCGGAGACGCTCGACGGCATCGCCGCCGCCAACGACCTCACGTTGGTCGCGACCGGACGTGGCGGACTGTCGGATCTGTTCCCCGTCGACGCGCGGCGCACCCCCTACGACGCGCCGCAGCGCTCGCTGCTCACCGTCACCGTGACCGGAATCGGGCACGACGAGAACGTTTTCGCCCATCGCAGCGTCGCGGGCGGCGCGCACAGCGGCTTCTCCATCCTCGCGGACCAGGGTGAAGGGTGGTGGGGTCCCTATCTGCACAAGGACGCTGGGCCGAGCTGGGCTTTCCTCGGCTGGGCGCGTCCCGGCAGCGACTGGGAGAAGCGTTTCGCCGCGGCGGACTCCGCCGAGTCGGCGCACCGCATCGTGCAAGACCTCTACCGCGACTACATCGATTGGGATCTGCCGGAGGTGCTGGCCACCCAGACCATCCCCGAGGACCCGCACTCGTGGCTGAAAGGTGCGGTGCGCCCGGTGGTGCGGTCGGGTGTGGGGCGCACCGCGGGCGGACACGTGGTCGCCGCGCTCGGTGACACCGCCATCGCCTACGACCCGATCGCCGGGCAGGGCGCGCAGAGCGGCCTGATCCAGGCTCAGCGGCTGGTCGCGGCGGCCGCCGTGCACGAAGGGCCGTTCGACGAGGCGTGGATCGCGCGGCAGTACGCGGCGTTCCTGGCCGCGCGCGCGGACGCGGCGAACAAGGTGACCAGGCTGTTCCTGAGTGATCCTGAGCTGGGCGAGATCGGCAACGCGTTCTTCGCGGCGGCGGCCGTGGACCCGGCGTTCGCCTCGGCGCTGGTCGGCCTGCTGCATCGCCCGCAGCCGTTCCTGCCGGTCGACTCGCCGGAAGCGGTCAACGAGTTCATTACGCGGGTCACCGGCGAGGACGCCGCCGCGCTGCTGGGCCGGTTCGCGCCCGCGGGCACGTTCAGCAGGTCGAGCTACTCGGCCGCGCTCGCCGACGCCTGATCCGAATCGCACAGATTCAAAACCTCGTCCCGACCGGGGGCAGGTGCTGGAGTGAGAGGAGCGCCGGACGCATGCGTGGCGTCCGGCCTCCGATCCGACGGCTTCCCCCCCCGAAAAACCATGGAGCAGCTATGACCACGGAGCAGATCGCCGAGCAGATCCGGTTCGCCTACTGGGTGCCCAACGTCAGCGGGGGACTGGTCACCAGCGATATCGAACAGCGCACCGGCTGGGATTTCGAGTACAACAAGAAGCTCGCGCGGACCGCGGAGAACAACGGCTTCGACTACGCGCTGTCCCAGGTGCGCTACACCGCCTCCTACGGCGCCGAATACCAGCACGAATCGACCTCGTTCAGTCTCGCGCTGCTCGGTGCGACGGAACGACTGAAGGTCATCGCGGCCGTGCATCCCGGGCTGTGGCACCCGGCGGTGCTGGCCAAGTTCGGCGCCACCGCCGATCACCTGTCCAACGGACGGTTCGCCATCAACGTCGTCTCCGGCTGGTTCGCCGGAGAATTCACCGCGCTCGGCGAGCCGTGGCTCGAGCACGACGAGCGCTACCGGCGCAGCGCGGAATTCCTCGAGGTGACCCGCAAGATCTGGACCGAGGACAACGTCAACTACGGTGGCGACTTCTATCGCATCCGGGACTTCACCTTGAAGCCCAAGCCGTTGAACACGCCCGAGCGCCCGAATCCCGAACTGTTCCAGGGCGGTAATTCGACCGCTGCCCGGCGCAACGGCGGCCGCTACGCCGACTGGTACTTCTCCAACGGCAAGGACTTCGACGGCGTGACCGAACAGCTCGACGACCTGCGCGCCGTCGCCCGCGCCCACGACCGCGAGGTGAAATTCGGACTCAACGGCTTCATCATCGCCCGCGATACCGAAAAGGAGGCCCGCGATACCCTGCGCGAGATCGTCGCGAAGGCGAACAAGCCCGCGGTGGAGGGTTTCCGGGACGCGGTGCAGCAGGCGGGCGCGTCCACCAAGGACCGCAAGGGCATGTGGGCCGACTCGACGTTCGAAGACCTGGTGCAGTACAACGATGGTTTCCGCACCCAGCTGATCGGTACGCCGGAGCAGGTGGCCGAGCGGATCGTCGCCTACAAGCAGCTCGGCGTCGACCTGATCCTCGGCGGCTTCCTGCACTTCCAGGAGGAGATCGAGTACTTCGGCGCGAAGGTGCTTCCGCTGGTGCGCGAGCTGGAAGCCGCTCAGCGGCCTGTCGCGGCGGTGAACTGATGACCGCGGTCGCCGCCGATCGCATCCTGTCGGCGGCACAGGCGTTCGCTGTCGCGCAGCGGCTGGCGGCGGACTTCGCGCCGGGGGCGGCGGAACGCGACCGGGATCGCCTGCTGCCGTACGCGGAGGTCGATCGGCTGGCGGCCAGCGGTTTGCTCGCGATCGCCGTGCCTGCGGCCTACGGCGGCGCGGATCTGCCGCCGAGCGTGGTCGCGGAAGTGACGCGGATCCTCGCCACGGCAGATCCGAATATCGCGCAGATCCCGCACAGTCACTTCGTGTATGTGAACCTGCTCCGGCTCGCGGGCACGCCGCAGCAGCAGGAGCGATACTTCGGCCGGGTGCTCGACGGTGGGCGCATCGCCAACGCGCAGACCGAGCGCGGCGGCGCGACCGTCGCCGACATCGCGACCACGTTGCGGCCGGTCGATGACCGATTCCGGGTGGACGGCGTGAAGTACTACTGCACCGGATCGCTGTTCGCCGACCTGTTCGCGGTGCTGACCCGGCTGGACGATCCCGAGAGACGCAGCGGCCTCGAGCCCGGGGAGTACGTCGCCTACCTGCCCGCGAACACACCCGGAGTGCGCGTGGTGGACGACTGGAACGGGCTCGGGCAGCGCACCACCGGCAGCGGAACGGTGTCCTTCGAGGAGGTCTTCGTCGACCGCGACCAGGTGATCCCCCGTTCCGGCGCGGTACGCGCACCCACCGGCTACGGCGCGTTCGCGCAGCTGCTGCACGCCGCCATCGACACCGGCATCGCGCGGGGCGCGCTCAGCGCCGCCACGGAGTTCGTGCGCACGAGAAGCCGCCCGTGGTTCGAGGCAGGGGTGGCGAACGCGGTGGACGACCCGTTGTTGATCCAGCGCTTCGGTGAGCTGTCGGTCGCGGTCACCGCCGCCGAGGCGACGCTCTCGTCGGCCGGATGGGCCGTGGACGCGGCCACCAGGACCGATCCGGGCGTCGACGGCGTCGACGGCGTCGCCCAGGCGTCCCTGGCCGTGGCGACCGCCAAAGTGCTCGCCGACCGCGCGGCCAACGACGTGTCCGCCGCGCTGTTCGAAGTCGGCGGAACGCGCAGCGCCGCAGCGGATCTGAACTTGCACCATTTCTGGCGCAACGCGCGCACGCACACCCTGCACGATCCGGTGCGTTGGAAGTACCAGCACATCGGCAGGGCTCTGCTGCACGACGCCGCGCCGCCGCTACACGGTGTGATCTGAAAGGAGACGAAATGACAGTCACTGTCGTCGTCGGCAATCCGAAACCCGCCTCCCGCACGCTCACCGCGGCCACCTCGGTCGCCAGGGGACTGCGTCCGGAGGCCGAACCCACCGTGATCGACCTTGTCGAGTTCGGTCCCGCCCTGCTCAGCTGGGGTGACCCGGCCGTGGCCGAGGCGGTGCGCACCGTGGCGGGCTCGGAACTCGTCGTCTTCGCCAGCCCCACCTTCAAGGCGACCTACACCGGTCTGCTCAAGCTGTTCCTCGAACAGTTCGAGGGCGGAACCGGCCTGGAAGGCGTGCTAGCGGTCCCGGTGATGCTCGGAGCCGGGCCGGCCCACGCCCTGGCGCCCGACCTGTTGCTCAAGCCCGTGCTCGTCGAAATCGGGGCCACCGCCGCACTGCCCGGGATCTACCTGTCCGATCGCACATTCGCTGAGGACGGCGTCATCGACCGGTACAGTGGTCGGTGGCGTTCGGTCGCCCAGGCACTGGCCCACAGCTCGAAGGCTGCGAATCATGCATGACCTGTTCGAATTCCCCGCCGACGGAGCCGGTCTGCGGCGCGCGTTCGCGAATTTCCCCAGCGGTGTCGTCGCGGTGTGCGCCGAAATCGACGGAACCCCGCATGGTCTGGCCGTGAGCACGTTCGTTCCGGTCTCGCTGGACCCGCCCCTGGTCTCGTTCTGCGTGCAGAACTCCTCGGCCACCTGGCCCAAGCTCGCCGCCGCGAGCCACCTCGGCCTCAGCCTGCTCGGCACCGACCAGCAGGCCGCCGCCCGCACGCTGGGCACCCGCGACGGCGACCGCTTCCGCGACATCCAACTGCACCGCGGTTCGGGCGACGCCGTGTTCATCGACGGCGCGTCCGCTTGGATCGAGGGCGTCCAGGAGGCGCACGTCCCAGCGGGCGACCACGCGGTCGTCATCCTGCGTATCCACCGCATCGCCACCCGCACCGACGTGGACCCTCTCGTCTTCCACGGCAGCAAGTTCCGCCGCTTGCACGCCGAAACGGCCAACGGGGCAGCCTGACTCGCGGGTGCGAACCGCCCCGGCGACCGGTTCCGGGCGCGTAGGGTGATGCTGTAGCGCTGTCGGCGGTTCCCGAGGTGGCCCGTGAAGATCCCCGATCATCCGCGAGCACTGAGCGAGCGCCGGATTCGGCGCGAACGGGCCGCGGCCGCGATCGAGATGCCGCACGTTCGCGCGCTCAATCAGCTGGTCGATCGCATCGAAGCGGATACTCGTTTCGAAAATCTGCCCTACATTGATCCGCTGTTCGGCGGTGTCGCGGCGGAGCTGTTGTTCGTGCTGAAAGCCCCCGAGGGCGACGCTGATCCCGACCTGCGCGACAGAAGGTTTCTCAGCTGGGACAACGATGACGTGGGTGCGGAGAACTTCTTCCGCACATGTGCCGCGACCGGTCTGGACCGGGCGCGGTGTACCGCCTGGAACGCCTGCCCGTTTCCGAGCACGGGTGGCGCCCCCTCGCGTTTCGAACTCGGCAGGGCCGAGCCGTACACGCGCCGAATGCTCGAACTGCTTCCGCGGCTGCGCGTGGTCGTGCTGCTCGGCCGGCCGGCACAGCGTGCCTGGCGGAAAATGTCGTTGACCGGCGCGAATATCCACTTGGTGCACGGAGCCTCGCCTTGTCCGCCCGGCATCAACCATCCGGACAATCGTCGCAGCTTCGAAGCGGCGATCCGCACGGCCGTCCGGTTGCTCGACTGAGGGGCTTTGCTCCGGTAGTCGCCGCTGTGGGAGACTCGTGCGTCTCCCTCGGAAAGGTCCTGGTCGTGACGCTCGGCATGGTTCTCGGTGATTCCTCGCGCACTTCGGCGTGGGTGTAGCCAATCCGGGTGATTGCTGTGCGGTAGCCGCACAGTTCTGTTCGCGACCCTGCGGCGAAGTGCTCGTCGTGCCCATGCACGTTCGATCACGAGGAGTTCGCGGTGTCCACCGTTTCCTGGACCGAAGACGACATCAATACGACCGCCCGCTGGCATTCGGCGAATGGCGCGCCGCCACCTCACCCGGTCATGGTGGTGAACGACCGCACGACCGCCGCCGCGGCTTGTCGACTGGCGCGAGCGGGAACCGGCCTGCTGTGGCGCGGTGATTTCCACAATGCGCGGCAACTGCTGCGTGCGATGGGCCGGCGGGTGGACCGGAAGGTTCCGCCGGGCGATGATTCGGCCGAAGCGTTCCGGCGGTATCGCGCGTCGCGTCGTCGGCGCGCGGAAGTGCTCGGCAAGTTGCTCGTGCTGCTGGAAGACGACTATTCCCTGGCGCTGCGGCGCGCACCCGACGTGCGACGCGCGTGCACCGAGGCGTACGGCCTGCCGCAGGGGCGCACGGTGGTCGCGCTCACCGAACTGCTCGGGGCGCTCGGTGCGGCGCAATGGCGAGAGAAGGGCGTGTACGTTCCCGCCCTCGGCGACCATATCCATCCGCACTACGGCGTGTTCTCCCCGGTACGGGGCGAGTACGTCGACCTCGTCGCCACCGCGCCCCTACCCGAACGCGCCGATACCGCCTTCGATCTCGGCACGGGAACCGGCGTGCTCGCCGCGATCCTGGCTCGACGCGGATGCCTCCGAATCATCGCCACTGACAACAGCTTCCGCGCGCTCACCTGCGCTCGTGCCAATCTCGACCGGCTGGGCCTGTCCTCCGTCGCCGTACAAGGCCCTGCTCTCTTCCCGGACGGCAAAGCCGACCTCGTGGTGTGCAACCCACCTTGGCTCCCCGGCACACCCACCTCGGCCCTGGAAAGCGGTGTCTACGACGAGAACTCGTCCATGCTGCAGGCCTTCCTCTCCGGCCTCCCCGCCCACCTGCACCCAGGCGGCGAAGGTTGGCTGATCCTCTCCGACCTCCCCGAACACCTCGGCCTGCGCACCCGCGACGAACTACCCGCCCGCATCACCGCCGCCGGCCTCCGAATAGCGGCTCAACTGGACATCCGCCCCACCCACCCCCGAGCCAACAACCCGGATTCCCCGCTCGCCACCGCCCGCGCCGCCGAAACAACGTCCCTCTACCGCCTGGTACCGCGTTGAGTGGCACATAACGGAGGGGTCTCTCGCGGATTCGCCCCAGCCATGTGCGACTCGAACTCGAGGACGGGTATGGGCCGCGTTGTCTGCTTGGGAAGCAGAGAATCCAGCAATCTCTCAGAGCGCAGGGTACAGATCGCGTCAGAATGGTTCGAACGTACCGGTCTGTCGCAAGCCGACGGAGCCCGGACGCGCGCTGCATCTGGGATTGCCGGACTTACTTCTCCAGCTTCTCCAGCATCCAACTGCCGACGGCGTACATGTCGTCGGCGGGGATGGCGCGCGTGTAGTGCAGGGGCGGGGTTATCCAGCGGAACCGTCGCCATCCGCTAGCCGGACGGATGACCCAGCCACCGTATTCGCGGTGAGGATTCCACTGGTTTTCGCCGGTATAGCCGGGCTCGCGGGAGACACGCCGAAACCAGTAGTACACGTGGCAGCGCAACAAGAACCAGCGCCTCGACCATGTGGCAGGGCCGCTACTGATAACGAGCAGCTTCATCGGAGTGAACTTAGCACTGGATGAAGGTGGGCGCGGTCTCCTTGCGGCCCTCGTCCGTCCCGGTGTCCCAGGTGGCCCGTATGACGATCTTGCCCTGCCACACGCCGGGCACGCAGTCCAACGCCATCGTGGCGACGTGGACGCTGGGATTGGGGATCTGCGTGACAATGCCCGGCTCCCCCTTCGGCTTCGGGTTGCTGGTGCCCGACCGATGCCACAGCTGCAACGTCAGGTGGAACCCGAGCGGGGCGGGATCGCATTTCACTGTTCCGCCGACGACGACGGCCTTGTGCAGCACGTACGGGCTCTTGTTGAACTCGAATGTGCAAATACCGCCAGCTGCTTGCGCGACCGGCGTGGTGGTGAGCGTCTGCCCGCCGAGCAATGCGGCGTTGACTGCGACAACCGTGAAGGCTGCCCGAATCGCGTTGTATCTCATGGATATCCTCCATTACCTACTACTCCCGCACCCCACGGGAGAGATCAGAACCCCCTGCGGCGGATACTCAGTACTCCCGCGTGGTGTCAGGCTTCATCCGGCCCGCGCTTATCAGGATTTGCCGTGCCGCCGCCTTACGTCGGCACTCGTCTGCGCGGCACCCGCGATGCCGTTGCATTGTCATGTGCGCCTCGTGGATACCGAGATCCCGCGCCGGCGCATCATTCGGAAAGCCCGTAGCCCACAACGTGTTGTCCATTCGCTGCTCAGCGACGCGCGCCTTGGCGGCCTCGCGGTCGGCGGGTGCCTGCCACCACATCGAGGCGGCGACTACCGGCACCATGACCACGAGCGCGGCGCCGAGACCGATTGCGAAGGTGACCCACCCGTTCACTCGGCATCTCCCTCGTGCAGCTCCGATGCGCCGAACGCCGGACCGACGCTGAACTCTTCTCCCGGCGTGCCGTCCTCATCGACCAACACCCATGTCCGCGGCTTGTCCACAGCCATCCAGAGCGGACCCTCGGTGCGTGCGATAGCGAGCTTCGCCGCGTCGTCGGCCTCGAATGCGGCGCGCACGGCTTCCAGTGCGGGCGAATACTCGTACTCAATCGCTCGTCCCTCCGGAAACTGGACGTGACAGGGGATGATCTGGACGGGCGTAACGACACTGCACACCGCGGTGATCGCGTCGATCACCGGCTCCGCCATGTGGCGCTGGTCCGCGATCACCACTGCCGCGGCACGGTGGCGGTGGATCCGGGCAAGTAACCACGTGGCGGGTTCGGGCTCGACCTCGTCACCGGGCGTGAGTATTTCGATGAGCGTGTGGCCCACTCGCTCAGCAAGTTCGCGGATCGTCGTTGCGTCTCGCAGGGGGTCCGTTGCCAAATCCTTTCGCAGGAACCCGATCGACTTTGCGGTCATACCGTCCTCACTGCTGGGTGCGTTGGTGTGCACCCGACGCCGGGGCTCTCGCCATCGGCTGGCAGCTCAGTGCTGCCGATGGGCTGGCATCACCCGGCGCCGGATGCATAGATCAAGGACACGTCAAGTGGGCGCCCCGCCGTAAGGCGTGCATGCTGGGCGGGTGTGTGCACACGGGGTGTGCACGGGATCGAATTCATGGCGTGCCAAGCGTTTCGCGTGCCACACTCCGGAAATGGGACGGCAGCCCAAGCAGCCCAACACACAACTCGCCGAGCTGCTCGAGGAGACGGGCCTACCGAACAAGGCGCTCGCCCGCAGAGTCGTCGAGCGCGGCCGCGCTGTCGGCGTCGAGTTGCGCTACGACCACACCTCGGTCGGGCGCTGGCTGGCAGGCGAACAACCCAACTCACCAGGGCCCGAGTTGATCGCGGAGTGTCTCACTGAGGTCGCGGGCCGCCGGGTTGCCGCTGCCGACTGCGGGATGGCCGGCGGAGGAGAGGGTGCCGATCTCGGACTGGAGTTCGCGTTGAGTCTCGCCGAGGCGACCGCCTCGGCAACAGCGCTGTGGAGGAGCGATGTGGAGCGCAGGCGGTTCCTAGTCGGCGCATCGTACGCAGTCGCGGTCTACCCGGCCGCGTCGATGCGGTGGCTGACCTTGCCCGGACCCGAGCACCCGGTCTCCGCCGGAACTCGTCGCATAGGACAGGGCGACGTTGATGCCGTGCGGACCATGACGACTGCGTTTCGAGACCTCGACAACCGTGTCGGTGGGGGCAAGGTGCGCTCGACGATCGTCCACTACCTACACAGTTCCGTCGCACCACTGCTGCGCGGCAGCTACAACGAGCGCATCGGGCGGCAGCTGTTCGCCACCACTGCCGAGCTCACGAAGCTGGCGGGCTGGGCCGCCTACGATCTCGAGGAACATGGACTCGCGCAGCGCTACCTCATACAGGCGTTGAGGATGTCGCGCGCCGCGGGCGACGCCGGACTCGGCGCGGAGATCCTTGCAGCGATGAGTCACCAGGCGACGTACGTCGGCCGCCCGGGCGATGCCGTCGACCTCGCCCGCGCCGCGCAGATCGCAGCTCGAAACGCCGGCTTGGCCGCACTCGAATCCGAGTGCCTGATGGTCGAGGCGCACGGCCACGCCGCGCGATTAGACGAATCGTCTTGCGCGACATCTTTGAACGCAGCTGAACGCGCGTTCGGCCGCGGCGATTCCGGTCGGCCGGAGTGGCTGAACTACTTCGACGGCGCCTACCTGTCGGCCAAGACCGCCCACTGCTTCCGGGACCTGGGAGACCTTGCCCGGGCGGCTCGCTACGCCGAGCAATCCCTCGACATGTCCGACGGCTATCTGCGGGGTCGAGCGTTCAACCTGTGCCTGCTCGCATCTGCCGTCGCGGATGTCGACCCGCATGAGGCGGTGCGCATCGGCGGCGAGGCGCTCGAACTGGCGGGCGGACTCGAGTCGCGACGCAGCTATTCCTACCTTCGCGAAGTCCGATTCCGACTCGCTCCGTACGACGAACTCGATGACGTTGCGGAGTTCCGGCGGCGGGTGCTCGCCGCGACTAGAGCGACAGAGTGAGAGCGCGATACAGCGCGACGACTGTTGCTGCGCCGACGATCTCCCCGCGGTCGATCATCGCGATCGCCTCGGGTAAGGGGATCCAGTCGATCCGTTCGGCCTCGTTGGTGTCCGGCGGGTTGTCGGTCAGATCGGCGCCGTGCGCAAGGTAAATCTGCTGCGGTTGGTCGAGCGTGCCGATCGCTGGCTGGTAGGTGACGAGGTGTTCCATGGTGCGGGGACGCCAGCCGGTCTCTTCCTCGACTTCGCGAGCTGCGGCGAGCGCTACGTCCTCGGCACCGTCGACGTAGCCTCCGGGTAGTTCCCACACCCATCGGTCGATGATGAACCGATGCCGGTACATCAGCAGGGCTTCGCGCTTCTCGTTCAAGACCAGTGTCATTGCGCATCTTGGCATCCGGGCGACGTACTGCGTGAACCTCGCGCCGTCAGGCAATTCGACGTCAACGGTAGTGAGTCGGATGTGTCGGTTCTCGTCGACGAGGTGCTCGCCATGGATAGTCCACTGGGTTCGGCTCACATGTCGAAGGTAGCAACCGAAGGCCACAGGGCGATCGCGAGCAACCTTCCGTATGCTCTGACCTGGGGTGATTCGACCGATTCCGGTGTGCCGCTACCGAATGCCCATCGGGTGCAGTGCCCCACTCGACCGCTGGTCTCAAAAGCAAAACCCGCCCTGGTCAGGGCGGGTTTTGTGGTGGAGCCGATGACGGGAATCGAACCCGCGCTGTCTGCTTGGGAAGCAGAAGTTCTACCATTGAACTACATCGGCAAGGTACCCGAGACTTTAGCAGACGCCGAGCGGGTGCGGTAAAGGCCCTGGTAGACGGCCCTGACCTGCGGGGATGCCCTCTCGTGACGAGTCGGTGGTGAGGGAGAGCTGATCTTGCGTTGAGCCGCGTTCGGCGGCGTTCAGGCGCGTTTCCTCACAAAATTCCTCCCAAAATCCTCACAAAACCAGCTCTCGAGATCCCTGGTCTCGAGCCGTGCGCTATCGACCGGTAGCCATCCCGTTGCGGAAATCCCTCGCCGGAAATCGGCGTGTTGCGCGGTCAGGCGCGTCGCAGAGGCGTGAAAAGCTTGCTCTGTCAGAGCCGCTGAGTGCGGTCGAACGCTCCGGCTGCGACACCATCCGAGGGCGGGTCGATCCGCGCGTACTCCGAGACGACCGACGACCTCGGGCGCGCGAAAGGGATCGCGGAGGCCGGGATCACGCGCCTGCTCGAAGAGATGGCCGAGCCGCGATGACGCGAGCCGCGCAATCGACGGCCTCGAGTCCATCATCCGGCGTGTCTATTCCCGGTGTCCGGTGTCCGGACGTTCGGTCTGGAAACGGGCTGATGACGAGCTGTTCGGACCTCGGTACGGCCGTCGAGTATCTACTCCGGACTATTCCGCTCGATGACCGGAGGAAGTCGCGGTCCTGTCCGTCTCTCTGCTCGAAAGGTGGTCCCCGGACGTGCCCGGGGCGGTGGGCGCCAGATGTCGATAGACAGTCAGGCAGAGGATGAGCCAGAGCGCGCCGAAGCACCAGCCGCCGACGACGTCCGTCGTCCAGTGGACGCCGAGATAGATGCGGGACAGGCCGACCGCGGCGACGAACAGGGCGGCGACGATCGCCGTGCCCGCTCGGAGGGCGGGTCCGTGGATGCCGGGTAGCGCGACCACCAGAACGATGCCGACCACGACGAACGAGCCCAGGCTGTGCCCGGAGGGATAGGCCTGGTTGGACACGTTGATCAAGTGTTCCTCGACGGGCGGGCGGTCGCGGTCGGTCAGCCGTTTGCCGCCGCGCACCAGCAACCCACCGCCGAGCCCGGTGGTCGCGACGAGCGCCGCCGACGTCCACCGCCGCCGCCAGGACAGCACCAGGCAGGCCGCGGTGGCCAGGGCCGTCATGGCGAGCGTGCCGCCCAGCACGCTGACGACCACCGCGACCGGGGTGAGCGCGTCGCTGCGGTGCGTGATCGCCCAGTCGGCGATGCCGCGATCGACCTTGCCGGGGCCGCCGCCCCCGACCACGCCTGCCGTGAGAACCGCGGCGCACACCACTAGCAACACGGTGAGTACCACGATGACGTTCCGGATGCGGGAGGAGGTCACCACTCCACGTTGCCATGCCGGACGCTGCGAGGTAACCCGGTCCGCTTCCCGCCACGGATGACACCGGCGACGTCGGCGAATACCAAGGGTGCAGGCCGAAGATCCCACCTTCGGTGTTCGACCGGCGTTGCCGTCCGCGACGGCTGCACTGAGCGGATCGTCGGCCGGGGGCGAGTTGGTCGTCGAGAAACTGATGCCATGCGATCGCCCCGCGATCCGCGCCAGCGCCAAGTGCTTCCTGCGCCGGGGCGACAGTGTCGGCTACGGCGGATGTATCCGGGCCCCGACCATCGTCACGTTGTGGCCTGGGCCCTCTCGAGGGAGGCGATGACAGGGCTCGGCCATCCTGTGTCGGCCGCCACTGCCAGTCGACACTCCGAGCGCAGGTCGGCGGGTCAAGCGCCGCAGTGCCGACGCGGACTGACCTCAGAACTTGCTGTAGCCGCCGTCGATCAAGAGAGTGTCGCCGGTGTGGTAGCCGCTGGCGGGGCTGGCGAGGTAGACGGCGACGGATTCGAAATCGCTCGGCAGGCCCCAGCGGCGAACCGGGATTCTCGGGTGGACGCGTTCGCGGAAACGGTCCCAGGCGAAGGCCCCGTCGGTCATCGGCGTCTCGACCCAGCCGGGCAGCACCGAGTTCGCGCGGATGCCGTGCTTGGCCAGCTCCACCGCGATCGAGTTCACCATGGCGATCAGCCCGGCCTTGCTGGCCGCGTAGGACTGCCCGCGCGGAACACCCTGCTGGGCGGCGAGGCTCGCGGTGGCGACCAGGCTGCCGCCCTCGCCCTGGGCGAGCATGACCTTCGCCGCTTCACGCAGCGTCACGAACGCCGCGTCGAGGTTGAGGGAGGTGACCCGGCGGAATTCCGCGAGATCGGTCTCCACGAACGGGATGAAACCCTGACTGACACCGGCGTTCACGAAGCAGGAGTCGATGCGGCCGAGTTCGGCGACCGCGCGCCCGAAGGTGTCGATCACCTGCTGCTCCTCACCCACGTCGCAGCTCAGCGCCAGCACGCGGCCGCCGAAGGCGCTCAATTCGGCGGCGGCGGCCTCGTTGCGCTCGGCGTTGCGGCCGACCACGCAGACGTCGGCTCCGGCCCGCGCGAGGCCCCGGGCGAAGCCGAGACCGATGCCGGAGTTGCCTCCGGTGACGACGGCGACGTGGCCGGTCAGGTCGAACAGCGAGCCCTCGGTCATGGTTCATCCCTTCGATCGCGGGCGGCGCCGCCCGAGTGAATGCGAGGATATCGTTCTCTCCATATCACTGTGCGGCTGAGGAGCCCCGGCGAGCAGGCGCTACGCTCGTCGCGTGCTGCTTTCCGATCGTGACATCCGCGCGGAGATCGCCGCTGGGCGTCTCGGGGTCGAGCCACTGCTGGAGAACCTGATCCAGCCATCGAGCATCGACGTGCGCCTGGACCGGATGTTCCGGGTGTTCAACAACACCCGCTATACCCACATCGATCCCGCGAAGCAGCAGGACGAGCTCACCAGTCTGGTCGAGCCGGCCGACGGTGAACCGTTCGTGTTGCACCCCGGCGAGTTCGTGCTCGGCTCCACCCTCGAGGTGTGCACGCTGCCGGACGATCTGGCCGGACGGTTGGAGGGCAAGTCCAGCCTGGGCCGATTGGGCTTGCTCACCCACTCGACCGCGGGCTTCATCGATCCCGGGTTCAGCGGGCACATCACGCTGGAGCTGTCCAACGTGGCCAATCTGCCGATCACGCTGTGGCCCGGGATGAAGATCGGCCAGTTGTGCCTGCTCAGGCTGACCAGCCCGGCGGAGCATCCGTACGGCAGCGCCGTGGCGGGTTCGAAGTATCAGGGCCAGCGCGGACCGACTCCGTCGCGGTCCTATCTCAACTTCCCGATTCCGGCCGCCGCGATCGACGCCGCCGAAACACGCTGACCGCCGGGTCCGCTTCGTCGACTGTGGGGGAGAAGCGGACCCGGCGGACGGCAGCGGGGATCTGACCGCGGAGGTGATCAGTCCCCGCCGCCCGCTCCCACCGCGAGCGCCGTAGTGAGGATGACGGACAGCGGTGGAAGCGCGTCACCGCGGCTCGGCGGGCTGACCCAGAAGCACCCTTCCCGGGTCCAGCGACCGAGACCGGTCGGCAACATCACGGCACTGCCGATGGCGGGCAGGCCGATATCCAGCCGATTGAGCACCTCTAGCACCTGCGGTCCCGGTCGGCTGTCGGGCTCGGCGAGGAAGCTCCATCGGATCTGCCTGGCCAACATGGGACCCCTCGTTCCCTGCTGTTCCAGTGCGACGCGCACCTTTTCGGCACGCGCGGTCGGCAGGTGGACTACGCAGACGCGTCCGGTGATCGGCAGCATGGCGAAACCGCCACGCTCGGTGACCGGCAATCCGAACTCGTGCCGATAGAACGCCACCCAATCGTCCACGGTCCTGAGTTTCTCGACATTCACGGCGAACTCCTTGCCTTCCGACTCAATGTTCGCGGCCCGCAGTGTGATTGGGTATCGCCCGTCAGCCCGCTTACCGCTGCCCTTCCGCTGCCTTTGATGCCGGTCACATTTCAGCTGTGGCCGCGCTCACAATCCGCTCGTACTCTGGAAGGGGTTCGTTCGGAAGGGATGGCACCGTGGTCAGGCATTGGTCAGGCAAAGAGGCCCGCGCCCTTCGCGATGCCAAGCGGATGAGCATCAGGGAATTCGCCGCCCATCTGGGTGTGCACGAACGCTTGGTGTCGAAGTGGGAAGCCGGGGGCGTCCGGGTTCATCCACGACCGATCAACCAAGCCGCTCTGGATACCTCACTGGCCAGGTCCGACGATGTAGTGCGAGCCCGGTTCGCGGCCTTGATCGATCAGCCCTCGGGCGATCGACCCGTCCCGCCGGGATTCGATGCGCGCGCCGGCGCCTCGGCGCGCGTTGATTATTCGAGTGACGCGGACCTTTTGGCTCTCATAGACGCCGGTGCGATGAGAGGTGTTGCGTTAGCGGCGATTTCGGAGAGGGATCTGATCATGGCGGCTGCCCACGAGGCCAGCGAGCACGCCGGCAAGGCCGAGAGCACCAATGTCGGTGCGAGCACGTTGGAACAGCTCGACGCGGATGTGGTGCGCATCGCGAACGACTACGTGCGTATTCCGCCGGTGCCGATGATGGTGGACATGGTGCGGGTGCGGCGCCGGGTGTACCGATTGCTGGAAGGCCATCAGCGGCCCGCCGATACCGGTCATCTGTATCTCTTGGCGGGCACGCTCTCTGGCCTGCTCGCCAACGCGAGCACCGACCTGGGCTATTACGACGCGGCCGGGGAGCAAGTCCGTGCCGCCTGGGCCTACGCGGAGCTGTGCGGGCACAACGGCCTTCGCGCCTGGACCCGCGGCATGCACGCGCTGATCGAGTATTGGTCGCAGCGCCCCCGCCGGGCGGTTCAGCTCGCCCAGAGCGGGCAGGAGTTCGCCGAGTCGGCGACCGCGCAGGTGCGCCTGCTCAACATCGAGGCGCGCATCTGGTCGGCGCTGGGCAGCGCCGCGGACACCGATCGCTGCGTCCGGGCGGCCGACGATGCCCGCGAAATCGCCGCCACCGACACCTTGCACGACGAAGTGGGCGGCGTCTTCGGCTTCAACGACGCCAAGGCCAATTACTACGCCGGCGCTACCTATATCCACCTCGGTCAGGCGGAGCGCGCGCTCGGCGCCACGCAGCGGGCCATCGAGCTGTATTCGAACGGCCCGTCCGAACAGCGCTCCTACGGCGCCGAAGCCCTGGCCAGAGTCGACTGCGCGGCCGCCCACCTGATCAACGGCAGCCTGGATGGCGCGGCCGAGGCGCTGCAACCGGTGCTCGGGCTCGACGAGGACAAGCGCATCGCGCAGCTCGAGGAGCGCCTGACCGATATGCGCAGGTGGATGGCGGCCCCGGCGTTCCGCGACTCGGTCGAGGCGCGCCGGTTGGACGAGCGGATCGAGGAATTCTGCGGCTCCACCGCGGCGAAGGGCATCCCGCCGGGTGGCCCGGCCCAGTGAGTGACGTGTCACACCTCGCTGTGCCCGGGACGCCGTCGCGGGCGCGGAGCCCGGGGATCAGCTCGGAGTGACGGTTTATCCAGTTGCGACGGATGGCACCATGGGACGCGTGAGTCCTCATCATCCGCACCGCCCCCCGCGTGTTCTGGAGCAGTCCACGAAGCTGCAGAACGTCGTCTACGAGATCCGTGGACCGGTACACGCGCACGCGGCACGGCTGGAGGCCGAGGGTCACCGCATCCTCAAGCTCAATATCGGCAACCCCGCCCCGTTCGGGTTCGAGGCGCCGGACGTGATCATGCGCGACATCATCGCGGCGCTCCCGTACGCCCAGGGTTACTCCGAGTCCAAGGGCATCCTGTCGGCGCGGCGCGCGATCGTGACCCGCTACGAGCTCGTGCCCGGCTTTCCCGAACTCGACGTGGACGGCGTCTACCTCGGCAACGGCGTCTCCGAGCTGATCACCATCACCATGCAGGCCCTGCTGGACAACGGCGACGAGGTGCTGATCCCGGCCCCGGACTACCCGCTGTGGACCGCCATGACCAGCCTGGCCGGCGGCACTCCCGTGCACTACCTGTGTGACGAGGCCAACGGCTGGCAGCCCGATATCGCGGACATCGAATCGAAGATCACCGACCGCACCAAGGCGCTGCTGGTGATCAACCCGAACAACCCCACCGGCGCGGTGTACTCCGCCGAAGTGCTCCAGCAACTCGCCGACCTCGCCCGCAAGCATCAGCTGTTGCTGCTCGCCGACGAGATCTACGACAAGATCCTCTACGACGACGCCAAGCACATCTCGCTGGCCACCATGGCGCCCGACCTGCTGTGCCTGACCTTCAACGGGCTGTCCAAGGCCTACCGGGTCGCGGGCTACCGCTCGGGCTGGCTGGCGATCACCGGCCCGAAGGAGCACGCGGCCGGTTTCCTGGAGGGCATCGACCTGCTCGCCTCGTCGCGGTTGTGCCCGAACGTGCCGGCGCAGCACGCGATTCAGGTCGCGCTCGGCGGTCATCAGAGCATCGAGGATCTGATCCTGCCCGGCGGCAGGTTGCTCGAACAGCGCGACGTCGCCTGGGAGCGGTTGAACATGATCCCCGGAGTGTCGTGCGTGAAGCCGAAGGGCGCGCTCTACGCGTTCCCGAAGCTGGATCCGAACGTCTACGAGATCTACGACGACTCCAAGCTGATCCTGGATCTGCTACTGCAGGAGAAGATCCTGATGGTGCAGGGCACCGGCTTCAATTGGCCGAACCACGACCATCTGCGGATCGTCACGCTGCCATGGGCCCGGGATCTCGCGGTCGCGATCGAACGCTTCGGCAACTTCCTCGCCAGCTATCGCCAGTAGTGAGAAGTTGGCGGCGAACCATATAATCGCCCCGCTTCCGGCCGGTAAACAAACTCGGTGTACGGATACATGTCGGATTTGGCGACTAGCTAGCGCAAAAGAAGTACTTTTGTGTACAGTGGTCCTCGGCACTTTGAGTGCCTGGTCGGATTGCCTACCCCCCCTGGGCACATCCGGCCTCGGGTTAGGCGCCTACCCCCCTGGGCCGCCTGCCCTGCGGGCGGCGGAGACATCCCCCTGCTCTCCGCCGCCCCCTCTAAAATCCCCTTTCTTTTCGATCGGATCGCTCTGCCCGTGTATCCCCTGTGTTCGGTGACGCCGCGACGGTCTTGAAAATGAAATCCTTTAGGCTCGCTCCGGGCAGAACCACATCTGACAGGTAGGAGCGCGGTGAGCGACCACCATCATCACCACGATCATTCGGGGCCGATCGCGATCGGCGCGACCGCGGCGCGCGTGGTCGTCGGGTTACTCACCGTGATCGGAGTCGTCGTCGTCATCGCCGCGATCGTGCTGTGGCCGAGCAAGCAGCACATCGACATCCCGCTGCCGATGCAGAACGCGGGCGGCGGCGCGGTGCAGACCGAGGCGGGCACCGTGGTGCTGCAAGATGTCGGTCCGTGCGGCAGCCCGTCGCTGGGCAAGGTGTTCGTCGAGAAGCCCGAACCACCGCGCAGCACCGCCTATACCTGCCAGCGCAGCCTGATCTCGATCGAGTCCGGGCCGCACAAGGGCAACCGCACGTTGCTGGAGATCGCCCCGGGCCCAGGACAACCCGACCTGCACGCAGGCGACGAACTGCGATTGGTCCGCCAGACCGATCCGAGCGGCACGCCGATGTACTCGTTCGAGGACTACTCACGCGGGATGCCGCTCACGCTGATCTTCGTGATTTTCGTGGTGGTGATCATCGCGGTGGCGCGGTGGCGCGGCGTCCGTGCGCTGTTGGGCCTGGTGTTCGCGTTCGCGGTGCTGGTGCTGTTCCTGCTGCCCGCCTTGCTGGACGGCAAACCCGCGATCCCGGTCGCGTTGGTCGCGGGCTCCCTGATCCTCTACGCGGTGCTGTATCTGGCCCACGGGGTGAACCTGCGCACCAGTTCGGCGCTGCTCGGCACGCTGACCTCGATGCTGCTCGCCGCCGCCCTGTCCTGGCTCACCATCGAGATGACCCATCTGACCGGGCTTTCCGAGGAACAGAACACGAACGTCGCGACCTACATCGAGCACGTCAGCATCACCGGCCTGCTGCTGGCCGGGTTCATCATCGGTTCGCTCGGTGTGCTCAACGACGTCACGATCACCCAGGCGTCGGCCGCGTTCGAGCTGGCCGCCCTCGATGAATCGGCCTCCCGGCGCGAGGTCTTCGCAGCCGCCATGCGCGTGGGGCGCGACCACATCGCCAGCACCGTCTACACGCTGGTACTGGCCTACGCCGGTGGGGCGCTGCCGCTGCTGCTGTTGTTCAGCGTGGCGGGACGGTCGATCCGCGACGTGCTGACCGGTGACGCGGTGGCCATCGAGATCGCGCGCTCGGCGGTCGGCGGTATCGCGCTGGCGCTGTCGGTGCCCTTGACCACGGGCATCGCGGTGCTGCTGGCCCGGCCGTTCAAGACCAAAGAGCCCACACCGCCCCCGCGTCCGCACCGAGCCCGGCACGCCAGGGCCTGACTTCGCCCGGCCGCCGCGCGGATTCCGTCGGGTCAGCGCCTGGACTTCGGCTGCGATCCGCGTCGGGCGGGCACGTCAGCGTCTGAACTCACCCCGCCGCACGTCGAAGCTCGACATCCACCTCGCCCCGAGTCGCGGTCACCCTCAGCGTGGCGGTGGCGGGGGGAAGGGGAAGACCTCCGGCGGGATCGTGGGGACCACGATCGGCGGAAGGCCGGGCACCACGATGGTGTTCGGGCCGGGCGTGGGCGGCGCCTCGCTGGTGGTCTGCCGCCGGTTCGGCGGCGGCGCGGCGACCGACTCGTGGGCGGGCGACTCCGTGGTACCCGGCGCGACCGCGATCTGCGGATCCAAGCTGGTCGTGCGCGGTGCGGTGGTCGGCGACAACGACGGCGAGCCCTCGCTGGTATGCGAATCCCGTTCCAGCACCTGCGGTCCGTAGCCGAGGCCGAGCCCGATCGCGGCGACCACGGCCAGCGCGCTGACCGTCAGCACGGCCCCGCTGATCTCGCGTCTGCCGCGCTGGGCGGGGGCCGCCAACCATGCGGGCGACAGCTCGTCGTCCAGCGCGGCGCTCGCGGCGGGAGTCTCCTTGCGCACCGGTCTGGCCAGCAGCGCGGCGCCGCGGGCCATCACGGTCTCCGGGCTGTCCGGCACGATGACGGGCACGCCCATCCAGCGTTCGAGCACCTTGGCCACCAACGGGATCCGGGCGCAACCGCCGATGGCCAGCACACCGTGCACGGGGCGGTCCGAGCGCACGATCACGTCGCGTGCCATCCGCGCCGAGGACTCGATCGCCAGCATGATCAACGATTCGAAGTTCTCCTGCGCGAGCAGGACCAAGCCCTGTTCGCTCGGCAGCGCCACCGCGGTGTTGGTGGTCAGCTGCTCCTTCGCCTCCCGGCACAGCGCGTCCAGGGCGGCCAGGCCGGCGGCGTTCGGCGGATGCGCGATCCGTCCAGAGGCGATCTGCTGCTCACGAATCAACGAGTCGAGATAGTCACCGCTGATGTCGCTGGTGCGCTCGCTGTGGCGCACCTCGCGGGACTGGGTGTCGACCACGCTCACGGTCAGGCCCGAGCTGCCCAGGTCGTAGACGACCAGCGAGGAGATGCCCCGGATATCACCGGTGGCCTGCGCGAACTCGAGTGCCGCCGCGATCTCCGGCACGAGTTCGTAATTGGTCAGCTGCTGGCGCGCCATGGCCGCGCGAATGGCGCGGGCGTGCTGCTCACTGCGGTAGGCGATCGCGGTGGCGCCGATCCCCGGCGTGGCTTCCAGGGTGACGCCGATGGCTTCGGCAGCCAGCTCTTCCACGCTCTGGTCGACGACCGGAATGGTCTGCAGATCGAAGGAATGCGGGGAGACATGCCCGTGGGGGTTGTCGGCATGTGGTCGCGCCATACGGACAGCGCCGGCCCCCACCGAAACTCCCAGTACCGAACTCATCAGCTGCCCATCTCGTTTCACACCGCACGACATGCGAGCCTGCGCCGTCCGTCTGCGGAGGCCCGCTGGACGGACCCTACCGCCGGCGATCAGCTGTGCTTAAGGCGGACTGGTCGTCTGTCTGGCAGTAGCCCGCCTCGCTCCGCAACTCTACGGTGTGCCGAGTCCCGCGTACACCCATCCGGCTGCTCTCCAGGTGGCACGATTGAGACAGTTCCGGCCGTCGATGATCGAGCGGGCCCGCACCACCTCCGCCAAATCCTGCGGGCGCAGGGCGGTGAATTCGTCCCACTCGGTGAGCACGAGCACCACGTCGGCGCGTTCGCACGCCTCGGCCACCGAGGTCGCGTAGTTCAGGGTGGGGAACACCCGGCGTGAATTCTCCAGCGCCTTGGGATCGTAGACGGTCACCACCGCCCCGTGCAGCTGGATCATGCCGGCCACATTCAGCGCGGGGGAGTCGCGGACGTCGTCGGACTCCGGTTTGAACGCCGCGCCGAGCACCGCGACGTTGGCCCCGAGCAACGAGCCGCCGCAGGCGCGGGCGGCCATGTCGACCACCTTGGTGCGGCGGCGCATATTGATGTTGTCCACCTCGCGCAGGAAGGCGACGGCGTGATCGGCGCCGAGCTCACCGGAGCGGGCCATGAACGCGCGGATGTCCTTCGGCAGACACCCGCCGCCGAAACCGAGGCCCGCGTTGAGGAATCGACGGCCGATGCGCTCGTCGTAACCGAGCGCGTCGGCCAGCATCGTCACGTCGGCGCCGGTCGCTTCGCACACCTCCGATACCGCGTTGATGAACGAAATCTTGGTCGCCAGGAAGGCGTTCGCCGAGACCTTCACCAATTCCGCTGTGGCCAGGTCGGTCAACAGGAAGGGCACCTCGGCGGTGATCAGGTCGGCGTATATCTCGCGTATCAGGTCCTCCACCCATCCGGCGGCGGCGCGTTCCCGGTCGACGCCGAGAACCAGACGGTCCGGCCGCAAGGTGTCCTTGACCGCGAAGCCTTCCCGCAGGAACTCGGGATTCCACGCGACCTCGACGTCGGCGGAACTCACTGCGCGGGCGCGTGATCCGAGCGCGGCCGCCGTGCCGACCGGGACCGTGGACTTGCCGATGATCACCGAGGGACGTTCCAGCAGCGGGGCGAGCGTGTCCACCACCGCGTGCACGTACTTCAGGTCGGCGGCGTACTCGCCCTTCTTCTGCGGGGTGCCCACGCCCAGGAAATGCACCTCGGCGTGCGCGGCCGCCTCGGCGTAGGAGGTGGTGAACCGCAGGCGGCCCGCGTCGAGGTTGCGGCGCAGCACACCCTCCAGGCCCGGTTCGTAGAACGGAACCACTCCGTCGGACAGCTTCGCGACCTTGCCCGGGTCCACGTCCACTCCGATGACGTCGTGCCCGAGTTCGGCCATGCACGCCGCGTGCGTGGCCCCGAGATACCCGGTTCCGAAGACTGTGCATCGCATGATCGATTGGTAAGCCCCGCCGGTGGCCACGCCACGTCGGCGAGGCAAGGGTCGGGGCAACAGCAGATGTACATGCGGCGACGGTGCCTGACCGGGTGCCCTGACCTGGCGCGACGGTCGCCGTGGCCCCGCTAGCATCGGCGTGGTGCGACGTCATCGATGGGCCTGGACCGTGCTCGGGGCCGGTCTGGTGGTGGTCGTCGCGACGGTCGCGCTGTGGCCGGTGTACGTGCGTCCGCGCACCGACCCGCCCGCTGCGGCGGATGCCGTTCTCGTCTTGGGCGGGGCGCACGACGGCCGCGAGCAGTTGGGCCTGCGCCTGGCGCGCGAGGGCTACGCGCCGCGCGTGGTGTTCTCCGATCCCTACGAAAACAGCGCCGTGCTGAACCGGATCTGCCACGGCGGCTACAGCTTCGAGGTCCTGTGCTTCGACCCGTCGCCGCGCACCACTCGCGGCGAAGGCCGTGAACTGGCCCGCCTCGCCCGCGCCCACAATTGGCGCCGAGTCATCGTCGTCACCTTCACTCCCCACATCTCCCGCGCCCGCTACATCCTGCGGAAGTGCTGGGACGGAGAACTCCTCTTCACCGACCCCGAACCCCACCTCTCCCTCCCACGCTGGGTCTACGACTACGTCTACCAGTCCGTGGGCTATGCGAAAGCCTTCTTCGAGGACTGCTGACCACTTCGTCCTGTCCGTCGGCCGAATTGATAGCCGAGCCGTAACAGATGTGATCAACATCTCGATGTGATGCCCGTGCGCATCGACCCCGGTGCGTGAACACGGATGAGAGCAAAGGGAACCTGCCGATGACATATCCGCCACCGCCGAACGCGTACGGTCCGCCTACCGGGCAGCAGCCGCAGAAGAAGCGGACGCCGCTGTGGGTATGGGTAGCGGCCGTCCTAGGCGGGCTGCTGGCACTGGGCGCGCTCGGCAGTGTCGTCGGAGATAACGGCAAGGACCACTCGACGTCGCAACGAACCTCCGCGACTCCGGCCGGTCGAAGCGCTGTGGTCGCCTCGTCTACCTCCGCTGCGGCGGTGCCTGCTCCGGCGGTGCCTGCCGCTCCCGCGGCATCGATGCCTCCTCTTGCGCAGGCATCGCAACCGGCGGCTTCCCGCGCCGCTATGCCGAACGTCGTGTGCATGAACTTGCAGGATGCGCAGGACACGATCCAGGCGGCTGGTGTCTTCTTCTCCCGATCCAAGGACGCGACCGGGAAGGGGCGTATGCAGGTACTGGATCGGAACTGGATCGTGGTGGCGCAGGCGCCCGCGCCGGGAGCGTTGATCGGCGAAGGTGAGGCGGTGCTGTCGGTGGTCAAGATCGGTGAACCGAGTTCCTGCGGCTGACGCTCCAGGTGTGCCCATGGGTAGCCGGGTCCGCGAAGTGGGCCCGGCTGTCGGCTGGCGCTTGCCACACCTCGCGGCGAATCTGCGGGCGTGTGACGTCAGTTTGACTCGTTGAGAGAAGCGGCCGTACATTCTGTCTCGTGGTGGCGGGATATTCGCCACGGAAGCAACGGTGCACACCCTCTGGGAGGGCAGATGGATTACGACTGGTCAGCGGGTGATCTGGCGTTTCGGGACGAGGTGCGGGAATTCCTCGCCGCGAAGCTGACGCCGGAATTGCGGCGGGCCGGGCGCTTGGCGACGAGCGTGTATCCCGACCACGAGGCAAGCATGGAATGGCAGCACATCCTGCACGAACGCGGCTGGGCGGCGCCCGCCTGGCCGGTGGAACACGGCGGATGCGACTGGAGCCTGACTCAGCACTACATCTTCCAGCGGGAATCGGCGCTGGCCGGCGCGCCCGCGCTGTCGCCGATGGGCATCAGGATGGTGGCGCCCGCGATCATCGCGTTCGGCACCGAGGAGCAGAAGGCGTTCTATCTGCCGCGCATCCTCACCGGCGAGGTCTTCTTCTGCCAGGGGTACTCCGAGCCCGAGGCCGGATCCGACCTGGCCGCGCTGTCCATGGCCGCCGTCGACGACGGCGAGGATTTCGTCTGCACCGGCAGCAAGATCTGGACCACCCACGCCACCGAGGCGAATTGGATCTTCTGCCTGGTGCGCACCTCGCGCACGGGTAAGAAGCAGCAGGGCATCACGTTCCTGCTGATCGACATGACCGCGCCGGGCATCGAGATCCGGCCGTTGGTGATGACCTCGGGCGAGCAGGTGCAGAACCAGGTCTTCTTCGACAACGTGCGCGTGCCCAAGACCAATGTGCTCGGCCGGATCGATGACGGGTGGACCGTCGCGAAGTATCTGCTGGTGCACGAGCGCGGCGCAGCGGCGGCGCCCTGGCTCCAGGTCATGGCCCAGGACATCGCCGTCAATGCCGCGCAGCAGCCCGGCCCGGACGGCAACCCGCTGATCGACGACCGCGCGTTCGCGGCGAAGCTAGCGGACCTGCGAATCCGCACCGAGGTGCTCGAAGTCCTGGAGTACCGCACCCTCTCCGCGATGGCGCAGGGCAAGAATCCGGGGCCGGCGTCCTCCATACTCAAGATCCTCGGCACCGAGCTGAGCCAGAAGCTCACCGAGTTGGCGTTGGAAGCCGCGGGACCGCGCGGTCGCGTCTACCAGCCGCACGCCACCAAGCCGGGCGGGCCGATCGCCCAGTTCACGCCGCCTGCCGACGGTTACCACAGTGGCGCGGACTGGCAGGCCGTCGCGCCGCTGAAGTACTTCAACGACCGAGCGGGCTCGATCTACGCGGGCAGCAACGAGATTCAGCGAAACATCCTCGCCAAAGCAGCATTGGGGCTCTGATGGACTTCACGCTTACCGACGAGCAGGAAATGCTCCGCTCCGCGATCGCCGGATACCTCGGCGCCCGATACGACTTGGAGAACAGCCGCGCCGCGGCGAAATCGGAGTCGGGCCTGCAGCCCGCCGTCTGGCGCGGATTCGCCGACGAACTGGGCATTCTCGGCGCGATGCTGCCCGAGCGGGTGGACGGCACCGGCGGCGGCCCCGTCGAACTCATGGTGATCGCCGAGGAACTAGGCCGGGCACTGGTGGTCGAGCCGTTCGTGGACACCGTCGTGATCGGCGCGGGACTGCTCGAGCGGTCCGGCGGCGAGCAGGCCGACGCCGTGCTGCGCCGGATCGTGTCCGGTGACGCGCTCATCGCGTTCGCCGCACTGGAACCGACGTCGGGGCACGCGCTGCACGACGTGTCGACCACCGCCCGCCGCGACGGCGACGCCTGGGTGCTCGACGGTGCGAAGACCGTGGTGACCGGCGCCCCGCTGGCCACCGATCTGCTGATCACCGCGCGCACCTCCGGTGAACGGCGCGACAAGGCGGGCATCTCGCTGTTCCGGCTCGAATTCGACGCGTCCGATCCCCCGGCCGGAGTCGAGGTGCATTCCTACCGCACCATCGATGACCGGACCGCGTCCGATCTTGTGTTCACCGGCCTGCGCCTGCCCGCCGACGCGTTGCTGGGCGCGGAGTCGGACGGTTGGACCGTCATCGAGCCGACCATCGCGGAGGCCACCGCGGCGATCTGCGCCGAGGCGGTCGGCTGCATGCGCAAAGTGCTCGCCGACACCATCGACTACGCCAAGCAGCGCGAGCAGTTCGGTCAGCCGATCGGCAGCTTCCAGGCGCTGCAGCACCGCATGGTCGATATGTACATCGAACTCGAACAAGCCGTCGCGGCAGTACATCTGGCCGTCCACTCGCTGCGGGCGTCCGCCGAAGACCGCGCACGCGCCGTCTCGGCGGCGAAGGTCACGGTCGCCAGGGCGGCGCGTTTCATCGGACAGAACGCAGTGCAACTGCACGGTGCGATGGGCATGACCGAAGAGCTGGCCATCGGCCATTACTTCAAGCGGCTCACCGTGGTCGAGCACGAATTCGGCTCCACCGACGAACATCTAGCCCGGTACGCCGCACTGACCCGCCCGTCGGTAATCATCTGACACGGGCTGGCGACATGCAGGACGGTCGCCCGGGCACCTCGGCGGTCGCCGAGGTCTCAGTGCCATGCGCCTTTCATCGTCTCGGCTGACAGATCCGTCTGGCTGGTGCGCAGCTGCTGGAGCATCTTCGAGACCGCACGTCGGTTCGCGACCTCCCGCAGTGCGGCGGCGAGCGCGAGCGCATCGTCGTCGATGCCGGTCAGTGTGCGTGACATGGTGAGCCCCCTGATATGACTCGGCCGGGTCCATTTCTGGACCCGGCCGATGTCGGTGTGGAGTTGGCTCCTGGCTCAGTTCTTCCGGCCCGGCGCCTTCGCACCGGCCTTGAAACCGAGACCGCCGGGCTTGGCGGCGGGCGGCGCGGCTTCGGATGCGCCGTTGCCGCTCACGCCATTGGATTGCTCCGGCTCGGCAGCGGATTCGGCCTGCGCCGCAGGAGTCTCCGCGGCGGGAGCCTTCTCCGTCGAAGCCGGTTCGGCGGGAGCCGCGTCCGCCGGGGCCGACGCCGCGGGAGCCGCGGCAGGCTTACCGGGGGCCTTGGCGCCGGGCCGTTTGAAGCCGGACTTCATGGCCAGACCCTTGGCGGGCACCGTGGGCTTGGTCTCGGTCGGCCCGGTTTCGGTCGACTCCGCTTCAGCCGGTTCGGCGGCGGTTTCGGGCGCTTCCTCAGCCGCCGGAGCCTTGGCACCGGGCGCCTTGGCCGCACCCTTCATCGCGAGACCACCACCGGGCGCCTTGGCGGCCCCCTTCATACCCAGCCCCTTGACCGGCTTGGCCGCGGGAGCCTCGGTCGCGGCAGCCTCGACCGCGGGCGTGGACTCGGCGGCGGACGCCTTGGCGCCGGGCGCCTTGGCCGCTCCCTTCATTCCCAGACCGCCGGGCGCTTTCGCCGGACCCTTCATGGCGAGACCCTTGGCCGGAGCGGCGGGTGCCGAGGTGGCCTCGATCTCCGCCGGTTCCGCGGCCGGAGCCTTCGCGCCGGGCGCTTTCGCCGCGCCCTTCATTCCGAGACCGCCGCCGGGGGCCTTGGCCGGGCCCTTCATGGCCAGACCACCGCCGCCGGGTGCCTTCGCGGGGCCCTTCATTGCCAGGCCACCGCCGACGGGCGCGGCCTCGGCCGGTGCGGGCGCTTCGGCGGCCGGTGCGGGTTCGGGCTCCGGCTCGGGTTCCGCTTCGGGCGCCTTGGGCTCCTGGATGACAGTCAGGTTCTCGGTCAGCACCGCGGGCTCGACGCGCTCGATGGCGTCCAGCATCAGCTGCGCGACGTCCACCACCTCGACGCCTTCACCCTCGCCCTTCTCCTGGCGCGCGGTGACGCCGTCGGTGAGCATCACGCGGCAGAACGGGCAGCCGGTCGCGATCTTCCCAGGAGCGGAGCCTGCGGAGCGACCAGAAGGCGCGGCGAGGGTGCTCAATCCCTCTTCCACCCGATCGATGTTGACGCGCTTGCCGAGTTGCTCTTCCATCCACATCCGCGCGCCACCGGCGCCACAGCACATGGACCGCTCGCCGTGGCGGGGCATCTCGACCAGGTTCGAACCGGACGCGGCCATCAGCTCACGCGGCGCGTTGTAGATCTTGTTGTGCCTGCCGAGGTAGCAGGGGTCGTGGTAGGTGACGTTCTGCGACACCGAGGCCACCGGGATCAGTTGCTTCTGCCGCACCAGGCGGTTGAGCAGCTGGGTGTGGTGCACGACCTCGTAGCTGCCGCCGACCTGCGGATACTCGTTGTTCAGCGCGTTGAAGCAGTGTGCGCAGGTGACGACGATCTTCTTCTTGCGATCCTCGACGCCCTCGAACACCGAGTTCAGCAGCTCGATGTTCTGCTGGGCCAGCTGCTGGAACAGGAACTCGTTGCCCGCGCGGCGAGCGGAGTCACCGGTGCAGGTCTCCTCCGCGCCGAGCACCATGAACTTCACGCCCGCGGTGGCCAGCAACTCGGCGACCGCCTTGGTGGTCTTCTTGGCGCGGTCCTCGTAGGCGCCCGCGCAGCCGACCCAGAACAGGTACTCGTAGCCGTCGAAGCTGTTGATCTCTTCCCCGTTCGGGGCGGACTGACCGAAGACCGGGATCTGGAAATCGAGCTCGTTGATCCAGTTGAGCCGGTCCTTGGCGTTCTGACCCCAGGGGTTGCCCTTGTTCTCCAGGTTCTTGAACAGACCGGCGAGCTCGGACGGGAACTCCGACTCGATGAGCACCTGGTAGCGGCGCATGTCGATGATGTGGTCGACGTGCTCGATGTCCACCGGGCACTGCTCGACGCACGCGCCGCAGGTGGTGCAACTCCACAGCACCTCGGGATCGATGATGCCGCCCACGTCCGCGCCGCCGACCAGCGGCCGCTCTGCCTCGGCCTTGGCGGCCTCGGAGATCTTGGCCAGCTTGGCCTCGTCGGGGTTGCCGTCGGCGTCGACCAGGCCGACCTCGTCGCCGCCCATGTCCTTGCGGCCGCCGGCCAGCAGGTAGGGGGCCTTCGCGTAACCGTGGTCACGCAGCGACATGATCAGCAGCTTCGGCGACAGCGGCTTGCCGGTGTTCCACGCGGGGCACTGCGACTGGCAGCGACCGCACTCGGTGCAGGTGGTGAAGTCCAGCCAACCCTTCCAGGAGAAGTCCTCGATCCGGCCCGCCCCGAAGGTGTCGGTGTCCGGGTCCGCGGTCTCCATGTCGACCGGCTTGCCCTTCGACATCATCGGCTTGGCCGGGCCCAGCGCGACGCCGCCGTCTTCTTCCCGCTTGAAGTAGATGTTCGGGAAGGCCGAGAAGCGGTGCCAGGCCACGCCCCAGGTGACGTTGCGGCCGACGAAGTACAGGAACGCCATGCCGGACATCAGCTTCACGAAGGCGAACAGCGCCACCATCGTGGTGTTCGCGGGCAGCAGCTTTGCCACCTGCATGGTGAAGAAGTCGGTAGCCGGATCCGAGTGGCCGTAGGCGGCGATCTTGCCCGCCTTCACGAAGATCATGCCCAGGCCCTCGAGCAGCACGATCGCCTCGATGACGTAGGCCGGGGCGAACTTGGAACCACTGAAGCGGGAAAGCCGCTCGGGCAGCCGGGGGTGGTTGAGCTGGCGCAGGGTGATCAGCGTCAGGATGCCGACCACGGTGCCGATGCCGAGGATCTCGTCCCACAGGTGGTAGATCGCCAGATCGCCGATGATCGGCCAGTGGAACGCCGGGTCGAAGGTCTGCCCGTACGCCTCGAACCACAGCATGGCGCCGCCGATGAAGCCGATCATCACCAGCCAGTGCGCCCAGCCGACGGTGCGGAATTTGTTCATGCGCGTATGCGCGAGAAACTCCACGATCATCTGCTTGAAGCGCGGGAAGAAGGGCCGCCAACGATCCGGAGCGGGCTGTCCGATCATGATGGCGCGCGCGATATTGCGGACGCCGCCGATGAACGACGCCCAACACAGGAGGCTGAGCGCCGCCCCAATCGTGCCCAGCGTCACTGTCAGGGCATTCATGTCGCGACCTTTCTTTAGAGGCACCCGAGTCGCGGTTGGTTTCCGCTACCGCCTCGGTTCGCTCGTATCCTAACCGGCAGTAAGTTACCCGCCAGTAACAACCATGTCCATCGTACGATCGGCTTTTGGGCTATAGCCCCATATGCTGGGGCTTGACCCATTATTTACCTGTGATCAATGTCACAGTAATTTGCACCGATCCGACTGACGGCCGGTTGTTCACCACCGTAAACGTCGAAGCATCCCGTCCAGCCGCTAAGGATTGGCTTAGTCCCCATGGTTGATAAGGGATCTCGCTTAAAACGCGGCCTTCTATTAGGCTCACGACGTTCTGATCACTGCGACCGTCTTCGCACCGCTCGGGGAGGATCCGGAGCCGACACCCGGATGTGCTGGATAGAGCTCTCGCGTGTTGAAGACCAGTGGTGACGTACGACCTGATGATGGATTGGAAACTGAATGAAATTCCGCAGAACCACCGCGGCGGCCGCGATGGTCATCGGTGCGATGACCATCGGACTGGGGACCGCCCACGCCGATGCCGAACCGGCCGCCGACCCCATCCGGTACTCGGTCAAGCTGGTGGAGAAGACCGTCGTGACGACGCTCAAGGGGGGAACCTTCGAGCTGGCGAAATCCTCCGAGGACGTCAAGGAAGACGACGTCTACCGGGTCAAGGACTCGCAGGGCAACGCGGTCCTCACGCTGCCGATCGCGTTCAAGGTCGCCGACACCGTCGTTCCGGTGAAGCCGGTGGTGAAGGACGACAACACGGTCTTGGAACTGACGCCTGACCAGGGTGTCGCCGTGCCCAAGGACAAGCCGGCCAACGCGGTCAACGTCGTCGCGCAGCCGATCGCCTCGCCGATCGAGAACCAGCGCGCGCAGAACGAGTTCGCCAGCCAGTTCGGCATCGCGACCGCGGTCGGCGGCTTCCTCGGCACCGCGATCGGTGTCATCGGCGGTGCGGTGATCGGCTGCATCCTCGGCCTGCCGTTCCTCGGCGTCGGCTGCATCCCGGCCGCGATCGCGGGCGCGGGTATCGGCGGCATCCTCGGCACGGTGGCTGTCGGCGGTCCGATGCTGGCCGTCGCGGGCATCGATCTGATCAACACGCTGCAGGCGCCGGAAGGCACCACGAAGTGGGCGGACAAGCCGAACTAAACCTTCGGTCCCGCTCGTCGGATCATCGGCGGCCCGCTCTCCTCGGAGGGCGGGCCGCCGCTCGTTCACCCGGTGAGATCGAGCAGGCCGCGGACGACGACCTCGCCCAGTTCCTCGCCCAGCCTGCCGAACGAGCGCTCGACCATTTCGAACGTCCCGTCCTCGCCGACCACCAGCACCGTGCTCGCTCTGGTGCCGTGCACGGTGTGTGCGACGAACCTGGCCGAGAGCGCCCGCTCCAGTTCGTGCGGGACCCCGGTCCGCGGCAACCGCTCGTCGGGGGCTTCGGTCCGGTCGGCCAGCACCTCGAAGTAGCGGTCCACCGCACCGGGATCGGTTCGCGCGATCTCGCGCAGCCCGGTCAGGCCCGCCCGGACTTTGGGCCAGATGGGCTGTGGGGCGCTCAGATCCTCTTCCCCCGGGCTGGGATCCCCGGACGTGACGAACGTGCCGTTGGAGAGCCCGTGGAAGCCCGGAGCGAGTTCGCTCGGTTCCGCGGCGCTGCGATTGGAATGCCACCACAGCGTGCGCAGGTCGGACACGACCAAGTTGTATCCGTTGTAGTCGTCGGGAGCGGCGGCGACGTCGAGGACGTATTTCTCCGGCCCGGGGAACTCCCCGGCCGTACCGCGGTCGGCCCCGCGCAGGAAGTCCATCAGCAGCGCGCCGCGGGAACGGGCATCGAGGCGTTGATCGGCGGGATCGCGCACGTTCGTGACGGTCGCGAAGCGATTGTTGCCGTGCGGTTGGGTGCTCAAGCCCAGCCAGGTGCCGGGAGGTTCGCCCTCGACGCGGCCGGGGGCTCCGGTGTCGCGTCCGGCGAGCAGGCCGGGCGCCTCCGGCCACCAGCGTATGGACTCGGTCGGCCGCGTGTAGAACTCGTCCCGGTTGGCGGCCACGATCAACCGGTAATCCGGGTGGGCGCGCCAGCCGATCAACACCAAACACATGCGACCAGAATGCCGGACCGCTACCGCACCCCATGTGGCGTTTCCCGCCCAGGGGGCCGCGCAAGGGCAGCGGAAGGACCCTGAGACGGCGAAAAGGCCGACAGCTCAACAGCTGCCGGCCTTTTCGCGGTCCTGCGGTCAGTTGGTGCGTACGCGCAGTCCCGGGTTGTCCGAGAGCACCACGTGCACCGGCTGCGCGAACAGCTGCGGCACGTTGCCGGTCAGAGCGCCGATCAGATTCGGGATCTCGCAGACGGGGTAGTCCGCCACCGACGACGCGCTGGAGATGCCGAGCGCCAGGCGGCCGGTGACGATCGGGCCGCCGCTGTCGCCGGGCAGCGCGCAGATGTTGGCCGAGAAGCTCTGGGTGAGTTCCCGGTCGCCGACCTGCACGGTCTGGTCGACGGCGTTGACCACGCCGCAGCTGAAGCCGGTGCGCGCACCGGACTTGCACACCGGGGCGCCGACGACGGGAGTCGCCACGCCGTCGACCGCGATCGGAGCCGCGCCGGGCGCACGGACGCCGTTGTTGGCGAACCGGTCCTTGGCCTGGTCGTTGACCCGGATGATCGAGTAGTCCTGCTCGCCGAGCACCGACTTCTGGAATACGCCGAGCTGCGCGCCGAGGCGGTCGCCGTTCATCTCGTACACGCCCGCGGCGTTGCCGCTGCCCGCGGACGGGATGTCGGGGTTGCAGTGGCCCGCGGTGATGTTCACCGTGTTGCCGTTGCGGTCGGTGCCGTTGAAGCCGAGCGAGCAGCGCAGCGAGCTGCGTCCGGCGACCGAGGCGTAGCCGTCGCCGCCCGCGAGGGCGCCGCGCGCCTCTCCGGCGATCTCACCGGCTTGCAGGGTGCCTTGCTCGCCCGCCACGGGCGGGGCCATCACGATGACGCGCGCCGGGTCGATGAAGTTCGGCATAGGCAGGCCCGCCTGGTCGACGCGCACCGCGATCGCGTTGTTCACGGTGTCCACCACCGCGCCGCGCACCAGCGACCGCACCGCCTCGGGCTGGCCCTCCAGCCAACGCTCGAACGCGCTCTTCTCGCCACGCAGGGCCGCTTCGCTCTTGGCGACGTTGCGGACCTCGAAACCGGCCGACTCGGCCGCCTTCTTCGCATCGTCTGCGCCGGGGCCCTGGGCCAGTGCCACGACCGCCTTACCCGCGTCGTCCAGCCAGGAGCCTGCGAACACGGCCGGGTACTGCCGCTGGGCGGTGGTGGCGAACGCGGCCACCTGCTGCGCCAGCTCCGCGCGGTGCAGGTACTCATCGGGCGAGATCTTCAGATCGCGAGTCACCGCGGCGACCAGTTCGGCGGGGAGACCGGGATTCTGGTCCGGCTGAGCCGTCGCTACCGCCGCAGTGGGTCCGAACAGCAGTATCGCCGCCGAGGCGGCGATCACTGTCTTTCGGATTACGGTCTGTCGCGCAGTCGAGCGTGGAGGTCCTATACGTGGCAGGAGCATGAGCAGACTATATGGGGTTTGGCGCGGTATGCCTACTCATCTCGAGGTTCTCGACTCCCTCATAGCCCATCCACCGGGGATATGTGGATTGCCACATTATTCGGGCGCGTGCTCAGCCCGCGTTCGGCCGGGTGCGCACCGCGATCCCGCTGCCGATACCGCCGCCGGAGGAGGCGTCGACATCGGCCAGAATCGCCCGGATCGGGATGCCGAGCGAAGCGGTGCCGCCGTACTGCGCGAGAGCGACGTTGGCCTCGTTGCAGTTCGGCGCGTCGGCGGCGTTGGAGCCGCTGGTGATGCCCAGCGCCAGCGTGCCGGACACGATCGCGCCACCGCTGTCACCGCCCAGGGTGCAGGCCGAGCTGGCGAACCCGCGCACGGTCTTGCTCTCGCCCTCGGCGGTGAAGAGCTGGGTCTCCACCCGATCGGCCACGACGAATCCGCAGGTGAAGGTGGACGACTGACCGGACTTGCAGACCGGCGCGCCGGTGATCGGGTCGGCGGTGCCGGTGATCGCCAGCGTGGTGCCGTTGGCGCCGCGCACCGAGGGCTGGTCCATGCCCGCCCGCACCGCGCGCTCGTTCAGCTTGATCACCGAGTAGTCCAGCGCGGACTGTCCGCCCAGCGAGGCGCGCACGAAGGTGCCCAGTTCGGGGCTGGCCGGGATGTCCCGGACGTTCGGCAGGTAGACACCGGCCTCCTGGTTGCCCTTGCCCAGGTTCGGATCGCAGTGGCCCGCACTGATGTTCAGCGCGTTGCCGGACGCGTCGATGCTGTTGAAACCGAACGAGCACACGTCGACGGCGCGCAACGACGAGTCGGCGAGCGAACCGGGCGCGCTGATGTAGGTGTCACCGCCCATCGGCCTGCGCTCGACGGGGCCTCCGCTGTTCGGCGACAGGATGACCTTGATGTTCGCCAGCAGGGTGGGCAGGTTGAGCATGTGGCCCGCGGGGGTGTTGGCGACGCTGAGTACCAGCTGGCTGTTCAAGAAGTCGATCGCCACGGAGTTGATCGCCTGCGAGATCTCCCGCGGCAGGCCGGTGATCCACTGGTTGAGCTGCACCAGCGATCCCTCCAGGCTGTCCGCCGAGACGGGGGCCAGCCGGGTCTGATAGCCGTCGGCCGCGACGATCTTGGCGGCGTCCAGCGAGGTGACCGCCATGACGGGCTTGCCGTCGGCGCCGATCCAGGCGCCCGCGAAGGAATCCGGCCGCTCCGAACGGAAATCGCGCGCGTAGTCACGCAGCTGCTGGGCGCGCGCGGCGCGGTCCAGATACTCCGTCGGCGTCATCTGCAGATCCCGGGCGATGGCCTGCACCAATTCCGGGGGGAGGTTGTCCGCGGCGAGCTGCGCGGGGGCCTCGGGGACCGCCGAGGCGGTAGTCGTGCCGAACAAGGGAGCCAAAAGAACGGTCGATGCGATGGCGACAGCTTTGACCGCGGCGCGACGCGCCACCAACTTGCGCATGAAGTCCCTTCGTCGGCACGCACGTGCCAGCTAAATCCGTGGCCACGGCAGAATCCATTGGCGCACAGTCTTCGTCCAGCAACCGACCGGTGCGGAAATTCATCCGACAACACGGTCAGCGCCAACACTCTAAGCCACAAAGCCGACTAGGACGCTACTAATCACCGACTACTCGGTATTCCCATGCCGGGGATGGTGGGGATCTGCGGCAGCTGCTGCCCGAACGGGTTGGTCGTAGTCGTGGTGGTCCGCGTGGTCGTGGTCCGCGTGGTCGTGGTCGGCGTCGTGGTCGGCGGCTCGGTGGTGGGCGGCGGCGTGGTGGTCGTCGGCTCCGGCGTCGTGGTCTCGGTGATCGCCACCGGCGGCTCGGGCTCGGTGGTGGACGTCGTGGTGGTGACGATCGGCGGCGGAGGCGGGGCCGGACTCACCGACGTCGGCTCGGACTTGGCGTCGGGCAGTGGCGGCACCGGTGTCTGGTCCCCGTCGCGGAACAGCATGGCCACCACGATGCCGCCGAGCACCAGGCCGATCACGGCGGCGCCCGCGATCAGCAGCGGCGTACGCCTCGGATTCTTCGCGGGAACCGTTGGCCGCGACTGCTTCTCGGCCGGTTCGGGTTCGGCGGTCGCGACCGGCTCGGAGATCGGGATGGCCGCCGAGTACGCCTGCGGCTGCACATCGGCGGCCGGGACCGCGGGGATGACGATGGTGTCCACCGTCGAGTTCTCCGCGGTGGACGGATCCGGCGGGGTGGCGCCCGCGGGGGTGGCGAGCACGGCGGCCAGCGCCCCTCGGGCCGCGTCGTAAGCGAACGAGGTACCGCCGGCCCCGGTTTCGGCGCTGGGCAGCTCACCCTCGCTGACCAGCAGCACCGAGCGCAGACCCAGGTAGTCCAGCGCGTCACGCAGTGAGCGCACATGCTCGGCGGGCCAGTCCGGCGGATAGGTCGCGTAGAACTCGGCCGGACCGCTGAGATGCTCGGCGGCCGAGTTGATCAGGCAGAACATCGCGGTGGCGAAGAGATCTTCGGCGCGATAGGCCTCGCCGTCGTCGACCCGGATGCCCGCCGGGTCGCCCATGGCGGACACGAAACCGGTGATCGAATGGGATCCGGTGGGTGGGGGACCGCCCAACGCGGCGTCCCCGTCCTCGGACATGTGCAGGATCGACTCGCGGACGATGTACCGCGGCTCCTCGTCACCGTCGGTAACGATGACAGCCGTGCACTCGTCCTCGGCGACGCGCAGGCCGACCCCAGTGGCCATCTCACCTACCTTGCTCGGCGTTCCCGCTGATGAACCGCGCCCGGTCACACCAGAAGCGAACCATGTCCCATGGCGCGGAGCATCGACAATAACTCCGAACGGGAACGGGCACCGACCCGGCGTCGGATGCGCGCTACGTGGTGCTCGACCGTCTTCGCCGAAATGTACAGGCGCGCACCGATCTCGCGATAGGTGAGCCCGAGCAGAACCAGTTCCGCCACTTCGCGTTCCCGTTCGCTGAGGATCGTGGCCTGCGGCGGCGTCGGCGGCACGGCCTCGCCGTTGGACGTGGCCGGGGCCTGCGGCCGAGGCTGCGGCTCCTGTGGACGGGCGTCGGCGCGGACCGTGCGGGCCAGTTTCAGCAGCGCGGTGGCCGTCGCGGAATCGGGCGCCGCGAGCGCCGCCTCGCTGGCCAGCCGGGCGCCGTCCCAGGTCATGCCGATCTCGGTGAGGGCGGCGACCGCCGCGTGGACCGGTGCGGTGGCGACCTGGCCGCGCAGCACGAGCACCCAGGTGCGGCCCGCGTCG
>NZ_BDBB01000041.1 GCF_001612765.1 Nocardia arthritidis NBRC 100137
CTCCGCGCTGCGCAGCACGGGGATCTCGGTGCCCGGCAGGCCGCGCCGCGGCAGGCAATCCACCGCTGCCGACGACCGCGAACTGGCGACCTTGCGCCGCAGCCTGCGCGCGCATCCGGCCCACTCGCGGCCCGATCGCGAGCAACTGGCCCGGGTGGGTGAGCGCTACAACCGGCTGCTGCGCGAGACGGAGGCGATGCGCCAGAAGGTTGCCGCGACCACCAATTCGCTGGCGCGCACCTTCGATCGCATCCTCGGCCTGCTGGAGGAACGCGGATTCGTGCAGGAGAGCGAGGTGACTCCGGACGGACGCAGGCTGGCTCGCCTCTACGCCGAAAGCGACCTGCTGGTCGCCGAATGCCTCAGGAAGGGGCTGTGGCGCGGCCTCGGCCCGGCCGAACTGGCCGGCGTGGTGTCGGTCCTGGTGTACGAATCCCGCCAGGAGGGTGGCTATCTCGGCGCGAGCGGTCCGACGGCGCCGATCCGGCGGGCGGTCGGCGCGACCATCGGCGTCTGGTCCGAGCTGCGATCCGACGAAGCACGGCACAAACTGCCGCCGACCAGGGAGCCCGATCTGGGTTTCGTCGACGGCGTCTACAAATGGGCGCGAGGCGATGGATTGGCCGAGTCGTTGCTCGCCAGCGGTGACCAGGGCGCCCCGCTGTCGGCCGGTGATTTCGTGCGCTGGTGCAGGCAGGTGATCGATCTGCTCGACCAGATCCACGGCACCGCCGACGATCCCGAGGTCGCGGCCACCGCGGCCAAGGCGGTGCGGGCGATCCGCCGGGGCGTCGTGGCGGTGGACGCCGCCTGAGCGGCGTGGGTGACGGGCGCGCGGCGGCGGCAATAACAACACGGCGGATTCGATTGTGATTTGATTTCTTTCGCGTACCGACCGTGGCGGAATAGTCGTGTCATGCGACGAGGCCCACGCGGGGGGCTACCGTGTGTACAACGATGCGAGTGGAGGCAAGCAGATGAGCGGCCCGTACGGACCGAACGACCCCGGGGAGGGACGCAACGATCCCACCCAGCAGTGGAGTGGGCAGCAGGCGCCGGGCGGAGCCGGTCCCACGCAGCAGTGGAGTGGTCAGCCGCAGACCCCGGCCTCCGCCCAGCCGACCCAGCACTGGGGTGAGCAGCAACCGCAGCAGCAGTGGGGCCAGCCGCAGCAGCAACAGTGGGGCCAGCAACCGCAGCAGCCGCAGTGGGGTCAGCAGCCCGCCCAGGGCCAGCCGCAGTGGGGCCAGCCGCAGCAGGACTGGGGCCAGCAACCGCAGCAGCAGTGGGGGCAGGCGCAGCAGCCTCAGCCGCAGTGGGGCGCTCCCGGCCAGCAGCCGCCGCAGGGCGGCAAGGGCAAAGGCCTGATCATCGGTCTGTCGCTGCTCGGTGTCGCGGTGGTCGGCGCGATTGTCGCACTCGTGCTCGTGCTGACCGCCAAGGACCAACTGGATCAGGCCGCGGTGCAGGACGGCGTGAAGAAGGTGCTGTCGGACTCCTACGGCATTCAGGACATCAGCGACGTCTCTTGCCCGTCCGGACAGGAAGTCAAGGTCGACGCCACCTTCGAATGCAGCGTGAAGGTCAGCGGCGAGGCCAAGAAGGTGAACATCAAGATCACCAAGGACGACGGCACCTATGAGGTCGGTCGCCCCAGCTAAGGTGCCGGTTTTCAGCGCCCGCGGCTCGGGGTGTTCGCGGCCCCCTGTGGCGCACATCCGAGTGACCGTCGCTTGCTCCATCGTTGAGTACGCGGCGGCCACTCGAACGCGATCCGGGCTGTGTTGGGTTTTCCAGCGCCTGCGGCGCCGGGTTCAGGCAGGGCGGGCGGCGAGTGCGGTGATCAAGCGCGTGACCGGGCTCTCGGCGTTGTAGGCGGTGGCCAAGGCGCGCAGGCGGTCCGGATCGGCCGGTTCGGTGGGGAGGATATCGCTGCGGGACAGGGCGACCTCGGCGTCGCAGACCACTCGCACCACCGGCGCGGCGGCCTTCAGGTAGTTCTCGGCGGCGCGCAGCCGGGCGCGCACGCTCTGGGCCAGGTCGGCTTCCGGGTCCTCGATGGCCGCGACCAGTGCTTCCAGGGAACCGAAACGGGAGATCAGCGTGGAGGCGGATTTCTCGCCGATGCCCGCGACCCCCGGCAGGCCGTCGGAGGCGTCGCCGCGCAGCGTGGCCATGTCGGCATAGGCCGGGCCCGCGTTCCGCAGCGGTACGCCGTACTTCGCCGATACCTCGGCCGGGCCGAAGAGTTCCGCCTTGGCCAGCCCCCGTCCGGCGTAGAGCACCCGCACTCGGGGCGTCGGCTCGTCTCGTACCAGTTGCAGCAGGTCGCGGTCGCCGCTGACCACGATCACCTCGTCGGTGCGCTCCCGGGTGGCCAAGGTGCCCAGCACGTCATCCGCCTCCAGGCCCTCCACGCCGCCGGTCGCGATGCCCGCCGCGGCGAGCACCTCCAGGATCATGTCCACCTGCGGGGTGAGCGTGTCCGGAACGGTTTCGGCGCCGGGGGCGGCCTCCGGTGAGGTATCCAACCGGTGTGCCTTGTAGGACGGCACCAGCTCGACCCGGTACGCCGGGCGCCAGTCCAGATCCAGGCACACCACCAGCCGGCTCGGCGCGAACTTGGTGATCAGCGACGCCACCATGTCGGTGAAACCGCGCAACGCGTTCACCGATCGTCCGTCGGGCGCGGTGATCTTGTCGGGGATGGCGTGGAAGGCGCGGAACCACAGACTGGCGCCATCCAACAGCAACAGGGGCCCACCGGCAGCAGAGGTCACGGGCTGAGGCTACCCGCCGGCACCGACACCGCCGGGGCGAAGTTCGGCGTTCCTCCCGCGCGGCCGGCGGGTAACGTCGGACGAATGAGCTCGCATACGGATTCGAGGTTCGCGGCGGACGTCTACGGTGCCCGGCTGGAGCGGGCGGTGGAGCTGATGCGGGCCGCCCATCTCGACGCTCTCCTGATCACCCCCGGGCCGGACCTGCGCTATCTGATCGGCTCGGCGGCCGAGTCGTTCGAGCGGCTGACCTGCCTGGTGATCCCGGCGGACGGGGCCACGCCGTCGGTCGTGATCCCGAAACTGGAGCTGGCGTCGCTGGAAGGCTCCGCGGCGGGTGAACTGGGCCTGCAAGTGCTGGACTGGGTCGACGGCACGAACCCGTACGGCTTGGTGAAGTCCGCGCTGCACGTGGGCTCCAGGGTCGCCGTGGCCGATGTGATGCCCGCGTTGCATCTGCTGCCGCTGGCCGAGTCGTTCACCGGCCTGCCGGTATCGGCCACCCCCGTGCTGCGCGAACTGCGCATGATCAAGGACCCGGCCGAGGTGGACGCCCTGCGCCGGGCGGGCGCCGCGATCGACCGGGTGCACGCGCGGATGGGGGAGTTCTTGCAGGTGGGGCGCACCGAGGCGGAGGTCGGCCGCGATATCGAGGCCGCGATCATCGCCGAGGGGCATACCGAGGCGGCGTTCGTCATCGTCGGCAGCGGTCCGCACGGCGCGGACCCCCATCACGGCGTGTCCGAACGCCGGGTCGAGGTCGGGGACGTGGTGGTAGTCGACATCGGCGGCCCGGTCGAGCCCGGCTACTACTCCGACTCCACCCGTACCTACGTCCTGGGTGAACCCGATCCGGAGGTGGCCGCCCGGTACGCCGAACTCGAAAGCGCCCAGGCGGCGGCGGTGGCGGCCGTCCGTCCCGGCGTCACCGCGGCCGCGGTGGACGCCGCGGCGCGAGACCCGTTGACCGAAGCCGGTTTCGGGCCCGCTTTCGTGCACCGCACCGGCCACGGCATCGGTCTGTCGGTGCACGAGGAGCCTTACATCGTCGCGGGCAACGACCTCGTCCTGCGGCCCGGTATGGCATTCAGCGTCGAGCCCGGCATCTACTTCCGCGGCGAGTGGGGCGCGCGCATCGAGGACATCGTGGTGGTCACCGACGAGGGCGGCGAATCCCTGAACCAGCGGCCGCACGGCCTCACGGTCCTGTGATCGACGGCTGAGGGTCCAGCCTTGCGGCGGAGGTGCTACGCGCCTGCGCCGTTCCCGTCGGCGGCCGGCGCGACGAGCGTGCTGCTGGACAGGACGCGCCGGACCTGGATGGCGATCACCGCACGCGTCGGGTTCTCCCGCGGCACGCGATAGCGGCCTGCGTACCGCTCGACCGCCTCGGCGACGTCGTCCGGGGCGTCGAGCACGGTGGCCGGGCCCTCCAAGGTGATCCACCGGATCCCGTCGACCTGACTGACCGCCGCGTATCCGGAGCGGCGCACGTTGCGCACCTTCACCGAGCCGTCGTTGGTGATCACGCGCGCGATCCCGGCGTCCTGGTCCCAGGTGAACCCCACCGCCACGACATGGGGCGTTCCGTCCGCCCGCAATGTCGTCAGCGTGGCGAGATGCCGTTCGGCGACGAACTCGAGGGCGGCGGGCGACAACTCAGCAGTACTCGTCGGCATCCCCCGACCGTAGCCTTCGGCACGCGTCGGCGCCGCACCCGCCCCGCGGCGACAGGTGAGTGATGACGGTCCGCACCCATGGCAATGAAAGACTGACCCCATGGGAACGCGTGGATTGGCCGACGGCACGGTACTGCTGCTGGGCGGTCGCAGCGAGATCGGGCTCGAAGTGGCGCGGCGGCTGGCGCCCGGGCGCGCGGTGGTTCTGGCGGCGCGGCGCAGCGGCGAGCTGGACGCGCAGCGGGCGCAGATCGTGGCGGCGGGGGCGAGTGAAGTGCACGTGGTCGAATTCGACGCCGACGACGTGGCGAGTCATCCGGCGCTGCTGGAGAAGATCGCCGCCGAGCACGGGCCGATCGGCATCGCGGTGCTCGCCTTCGGAGTGCTCGGCGATCAGCAACGCGCCGAGCGGGATCCCGCGCACGCGACGGCCATCCTGCACACCGACTTCGTCGCCCAGGCGAGTGTTCTCGCCACACTGGCGAACCTGATGCGCGCGCGAGGGGCCGGCCGGCTCGTCGTGTTCAGTTCGGTCGCGGGCGTGCGTGTCCGGCGTGCCAACTACGTCTACGGATCGGCCAAGGCGGGACTCGACGGATTCGCCTCCGGTCTCGCGGATGCCCTGCACGGCAGCGGGGTTCGGTTGCTGCTGGTCCGGCCCGGGTTCGTCATCGGGCGGATGACCGAGGGGATGTCTCCGGCGCCGTTCTCCAGTACTCCTGATCAGGTCGCCGACGCCGTGGTCGCGGGTTTGCGCCGCGGTGCGAGCCGGGTCTGGGTTCCGCGGATCCTGCAACCGGTGTTCTTCGCGATGCGTCTGCTGCCGCAACCGATCTGGCGTCGGATGCCGCGGTGAGCGCCACGCCCGCATCGTGGACCGGTGCGCCGATCGCGGTCGTGGGCATCGGCGCCGACGGCTGGGACGGTCTCGGTCGTGCCGCGCGGGAGGCGGTCGGCGCCGCCGAGTTCCTGTTCGGTTCCGCGCGCCAGCTCGCGCTCGTGCCGCCCACCGTGGCGGCGCAGCGGATGGCCTGGCCGTCGCCCTTGCTACCCGCGCTGCCCGGCCTGTTCGACCGGCATTCCGGCGCGCGATTGTGCGTCCTGGCCAGCGGCGATCCCATGTTCTACGGGATCGGCGTCACCTTGGCCCGACTGCTGGGCCCGCAGGCGCTCCGGGTGCTGCCCCAGCCCTCTTCGGCGTCTCTGGCCTGCGCCAGGCTGGGGTGGTCGCTGGCCGAAACGCCGGTGGTCAGCGTGGTCGGGCGTCCGCTGGCGACGGTGCTGCCCGAGTTGGCTGACCGCAGGCGGCTGCTGGTGCTCAGCGCCGACGAGCACACGCCGCAAGCCTTGGCACAGCTGCTGGGCCGGCACGGTTTCGGTGGTTCCGAGCTGACGGTCCTCGAGCAACTGGGCGGTTCCGCCGAACGGCACCGCGCCGGAATCGCCGAGCAGTGGGAACATCCGCCCGGCGACCCGTTGAACATTATGGCGATCACCTGCGCATCCGACCCGGACCAGCCGCGTGCCACGCGCCTGCCCGGGCTGCCGGACGAATTGTTCGGGGGCGACGGGCAGCTCACCAAGCACGAGATCCGTGCGCTGACACTGGCGGCGCTGGCGCCGGCCCCTGGCGAACTGCTGTGGGATGTGGGCGGCGGTTCGGGCAGTATCGCCATCGAATGGTGCCGGGCGCATCCCGGCAACCGGGCCGTCGCGTTCGAACGGCTCGAGCGCAGGCGGCGGCAGATCTCCGGCAACGCGGAGGCTCTGGGCGTGCCGCACATCCTGGTGCGTGGCGAGGTGTGTGCCGAACTCGCCGCCGACAGCGAAATCATCGCTCCCGACGCGATTTTCGTGGGTGGGGGCCTTACCCAGGATGGCCTGCTCGAGACATGCTGGGTGCAGTTGCGTCAGGGCGGCAGGCTCGTCGCGAACGCGGTGACCGCCGAATCGGAATCGCTGCTGCTCAGCTGGTCGAGTGCCCAGGGCGGCGTCTTGCGGAAGTTCCAGATCTATCGCGGGGAGCCCCTGGGGGCTTTCACCGCTTGGCGCCCGCAGCTTCCCGTCACGCAGTGGTCGGTGGTGAAAACCGCGACGGCGTTCCCCGCAGAGGGGTGAACACGTTACCGGTCACGCGGTAGGGTCGGTGCCGAGTTCCGGTCATGACCGGAAATCCGATTCCTGTTGGGGAGATAGATGAGATACAAGAAGTTCGCCGCTACCGCATTGCTGGCGGTCGCCGCCACCGGAGTCACCGCCGGTACCTCCTACGCCGCTCCCACGCCGCCTGCGGCGCAGGACCAGTCCGCGGCCGCGCCCACCGTCACGGGCACCGACCAGGGCGTCGGCTACGCTTTGCAGCTCGCCGACGCGGGTAAGTCGGTCGTCACCAGTGTGACCGGTGGCGCGTTCAGCGTCGACACCGACAACCGGTCGGTCACCCTGAAGAACTCCGCGGGCGAGACCGTGACCAGCATTCCGCTCACCGCGACGGCCAAGGGCCAAGAGGTGAACATCGCGGCGGCCGTCGCCGACGACGGCAGGCAGCTGACGCTGACGCCGCAGGTCGCGCCGACCGCGAACGCGCCGGTCGCCGCCGAGTTCATCGGCGCGCAGGAGTGGTTCTTCGCCGAGCTGCAGCGCGCCTCGCTCGGCGCTCTGGTCGGCGGCCTGATCGGCGCCGCCATCGGCATCGTCTTCTTCGGTGTCGGCATCCTGCCGGGCGCGGTGCTCGGCGCGCTGATCGGTCTGGCCGTCGCGGGCGGGCCGTCGTTGCTGAACGCGGGTATCGCCTACTTCAGCGGCCAGCCCTGAGAGTTCTGATTCTGGGCGGCACCCGGGAAGCGCGGGAGCTGGCCCATATCGCTTCCGGCGAGCGAGGATTCGACATCGTCTCCTCGCTCGCCGGTCGTGTGCGCGCACCTTTGCTACCGGAGGGCGCGGTCCGCGTCGGCGGTTTCGGCGGCGCCGACGGACTGCGCACCTGGCTCGCGGCCGACGAGACGGCCGCGATCGTCGACGCCACCCATCCGTTCGCGGCGGCCATCAGCGCCAACGCGGCGGCGGCCGCGCGTGCTTCCGATGTGCCGCTGGTGCACCTGAGGCGGCCCGGATGGGTGGAGCGGCCGGGGGACCGGTGGGTGCGGGTACCCGATCTCCCCGCCGCGGCGAGGGAAGCGGCCGCTCTCGGCGAGCGAGTCTTCCTGACCATCGGCAGGCAAGGCGTCGACGCGTTCGCGGGATCGGTCCGGCAATGGTTCCTGATCCGCGCCATCGACCCGCCCGAAGGGGCGCTGCCGCCGCGGCACGAAGTGCTCCTCGCCCGTGGGCCCTTCGCGGTGGAAGACGAATCGCGGCTGCTCGCCGAGCATCGGATCGACGTGCTCGTCACCAAGGACAGCGGTGGCGAGCAGACCGAAGCCAAACTCGCCGCAGCCCGCGCGGCCGGAATTTCGGTCGTCGTCGTGGACCGCCCGCCGCTGCCCGAGGGCGCGCCGGTCGTGGAGTCACCCGAGCAGGCACTGAATTGGTTGCTCGACAGGCGAATTCGACGCTAGTGAGCCGGGAGCGCCGCACCGATCAGCTGTCGAGCAGCTCCGGCAGATGGTCGAACCACTCCAGCACCGCCCGCTCGTAGCGGATTCCGAAGTCCAGTGTGGCGCGGGCGAACGTGGGCTTTCCCTCCGGATCTTCGGCGAGATACCGCGTGAGCCGCGCCTGATGGATCTCGCGGTTGGCCGCGACGATGCCGTCGAGCCGGCCGCGATCGAGATGCTCACCGAAGGAGAGCGTCAGCAGCAACGGCACCCGAATGGTCTCTCCGCCGGGATCGCGGGCGACCCATTCCAGGAACGCTTCGCGCCCCGCGTCGGTGATGCGATAGGGCGTGCGTTCCCTGGCTCCGGTCTCGCCCTTCTCGACGAGTCCCGCCGCGTCCATCGTGGCGAGTTCCCGGTAGACCTGGCTCTGCGTGATCGTCCAGAAGTCGCCGATCCGGTCCTGGGCCTGGGTCACCAGATCCCATCCCGACATGGGCCCTTCGTGTAGAAATCCGAGCAACGACGCCGCCGTCGAGTTCAGTGGTTTGCGCTTGGTCGCGGTGTTGGTCAACGACTGCTCCCTTCGCTCTCAACATTCCATAGTGGAATGTTACCGGAACGGGGCGGGTCAGGCGTCGCCGGTCAACTTGTCGAGCCGGGCGAGCACCTGCGCCATGCCCTGCTCCAGTCGCGCCTGTCCCTGTTCGAGCTGCGCCTGGCCGCGGGCCAGCGCGGTCTGGCCCTGTTCCAGCCGGATCTGTCCTTGTTCGAGCACAGTGACCCTGCGGTTGAGTTCACCCACATTCTCGCGCAGCTTCCCGACATCCCGGCGAAGCTCGCCGACGGCTTCCCCGACGGTCTCCGCGCGCCGGTCGATCCGGCCGATGCCGTCGAGCGCCTTCCTGGTCAGCGCCGCGAGTTCGTGGAGGACCTCGCCCTGCTCGTCGAGCGCTTGTTCGCTCGCGGTGGCCCTGGCCTCCAAGGCGCGAGCGCGCAGCGTCAGCTCCGGCAGTGTCGCGGCCAAGGTCCCTCCGATCGTCGGTGCGTCAGGCGATCTTACGCGCCGTCGACGGCCGCGTCGTGCGCGCGATCGTAACGGCGGGAGGTGTAGACCCGTATGCCCGCGTCGGTCTCGCGCGCCGTGGTGGTGGACGCGCCGATGATCAGCAGCGTACGCATGTCCACCTCGTCGGGGTCGAGGTCGCCGAGCGAGACCACCCGGACGGATTCGGTGGGTCCGCCCACGTCGCGCCCGACGACGACGGGCGTGTCCGGCTTGCGATGCTCCAGTAGCAGGTCCCGCATCGCGCCCACTTGCCAGGTGCGCTGCGAGGACGCCGGGTTGTAGACCGCGATCGCCATGTCGGCCGCCGCGACAGCGGAAAGCCGCCGCGCCACGACCTCCCACGGCTTGAGCCGGTCGGAGAGCGAGATCATCGCGTAGTCGTGGCCGAGCGGCGCGCCCACCCGGCTGGCCACCGCGTTGGCCGCGGTGAGGCCGGGCAGCACCCGGACCGGCACCCCGCTCCACTGCGGATCGCCGGATTCCTCCAGCACCGCCGCCGCCATCGCGAACACGCCGGGATCTCCCGAGGAGACGACCGCGACCCGCGCGCCGCGCTTGGCCAGATCCAGGGCCATGGCCGCGCGCTCGGACTCGACCCGGTTGTCGCTGGCATGCCGGCGCTGCCCCGGGCGTTCGGGGACCCGGTTCAAGTAGGTGGTGTAGCCGACCAGATCGGTGGCGTCCGCCAACGCCGCGCGCACTTCGTCGGTGGTCCACTCCGGCGCGCCGGGACCGAGTCCCACCACCACGACCTCACCGACGCGTTCGGTCGTCTCCGCGGCGGCGACCCGCTGAGCCCCGGCCGTCTCCGCTTCGAGGCGCGGCAGCGGCGTGGTCGGTTCGGGGCCCGGCACGAGGGCGATGGCGAAGTAGGGCACCTCCGCGTCGTCGACCGCGCCCGCGTGCAGCACGCGCTGCTGGGTGGTGCTCGCGCGCTCGACGTAGTACGCGCCGGCGAGCCGTCCGGAATCCGAAAGCGCCCGGCGCACACCGGGGTAGGTGCGTCCCAGCTTCATGATCGCGGCCGCGTCGGTCGTGCGCAGCCGCCGGGTGAGCTCGTCGACCGGCATGGTGCCGGGCAGCACGGTGAGCACCTGCTCGCCCTCGACCAGCGGGGTTCCCAGCGCTGCCGACGCCGCGCTCACGGAGGTGATGCCGGGGATGATCTCGGCGTCGAACCGGTCGGCCAGCCGCCGGTGCATGTGCATGTACGAGCTGTAGAACAGCGGATCGCCCGCGGCGAGCAGCGCGACCGACCGGCCCGCGGCGAGGTGCCCGGCCAGCCGCTCGGCGGCCTGTTCGTAGAACTCGTCGATCGCGCCCTGGTAACCGCCGGGATGATCGGTGGTCTCGGTGGTCACCGGGTAGACGAGATGCTCCTCCAGTTGGCCGGGGCGCATGTACGGCGCCGCGATGCGGCGGGAGATGCTGCGGCCGTGGCGCGCGCTGTGGAACGCGACGACGTCGGCCGCGCCGATCACGTTGGCCGCTTTGACCGTCACCAACTCGGGGTCGCCCGGTCCGAGCCCGACGCCCCACAGCTTGCCCGGAGTGCTCATTCCTGTTCGCTCGCGATCGCGTTCAACGCGGAAGCGGTGATGGCGCTGCCGCCGCGCCTGCCGCGCACCGTGAGGTATTCGACGCCGCCGAAATCGATCAGCGCGTCTTTGGATTCGGCCGCGCCGATGAATCCGACCGGGATGCCGAGCACGGCGGCGGGCCGGGGCGCTCCCGCGTCGAGCAGGTCGAGCAGATGGAACAGCGCCGTCGGCGCGTTGCCGATCGCGACGACGGCGCCGTCGAGACGGTCGCGCCACAGGTCGAGCGCCGCGGCGGAGCGGGTTGTGCCTTTGGCCGCGGCCAACTCCGGCACGCGCGGATCGGAGAGGGTGCATACGACTTCGTTGCCCGCGGGCAGTCGTTTCCTGGTCACGCCCGAGGCGACCATGGTCGCGTCACAGAGAATCGGCGCACCCGCGCGCAGCGCCGCCCGGGCCGAGGCGACCACACCGGGGGAGTGGGCGATATCCGCGGCGAGATCCACCTGACCGCAGCCGTGGATCATCCGTACGACCACCTGTGCCACATCCGGCGGGAAACCGCTGAGATCGGCCTCGGCGCGGATCGTCGCGAACGAGCGACGGTAGATCTCGGCCCCGTCGGTCAGGTAGCTGGCACGTACGTCGGACATGCGGTCCACCCTATGGGTGCGGGTCCGGACAGATCGGTCCGGGTCGGAGGCTACGCATTCCGGGCCTGCCACCGGCTACCGGCGCGCGGGCGCGGCCGGATCAGGTGCGCGGGCGCTCCAGAATCCGGGACATGACGATGGCGCTGCGGGTACGCCCGACCCGAGCGTTCTCCCGGATCCGTTCCACGGTCACCTCGATCTCGGCCATGTCGGTGGCCATCACGTGTACCAGCGCGTCGGCCTCGCCGGCGATCGTCCACACACCGACCACCTGCGGGATCGGTTCCAGACTGCGTTTGAGTTCGGCCGGGGAGATGTTGTCGCGGTAGTACACCTCGACGTACGCCTCGGTCTTCCAGCCCAGCGCCGCGGGATTGACCAGCGCGGTGAACCCGGTGATCTGCTTGGCCGCGACCAGCCGGTCGACCCGACGTTTCACCGCGGGTGCGGACAATCCGACCGCGCCACCGATCTCCTGGAACGAAGCGCGGGCGTTCTTCAACAGTTGCGCGAGAATCCGCCGATCGAGGTCGTCCACATCACACCTTCTCGCTATGGAAGCAATGATTCGCTGTTTTCGGGCCGATATTCGCAACGAATCGTCATTTCTGGCGCAATGCTAGGCCCCCTACCGTCGAATCAGCCGAAAACCCACGCTCATACCGGGAGTTCCGTTGACCTCTGTAGCCACCCTCCCTGTCGAGTCCGCCGCCCGCCGTTCGTCGCCGCGCCGGTTCGTGATGTGCCGTCCCGATCACTTCGAGGTCGCCTACGCCATCAATCCCTGGATGAATCCCGCCGAGCCCGTCGACCGCGCGCTGGCCCTCGCGCAGTGGGAGACGTTGCGTGCCACCTACGCCGAACACGGACACACCGTGGAGGTGGTGCCCGGCATCGCGGGCCTGCCCGACATGGTGTTCGCCGCCAACGGCGGACTGATCGTCGGCGACCGCGCCATGTCGGCCCGCTTCACCCACCCGGAGCGCGCCGCGGAAGGCCCGGCCTACCACGCCTGGTTCGCCGGATACGGCTTGCCGAATCTGGTGGCCGCCGCCGAATGCAACGAAGGCGAAGGCGACTTCCTCCTGGTCGGCGACCGGCTGTTGGCCGGAACGGGCTTCCGCAGCTCGCTCGCCGCGCACGAGGAGGTGTCGCGCCACTTCGGGCTGCCCGTGGTGTCGCTGGAACTGGTCGATCCGCGCTTCTACCACCTGGACACGGTGCTGCTTGCGCTGGACGCCGAAACCATCGCCTATTACCCGCCCGCCTTCAGCCCGGCGGCGCGCGCGGTGCTGGCCGCGCTCTATCCCGACGCGATCGTGGCCACCGACGCGGACGCCGCGGTGCTCGGGTTGAACGGAGTCTGCGACGGTTTCCACGTCTTCCTCAGCAGCGCGGCCACCGACCTGAGCGCAGCCCTGCGCGCCCGTGGCTACCATCCGGTGGGGATCGAGATGTCCGAGTTGCTGAAGGCCGGTGGCTCGGTCAAGTGCTGCACGCTGGAGATCCACGACAGGTGACCGGCCGGCGCCGCCGGAGGGTCAATCGACGCGATAACCCTCGTCGGTCGCGACGATGTCGGTGACCTCACCCTGCGGGCGGCCGCAGCGGCGGTCGCACCCCGACCAGTGCTGACGCCCGGCCACGGTGACGTCGGTCGCGGATATCGTCCGCGGGCCGTGGACCGGGTCGGCTGCCCCGGGCAGCACCCGTCCGGTGTCGACCGCGCCGGCCGCATCGGCCCGGACGTCGGTATGCGACTTCGCGCAGCCGGGCTGTCCGGCGCAGGCGCTGACCAGTAACCATGGCGAGTCGGCGTCGAAGATCAAACCCATCGGCGCCAGGACGCGCACCACCTGTTCGGCAGCCCACTCCGCCAGGTCGGTGATCACCAGGCTGCGCCACGGCGTGACGAAGATCGGTCGCTCCACCGCGGCGAGGAACTCGGCGGTGCGGGCGGGCAGCGAGCCGAGGCGCACGCCCGCGCCGAGCCCCACCGATCCGTTGTCCTGCTCCAGCCATCCGATCGGTACGCGATGTCCGGTGGAGAATTCGAGTCTTTCGGCGCTCGGGGACAAGCCGAGGCGATCGACGACGCGTTCGGCGCCGTGTTCGATCTCGTGCAGCCGCCAGCGGCCCGCGTCGTCGCCGCGCAGGTCCAGGAACGCGTGCGCGGCGGCGAGCGCGACGTCCACCGCGTCGGCGGCGCGGAGCCGCAGGCCGCTGTCGCCGCCTGCCAGCAGCAGGGCGAACTCGTCGGTCCCGGTCGCGTGTACCCCGATGTCGGGGCCGAGCCCACTGACATCTCCGCGTCCGTCGTCGAGGGTGAACAGGACCCGGCCGGGCAGGCCGGCCAGCCGCGGCGAGGCGAGCAGGCCGGTGTCCAGCGCAGGAACCAGGGGGTGCACGTCCGCGAGGCCGCCGATCCGGCCGGACAGCGGCGAGGCGATGATGTTGCGCACCCGTTCGTGCGTGGTGCTCGGCAGAAGGCCCGCGGCCGCGAGCCGGTTGGTCAGCGTCCCGGCGTCGCGCACCCGGCGTAATTGGACGTTGCCCCGGGAGGTGAGTTCGATGTTCCCGTCCGCCAGGTCGAGCGCGGCCTCGGCCAGCGCCTGCACCTGGGCGGGATCCAGGCGACCGCCGGGCACGCGGATTCGTGCCAGCGGCCCGTCGGCGGCCTCGTGCAGCCGCAGCACGCCCGGGCAGGAGTCAGGAGCGCGTCGTGTCATAGCGCATCCAGCCTACGGACGCGCGAGCCCGGCACAGCGAACGGCCGCTCACCCGCCGATCGAACGCACCCAGTCGATGACGGCGGCTCGATACTCCGCGGTGTTGCGCGCGAGGTTCACCGAGTGCCCGCTGCCGGGCAATACGTACGTGCGCAGTCGTGCCGCCGGGCCGAAGAACAGTGCTTCGGTGGCGCGCAAGGTCTCGGCAAGTCGGTCATCGGCGGGAGGGGCCGTTCGCTTCGCAAAAACGAACGGCGGCAACGGATAAGGAACAATTCGTTACGATCCGACCGGGGTGATCGGGGAGGTACGGTATGCGGCATGGAGCGAGCACCGCGAGGCGTCGATCCGAATCTGCCGAATTCCGCCCGGGTATACGACTATCTGCTGGGCGGCAAAGACAATGATCGATCCCGGTGTTGTTCCGCTGCAACAGTGGCTCGACGACGGTCTTCCGGACACCGGACTGGTGCTGCTGGGCGGGATGGTCCGCAAGACCTCGCACGCACGCGCCGACTAAGGTCGCCGTATGTCCGAAATCTCCACGCTCGCCGACCGGCTCGCCATCATCGATGTGATCACCAAAATGTTCGTACACACCGATCAGAAGCGCTGGGAAGAGTTGGCGGCCGAGGTCTTCACGCCGAGCGTGGATTTCGACGGCGGGTTCGGCGGGCCGGTCGGGGAGCGGGCCGCCGCCGACATCATCGCGGATTGGCGCACCGGCCTCGCCGACCTCGACGGGGTGCACCACCAGTCGGGCAACCATCTCATCGATCTGGACGGTGATACGGCGCGCGTGCACGCGGACGCCATCGCGGTGCACGTCAAGAACGCCGCGGTCGAGGGCAAGACCCGCACCTTCGTCGGCAGCTACACCCTCGGCGTCGAACGCACGGCGGACGGGTGGCGGGTCAACCGATTCCACTACCACCTCAAGGTGATCGACGGGAACGCGGACCTGGTGTAGGTCCGGTGTGTGCGCGGGGGGATCGTTCGGCGACCCGGATCGGGTTCGCGCAATCGTCTCGCGTACCGCTGTCACATCTGCGACGGTGCCGTGCTGTTCGGTCGTGCCCGGCGGCATCGCGAGCTGTCATCGCGGCGTCGTCGGTTGCGTTTCCGGTCGCGCGGGCGCGGGTTTCGCTTCCACGCGCGACCGTCCCGGCGCCCACATGCCGATCGGTATCGCGGCGACGAGGGTGAGAATGCCCAGCGCCAGCGCGGATTGCTGGGCGCCGTAGACGAAGGCGGACTCGGCGAACTCGGCCAGGGGAGCGGCTTGCGGGCCCACCCGCTCGGTGACCTGCAGCGCCGCGGCCAGTGAGTCGCCGACCGGTTCGCGAATCTGTTCGGGCACCCGCGGCAAGGCGGGCGCGATGCGAGCGCTGTACCCGGCGGCCAGGATGCTGCCCGCGATGGCGATGCCGACCGCCGCGCCCACTTCGCGTGCCGCGTCGTTCACCGCGGCGGCGACGCTGTGTTTCTCCACCGGGGTGCCCGCGATGATCGCGGCCGTCGCGGGTGCGGTGCACAGTCCGGTACCGCTGCTCATGATCAGGAACGGCCAGAGCAGATCGACGTAGGTGCTGTCGACGTCGAGGCCGGAGAGCGCGATGAGCGCGATCCCGATGATCGCCAGCCCGCCGGCTATCGGTAGCCGCAGTCCGGCCCGTTCGGCCAGCCGGGGCGCCACCGCGGAGATCGCCACCATCGGCACGACCATCGGCGCCATCGCCAGCGCCGACAGCAGCGGCCCGTACCCGAGGATCAGCTGCAGGAACTGGACCATCAGCAGGAATGTCCCGAAGCACACGAGGAACTGCAAGGTTACCGCCGCGGTCCCGGAACCGAAGCCTCGATAGGTGAACAGGCGCACATCCAGCAAGGGGTGTGCCACCCGTGTCTCCACCACCACGAACGCCACCGTCGCCAGCACCGCGACTACGGCCGTGCCGATCACCAGCGGATCCAGCCATCCGCGCTCGGGCGCCGCGATCGCGGCCACCACCAGCGATCCGACGGCCGCTGCCGAGGTGAGCGCGCCCCACGGGTCCAGCTCGGGTCGGGCCCGGTCGACCGATTCCGGCAGCGTGAACCCCGCGATCATCAGGAGCAGGGCCGCGATGGACATGGCGAGCAGGATCGACCTCCACGACCACTGCTCCAGCAGCAGGCCCGACCCGAGGATGCCCAGCACCGCCCCCGCGCCGGCGACACCCGCCCACAGCCCGACGGCATTGCTCCGCCGCGACTCGGGAAAGCCGGCGGTGATCAGCGACAGCGTCGAGGGCATGACCAGAGCCGCGCCCACACCGGCCACCGTCCGGCCCGCGATCAACCAGCCGGCCGTGTCCAGCAGTACGGGCGCCGCCGAGGCCGCCGCGAAGACGAACAGCCCGATGATCAGCACGGCGCACCGCCCATACCGGTCGCCGAGCGCACCCGCCGGGAGGACCAGGCAGGCCAGCGCCAGGGTGTATCCGTCGATGACCCAGGTGAGCTGCTGCTGACTGGCCCCGGTGGCGGCGGCGATCTCCGGCAGTGCGGTGTACAACGCCGCCATCGACGCGACCACCAAGGCCACGGCGGCACAGGAGATCGTCAACATCCAGCGCTGAGCGGCTGACAAACGTCTCGTGGTGGACTCCATGGCACCTCCAGGCAGAACGGAACTGTCAGTATCGCTACGCTACTATCAGTAGCATAAGTGGGCGGGGTGGCGATAGGCGTCGCGGAGGAGGAATGTTTCGAGCCATGACCGGTGCCGCAGAACCGCCCCCGCACCACCTCGATCCCGGTGACGAGGTCGATCCGCGCAAGCTGCGCTCCCGCGCCAGGTTGCTCGACGCCGCGACGGCGCTGCTGAAATCCGGTGGGCTGGAAGCGGTCACCGTCGAAGCGGTGACGACCATGTCGAAGGTGGCGCGCACCACGCTGTACCGGCATTTCGACAACGCCGTGCAGTTGCGCGCCGCCACGCTCGAGCGTCTGCTCCCTCCGGTCATCGAGGCGCCGCCGGATGGTCCGCTGCGGCAACGGCTCACCGAATTGCTCAGCAGACAGGCCGCGGTCGTCAACGAGGCCCCGTTGCAGATGTCCACGCTGGCGTGGCTGGCCACCGGCGAGCATGGTGCCTCCGGCGCGGGTCCGGCGTTCACCTCGCTGCGTCAGCGGCTCATCGAGCAGTACCGCAAGCCGTTCGACCAGCTGTTCGGGGATCCCGAGGTGCGCGCGCAACTCGGCGAGTTCGACGTGACGCTGGCGCTGACCCAGCTCGTCGGCCCGATCGTCTTCGCCAGGCTGGTCGGACTCGCGCCGACCACCCCGGCCGAATGCGCGCGGCTCGTGGACGACTTCCTCGCCGCCCGGGCGAGCGACGGCGACCGCCGGACGGTGCGGCGGGGCGGACGCGTGGACGAGGCCGACCCGAACGGCAGGTAGCATCGGCGTGCTCGGCGGACGACGAGGAAACCGGTGAAAGTCCGGTGCGGTCGCGCCACTGTAGAAAGCCAGACCCTCCCCGGCGAGCAGCGAACCCCCGATGGGCGCGTCACCCGAGGAAGGCTGCCACCCGTGATTGTGTTGTTGTCCACGTCCGACACCGATCTGCTCAGTGCCCGCGCCAGCGGCGCCGGCTATCGCTGGGGGAATCCGGCTCGCCTGCTGGTCGACGACCTGCCCGGCCTGCTCGACGGCGCCGATCTGGTGATCGTGCGCATCCTCGGTGGCAAGCGGGCCTGGGAGGACGGGCTGGAAGCGCTGCGCGCGAGCGGGATCCCGCTCGTGGCGCTCGGCGGCGAGATCGCCCCGGACGCCGAACTGATGGAATGCTCCACCGTCCCGGGCGGTGTCGCGGCCGACGCGCACAACTACCTCGCCGCCGGTGGCCCGGAGAATCTGCGCCAGCTGCACAATTTCCTGTCCGACACCGTGCTGCTGACCGGCCACGGTTTCGAACCTCCGATCCAGCTGCCCAGCTGGGGCGAACTGGACCGGGTCGCCACCAAGCAGGCCGACGGGCCGACGGTGGCGGTGATCTACTACCGCGCCCAGCATCTGGCGGGCAATACCGCCTACGTCGACGCGCTGTGCACCGCGATCGAACAGGCGGGCGCGCGGGCGCTGCCGCTGTACTGCGCGTCGCTGCGCACCCCCGAACCCGAGTTGATCGCGACCTTGCGCCGCGCCGACGCGTTGGTGGTGACGGTGCTGGCCGCCGGCGGTACCAAGCCCGCCACCGCGTCGGCGGGCGGCGAGGACGAGGCTTGGGATGTCGGCGCGCTCGCCGACCTGGACGTGCCCATCCTGCAGGGCCTGTGCCTGACCACCGGCCGCGCGCAGTGGGAGGCCAACGACGACGGGCTGTCACCGCTGGATGTCGCCACCCAGGTCGCGGTGCCGGAGTTCGACGGACGGATCATCACGGTCCCGTTCTCGTTCAAGGAATTCGATGCCGACGGCCTGTCCACCTATGTCCCCGATCCCGAGCGCGCCGCCCGGGTCGCGGGCATAGCGACGCGCTACGCGCGGCTGCGCCACATCCCCGCCGCGCGCAAGCGCATCGCGGTCATGTTGTCGGCCTACCCGACCAAGCATGCCCGCATCGGCAACGCCGTCGGCCTGGACACCCCGGCCAGCGCGATCCGCCTGCTCACCGAAATGCGCGCCGCCGGTTACGATCTCGGCGCGCCCGGCGAGGTCCCCGGCCTGGAAGAACAGGACGGCGACGCCCTCATCCACGCCCTGATCGCGGCGGGCGGCCAGGACCCCGACTGGCTGACCGCCGAACAGCTCGAGGGCAACCCGATCCGCATCGGCGCGGCCACGTACGCGGCCTGGTTCGACACCCTGCCCGGCGACCTGCGCGACGCCGTCGTGGAAGCGTGGGGGCCGCCGCCGGGCGAACTCTACGTCGACCGCTCGTCCGACCCGGACGGGGAGATCGTCATCGCCGCCTTGCGGTTCGGCAATGTCGCGCTCATGGTGCAGCCGCCGCGTGGTTTCGGCGAGAACCCCGTCGCGATCTACCACGACCCCGATCTGCCACCCAGCCACCACTACCTGGCGGCCTACCGGTGGCTCGGCTCGCCCGACGGTTTCGGCGCGGACGCGATGGTGCACCTGGGCAAGCACGGGAACCTGGAGTGGCTGCCGGGTAAAACGCTGGGCATGTCGGCGTCGTGCGGAACCGATGCCGCCCTCGGCGACTTGCCGCTGATCTATCCGTTCCTGGTGAACGACCCCGGTGAGGGCACCCAGGCCAAGCGGCGCGCGCACGCCACCCTGGTGGATCACCTGATCCCGCCGATGGCCCGGGCCGAAAGCTACGGCGACATCTCACGTCTGGAGCAGTTGCTCGACGAGCACGCCAACATCTCCGCGCTGGACCCGGCCAAGCTGCCCGCCATCCGCCAGCAGATCTGGACGCTGATGCGCGCCGCGAAGATGGACCACGACCTCGGCCTCACCGAGCGCCCGGACGAGGACTCCTTCGACGACATGCTGCTGCACGTCGACGGCTGGCTGTGCGAGATCAAGGATGTGCAGATTCGCGACGGCCTGCACATCCTCGGACAGGCCCCGGCCGGGGAGAGCGAACTCGACCTGGTGCTGGCCATGCTGCGCGCGCGCCAGCTGTGGGGCGGCGAGCGCACCGTGCCCGGTCTGCGCGAAGCCCTCGGCCTGGACGAGTCGGGCGGGGAGGCGCGCGAGCGCGTGGACGCCGTGGAGGACCGCGCCCGCGCGCTGGTCGCGGCGTTGCAAGCGGCGGACTGGTCGCCCGAGGCCGTGGACGGCATCACCGACGACCCGCAGGTGCGCCGGGTGCTGCGGTTCGCGGCCGGCGAGGTGGTGCCGCGCCTGCGGCAGACCGGCGTGGAGATCGAGCGGGTGCTGCACGCGCTCGACGGCGGGTTCATCCCGGCGGGCCCGAGCGGTTCGCCGTTGCGCGGCCTGATCAACGTCCTGCCGACCGGACGCAATTTCTACTCGGTCGATCCCAAGGCCGTGCCGTCCCGGCTGGCCTGGGAGACCGGACAGGCCATGGCGGAATCCCTGCTGGAGCGCTACCGCGCCGACCACGGCGAGTATCCGCGGTCGGTGGGCCTGTCGATCTGGGGCACCTCCGCCATGCGCACCTCCGGCGACGACATCGCCGAAGTCCTCGCGCTGCTGGGTGTCCGGCCGGTCTGGGACGAGGCGAGCCGTCGCGTCAGCACGCTCGAGGTGATCTCGCTCGCCGAGCTCGGCCGTCCCCGCATCGATGTGACGGTGCGCATCAGCGGCTTCTTCCGCGACGCGTTCCCGCACGTGCTCGCCCTGCTGGACGATGCGGTCCGCCTGGTCGCCGACCTGGACGAGCCGGGCGAGGCGAACTACGTGCGGGCGCATGCCCAGGCCGATCTCGCCGAGCACGGCGACCGGCGGCGCGCCACCACCCGCATCTTCGGCTCCAAGCCCGGTACCTACGGGGCCGGTCTGTTGCAGCTGATCGATTCGAAGAGCTGGCGCACCGACGACGACCTCGCGCAGGTGTACACCACCTGGGGCGGCTACGCCTACGGGCGCGACCTCGACGGCGCGCCCGCCGCCGAGGACATGCGCGGCGCGTATCGGCGGATCGCCGTGGCGGCCAAGAACACCGACACCCGCGAGCACGACATCGCCGACTCCGACGACTATTTCCAGTTCCACGGCGGCATGGTCGCGACGGTGCGCGCGCTGACGGGCAAGAACCCGGAGGCTTACATCGGCGACAGCACCCGTCCGGACGCGGTGCGCACCAGGACGCTGTCCGAGGAGACGGCGCGGGTGTTCCGGGCTCGTGTGGTGAACCCCCGGTGGCTCGAGGCGATGCGCAGGCACGGCTACAAAGGCGCGTTCGAAATGGCGGCGACCGTCGACTACCTGTTCGGCTACGACGCCACCACCAACGTGGTGGCCGATTGGATGTACGAGAAGCTCACGGAGAGCTACGTTTTCGACGAGGTGAACCGGAAGTTCATGGAGCAGTCCAATCCTTGGGCGTTGCACGGCATTGCCGAGCGGCTGCTGGAGGCGGCCGAGCGCACACTGTGGGAACACCCCGAACCGGACACGCTCGATCGGCTGCGGCAGGTCTACTTGGAGACCGAGGGGGAGCTGGAGTAGTAGGAGCCGCCTTCCCATCATCTCCTGACAACTGCCGAACAGCTTGGCGGGCAAGACATTTCGGACATTCTCAAGTACCGGAAATGGTGATGCCCAACGCCTATAATCGCTAGTGTTTCACGGCTGTACCCAGGTAACGACAGATCGAATCTGCTGAGGATGGGAAGGCTCATGAAGTTCAGAGAATTGGTTGCGACCACGCTGCTGACCATTGCCGCCACGGGCGTGACCGCTGCGACGGCGTACGGGCAAACCGAGGTCTACGACCCCGTGGTGAGCGGGAACGAGAGCGGTGTGGCCTACACCACGTCCGTCGCGCCGGACCGGACGAGCGCTGTGGTCACGCTCGACTCCGGTACCTTCGCCCGCACGCCGGGGGGGATCGCGGTGCTTGGGCCCGACGGGTCGGTCGTGACCACGGTGCCCACGACCATGGTGTCCATGTTCGGCCAGCAGGTCGAAGTGGCGCCCGACATCGATGCGGCCGGGACGACATTGACCTTGAGCCCCATCGGAACCGCCGTCCCGGAACCGGGCGCGCCGCAGTTCATCGGTGACGCGGGGTCCACATTGGGTGGGGTGGCGATCGGTTGTGCCATCGGGGCTCTGGTCGGTCTCGTGTTCTTCATCGTCGGGGTCTTTCCCGGTTGCGTGGTCGGCGGCCTCATCGGTGCCGCCGCGGGCGCCAGCCGGTAGTGCCGGACTGATTCGCAGGGCGCTGTCGGCCGCGCTCGATGCCTGGCATCGAGCGCGGCCGTTTCGTCTACGCGAAATGCCGGCGATTCCACGTCATTTCCGCCCGGCCGCCCGCTGGAAACGGTCGGCGGTGGCGATCAGGTGTTCGGCGAGCGCGGGGGAGTCGAGCACCTCGAACTCGACATCGGCGAGGCCGAGATACCACGTCAGCATCCGGGGGGAGTCCGAACCCACCAGCGCCACACAGTGTTCCGGCCCGTCCGGGGTCACCTCCACCGCCGCGGGCAGCCGTGCCCGGATCACTTCCGCCGGGGCGGCCATGCGGACCCGGGCGCGGTAGCGCCAGGTGGCGGCGCCCACGCCGCGCTGCACTCGCTCGGCGATCTCCTCCTCGGAGACGGCGCGGGGCGTGAATCGCGGCCCGTGCGGAACCTTCGGCGCGATCCGGTCGACGCGGAAGGTACGCCAGTCGCCGCGCCCCACATCCCACGCGACCAGGTACCAGCGACCCCACCAGTGCACCATCCGGTGCGGCTCGACATCCCGGCTGGAGGGTGCGCCGCCATGGCTTTCGTAGTCGAAGCGCAAGCGCTCGCTCGCCCGGATCGCGTCCGCGACCGCGGTCAGCACCGCCGCGTCCACGGTCGATTGTCCGTCGCCGGCTACGTGCACGGTGGCCGCTGTCAGCGTGTCGACGCGGTGGCGCAATCGGGACGGCAACACTTGCCGCAGTTTCGTCAGCGCCCGCACCGACGTCTCCTCGATGCCGGTGACCGCTCCGTTGGCGGCGGTGACCAGTCCGACCGCCACCGCCACGGCCTCCTCGTCGTCCAGCAGCAGCGGCGGCAGCGCAGACCCGGCCCCGAGCCGGTAGCCGCCCGCGGCGCCCGGCGTGGCGTGCACGGGGTACCCGAGTGTCCGCAGGCGCTCGATGTCGGTGCGCACGGTCCGGGTGGAGACGCCGAGCCGTTCGGCCAGCGCGGGCCCGGTCCAGTCGCGCCGCAGTTGCAGCAGCGACAACAGCCGCAACAGGCGTGCGGAGGTTTCCAGCATGGCTCGATCATGGCAGCTGTCGCGGAAACCGGCCTTCCGCGACAGACGATCAGCCGGTCTGCGTCATGCACGGCTCGACGGTGAAGTCGAGCCCGAAATTGTTCAGGGTCACCGGCAGCGGAGCGTCCGGGTACAGCCGGGGCGTGGACCGCAGCCGGAAGTCGGCGGAGGTCAACAGGTGCGCGAGGAGCGCGCTGGTGACGAACAGCACCAGGTTGCGGCCCGGGCAGTCGGCGGGGCCCGCGCTGAACGGCACCAACTGGGGGTACTGCTCCGCGCGGCCGTCGAGCCAGATCTCCGGGACGAACTGGTCGGCGAACGGCAGCAGCTCGGCGTCGCGGTGGAACGCCGGAACCGCGATCATCAGTGCCGCGCCCGCCGCGATGGTGAAGCGCTCCTCGCCGTCGCGCCATCGGGTGTCGGCGGTGATGTCGCGCAGCAGCATGGGTGTGGTCGGCCACAGCCGTACCGACTCGAGCACGCAGGCGCGCAGATAGCCGCGCAGGTCGACGCGGTCCGGGTCGACGGCATCCGCCAGGGCGCGGGCGTGGTGCTCGGGATGGGTGCTCAGCACCGCCAGTGCCCGGCTCAGCGCGATGCCCGCCGCGTCGAAAGCGAACAGCCAATGCGGTATCTGCCCGACCGGATCGGTGGCCCCGCCCGCGGGCACCGCGGCCAGTGCCCCGGCGAGGCTGTCCGGCGGAGCGGACTCGACGTGACGGTAGAGCCGATTGGTGAACTGGTCGCGCTGCCTGCGATGCGCGGGCGCCAGGAACGACCAATTGCCCGCGGAGCGCAGCCGGGACAGCTCGTCGGTGAGCACCGTGTCGTCGCGGCCCCGCTCACCGAGCACGATCCGTCGCACCAGCCGCCACCACCGCGTGGTGAACTGCCGCGCGTCCAGGTGACCGCGGTGCAGGGCGGACACGATCATCTCGCGCGCCTCCTCCGCGATGGCCTCGGCGAACGGCCCCGCCAGGCGATGCAGCGGCTCGGCAGACTCCAGCGCCGCCTCGTTCACGGCCCGGCGCTGATCGCGGATCGGGCCCTCGGACAGCAGGACACCGTGCGGCTGGAACTGGCGCAGCGCGGCGCGCTTCTCGCGATTGGCCGGGTGAAACGGCGTCGGCGCGTCGGCCAGGACCCGTCCGACGTCCTGCGGGTCGAGAACGACCACGATCCGGCGTCCCGGCACCACCAGCTCCACCGGACCCGCACCGAACTCCCGCCGCAGCTGCCGCACGCGCTCGATGGCCCGCGAATCAGCCCCCGTGCGTTCGAGCAGGCCCAGTACCGGCCGGCGCCGCGCGATGACCCCCGAGGCGACCGAGGCGAATCCGAGATCCGCCAGTGCCGCCACCGCGGGCACTCCCACCAGTCGGTGTTCGCGGTTGTCTGCCATACGGCCTCCTCCCGGTGCGCTCAGATCGGCACGGTGCCGACGACCGGGCACATACCCGACGACGCGGGGTCGAAACCGTAGCGGGGTCCGAGCGGCACCGATGCGGTGCCGGGAAGGTCAGCTTGGGGCTTGGGTCTCGTCGACGGCCAGCGCGGCCTCGACGGAGTCGCATACCGTGAGCAAACGGTCCAGCGCGGTGACCTCGATCGGCCTGCGCGCCGCGTCACTGGGGACCACACGCAAGCCGCCAGAACCAGTGGCCTCCGAGGCCGCCAGCAGCACGCTCAGCCCGGCGGAGCCGAGGAACCCGACGTCCGACATGTCTACCACAACCGCGGCCGGTGTGTCGCGCAGCGCCTCGTCGAGCGCCGATTGCAAGCGTGGCGCGGAGGCCATGTCTATCTCGCCGTGCACGGTCACGACCACCGTGCCCTCCGCCGACCGCACCTCGACCTCCAGCGCCCGGGGCGCGCTTTCGGAACTCACAATCCACCTCCCGTGCCGGCCACGCGTCCTCGGCAGTACGCCACGTCGACCTCCGCTCAGGTTCGCATCTCTTGCGCAGTCGGACACGGCACAGAGAGCGAGCATTCCGCGGCCAACTTACCCCATCGCGCTCCGGTGCGATCACCCTGTGCGCCGCGTCGCGCCTCGGACCAGGCGCAATCAGGTGCCGTAGGACGCTTTCGCGCGGGTACGGAAATCGGTCCCCGTGCACAACGAATGCCGCCGCCGTGAGTTCGGACACCTCGAAGGAGTGTCCGAACTCACGGCGGCGGCAGCGATTTCGGGCGGCGGTGGACTGCCGCACCGGCACGGCGGCGCTAGTCAGGCCAAGTGCCGGTGAGCGATTCGTAACCGCTCGCGCCCGCGATCGATCGTGGCCTTGACCAGGCCGAACACCGCGCCCTGCAAGGCCGCGGCGAACAGCACCTCGCGCCAGGAGTGGTCTCGCGCGGTCGAGGACGGGGCCTGGTTCTCACCGGTGATCTGGGTCCACACCTTGGTGAACACGGCGTTCGCCGCCAGGCCGCCGAGCACGCTGATCACCAGGCCGAGCGGTTTGTAGAGCGTCTTCATCGCCGCCTCCGCACGCTCTGCCACACCACCGCCGCGATCACCGCCGCGCCGAGGGCCACCGGGACCGGATGCGCGCGCAGCGCGCCGCCGGCCTGCCTGCCGCGCGCGGCGATCGGCTCGGGCGTCGTCGCCGCCCGGTGGACGAGGTTCGCGGCGCTCGTGCGGGCCTTCTGGGCCTTGTCCGCGACAGCGAGCGCCGCCTCGGACGCCACATGCTGTGTCGCCTCGACGGCATCGTGTGCCTTCTCCTTGCTCCGCGCGGGCACGTCGAGCTTGTGGCCCAGCTCTTCGACCGTCCTGCCGAGTTCCGCTCTGGCCTGGTCGCGGTCGCGGCGCAAGGCCGCGACGTCGTCGGTGGGCTGCCCGGCCCGGGGTCGGCTGTCACTCATCCCCGCCTCCTGTCCTTGATCACCTCGATGTCCTCGCGCACGCCCTCGACCGCTTCCTGCGGTATGGGCGGAGCCGCGTGCTCCACGCTCTTCTTCCCGGACAGCCCGAGGATCGCCGCGACCACCAGCAGCGCGCCCGCGATGATGAGCGCCGACGCCCAGCCCGGCAGGACCTCGGCGAGGCCGAGCACGGCCGCGGCGACCAACGCCGCGCCGCCGTAGAACGCCAGCAGCGCCGCGACCCCCGCCAAGCCGGCGCCGAGCCCGAACCGTTTGCCCTTCTCCCGCATCTCGACCCGGGCGAGCTGGAGTTCGTCGCGGATGAGCCGGGATACCTGTGCGGTGGCGTCCTCCACCAGTTCGGTGACCGACCGTGTGTTCGCGGGCGGCGGAATCTGTGTCGTCTCGGTCATGAGACCTCCTTCGGCATGTCACACCTCCTCCACGGCGACTACCCGCTCGACCGGACTCCAATCGGACATCGGGCCGGTCGGACGCGGCCCGGGTAACCGGCGCGCGGGCAGCGCCGACCCGCGATCGCCGGCGCCGACGGTCTCCGAAGCGATTGCGGGGCAGGCGAAATCGGTCGGAGGTCACTCGATGTAGGCGCCGATCTGCGCAACGGCCTCGACCGGGTGCCGTGCCTGCAAGCCCGCGCCGATGCCGTCGAAGTGCCAGACGCCGTCGGCGCGACGCACTCGACCGAGCACCATGCCGGTGTGCGAGCCGCCGCCGGTCAGCTCGTGGCGGGCGAGCTGGGTACCCGCCGCGGTGTCGATCACCCGGCAGTAGGCGTTCGCGATCCGATCGAGCGTCCGGCCGGTGTAGCTGGTGATGAGGAACAGCACGGTGGTGACATCTGGGGAGAGGCGGGACAGGTCCACGCTGATGACCTCGTCGTCGCCCGTCCCTTCTCCGGTGAGGCTGTCGCCGTGCAGGCGGACGGCCCCGTCCGTCGAGGTGAGCTGCTCGTGATACACGACGTCGACGAGCCGGTCCGCGGCGAACAGCAGGGCAGCGACGTTGAGATCGATCTCCTCGCGCCGGCCGAGCAAGCGCGAACGGGTAGCGGGGTCCCAGCCCAGCGCCACGGTGACGTGCTCGAGCGGGACGTCGCGTTCATCGCGGAGCACGGTGAGCATCGGTATTCTCCTCTGCGTCGGTGAGCGGTACGGTTCCGCCGTCGAGCGTGGACGGGCCCCGGGTTGCAGGGCGGGCCGGCCTGCCGTGCACCCGGCAACGCCCCGACCGAGACGATCGGGACGATTCCGGCGGACGAGCAGCGTACCCGTGTTCGTGCCGGATATGGCGAGAATCCAATCCGCGAGGCCGTTCGCCGCGAAGTCAAGGCATGCGGGTTGGCACAGGGCAGGTGCGCCGAAACCGCGGCGCGGGTCCCACCACGCGCGGTCGTTCGCCTGCGGAGTCCGGAGAAGGTTCGCGTGCGGAGGCAGCGGCGAGCGCTCTACGGGTGAATGGAGCGCACCCACGGCTACCGACCGGAGGTGACCGGCGATGACCGGTACCGAGTTCCCCCGCGCGGATCTGCTCGACCTGGCGTACCCCTACGCGATGGACGCGGTCGCCGAGATCGAGCGCAGGCGCATCGAAAACCGGCTCGTGAAGGCCGATTCCGGCACGGCCGCGGCGTTCGCGGCGGCGGTGCACGGGATTCGGGAGACCCTGGCGGCACTGAGCGCGACCGCCGCAGTGAATCCACCACCGACCCTGGAGTCGAAGATCCTCGGGGCGATCGACGACTCGCGTCCCGGCGCGCGGCGCCGTCGCGAAGTCCTCCGCCACCGTCGCCTCGCCCGGTTGATGGTGGCCGCCGCGGTGGCCGTCACGGCGGGTGTGGGCGCCGTGGTGGTGGCCGAGCGGAACGCGGGGTCGCATGCCGTGGCCGTCACGGCCGAGCAGGTCTCGAGGCAACCGGACGCGCGTTCCCGGGTGATCGAGCTGTCCGGCGGCGGCACGCTGACAGTGCACACCTGCGCCCGGCTCGGCGCCGTCGCGGTCACCTTAGACGCGGTACCCGCGCCACCGCCCGGCCGGGCATATCAGCTCTGGGTCGTGTCGTCCGCGGGTACGCCGCGTTCGGCGGGCGTGCTGACCGGCGTGCCGCAGGCGGGCGTGGCGACCGGATTCGATCCCGCGGACGTCCTCGCCGTCACGATCGAACCCGCGAAAGGATCGCCGCGCCCGACCTCGCCGCAGATCGCCGCCATCACGCTGGGCTGAGGAGTGTCGACAAGCCGCCGGTGGCGGCGCCGAGACGCCCTTGGCTAGTCGCACCCTTCGAGGGTCGCGCGCGCGACCTCCTCGACGACGTCATTGATCTCGCCGCGCACCCGCAGCGCCGCGATCTGCCGATGCGCGCCGTTGCCGCGCGCGAGCAGGTGTGCGAACGCCTCGTCGACGAACTGCCGGTCGCCTGCCTGCTCCAGTGCGGGGGCCACGTGCTCGATCAGCCGCAACAGCAGGTCGCGCACCGGCGCCACGTTGCTGTCGTAGGGATCGACCCCGTCGCCGTCCAATCCCGAACGGGCGGCTTTCCAGTACGCCGCACGCAGCACTTCGGCGGGTACCTGCGGTGCGATATGTCCCGCGGCCAACGATTTGCGCGCTGTGACGACGATGGCGCGCACCAGCGCCGCCAAGAGCGCGGTCTCCTCGACCGTGGCCGGGATGTCGCTCACCCGCACTTCGACGGTCGGGAACGAGACCGAGGGACGAACGTCCCAGTAGACCATCTGCTTGTCCAGGATGCTGCCGCTGTTGAGCATCATCGCGACCATCGCCTCGTAATCACGGGCGGACTCGAAATACGGTGGTGGCCCCGCGCTGGGCCACCGCCGCCACAGGATGCTGCGCCAGCTGGCGAATCCGGTTTCGGTGCCGCGGTAGATGGCCGAATTCGCGGTCATCGCCAGCAGTTGCGGCAGCCACGGCCGCAGGTGATTGCTGACCTGGACCGCGGTTTCGGCGTCGGGGACGCCGACGTGCACGTGGCAGCCCGACAGCCCCTGCTCGTGGGCGAGCATGCCGAAGTTCTCGGCGATGCGCTGGTAACGCGGCGTATCGGTGACGGGGAAGTCGTGCGGGACGGTGGGCGGGATGCCGACCGCGAGCAGGCGTGCGTCGTTGCGCTCGGCGCACGCGGCGATATCGCGGCGCAACTCCCGCAACTGCCGGTGCAGTGCGCCGATGTCGGTGTGTACCGCCGTGCTGGTCTCCACCTGACAGCGCGTCAGCTCGAGTTGCAGGTCGACCCCGATCTCCTCGGCGGTGCGCGCCACTTCGACATTGCGTGCCACCGGCGCGCCGGTGCGGGGGTCGACAAGCAGGAATTCTTCTTCTACGCCGACCGTCAGGCGCCCATCGTCCATGTGCACGCAATACCCAGGGTCCGGTCGGCTAGTCAGCCGAACAGCACGGCTCCCCACGGGCGGTGCTGCGGCGACAGCCCTCGCGGGCGGGGGGTCGATAGGGTCGCCTTCATGCGGATCGTCGTCCTCGGCTCGGGCATCACGGGTCTGTCCACCGCGGCCGAACTGCTCCGGGCGCGGCACGAGGTCATCGTCGTCAGCGCCGAGCCGATCACGGCGACGACGTCTTTCCTGGCCGCCGCGGTCTGGTTTCCGACCGCCGCGGGCCCCGCCGATCGGGTGCGGGCCTGGAGCGATATCACTTTCGAGCACCTGGCGCGGCTGGCTGCCGCGGGTGTGCCGGGGGTGCGGATGTGCTCATCGATGGCGCTGTATCGCGCCGAACCCCCGATACCGGAATGGTCGCTATCGGTGCGCTCGTTCCGGTCGGCCGATCGCGCCGAACTGCCGCCCGGCTACCGATTCGGGTTCCGTTTCGAAGTTCCCTTGGTGGAGATGCCGACCTACTTGCCCTTTCTCAGTGCGCAAGTGGACGAGGCGGGCGCGCGCCGCGTGCCGCGCACTGTGCGACGGCTCGACGAGCTCGCCGACCTGTCGCCGGACGTCGTGCTCAACTGCGCCGGTCTGCGCGCCGCCGAACTCGTCGGCGATCGGGAGGCGTATCCGATCCGCGGTCAGATCGTGCGGGTCACGAATCCCGGACTGTCCGTCTCGGTCCGCGACGAGGCCCATCCGCTCGGCCGCGCCTACGTCCATCCGCGCGCGAACGACTGCGTGCTGGGCGGGTCCCTGGACATCGGCGAGTGGGACACGGCGCCGGCTCCCGGCCTCACCCGATCGATTCTGCGGCGCTGCCGCGATCTGGTGCCCGCTCTCGCGGGTAGCGAAGTGCTGGAAACCGTCGTGGGACTGCGCCCTGGTCGCCGGGAAGTCCGCGTGGAACTCGACACCGCGGTGCTGCCCGGCACACCCGTCGTCCACAACTACGGCCACGGCGGCTCGGGCATCACCATCGGGTACGGATGCGCACTGGAGAGCGCGGCGCTGGTCGCCGCGCTGTGAGCGGACCGTGACCCGGTCGGATCAGTTGGCGTAACTGCGCGCCACGACCGAGTTCAGCGCCTCGAGGAATTCGCTGAGAACGCCGGGCTCGACCTGGTCATGCGGGGTGCGTCGCTCGGGCGAATCGGCCACCGGCCCGGCGAGGCCCGCGTCGACGCTGTCGCGCAGGACGGCGTGCACCGCTTCGATCGGGATTCCCGCCTGGGCGCACCGGGTGGCCGCGTGCTCGAATCGGCCCAGGGCGAGACTGCCCGCCGCCTCGGCCGCGTCGACCAGCACGAGGGCCAACTCCAGCCCCATTCGAATCAGTGCGTCGGGACCACCGCGACGGGTGCCACGATCGGATCTCGCGGGCACCTCGGCGATGTCCCGATCTTTCTCGTGCGGGCCGATAGTCATGGCCCTCCCTCCGCCCGGCGACCCTGCTGCTACCGACGTTACGACGGGGATCGAAAGAATTCGACCGCGCGAATACGACTTGTGAGGCTTCACAGACGCGCAGCGCGCGGTTCGGGTGGTGTCCCCAACCGGGGGCGCGACCCTCGGCACGTCGACCCGGTCAAGTTACCGTGGAGTACTTTCCGTGATCGGGGACTGAAGGAGTCACATGTCCATCACCGATTCGGCAGGCCCGGATCTGACCCTCTCGGGCCGCCCGGCCAGTTCTTCACTGCGGGACGTGCGGAATCTGTCTCGCAAAATGGTCGGCCACTTCATCGAGACCGTCGCGCACTGCCGGACCCTCCCGGGTGAGGCGCTCAACGGCGACATCACCAACATCACCCGCTTGTGTCTGGAACTGGCCGTCAGCATGCTCGACGGCAGCGACATCCCGGAGAAGACCCTGCTGCTGCGCAACGCCGCGGCGGGCTGGGCGCGTGAGGGCATCCCGATCGACACCATCCACCACGCCGTGCACGAAGGGTTCAAGCTCGGCTTCGACCTGATCGTCGCGAACGCGACCGCCGCGGACTTCGACAGCCTCAAGGACATCAGCCGCCGCCTGCTGGAGATCCTGGACACCATCACCTCGACCGTCTCACGCGCCTACGTGACCGAGTTGCGCGCGGTGGTCGGCGAGCACCACACGGCGGCGCACACCCTCGCCTCGGCCCTGCTCGGCGGGCACCCCACCTTCACCATGGCCCGCGAATGCGGCATCCAGATCGCCGACTCGTATTCGGTTCTCGCGCTGGCGATTCCACCCCATCCGGACGAGCGCAATCCGCAACTCGACGGTGCGGTGGTGGCGCGGCGGAAGCTGCGCCGGGTGCAATCCGAACTCGCGACCCGCTGCGGGGAGGCGGTGCTGTCGCTGCTGAGCGTCGACGGCGGCACCGTCTTGCTGCCGTCCGCCTCGCCCGAGGACAAGGCCCTCGACGACCTGGTGGAGGGGCTCGGCCGCGCGGCCCAGGTGCCGATCGTCGCAACGGTGATCGCCGCGGCTCCGGTCGAGGTGCCGACGGCCGCCGACCGCGCCCACGAGCTGCTCGACATGGTGCAGCGGCTGCGCTGGAGACGCGGGCTGTTCCGATTCGACGACCTGGCGCTGGAATACCAGCTCACCCGGCCCGGGCCCGGACTGGAGACCCTCCGGACGCTGCTCGATCCGCTCGACGAGCACCCCGAACTCCTCGAAACGCTCAAACGGCATATCGGCACGAACCTGAATCGCCAGCGGACCGCGCGATCGCTGCACATCCACACCAACACCGTGGACTACCGGCTCAAGCGCATCGGTCAGCTCACCGGATTCGACCCCGCTCAGGCCTCCGGGGTCTGGTATCTGCGCGCCGCGTTGGTCGCGCGCAGCCACCGGGACAACGAGGACGAGTCGCCGGTCGGTGAGTGGACCCGGGCGGCCGCGGTCTCCTCGTAGGTTCGCCGCCGCGGCTCCTGCGCGCCGATCAGTTCGTGAACCGCGTCGGGCGTCCATCGTCGGTCGGCGCCGGGACGAGTGGCGAGGTAGCCCGCGGTCGCCCGGCGGGACCAGCCGTGCGCGGCACGCACGCCCGCGGCCAGGTGCCGCAGGTAGGCGGCGGCGGGCGGATTGCCCCGTACGTCGCGACAGCGCCAGGGGGCGGTAAAGGTGAGCACCGGGTGTCCGGCATGTGTTCCCGCGCAGACCAGGGTCTCGTACCGGCCGGAACCGAGCGTTGTCGTCCCCGTCTCGAGCACCTCGGTCAAGCTCAGCTCCGTGCCCGGGTCGCGATACATCTCCTGCGCCACGATGTCGGAGAACTGGGCGGTGGTGATCAGGTGGGCGCGCACGGCCATCTCGCCGGGGCAGCCCGGGTCGTAGAAGGCGCGGCCGCCGGTCCAGGTCAGCGATTCGGTCGCGAAATACAGCACGCCCGGGAGCAGGAGTGGGATCGAGCGGATGGGGTCGGCGTGGTCGCGGCAGCCGGGCAGGGTGAGCGCTCCTCCCTCCGGCCTGCCGCCGCGAAGGTAGGTCCGTAGCCTGGTCAGGCTCATATTGGAGCCGTATGCGGCGTACCAGACCAGCTCGCCGCGCGAGCCGTGCGGAGCCGCGACCGATGCCGCTCGGGGTGTCGCCGAGCCGGCTGTGCCCTGGGACTGCCGCGCCATCATGCCACCTATTCTCGGCCTCTCGCCGTCTCCGCACACCGTCCCCGACGCCCGACCGGAACCGGCGCGACGACGTTCCGCATATTGCGGAAGCAAGTCTTCCGCAATGGCCGCAATAGTGGCTCTCATGACGAACACGAAGCAGATCCGGCCTTTCCGCATCGATATTCCCCAGGCCGACCTCGACGACTTGCGGGAGCGGCTCGGCCGGACGCGCTCACCGTATGTGGTGCCGGGCACCGAGGCGGGCCTGGACCGCGGCATCGCGCCGAGCTACCTGCGAGAACTGGCGCGGTACTGGCTTGACGAATTCGATTGGCGGGCGCAGGAGGCGCGGTTGAACGCCCACCCCCAGTTCACCACCGAGATCGACGGGCAGACCATCCATTTCTTCCATGTGCGCTCGCCCGAGCCGGACGCGATTCCGCTGCTGATCACCCACGGCTACCCGGGATCGGTAGTGGAATTCCTGGAGCTGATCGGCCCGCTGACCGATCCACGGGCGCACGGCGCCGACCCGGCGGACGCCTTCCATGTGGTGATTGCCTCGCTGCCCGGGTTCGGGTTCTCCACGCCGCTGGCCTCGACGGGGTGGGAACTGGCGCGCACGACCGAGGCGTTCGCGGAGCTGATGAGCAGGCTGGGTTACGAGAAGTTCGTGGCGCAGGGCGGTGATATCGGTGCGGGCGTCACCGGACGTCTGGCCGCGACCCATCCGGAGCGGGTGATCGCGACGCATGTGAACAGCGACCCGGGCACACTGGGGCTGGTGGGCGAGCAGCTGCCGATGCCGGGCGGGCTCACCGACGACGAACTCGCCTCCATCGATGCCGAACGGGAGAAGTGGGCCCAGCAGAAGGGATACCTGACGCTGCAGACCACTCAGCCGAACGTCATAGCGGCCGCCCTGACCGATTCGCCCGTCGCGCAACTCGGCTGGATCGCGGAGAAGTTCCAAGCCTGGACCGACCGGGCACGGCCGGACGGTGAGGCAGTGGATCGTGACTTGCTACTGACCAACGTCAGCATCTACTGGTTCACCCGCAGCGGCGCGTCGGCGGCGCAATTCCTCTGGGAGAACGCGCATTCCGGGATGGACTGGGTGATGCCATCCGGGGTGCCGCAGGGGTGGGCGGTGTTCGGCACGCACCCGTTGATGCGCCGGGTGATGAACCCGGAGGGGCACATCGAGCATTTCACCGAATACAGCGAGGGCGGGCACTTCGCCGCGGCGGAGCAACCGGAACTGTTCGTGGCCGACGTCCGCGCCTTCTTCCGCGCTTATCGCGGATAGCGGCCGGGTAGCGGCGGCCGAGCGAGCGCGTCGCCGCCCACGTCCGGCGGGGAGCTACGTGCGAACGCGTAATGGCGAACCGTCCGTCGGCATCTCGATCGTTCCGAGGAAGGCGGGCGATCTGCCCTAGGCGGATTCGGCGAGCCCCGCCGAGCGCCAGATGTCCGCTAGATCGTCGAGCGGGACCGCGAGCGCCTGCCCCAACGCGACCACGGTGCCGAAGGCCGGAGAGGGCAGTCGACCGGTCTCGATCTTGCGCAGCGTCTCCGGGGAGATCCCGGCCGCCCGCGCGACCTCGGTGAGTTCGCGGTCCGCGCGAGCTGCGCGCAGGGCGGAGCCGAGGCGACGGCCTGCCTCGATCTGCGCGGGGGTCAACGGGAGCCGGACCATGCGCTCAGGCTACGGACGGCCGGCGAACACCGCAAGCGTCCCGATTGGTATAAAAATACCGGAGCGGCTATCGTGGTATTAAAATACCGATGTACGGAGGACCGATGGTCGAGTTGAAGAGCCCCGCGGAGATCGCGCGAATGCGAGTGGCGGGGCGTTTCGTCGCCGGCGTGCTCGCCGAGTTACGTGAGCGCGCGCGGGTGGGAGTGAACCTGCTCGACCTGGAAGCCCACGTCCGCGAGCGCATCCGCGAACGCGGCGCGCAGTCCTGCTACTGGGACTACGCGCCCTCGTTCGGGCGCGGGCCGTTCCGCAACACCGTCTGCCTCTCGGTGAACGATGCTGTGCTGCACGGACTTCCGTTCGATTACACGCTGCGCGACGGCGACGTGCTGAGTATGGACCTCGCGGTCGGGATCGGTGGCTGGGTGGCGGACGCGGCGACCACGGTGGTGGCCGGTTGCGCCGCGGACGAGGACGTGCGGCTGGTGCGGGCCACCGAGGAGGCGCTGTCGGCGGCGATCGCGGCCGCGGTGCCCGGCAATCATATCGGCGACATCTCCGCCGCCATCGCTGCCGTGGCGCGCGCGTACGGCTACCCGGTGAACACCGAGTTCGGCGGCCACGGCCTCGGCCGCACCATGCACGAGGACCCGCACGTGCCGAACGACGGCAGGCCCGGGCGCGGCTATCGGCTGCGGCCCGGACTCACCATCGCGATCGAACCATGGTTCGCGCGCACCACCGACCGCATCGTCACCGATCCCGATGGCTGGACCATCCGCTCGGCGGACGGCTCACGGACCGCCCACTCCGAACACACCGTCGCGATCACCCCGGACGGGCCGGAGGTGCTGACCGCGGCGTGAGCGCGCCGACCGGCGGTTATGTCTGCGACAGCCAGGCCGCCAAGTCGTCGGAGGCGCGCAGCTCCCCGGCGATGGACGCGCGTTCCGCGGCGGACAGTTCCATCGCGCGCAACCCGTCGCGGAACTGCCCGGCGCGACCCGGTTCTCCGATCGCGACGGCCAGTTCGGCGAGCGCCGCCAGCGCCCGGGCCACATCCAGCCGCGGCGCCTCGGCTCGGAACCGGCCGAGGCCGACCTCGAGCACGCGGAACGCGGCCTTGTCGTCGGTCTTGAACTCACGCAGGATGCGGGCGTTGTCCAGCACTCTGGCCAGCCCGTCCAGCTCCTTCGATCCGCCGTACTCCACTTCCGGTGGCTCGTCGCGCTGGATGTAGATCACCTGATTGCCTGCCGGATCGACCACGGTGAACCGGGACTGCCCCGGCCGGAAGCGGGTGATTCGGGGCAGGCCCTTCGCGGGGACCTTGCCGTAGCGGGCGCGCAGTGCCGTGCTGAAAGCCTGATGCCTGCTCGCGACGTCGTCGACCATGACGAGACAGCCCGCGCGTTCGGTGGGGACCTCGCCGTCCTTGGGCGCGGGCACGAAGTGCAGGGCGCAGCCGTGGTCCTCTACCGCGCCATAGACGTAGGGGCGGGTCTGCTCGTGCGTCACCGTGTAACCCAGTGTCTTGTAGAAATCCAGCGTGCCGGACAGGTCGCGGGTCCAGAGCTGCGGTACCGCCGTGTCGACCACGGAATCCTCCCGATTACCTGCGGTAGTCAATATTGACTACCGCAGGGTAGGCCCGTGCGCCGCCGGAAGTCAAACTTGACTACCATGCGGTCCGGGGGCGAAAGGAGTTCACGATGTCGGTGGTACGCCTGCTGGTGCTGGGGGTGATGCGCCTGCGTCAGCCCGTCCACGGGTACGCCCTGCGTCAGGAATTGCTGTCCTGGCGCGCCGAGACCTGGACGAATGTCAAGCCCGGCTCGATCTATCACGCACTGAAACAGCTCACGCGTGAGGGGAAGCTGAGCGCGTTCGCGACCGAGAACAGCGACCAGGGCCCCGGACGCACGCTGTTCGAGCTGACCGAATCGGGCGAGGCGGAATTCCGCAAGCTGATGGACGAGGCACTGGTCAGCGTCGACATGGAGGAACTCGGGGCGGGCATCGCCTTCATGGACGCGCTGCCCAGGGCGCACGTCATCGCGAAGCTGCGCGAACAGCGCCGCCGCAGCGAGGCGGTGCGCGCCGACCTGCTGGCGATGATCCCGGACTACCCCGGGCGATACGAAGCGCCGCACGCGACCGATCTGCTGGAGCTGTGGAGCGGCGTGTTCGCGAACCTGTCGACGTGGACCGAGGGCGTGCTGACGCGCCTGGAAGCGGGGGAGTACCGGTTGCCGGAATAGGTCGCCGGCGAGCAGGCCGCCTTTCCCGCACAGCTCCCCGCGCCGAGATGCGAGATACGCTGCCGGCATGACGAATTCGCTGGACGCCGTCGCCGAGGCCGACTACGTGCTGCTGACCACCTTCCGCAAGGACGGAACTCCCGTCGGCACCGCGGTGTGGGCGGTGACCGAGAACGGCAAGGTGTACGTCTGGACCGTCACCGACAGCTGGAAGGTCAAGCGCTTGCGCCGCGATCCGGCGGTCACCCTGCAAGCGTGCAACGCCACCGGCAAGCCGCGCGGTGCGGTGATCGAAGGGACCGGGCGGCTGCTCGACGCCGAGGGCACCGAACGGGTGCGCAAACTGCTGCGCCGCAAGTACTGGCTCACCGGCCCGCTGGTCATCCTCGGCAGCAACCTGCGGCGCGGCAAGTCCGGCACCATCGGCATCGAGATCACCCCGGCCGCCTGACCCGCGCCGATCAGGTCGCCTGGCTGACCGACGACATGTGGAAGTCGGGAATCCGCAGGGGCGGCATGGCGGTCCGGGTGAACCAGTCCTTCCATTCGCGCGGCAGCGTGAGTTCGGTCGCTCCCGCCTCGCTCGCCCGCCGGAGCAAATCCAGTGGGCTCTCGTTGAACCGGAAGTTGTTCACCGCGGCGGTGACCTCGCCGTTCTCGACGAGGTACACCCCGTCCCGGGTGAGTCCGGTGAGCAGCAGCGTCGCCGGGTCGACCTCGCGGATGTACCAGAGCGTGGTCAACAGCAGGCCGCGCTCGGTGCGCGCGATCATGTCATCGATCGTGGCCTCCGAACCGCCGGTGAGCAGCAGGTTCTCGCCGGGAACCGTGGTGGGGGCGTCGAACTCGGCAGCGCTGGCGCGCGGATAGATCAGCGCGGAGATCACGCCGTCGCGTAGCCAGTCGACGCGCTCGGCGGCCAAGCCGTTGTCGAACACCGACATCGATTCCGACGACGCGGTCGCCGCCACGAACGGACGGTATTCCAGGCCGGGGGCGTGCGGGTCGGAGTAGAGGGTGAGGGGGATATCGCTCAGGCGCTCGCCGACGCGGGTCCCGCCCGCCCGCGCGAAGGCCGTGTGGCCCTCCTGCGCGCCCCGGCCCTCCATCGACCAGGCCAGATAGATCATCAGGTCGGCGACGGTCGAGGGCGGTAGCAACGTCTCGTAGCGGCCCGCGGGCAACTCGATCCTGCGCTTGGCCCAGTCCAGGCGGCGGGACAGATCCGCGAGCAGGCCGGATACGTCGACGTCGGTGAAGTCCGCGGTGCCGACCCCTACCCACGCGCTGGCCAGATCGGCACCGTCGCCGCGCTTTCCGTTGATCTCCACCGAACCGGTGGGTTGCACGAAGCGGCGGCGGATGCCGGTAGAAGTGCCCAGCCAAGTGGTGTGCATCTGATGGTGGGCGAAGCCGTAGAGCCGGTCGGCGCTGTCGAATCCGGCGGCCAGGCCCTCGGCCAGATCGGTGAACACCTCGATGCCGGTGCCACCCGCCGGGGCGGTCCAGTCGTCGTCGGCGGCGTCCGGCTCGAGCAGCGGCATCGCGTCTCGTGCGGGCTCGGCGCCGCGCGCCGCCGCTTCACCGGCCCGCACCACGGCCTCGATATCGTCGGGATCGACACTGGTCGAGGCGATCGTGCCGACCCGTGCAAGGGTAGGTCCCTCGCGGAAGACCGAGATCACCGCCCAGTGCCGCGACACCGACGACCCGTTGGTGGTCATGGAGTTCCCGGCCCAGCGCAGCGACGCCTCGTGCTCGTCGCGGACGATCACGATCGCCTCGTCGGCGCGCGACAGCGCCAGCGCCCGCTCCACGGTCACGCTCGCGGGGAACAGATCGTCGCTCACTGGCCGGCCTCCGTCCGGGTGTTGAGAATGTTGACGCCGCGCACCAGGATCGACGGGCAGCCGTGGCTGACCGCGGCGACCTGGCCGGGCTGCGCTTTGCCGCAGTTGAACGCGCCCCCGAGCTGCCATGTGGACGGTCCGCCGACGGCTTCCATCGCACCCCAGAACTCGGTGGTGGTGGCCTGGTAGGCGACGTCGCGCACCTGGCCGTCCAGCTTCCCGCCGCGGATGCGGAAGAATCGCTGGCCGGTGAACTGGAAGTTGTAGCGCTGCATATCGATCGACCACGACTTGTCGCCGACGATGTAAAGACCGTCGTCCACCCGCGAGATCAACTCCTCGGTGCTGGTGTCGCGGTCGGGATCGGGTTGCAGCGAGACGTTGGCCATCCGCTGGATCGGCACGTGATGCGCCGAGTCCGCGTACGAGCAGCCGTTGGACCGCCGCAGACCCAGGCGCGGCGCGAAAACCCGGTCCAGTTGATAACCGACCAGGACGCCGTCGCGGACCAGATCCCAGCGCTGCCCCGCGACGCCCTCGTCGTCGTAGCCGACGCTGGCCAGCCCGTGCGGTTGGGTGCGGTCGCCGGTCACGTGCATGATCGGGGTGCCGTAGCGCAGCGACCCGAGCTTGTCCGGCGTGGCGAAGGAGGTGCCCGCGTAGGCGGATTCGTAGCCGATGGCCCGGTCGTACTCGGTGGCGTGACCGACCGATTCGTGAATCGTCAGCCACAGGTTGGTCGGATCGATGACCAGATCGGTCGGCCCGGCCTGCACGCTGGGCGCTTTCACCTTCTCGGCCAGCCACTCCGGGATCCGCGCGAGTTCGCCGTCCCAGTCCCACACACCGTCGGCGCCGGTGACGTATTCCCATCCGCGGCCCACCGGCGCGGCCAGCGTGCGCATCGTCTCGAACACTCCCGCCGAGGCATCCACCGTGATCGCCTCGAGGCTCGGATGCAGCCGCACCCGCTGCTGAGTGATCGACGAGCCCGCGGTGTCGGCGTAGAAGGTCTGCTCCTTGACCTGCAGCACGCTCGCGGTGACGTGGTCCACCCCGTCGGCGTGCGACAGCCGCTCCGAATAATCCTGCAGCAGTGCGAGCTTCTCGCCGGTTGGCACGGCGAACGGGTCGATGTCGTAGGCCGAGACCCAGCGGGCGTCGGCATGACGCGGCTCGTCGGCCAACTCGACGCGCTCGCGGTTGAGCGCCCGCAACGTGGTAGCGACGGTGACCGCGGTACGTGCCACCTCGACGGCGGTGTCGGGGGTCAGCGCGGCGTGCGAGGCGAAACCCCAGGTGCCGTCGACGATCACCCGCACGGCCAAGCCGAGTCCGGTACTGTCGGTGACCGCCTCGACCCGGCCGTCGCGCAAGCGGATCGACTGGGTGACCAGGCGATGCACCCGCAGGTCGGCGTGCTCGGCGCCGGCTGCCGTCGCCGCGGCCAGGGCGGCGTCGGCGAGCGCGGCCAGTGGCAGGTCGAGGAACTCGGCGTCCACGTCTCTGGAAGTCGCGATGCTCACCCGCACCAACCTAGCCGGTGGCGCCGCAGGTGCGTGCGGGCGCGGTGATCACACGCCGTGCGAGAATGCATCGCGTGCCGGTTCGCGCGGAATGCGCCGGTGCCGCAGGGTGAACGGCGCGCGCGACACCCGCACCTCCGGCGTGTTGCTCGCCGGATGCCGTACTGTGCCCGCGTGCCGCCATCCGCCCTTCGTGACCGCAAACGCGAACGTACCCGCCGAGCCATCCTGGAAGCCGCAGCCGAGCTGTTCGAGACCAGAGGCTACGAGGAGACCACGGTGGCCGACATCGCCGCCGCGGCGGACGTCGGCACCCGCACGTTCTTCAACTATTTCGCCAGCAAGGAAGAGCTGCTCTTCCCGGAATCCGACCAGCGGGTGCGCGCCGCTGTGGCGGCCATCGCCAGCCGGCGACCAGGGGAACGGCCGGTGGAGGTCTTGCTGCGCGCGTTGCGCGCCGCCGGTGACAATCCCGGCGAGCATCTCGTCGACGACCTCTATGCCCGGATCGGCGCGCTGCGCGCCCAGGTGTCGCGGACCGTGCCCGCGGTGAGCGGCCGCGCCGCGCACGCCCAGTTGGTCACCCAGCGCGAGATCGCCAGACAGTTGCACAAGGCGTTTCCCGCCGAACTCGACGAGGTCGGCGCCGCCGCTCTGGTCGGCGCGGTCGTCGGCGCGGTGTCGGGTGCGCTGACCGTGCTGTTCCAGCAGCCGGTGGCCGGTGTCGAGGACGCCGAGCGCCTGCAGCGCAGGATTCACGAGACGACCTCGCGGGTGCTGCAACCTTGGCTGGCCACCCAGCGCGCCGAACCGGTGGGCTGATCAGCCGAACTGCTGCCAACCCAGGCGGATCACCATCCCGATCACCACCACCAGCAGCACGACGCGCACGAACTCGGCGCCCTTGCGCAGCGCCATGCGCGCGCCGACCACGGCGCCGAGGACGTTCGCCACGGCCATCCCCGTACCGAGCGCCCAAAGGATGTGCCCGGTCGCCCCGAAGAAGATCAGCGCTCCGATATTGGAGCCGCAGTTGATCACCTTCGCCATGGCGGCGGCCCGCACGAACTCGGTGCCGAGCAGAGTCGCGAAGGTGATGATCAGGAATGTGCCGGTGCCGGGACCGAGCAGCCCGTCGTAGAAGCCGATCAATCCCGCCGCCAGCGCGACCGTGAGCACGATCTTGCGCCGGGTGGGCGGATGAGTGGCCAAGGTGACGCCGATCGACGGACGCAACGTGACGAACACGGCGACGCCGACCAGCACCACCATCACGATCGGGACGAACAGTTCGCGGTCGATCAGCGAGACCGCCGCAGCGCCCACCGCGGCCGCCGCCGCGGCGATCGCCGCCGCGGGCAGCAGCACCCGCCAGCGCATCGGCACCTTGCGCGCGAAGGTCAGCACCGAGGCACTCGTCCCGGCGACCGCGGCGAGCTTGTTGGTGCCCAGCGCGGTCTGCGGCGCGATGCCGGGGGCCACCACGAACAACGTCGGCAACACGATCAGCCCGCCGCCACCCACCACCGCGTCCACCCAGCCCGCGGCCGTCGCCGCCGTCAACAGAACCGCCCAGTCTCCGATCTCCACCCCGGTAGACAACCAGACCCGGGCCTGTCCGGGCGTCCCCGGCTGCCGTCGGTTGCCCGGCCCTGACCGGCTGCGCATCGTCCTGGGAGAGATCGGCGCGCGTGCGGCCGCGATATCGTGCGCGGGCAACCTCGGACGCCCCTCGACCAAATCTCGACGGTCGTGTCGCGCCGGAAGTCGCGCCCACCGTCCGCGGCGGAGCCCGCCGCCGGGCCTGCCTGCGTTCCAGCCGGGCGCACCTAGGCTGAGCGCGTGCGTCGATTCAGTCTGTGGCTCCGAGGCAAGCCCGTCGTGGCCGATTCGGTGCTCGCGGCGGTTTTCGTGCTGCTCGAGATCGTCGGTGTGGGTAACGCGCACAACAAGCTCGCCTACCTGGCGATCGGGGTGCTGCTCCCACTGCCGCTAACCCTGCGGCGGGTGTACCCCCGGGCCATGGCGGCCACCACCTTGGCACTGTCGTTGACGGCGACGCTGGTGGGCTTCCTGTCCGAGGACGACGCCGATCACATCGCGATGCTCTCGCACGGCATCATGCTCTACACCCTGGTCGCCTACGTCGGCCGGCGGGACGGACTGTGGTACGGGCTCGGCCTGGCGGTGGATCTCGCGCTCTCGATCGTGGCGATCGGGAAACCCTCCGGCTCCGACAGCGTGTTCACCGCCATGTTCTACGCCTTGTGCTGGACGTTGGCGGAGTTCATCGGCGCGCGGCACGCCTACGACGCCGAGGTGGCGGCCCGGCTCGCGGTCGCGGACTACGACCGTGAGCGTCGCGCGCACGACGCCGTCGCGGCCGAACGCACCCGCATCGCGCGGGAACTGCACGATGTGGTTGCCCACGCGGTGAGCGTGATCATCGTGCAGGCCGACGGCGCGAGATACGCGCTGCGCCGCGACCCGGACGCTGCCGAACAGGCGCTCTCCACCATCGCGGCCACCGGCCGCGAAGCACTGCGCGAACTGCGCAGAACCGTGGCTCTGCTGCGCACCGAACACGCTCCCGACCAGGTGCCCCAGCACGGCACCGCGGGCATCGCCAAGGTCGTGGAGATGATGCGAGGCACCGGTCTGGCCGTGGAGCTCGAGCTGACCGGGGAACTCGACGACATCGCCCCCGAGGTCAGCCTCGGCGTGCATCGCATCGTGCAGGAATCGCTGACCAATACGCTGCGGCATGCCGGGCCGCACCCGAAGGCGTGGGTGCGGGTCCGCCGCACCGACGCCGACGTGCTGATCGACGTCACCGACACCGGCGGGGTCCCGCTGCACGATGCGGGCACGCGCATCCAGGGCAGCGGGCTCGGTTTGGTCGGGATGCGCGAACGCGTCGCGGTGCTCGGCGGCAGCCTGGAAGCGGGCCGCGACGCCGACGGAGCCTGGCGCGTGCACGCCAGCATCCCGCTGCGACCGGTCGCAGCGGAGTGAGCCAGGCCACCGGATTCGCCCGCGACGTGTAGAGCGCTGCGCCGCATAGGGTTTCGGCCCCAACGGCGCGGTGGGGGCGACCCGTCGCGGCGCAGGCCGAACGGCGCGCCGAAGCGGTCACGTTACATTGGGCGACGTGCCGATCACCGTACTCGTCGTCGATGACCAGGAACTCATGCGGATGGGATTGAAGATGGTGCTCGGCGCGCACCCCGACATCGAAGTGATCGGCGAGGCGGCCAACGGCGCCGCCGCGGTCGCCAGGGCGGCTGAACTGCGCCCCGATGTGGTGCTGATGGACGTGCGGATGCCGGTGGTGGACGGCGTCGTCGCCACCACCCGCATCGTGGAGGCAGGGCACGGCAGCCGGGTGCTGGTCATGACGACCTTCGACCTCGACGAGCACGCGCTCGGCGCGCTTCGGGCAGGGGCGAGCGGATTCCTGTTGAAGGACACCCCGCCGGAGGATCTCGTCTCGGCCATCCGCAGCATCGCCGCCGGTGACGCCGTGGTCTCGCCCAAGGTCACCAAACGTCTGCTGGACCGGCTCATCGCGGAGAACCCGGCGCGGACCCGCGACCCGGGTGTGCTCGACGTGCTCACCGCCCGCGAGCGCGAAGTGCTCGAGCAGATCGCGGCCGGACGCTCCAACGCCGAGATCGCCGAACAGTTGTACCTGTCGGAGGCCACGGTCAAGACACACGTCGGACGGGTGCTGACCAAACTCGGTCTGCGCGACCGGGTTCAGGCGGTCGTACTGGCCTACGAGACGGGGCTGGTGCGGCCGGGCCGCTGATGCGAGGCGGATCTCAGCGCTCTATCAGGCGGATCGGGGAGAAAAAACCAGGTGCGGAACGTTGACCGGGTAGATCGTCCGAAAGGATCGCCATGCCCGCCCTGTTGTTCGTGCTGTACGTCGTCGTCGAAGTCGCCGCCCTGGTCGCGGCCGGTCAGCTGATCGGCGTGCTGCCGACCGTCCTGGTGCTGATCGCCGGATCGGCCGCGGGCATGCTGTTGGTCGGAGCCCAAGGGCGGCGGGTGTTCGAGCAGTTCCGCCGGGCCGCGCGCGGAGAAGTGGCGCCCGGGACCGCCGTGGCCGACGGCGCACTGGTCGCGGCGGGTGGGGTGCTGATGTTCGTGCCCGGCCTGGTCACCTCGCTGTTCGGCCTGCTCCTGCTGCTGCCTCCCACACGAGTCCTGGTGCGACCCTTCGTCCTGGCCTTCGCCGCGCGCCGCTTCCGCAGGCTCGTCGCGGCCGCGCCCTACCGTGGCGTGGTCATCGACGGGGGCGAAGTGGTCGACGGCGCCGTCGTGGGGCAGTGGTACGACGACGGCCAGGGCAACGCACGCCGCGCGATCACCTCGTCCTGAGCGGTGGAGTCGGCCTACCCGGTTCCCTGTGGCGGCGCGAAGGGCTATCGTGGCGCGATGGCCACCGAGCAACTCACCGTAACGGTGAGCGAGGAGCTGGCTGCCGCGGTCAAACGAGCGGCAGCCGCTGCGGGACAGTCGATTTCCGGATTCACGGCCGCGGCGCTGCGGCTGGAGCTGATCGCCGTGGAGGCGGGCTGCCTGCCTCCACCGGCCGCGGGTACCGGCGGTGCGCCGCCGGAATACGCGGAAGTGATGGCGGTGCTGGCGCAGCCGGAGGATCTGGCGCGCCACCCCCTGCTGAACGGCTGACCGAAACCGCCGGATCGGGCATACGGCAGACTGGTGCCTCGTGAGTACCCAGTTGCTGATCGGCGGTCGTTTCTACAGTGCCAGTTCGCCCGACGCCACGGCGATGGCGGTGAGCGACGGCACCGTCGTCTGGCTGGGCGCCGAGCAACCGGGTCGCGCCCTGCACCCGGAGGCCGAGATCGTCGACCTCGACGGCGCCTTCGTCGCGCCCGCGTTCGTCGATCCGCATGTGCACGTCACCGCGCTGGGCCTGAAACTGACCGGGCTCGACCTCTCGGCCACCCGGTCGCTCGAGCACTGCCTGCGGTTGCTGCGCGAGTTCGCCCAGGCACACCCCGACGGCGCGATCCTTGGCGACGGCTGGGACGAGACCACCTGGCCGGAGAGGCGGCCGCCCACCGTCGAGGAGATCGACACGGCGGCGGGTGCGGGCAGGCACGTCTACCTCTCGCGGGTGGACGCGCACTCCGCGGTGGCGTCCTCGGCGTTGCTGGACGCGCTACCCGAACTGCCCGCGACCGACGGATTCACCCGTGGCGAGCCCGTGCGCGCCGCCGCCCATCACACGGTGCGCGCCGCCGCGCTCGCGAATCTCACCCGGGCGCAACGGGATCGAGCGCGCGCCACGGCACTCGACCACGCCGCCGCACACGGTGTCGTCGCGGTCCACGAGTGCGCGGGTCCGGAGATCGCGGGCCGCGCCGACGTACGCGAACTGCTCGAATTCGAACACGGCGTTCAGGTCCGGGCCTATTGGGGCGAGGCGGTGCGCAGCGCCGAGCAAGCCCGCGCCCTGATCGACGAACTCGGGGTGCACGCCCTCGGCGGCGACCTGTTCGTCGACGGGTCCCTCGGATCGCACACCGCATGGCTGCGGGCCCCTTATGCCGACGAATCCGGCTGCGGCCGAAGCTATCTCGACGCCGACGCGATCGCCGCCCACGTCCGCGCCTGCACCGTCGCCGGTATCCAGGCCGGATTCCATGTGATCGGCGACGCCGCCATGGACGCCGTCCTCGCCGGTGTCGAGCGGGTGGTCGCCGAACTCGGCGGCCCGGCGGTCGCGGCGCTCGGACATCGCGTCGAACACGCCGAACTCGTCGACGGCGAGCACATCGCCCGCCTGGCTCGCTGGGGTGTGATCGCCAGTGTGCAACCGGGATTCGACGCCGCGTGGGGTGGTCCGGACGGCATGTACGCCGCGCGGCTGGGCGCCGAGCGCGCCGCGGCGTCGAACCCGTTCGCCGCCATGGCCTCCGCGGGCGTCGCCCTGGCGATCGGCTCCGACGCCCCGGTCACCGCGCTCGATCCGTGGGCGGCGGTGCGTGCCGCGGCCGCTCACCGCACCCCCGGCCACGCCCTGTCCCCACGCGCCGCGTTCGCCGCGGCCACCCGCGGCGCTTGGCGCGCGGGGGGCGTCCGCGACGGAGTGGCCGGCACCCTGGTACCCGGAGCGCCCGCTTCCTTCGCGATCTGGGATACCGGCGAACTCGTCGTCGCCGCGGCCGCCGATTCGGTACAGCGCTGGTCCACCGACCCGCGGTCGCGCGTGCCGGGGTTGCCCGCGCTCGAACCGGACGCACCGCTTCCCACGTGCCTGCGTACCGTGCACCGGGGCGTGACGATCTATGCGCGATGAGCGGACGGCCGCGGAGCCCGCCACGGTTCCCGGCCATTCGGTGACCGGGCTTCGGGTACGTGGACCCGGCCGGGTCTACGTATCTCGCTTTCCCGCCCTCGGCCCCAGGTCGGCCGAACGGCGGACGCCGTATCTCCCGCAGCCGACCGCGGGGCAGCCGCCCTCCGGCGCGGAGCACGCGTGCAGCACATCCACACAAGATGGACTCCGCCGCGCAGAGTCCGTTCGCCGGAGTGCGGTAACCGGGTTTCTCGGGCCTGATCGCCGGGCAACGGGGTACTTGTATTCGGTTACCCGGGGGACCACCGTGGCACTGAGTGTCAGGCTAAATTTGCGGAAGAGCGGCGGTGCGAGCGCGCACGGGACCGCCAGGCAGCGGCCGCACGCGGCCGAGGGGCGTATTCACCCGGCGCGGATTCAGGCCACCGGTTCGCTGGTTCCGGCCGAAAATTGCCGGTTTGTCCGGGGGAGTGCGACCAGGAACCCGGCACCGTGGCGACGGCGGTTAACGATCCGGTGGCGGGTGACGATTCTCAGGTGGATGCCCGATCACTCGGATACGGTCGTGGCTCGCGGCGTTGTGCGCCGTGCCCGGGACGAGCCGGTCGTGCGGCGCGAGATCGCCGGTCCGGCTCGGTCCGGCCGGTGCGCCGAGGGGCACTCGCGCGGGCCGCTTATGGCGGCCTTGACTTTTCGTGTGATGAACGCCATATCAGCTTCCCGGTGGGGATTCGCCGAGCGGCCGTCCTTCGGTGCGTTCGATCCGGCGTCGCGCTGGTCGATACGACGGCGGCCGACGGCTGACCGGCGGTCGCCGGTCCGATGGCGGACAGTGGCCGAATGATGGCGCGAGAGCGAGCGCTCGGGATGATGCGGCAGGTGCCCGCGGTGTTACGCGGGCATCCGGTCACGGCGCGCTCCGTGGCGGCGATTGTCGCGGGACTGCTGCTGTTCGGCAGTTTTCCGCCCAGGCCGTGGTGGTTTCTCGCGCCGCTCGGCATCGCGATGCTCACCCTGGCCGTGCGCGGCGACGGTCGGCTGCGGGCGGGCTTCGGCTACGGATTGCTGACCGGACTGGCGTTTTTCGTGCCGCTGCTGCCCTGGACCGGCATTTACGTCGGGCCGCTGCCGTGGCTGGCGCTGTCCCTCGTCTGCGCGCTGTACCTGGGCGTCTTCGGTCTGCTCGGACGGCTCGTCGGCACGTTGCCCGGCTGGCCGCTGTGGGTGGCATCGGCCTGGACGGCGGCCGAATGGGGCAGATCCAGCTTCCCGTTCGGCGGGTTCCCGTGGGGGCGTTTGGCCTTCGGTCAGGCCGACGGCTGGTTCCTGTCGCTGGCAGCGGTCGGCGGCGCCCCGCTGGTCGGGTTCGCGGTGGCGCTGACCGGAACCGCTACGGCGGCGTTGGTCTCCCTGCTCCAGTCGTCGCTTACCCCCGAAGCCAGGCGCGAAACCGGCGTTGAGGAGACCGGTCCGCCCGGACCGGGCGCGGTGCGCGGGAGAGCGGCCCGACTCGGATACGCCGCTGTGGCTTTCACCCTGCTCGTCATGCCGCTCACCGGTTTGCTGCTCCGATCCGCGCTGCCCGATCCGGACGTGGGCGACCGAACGGTCACGGTCGCGGCGATCCAGGGCAGCGTGCCGCGCCTCGGACTGGACTTCAACGCGCAACGGAGGGCCGTGCTGGACAACCACGTCCGGCGCACCGAAGAACTGGCCGACGAGGTGGCGGCGGGCCGCGCGCCGCGCCCCGATGTGGTGATCTGGCCGGAGAACTCCTCCGACATCGATCCGCTGCGCAACACCGACGCCGCCGCCCTGATCACCGCGGCCTCCGAGCGGATCGGCGCACCCATCCTGGTCGGTGCCGTGCTGATCAACCAGGACCGGACGACCACCAACTCGGTCATGGTGTGGAACGGCGCGGCGGGCCCGGGTGAGCGGCACGACAAGAAGATCATCCAGCCCTTCGGCGAATACCTCCCGATGCGGAGTTTTTTCCGGCTTTTCTCCGAATACGCCGATCGGGCGGGATATTTCGTACCGGGAAATGGTGACGGAGTTGTGCTCGCGGCGGGTATCGACATCGGTGTCGCGACGTGCTATGAAGTGGCTTTCGACCGGTCGTTCGAGGACGCGCTGCGCGCGGGTGCGCAGTTGCTCACCGTGCCGACGAACAACGCGACCTTCGGCGACAGCGAGATGACTTATCAGCAACTGGCCATGTCTCGTATCCGTGCCGTCGAGCACGGCCGGGCGCTGGTCGTCGCGGCCACGTCGGGGGTGAGCGCCATTATCGGCGCCGACGGCGATATCCGGCAGGAAACCGCGTTATTCGTGCCCGCCGCTCTGGTCGCGGAGCTTCCGTTGCGCGACCACACCACTCTCGCAACACGAATAGGGCCTGCCCCGGAGCGGATTTTCGTTATTCTGACGGCTGCCGCCGCGCTGGCCGCGGTCGCTCGGCGGCGAGTTGCGCGCAGGGCACTGCCGATGCCCGGTCTTGTCGGCGAACGCTAGCTTTTTCCCCGCCGACCCGACATTAACCGAACATTCGGTATGTTCTTGCCCCCATAGTCCCGGAAGTGAAGGTGTGTAATTAAGTTGCGCACTGTTCGCCACGCAACATAGGCGATCGCCGGGGTACCATCGAACAGTCTGGTCAGGGCCCGTTTTGCTTCGGATCGCCCTAGTTGAGTCGCAATGTTTGCGGAAATGTAACCAACCAAAGTGGCCTTCTGCCAAGGACGTTGGATGTGACACAAATCCAAAACGTCGGCAATCCGGTTGATGCGACGCTCCGAATCATAGGGCGTGGATCACGTCCTACAGCTGGCGCGCGCGCTTGCTGGGGTGGTGCTCGGGGAGTTGCGTCAACAGCGGCAGAACGGAGTGATTGATGAGTTCATTGGCCACGGATCGCGTCGACCAATGTTCATCCGGCGAATTCTCTGCACAACCGTTTGCTCTGTCACCCGCACAGACCGCCCTCTGGTACGCGCAGCGCATTCGCCCCGACGTACCGTTGACGATCTCCCAGTACGTCGAGATACACGGCGACTTGGACGAGGGGCGGTTGCTGTACGCGATCGAGCGTTTCGGTGCGGAGACCCAGGTGGGTCAAGTTCGCATGGTGGAGATAGATGGCACTCCGTATCAGATCGTGGATCCGGTGCACCGGCCGGGCTGGGTCCGCATCGACCTGCGTGGCGAGGCCGATCCGTACGCGGCGGCGCTGCGCTGGATGCACGAGCACACGAGTTCGCCCATCGACCTGGAACGCGACCCGCTGACCTCCAACGCGGTTCTGCGGATCGGAGACTCCGACTACCTCTGGTACTCGTTCGCCCATCACATCGTCATCGACGGCTACGGCGCGATGAACGCGCTCACCCGCACGGCTGAGATCTACACCGCGCTGGAGAATCGGACCGAGCCGGTCGCGTCCCGGGCGACCCCCCTGGCCGAGATCTACGCCGACGAGGCGCGCTACCACGACTCCAGTCGTTTCCAGAACGATCGCGAGTACTGGCTCGGGCAGCTGTCGGGCGTGGGCGAGCCCGTGAGCCTCGGTGGCGCCCGCCTCGGCACCACCACCCACGACGCGGGCCGCAGGCTGGCCACCGCCGTGCTGGACGACGACCATCATGCCGCGATCGAGGCGGCGACCAGCGCGTGGAACACCACCGACTCGGCGGTGTTCGTCGCGGCGCTGGCCGCGTACGTGCGGTCGGTGACGGGCAACTCGGACGTGGTCCTGAGCCTGCCGGTCTCGGCGCGCACCACGGTCTCGCTGCGCCGCTCGGCGGGCGTGATCTCCAACGTCGTGCCGATCCGGCTGCGATTCGACGAGGCGACCACGATCGGCGACCTGGTGAAGGCGGCCGAGTTGCAGATCACCGGCGCCTTACGTCATCAGCGCTACCGCCACGACGACATCCGGCGCGACAGCGGCTACTCCCGGGACGCGCGCGGATTCTTCGGCCCGATGGTCAACCTGATGCTGTTCCACGACGAACTGCGTTTCGGCAGCCTGGTCGGTTCCATGCACGTGCTGGCCACCGGCCCGGTCGAGGACCTCTCGGTCAACGTCTACAACGGCGCGGGCGGCCGCCTGCACGTCGACTTCGAAGCCAACCCCCGCCTCTACGGTGAGGCCGAAGTGAGCGTGCACCATGCGCGCTACCTGGACTTCCTCGGCCGGTTTCTGGCCGCCGATCCGATGTCGGCCGCCGAGTCCTTCGGCGCGATCACCCACGCCGAGCGGGAACAGGTCCTGCACGGCTGGAACGCCACCACGGCGCCCCGGCAAGACGGCACGCTCGCGAGCCTCTTCGCCGAGCGCGTCGCGTCGGACCCGGACGCGGTCGCGCTCGAATTCGGTGACGAGGCGCTGACCTACGCCGAACTCGACGCCCGCGCCAACCGCCTGGCCAGGCTGCTGATCGCGCGGGGCGCCGGACCCGAGACGACGGTCGGTCTGTGCCTGCGCCGCAGCCTCGACCTGGTGGTCGGCATGTACGCCATCGTCAAGGCGGGAGCGGCGTACCTGCCGCTGGACACCGAGCATCCGGCCGAGCGGATCGGGCAGATCGTGCGTCAGGCCGAACCGCTGTGCGTGCTCACGGCGGCCCGCGACGATGTCGAACTGCCCGCGACCGTCACCCGGCTGGAGATCGACACCGCGCAGGTCTCCGGATTCGACGACGGCCCGATCACCGACGCCGACCGCAAGGGAACACTGCGTCCCGATCACCTCGCCTACGTCATCTTCACCTCGGGATCCACCGGAAAACCCAAGGGCGTCGGCGTAACTCATGCCGCGATCGTCAACCGGCTGCGCTGGATGCAGCACGAGTATCCGCTCGAGCACGGCGACGCGGTGCTCCAGAAGACGCCGGCCACCTTCGACGTCTCGGTGTGGGAGTTCTTCTGGCCCTTACAGATCGGCGCGCGATTGGTCATCGCCGCCCCGGACGGGCACCGCGACCCGGCGTACCTCGCCCGGATCATTTCCGAAAAACGAATCACGACAGCGCATTTCGTGCCATCGATGCTATCGGTGTTCGTCACCGAGGCCGACTTGAGCGGCTGCGCCTGCCTGCACCGGGTGTTCTGCAGCGGTGAGGCGCTGCCCGCCGCCGCCGTGCGGGAGTTCTACGCGGCGTTGCCGGCCGCCGAACTGCACAATCTGTACGGCCCGACCGAGGCAGCCGTGGACGTCACCTACTGGGCGTGCCCGCCCGACGCGAGCGTCGTGCCGATCGGCTCGCCGGTGTGGAACACCGAGACCTATGTGCTGGACGACCGATTGCAGCCCGTCCCGCCCGGCGTGGTCGGCGAACTGTATCTCGCCGGAGTCCAGCTGGCCCGCGGCTACCTGAGACAACCGTGGCTGACCGCGGACCGCTTCGTGGCCGATCCGTTCACCCCGGGCGCCAGGATGTACCGCACCGGTGACCTGGCGCGCTGGCAGATCGGCCGCTCCGGCGGCGAGCCCGGTGTGCTGGAATATCTGGGCCGCAGCGACTTCCAGGTCAAGATCCGTGGCCTGCGTATCGAGCTCGGCGAGATCGAGGCCGCCCTGCTCGACGACCCGAAGGTGGCTCGCGCGGTGTGCGTGGCGCACACCGGACGCACCGGTGACGAGCTGGTCGCCTACGTGGTCGCGGCGAAGCACGAGGACGACGCCGCCGCGCTGGACACGGCGGCGTTGCTGACCGCGCTGCGGCACACGCTGCCCGGGTACATGGTGCCCTCCGCGCTGATCGAACTCGACGAGCTGCCGCTGAGCGCCAACGGCAAGATCGATCGCAAGGCGCTGCCCGCTCCCGCGCCGAGCGCGCGGTCGATCCGGCCGATCGCCGAGCCGCGCACCGAGGTGGAGCGGGTCCTCGCGGGCATCTTCGCCGAGGTGCTCGACACCGAGGTCGGCGTCGAGGACAACTTCTTCGATCTGGGCGGCAACTCGCTCATCGCCGCGCGGGCGGTGTCCAGGATCAACGCCGCGCTCGGCACCGCGCTGACCATCCGGGATCTGTTCGAGGCCGCGACGATCGACGCGCTCACCCGTCGCTTCGCCACGCAGACCACCGACGTCTCCTCGCCGCGGCTGGCGCCCGCCGAACGACCGGAGCGGATCCCGCTGTCGCAGGCGCAGCAGCGGCTGTGGATCCTGAACCGGTTCTCCGAGCACGCGGCCGCGTACAACATGCCGCTGGCGGTCGCGGTGGAGGGCCCGCTGGATGTGGCCGCGCTGCGCGCGGGTCTGGTGGACGTCATCGAACGGCACGAGAGCCTGCGCACCACCTTCCCGGAGTCGCCGGACGGGCCCTACCAGTTGATCCACCCGGCCGAGGCGATCCCGCTGACGCTCGACCCGATCGATGCGGCCGAAGCCGATGTGGCGGAGCTGGCGACCGAATTCGCCGGGTACGGCTTCGATCTGCGCCGCCAGGCCCCGATCCGGGTGGCGCTCTACCGCACCGGTCCGCAGCGGCACGTCTTCCTCATCGTGTTGCATCACATCTGCGGTGACGGCTGGTCTATCGCACCGTTGGCCAAGGACCTGATGACGGCGGTGGCCGCGCGCGCGAACGGTGTCGCGCCGCAGTGGACGCAACTGCCGGTGCAGTATGCCGACTTCGCGCTCTGGCAGCGCGAACTGCTCGGCGAGGAGTCCGATCCGGGCAGTGCCCTCAGCAGGCAGCTCACCCACTGGCGCTCGGCGCTGACCGGCCTGCCCGAGCAGCTCGACCTGCCGCTGGATCGCCCGCGTCCACTGCGCAGATCGACCGTCGGCGGCCGGGTCGAGTTCGCCATCCCGGCCGAGATCCGCCGGGGTGCGATCGAACTCGCGGCCAGCCGGGGCGTGAGCATGTTCATGGTGTTGCACGCGGCGCTGGCGACGTTGCTGTCGCGGTTGTGCGCGAGCGATGACATCGCGATCGGCACCCCGATCGCGGGCCGCTCCGATCCGGCGCTCGACGACCTGGTCGGCATGTTCGTCAACACCCTCGTCCTGCGTACCGCGGTCGACCCGGCGGTCGGATTCGACCGCATGCTCGACGTGGTGCGCGAGACCGATCTCAACGCCTTCGCCAACGCCGACGTGCCGTTCGAGCGGCTGGTCGAGGTGGTCAACCCGGAGCGTTCCCCGTCGCGGCACCCGTTGTTCCAGGTGATGCTGTCCTACGACCACGCGCCGGACCTGCGGATCGATCTGCCCGGGGTGCGCGCCGAGGTGCTGCCGATCGCTTCGGACGTCGCCAAGTTCGATCTGCAACTGGTCGTCCACGACGACTCGGGCGACGGCCCGCTGTCGGCCGAATTCGGCTACACCACCGATGTTTTCGACCAATCCACGGTGCAGTCGTTCGCTCGCCGGTTCATCGCGGTGCTGGCCGGCGGCGTGGCGGCCCCGGAGCTTCCGGTGGGCGACCTGCCGATCCTGGACCGCAGGGAAACCGAGAACCTCGTGCCCATCGCGGGCGCGCCGGCCGAGCCGCCGATCACCCTGGCCACCTTGCTCACCGCCACCGCGCGCCGGCTGCCGGACGCGGTGGCGGTGCGCTACCTCGGCGCCGACACCACCTACCGCGAACTCGACGAGCGATCGAACACGCTGGCGCGCGCCCTCATCCAGCACGGCGCCGGGCCCGAGACGGTCGTCGCGATCGCGCTGCCGCGCGGTCTCGACGCGATCACCGCGATCTGGGCCGTCGCCAAAACCGGTGCGGCCTATGTGCCCGTCGACCCGAACTACCCGAGTGAGCGCATCGCGCACATGATCGGTGACTCCGGCGCGATGCTCGGCCTGACCGACCCCGAATGCCTGGCGGCCCTGCCCGCCTGGCCCTCGGCGCGGGGCAAGCACCGCAAGGGTCACGTCGACTGGCTGGTCCTCGGCTCCGGCGAACTGACCGCAGACTCGGCGGGCCGCCCGGCGGACCCGATCACCGACGACGAGCGTCACCACCCGATGCGGGTGAGTCACCCGGCCTACCTCATCTACACCTCCGGGTCCACCGGCACGCCGAAAGCGGTCGTGGTGACCCACGCGGGCATCGCGTCCCTCGCCGCCGAGCAGAACTACCTGTTCGGCATCTCGGACGCGGCACGTACGCTGCACTTCTCCTCGCCCAGTTTCGACGCCTCGGTGCTGGAGATGCTGCTCGGCTTCGCCGCGGGCGCCACGATGGTGATCGCCCCCGCGGGCATGTACGGCGGCACCGAGCTGGCCGCACTGCTGCGCGAGGAGCGGGTCACCCACGCCTTCGTCACACCCGCCGCGCTGGCCACCGTGCCGAACGAGGGGCTGGACGAGCTGGAGACAGTCATCGTCGGCGGTGACGCCTGCTCCGAGGAACTCGTCGAGACCTGGACCTCCGGGCATCGCATGCACAACATGTACGGTCCGTCGGAGGCCACCGTCGCGGCGACCGCGAGCGGACCGATGGAGCCGGGCCGTCCGGTGCCGCTCGGTGCGCCCGTCCGCGGCATGCGACTGTTCGTGCTGGACAACCGTTTGCACCCGGTGCCGCCGGGCACGCCGGGCGAGCTGTATGTGTCGGGTCCCGGCATCGCCCGCGGTTACCACGGACGTTTCGCCCTGACCGCGCAGCGGTTCGTCGCCAACCCGCACGGCAGGCGCGGGGAGCGGATGTACCGCACCGGCGATCTGGTCGTCGTGGAGCGGACAGGGCAACTGCGGTTCCTCGGACGCGCGGACGACCAGATCAAGATCCGCGGCTTCCGCATCGAATTGCGCGAGATCGACAACGTATTGCGCCTGCATCCGGGCATTCGGTTCGCGCTCACCGTGGTGCACACCGACGAGCACGGCCAGGTACGGCTGGCGTCGTATGTCACGGCCGACCGGCCGGTCGAGCCGCAGTCCGTGCTGGAGACCGCGCGCAGGCAGCTGCCCGGCTACATGGTGCCCGCCTCGGTGGCGGTGCTCGACGAGATCCCGGTCACGCCCGCGGGCAAGCTGGATCGAAAGGCGTTGCCGGAGCCGGTGTTCGCGGCCGCGGGAACCTCCCGTCCGCCGAGCACCGCGCTGGAGCTGGGCGTGGCAGGGGTGTTCGGCGGGGTGCTCGGACGCCCGGTCACCGGAGCCGAGGACAGCTTCTTCGATCTCGGCGGCAACTCGCTGCTGGCCACCCGGCTGGCCGCCGCGCTGCACGCGGAGTTCGGTGTGGAGCTGCCGGTGCGGTCGATCTTCGAGGCGCCAACGGTCGCCGGGATCGCCGGGCAACTGGATCGAGCGCCCCGGACGCAGCGGCCGGCGCTGGCGGTGCAGACGCCGCGTCCGGGACGTATTCCATTGTCGCTGCCGCAGCAGCGTTTGTGGTTCCTCAACCGATTCGCGCCCGAATCGAGTGCTTACAACATCGCTTTCGTGATCCGCGTCGCCGGTGATCTCGACGTGCCCGCACTGCGCGAAGCGCTCGCCGACGTGCTGCGGCGGCACGAGGTGCTGCGCACCGTCTTCCCGGAAGACGCCGAAGGCGCCCAGCAGGTGGTGCTGCCGGTCGAGCGCGCGCTGCCGGAGGTGGCGGTCACCGATATCGACGACTCCGGTGCGAAGGCCGCGCTGGAAGCGCTGGCGCACACCGGGTTCGACCTCACCGCTGAGCCACCCCTTCGGCTGTCGCTGCTGCGCACCTCGCCCGAGCGCTACCTGCTCGGTGTCGTGCTGCACCACATCGCGGCCGACGGCTGGTCGCTCGGCCCGCTGACCGGGGACCTGGCCGCCGCCTATGCGGCGCGCCACGAGGGCGAGGCGCCGTCGTGGACGCCGCTTCCGGTGCAGTACGCCGACTTCGGGCTCTGGCAGCGCGCCTGCCTCGGCGAGGAGAGCGATCCCGACAGTGCCGCGGCGACCCAACTGGAGTACTGGCGCACCGCGCTGGCCGACATCCCCGACCAGCTGCCGCTGCCCTATGACCGGCCGCGGCCCGCGGAGCCGACGCAGCAGGCCGGGACGGTGCGTTTCACGGTGCCGGAACAGGTGCAGCGCGAGCTCGCCGCGCTGGCCCGCGAACGCGGCGTCAGCAAGTTCATGGTGCTGCGTTCGGCATTCGCGGTGCTGTTGCGCTGCGTCACCGGTGGTCGCGACATCGTGATCGGCACCCCGGTGGCGGGGCGCACCGACACCAAGCTCGACCGATTGGTCGGCATGTTCGTGAACACGTTGGTGCTGCGCTCCGACGTGGATCCGGACCGCAGCTTCACCGACCTGCTGCGCGCGGATCGGGACACCGAGCTGGCGGCGCTGGCGCATGCCGACATCCCATTCGAGCGCATCGTGGACGAGTTCGGCGCCGAGGCCCGATCCTCGGGCAGGCACCCGCTGTTCCAGGTCGCATTGAGCGTGCAGGAGGGTCCGGCGCCGACGCTGGAACTGCCCGGTCTCGCACTGCGCGCGGAGCCGTTGGACATCGCGTCGGCGAAGTTCGATCTGGAGCTGCGCGTCGCGAACGACACGGGTCGACCGGGGGCTATCACGGGCGAGGCGGATAGCGTTTTCGAATTCGTCTACGCCGCCGAGCTTTTCGACGCGATGACGATCGAGACGCTGGCCGACCGATTCTTGCGCGTGCTCACCGCCGTCACCGGCGACCCGCGCGTGCTGATCCGCGACGTCGACGCGCGCACCGACCACGAGCGGCGTACCCTCGCCCCGGCGCGGGGCGGCCAGGCGGCCCCGCCGTGCACGCTGGCCGAGTACTTCACCGCGACCGCGCAGCGGTATCCACACCACACGGCGCTGTGCACGGGCACGACGTCGGTCACCTATGCCGAGCTCGACCGGCGCTCGAATCGCCTGGCGCGCGCGCTGATCGCGCGCGGACTCGGTCCGGGTACGCGGGTGGCGCTCGGGCTCATCCGCTCGATCGACTCGGTGGTGGCGATGCTGGCGGCGGCGAAGTCCGGCGCCGCGTTCGTCCCGGTCGACCCGAAGTACCCCGCCGACCGCATCCGGCACATGCTCGCCGACTCCGGTTGCGCGACCGGCGTCGCGATCACCGCGCACGTGGAGCACTTGCGCGAGGGCGCCCCGGCAGGGCGCGACATCGAGTGGTTGCTGCTGGACCGCCCCGAGTTCGCCGCCGAACTCGAAGGCCACGACGACGCGCCGATCCACGACCGCGAGCGTTCGCGCGCCATTCAGGTGGCCGATCTGGCCTATCTGATCTACACCTCGGGGTCGACCGGAACGCCGAAGGGCGTCGCGGTGACCCACAGCGGTCTGGCCAACCTGGCCGACGAGATCCGCGACCGGATCGGCGTCGACGAGCATTCCCGCACCTTGCACTTCGCGACGCCGAGTTTCGACGCGGCGATCCTGGACCTGCTGATCGCACTGGGGTCGGGTGCCGCGATGGTGATCTGCCCGACCGACATCTACGGCGGTGACGAGCTGGCCGCGCTGATGGAACGCGAGCGCGTCTCGCACGGCTTCATGACCCCGGCCGCGCTGGCCACGATCGACCACGAACGCTGGCCGCTGCCGCACATGCGGGCGCTCATGGTCGGCGGCGAGGCGGTGGCGCCGGACCTGGTGGCGCGCTGGGCACCGGGACGGGTGATGTGCGATGTGTACGGGCCCACCGAGACCACGGTGGTCATCACCATCTCCGGCCCGATGCGCGTCGGTGATCCGATCACCATCGGCACCCTCGTGCGGGGCGCCCGCGCATCGGTGCTCGACGAGCGGCTGCGCCCGGTGCCGATCGGCGTCCCCGGCGAGTTGTACCTCTCGGGACATGGCGTCGCGCGCGGGTACTTCGACCGATTCGGCCTCACCGCGACCCGTTTCGTGGCCGATCCGCACGGCCCTGCCGGCGCCAGGATGTACCGGACCGGTGACGTGGTGCGCTGGAATGCCGCGGGCGAGCTGATCTACCTCGGGCGCAGCGACCACCAGGTGAAGCTGCGCGGTTTCCGTGTCGAACTCGGCGAGATCACCGCCGCGCTCGGCGAACACCCGTCGGTGCGATTCGCGCACACCGAGGTGCGCCGCATCGCCGGCGCCGACCGGATCATCGCCTTCGTCCAGCCCGCCGACCGCGCGGCCGGGGTGGACACCGAAGCGCTGCGCGCCTTCGTCGCGCGCAGGCTGCCCACGCACATGGTGCCCTCCGGCGTCACCGTGCTGGACACCATCCCGCTCACCCCCGTCGGGAAACTGGACGTCAGCGCACTGCCCGAGCCACAGTCCCTCGGCGATTCGACCGGTCGTGCGCCCCGGACCGACGCGGAGCGCTTGGTCGCCGCGGTGATGGGCGAGCTGATCGGGGCCGAGGGCGTGCGCGCCGACGACAACTTCTTCGACATCGGCGGCAACTCGTTGCTGGCGACCCAGCTCGTCGCGCGGCTGGCCGCCGCGACGAATGTGCGGCTCGCCGTGCGCACCGTGTTCGCCACGCCGACGGTCGCCGGGCTCGCCGAGCTGCTGGACACGGGCGCCGCGACCGACCCGGACCGCCCCGCGCTGGTGCGCAGGCAACGCCCCGAGCGCATACCGCTGTCGGCCGCGCAGCGGCGCCTGTGGTTCCTCAACCGGTTCAACGCGGGCGGGTCGAGCGCGGGACAGTCGGCGGGCGCCTACAACATCCCGCTCGTGCTGCGCATGACCGGCGATCTGAATGTCGGCGCGCTGGTTTCGGCCCTGCGTGCGGTACAGGTCAGGCACGAAACCCTGCGCACGGTGTTCCCGGAGACCGACGGCGCACCCGCCCAGGTCGTGCTCGACCCGGCGGAGGCGGCGATCCCGCTGGCGCGGCTGACCGCGCGTCCGGAGGAGATCGAGACCGCCGTACGGCGTTTCGTCGCCCCGGGATTCGATCTGGCCACCACCGTGCCGATCCGCGCGGCGCTGATCTCGGTGCCCACCGGCGCCGACGAACCGGCGCAGCACGTTCTCGTCGTGGTCGTGCACCACATCGCGATGGACGGCTGGTCGCTCGAGCCGATGGCCGCCGACGTCGCGGTGGCCTATCGCGCGGCCTGCGGCGGCGGTGCGCCGGACTTGCCCGAGCCGGAGGTGCAGTACGCCGACTACACACTGTGGCAGCAGGACGTGCTGGGCAGCGAGGACGACCCGGACTCGGCGGTGAGCGAGCAGCTGGCCTACTGGCGGCAGGCCCTGGACGGCATCCCCGAGTTGCTGACCGTGCCCGCCGACCGCCCGCGCCCGCCCGCTCCGTCCTACCGGGGCGGCACCGTGGAGTGCGAGGTGGACCCGGTCACACATCGCGAGCTGCAGACGATCGCGGGCAGCAACAACGTCAGCCTGTTCATGGTCTTGCACGCCGCGCTCGCGGTGCTGCTGCACCGGATGACCACTACCGACGACATCACCGTCGGCACCCCGATCGCGGGCCGCGGTCATCCCGCGCTGGACCGGCTGGTCGGCATGTTCGTCAACACGCTCGTGCTGCGCACGCGAATCGACCCGGGCGCCCGGTTCACCGATCTGCTGCACGCGGTGCGCGAAACCGACCTGGACGCCTTCGCCCACGCGGACCTGCCTTTCGAGCGTCTCGTGGAGGTGCTCAATCCGGCCAGGTCCCAGGCGCACCATCCGATGTTCCAGGTGATGCTCTCGGTCCGCAACGAGCCGGTCGGCGGGCTGGACCTGCCGGGGATGCGCATCGAGGCCGCCGACATCGACACCGGGATCGCCAAATTCGATCTCCAGTTCACCCTGACCGAGACCCAGACCGCACACCGTGATCCGGCCGGCATCACGGTGTCTGTGAACTACGCGCGGGATTTGTTCGATGAGCCGACCGCCCAGCGGCTCGGCAAGCGCCTCGCCCGGCTGCTCGCCGCGATCGCCGCGAGCCCGACCACCGCGGTGGGCGATCTGGAGCTGCTCGACCCCGCCGAGTGGTCGGGGCTGGCTCCGGTACGCGGAGGGAAACCGGACCGGCCGATCACCTTCCCCGAGGTGTTCGAGCAGGCCGCGAGCGTCGATCGCGCCGCCGTCGCCCTGGTCTCCGACGGTACCGAGGTGACCTACGACGCGCTGGATCGCTGGACCAACCGGCTGGCGCGGGTGCTCATCGCCCGTGGCGTCGGCCCGGAAACCCTGGTGGCCCTCGGTATCCCGCGATCGATCGAGTCGGTGGCGACGGTGCTGGCGGTGGCCAAGGCCGGGGCGGCGTTCGTACCGGTCGACCCGTTGTACCCACAGCAGCGCATCGCGCACATGCTGTCGGATTCCGGTGCGGCGCTGGGCATCACGCTGGCGGGTTACCGCGGCGAGCTGCCCGAGGGCACGGAGTGGATCGTGCTCGACGACCCGGCCTTCCGCGCGCGTGTGCTCGACGCGCCGGACGCGCCGATCGCCGACACCGAGCGCCTCGCCCCCCTGCGAATCGACAACCCGGCGTACGTGATCTACACTTCCGGCTCCACCGGCACACCGAAGGGCGTGATGGTCACGCACGGGGGATTGTCGAACTTCGCCGCCGAGACCGCCCACCGGTTCGACGTCCAGCCGGGATGCCGCGTGCTGCACTTCGCCACCCCGAGCTTCGACGCCGCGATGCTCGATCTGCTGCTGTCCCTCGGCGGCGCGGCGACCCTGGTGATCACGCCCAGCGGCGTGGTCGGCGGCGACGATCTGCGGCAAGTGTTCGCCGCTGAGCGAATCACCCACGCGTTCATCACCACCTCCGCCCTCGGCACGGTCGACCCCACCGGGCTGCGCGAGTTGCAGCACGTGCTGGTCGGCGGTGAAGCGCTGCCACCGGACCTGGTGACCAGGTGGGCGCCCGGCCGCAGCCTGTACAACGTCTACGGCCCGACCGAGACCACCATCGTCACGGTCATCTCCCAGCCGATGACACCCGGCGAGCCGATCACCATCGGCGGACCCATCCGCGGCGTGAACGCGGCGATCCTGGACGCGCGGCTGCACCCGGCTCCGCTCGGGGTGACCGGTGAACTGCACCTGGCCGGTGACGCGCTGGCCCGCGGCTACTTGAACCGTCCGGGACTGACCGCCCAGCGGTTCGTCGCCAATCCGTTCGGCAAGCCGGGTGAGCGGATGTACCGTACCGGCGATCTCGTGCGCTGGTGGGCCGGGTCGCGCGAGCACGGGGCGGCGGTGGATGCCGCGCCGGAGATCGAGTACGTCGGCCGCACCGACCATCAGGTCAAGATCCGCGGCTTCCGCATCGAACTCGGCGAGATCGACGCCGCGCTCGCCCGCCACGGCGCGGTCGCGTTCTCGACCACCATCGGACATCGCACCCCGGCCGGCGCGACGGCGCTGGTGTCGTATGTGAAGGCGCGCGACGGGGTGACGCTCACCGCGGCCGAGTTGACCGGGCACCTGACCGGGTTGGTGCCGAACTACATGGTCCCGCAGTCGATCATGTTGCTTGACGAGGTGCCGCTCAGCCCGGTGGGCAAGCTGGATCGCGCGAAGCTGCCGGAACCGGTGTTCACCGCGGGCGAGGGTTACCGCGCCCCCTCCACCCCCGCGGAGGAGGCGCTGTGCGCTGCCTTCGCCGAGGTACTCGGTGTGGAGTCGGTGGGCGTCGACGACGGCTTCTTCGAACTCGGCGGCAACTCGCTGCTGGCCACGAAAGTGGTCGCGCACGTACGGGAGACGGGCATCGACCTGCCGGTGCAGTTGATGTTCGGCGACGCGACGCCCGCGGCGATCGCGGCGCGGCTGGACGGGACGGACGCGTCCTCGGGCACCGCGGTGGCGGCGATGCTCGCGCCGGTGCTGCCGATCCGGCCGAGCACCGCGGCGAGTCAGGCGCCGCTGTTCTGCGTGCATCCGGCGATCGGATTGGCATGGTGCTACTCGGGGTTGCTCGCGCACCTTCCTGCGGACCGGCCGGTCTACGGCTTGCAGGCTCCGCACGTCGCGGGGGAGGACAGCCACGAGTCGATCGCCGAGGCCGCCGACCACTACGTGGCCGCGATCAAGCAGATCCAGCCGGAGGGTCCCTACCACTTGCTCGGCTGGTCGCTCGGCGGACTGATCGCCCACGAGATGGCGGTGCAGCTGCAAGAGGCGGGCGAGGAGGTCGCCTTGCTGTCGATGATGGACAGCTACCGGTTGTCCGACGAATTGCTCGCGCACGCGACCCCGAGCGTCGCCGAGATCGTCGGAGAATTCGGCAATGACGACCTCGATGGGGAAATCGATCCGGACATGAGCCTGCGGGACGCCGCCGAACTGCTGCGTGCCCGGTCCGGGCCGTTCGCGGCGCTGACCGTGGAGCATCTGGAGCGGCTGTACGCGGGCTACGAGAACGGCACCGTGCTCGCGCACAGCTTCCGGCCCCGGGCGTTCGACGGCGACCTGTTGTTCTTCACCGCGGGCGACGACCCGGTCAACCGGAACGACCCCGACCGGCGCGCCGACGCCTGGCAGCCGTACGTCACCGGTGCCGTCCACGACCACGAGCTGCGCTGCGCGCACTCCGCGATGACCACGCCGGACGCGCTGGCGGTGATCGGGCCGGTGCTGCGGAGGTGGCTGGAGACGAAGGAGACGCCCAGGTGAGCTTCGCGGTGGAGGTAACCGGCCTGGTGAAGAACTACGGCCGGGTCCGCGTGCTGGACGAGGTCGACCTACGAATCCCGACCGGCACCATCATGGGACTGCTCGGCCCGAACGGCGCGGGTAAGACGACGACCGTGCGGATCGTCACCACGCTGCTGAAACCGTCCGCCGGGTCGGTGCGGGTAGCGGGGATCGACGTGCTGCGCGATCCCGCGGCGGCGCGCAAACGGATCGGCCTGTCCGGCCAGTACGCGGCCGTCGACGCCAACCTGTCCGGCTACGAGAACCTGCGCATGGTGGCCCGGCTGTACGGGATGTCCCCGCGCCATGCGTCCGCCCGGGCCGCCGAACTGCTCGACGTCCTCGGGCTCGACTACGCCGCGCATCGCAGGGCCGGAACCTACTCCGGTGGCATGGCCCGGCGGCTCGACCTCGCCGGTGCGCTGGTCGCCCGGCCCGCCGTGGTGGTGCTGGACGAGCCGACCACCGGTTTGGACCCGCGCGGCAGGCTGGATATGTGGCGGGTGATCGGCGAGCTCGTCGACGACGGGACCACGGTGCTGCTCACCACGCAGTATCTCGAAGAGGCCGACCTGCTGGCCGACCGCATCACCGTGATCGACCACGGGCGGGTCATCGCCCGCGGCTCGGCCGACGAGCTGAAGACCTCGATCGGCGGCGATCGCCTCACCGTCACCCTGGCCGCCGGCCAGGCCGCCGAGCCCGCGCTGGTCGTACTGGCGCAGATCGGCGTCGGCGAGCCCGGCCACGAGGCGGGCACGGACGAAGTGTCGGTGGTGGTCGGCGATGGTTCGCGCACCATGGTGGAGGCGCTGCGCAGGCTCGACGACGCGGGTGTCTGCGTGGTCGACGCGAACGTGCACCGGCCCAGCCTCGACGACGTATTCCTTTCCCTCACCGGCAAACCGGGCGGCGCGCCCGCCACGGAACCGGAGACCGACGACGTACAAGAGGAGATCATGTCGTGAGCACGGCAATGGTGGGGGAGGCGACCCCGAAGGCGGAGCCGGAGCCGAGAAAAGCCGCGACGCAGCAGAATTCCGGCCCGCGCCTGCGGCTGTTCCGGGACAGCGCGATCGTCGCCCACCGTAATCTGCTGACCATCCTGCGCGTGCCAACGCTGCTGGTGACCGCCACGATCCAGCCGCTGATGTTCGTTTTCCTGTTCGCCTACATCTTCGGCGCCTCGCTGGGCGGGGGCCAGTACCGGGAATTCCTGCTCGCCGGCATCTTCACCCAGACCGTCGCGTTCAATGCCGCGTTCACCACCGTCGGCCTGGCCGGGGACCTGCAGAAGGGCATCATCGACCGGATGCGGGCGCTGCCGATGTCGCGGCTGGCGGTGCTGATGGGCCGCACGCTGTCGGACCTCGTGGTGAACATCCTGAGCCTGGCGGTGATGGTCGGGTGCGGGTACGTGGTCGGCTGGCGCATTCACGGCAGCGTCACCGATGCCGTGCTGGCGTTCGCGGTGATCCTGCTGTTCGCGTTCGCGATGTCCTGGATCGGCGCGCTGACCGGCTTGCTGTCACCGACCGTCGAGGTGGCGCAGAGCGCCGGGCTGATCTGGCTGTTCCCGCTGACGTTCATCTCCTCGGCGTTCATCTCGGCCGAGACCCTGCCCGGCCCGCTGCGCACGATCGCCGAGTGGAATCCGATCACCGCGGTCTCGGCGGCGGGACGCAAGCTGTTCGACAACGACTCGCCGCCCACGTTCGTCCCGCCCACCGGCTGGGCCGCCGACCACTGCGTCGAATACGCGGTGGCCTGCTCGGTGGCGATCCTCGTGGTCGCCGTGCCGCTGGCGCTGCTGCGCTACCGGAAGGTGGCCAGTCGCTGACCGGCGCGCGAGACGTGAACGGCCGCCGCATCCGACGATGCGGCGGCCGTTTTCCGTGAAGCGCGGACCGTCAGGCGCGGCGGCGGGTCTTGAGCAGTTCGAGGCGCTCCTTGAGCAGCTCCTCGAGCTCCTCCTTGCTGCGACGCTCCAGCAGCATGTCCCAGTGTGTGCGCGGCGGCTTGACCTTCTTGGTCTCCTGGCTGGTGCCCTCGATCAGCACGCCCTCCTGGCCGTTGCGGCACAGCCAGGTCGGCGGGATCTCGGCGTCGTCGGCGAAGGGAACGTCGAATTCCTCGCCGTTGTCGGTCCGGTACCGGGCGATCCGACGCGGAGCCAGGTCGTGGTCGCGATCGGTCTCGTAGCTCACCGCTCCGAGCCGACTGCCTCGGAGTACGCGATCTGCCATGGTGTGCCTCTCCCTGTGTGCTCGAGTCTTCGTGCGCTGCGACCGTGTCCGCACGAGTGCGCGGGGGCACCCGCCGGACCTTACGTACAACGATCGGGCCTGCGCCGATAGTTCCCGACGCGGCCGCGGTGAACCGTTCCATTGTAGTGCCCGCGTCGCGCGGGCCTCGCCACGCCCGATGCCGGGTGATTCGCGCCGGGGGTCGCTGAGCGGACAGCGGGTGGGGAGCGATTAGTGTTCTGCGTCATGTCGCGCCGCTTGTCCTGCCAGTGGTGTGGGCGGGAGATCGTGGAATCGGAGGCCGGCCGCCGTCGCCGGTACTGCCGCCAGTCCTGTCGCCAACGCGCCTACGAACATCGCAACAGCTTGAAGGGGACCGGAATTCCCGACGACGCGGTTGTGCTCAGTGCCCAGGAGGCCGCCGACCTGGCCGATCGCTGGTTCGCGGCCCGCTGCGCCGCCGAGGACGTCGCCACCGCCATCGGGGAGGGCGCGACGCCCGAGGAGTTGGCCGCGCTCGGCCGGACTCTGGTCGCGCTCACCCGTGAGGCGGAACGTCTGCGCTGACCGGCCCCGCTGCCGTGCGGCGGTGTGCGGCGCCGGTATCGCGGTGGCGGAGAAACACCGCACCGAGCAGTGCTCCGACGGTCGCGACGAGCCCGCTCGCCGCGAGCCAGGTGGCCGGGTCCGGATGGACCAGCGACTGAGCGCGCATCGCCTGCCAGAAGACCAGCGCCAGCAGACCGGCGTACCCCGCCGCGAACACACCCACGACGGCCGCGCGGGCGCGTTCCGGACGCAGCCAGCGGTAGCGCGGCGCGAGCCAGGCGAGGGTGACAGCCACCACCAGCAGTACCTGGATGCCGTGCAGTCCGACGAAGTGCGGAACGCGCAGGTCACCGCCGACGGTGCTCCAGTGCGTAATCGGCATGCCGCCCATGGCGTCGCGCGGCGCGAGCTCGCCCGGATCGGCGACGACCGTGTGCCCCGCGGCCAATTCGACGATCCGCCCGGCGCTGTCGCGCACGAGCTGCTTTCCGGTGAAACCCATCAGGTAGCCCAGCGCCATGCCGACGACGGCCAGCGCCAGGCCGGCATGGATGGCCCGCGCCGTCGGGCGGTCCACCAACCGCTGCCAGGCCAGGATCAGCACGATGAGCAAGTTGGCGAGGAACAGGCCGGGCACGCCGGAGGCAAAGACCACCTGACCGATCGAGTTCACCGGGTCGTCCTCGGTGTTGAAGTGGCTGAATGTGCCGCGGGCCGCCTGCAATACGATGAAACCGACATCGATGAACCCGGTCACCGCGAACACCGTGCCGAGCCACCAGGTGGCGCGGCTTCGCTTGTGCGGCAACGACAGTAGCCACGCCAGGGTGAGACTGTAGAGGAAGAACGCGAGGCCGAACTTCATCGGCTTGAGCCATACCGACTCGCCGAGCAGCTCGCGGTCGTCGACCAGCATCGCCGCGAGGGAGAACAGGACGAGCGCGGCCATCGCGGCCACTGTGCCGAGTAGCGGACGGTGCAGCCGCGCGCCTGCCGCCTTCGTGCCCGCCCGCGGCCGCGGCGCCGACGATCGGTCCTGGGCCACGGTGGCGAAATGTGTTGTGGACATGAACCGAAAGTAGGAATCGCGGACGCCGTGTGGCGTCCCGCCGCGGCGCTATTCACGTCTAGTACTTCGGTACCGGGTCGCTTTCGCGGACGCTACCGCAGGGGGCGGCGGAACAAGTGCCGCCGGCAGGTCTTGACGGCGAGAGGAACAGAATCGGGCCGCGAACGCGTCGTCGCGTTCGCGGCCCGTCGCGGGTGACGGCACTGTCGCCGAGTTCATTCGCGAGCCCCTCATGTCCCGCGAGAAGGACCGGGATCAGTCCTCGGAGGCATGCCCGACGTCGATGCCGCGCTCGGCCAGCCAGGGCTGCGGATCGATCTTCACGCCGTCGGGCAGATGGACTTCGTAGTGCAGGTGCGGGCCGGTGGAGTTGCCCCGGTTGCCGACCGTCGCGATGACATCGCCCGCGCGGACCGGCTGGCCGACGTCGACGAGGATGTCGTTGACGTGGCCGTAGACGCCGACGGTGCCGTCGTCCTGTTGCACGCGCACCCACAGACCGAAGCCGGAGGCGGGACCGGCCTCGATCACGACGCCGTCGGTGACCGTGGCGATCGGCGCGCCGAGCGGGTCACCGAAATCCAGGCCGGCGTGCATCGCGCCCCAGCGCGCGCCGAAATTCGACGTGAGCACACCGGCAACGGGGCGGACGGTCTTCGGGCGGGTGAACTCCTGCGCGACGCGGTTCGGATCCCAGGGAACCGGCGCTGCCTGCGGCGCGGGGCCGACGGGCGGGGTGAAGAGGGCGAACTGCGCTGTGCCCTCGGCCGGACGGATCTCGCCCGAGGCGATCTTCCCAGCCACGAGCCGGGCGGACGCGTCGGTGTCCGGGTCCTGCTGGGCTGCGGCGAGGATGCCGAAGGAGGCGGCGACGACCGCGGAGGCGGCGGCCACTCGGGTGACGGTGCGGTCGCGGCGCAATCGGGTCACGCCGCGACGGATCGGTAACGGAAAGGTCACGGGCATGGAGTCGAACGTACGATAGCTGCCGCTCCGGTCCGCTATCTTGTGGCAACCATCACCGGAGGTAAAAGCCCAGCTCGACGGTCACGGCAAGGTAACGACATGTGGTCGTCGCTCACGCGAGCTGGGGATATGGCGCCTTTCCCAGGAGTTGACCGGTGAAACGCCGGGCGCCCACACTGTGTGAGTGGCGACTAATGGAGTTCATGCCTTGACGGCGCTTGCGGACCCGACCCGCCGCGCGATCTTCGAGGCATTGCCGCAGGCCGCACGCTCGGTCGGCGAACTCGCGCACGAAGTCGGTGTGACCAGTTCGGCGGTCTCCCAGCATCTGCGTGTGCTGCGCGATGCGCGGTTGGTCATGATGCGTCCGGAAGGCAACCGGCGGTTGTATTCGCTGGACCCGCGCGGGCTCGCCGACGCCCGCGACTACCTGGAGCAGTTCTGGCCGAGTGCGCTCGCTTCCTATTCCGCGGCGCTGAGGACCGCAGCGACGGCGAACGCCTGACCAGAGGAGGCGGGCGCCGCGATCGCATCGAGGACGGCGTCGGGACGGCGGCGCGGGGGCGGTCAGCCGACGCGTCGATACGCGGCCTTACGGCGGTCGGAGCCCGTGCCGGGCCAGTTGCGCTTGCTCAGCTGCTTGTCGACGGCGTTGATCACTTCGGTGACCCCGATCTGCAGCAGACCCGGGTCGGGGGCGTCGGCGTCCGGGTCGCCGACGTGGCCGGTCCACAGCACCGCGTGCCGGCCGAGCAGGTGCGCGGGCGGGCCGGCCCGCCGTGGCGGAGTGGGGCCGAACAGCAGAACGGTGCGGGTGCCGAACGCCGTGGCCAGGCCTACGACCCCGGTGTCGCCGCAGATCACCAGGGCGGCCTCGGCGACGGTGGCGGCCAGATCGATGAGATTCTGCTCTCCGGCGAGCACCCGGCCGACGGGCAGCCCCGCCCGGGCGGCGATGCCCAGCGCGAGCTGGCGTTCGTACTCGTCGCCGGTGAGGACCACTTCGCGCCCGAGCATCAACAGGTGCCGGACCACCGCGGCGAAACGATCCGGCGGCCAGCGGCGGGCCGGTGCGCCCGCGCCGACGTGCACGACCACACAGTCGCGGCGGCTGGTCGTCGACACCGGTGGAACCAGTCCGAGATTGCGGCGATCCGCTCCGATGCCGCCGTATTCCAGCAGATGACACCAGCGGTCCACCTCATGCATGTCGGGTTCCCATTCCGGGCCGGACAGCTCGGGGAACGCGGCGTTGCGAAAGGAGAGGATGCGTCCGGGCCGGGTCTTGGACAGCGCGACGATGCTGTCGGCGCCCGCGCCGTGCAGGTTGACCGCCAACTCCGGAGGAGGCGCGTCCCAGCGGAGGGTGCTCGGATCGGTGGTGGGCACCAGCGCGTCGACCGAGGCGATCAGATCGACGATCGGCTTCAGCCGCTGCGGTGCCGCCAAAACGATGCGATCGTGCGGTTTGGCCCGGCGCAGGGCGCGGAGAGCCGGGACCGCGGTGAGTAGGTCACCCAGCCCACGCGCCTGCAACACGAGCAGAACCGCCACCCTCTTCTCCTAGCCACCCGAGTCTCACCGAACCCCGACCCACCCGTTCACCCCCGGGGGCGCCAACGAAGAGTCACTCAGTGATGACTACCCGACCGTCCGGGCGGCGAAACGTGAACTCCGGGCAACGCCGCGGTACCGGCCGATCCAGCGAGTTGCGGCCCACCGGGCAAATGGTCAGAAAACTCTAGGGGAGAGCTATAGCATCAAGGTATGACGACAAACAGCGTGGTAGAGGGTCCCCTGCAGTCTCTTGCCCGCCGTGCGTGGCAAACCATTCTGCTCACCGGCATTCTGGCGGTGATCCTCGGCATCCTGATCCTGGCCTGGCCGGACATCACCCTGCTGGTGGCAGGCACCATTTTCGGCATCTACCTCGTGGTCACGGGTCTCCTGCAGCTGATCGCGGCCTTCGGAGCGCCTGGCGGCGCCGGTCTGCGGGTGTTGTCGTTCATCATCGGGGTGCTGTCCATCGTGGTCGGCGTCTTCTGCTTCCGTGACGAATTGGCCTCGATCCTGTTGCTCGGGTTGTGGATCGGCATCGGCTGGCTGTTCCGCGGGATCGCGCTGCTGGTAGCCGCGATCTCCGAACCCGGGACGCCGGGGCGCTGGTGGCAGGTGTTCTTCGGTGTGGTGACCGCGGCCGCCGGTGTCGTGCTGATCGTCTGGCCGGTGCGGTCGGTGGCCACGCTGGCCGTCTTGGCGGGGGTGTGGCTGATCATCCTCGGCATCATGGAAATCATCGTGGCGTTCGGGGTGCGCAAGGACGCCAGGGCGGTAGGCGCCGCGCACGCCGCGGCCTGAGCGCGGAAGCCGCTCGGCCGAGCGCTACCGGCGCCCGGCCGGGCGTTGTCGTGTCTCCCGGCGTCTCGACCAGCACGGTTCCGTCCCGCTGGAACTCGTGACAGAATCACAGGCGCATTTTCACGAGACGTCGGCTTCGGGGTTGGTCGACATCGAAAAGAACTGGAGGCACGAATGATTCGTACTGCTGGGTTTGTCGGTGCGCTGGCCCTGGCGGGGGCCGCGGCCATGCTGTCGGCGGGGACGGCGCAGGCCGCGGTCGGAACGCTGTCGATCAACGGTGAGCTGCACGCGGATCCGGTGGGCTGCTTGAACACTGACGGCACCTTCTACACCACGTTCCAGATCACCGTCGTCAACAGCACCGATCGTGCCGTCACGCTGTACTCCGGCCGGGACTGCACCGGCTCCGTCGTCGGCGAGCTGCCGGTGGAGAAGATCGGCTACCTGCCCAAGGGCGGCAGCGTCTCCGTCAGCTGACGAGTGAACGAGGTGGCGGCCGAGGCGTGACACCGCCTCGGCCGCTTTCTGCTGTTCTGATCCGGCCGCGCGAACGCCGCTCGCTGCGCCGCCTGATCGCCCGAACTCGTGGACGCGCTGATCCGGCGTCCGGATCAGCGCCGTGTTCGGTTCAGCGCGTGCGCGGCCAATCGCCGGCGCTGGACGCCGTGGCCTCCGCGGTCGCCGGCACCGGAATCGGGGCGGTGACGGCCGCGCGGCGTCGGCCGCGCGGATCCCACACCATCGCCGTTGCCGCCGCGCCCAACAGGACGGCGACGATCATCGCCACAACGCACCACACCAACACTGCCATGCCTCCCGGGCATTACCCATCCGGCTGACAGACTGCGTTGGCTTACCAAGGCGGACAGTTGTTTTCGAGTCGTGACCAGTATTGCCCGAGCGAGTGGCGTCCGCGAGTCGACGGCGGCCGCCGCGAGCCGCGACCGAAGCCGCCATCGACGTCGCCCCGGCTCGTCGCCCCAGCGTGGACGCCGGTTCCTGCGCACTGCACAGCTCCGGTGTAGTCGGCGCGGGAGATAAGGATCACGGCGCGCCGCCGGTATTCCGATGTCTACTTCCACACCAGGCGCGACAACAGATCGGCGGTCTCCTCTTCAGGTCGCCGCCGTGACCGTAGGAGCGGTATTCCTCTCGGTCGGCATCCTGGGATTCATCCCGGGGGATCACCACCGACTGCCCGACTCCATAGGCGATCACGGGCGGCTGTCGAGGACGGCAGGGGGCGGTGGAACTCGTCACGTAGAAGACGTTCTATTCGAGGGTCGCTGGCGGCCGCTGGGAGATTGCCGCCGGGCCAATGGATCTCGGCGTCCGTCCACGGCTCCGGCATCGCCGGGGTGGGCGGCGATACGCTCGGCGGAGGCCGTGTCCGGGGCTTGGAAAAAGGTCGACTCGTCGCACGCCGCACATGTTGACATCAGCTGCTGTAGACAACATATGATGTCAATACCTTGCTCAGCCCGTTCCTCGATGCGCCGATGCCGCTCGAGCTGTGGAAGTGCAGGCGCTTCGACCACTTCAGCAACGACCGCGCCGAGGGAGTATCGATGAGGGCCAAACCACCCGCGCTGGGATATCTCCGCAAGGACGTCTCGGGTGTGTCCCAGGATTGGGACGAAGCGCAGATGCGGAGTTTGGCGAAGCGGCTGGGTTACGAGCTGTGCAAGACCGTGACCTTCGGCGCCGGTACCGCCGCACCGGTCGATCGCCTGGTCGAAGCCGCACGCAACTTCGGCGTCGAGGCGGTGATCGCACCGGGGCTGCAGCACTTCGGCAACGCGGTACCGGCCGAACTCGTCGAGGTATGCGACCTGATCACGGTCACGCCCCAGCAGACGTACTCCCGCTCGGCGCTGTCGCGCATCTGGGCATAGATCGTCCGGTGCCGGCGAGCGTTCTCGGCCGACGGCCAGACCTGCGCTGATAGCGATGCGGGTCGCGACTCGACACGGCGGCAGATCGGTGCGTCGATGATCCGGGCTTCCAGGTTATGCGACGAGCGGGCCGCGTCGTCGAGGTGGTCCAGGCGCCGGGGAGTGGTATTTCGGTGGCGGACCACGGGACAGGCACCGGATGCACGAATTGGCGTCCCGGTCTCGTCGAGTTGGTCACCGACGCCCACGTGGAGACCTATCACCGCTGGTAGCGAGGTGCGGCTGATCGGGCGCAGGCGGTTGTGGCGACGGCGGCGGATAGGCTGGCGGTATGTCGAAGACGGTGTCACCCAATGGATTCTCGGTCGCGCTCGTGCTCGGTGGGGGTGGTCCGGTCGGTTTGGCGTGGCTGGCGGGATTGGCTATCGGGCTGCGGGACAGCGGGATCGACTTGGCGCTGGCGGACCGGTTCGTCGGCACCTCGGCCGGGGCGGTGGTCGGCGCGGTCCTGGCCGACGGCGGTGATCCGGCGCGTTTGCTGCGGCCGCCGTCGACGTCGGCGCCGGTACAGGCGGATCCTGCGCGGATGGCGGAGATATTCGCCGTCCTGCGCGCCCCCGGACAGGATCCCGCCCAGGCGCGCCGCCGGGCGGGTGAGCTGGCGCTGGCCGCGCAGGTGGGTGATCCGGACGAGCACATCGCGCGCATGGGTGGGCTGGCCGGTGTTGCGCAGTGGCCAGCGCGTGAACTCGTCGTCACCGCGATCGACATCACCACCGGCGAGTTGCGCGCGTGGACCAGGGACGGAGCGGCGTCGTTGCCCGCCGCGCTGGCGTCGAGCACCGCGGTGCCGGGTGTCTTCCCCCCGATTCCGATCGATGGCCGCCACTACATCGACGGTGGGCTGCGCTCACCGGTGAACGCGGACCTGGCCGCGGGCGCGGACGTCGTGGTGATCGTCGAACCCTTGGCGCACATGTTCCCGCGCGTCGCCAGTGATCGTGAATTGGGCTCGGCCACAGAGATTTCCATAGTGCCCGACGATGACGCCATCGCCGCCTTCGGACTCGACGTGTTCGACCCGGCCGCGCTGGCCCCCGCCCACGCGGCCGGTGTGCGCCAGTCCGCCGAGGCGGCGCTGCGACTGAAGGACGTCTGGCCGAATCCCTGACAGATCGCCGACCGCCGGCTTCAGCACCAGCACGACAGCGCCCAAGACGGCCACATGCGTCCACCGTCCTGCCATCCCGGCCACCCGTCCCCCCTCCGCTACGGCCCGGCTTCTGTCCGGTGCGTACCCGAGGATGCCTTTGATCTCCAGGTAGTCGTGAAATCCGAAGTCGTTGGCGATCTCGACGGCGTTGTCGACGCAGTCGTAGCCGAGAATGGCCAGGACCGAAGATCTCCTCGCGGGCTGTGGTCATATCGTTGGTGACGTTCACGAACACTGTGGGCCGCGAGTAGTAGCCCCGCTGCTTTTGCCGCCCCGGCGGTACGCCTCGGCGTAGCGCCGGGCAGCCTTTCGCAGGCGCCCCGGATACCGGGTCAGTCCTCCGGGGTCTCGATGAAACGCTGGAGGTACAGCGGCTCGCCCAGCTTCTCCAGCAGGTCGAGTTCGGTCTCCAGGTAGTCGACGTGCTGCTCCTCGTCTTCGAGGATGTGCTCGAAGATGCGAGCCGAGGTCACGTCGCCACGCGACCGCATCAACTCGATGCCTCGGCGGAGCCGTTCGACCGCTTCCAGTTCGATCTGCAGGTCGGCCCGCAATTGCTCCGGCACGCTCTGCCCGATGCGCAACGGATTGAGCTTCTGGTAGTTCGGCAGGCCCTCCAGGAAGAGGATCCGGTCGGTGAGGAGTTCGGCATGCTTCATCTCGTCGATGGACTCGTGCCGAGTGTGCCGCGCCAGCTTGGTGAAGCCCCAGTTCTCCTGCATCTTGGCGTGCAGGAAGTACTGGTTGATCGCCGTGAGTTCGGCCGTCAGTTGCTCGTTGAGCAACGCCACGATGTCCTTGTCGCCGTCCATAGCTGCGATCGTGGCACAGATTCTGCGCAGCGGCAGCCAGACCGCCTGGTGTGTCGGATCAGGCGGCCGAGGGTTGCGCTTCGGTCGTCGCGCGGGCGCGGCCGATGACCTCGGCCAATCGTGCTGTGCAACTGCCGCAGCCGGGCTTCCAGCCGCAGGCGTTCTTCACTTGGCGGACACTGTCGGCCCCGGCCGCGACGCAGGTATGCACGTCACCTTCGGACAGCGCGTTACAGATGCACACGTACATGAAGCCTCACAGCCAGGGTCACCATTTCACTGAGGTTAGCCTCGACTAACGAGGTAAGCCTCCCCTAATGTATAGCATTCGGGACCGGCCCGTGTGAAGCCCGGTGGGCGCAGTGTCGCGGTGTCGAGCGTTGCCGGGCTGTGGCTGGGGGTGGAGCGACCGGGGGACTGTCTTCGCGGACCGGCGCGCTGAACGGAGAAGCCTCGGCACGAGTGGCGTCACGAATCAGCATGGCCCGCTAGGCCAGGTACCGGACCAGGTGCTCGGCGACGCAGGCCGGCTTGTCCGCGCCCTCGACGGTGATCGTCACGGTGCGTTCGGCCTGCACCCCGCCGGGCACATCGGTGACGGCGGTGAGCCTGACGGTGCCGCGTACCCGGCTGCCGACCCGGACCGGGCTGATGAAGCGCACCTTGTTCAGCCCGTAGTTGATCGCCATCCGGGCCGAGCGCACCGACATCAACTGCTGGCTGATCGGCGCTAGCAGCGCGAGGGTGAGGAACCCGTGCGCGATGGTGGCCCCGTACGGGCCGTCCGCGGCGCGGCCGGAATCGACGTGAATCCACTGGTGGTCGCCGGTGGCCTCGGCGAACAGGTCGATGCGCCGCTGGTCGATCTCGAGCCACTCGCCGGGCCCGAGCACGGTGCCCACCGCGGCGCGCAGGGCCTCGAAATCACGGAACTCGGTCATGCGGGATCCTCTCTGCGGTCGGCGCCTGCACGATATCCGGCGCGCAGGCCGCCGCGTCAGTTGTGCGGAAAGCCGGAACTATGCCGGTTGAGGACTGGCGTTCGAAGCCTGCGCCTCGCGATTGACCGCAAACACCGGAAATCTGTCCCCGCGGGAACATGCCCGGAACCGCACACGGACCGGCTCGGGGGAAGGGGGCGGCAGTTCCCCATGGATCGTCGTGTACAACCACGGACCTTCATCGAGTTCCACGATGGCGATCGTGGAGCGCTCGACCTCGGCGCGTGGACTCGCGGCACACTGCAACACCCGCCATGACACGACCGACCCGGTGCCGGAGGACGGAACCCATGCCAGATCGGCCGAGCGGCAGGACGAACACGCGTCGAACAGGGGCGCCAGCAGTCGACCGCAGCATTCGCAACGCCTGATCATCAGCGTTGCCTCTCGTCGAGCGGAGGGAGTGTCACCGACGTTTCCGGTGTGCTTCGGATCGCGCTGGTACATAGAGCCTCGAAATCATCGTGCTGATGTCACCGACCACGTCAGCGTCTCGTAGACCAGGTTCCCGCACGACGGCCGATCGGCCGGGGATATACCTATTTTTCGCTGCCCCGGTCTCCGGCGCTCGCCCCGGTCGAGCGCGGCAAACCGCGACGACCGGCAGGTCGGTGCCGGGATGACCCGGTTTCGGAGGCGAGAGGGAGCGCCGTGGCAGCGGCGATGGCCCGCGCGGTGCCGCCGCACGCGTCCGGCTCACAGCCGGGATATGACTTCGGCGGCGAAGAGTCCATCGTCGCCTGTATCGCTGTCCCGGAGCGGCCGCTCGCGTGTCGCGCGAACCGGGATTTCCGCAGGCGGCGCACGTCGTGATCCACGTAGTCGTCCCATTGATGGTCGCCGCTGCCCGCAGCGCCATGATGCTCCCGATCACCGGGGCCGCGGGCGAGTGTCCGGAAGCAGCGGGCGCACCGCCGTGGCTTCGGGGCCGCGCTTGCGCATGGTGGCGGTGAAGAGGACGGGCTGGCCGGCGTACAACGACTTGTATCCGGTCGTCTCGATACTGGTGTACTCGACGAAGACCTGCGTGGGATCGTCGGCGGGCTGGAGGAATCCGAAACCCTTCTCGATGTTGAACCACACCACCGTGCCGCGGCGCCAGAAATCCGCCGCGGTCCGGTGGTCAGGGCGGCCGGTCACGAAGGGGCGGCCCGGGTCACGCGGCGTCGGGCAACGGATCGGCGTGCATGATCCGCTGCCACCAGGCGTCCAGTGGGCTGGGATCGGGCCAGACGACCGCGGCTTCGGGGGAAACTCCGGTTCCGGACTCGGCCGTTGCGAGCAGTGGGTCGTGCCGTTCGGTCGATGTCATGATCGGGTACTCCATCAGGTGTTCCGTTCGCAAGCATAGCCTCTGTGCGGTAACGCCTTTCGCGTTCCGGTCCGGGGCGGGCCCGGGAGCCCGGGCCCGCGTTCTCCGCGGCTGACTCAGGCGTCGATCGCCTTGTGGCCGTTGCCGCGACCGACCTCGATCTTGCGCGGCTTGGCCTTCTCCGCGACCGGAATCGTCAGCCGCAGTACGCCGTCGGTGTAGTCGGCGCGAATCTTGTCGGTGTCGAGGTTCTCGCCCAGGAACAGTTGACGGCTGAACACGCCGCGGGCGCGTTCAGCGGCGATCATCTCACGCCCCGAGTCGAGTTCGGGACGGCGGGCGCGCACCGTCACCACATTACGCTCGATGTCCAGGTCCAGGGATTCGGGGTCGATGCCGGGCAGGTCGAACTCCACGACGAACTCCTCGCCCGCGCGCCAGGCATCCATCGGCATCACCGCGGGATGCGCCTTCGTGCCGAACACCTGCTGCGTCAGACGGTCCAGATCGCGAAACGGATCGGTGCGCATCAGCATGGTCGCCACCTCCACTCACTCCATTCTCCGTAGTAGGGGCCAGATAACCTGTGCTACCTGACATAGATTTTTTATAGCATCGAGAGAAGTTGAGCGCAAGGCGCTAAACTAGGAAATCTGTTGGGCAACTCGAAGTGAGGATGGATGACGCGGGAGAGGGGCGACTCGGGGCATCTTCCGGATCCGGACCAAGCGGTGTACGGGATCTCGGTCGCTGCCGGCCTGGCCGGAATCGGCGTGCAGACGCTCAGGCTCTATGAGCGCCACGGGTTGCTGACTCCAGCGCGCAGCGACGGGGGCACCCGCCGCTACAGCGGCAATGATCTCGCCCGGTTGCGGCGGATCACCGACTTGGTCGCCACGGGCGTGAACCTGGCGGGGATCCGCCGCATTCTCGACCTCGAGGACGCGAACGCCGACCTGCACGCGGACAACGATCGGCTGCACGCCGACAACGTCCGGTTGCGGGACGCGCGGGACAACGCGCCCGGCCCGGCATAGGCACGGAAGCTATTCCGAGAAGTGGGTGCGCAGATCGACCACTGTGCCGGAATCGCCGGTGGTCACCGTGACGTCCGGAATGAGCGCGCGGATCAGCGGCATGCCGCGCCCGCGCATCGGATCCGCCTGCGGGTCGGGTTGTTTCCATCGGCCGCTGTCGGCGATGGTCACCCGGAGTTCGTCGCCCTCGATGGATGCGCGCAAGCGGACCACGCCGCCGTCGCCGTGATGGCCGTGTTCGACGGCGTTGGTACACGCTTCACCGACGGCCAGCAGCACGTCGTAGGCCGGTGCGGCCGCCATGCCGCACTTGGTGAGCCATTCCTGGAGGGTATGCCGGACGGTCGCCAAGTGCACCGCCTCGGCAGCGAAATCCAACTCCAGGGGCGACACGGCGTCGGGTAGCGGGACCCGCTCGCCCGCGCTCACGGGCGCGCACCAGCCGACGGGATCGGAGTGCGTCTGTCGCGGCCCGGTCGTCCCGTCGTCGTGCCGTGCCAAGGGCGTCGATGCGCCGTCACCTCGTTACCTCCCTGTCGGGGATCGGTGCGCTGTACCCGTCACGCCGAGCACGTGGACCGTCATCGGGCTCGGCGGCCGTGTTCGCCGTGCGTGTGCCATGCTCCCCGAGGCTATACCCAGTTGATCATTCCCCATTCATCCCGGGTGGCGGCCCGGAGAATACGGCCCCGGCCATCGCGCGGCATCCGTAAAACGCTGTGCCACAGCCCGGCAAAGCCGGCGCGGTATCTCGGGGGAACGCCGCTACGGGTTTTGGCGCGGCAGCCGCACGACCTGGACGAAGAAGTCGTCGATCTGCTTGATGGCGGCCACGAACTGATCGAGATCGACCGGCTTGGTGACGTACGCGTTCGCGTGCAGCCGGTAGCTGCGCAGGATGTCCTCTTCGGCCGCGGAGGTGGTCAGCACGACCACCGGAATGTGCGCTAGATCGGGGTCGGCTTTGATCTTCTCCAGCACCTGCCTGCCGTCGTATTTGGGCAGGTTCAGGTCGAGCAGGATCAGGTCCGGCCGCGGCGCGTCCGGGTACCGGCCCTGGCGGTAGAGGAACTCGAGCGCCTCCTCGCCGTCTCTGGCGACATGCAGGGTGTTACCGATCTTGTTGTCCTCGAAGGCCTCTCGCGTCATCAGCTCGTCGCCGGGATCGTCCTCGACGAGCAGGATGTCGATCGGCTGGCCGGGGGAAGTCATACGGTGGCTCCTTCGGGGGCGGGAATGTCGGCGGTACGGGCGGTGGTGTCGGAGTCGGCGGTGCGCAGCGTGAACCAGAAGCGGGTGCCCGCGGTGTACTCGGTATCGATCCAGATCCGGCCGCCGTGGTATTCGACGATCTTCTTGCACACGGCCAGCCCGATGCCGGTTCCGCTGTATTCCTCACGATTGTGCAGTCGCTGGAAGATGACGAACACCTTCTCGGCGAATGCGGGTGCGATCCCGATGCCGTTGTCGGCCACCGACAGCAGCCAGCCGCTGCCGTCCTCGCCCGGCTCGCAGGTGATCTCGATCTCCGGTGGGTGATCGGGCTCACGGAACTTGATAGCGTTGGCGATCAGGTTCTGCCACAGCATCGTCAGCAGCGTCGGATCGCCGATGATCTCGGGCAGCTCGTCCGGGCGCCGGATTCGGGTGTCGGTGTCATCGATGGCCGTGGACAGATTGGTCAGCGCCTTGTCCAGGGACTGGCCGAGGCCGGTGGGTTCGGTGCGGTCGGTGATGCGGCCCACCCGGGAGAAGGTGAGCAGGTCGTTGATGAGCACCTGCATCCGCTTGGCGCCATCGACGGCGAAGTCGATGTACTGCTTGCCGCGCTCGTCGAGTTTGTCGCCGTAGCGCTTCTCCAGCAGCTGGCAGAACGACGCCACCTTACGCAGCGGCTCCTGCAGATCGTGCGAGGCGACGTAAGCGAATTGCTCCAGTTCGGCGTTGGACCGGCGCAATTCCACGGCCTGCAGGTCGAGATCGGTCTTCTGCTCGGCGAGCGCGGCTTCCTGAGCGCGCGAGGATTCCAGCTCGGCGACGATACGGCGGCGCATGCTCTCCACCGCCTGTGCGACGGTCGCCAAGTCGGCAGGACCGTGTACGTCGATGTGATGATCGAAGTTGCCACCTGCCACCAGCAGCGACGCGTCCGTCAAGGAGCCGAGGGGGCGGGCGATCAAGCGCCGGACCAACACGGTCAGCAACACACCGGTCAGCAGGAACGCGATGACCATTCCGGCCAGCACGGCGTCCCGGACCGTGCGGGTGTGTGCGAGCTCCTCTTCGTCGTGCGCGATGGCTGCCTCGAGACCGTTGTTCTGGGCCTCGAAGCGCGTCCGGAGTTCGTCGAACAGCGGTTTACCGCGGGTGGGGGTGGAAGGCTCGAGTCCGCGAGCCGTCCCGGAGGTCAATCCCGCTACCAGGGGCTCGGCGTACTCGGTGCGCCAACGCTGTGCGGACTGCTCCACGGCGTCGAGCTCGTCGAGCAACGGCTGCCGGTCGGCCAGCAGCTCTCGCAAGCGGGCGACCGACTGCGCCTCTTCCCGGGTACCGTCCCGGTAGGGCTGCAGGAACTGCGGGTCGGCGGTGATGCCGTAGCCGCGCAGGCCGGTCTCCTGGTCTACCAGGGCACTCTGCAACTTGTAGGCCTCGGCCGCCGCGGGCAACGACTTGTCGAGCAGCCGATCGGCCCCCCGGTTGGTCTCTGCGATCACCTGGGCCCCCGCCACGGTGCCGATGATCACCACCAGCACCATCGAGGCGAGCACCAGTTGAAACCATGCCTGGGCGGTCAGCCGCGTGCTCAGGGGCGGCCGCCCGGTCTTCATCGTCATCGGTTCTGGTCCTGTCCTCGCCCGTCGCCGTGCCATCCCAGATACAGGATGGCGACATCGTCGTCCAAACCGCCCGATGCCCCCGCCAGTGCCTCGACGCGGCCGATCAGCTCGTCGACGAACCAGTCGGGATCCGCGGCCCGGACGGCGCGGGCGACCTCCATCAGTCCTTCCTCACCGAGACGCTCCTGGTCGGTCCCGACCCGTCCCTCGAACAATCCGTCGGTGAACACCATCAGCCCGGAGCCCAGCGGCAGATCCAGATCGTGTACGGGCCACTCGGCGCGACCCGGCAGGAAGCCGAGGGCAGGCCCGCCGGGCACTTCGACCCAGGTCAAACCGGAGGCCGAGCGCAGCAGCATCCCCGGATGCCCCGCCCGCAGCACCTGCGCGCGATGCTCGCCCGGATGCAACATCAGGCTGGTCACCGTCGCGAAGGTCTGCCTGCCGGTGCGTTCGGCCAGCAGGACCTGTTCGAGCAACCGTAGCTGCCGCGCCCCGGTCACCCCGCTCAGCACCAGTGTGCGCCACGCCAGGCGCAACGCCACACCGGTCGCCGCCTCGTCCGGGCCGTGCCCGGACACGTCACCGATGACGGCGTGCACCGTGCCGTCCGAGTCCTGCACCACGTCGTAGAAATCACCGCCGAGCAGCGCGTGGGCCCGGCCGGGACGGTAGCGCGCCACCACGTCGACGACCCGTTTCCCGCGCAGCAGCGGAGTGGGCAGCAGACCGCGTTCCAGCCGCGCGTTCTCCTGCGCGCGCATATTGATCGCCTGCAAGGCCGCGCTGGTGCGCTCGGCTTGCTTGCGCTGGATCGCATAACGCACCGCACGCCCGAACAGTTCGGGCTCGACCCGGCCTTTGACCAGGTAGTCCTGGGCTCCCGCCGCGACCGCGGCCAAACCGGTCTGCTCCTGATCCAGACCGGTCATCACCACGATCGCGACCTGGTCGGTGTGCCGGCGGATGCGTTCGACCGCCTCGAGCCCTTGAGCATCGGGCAGATGCAGGTCCAGCAGCACGCAGTCGGGCTCGGCGGTGGCCAGATGCTCGGCGGCCTCCGCCAGCGACCGGACCCAGTGCAGCTGCAGCCCGGGCGCGCCGTCCACGACCAGTTCCTCCACCAGCAGCGCGTCCCCCGGATCGTCCTCGATCAGCAGTACCGAAGGTTGCTGCCACGGCCAATCCGCGTCCACGATCACCTCGGGATCGTCGTCTGTCCCCTCACGCCGCACGGACACCACCGGTCGCGGGTCCGATTGTGGCAGAACGAATGACAGCACGATTGCCGTCGTCGGCGAACACCGACAACCCGGCCTCCGATCACCATGGGGCGGCACCAGCGCACGCCGACTGTCTCCGCGGCCGTTTGCTGGACCGAGAAGCAGTCAAGATCGTATCCGATCCGACATCCGACCGAGACATGACAGTGCTGACCTGCGCGGATGGAGAAGCTGCCGAAAGGATGGTGCGGGCGATCAGACCGTGGTGCCGGTGAGCCGCGCGGTGTCTCGCTCGGCCTCCCGTGCGCCATCGCGGCGCGGGGAACGGAGTTCGGCCAAGCTGCGGGCGACGACCGTGGCATGAACCGCGATGACGGCAAGGGAGGCCGAGCCGATCACAGCAAGAAGCACAACCACGACAGATACCTGTCCTTTCGGGTGCGAGCGGGCCGGTTGCCCGCTCGATCGGGTGCCGAGTTCGCGTCGCCGATCCCGGCGGGCGCTTGCTCCGCCTCCAACGTGCCCCGGCTGCTGCGGGCCAAACCCATCGATTCCGAGGCGGCGCGGATGGGGCGTGCGATCACGCGAGGACGACCTCGGCCGTCGCGCGACCGAAGATCTTGCGTCCGTCATGTCCGGCGGTGATCGCGATGGTGGCGGTTCGCGTGTCCGCGTCCAGGTGTTTCACCCGGCCCGCGAACTCGATCCGGCCGCCGGTCATGCCGACGTGGACGGGGTTGGTCAGGCGCACGTTGTAGGAGCGCAGCGCACCGGGATCGCCCAGCCAAGAAGTGAGCAAGTCCACACTGAGCCCGATGGTGAACATGCCCTGCGCGACGACGGTCTCCAGCCCCATCAGCGCGGCGGCCGCGGTGCTCCAGTGGATGGGATTCGGATCTCCCGCGACTCCGGCGTAGTTGACCAGATCGCCCCGGGTGACCGTGAGGGCGCGCGGGGGCAGCTCCGCTCCGAGGCTCACGGTGCCGAAGGGGCGGACATGGGGACCGGCCGGTGCGGGCGGCATCCGGCGTACGGGCTCGCTGCCGTCCCCGACGTATCGCGGGTGCGATGCGCGGCGCTGCTTCCGCGCTTCGGGGCGGGCGCCGTGCATCACGACCGCGTCGAACCACGTCGGGAGAGCCTCGTCGGCCCGCCCGACCAAACTGGTCCGGGACGTGACGACAGGCCGGTCGTCCTGATCCAGGATGGTCTGACGCAGGCCGATGAGGTCACCGCCGAACGCGTGCCGGAACGAGTCCAGGCACATCTCGAAGTCGATCCGGTCGCCGGCCTGGAGCGGGCGGTGGAATTCGATCATCTGATCGGTCTGGATGGTCCGGCTCAGGTCGTAGCCCGGCAGGATCGTCTCGAACGCTTCGGCGTAGGCGAGGTAGCCCGGCACCGCGCCGAAGGTCGGGGGAGCGAGCAGGCGGTCGTAGCCGAGATCGGCCGCGGCCTCCTCCGACCGATGCGCGGGGTGGTGGTTGCGCACCGCGCGGGCGTACTCACGGATCTTCTCGCGCCCGACTTCGTAGTAATCGCTGCTGCGATACCGGCGCCCGACCATCGAGGCGGGAAGCGCGGCATCGGTCACGTCGTTCGCACCGGATGGGGTAGGGAGTCTGGACATCGCGGGGGAATCTACCCAACAAGAGGTGGAATTCCGGTCAGCCCGCATCGCACGCCGTTTCGCGGCCGGCGACGTCCGCGCACCAGGTCGCGCCGACCGCCGCTCCGGTCGTCAGTAGTTTGAGCAGCGGACCCCTGGGAAGTCGATCGACAGGACCGACGGGACGGGGTCGGCATCAGGCCCGTCGTGGCCGCGCTCCTCGGCAGGCAGGTCGGTGGTACGCCGATCGGAGAGCTTGTTCGGCCGAACCGCCGCAGCCACTTCGCAGCCGGGCACCGGTGATCTCGCGCCCCTCGCGTCCGAGGTTCCGTCGCCGGCCCTCCGCCCGCGGCTTGTAGGAGAGGAGAGAGATGTCTGTTCCGAACCACACCACCGACGACGCCGGTATCCCGGTTCCCAGCGACGAGCACTCGCTGACCGTCGGGCCGGATGGACCGATCCTGCTGCAGGACTGGTATCTGATCGAGAAGATGGCGGCGTTCAATCGGGAACGCGTGCCCGAACGCCAGCCACACGCGAAGGGCGGCGGTGCGTTCGGCGTCTTCGAGGTCACGAACGACGTGAGCGCCTACACCATGGCCGACGTGTTCCAGCCGGGGAAGAAGACGGAGATGCTGGCCCGTTTCTCCACCGTCGCGGGGGAGCGTGGCAGCCCCGACACCTGGCGGGATCCGCGCGGGTTCGCCCTGAAGTTCTATACCGAGCAGGGCAACTTCGACATGGTCGCCAACAACACGCCGATCTTCTTCGTTCGTGATCCGATGAAGTTCCAGGACTTCATCCGCTCCCAGAAGCGCCGCGCCGACAACAATCTGCGCGACCACGACATGCAATGGGACTTCTGGACGCTGTCACCCGAGTCCGCGCACCAGGTGACCTGGCTGATGGGCGATCGCGGCATCCCCCGCACCTGGCGGCACATGAACGGTTACTCCAGCCACACCTACATGTGGGTGAACGCCTCGGGCGAACGGTTCTGGGTCAAGTACCACTTCAAGACCGATCAAGGCATCGAGTTCTTCACCCAGGACGAGGGCGATCAGATGGCGGCGATGGACACCGACTATCACACCCGCGACCTGTGGGAGTCGATCGAAGGCGGCGACTTCCCGAGCTGGACGCTGAAGATGCAGATCATGCCGTTCGACGAGGCGAGGCACTACCGGTTCAACCCCTTCGATCTCACCAAGGTGTGGCCGCACGGCGACTATCCGCTGATCGACGTCGGCAAGATGACCCTCGACCGCAATCCGGCGGATTACCACACCGAGATCGAGCAGGCGGCATTCGAGCCGAGCAATTCGGTGCCCGGCACCGGGCCCAGCCCGGACAAGATGCTGATGGCTCGCTGGTTCTCCTACCCCGACGCGCACCGGTACCGCATCGGCGTCAACTACAAAGAGTTGCCGGTCAATACACCGCACGCCACCGCTGTCCGGTCGTACAGCAAGGATGGCGCGCTGCGCCACCACAACCCCGGCGACCCGGTCTACGTGCCGAATTCGAAGGGCGGCCCGCATGCCGATCCCGCGGCCGCGGGTCCGCCGGCGACCTGGCACACCGACGGCGAAATCGTGCGCTCGGCCTACACGCTGCACCGGGACGACGACGACTGGGGTCAGGCCGGAACCTTGGTCCGTGATGTGCTCGACGACGCGGCTCGCCAGCGGCTGGTCGACAACATTGTCGGACACTTGCTCAACGGTGTCACCGCGCCGGTGCTCGAACGCGCCTTCGAGTACTGGCGCAATGTCGACAAGAACCTCGGCGACCGGGTCGAGGCCGGGGTGCGTGCGAAGCAGGACGAACGCGATCCCAAGGCGGCCGGGCAAGCCAATCCGGCTCGCTCGTCGGCGCAGGTCAAAGCCTGACGGATGCCGTCAGCGGCCGGTTCACGAACCGGCCGCTCCGGCCTGCGCTTTGTTACTGTTTCGTTATATGGTTCCCGAGTGTCCGGGGCGGGCGCTTCGATCGAGTGCGGGAGCATGACTTCCGGATCCAGTGGACCGCAAGCACCGTGGTGTTTCGAGTCAATTCGAGGCTCGGTGACGTCCCCGTGGCATCGGATGGGTCGTACCGGGCCGGCCGACAGAGATCGGAGGACCGTAGCATGGCGTTCGAGGTCGACGTTCGACCTGTTCGACGCCCGTCACGTCGTTCGTGGCAGGTCATGACAGCCGGGATTGCCGCCGCCACCGCAGTACTCGCCGCCGCGCCCGCCGTTGCGCAACCGTCCCTGCGCGGCGCACCCGATGCTCCGGTAGAAGTCCCCATTCCCGGTGGCTTTCGGGGTTTCCCCGAGATTCTGCGATTCACCCCACCCGCATCCCCTGTTCCCCAGATGCCGTTCGGTCGAGCGGTTCCCCACCGCGCATCGCCGCTCGGACGGCGTAGTAACTCTCTCGCACGCGTTCATGTCGAGTCACCGACGTTCTGGGCATGGGCATCCCGCCCCGCTACAGCGTCGGTATCTCCCGCCTCGGCGGCCGGGCCGGGGAGATCCGCGGCTGCTTTCTCTTCGGGTAAAGCGCGGAGTACGAGTCCGATCCCGCAGCCGACCACGATGGCGAAGCCTGCCCATGCCGAACCCGAGACCACGGTGATCGGCCCCCGGTCGCCGAGATGGTGCGGCGAGACCATCGTCCAGTCGAATGATTCGGTGCGAATGGGCGCCACGGTCGACGGCCGCCACAGGATGGCGATCGCCAGGATGCTGCCCGCCGTCCGGGGCTGGATGTAAGCGCAGCAGTACCCCGCGACGACGGCTAGTGCGGCCGTGGCGAGGTTGCGCACGCCCCCGGCCGGGGCAACGGCGGCCAACAACGCGACAGCGGCGAGCAATCCGGCGCCGAACAGCGGATTCGCCAAGCGGATCCCCGCGAGGTAGCCCAGCAGGATCAGACCCAGCAGCAGCGGCACGCTCCATGCCGGGCGCGGCCCGTTGCCCACCGCGCTGCCGGTGGCGCTGAGCGCGACCGCGAGAAAGATCGTGATCCCGTCCCGGCGTGGCAGCAGCCATGCGGCGACGGTCGTGGCCAGCAAAGTGCACACTGCCGTCACGATGAGGCCGATGCTGCCGTCGCCGTGGCGCAACCGCCACTCTGAGACGGCCAATTCGGTCATCACCAGCACGATCGCGGCCACGACGGGGCTGAGCGGCAATTCCGGGTAGATGGGTTCGGGAGTCAATCGCTGCCGGGTGACCAGCTGGCACACCAGGATGAGCACGGTGACCGCCGCGAGCAACCACAGCGGCTGCGTGCCGAACACCGACCATACGCGCGGTTCGGACATCGCCCGGTGCGGATTGCCCAGCAATCCAGACGCCTGCGAGAGCGTGATGACCACGAAGCACCCGGCGCCGCCCACGACGAACCCCATCCCGGGTACGCGGCGGCCGAGCACCGCCACGCCCGTCGCGCCGAGCAGGATTCCGCTGCTGATCGCGTCGAGATTTGCGGTGGTCGTCAGGATGTCGGGCGAAGAGCTGTGCGCTTCGACGGTGTGCGTGATCAACAGCAACAGCGTCCCCGCCAGCGCGATCCACCACGCGGTGCGCGGCCGCGCCAGGCTGACCGCGACCACCGCCGTGACCGCCGCGACCAACACCCCGATCGCCGCCTCCCGCGGCACGTTGAGGACCAGCCGGTTCACCTGATAAGGCGTGCAACGGCAGGTCCGCCCGAAGCTGAGCGGCACGACCAGCAGCAGCCCGGCCACCGCCGTGGCCAGGAACGCCGTGACGCCTTCGAGCACTTCACTCCGTCGCACCACTCCACAGGCGTACCCAGTGAAGACGAACCGACCCGCACGGCCCGCCGGGTCCGCGCAGGCACACCCCGGCCTCCGCCGTGCAGTGGCGCCATTCCGACTCGACCCCGTTGGAAGCCAGGCGTGACATCGTACGGTCGCTGGTCGAGGTGACGATCTTGTCCGCCACGGGGAAGCGGCGTGGGTCTGGAGTGGACTAGATCAAGATCGTCGTGACTCGATCGTGGCCTCCCGATCGGGCACGCGGTCGTTGCCGCACCGATCTGCCTTGGCGCACCGCTCGGGAAAATGGGGATGCGTAGTCGGCTTCCCAGGTGTTTCGCTCGCCCCGTCGGTCAGCCTGGTAGCACGCTGGGGACTGCGGTTCCGCGGTCGAAACTAGTACTGACAGCACCTGGATACCTGTGGCAGGGTGCGGAAGGATCAGAGGATGACCGATGTAGTCGACGTCCGGGCAGTGCGAAAGGCTCGGCGCGCGGAACTGGGAGCATTCCTCAAATCCCGGCGAGCGCGTATCTCACCAGAAGATGTCGGAATTCCCCTGGGAACGCGTCGGCGTACCCCCGGTCTGCGCCGTGAAGAGGTCGCCCAATTATCGGGGATCGGCGTGACGTGGTATACG
>NZ_BDBB01000042.1 GCF_001612765.1 Nocardia arthritidis NBRC 100137
ACCGTGTGACGCTCGCCGACGAGACTTCGGTGTCGATCGGCGCTCCCGAGTGGAACAGCCAGGTCTATGTCCTCGACTCCCGCTTGCGGCCGGTACCGGACGGCGTCTCCGGTGAGCTGTACCTCGCCGGTGCGCAGTTGGCGCGTGGCTACTTCGGTCGAGCGGATCTGAGCGCGGATCGGTTCGTGGCCAACCCGTTCCAGCCCGGTGCGCGGATGTATCGCACGGGTGACTTGGTCGCCTGGAACGGTAAGGGCGAACTCGAATACCGGGGACGTACGGACTTCCAGGTGAAGATCCGTGGTTTCCGTATCGAGTTGGGTGAGATCGAGGCGGCGTTGCTGGCGTTGCCGGGGGTCGCGCAGACGGCGGTGATCGCGAAGTCGGATCCGAAGACCGGTGACCGTTTGGTGGCCTACCTGGTGGCTGCCGATGAAGCCGGTGTCGATGTGGCGTGGGTGAAGTCGGAACTGTCGGCCGGGTTGCCGTCGTACATGGTGCCGTCGGCGTTCGTGGTGCTGGATGCTTTGCCGTTGAACGTCAACGGCAAGCTGGATCGTAAGGCGTTGCCGGAACCGGAGTTCGAGGTCCAGGCCTTCCGCGCGCCGTCGACGCCGATCGAGGAGATCGTGGCGTCGGTGTACGCCGACGTGCTCGGTGTCGAGCGTGTCGGTGCCGATGACGATTTCTTCGCGCTGGGTGGTAACTCGTTGCTGGCGACGCAGGTCGCGGCGCGTATCGGTGCGGCGTTGGACGCGCGTGTCCCGGTGCGTGTGTTGTTCGAGGCCTCCACCGTGGCCGGACTCGCCGCCAAGGCCGAGCAGCACGCGGGCGCCGGCGGCCGTCGCGAGCTGGTGGCCGGGCCGCGTCCGGCGCGGATTCCGCTGTCGCTGGCGCAGCAGCGCATGTGGTTCCTCAACCAGTTCGACACCGCCTCGGCGGTGAACAACATCCCGGTGGCCGTGCGGCTCACCGGCGAACTGGATGTCGAAGCGCTACAACTGGCGGTCGGGGATGTGGTGAGCAGGCACGAGACGCTGCGCACCGTCTACCCCGAACAGGACGGCACCGCGCATCAGGTGATCGTGCCCGCCGAACGGGCCGTACCGAACCTGACGCCGGAAGCGGTCTCGCCCGGGGACATCCGCCACCGGATCATCGAGGTGATCTCGGCCGGATTCGACGTGACCACCGAGGTTCCGTTGCGGGCCAAGCTGTTCCGCGTGACGGACGCGCAAGCCGACACGTCGTACGTGCTCGTGTTCGTCGCGCACCACATCAGCGCGGACGGCTGGTCGATGGGCCCGCTGACCCGCGACGTGATGCTGGCCTACGCGGCCCGCTCGGCCGGGGTGGAACCGGGCTGGGCGCCGCTGCCGGTGCAGTACGCCGACTTCAGCCTGTGGCAGCGCGACGTGCTCGGCTCCGAGACCGACCCCGACAGTCTGATCTCGCAGCAGGCCGAATACTGGCGCACCGCGCTGGCCGGGCTGCCCGACGAGCTCAACCTGCCCGCCGACCGGCCGCGTCCGACGACGCAGTCGTTCGCCGGTGGGCGCGTGGTATTCCCGATCTCCGGCGAGCTGCACCGCATGCTCACCGAGATCGCCAGGCAGCAGAACGCGACGCTGTTCATGGTCGTGCACGCCGCGCTCGCGCTGTTCCTGGCGCGGATGTCCGGCACCGACGACATCGCCGTCGGCACGCCCATCGCGGGCCGTGGCGAAGCCGAACTCGACGACGTGATCGGCATGTTCGTCAATACCCTGGTGCTGCGCTCGCACGTGGACGGCGATCTCACCTTCGACCAGTTCCTGGCCCGCACCAAGGACGCCGATCTCCAGGCGTTCGCGCACGCGGACCTGCCCTTCGAGCGGCTGGTGGAACTGCTCAACCCCGAGCGCTCCACCGCGCGGCACCCGCTGTTCCAGGTGGCGCTGTCGTTCGAGAACCTGCCCGAGAGCAGCTTCGAGCTGCCCGGACTGCACGTGGGCGCGGTCGATTTCGACGTCGACACCGCCAAGTTCGACCTGTCGCTGACCATCCGCGAGGCAGGGGAGAACCCCGACGACGCGGGCATGTACGCGGAGTTCTCCTTCGCGCGCGACCTGTTCGACGACGAGACGGTGCAGGTGTTCGCGGAGCGCTTCACCAGGCTGCTCACCGCGATCACCACCGATCGCGAGACCCCGATCGGCGATCTGCCGCTGCTGGACACGGCCGAGTTCCACCTCCTCACGCACGTGCAGGGCGAGGACGTCATGGCCACCGGCCTGCTGCCCGATCTGCTGCAGTACGGCGCGCGGCTGGACCCGGAGCAGATCGCGGTGCGCTACCAGGGCCGCTCGATCACCTACCGTGAACTCGACGAGTACTCCTCGCGCCTGGCGCGGGTGCTCATCTCCCGGGGGGTGGGACCGGAGCGCATCGTGGCGCTGTCGTTCCCGCGTTCCTACGAGATGGTCGCCGCGTTCTGGGCGGTGGCGAAGGCCGGCGGCGCGCACGTGCCGGTGGACCCGACCTACCCCGAAGACCGCATGCGGCACATGGTCAACGACTCCGGCGCCGTCATCGGCATCACCGCGAGCGAGTACGTCGACCGGCTGCCGCGCGACGTGGAGTGGCTGCGGATCGACGACCCGGCTCTCGATGAGCTGATCGAAGATCAGTCCGCCGAGCAGGTCACCGACGCCGACCGGATCTCCTCGCTGGCCATGCGCCACCCGGCGTACGTCATCTACACCTCCGGTTCGACCGGTATGCCCAAGGGCGTCACCGTGACCCACGCGGGCATGGGCGGACTGGTCGGCGTCGCGGCGGATCTGTACCAGCTGGAATCGCACCACCGGTTCCTGCACATCTGCTCGCCGAGCTTCGACCCCTCGGTGCTCGAATGGCTGTGCGCCGCCTACACCGGCGCGACGCTGGTGGTCGTGCCCTCGACCGTCATCGGCGGTCCGGATCTGGCGGAGCTGCTGCGCACCGAGCGGGTGAGCCACACGATCATCACCCCGGCGGTGCTGGGCACGGTCGATCCGGAAGGCATGGAGGCGCTCGAGGTGGCCTCCGTCGGCGGTGACGTCACCACGCCGGAACTGCTGGCCAAGTGGTGGCCGGGCCGCAAGTACTTCAACGCCTACGGCCCGACCGAGACGACGATCATCTCCTCCTACGCCCAGCTCACCCCGGGCAGGCACATCACCATCGGCCGTCCGGTGCGCGGCATGTCCGCGCTGGTGCTGGACAACCGGCTCAACCCGGTGCCCCCTGGCGTCGCGGGCGAGCTGTACCTGGCCGGTGGCGCGCTGGCGCGCGGCTACCACAACCGCCCCGACCTCACCGCGGAACGGTTCGTCGCCAACCCGTGGAGCGACGAGGGCGCGCGGATGTACCGCACCGGTGACGTGGTGCGCTGGTTCGCCGAACCCGGTGAGCGGGCGGGCAACGCCGCGGTGGCGTCGGTGCGCTGGGAGCTGGACTACGTGGGCCGCTCGGACTTCCAGGTGAAGATCCGCGGCTTCCGCATCGAGCTCGGCGAGATCGACACCGTGCTGGCGAGCCACGAAGACGTCGAGTACGCGATCACGATCGGCCGCAAGACCGAGGCGGGCGCGACGATTCTGGTGTCCTATGTGCTGGCCGCGCCCGGTCGCGAGATCGATACGGCCCGGTTGAGCGAGTACGCCTCGCGCATTCTGCCGCCGCACATGGTGCCGACGGCGATCGTGGTGATCGATGAGATCCCGCTGACCCCGGTCGGCAAGCTGGACCGCAAGGCGCTGCCCGAGCCGGAGCTGGCTCCGCGCGAATTCCGCGCGCCGGCCAGCGAGGTCGAGGCCGTCATCGCCGAGGTGTTCGCCGAGGTGCTCGGCGTCGAGCAGATCGGCTTGGACGACTCGTTCTTCGCTCTCGGCGGCGACAGCATCCTGTCCATTCAGCTGGTCTCCCGGGCCAAGGCGCGCGGTGTGCAGTTCACCCCGCGTGACGTGTTCGAGCGGCGCAGCGTGGCCTCGCTGGCGGAGATCGCCGCGCTCGGCGCGGGCGCCGAGCAGGTGAAGCTGGAGGAGTTGCCCGGCGGCGGTGTCGGCGAGATCCCGCTGACCCCGATCATGCGGCAGATCCTCGCGAGCGGCTCGTCGTATCAGCGGTTCTCGCAGACGATGGCGCTGCGGCTGCCCGACGGCATCGACCGGCAGACCCTGGTCGCCACCATCGCGGCGGTGTTCGACCACCACGACGTGCTGCGGTCACGGCTGCGCCGCACCGGCGGCGACTGGACATTCGAGGCGCTGCCGCACGGCGCGGTCGACGTCGATGCCCTGGTTCACCGGGTGGACCTGGGCGCCGACACCGACGAGGCGGAGCTGGCGCGGGTCGCCACCGAGGCGCTCGACGGGGCACTGGGCAGGCTGGATCCGGCGGAGGCGTCCATGGCGCAGTTCGTCTGGTTCGCCTTCGAAGGCGATCGGCGCGATGTGCTGCTCATCGTCGCGCACCACTTCGTGGTCGACGGCGTGTCCTGGCGCATCCTGATCCCGGATCTGGCGGTCGCCTGGTCGCAGCTGGTCGCCGGTCAGCCGGTGACGCTGCCCGCCAACGGCACCTCGATGCGGCGCTGGGCGCACAGCCTGGTCGAGGCAGCGAGCTCGCCGGAGCGGGTCGCGGAACTGCCGTTCTGGCAGCAGGTCTCGGCCACCCCGGACCCGCTGCTGGGCGAGCGTCCGTTCGACCCGGCGGTGGACACGTTCGCCACCGTCGAGCGGGTCGAGGTCACCGTGCCCGCCGAGGTCACCGACGCGGTGCTCACCGCGATCCCGGGCCTGTACCGGGGCGGTGTGAACGACGGGCTGCTCTCGGCGCTGGCCATGGCCGTCGCTCGCTGGCGCGGCGATGGCTCGGACGCGGCGCTGATCAAGCTCGAGGGCCACGGCCGCGAGGAGGATGTGGTGCCGGGCGCGGACCTGTCGCGCACCGTCGGCTGGTTCACCTCGGCCTACCCGGTCCGGCTCGATCTGGCCGGCGCCGACCTCACCGACGCGTTCGCCGGTGGCGCCGCGCTCGGCGAGATCGTGAAGTCGATCAAGGAGCAGTTGCTCGCGGTGCCCGACAAGGGCCTCGGCTACGGCCTGCTGCGGCAGTTGAATCCGGAGACCGCGGCGGGTCTGGGATCGTCCGGGCAGATCAGCTTCAACTACCTGGGCCGGATGTCGGCCGGGGAGATCCCCGAGCAGCTCGCCGAGATCGGCTGGGTGCCGGTGGCCGACCTGGGTCAGCTGGATGTCGACATGGACCTCGACATGCCCGCCAACGCGACGATCGACATCAACGCGATCGTCACCGACTCCGACGAGGGGCCCAGCTTGGGCGCGTCGTTCGCCTTCCCGACCGGCCTGCTGACCCGGGAACGGGTGCAGGAGTTCGCCGAGCTGTGGGTCGAGGCGCTCACCGCGCTGGCCACGCACGCGCGCCGACCGGACGCGGGCGGCTACACGCCGTCGGACATGCCGCTGGTGCGGGTGGGTCAGCAGGACATCGAGCAGTGGGAACGGACCTACCCGGCGCTGACCGAGGTGTGGCCGCTCTCGCCGCTGCAGTCGGGTCTGCTGTTCCACGCGATGATGACCCAGTCCACCGTGGACGTGTACACCATGCAGGCCGTGGTGGACCTGGGCGGCGCGCTGGACGTGACACGGCTGCGGGCGGCGGCTCAGGGCATCATCGACCGGTACCCGAACCTGCGCACCGCGTTCGTCACCGACAACGACGGACAAGCCGTGCAGGTGGTGCTGGATCGGGTCGAGGCGCCGTGGCGCGAAGTGGATCTCACCGATCTGCCCGCCGACGAGCGGACCGCGGAGCTGCGCAGGCAGGTCGCGGCCGAGCAGGCGACGCACTTCGACATGGCCGTCCCGCCGCTGATCCGGTTCACGCTGCTGCGCAGCGACACCGCGCAATGGCACCTGGCCATCACCACCCACCACATCCTGCTGGACGGCTGGTCGATGCCGCTGCTGATGCGGGACCTGCTGGTGCTGTACGCGGTGCGCGGCGACCAGACCGCGCTGCCGCGGGTGGCCTCCTACCGCAACTTCCTCGGCTGGCTGGCCGGGCGTGACCGGGACGCCTCGCTGCGCGCCTGGTCGGCGGCGCTGGAGGGCGTCAACGAACCCACCCAGCTCGCTCCGCAGCCGCGCGCCGCGGAGAACTACGAGATCGGCAAGGTGGTCACCGAGCTCGACGCCGACCGCACCCGCCGGATCACCAAGCACGCCGCCGAACTGGGTGTCACGGTGAACACGCTGGTGCAGGCCGCGTGGGGCATCCTGCTCGGACGTCTCACCGGACGCGGCGACGTGGTGTTCGGCGCGACGGTGTCCGGCCGCCCCGCCGAGCTGCCCGGTGTCGAGTCGATGGTGGGTCTGTTCATCAACACGCTGCCGGTGCGGCTGCGCATCGATGACCGCCAGACCATCGGCGAACTGCTGGCCCGGCTGCAGGGCGACCAGGCAGGCCTGCTCGAGCACCATTACGTGGGGCTCACCGACATCCAGCGGGTGGCGGGCACCGGGTCGCTGTTCGACACGCTGCTGGTGTTCGAGTCGTATCCGATGGACAAGGAGGCGATCTCGGCCGCCAGCTCGATCGACGGCATGTCGGTGACCGGTGTCGGTGTCAACGACGCCACGCACTACCCGATGACGCTGCTGGTGATCGCGGAGTCCACCATCGAGCTGACGCTGAAGTACCTGGGCAGCCGGTTCACCGCCGAAGAGGTCGAGACCCTCGCCGAGCGTCTGGTGCGGGTGCTGGAGGCGCTGCTCGGCGATCCGGACGCCCTCGTCGGCGACATCGACATCCTCGACGAAGGCGAACGGGCGCGGCTGCTGGCCGAATCCGGCATCTCCGCGGCGGCTTCCACGCCGGAGCCGGTCGGCCGGGTCGGGGCGCGCACGGTGGCCAAGGTGCTCGCCGAGGTCGTGGAAGAGGACCCGGAAGCGCCCGCGCTGCTGGCCGGCGAGGACGAGGTCGCCTACCACGTGCTGGATCGGCGTTCCTCCCAGCTGGCCCGGGTGCTCATCGATCGCGGCGCCGGGCCGGGCGACGTCGTCGCGGTGACGCTGCCGCGTTCGGTGGACGCGGTGGTCGCGGCCTGGGCGGTCCAGAAGGCCGGTGCGGCATGCCTGTTCGCGGGCGACCTCACCGCCGAGCAGCTGACCGCGGCGGGCGCCGGATTCGGACTCGCCTCCGAACCGGTGGCCGGCAGCGACATTCGCTGGGTGGCGCTCGCCGACGCCCAGGTGCGCGACGACATCGCCGCGGCGGCCGCGCATCCGGTCTCCTACGCCGACCGGGTCCGCCCGCTCGGCGAGGAACACCCGGCGTTCATCGTCGCCACGGCGGACGGAGCGGTCTCGCTCACCCAGTCCGAGGCGCTGGCCGAGGCCGAACGGATGCGCGAGGAACACGAGATCGACTTCGAGTCGACCACGTACGCCACCGCGGTCTCCGGCCGCCCCGCGGTCCTGGAGTTCCTGACCTCCGCCACCGCGGGCGCCCTGTCCGTCGTCCCGACCGGCGACCTCGACACCGACCTCACCGAGGGCGAGGTCACCCACTGGTTCGCGGGCCCGGACGAATCGACCGACGCGGCGGACGACGGGATCACGATCGTGATCGCGGAGTAGAGATACGCGCCGTTCAGCTTCTCGACGGGAAGCAGTGGCCCCCTCCCCATCGGGAGGGGGCCACTGCGCTCAGCGGAAATCTGCGCTTCCTCACGAGAATCGCCCGGCCAGGGCAGTTGTGCGGACTGTTTCCCGGCGCCTGGAGTGATCGTCGGTCGAGTCCGTGGTCCGAGTTCAGGTCCGGACTGCCATGATGTCCGCTATGAGCGCCCCCGCCGAGCAAAGGCGCTGCGTGTGACGGCCGAGCCGTTCGCGGCGGTTTCAGTGGTCTTCGGCGAAGACCTTGCGGCAGACGGGTGCGCAGAAGGCATAGGTGGTGCCTTCGTGGGTGAGGGTGTAGCGGGCGGTGGAGAGGTCTACCGTCATACCGCAGACGGGGTCGATGGCGTAGCCGTCGGGGGCTTCGGCGGGTTCTGCGGAGATTCGGTAGTCCTCGGTCATGAGTTTGGTGATCTCGGTGGCGGTGAGAGGGCCGCCCATGGTGCCGATGTTGTTCTCGCGTAGGCCGATGATCTGGACTACGCAATGCGGGTCGCGAGTCAGGCGATGCGGGTCGGCCTCGGATCCGGCGATGGCGTTGGTGATCAGAGGGATCACGTGACCGGCGAATTCGCTGTTGTTCGCCCAGGATCCGGGGACCGTGAGTCGTGCCAGGTAGCGCGGTGCGTCGGAGTGGGCGGGGCCTCCGGTCGCCCACGCGTCGGCCCCGCGCACGAGAACATGGGTCAGTTCACGGGCTTTGGACAGCACGGAGTCCGGTGCGCCCGGCTCGGTGGTCAGGTCGAGCAGAATGCGTTCGGCCAGTGCGCGTTTGCGATCGGCGGTCAGCGCGTCGTCTGAGACGAACAGCTCTACGGTCATCATGGGCGCGCTTCTTTCGCCGGGAGCAGGGTGGTCAGGACGACGAGGAGGAAGGCCACCAGCGCGCAGGCCGTGCGGGCGAAGTGGAACGCTTCCCAGCGGCCGAGGATGTCCGCGTAGTCGGCGGGCGGGCCGCTGACCGCCCACACTTTGATCTTCTGGTTGATCGGGACGTTGCCGATGCGGGTGAGGAGGAAAGCGGCGGCAGCGAGCACGCTCGCGGTACCGGCGAGCAGGCGTGACCGGCCGGTGGCACGGGCGGCGAGCATCAGCGTGCTCCGGATGGTCAGGCCCATCAGCGATTGCATCACCACGCCGTTCACGCTCATCAGGGCGGTGTGGAAGGTGAAGCGCACGTCCAGGGGAACTTTGCGGAACGCGTAGACGACGTTGACAGCGCCATAGCCGAACGCACCGGCGAGCAGCCCGCCGGAGAGTAGTGCGAATGCTCTTGCCAGGGAGGTTCTTTCGGCAATTCTCATGCGCCACGCCCCGCCGGGACGAGCGCGAGGAGTTCGTCGACCGACCACTGGTCGTAGACGTGCGCGCCGTGCTTCGCGGCGAGCACGCGACCGTCGGGGGAGATCAGGAAATCGGCGGGCAGCCCCAGACTCCCACCCTCCGGTGCGGTGGGCGGGGCGACCTGCCTGCGGCGCAGGGTGGCGTAAGCAGCGTGCGCGACACCGCGCAGGATGGCGGGCCAGCCGCGCGGGTCGAGCAGCGCGCGGGGCGAGGCCTCGACGCCGAATTCGCGGTAGAGCTCGCGGCCCGGGTCGGCGATCACGTCCAGCGGCAATTCGGCGGTGTACTTGCGCAATTCCTCCGCGCCGGAATGGAAGACGACCACTTCGCGGATGCCCGCGGCGGCGATCTCGTCGCGGCGGTTGACGATCGAACGCAGATGCAGGTTGCACACCGGGCATCCGGCGAAGCGGCGGAACTGGAGGTGGATCAGGTGATCGCGATCCGGTATCCCGACTCGGGCGCCGGAGATGGTGACCAGGGTGCGACCGGAGACGGTGGTCGGCAGCGACATGGGGCTCCTCTCGTAGGTGTACTTCGTACGCCTACGACAAGTATGCGCGTAGCTTGTACGCTGTCAATCCGTGCCCCGCCCTCGCTCGCTGACCACCGCCGATCTCGCCGCGGCGGCCCTCGCCGTGCTCGATCGCGACGGGCTGTCGGCCCTGACCATGCGTGCGGTGGCCGAGGAGCTGGGCATGGCCACCATGGCCCTGTACCGCTATGTGCGTGACCGCGATGCGCTCGAGGTACTGGTGGCAGACCGCGTGTTCGCGTCGATCGACACGTCGCTCCCCGCCGAAAGCGGCTGGAAAGAGCGGGTGACGGTGCTGCTCGAACACATCCGTGACGGGTTCTCGGCCCATCCGGCCGCCGTGCCGATCGTGCTGCGGCATCGGCAGTCGTCGGTGGAATCGCTGCGCGTGATGGAAGCGATGCTCGCCGTGCTCACCGAGGGCGGATTCACCGGACGCGCCCGCGTCATCGCCCAGCGCACGCTGGTCGCCTTCCTGATCGGCCACCTCCAGAACAAGCACTACGCGCCGTTGCCGGGGCGGGGCACGATCGTGATGGCCGACCTCCCCGCCGCGGACTATCCGCATCTGGCGCAGACCGCGGGCCAGGCCAAGGGCATGTCGGCCGACGACGAATTCCGAGGCGGCGTCGAGATCGTGCTGCGCGGCCTGGAGCCTTAGCGGGTGGCGCGTCGCCTCAGCCGAAAAGTGCTGCCACGTCCACGGTTTCGGCCATCGCCCGAGCCCCGGCGTCGTTGATGTGCATGCCGTCGCCGCTGTCGAATTCGGGACGGATGAAGTCGGGCCGTTCCGGATCCTCGACCGCGCGCGCGACGTCGAACACCGAATCGAAGACATCGGTGCCGCGCAGCCATTCGTTCACGCGCCGGCGGGCCGGCTGCGCCTCGGCCACGTGCAGGCCTTCGTAGATGACGCCCGCATAGGGGCCGATCGTGGCGGCGTGGACGATGAGCCCCGCCGTGTGCGCCCGCCGCGCCAGGGTGGTGAAGCCCGCGATCAGTTCTTCCGCGGTGGCGGGCGGCTGCCCGGTCATGCCGCCGAGGCTGAGGTCGTTGATGCCGAAGTTGATCAGCACGCTGGTCACGCCGGGCACGCCGAGCGCGTCGCGCTCGAAGCGCGCCAGGCCCGCCTCGCCCACTCGGTCGAGCAGCAGCCGGTTTCCCGCGATGCCCTGGTTGACCACCCAGCCTCGGTTCAGGCGCGTGTTGAGGACGTCCACCGACCGGCGATCGGCGCCCGGTGTGGTGCCGACGCCTTCGAACCAGGAATCGCCGAACGCCACGGCCACCGGCGTATCCGCGGGCGCGAGCACGTCGACGCCGACCACGTAGAACCGCCCGGGAAACTCCTCGGCGGTGGCGAGCGCACTCTCGCGTACGCCGTTGCCGTCCGCGATGTAGGCGATTTCCCCCGGTTGGTGCGAGAAGGTCGCCAGGCCGGTGGGCTCGGGCAGATACAGGCTCAATGCCAGATCCGTGCCCGCCGAGACGGCGAGATCCACCGGATCGCTGAACACTTCGCCGCCCGCGGGCACCACTACTTGCTCGGCGCCGCCGAACCGCAGCGCGGTGTCGGTCTCGGCGACGATCTCGCTGCCCGTCTTGCGTAGGGCGACTCGCGCCGCGCCGATCGTCAGCGGCGTCTTCCCATAACGGTTGGTCAACCCGACCCGCACCCGCGCACCGCCGCCCGCCAGGTGCAGCACTTGGCGCACCGTCTGGTCGGTGAACGCGTGGGATTCCGCGAACTTGATCGGCTCGTCCGGGCCGATCACGGCGGTGCGGAATCCGGCGATCCAAGCGGTCGACGACATGGGAACCTCCATTAGTTGCCGTGAGGAATAATGCGTATGCATATTTCTACGGCTACTTCTTCCTCGTGTCAACTATCCGCAAAGAAACATTCGGGTAGGTTTCGCCTATGGACGTGAACGAGCTGTTCGACGACCCGCGCCTGACGACGATGGGTTTGCTGTTCGAGGCGCACAGCGGCGTGCTTGCCAAGCTGGAGCCGGTGTGGAGCGCGCACGGCTTGTCCGGACTGGATCTGAACGCCCTGATGCGGCTGAGCCGTTCGCCGGGGCGTCGGCTGCGCATGTCGGAGCTGGCGGTGCAGACCGCGCTGTCCACCAGTGGCGTCACCCGGCTGGTCGATCGCCTGGCGCGCGGCGAGCTGGTGGAGCGGGAGCTGGACCCGGGGGATCGGCGTAGTGCCTACGCGGTGCTCACCGAGGCGGGCGCGGCGCGGCTGGCGCAGGTGCTGCCGGACTATCTCGCCGCCGTCGACCGCTGGTTCGTCGGGTTGCTGACACCCGCGCAGCTGGCGGCGTTGTCCGAGGCGCTGCGCGTCATCCGGGACGTCTCGAATCCCCAGGCCACGTTCCGGATGGACTGAGCATCACCGCGCGTTCGCGGCGAGCAGCCGTTCGAGGCCGTCCAGGATCAGTTCCAGGCCGAAACCGAAATCGGCGATGCCCGAGTGCTTTCCGTCGATCACCAGCTGGGCGAGGGCGTTCATGTGGGGGAATTCGTCGGCCGGGATGAGCGGCAGGAAGTGCTGGGCGGCGGAGGCGTAATCCGACGGTTCCAGTGGAAAGTTCAGCTCCTGCAAGGTGAAGCCGTAGAGATGACTGTCCAGCGCGTTCCAGGCGCGGTCGGCTTGGGGCAGGGAGAAGCCCGCCGCGCGCAGGCAGCCGACGGTGGCGTCGATGTAGCGCAGCATGGCGGGCCCGACGTTGATCCTGGTGCCGATCAGTCCGGTCGCCCACGGATGACGCAGCAGCACCTCGTGGGCGGACATCGAGCGAACGCGCAGGGCTGCCTTCCAATCGCCGCCGATGGCAGGCGGCGCCATCTCGGCGACCACCAGATCGGCGATGCCGTCGAGCAGGTCCTCCTTGTTGCGCACGTGGTTGTACAGCGACATCGCCTCGACGCCGAGCGTCTGCGCCAGCCGTCGCATGGACAGCGCGGCCGAGCCGTGCTCGTCGGCGAGCCGGACGGCGGCGTGCAGCACCGCTGCCCTGGTGAGCGGCGCGCGAGCCTCGGGCATGGGGTCCTCCCTTGACGCACTTACGGTGTAAGCGTACCGTCGGCGGAGTCGCACTTACACTGTAAGTGCCCGGTGAAGACGAGGAACGCCATGTCAGACGGTCAGCAGTCCACCCTCGAGCGCGCGACGATGACCGCGATCGTCGCGCCGCGCTACGGCTCCAGCGAGGTGCTCCGGACGGAGGTGGTGGCGCGACCTGTCCCGGGCGAGGGCGAAGTGGTGGTTCGAATGCGTGCGGCGGCGGTGTGCCGCGGTGACGTGCATCTGCTCACCGGCAAGCCGTATGCGATCCGGCTGGGTTTCGGGCTGCGGCGCCCGAAAGACCCGGTGATCGGGCACGATCTGGCCGGCGACGTGGTGGAGGTCGGCGCCGGGGTTACCGAAGTCGCGTGTGGAGACTCGGTCTTCGGTTCGGTCGACGCGGGCGCCTTCGCCGAATACGTGCGCGTGCCGGTCGAGCGGCTCACGGGGATTCCCGCCGGGCTGACCGTGGCGGAGGCCGCGGCCCTGCCCGATGGGGGCATGACCGCGCTCCAGGGCCTGCGGGACGTCGGCGGCCTGCGCGCCGGGCAGCGGGTGCTGGTCAACGGCGCGTCCGGCGGTGTCGGAACGAGCGCCGTGCAAATCGCCAAGGCACTCGGCGCAGAGGTGACGGCCGTGTGCAGCACGCGCCACGTCGAGACGGTGCGCGCGCTCGGCGCGGATCAGGTGATCGACTACACCACCGCGGATTTCACGCGGGACACCGATCGATACGACGTGTTGCTGGATCTGGTGGGCAACCGGCCGCTGACCGCGTACCGCCGGGTGCTCGCGCCGAAGGGCGTCTTCGTCTCCTCGGCGGGTTCGCCCGGTGGAAACTGGATCGGCCCGGTGGTCTGGGTGGCCAAGGTGGCGCTGACCGGCTTGGTGGTCGGTCAGACGATGAGCCCGTTGCTGATGCGCCCGCGCCGGGCCGATCTCGAGTTCCTGGCGGAGCTGGCCGCGGCGGGGAAACTACGCCCGGTGATCGAGCGGCGCTTTCCGCTCGCCGCGGCCGCCGAGGCGGTGGGCCATGTCGCCGGCGGACATGCCCAGGGCAAGACGGTGATCGTCGTGTGATTCAGCGGCCGGGTCATCCGGCCAGGACCGCGCCCCGGCGCTCGGCGAGGTAGTCCGCCCAGGTCAGCCCGCCGACGTCGGCGCCATCGGTGACCAGGTTCTCGCCCGCGCGATAAACCCGGCCCGCTTTGCCCGGCACCGGCATGGTCAGCAGCGCGCGCCGCTTGCCGAGCACCGCCAGGTAGTCGCGGACCAGCTCGCGCATACCCAGTACTTCGGGTCCGACCAGATCCGGCACCCGGCCGGCGGGCGCGCCGACCGTCAGCTCCGTCAGCCGGGCCGCCACCTCACGCACGTGCACCGGCTGGAGGCGCACCCCGCCCAGGACCGGCAGCACCGGCGATTTCAGCATCGTGTCCACCAGTTGGGGCACGAAATCGTGGAACTGAGCGGCGCGCAGGGTGGTCCAAGGGATACCTGATTCCGCGACAGCCTGTTCGGCGGCGAACTTCGCGCGGAAGTAGGTCAGTGGAAGCAGTTCGGCGGCGGTCACCGAGATGTAGACGATGTGCCCGACGCCCGCGGCGGCAGCGGCCCGCAACAGGTTCGCGGTGGCCACCTCGTCGCTCTTGGCGTCGCCCGCCAGGTGCAGGACGGTGTCGACGCCCGCCACCGCGGCATCGATGCCCCTGTCGCGCACCAGATCACCGGTGACGAAGCGCATGCCGCCGTCCGGGCGATGTTCGGCGCGGCTCAGCACGCGCACGTCGGCGCCCCTCTCGCGCAGCAGCGGCAGCACCTCGCGGCCCAGGGTTCCGGTGCCGCCGGTGACCAGGATCTTCGCGGTCATGACTGTCTCCGATCTCGTCGGTGCCGATGGTGCGTTCCCATCGCTTCACCGAGATGACGACGCGCGGGCGCGAACTGTGACATCGGTGGCCCGGATCACCCCCCCCGTGGCGGTAGCGGCGGACTTTACCGAGGTTGCCGCAGCGGTCCATCGAGCACCACCGGCGGCGGCCGGGACGCGAGGCGTCCACGAAGAGCAGGGGCAGGTGGCGGGCTTCGCGGTGCCCGGCGCGGTCTGCGAGATCGATGCCGTCGCGGCCGTCCCGGCCTGAACGGGGTCAGCCGGCCGCCGCGCCGAGGCGGGCGGCGAGTTCGCGCAGGTGTGCGACGAGTTCCGGCGGTTCGTGCACCCGGAAGGGAAAGCCGAAGCCCGCGACGTAGATCGCGAGTTCGTCCAGCGAATCGGATCCGGTGCGGAGCACGCAGCTTTCGGCGTCCACCGCCTCGATCACTCCCACCGTCGGGGCGATTCGCTCGGCGGCCACTTCCGCCGCGACCCGCAGGGTGATGCGGGCGGCGTAACGGTACGGCGCGGTCGTGACGCCACGGGAGAGGTAACCGGTCAGGTCGGCGTCCGGCGCCTCGCGCGGGGTGAAGCGGGGGCCGGTCGGAATGCGGGGGAGCAGGCGGTCCACGCGGTAGGTGCGCCAATCCTCGCGATCGACGTCCCAGCCGACGAGATACCACCGCCTGCCCGTGTGGACCAGGCGATGCGGCTCGGTGGCGCGCACGGACGTGGCGCCGTCGTGGGTGCGGTAGTCGAAGCGCAGGCGGTGGTTGTCGCGGATGGCGGCCGCGACGGCGGTGAGAACGTCCGGGTCGACCGTCGGGCCGCCCGCGGGCAGGGTGACCGTCGCCGCTTGGAGCATGCTCACGCGATAGCGCAGCCGTGCGGGCAGCACCTGCTCGAGTTTGGCGAGGGCGCGCAGCGAACTGTCCTCGATGCCCGCGATGGTGCCGCCCGCCGCGGTGCGCAGGCCGAGCGCCACGGCCACCGCCTCGTCGTCGTCCAGCAGCAGAGGCGGCAGCTTCGCGCCCGCGCCGAGCCGGTAACCCGCCACCCCGGGCGTCGCGTCCACCGGGTAACCGAGCATGCGGAGCTTGTCGATATCGCGGCGGACGGTGCGCACGTCCACGTCGAGGCGTTCGGCGAGTTCGGCGCCGGTCCAGTCGCGGGGGGATTGCAACAGCGACAGCAGACGAAGCAAACGCGCCGACGTTTCCAACATGCGACCAGTCTGCCGGAGGCTTAGGGCGAAATATGTCCTAAGTGCGCTCCTTGCCGCACGCCGCGGGCATCCGCTTATTCCGCGACCCGCGCTGAGCGAGCACGCCTTCAGGACCCGCGCCGGGAACCTACGCCGTGAGCTCACCCGCCGAGCGCCAGGAGTTGCGTTCGGCGGTGAATGCTTCCACCTGCTTCGCACGGAACTCCTCGATGGATGCGGCGTTCTCGGCGAGGAACGCCCGGTAATCCGCCAAGCGGAATTCGCCGTCCTCGGCCCGCACCCGGACGTTGCCCGCGGCGAAGTCGGCGCGCAGGTCGAGCAGTTCTTCGGCCTCCACGGGGTACCAGCGAATGCGATCGAAATAGCGGAGGAGCCAGGGGGTTTCGGCTCCTGACGCGGCGCGGTCCGCACCGGGGGCAACCGCGGGCGCCGCACCGGCTCGGTGATTCCATACCTGGGTGGTGCGCCCGACGAACTGGTAGCCGCCCGGCCCCTCCATCCCGTATACGCACAAGTAGGCGCCGCCGATGCCGACGGCGTTCTCCGGCGTCCAGGTGCGGGCGGGGTTGTACTTCGTGGTGACCAGCCGGTGCCGGGGATCGGTGGGGGTGGCGACCGGCGCGCCGAGGTAGACGTCGCCGAGGCCGAGCACCAGGTACTCGGCACCGAACACGGTGTCGTAGACCGCGGAGACCGAAGCCAAGCCGTTCATGCGGCGAATGAACTCGATGTTCCACGGGCACCAGGGCGCGTCGGAGCGCACGCCGTGCGTGTAGCGGGTGATCGCCTCGCGCGTGGACGGGTCGTCCCAGGACAGCGGCAGATGGACGACCCGGCTGGGCACGACCAGCTGGTCGGCGGCGGGCAACCGCGCCTCTGTCTCGGTGAGCAGGCCGAGCAGCGCGGAAACGGACAGGACGTGCGGATCGACCCGGATCTGCAACGAGCGGATGCCGGGGGTCAGCTCGGTCACCCCACGCACCCCGGCGGCGAGCAGGTGCTGGTGCAGGGCGTGCACGCGGGCGCGCAGGCCGAGATCCAAGGCCATGGCGCCGTATTCGACCAGTACGCCGTCGTGGCCGGCGCGTCGGTAGGTCACCGCGGTCTCGTCGTCGACCTCGGCGCGGCGCAGCACACCGTCGTCGCCGTCGCCGCCCGTTGACAGCACCGTCGGCCACGTGGCGCGGCGCGCGGGCCCGAGCTCCCGGACGGAGGCCGCGTGGTCGCCGCGCACGGGCACGAATCGCACGCTGTCGCCGGGCGACAGCTGACCCAGCTTCCAGCGGTCGGCCGCCACGACGGTGACCGGGCAGACGAAACCGCCGAGGCTCGGTCCGTCCGGACCCAACAGGATGGGAGTGTCGCCCGTGAAGTCCAGAGCGCCTATCGAGTACGGAGTGTCGTGGATGTTCGACGGATGCAGTCCCGCCTCGCCGCCGTCGGCGCGAGCCCATTCCGGCTTCGGTCCGATCAGCCGGACGCCGGTGCGGTCGGAGTTGAAGTGCACCTCGTAGTCGGTGCCGACGACGGCCTCGTAGTCGGCACGGGTGAAGAACTCCGGAGCACCGTGCGGGCCCTCGGTGACCGCGAGTTCCCAGCGCCGGGTGAGGACGGGTTGTTCGTCCATCGGCACCGCTGCCGTGATCCGGCCGTGGTGCGTGCCCAGTGGCAGCGAGTCACCGGCGCGCAACGCGGCGCCGGTGCCGCCGCCGAAGCGCCCGAGCGTGAACGTGGCCGCGCTGCCGAGGTATTCGGGCACGTCGATGCCGCCCGCGATCAACACGTAGCAGCGCATGCCAGGTCCGCGCACCGCTGCGACGTCCAGCACACCTCCCGCGGGCACCCGCAGCGTCCGCCACTGCGGCACGGCGACGCCGTCGACGGTGACCTCCGCCGGGGCGCCGGTGACGCAGACCCAGGCCGGTGCGGTGAACCGCAGCGCGGGGCCGCCGAGGGTGCATTCCAGTCCGGCGGCGCCCTCGTCGTTGCCGAGCGCGCGATTGCCGAGTCGGAAGGACAGATCGTCCATCGGTCCCGACGGCGGGACGCCGACGTGCCAATATCCGATCCGGCCCGGCCAGTCCTGCACGGTCGTGAGCATGCCGGGGCGAATGACCTCCACGCCGGGGCGCGCGGGTTCGGTCCGCGCCGTCCCGGCCACCGGTAGCTCGGCGACGGTCATCGCGACACCACCATGCGCACCGGGGTCGGGTCGAACCCGTTGCAGGGGTTGTTGATCTGCGGGCAGTTCGACACCAGCACCAGCGTGTCGATCTCGGCGCGCAGCGTGACCCGCTTGCCCGGCGCGGACCGTCCGTCCACGATGCCCAGCGTGCCGTCCGCCTCGACCGGAACGTTCATGAACCAGTTGATGTTCGACACCAGGTCGCGTTTGCCCAGCCCCCAGCGCAAGGCCTCGGTGAGGAAGTTCTCTACGCAAGCGTGCTGGTGGCGGGTGTGCCTGCCGTAGCGCAGCGTGTTCGATTCCTGTGAGCAGGCGCCCGCGATGGTGTCGTGGTTGCCGACCTCGTCGGCCACGACGGTCATCAGCGTGGCGCCCCCGTCGGTGCGCAGTGCGCTGCCGGTGGTGAGGAAGATATTGCGCTGGGCGGCGACGGTGGCCTGCGCGCTGTAGCGCTCGGCGTGATCGGCCGCCGAGTACAGCAGGCAGTCCACCGCCTGGTTGCCGTGCAGATCGATGATCTCCAGGTGCTCGCCCGCGTGGACCACGGCCGACCACGGCGCGCGGGCGGGGACGGTCTCGTCGAGCACGATGGCGCGGGCCGTGGTCATGCGGTTGCCTCCAGGGTCAGGGCGGCCGTCCAGGCTTGTTCGGTGTTCTGCACCGCCCGTAGGTATTCCGGGTCGTTGTTGACGGGTGTGGCGAGGTCTTCCGGCGCGGCCCAGGCGACGAAGTCGAGGTCCGTCGCGAGCCGGTCGTCCAGCGGGTGCGCGGAGTTGGCCACCAGCACGGTGACCGGTAGGTGCATGAGCAGATCGACGGAGGAGCCCGCGCCCGCACTACCGGTGGCGGTGAGCGCGCCGTCGTGCTCCACCCGCACGCCGCGGAAGAACGAGACCGTCGGCCCGATGTCGCGCGGCGCCAGCCCGTGTTTGGCGCCCGCGAGTCGCAGCAGATGGCGTGCTTCCGCGGTCGGCCCGCAGAGTGCGTCGTGGTGGCCGGAGGTGTCGTCGAGCACGGTCGCCAGCACCCGGCCCTGGTCCGACAGCAGCGGGTGACCGCCGCCCAGATACGCCTGCCACGGCACCTTGACCGTGTCGGCGACGTTCAGGCGCTCCCACGGCGCGTCGGTGCGCACCAGCAGCAGGTGCGCGCAGGCCGCGCCGTCCGGATCGGACAGGCGCACGCGGCTGCCACGTCCGAGGGCGATGTTCGTATAGCCGCCCGGCGGAATTCGCTGCCCTAAGGTGAGCTCGGCGGCGGAGATGCCCGCGGGCAGTGCGGGCTCCGCGATCGTCGCCGCCGCGGCCTGCGCCCGTGCGTGCGCTCGCGCGCCGGAGGTGTCCGCAGTGGTTGTCACGATGAATTCCTCTCGGAGATCGGTTGTTCGAAACGGCGACCGGGGTTGCGGCGGTGCCCGGCAGTGCACCGCCGCACCGGGGCGTTCAGGCCGGTTGCGGCGCGGGCTCGGCGCTCGCGAGACCGCGCGACCAACCGACCACGAAGCGATGCACCAACACGCCGACGGCGAGTACGAGCAGCACGAAAAGCGGTGCGGCCCAAAGCATCCACCAGCTTCCTCCGTCCGGGGCGTAGACCTCCGCGCGAGGCCAGGCGAGATTCACGACCATCGCGATGCCCCAGACCACCGCGAGCGCGTTGATCGGAATACCGAACCGGCCCAAGCCGAACAGTCGCGCGTCGGTGCCCGCGTCGGGCAGACCGGTGCACCGGCGGATCAGCAGCGGCACGGTCACCAGCAGGTAGGCCAGATACAGCGTCACGATGCAGACGCTCGCCAGCGTCGCGAAGATCGCGGCGTTGCCGAGATTGAGCACCAGCAGGCCGATGCCGAGCGCGCCGATCACGACGGCGGGCAGCACCGGCGTGCCGTACCGCGGATGCACCGCGGCGAGCCTGGCGGCGAACGGCAGCTTCCCGTCCCGCGCCATGGAGAACATCAGCCGCGAGCCCGCGGTCTGAATCGCCAGGGTGCACACGGTGATCGCGACCGCCACGCAGCCCAGCAGCACCTTGCCCGCCGGGCTGTCCAGCTTGGCGGTGAGCACGTAGGCCAGGCCCTCGGAGGACAGCGCGCCGTCGGACAGGCTCGGTGCGGCCATCAGCGCACCCAGCAGCATCAGCCCGCCGCCCAGCGCCGAGACCGACAGCGCGGTGAGAATGGTGCGCGGCGCGACCCGGCGCGGGTTCTTGGTCTCCTCGGAAAGCTCTCCCGCGGAATCGAACCCGACCATGACATAAGCCGCCATGAGCCCGGACACCAGGAACGCGGCCCAGTAGGAACCCGGCGCGGCCTGATCGGTGTGCAGCACCACGCCCGGTCCGCGCTCGGCGGTGGTGAAGAACAGCGCGATGATCGCGAGGACGCCGACGATCTCGACGGTGACGCCGATCGAATTGATCCGGGCCATCAGGTCGATGCCGAGAACATTGATCAGCGTGGTCACCACCAGCAGGATGCTGCCCAGCAGTACGGCGTTGGTCGCGCCGGACGGCGAGGTGAGCGCGGTGTCGGTGCCCACGAGCTGGAATCCGCTCCAGATCGATGGCAGCACCACCTGTAGGGCGATTGCCGCCGCCGCGGCGGTGACGATCTGCGCGATGATCATCATCCAGCCCGCGAACCACCCGACGAGTTCGCCGCCGAGCCGTCGGGACCATTGGTAGATACACCCCGAGATCGGGTAGCGCGCGGCCAGTTCGGCGAAGTTGAGCGCGACGAGGAACTGTCCGGCGAACACGATCGGCCAGGTCCAGAAGAAGGCGGCTCCGCCGAACGAATAGCCGAAGCCGAAGAACTGGAAGATCGTCGTGAGGATCGAGACGAAGGAGAAGCCTGCCGCGAACGAGGCGTAGCGCCCGAGTTTGCGGTGCAGGACGGGCTGGTAGCCGAACCGGGCGAGGTCGGCGCCGTCACCGGTGAGATCGGGGGGCGGGGCGAGCGTGGTGGCCATGGGCGGTCCTTCGGCGAGCTGCCAATAACTATCAGACGACAGTTTTGCGGCCGCGATCGCGCTTTCGGTGACCTGTGTGTATCGCTTCGGCGACCTCCGGTAACTTCTGCGTTGCCGTTATTTCTATCAAGTGACAGAAAACGCACCGGGCGTTGTTCCCGGCTCGTGCGTACACCGGCCCGCACCGGAGCGTCCCCGCGCCGACCTGCCAGAATGGGCCGGTGGCAAACCTCGGTCCCGGACGGCCGCGCGTCGAACAGCGGCGCCGACGCGGATCGACGCCGCGCGCCGAGATCCTCGACGCCGCAGGCGAACTGTTCACCACCAACGGTTATGCCAACACCTCCACGCGCGCGATCGCCGACGCGGTCGGCATCCGCCAGGCTTCGCTGTACCACCATTTCGCGGCCAAGGACGACATCCTCGACGCGTTGCTCGCCGGAACCGTCGCGGCGCCGATCGAATTGGCCGAGCGGCTGCGCGCGGCGCCCGAGCCGGTGCCGGTCCGGCTGTACGCGCTGGCGCTGTTCGATGTGCGGCAACTGTGCGCTTCGCGCTGGAACCTGGGTGCGTTGTACCTGCTTCCGGAGTTGCGCACCGAGCGCTTCGCCGCGTTCCGCCTGCGCCGCGACGAATTGCGCGGCCACTACGAGGCTTTCGCCGTGCAGGTGCTGTCCGAGTGCGCTGCGCCGAGCGCGCCGGGCACCGAGTCGCTGCCGTTCCGATTGGTGGAGACGGTGATCGGCATGCGCTCCGACGAAGGCGCCGCGCCCAGGTACGCGGAGCGAACCATCCCCGGGGCGGTGCTGCGCACACTCGGCTGGTCCGGCGATCTCGACGCGATACGGGCCGAGGCGGTCGTGCTACTGGACCGGCTCGCGGCGCCCGCTGCCTGATTCTCAGGACTTCCCGGTGCCCCGCACCCAGTCCAGTCCCCAGGCGTAGGCCTTGTCGACCTCGGTCACGCCCCAGCGCGGACGGTTCGGCGGCGGCGGGACGAAGCGGCCCTCCCTGCGCACCACCAGCTCCGTGCCGGTGTTCTCGATGAGCGCCAGCACCACGTCCCGGGAGCCGTCCGTGCAACCGTCGACGCTCAACTCGATCGGCGGCGCGGCTGCCGGGTACAGCGTCGCGGTAGCCCCGATACCGCGGAAGTCGGCCGCGCCGTCGTAAAGGGTGGCGAAGAGCAGGATTCGACGGAAGTCGGCTCCATGGCCGAGATCGATCTCCAGGTTCTCCCCGGCCGCGCTCGCCCCGGACCGGTCGTCCGCGTCCAACCGGATGAACGGCGGCCGCTCCAGCGACCCCGAATCGCCGACCGAACGGATATCGCCCTTGCGCCCATCGGCCAGTTCCCAGAAGCAGCACAGATCCAGATCCACCGCGCCGCTCGCACCCTGCGGCGAGGCCCAATTCAGGTTGACCCGCATGATGCCCGCGGTCGCGCCGTGGGCGGTCAGCGACACCGAGGGACACTCTTTCGTCAGAGAGAGCTTGCCGAAAGACTGTCCCGCTGACGCCGCCCGTGCAGGAGCGCTGTGCCCCGCTGGTGCGGGGGCGTACTGGCCCGGCGGGTAGTGCCCGGACAGCGACGAGTGATGCCCCGGTGCCGGATATCGGTTGAAGTGAGTTGATGCGGGCGGGTTCTGGCCGTAGGACCGACACCCGCCCGGCGGTGCGGTAGGGCTTTGCCAGGTCGGCGCGCCGGAATGACCGGCTTCGAAGGGAATCGGCGCGTCAGGCGGCATGGCCTGATCCGGTTCGGTGGAGCCGGATCCGGGGGGTTGCCCCACGAGCCGACCGGGCTCCGGCGGTGCGGCCCCGGACGGTGGTGGTGGCGTGAACTCATGCGAAGGTGCGGGCGGCGGTGGCGGAGGCATGTATCCGTGTGGCGGCGCGGGCGCCTCGTCCACGGAGATCCCGTAATCGGTGGCGAGTCCGGCCAGACCGGAGGTATATCCCTGGCCCACCGCGCGGAACTTCCACCCCCCGTCGCGCCGGTACAGCTCGCCGAGCACCACCGCGGTCTCGCTCGTCGCGCCGATACTCTCGAAGCGGGCCACCTCCGCTTCGCTGCCCACCTCCACCACGCGCACGAACAACCCCTCGAGCCGCCCGACCGCGCCGCCCTCGGTGGACGCCGCGATCACGATGCCGTCGACCTGCGGCTCGACCCGCGCCAAGTCCGCGGACAGCACGTCCAGCACGATCGGTCCCGGCCGCTTGCCCTCGTGGCGGACCGCCCCGGACGGGTGATCGGGCTGGTTGTAGAACACGAAATCGAGGTCGGATCGCACCTTGCCGGATGCCACGAGCAGTGCGGAGGCGTCGGCGTCCGCCCCGGCCGCCCAGCCCACGTCGATCCGGACGGTGGAACTCGGCACGGGCACATTGGCGCCCTTCGGCATGGACACGTCTGTCAACGTAACCGAAACCGGCGCACGGCGTCTCGCATCGGCGCGTTCGGCCGTCGCGTCTCAGTGGGTCGGCGGCGCGATCTGCCAGTGCTCCTGTAGCGCGCCCGCGATCTGCGGGAGCACGGTCACCGGAATGCGCTTGCGCCGCAGAATCGCCCTGATCTCCGTGACCTGATCGCGTTTGCGCAGGTCGTAAGCGCCCGCGACGGGACGGACCACCGGCGGGATGGACAGCAGTACCAGCTCGCCGTGCGGCTCGTCGCCGCCGGACAGATCCAGCGCCAGCGACCATCGGGAACGCTCGTCGAGGGTGAAGCGCCCGGCCACCACCCGGTCCCACGAAATGCTGGAGACCGTCCACGGCTTGCGCCGGTAGATGGCGTGGTCGGTGAGCACGATGGCGTCCCTGGTGAACAACGCGGCGAGCACCGCGATACCGACGACGGCTCCGGCCAGCAACCCGGTGAACACCCGGTTCACCCCGAACGCGGCGACGAACGAGCCGCAGATCGTGACGGTCGCCAGGATGCCGGACACGCTGTAGAGCGCGGCGCGCTGGGTCGGGACCACACCTGCCCGCACCGTTGTCATCTCACCTACCTGCCTCGGGCGCATTTCCGGCTCACGCTACCGCGTCGCGCACCGGCGCACACCTGGCGGTTTCCCAGATGTGGCCGATGCGCGCGGTGCTCAGACGGTGAGCGGGACCGCGGCCTCCGCGGTGTACACCAGAAACGTCAGGCTCTGCTGGAAGTACAGCTGGACCGAGGTGCTGTCGTGCGACAGGTAGCCGACGGACAGGTCCTGCCCGATGCGCAGATCGAAGTCGCCGCCGCGGGTGGTGAGCACGATCGCGCCGTCGATGGCGGGGGCCCAGATGATCTCGCCTTCCGGGATCAGGCGCTCGATGTGCGTGCGGATCATGTGGCCGTGGTCGGATGTCTCGCTGACCGCCGTGAACAACTCGGCGCTGAGCAGCACCGAGTACGGTCCGTCGACGCCCGCCAGCCGCAGCGCGCTCAACGCTTGCGCGATCGCCTCGGGGACCAGCCGGGTGTCGCTGGGCAGCGTGATCGGCTCGTTGGACGCGCTCGCGCGGATGCCGGTGATGTGCGCGGCCGGATATCCCTCGAAGATCGCCCGGTCCTCGGCGAACGCGATCTTCTTCGCGGCGTCCTTCACCGGATCCAGGTCGGCGTCCTGGGCGCCGCGCTCCACGTTGTCGAGTTCCTCGCGGGACAGCGTGAACGGCACGCGCAGTTCGACCAGCGGCGCGACCACCCGCTGGCGGGCGAACACTCCGGAGCCGGGGGAGTCGATCGGTGTGGTGTGCCCGGTGCCCACCGCGGAGTAGTCGATGCCGTGCGGGCCGGAAAGGTCGACGACGCGCCGGCCCGCGATGTGCCGCTTGAAGGTGCGCGTCGCCTCCTCCTCGATGGCCGCCCATGCCTCGGAGGTGATCGGCGCTAGTTCGCGATGGAGGTTGTTCATGACCGGGTGCTCCTTTTCAACGAGCCGATACCGAGGGCGCCGTTGCCCGAGGGCACGGCGGTGCCGGACCGTTCTGCCGAACCGGCTGTGTCCACCGGCGCCGCGGTTTCCGCCGTCTCCCGTGGCGCCGGTGGCAGATCGTCGAGGAAATCGACGGTGGGTGCGAAGAACGAGGTGCCGGTGAGGGCGACGGAGAAATCCAGGATGCGGTCGTAGGCGGCCGCGCCGGTGCCGAGGAACATGCGGGTGAGCATGCGCTCGGTGACGCTCGGCGTGGCCGCGTACGCGATGTAGTAGGTGCCGAACACCCCCTCGCGCACGCTGCCGAAGGGCATGTTGCCGCGCAGGATCTGGCGTTCGGTGCCGTCCGGATCGATCAGCGTGTTCACCTCGACGTGCGAGTCGGCCGGCTTGATCTCGTCGGGGAGTTCGAAATCGTCCAGTTTGGTGCGGCCGATCACGCGCTCCTGCTCTTCGACCGACAGCGCGCGCCAGTCCGCCAGCGGGTGGGTGTACTTCTGCACGATCACGTAGCTGCCGCCGGCGAATCGCGGGTCCTCCTCGCCCACCAGCGCGGCCGCGGCGGCCGCGCGGCCCTCCGGGTTCTCGGTGCCGTCCACGAAACCGAGCAGGTCGCGCTGCTCGAAATAGCGGAAGCCGACGGTCTCGTCCACGATGGTGCCCGCGCCCGCCAGCCGGTCGCCGATGGCCATGGCCAGTTCGAAACAGGCGTCCTGCACTTCGGACTTGATGTGGAACAGCAGGTCGCCCGGTGTCGCGGGCGCGGTGTGGCGTGCGCCGACGAAACCGGGGAACGGATGCAGCTCAGCGGGTTTCGGACCGGCGAAGAGGCGGTCCCAGGCGTCGGACCCGATCGATGTGACGCAGGTCAGGTTCGCGCTCGGCAGGCGGAAGCCCACCGAGCGGCGCAAGCCGGTGATGTCGGCGAGCAGGTCGCGGACCGCCGCTTCGCCGCCCTCGTCGATCGTGGCGACCAGAAAGATCGCGGACGGCGTGAGCGGTTCGAGGATCGGCTGCGGCTCACCCATGATCGACACCCTAATGCCCGGCCGGTCCGGCCGCGGTGCGGACCCGCACGGGGTGGCTACATCGCTACGGTCAGCAGGAACGCGACGTCGTCGATCGCCTTGACGCTGTGGCGCGCCTTGGGCACCACGATCAGGTCGCCTTCGGAGCCTTTCCATTCGTTGGCGCCGCTGAGCAGAACCAGTGTGCCGCTGAGCACCAGCAGGGTGGCCTCGCCGGCGTTGTCGTGCTCGGCCAAGCTGTGCCCGGCCTTCAAGCCGACCACCGTCTGCCGCAGCGAATGCGTATGGCCGCCATAGAGTGTCTGGGAACTGCGCCCGCTCGTGGCGATGGTCGCCAGCTTCAGTTGCTGGCGCGCTACCGCAGTCAGCGATTTCTTTTCCATGGACCGCCTTTCGCAGATCACCACAGCCGATGCCGGGCTGGTGGCAAACGGCTGGAGGCGTTCGGCCGGACGCGCGTCCGGCCACCGCATATCGAGGAGTATGCCCGAGTCGGCTGCGGCGCGGGCCGGGTTTCACCGGCCCCGGTCCTGACGTCGGCGTTCACGGCCGTACGCGGCGTGGCGCCCACCGGGTGCGCCGCTAGGCGCGTCGCTGCCGGGTGTAGTGCCGGATGCGGAAGCGCAGACCGGTGGCCGAGTTGCGCCAGGGCTGCGGGGCGTCGGGCCGCCACTCCGGTCCGATGGACGGCGCGAACGCGTCGCCCTCGACCGTGGTGTCGATCTCGGTGACGCTCAGATCGGTCGCGAACTCCAGCGCGACGCGGTATATCTCACCGCCGCCCGCGACCCAGACCGCGTCGGGGGCGCAGGCGGCCAGCGCTTCGGGCACCGACGACGCGCGCTCGGCGCCTTCGGCCGACCAGTCGGGCTGCCTGGTCACCACGATGTTGCGCCGACCGGCCAGCGGCCGGAACCGCGGCGGCAGTGAGTCCCAGGTCCGGCGGCCCATCACCACGGGATGACCCCAGGTGACGTCCTTGAAATGCGCCATGTCCTCGGGCAGCCGCCAGGGAATGGAGTTGCCGAACCCGATCACCCCGTCCAGGGTCTGCGCCCAGATGAGCCCGATCGTGCGGCGTTCGCTCACACCGCCACCGGGGCCTTGATGGCCGGATGAGGGTCGTAGCCGACTACTTCCACGTCCTCGTAGCGGTAGTCGAACAGCGTCGGGGCGGGATGCAGCCGCAGCGTGGGGAACGGGCGGGGGTCGCGGCTGAGCTGCTCGGTGACCTGGTCGAGGTGGTTGTCGTAGATGTGGCAGTCCCCGCCGGTCCAGATGAAGTCACCGGGCGCCAGCTCGGTCTGCTGGGCGACCATGTGGGTCAGCAGCGCGTAGCTGGCGATGTTGAACGGCACGCCGAGGAACAGGTCGGCGCTGCGCTGGTAGAGCTGGCAGGACAGTCTGCCGTCGGCCACGTGGAACTGGAAGAACGCGTGGCAGGGCGCCAGCGCCATCTTGTCCAGGTCGGCGACGTTCCAGGCCGAGACGATGATGCGCCGGGAGTCCGGGTCGGTGCGCAGGGTTTGCAGCACCTGGGCGATCTGGTCGACGTGGGTGCCGTCCGGGGTCGGCCACGACCGCCACTGCACGCCGTAGACCGGGCCGAGCTCGCCGTCGGCGTCGGCCCATTCGTCCCAGATGGAGACGCCGTGGTCGCGCAGCCAGCCGACGTTGGAGTCGCCGCGCAGGAACCACAGCAACTCGTAGACGATCGACTTCAGGTGCACTTTCTTCGTGGTGACCAGCGGGAAGCCCGCCGCCAGGTCGTAGCGCAACTGGTGGCCGAAGATGCTGCGCGTTCCGGTGCCGGTGCGATCGGCCTTCTTCGAGCCGGACGCCAGCACCAGCCGCAGCAGGTCCTCGTACTGGGTGTCGGGGGCGGAAGCCGGATCGAGCGCGTCGTGAGCCACGTTCGGCAACTCTAGTCTTCGCTGTCGAGCGCGCGGCGAGCCGATCGGGTGCGTCTCCGGCCGCGCCTGGCGACCATGGTCTTCCGCCCGCCTGGCAAGCTCGAGCCCATGCGCAAGCTCTACGTGATCGGCATCGGCGCCGGTGATCCCGACCAGGTCACCGTGCAGGCGGTCAAGGCGATGCGGCAGGTCGAGACGTTCTTCGTGATCGGCAAGGGCGAGTCGAAACGGGAACTGGTCGACGTGCGGACGGCGATCCTGGACGCGCACACCGACCGGACCTACCGGATCGTCCCGATCGCCGATCCGCCGCGCGACCGCACGCCCGCCGACTACCTGGACGTGGTCGACGACTGGCACGAACGCCGGTCGGCGCTGCTGGAATCGGCGTTCGCCGCGGCCGAGGGCGTCGGCGGCATCCTGGTCTGGGGTGATCCCGCGCTGTACGACAGCACGCTGCGGATGGTCGAGCGGGTGCTCGCCCGCGGTGTGGTGCGCTTCGAGTACGAGGTGATTCCCGGCATCACCAGCGCGCAGGCGCTGGCCGCGCGGCATCGCGTCGTGCTGCACGGGATCGGCGAACCGGTGCGCATCACCACCGGCCGCCGCCTGCGCGAGGAGGGCCTCGGCGCCGAGAACGCGCTGGTGATGCTGGACAGTGACTGCTCGTTCACCGCGATTCCGGACGCGGACGTGCACATCTGGTGGGGCGCCTACCTCGGTATGCCGGACGAGACGCTGATCGAGGGGCCGCTGCCCGCCGTGCGGGACGAGATCGTCCGCCGCCGCGGCGAGCTGCGCGAGCGCAAGGGCTGGATCATGGACATCTACCTGCTGCGTCGCGGCGGGTGAACCGCTCGCTCCGACGCGAGAACCGCCGGGTTGTCGGTGGGGCTGGGTAGTCTGGTGCCCGTGCCAGAGCTACCGGAAGTGGAGGCGTTGGCGCAGTTCCTCCGGGAGCATGCGGTCGGCGCCGTGATCGGCCGCGTCGATGTGGCCGCCCTCAGCGCCGTCAAGACGTTCGAGCCGCCGATCACCGCGCTGTCCGGTCGCGACGTTACCGGAGCGGGGCGCTGGGGCAAATTCCTCGGGATGGAGTGCGACGGGCTGTGGCTCGTCACGCATCTGTCGCGCGGTGGCTGGCTGCGCTGGATCGATGAACCGAGCCCGACGCCGCCCAAGCCGGGCGGCAAGAGTCCGCTGGCGCTGCGGGTGCATTTCTTCACCCCCGAAGGAGCGACGCCCGCTTTCGATCTGACCGAGGCGGGCACGAAGAAGCGGCTCGCGGCGTACGTCGTGGCGGACCCGAAGGCGGTGCCCGGCATCGCCCGGCTCGGCCCCGACGCGCTGGAGGTGACCGAGGCCCAGTTCGCCGACATCCTGCACGGCACCTCGCAGCGGATCAAGACCGCGATCGTGGATCAGGCGCTGCTGGCGGGCGTGGGCAACGCCTACTCCGACGAGATCCTGCACGCCGCGCGGATCTCGCCGTTCGCGAACACGAAGACCTTGCCCGCCGACAAGGTGGCCGAGCTCTACACCGCCATGCGCGCGGTGCTCACCGACGCGGTGCGGCGCTCGGTCGGCCAGGACGCCGCCCGCCTCAAAGGCGAGAAGCGTTCCGGCATGCGGGTGCACGCCCGAACCGGGCAGCCATGCCCGGTCTGCGGCGACACCGTTCGCGAGGTCTCCTACGCCGAGCGGTCCTTCCAGTACTGCCCCACCTGTCAGACCGGCGGCAAGATCCTCGCTGACCGGCGGATGTCGCGCCTGCTGAAGTAGCGGCCCGGCTCAGGTCAGCGTGGGGACCCGCACGCCCTGCCAAGCGAGTCGTTTCGCCCGGTCCGGGTCGTGTTCCACACGCGTGGGGTAGTCGATGATCAACGTGGACCTGCGGGCCTCCGTGTAAGCGGGCCAGGACGGCAGCGGAGCCCCGGTGCGGGCGAAAGCCAGCCAGTTGTCCTGGAACTGATCGGTGACCGCCCGCAGTCCGCGCCGCCCGCCCGCGGCGGTGAAGGCCCGGCCGACCGGAGTGTCGCCGATGCCGAAGACCGCGATGAGGTCGGTCGCGTGCGTGGCGCCGAGCCCGGCCAGCTGCAGCGCGCGCGGGGCGAAGTCGTAGCGGTAGGCATAGGTGGGCGCGTGCCTGCTGTGCCCTTCCATGACGGTCAGCGAAGGACGCCAGAAGGTGTAGTCGCCGCCCGCCTGGATCGCGGCCTTCGGCTGGGGATAACCGGGATATGCCGCCGCGATCCGTGATTCGGCCTCGGCGTCGCGCCCGAGCGCGGTGCGCAGCCGGTCGGCGGTGGTGGGCAGTTCGTCGGCGAACCGGGCGAAGAGCGTGCCCTCGTCCCGGTTCGTGCCGATGATCAACGGCACCTGGTGCGCGGAGCCCTCGGCGATCGCGTCGACCGGGGACAGCGGCAGGAACTCGCCGTCCACCACCGGGCACACCGGAAAGGCGCCCGGTTGTTCCCGCACCACCGCGCCGATGGTGCGATCGACGGCGCGGCGGATGTCGTTGGCGCCCGCGGTGCGCAGCACGGTGTGCGCGGTCTCCGGCGTGGCGCCCAGCGCGGCGATACAGCGGCGCGCGAAGCCGCGGGACTCCTCGGGAGTGATCGCCCAGTCGGCGGGCGGGCTCTGCGAAATGGCCCGATGGAACAATCCCTTGGCCGCCGGGGTGGCCAGCAGACCCAGCGCGGCGTGCGCGCCGGCCGATTCGCCGAAGATCGTCACGTTGCCGGGGTCGCCGCCAAAGGCCGCGATATTGGTGCGCACCCACTCCAGCGCGGCGAGCTGATCACGCAATCCGAGGTTCGAGTCGAAGGGATGCTCCGCGGTGCCGAATTCGCTGAAATCGACATAGCCGAACGCGCCCAACCGGTAGTTCAGCGAGACCACCACCACGTCGCCGCGCAGCGCCAGCCGCGCGCCGGAGTACAGCCCGAGCGCGGAGGTGCCGATGAGGTAGCCGCCGCCGTGGATGAAGACCAGCACCGGGCGCGGGCTCGCCGCCCGCGTAGCGGGCGCGGTGACATTCAGTGTCAGCGCGTCCTCACTGGTCACCTGGTAGGCGCGCGGCCCGATCCGCGCCCCGGAACGGTGCTGCATCGCCGCGGAGGTGAATTCCGTCGCCGCCCTGACGCCGGACCACGGTTCGACCGGCTGTGGAGCGCGAAATCGCAGGTCCCCGATCGGAGGAGCCGCGTAGGGAATGGACCGCCAGCGAAGTACGCGGCGGCCCCGGAGGCCGCGGACGATTCCGTCGGCGGTCGCGATATCCGTTGTTGCCACCATCTGCAAATGGTAGCTACGGGCGCCGCGCCTCCAACAGGCGCAGCCAGAACTCACTGACCGCCGGGAAGGCAGGCACGGCGTGCCAGAGGATGGACAGCGGCACCCGGCCGACGACCGCGATCGTCGCCGCGTGCAATTGCTCGCCCACCTCGGGGCCGACGAAGGTGGCCCCGAGCAGCGTGTCGGTGGCGCTGTCGATCACCAGCTTCGCGTGCCCGGCGTAGTCGTCGCGTGACAGCGCCGATCCGGCCACTGCGATGTCCAGTTCGACGGTCTCGACCGTGTGCCCGGCGTCGCGGGCCGCGGCTTCGGTCAAACCGACGGAGGCGACCTCCGGCGCGGTGAACACCACCTGCGGCACCTTGCCGTGATCGGAACTCGCGACGAATCGCGGGTCGTCCAGCGGCCTGCCCTCCATTCGTGCCGCGATCACGTCGCCGCACACCCGGCCCTGGTACTTGCCCATATGCGTGAGCGCGGCGCGGTGGTTGAGGTCGCCCACCACATACAGCCACTCGCCGTCGACCTCGCGGGCGGTGAGATGGTCGTCCACCGCGACGTATCCGTCGGGCAGCCCGACCGCGTCCAGGCCCAAGCCCTCGGTGGCGGGTGCGCGTCCGGCCGCCACCACGATCTCGTCCACCTCGAGCGCCGACTCGCCTTCGGGACCGCGCAACCGGACCGTGGCCGGACCGCCGTGGATCCACCCTTCACCGGTGTCCTTCGAGACCGGACGCTCGACCGCGGCGGGCTGGGTGCCGAACCGCACCCGCACCCCGGCCTCGGACAGCGCCCCAGCGACCAGATCGCGCGCGAACGGCTCGGCTGCGGCCAGCAGGGCCGAGCCGCGCACCAGCAGCGTGACCTCGGCTCCGAGCGCGGCCAGCCAGGTCGCCGCCTCGGCGGCCACCACGCCGCCGCCCACGACCGCGACCCGGCGCGGCACCTCGTGCAGATTGGTGACGTCGCGGGACGTCCACGGCAGCGCGGCGCGCAGGCCTGGCACGTCGGGAACGTTCGCGGTGGTGCCGGTGGCCAGCACCACGGCGTGGCGGGCGCGCAACCGCCGCCCGGCTACTTCGACCGTGCGCGCGCCGGTCAGGCGGCCGGTGCCGCGCACGACGTCGATGTGGTTGCTCTGGGCCCAATCGACCTGGGTGGAATCGTCGTGGTCGTGCACGAAGGCGTCGCGCCGCCGCAGCACCGCCTCGACGTCCAGGCCGGTGGCCGAGACGCCCGGCATCGCCCGCGCGGCCGCCAGGACATGGCCCGGCCGCAACAGCGCTTTGCTCGGAACGCAGGCCCAGTAGGAGCATTCGCCGCCGACGAGTTCCCGCTCCACGATGGCGGCCGTGCGGTCGCTGCCCGCGACGGCGTAGGCGGCGGCGTTCTCGCCCGCGGGCCCGCCACCGATCACGATGACGTCGTAGTCGGTCGCTGCGCTCGACATCGCCGCGCCTACTGCAGGTAGCCCTCGACCTGCGAGACCGTATTGGGCCGGACCCCGTCGGGAGACTCGCCCTGCTCGATCCGCGCCCGGCGATGGCGGAGCAGGTCCCAGGCCTGATCGAGCATCACTTCGAGTTCGGCCAAGCGCTGGCGCTCGGTCTTCGGGTCCAACTCGCCGCGAGTGGCCTGCGAGCGCAGCTGGTGCTCCTGGTCGACCAGTTCCTTGATACGCCCCAAGATGTCCTGTTCGCTCATGCGGACCATGCTACGGCCGGGCGAGGCATTCCGCGGCGATCGGTACGGCCGCGGCGAGCTGGGGCAAGGGCAGCGCCGTGTAGCCGAGCGCGACGCCGAAGTGATCACGGCGGGTTCCGAGGTAATACCTGGACAGACCGTCGAGCGCGACGCCACGCGCCTGCCCCGCGGCGATCACGCGACGCTCGGCCTCGGCCGACTCCACCGGCACGACGACGTGCGAGCCCGCGTCGTCGCCGAGCACGCCGACGCCGCGGCGGCGCAACGCGGTCACCACCAGCGCCCGGCGCGGTGGCAGCGCGCGGCGCAGCCTGCGCAGGTGCCTGGCCAGATCGCCGTGCGCGGCGAAAGCGACCAGCACGCGCTGGCCCGCCGGGCTCGGACCGGTGCCGGTGCGCTCCCGGTGGGCGAGCACCGCCCCGGCGATCTCCGGAGTGGCGAGCAACCAGCCGACACCGAGGCTGGGGGACAGGATCTTGCTCGTCGTGCCCAGGTGGACGACCACATCGGGAGCCATGGTGGCCAGCAGCGGCAGCGGCGCGGTGTCGTAACGCAATTCGCCGTCGTAGTCGTCTTCGATGACGAAGATCCCCGCCGCGCGCGCATGCTCGACGAGTTCGACCCGCCGCGCCGCGGGCATCCGCGCACCGAGCGGAAATTGATGCGCCGGAGTGCAATACACCGCCTTGATCCGGGCGGGCAGCAGGTCCACGCGCAGGCCGTGCGCGTCCACGGGGACCGGGACGACCTCGAGGCCCGCCGCCGTGAAGGCCCCCGCGGCGCGCTGATAGCCCGGATCCTCCATGGCGACGGCATCGCCCGGTCGCAGCAGCGCCGCGGCCAATTCGCTCACGGCGGAGCTGGTCCCCGCGGTGGCGAGCAGCACGGTGTCGCTGCCCGCGCCGATCCCGCGATGGCGCAGCAGATGCTCGGTGACCGCCGTGCGGAACTCCGGCTCGCCCGCGCGGTCCTTGCGCACGAGCGGGACGTGATCCGCGGCGGCGCGCCAGGCCCGTCGCCACGCGGCCGGGTCGATGGCGTCGACGCACGGCGCTCCGGGGGCGAGATCGAACAGCCGCGGCCCGGCGTCCGGGTCGTGGGCGGAATCGGTGCGCGCGGGCGCCGGGGCCGGTGCGGTCGTCAGGTAGGTGCCGGAGCCGCGCTTGCCGCTGATCCAGCCTTCGGCGTGCAATTGGTCGTAAGCGGCGGCGACCACGGTCCGGCTGACCCCGAGTCGCCCGGCCAGCGCGCGGGTGGACGGTAGTCGGTCGCCGCCGCGCAGCGGTCCGCCGGTCGCGGCGCGGCGCAGTTGTTCGGCGATCTGCACCGACAGCGGCTGCGCCAGGTCGCGGTCGAGATCGAGGGGAAGGTCCTCCAGCACGGTTCGCTCCCTCGAGGTGGACTGCTGAAAATCATTCGGATTGGCACTTTGATGATGCCATTCGCACCCCGATGCTGAGTCCATGACCGAAACAGCCGCCGCACGCAAACCGCTCTCGCCCACGCCACGCAGCACACCGACCCGGTTGACCGACCGCGCCAGGACCGATCGCGCCGACTTGGACGCGGTACTCGACGCCGGGCTGATCTGCCACCTCGGCGTGCTGCTCGGTGGCACGCCGGTCGTGCTGCCGACCGCCTACGGCCGCGACGGCGACACGCTCTACCTGCACGGCTCCACCGGCGCGGGAAACATGCGCGCGGCCGTCGCCGCCGACATCTCGGTGGCGGTGACCCTGGTCGACGGCGTGGTCTACGCGCGTTCGGCCATGCATTTCTCGATGAACTACCGCTCCGCGGTCGTGCTCGGACGGGCTCGCGAGGTGACCGATCACGACGAGCGCCTGCACGGGCTGCGCGTGATCGTCGAACACGCGGCGCCCGGCGCGTGGTCTCGCGTGCGGCCCCCGAGCAAGAAGGAACTCGCCGCCACGAAAGTGCTCGCCTTCGACCTCACCGAGGCCTCGGTGAAGGTCCGTGCCGGCGGCCCGAAGGACGACCCGGCGGACATCGACAAGGGGGGCGTGTGGGCGGGTGTTCTCCCGCTGCGCCAGACCTGGGACCCCCCGATCGACTCCGCGGACTTGGACCCCGGCGTTCGGGTTCCCCCGGATGTCCTGGAGCGCGCGGCCGGCTGATCCGGCGCGTAACTCGCACGGCCACTCGCCTTTTTCGCATTCGACTGCGGTCTGCGCGCGCTGCTGGACGGATCGGTGCGGTGCGCCGGTCAGAACCAGAACGCTGCGCCGTAACCCGTCGTTTGCGCTGTGGCCCTTTTCGAATCGGCCCGTACGGTGACAAACGGCATGGCCGAGGCCGGTGAAAGGCAGCCGCTGATATTCAACGGGGTATTGGTGTGCGCGAAGGTGTAAGGGAATTCGGATTCCTCGTCGATTTCCGCCGCGCCGATCACCGCCGCCGTGACCGTACCGGGGGCCAGATTCACCGCGAGTTCGACGGCGAGGCCCGCCTCGACGTCGAAGCTGGGCTGGATGGCGACGGCGGCGCCGACGCTGACGCTCGGCGGCGTGAACAGTTGCAGGGAGGGCACGTTCATCTGGTGATCGGGCATGTTCATCCCCTGATCGGGCATGTTCATCTGCACGGAGGGCGCATCCCAGGTGAGGGAGCCCTGCAGGCCGAAGGAGGGCGCGATCCCGACATCGGCGCCGACACTCGGTGAGATACCGATCGAGATGCCGTTGGAGATGTCGACCGCGCAGCCGATCAGATATCCGATGGCAATTTCCCCGCCGCGCAGCGCCGAGGGGCCGTCGAGAGATACCGAGAAGTCGCCGGACACCTTCACCGCGTGCACGAATGGAACTCCCGGCGCGATGTCACCGCCGGCGGGCACGACATTGTTGGCGTTCGCCGACGCGATCAGATGCAGTCCGCCGGCGTCGATCTCTCCTGGCGCGGCGTCCGCCACGGAATCGGAAACAGCGAAAGCGCCGGTGGCGGCCACAACCACCGCTACGATCGCGGCGAGAGTACGCGAATGCTTTCGGTTCATCATGCTCCAGTCGAGTATCGATGGAATCGGAACTTCATGCGCGAAGGACTGCACGGCAAAGGGGTCGTCGCGGCCCCAGTCGGCCTACGCCGCAGACTTTATCGGGCGGTGCGGCCGACGGCGGTGATCACGCCGACACGGCGAGTCGGCCGACCCGACCGATCGCGGTCGTCGTCGGCATTCGCGCGAACCGCCGGTGACCGGCGAGCGAAACCCTCCGATTTCATACCAGGTCGCCGAAACTCCCCGCCGTTCGCCGAAATATCGCGCGTGTCGTCGAAATCGCCGCGGAGACCCGCGAGCCGGGTGCACGCCCGTGGATATGCCTGCGGCTCGGCGGGCGCGCCCGTACGGACGACCCCGGCTCGGCGCGTCAGCCCGCGGGAATCACCACGCGTCGGCGTGCAAGCCCGCGCAGTTCGCCGCGCGCAGCGCCAGTTCACGCAACGCACCGGCCGACGCGATCCGCGCCGGGTCCAGGCCGACCAGGCTCAGCACATAGTCGTCGCCGATTCGGCAGAGGTAGCCGGAGAGGCGGGTGCGGGGCAGTCGCGCGGCGGTCAGGCCGGGATGGATGGCGCGGGTAGCGACGCCGGTGCAGCGGTGCGGGCCGAGTCGGAGCAGCGAGGCGGGGAGCGTTCCGATGTTGGAGCACAGGATGTCCCGTTCGCCTGCGCCCTCGGACAGCGCGTAGGCCCAGCGGTCCGGAATCACCTGGAGGAGTTCTTCGGGCATGCCGCTCGGTGCGGACATGCGGTGCTCGTAGGCGGAACGGGCCAGTGCGCGGATCGTCGCCGGGGTGTCGGCGCGGGTGATCGCGATGCGCGTCATGGCGAGGTCGTTGTCGACCCGGGGTTCGTCGCGGGTGTCGACGGGCAGGCTGGCTTCGATCGTGTCGCCGGGAAATCCGCTGTCCCAGAGCACGGCCGCGACGAGGTGGATGAACAGGCTGTTCGCCGTGCCGCCGTCGCGCGCCGCCACGCGGTCCCACTCGGCGGCCGGGCATTGCAGGATCGCGCTGTGCGTCGCGTTGCCCGCCCCGCGCGGCTGCTCGTCCCGGCGCGGCACGACGGGTTGCCGCGGTATCCCGTGCCGCAGCGCAGCCGCGGTGCCGCGCAGGACGATCGACCACTGGCGCCGGGCGTCGGCCCAATCCGATTCCCGCGCGGACAGATCCGCCGGACGCACCCGAGCGCCGCCCAGCGCGTCGTCCACCGCGAGCACCAGCGCGCGCCCGTCGGCCAGTGCGTGCGAACAGGTGAGAGAGACGGCCGAACCGCCGTCGTCCAGAGTCGCGGTCGAAAGCCGCCACCCAGGGCCATATTCCGGATCGAGCCCGGCGTCCTGCGTGTCGGCCCAGTCGAGCAGTTCCGCGACCGGGAGGATGCCTTCGGCGCGGTCGATCGGATACGCGCGCACGTTCGGGAGCCAGGCCCGGCGAGCGCCCGGCACGCGCGAGCCGATAACCCTGCGGCCCAACGGTCCCGAGCGCAGGGCCGCGTGCACCCGTTCCAGCAGCGCCGGGTCCATTCGGTCGGCCGTCCGCCACAGCCCTTGCAGGGCGATCGGCGTGCCGAGCCCGCGGTGGCCACGCAGAAAGATCTCGTCGACGACGCTCAGGCGGCCCATCGGGTTCAAGCGCGAGCGCCGTGCCGGCCCGCACCCGACGCGAAGCGCGCGGCCCCGTCCAGGGCGCCGCCTGCCAGTGCCGTCAGGCCGTGGCGGAACTCGTTGCGCAGGGCCGACTCCTCGGTCATCCCCTCCTGCTCGAGCAGCGACATCCGGTCCGAGCGCAGGCAGGTCTGCGGCAGCGCGGCCAGTTCCGCGGCCAAGGCCTCCGCGGCGCGGCGGGCTTCGCCGGTGGGGACCACGCGATTGACAAGTCCCATCCGCAGCGCCTCGTCGGCGTCGACCGCGCGTCCGGTGAGCACCAGATCCATGGCGCGGCCCGCGCCGACGATCCGCGGCAGCCGGATGGTGCCGCCGTCGATCAGTGGGACGCCCCAGCGGCGGCAGAAGACGCCGAAGGTGCTGTCCTGCTCGGCAACCCGCAGGTCACACCACAGGGCGAGTTCCAGGCCACCGGCCACCGCGAAGCCGGAGACCGCGGCGATCACCGGCTTGGACAGTCGCATTCGGGTCGGTCCCATCGGGCCGTCACCGTCCTCGGCGGCGCGGTTGGAGCGCTCGGTGCCGAGCGCCTTGAGGTCGGCGCCGGCGCAGAACGTGCCGCCGTCGCCCCAGAGCACCGCGACCGCCGCCTCGGGGTCGGCGTCGAACTCACGAAAGGCGTCGGCCAGCGCCGCGGCGGTCGGCCCGTCCACCGCGTTGCGCGCTTCGGGCCGGTGCAGGATCACGGTGGTCACGGGGCCGTTGCGTTCGACGAGTACGGTCACGCGCTCGACCATACGCCGTAAAAGCACCCTTGCGTGAAGAAATGAATCCGTGCTTCACTTCTTGGGTGGCCTACCGCAGAACCCCCGCCGTGCAGGCCCGCCTGGACGCCCAGGCGGGGCTGATCGTGCACGCAGCGACCAAGGTGCTGTCCCGCGGCGGATATGCCGCGCTGTCCATGGCGGCGGTCGCGGCCGAGGCGGGCGTGGCCACCGGCACCGTCTACAAGAACTTCGACGGCAAGTCCGCCTTGGTGCGGGCGGTGTTCCGGAAGGTGGTCGCCCGCGAGGTCGCCGCCGTGGCCGAGGCGGGTTCGCGCGGATCGGCCGTCGAGCGGGTGACCGCGGCGGTGGCGACCTTCGCGGGCCGCGCGCTGAAGAATCCGAACCTGGCCTACGTGCTGCTCGCCGAGCCGGTCGACGCCGCCGTGGACAGCGAACGCCTGCGCTTCCGGCGCGCGTTCGCCGAGACCTTCGAATCGGCGGTGGCCGAAGGTATCTCGCGGGGGGAGCTACCCCCGCAGGACCCGAGAATCAGCGCGGCCGCGTTGGTCGGCGCGATCGGCGAGGTGCTGGTCGGCCCGCTCGCCGACGCGCCGCACGGCGAATCCGTCGTCCCCGAAATCACCGCTTTCGCGATCCGCGCGCTCGGCGTGCGCGACGACCCGGGCGCGGGTGACGCCCGGCTGGAATCAGGAGTGTCAGATGCAGACGCATGAAGTCTTCAACCAGGTGCCCGACATCGTGCCCTTCGACGCCTCGCGCAATCCGGCCCTGCTCGAGGGCCTGCACCGGGAAGGCGCGGGCTGGGCCGAAGCAGAGGTGCGGGAACTGGGCGCGCTCGCGGGCGGCGCGCAGGCGCAGGAGTGGGGCAGGCTGGCCAACGAATACCCGCCGGTGCTGCGCACCCATGACCGCTACGGCAACCGCGTCGACGAGGTCGAGTTCCACCCGCACTGGCACGACCTGATGCGCGTCGCCGTCGAGCACGGCCTGCACGGCGCACCGTGGCTGGACGACCGACCCGGCGCGCACACGGCGCGTGCGGCGAAGTTCTACACCTGGGGCGTCGCCGACGCGGGCCACATGTGCCCGATCTCCATGACCTACGCGGTGGTCCCCGCCTTGCGGCACAACCGGGAACTCTCGGCGCGATTCGAACCGCTGCTCGGCTCCCGCGTCTACGACTTCGGGCTGCGCGAACCGTCCGCCAAGGCCGGGCTCATCGCGGGCATGTCGATGACCGAGAAGCAGGGCGGCTCGGACGTCCGCGCCAACACCACCACCGCGACGCCGCAGCCGGACGGCACCTACCGGATCGTCGGGCACAAATGGTTCACCTCCGCGCCGATGTCGGACATGTTCCTCACCCTGGCGCAGGCACCCGGCGGCCTGTCCTGCTTCCTGCTGCCCCGGGTGCTGCCGGACGGCGCCCGCAACCCCATCCGCATCCAGCGGCTCAAGGACAAGCTGGGCAACAAGTCCAACGCCTCGTCGGAGATCGAATACGAGAACGCCGTCGGCTGGCTGGTCGGCGCGGAGGGCGCGGGTGTCAAGACCATCATCGAGATGGTGAACATGACCAGGCTGGACTGCGTGATCGGCTCGGCCACCGGCATGCGCGCGGGCGCCGTGTACGCGGTGCACCACGCTAGGCACCGCAAGGCGTTCGGGGCCGAACTGATCGACCAGCCCGCGATGCGCAATGTACTGGCCGATCTGGTGATCGAGTCCGACGCCGCGACCACCGTGATGATGCGGCTGGCCGGGGCCACCGACCGGGCAGGCCGGGATCCGGCCGAGGCGGCGCTGCGGCGTATCGCGCTGGCGGTCACCAAGTACTGGGTGTGCAAGCGCGCGCCCGCGCACGCGGCCGAGGCGCTGGAATGCCTGGGCGGCAACGGATACGCCGAGGAATCCGGCATGCCGCGGCTGTACCGGGAGGCGCCGCTGATGTCCATCTGGGAGGGATCGGGCAACGTCGCCGCGCTGGACGCGTTGCGCGCCATGGGGCGTCAGCCGGAGACGGTCGAGGCGTACTTCGACGAAGTGTCGCGCGCCAAAGGCGAGAACCCGCGCTTGGACGACGCGATCGCCCGGGTCGGCAAGGAATTGTCGGATTTCGACGACATCGAATACCGCGCCAGGCGCGTCGTCGAGTTGATGGCGCTCGTGCTCCAAGGCGCTCAGCTGGTTCGCCACGGCCACCCCGCCGTCGCCGACGCCTTCTGCGCCACCAGGCTCGGCGACGACTGGGGCATCGCGTTCGGCACGCTGCCCACCGGCGTCGACACGGGCGCGATCATCGAGCGCGCCTTCGTCTGAGCCGCCGGTGCCCCGGGGGACCGGTTCGGGTGCCCCGGGGCACGGCGTCGTAACGAGACTCTGGCCCCGCGTTGTCCGCCCGCTCCGCCGCCCGCGCACGCGTTCCGTCGCCGGTATCAGGCGGGCCGGGTCAGTACGCGCTCGACCAACGCCGTATCGCAGTATTCGACCACCTCGCGTAATTTCCCCTCGGCGACCCGGAAGACGAAGCAGTAGGTCTGGTCGTAGCTCTCCCCGCGCGTGGTCACGCCCTCGGCGCGGGCCCGCACGTCGCCCGCGACTGGTTCGCCAAACTCGGCCTCGTCGCGACCGGACTGGGCGTCACGGTGGTCCCCGGCATCGCCGTTCCCGTGCTGCCGCCGACCATCGCGCTGCTGCGGATCGACCACCCCGCCGCGGTCCGGCGCACCGTCCTGGCCCATCGCGGCGATCGCGATACCGCCGAATCCCGAGGGATGTTCGCCGAGGCGCTGCGCGACCGGGCGGCCGACCTGTCGGCCCAGGTACGCCAGCGCCTTCGCGGTAGTGCGTAATCGCGGCACCGCTGTTCTGTGTGACGAACAGTCACGCGAAGTCCACCGCGCGGGTGTGGACACCCGCGGCACGCGTCGGCGGCAGGGCAGCGCCGGTAGTGTGGCGGCGGTGGCAGGGGAGTTCGTCGAGAGACCGTTGAGCTGGCTGGTCCGGCGGGTGCGGGAGCGTGCGGGGCGGGGACGATATCTGCTGGGCATTGCGGGGCCGCCGGGCGCGGGGAAATCCACCTTGTCGATCGCGCTGCGCGACGCGATCAACCGCGAGGCGGGCGGCATGATCGCCGAGATCGCACCCATGGACGGATTTCACCTGGACAACGACATCCTCCGGGCGTCGGAAAGTCTTGCCCGCAAGGGCGAGCCGGACACCTTCGATGTCGATGGTTACCTCGCGGGGCTGCGACGCCTGCGGACTACACCGATGGGCGAGCCGGTGGAATGGCCCACGTTCGACCGGTCTGTCGACGCCCGGGTGCCCGGCGGTGTGGTGTTCGACCGGCAGTCCATTGTCCTCACCGAGGGCAACTATCTGCTGCTCGACGACTTCGGCACGCGCCGATGGTCGGCGGTCCGGGCACTCCTGGACGAGTGCTGGTATCTGGACGCGGCGCGCGACGTGATCGAGGATCGCCTGCTGCGCAGACACATTCGCGGTGGTCGCACGCCCGCGGCAGCGTACGACAAGGTGCGCGACAGCGACTTGCGCAACGCGGAGTTCGTCGCGGCCACCGAGCAGCGCGCCGACCTCGTGCTGCGCGGGCAGGCGGGAAGCTACGCGGTGGCTGTCCCGTCTACCGGATTCAGCGCAGGGTGAGCGAGGTCTCGAATTCGACGCGGGTCAGTTTCTCCGGCAGCATCAGCGCCATCGACATGCTTTCGGCGCCAATTCCTCGACCACGTCGGTGCGGGCGAACTCCTTGATCTTCGCGGCCAGGCGACCGCCGAGGTAGAACCCGCTCGCGACGTCGTCCCTGGAGGCGACCCGCACGGTGGCGGCACGCCGGCCCAGGCCGAGGTAGCCGCCGCCGACCACGACCACATCGGTATTCCCAGTCATGGTGTCTCCTTCACTTCGGGGGTCGGCATCAAGACACCGCAGGAGCACCCCCTGTGACAGGGTGTGATTCAGATCACTTCGCGGGGGTTCCGCGCCGCTCACCGCCCCCGGCCCGCGGCATCCGAAGAGACGGACCGCGTATCGGCGCGTGCGGTGGCTCACCCGCTCTACCAGGCTCGATGATGAATCAATGACGGAGAATCGCGCAGGCGGCAGAGTATCGGGCGCCCTGTTCAATGCGCCGGCCGTGGTATGCGCTCTGCTGTTCTATTACTTTCTGCCGCTGGAGATCCAGCCGCTCGGCCGCCCCGCCGGGCTGCTCGGGCTCGTCGCCTTCGTCCTCGGAGTCGCGGGCCTGATCTGGCTGGCGTGGTGGCGCATCCGGCGGTACCTCCGCGATCCGGCGACGACCGCCGGACGGATCAACGACGTACTGCTCGTGGTCTGCGTCGTGGTGACGTTCTTCGCCCTGTACTACTACGTGCTCGAACAGCGCGCGCCCGGCCAGTTCGAGGGTCTGCGCACGCGAACCGACTCGCTCTACTACACGATCATCACCCTCGGGACGGTCGGCTACGGCGACGTGCACGCGGTCGGGCCCGCGGCGAAAGTGGCCACGATGGTCCAAGTCGTCTTCGACCTGGGCGTCATCGGTACCTTGATCGCGATATCCACTTCGCGCATCGTCCGGCGATTCGACGAGGCGCGGCGCGAACCCCCGCCCGGCGGGGCCGCCTAGCGCGCTGACGAACTCAGCGGTGCGCGCGATACCAGCGAATGAGCGAATCCGTCGACGAATCGTCCTGCGGCTGCGGATCTTGGGCCGCCGTGAGCAGCGGGGCCAAGGCGAGCGCCTGCTGCTTGCCCAGTTCGACACCCCACTGGTCGAAACTGTCGATGCCCCAGATGGCGCCCTCCACGAAGACCTGGTGCTCGTAGAGCGCGATGAGCTGACCGACGACCGACGGGGTGAGCCGCGGCGCGAGAATGGTGGTGGACGGGCGGTTGCCGGGCATCACCTTGTGCGGCACGATCTGGGGATCTGTTCCCTCGGCCGCGATCTCCTCGGCGGTCTTGCCGAACGCGAGCACCTTGGTCTGCGCGAACAGGTTGCTCATCAGGATGTCGTGCATGCTGCCGGTGCCGTCGCTGGTGGCCAGATCGTCGGTGGGCTGCGCGAATCCGATGAAATCCGCGGGAATGAGCCGGGTGCCCTGGTGCAGCAGTTGGTAGAAGGCGTGCTGCCCGTTGGTGCCCGGTTCGCCCCAGAAGATCTCGCCGGTGGAGGTCGTGACCGGTGTGCCGTCGGCACGGACCGACTTCCCGTTGGACTCCATGGTCAATTGCTGTAGGTATGCGGGGAAGCGGGCCAGATCGTTCGAATAGGGCAGCACGGCATGGGATTGCGCCTCGAAGAAGTTCGAATACCAGACGCCGAGCAGGCCGAGCAGTACCGGAGCGTTCGCCTCCAGCGGCGCCTCGGCGAAATGCCGGTCCACGGCGTGCATGCCCGCGAGGAATTCCGCGAAGCGCTCCTTGCCGATGGTCGCCATCACCGAAAGGCCGATCGCCGAGGCCACCGAGTACCGTCCGCCGACCCAATCCCAGAACCCGAACATGTTCTCGGTGTCGATACCGAATTGCGCGACCCGTTCGGCATTGGTGGACACCGCGACGAAGTGCTTGGCCACGGCGTCCTCGCCGAGCGCGGCGACCAGCCAGCGCCGGGCCGCGGTCGCGTTCGTGAGCGTCTCCAGGGTGGAGAAGGTCTTGGACGCGACGATGAACAGCGTGGTGGCCGGATCGAGCCCGTCCAGTTTCGCGACCAGATCGGCGGGATCGACGTTCGAGACGAATTCGGCGCCGATACCGGCGTCCTCGTAATGACGCAGCGCCTGATGCACCATGACCGGCCCCAGGTCCGATCCGCCGATGCCGACGTTGACCACCGTCGTGATGCGCTCGCCGGTCGCCCCGCGCCAAGCGCCGGAGCGCAGCGCGTCGGTGAACTCGCCCATCCGCCGCAGCACCCGGTGCACCTCGGCGCCCGCGTCGACGCCGTCGATGATCATCGTCTCGCCTTCGGGCAGCCGCAGGGCGATGTGGCCGACCGCGCGGTCCTCGGATGTGTTGATGTGCGCACCCCGATACATCGCGTCGCGCCGCTCGGGCACGCCCGCCTCGCGCGCCAATTCCACCAGCAGGTGCAGGGTTTCCCGGTTCACGCGGTGCTTGCTGTAGTCGATGTGCAGGTCCGCCACCTGGACGGTCAGCTCGCTGCCCCGGGCCGGATCGTCGGCGAAGAACTCCCTGAGGTGTCGTCCGGCGACGGTGCCGTGGTGATCGTGCAGTTTCCGCCATGCCGCCGTCGCGGTGATGTCGCTGCTCACGTTCGCCGAGACTACAAGCAGGCACAGCCGCGCGCACGGATGCCTGCGTGGAGAGCCGGCCGGACCGGCGCGCGTTCGGCGGATGCGCTTCCGTCGTGAGGCTTAGGCTGGCGTCATGGTGTCCGAACGCGAACTTCTCGAATCCGTGCCGAAGCAGTTGTGGGTCGCAGGGCGGCCCGTCGACGCCACCGGCGCGGGCACCTTCCCGGTGCACAATCCGGCGACCGGCGAGGTGCTGACGCGCGTCGCGGACGCGACGCCGGAGGACGCGATGCGCGCGCTCGACGCGGCCGTCGCGGCGCAGGACGAATGGGCGGCCACGCCCGCGCGCGAGCGCGGAGAACTCCTGCGCGAGGTGTTCGAGCAGATCACCGCCCGCGCGGAGGAGTTCGCCCTGCTGATGACCCTGGAAATGGGCAAGGCGCTGCCGGAGAGCCGCAACGAGGTGCGCTACGGCGCCGAGTTCTTCCGCTGGTTCGGCGAGGAGGCAGCCCGGGTGCACGGGCGCTACCTGCACGCGCCTTCCGGGACCGGTCGGATCATGGTGCACAAGCAACCGGTCGGCCCGTGTCTGGCGATCACGCCGTGGAATTTCCCGCTCGCCATGGGCACGCGCAAGATCGGTCCCGCACTGGCCGCGGGCTGCACGATGATCGTCAAGCCCGCTTCGGCGACGCCGCTGACCATGCTGCTGCTGGCGAAGCTGTGCAGCGAGGCGGGGGTGCCCGACGGCGTGCTGTCCGTGCTCACCTCCAGCCACTCCGGCGCGGTGACCCAGCCCTTGCTCGACGATCCCCGGCTGCGCAAGCTCACCTTCACCGGCTCCACCGAGGTGGGCAAGAAGCTGGTGGAGAAATCCGCGAACCGGCTGCTGCGCACCTCGATGGAACTCGGCGGGAACGCGCCGTTCGTGGTGTTCGACGATGCCGACATCGATGCCGCCGTGCAGGGCGCGATGCTGGCGAAACTGCGCAACGGTGGCGAGGCGTGCACCGCCGCCAACCGTTTCCACGTGCACAACAGCGTGCTCGAAGAGTTCACCACCAAGTTGGTCGAAGCAATGGAGAGCAGCGTTCGGCTCGGGCCGGGCGCCGACCCGGACACCACGCTGGGCCCGCTGATCAACGAGGAGCAACTGCGTACGGTCGGCGAATTGGTGGACGACGCCGTCGGGAAGGGCGCGCGGGTGCTGATCGGCGGCAAGGCGCCCGACGGCCCCGGCTGGTTCTATCCGGCGACGGTCCTGCGCGACGTCCCGCCGCAGGCCAGGATCCTGCGCGAGGAGGTGTTCGGCCCGGTCGCCCCGATCGTCGGCTTCGACACCGAGGAGCAAGGGCTGGCCGCCGCCAACGACACGGAATTCGGCCTGGTCAGCTACGTCTACACCCGCGACCTCGACCGTGCCCTGCGGATTGCCGAGGGTCTGGAATCCGGCATGGTGGGCGTCAACCGCGGCGTCATCTCCGACCCCGCTGCTCCTTTCGGCGGCGTCAAGGAGTCCGGCTTCGGCCGGGAGGGCGGCACGGAGGGGATCGAGGAGTACCTGTCCACCAAGTACATCGCGCTCACGTGAGAGCGCGCCGCGGGTTCCGCATTGCCGAAGTCGATCGCTCGCGCACCTGAGAGTCCGCGGGGCGCGCGCACCTGGCCAGTTCCGCGCTGAGCGCGCCTGTCCCCGCCCCATGCATTCGGGGGACGACTGCGTCGATCATCGGTATTAGCCTCGACTTGGATTTCGATGAGGGGCGAAGAGCTGATCATGAGAAGGTGCGGGCGCCGGTGATGCCTGATTGAGCAACGGCATTGTCAGAGTCTTCTTGCAGGCCGTGGACGATTTGAAACGGTTGACCAGGAGGGGAGCCAGGGGCGTCGCCGATATGAAAACAGGCGCAGCCCGCGCTTCCCGGCGAGTCGCCGATGTGCACACGCACGGCGACGCCGACGGTGCTCTCGCGATCCGACGCCAATGGTCCTCGGCAGGCGGCGATGCCGGTACCAGGCGGGATTTGTGCCCCCCGCCGCCGGACCGAGCGTCGTTGGACCAGGCCGGACAGCGACTCGACGCCGAATTGAGCCGACGTTTCGGCGAGAAGGGACCGACCGACGACGAATGGTCCGACTTCATAGCCCACCGTCGGCTGTCCCGGCTGGAGCAATACGCCCTCATCGACGGGAGAATCGAAAAATCAGCGGCTTCTCTCGGCCGGGACAGCGCCGAGTTACGTGAGCAGATGCGGCGAGAGCTGAAGGATGCGCTCGACGGGAAGCCTCTCGCTATCCGGGTCCGCGACGACGAACTCGTGGCCATCCTCGAGGAAGGGCGAATCAGGGGCGCTCGCAACCCTGTCGGCAATCGCGCCCATGCCGAAGGAGAATGGTTCGGCCCGCACGTCCACGACAACCCACCCGTCTACGGCTACGTTGCCGTGGACGGAGTGCGCCCATCACAACCGGGCATCATCGATGCGTTGTCGGAGCTGAACTACGGCGACAATCAGATCTACCTGAAGCCAGAGGTCCGGTCACGAACGACCATCACGTTCGGTGACTCGCTGGTGGAGAGGGACCTGGCGATACCTTCCCCCATGGACAACCCGTCGGAATACTCCTATGGCGCCGGAATGAGCGGGCTCGCTCCGATCGGCCGCGACTATCTCGGAGCAGACTTTCGCGTCAACCACTTCATCGAAGCCCAGATGTTCGACCTCACCACCGCAGACATAGATTTCATCGGATTGCACCAGCCACCCGGTGCGGCATTGCGACAGGCGTTGGACCGATCCGGAATAGATTGGCGTGTTCTGACCAATCGCACGATCGCGGCGGAGGGCACCCCCGCAGAACGAGCGGCCGCGATCGAACGGACGAGTCGGGACTTGGAGCATCTTCGCCATGTGCATCCCGCTATCCGCTCGCATGCCGAACCGCTGGAAGCCGAGCTGAGGGCCGACCTGCGTGTCCTGAGTGATTCCACCGCAGGTGAGGGATCGGCCGCAGCCCCCGGATAGCGTCGGTGGACCGTGTGCGGGCACGGGGCGGACATGAGGCGGCCGCCCCGGGGTGCATGACACCCGGGGCGGCCTGTTCAGAAGCGACGGTCCGACGAGCGCGCCGCGTACTTTCAGTTCAGTGGCCGAGACGACCGCGGCCGAGGCGAAGCAGCAGCATGGCGAGGGTGTGGCCTTCCTGGCCGAGCTCGCTGAAACGCTCCAGCACCTTCATCTCGCGACTGTGCACAAGGCGCGGCCCGCCCGACGCCATGCGCGTCCGGCCGATGATCCGGGAGATCTCCGTCCGGCGCTTGATCGCGGCCAGGATCTCCGCGTCGAGACGATCGATCTCCTTGCGGAGCTTGTCGATCTCGGCCTCGGTCTGCGGCAGCGCGGATTCGGACCCGGTCGTCGTGGCAGGGGTGCTCATCATTCATCTCCTCGTGTCAGAACATGGATCGGCACGTCCTCGCGGCTCGTTACCGATCGGTTCTTTCACCGTGAAACAGACCTGGTGGGGCCTCGTATTGTCCCCCCAGAAAGGTGTGCTCAGGTGCAGGCTCCGCGATCCCGGCGTTCGGCTGGCAGCCGAATCGGATGTCTTGCGAAAGCGCTGAGCATGTCGCCAGTGTGCCACGGGCTGGGGGGTATGCAAAACGTATACATTTGGGAATCGCGCGAGATTCGCAGGTTGTTTCACCCGCCCTTCCCACCAGCGGGAGTTCACTCGCCGTTCAGCCATCCGGCGCCGAACCGATACCGATCTCACCCGGGGCTTCATCTGTGTCGGTGACCGCCGGTAGCGTGGATGGACGATGGACATCACGGTGGCTCCCAAGACGCAGGCCGGTCGGATCGTGCACCCGGATCCGGCATCGAAACCGCAGTTCGCCGGCGGTAACGCGGCGGAGGGGTCGCAGCCCGCCGCCGGCGCGGCGGCGCCGCCGACCGACGCGGAGCGCGAGCGGCAGCGCGCCGAGCGGGAACAGCGGCGCGCCGAGGAGGCCGAGCGCCTGCTCGACGGCCTGAACCCGCCGCAGCGCGCGGCGGTCGTGCACACCGGATCCCCGCTGCTCATCGTGGCGGGCGCGGGCTCGGGCAAGACGGCGGTGCTCACCCGCCGCATCGCCTACCTACTGGCCGCCCGCGGCGTCACGCCGGGCCAGGTACTGGCCATCACGTTCACCAACAAAGCCGCCGCGGAGATGCGGGAGCGGGTGACCGGATTGGTCGGCCCGCGGGCGAACGCCATGTGGGTCTCGACGTTCCACTCCAGTTGCGTCCGCATCCTGCGCACCCAGGCGGCGCTGCTGTCCGGGCTGAACTCCAATTTCTCGATCTACGACGCGGACGATTCGCGGCGCCTGCTCACCATGATCAGCCGCGACCTCGACATCGACACCAAGAAGTACTCCGCGCGCCTGCTGGCGACGGCGATCTCGAATCTGAAGAACGAACTCATCGATCCGGCCCGCGCCACCGCCGACGCGGAATCCGACGACACCGAGTTGCCGGGCCTGGTCGCGCGGGTCTACACCGAATACCAGCGCAGGCTGCGCTCGGCGAACGCGCTGGACTTCGACGACCTCATCGGTGAGACGGTGGCGTTGCTGCAGAATCATCCGCAGGTCGCCGAGTACTACCGCCGCCGGTTCCGGCATGTGCTGGTGGACGAGTACCAGGACACCAACCACGCGCAGTACGTCCTGGTTCGCGAGCTGGTCGGCCACCATGTGGAGGACGGCCGCGAGGACCGGGTCCCGCCGAGCGAACTGTGCGTGGTCGGCGACGCCGACCAGTCCATCTACGCCTTCCGCGGCGCGACCATCCGCAATATCGAGGAGTTCGAGCGCGACTTCCCCGACGCCGAAACCATTCTGCTGGAGCAGAATTACCGCTCCACCCAGCACATCCTCTCCGCCGCCAACGCGGTGATCTCGCGCAACGAGAACCGGCGGGAGAAGAAGCTGTGGACCGATTCCGGCGAAGGCGATCTGATCACCGGCTACGTCGCCGACAACGAGCACGACGAGGCCTCGTTCGTCGCGCGCGAGATCGACCGGCTGGTCGACCAGGGCGAGGCCAACTACGGCGACGTCGCCGTGTTCTACCGCACCAACAACAACTCCCGCGCGCTGGAAGAGATCTTCATCCGGATGGGCCTGCCCTACAAGGTGGTCGGCGGCGTCCGCTTCTACGAGCGCAAAGAGGTGCGCGACATCGTCGCCTACCTGCGTGTGCTGGAGAACCCGGAAGATGCGGTGAGCATGCGCCGCATCCTGAATACGCCGCGCCGCGGCATCGGCGACCGCGCGGAAGCCTGCGTGGCGGTCCATGCCGAGCAGCGCGGCATCGGTTTCGCCGCCGCGCTGCGCGACGCCGCCGAAGGCAAGGTGGCGCTGCTGAACACGCGCGCGCAGCGAGCCATCGCGGGCTTCCTCGAGCTGCTCGACGACATCCGGGCCGCGGGCGAACGCGAGGAGTCCGACTTCCCCGATGTCGGCAACGTCGTCGAAGCGGTGCTGGAGCGCACCGGTTATCGCGCCGAACTGGAGGCATCCGACGACCCCCAGGACGGCGCCCGGCTGGACAACCTCAACGAGCTGGTCAGCGTCGCGCGGGAGTTCAGCTCGGAGGCGCAGAACAACGCGGAGGCGGCCCGGCAGGAGGGGCTACTGCCCGAGGCAGGCGAAGGGGAGCCGGACCCGGGTTCGCTCGCCGCGTTCCTGGAGCGGGTCTCGCTGGTGGCCGACACCGACCAGATCCCGGACGAGGGCTCCGGCGTGGTCACCATGATGACGCTGCACACCGCCAAAGGCCTGGAATTCCCGGTGGTGTTCGTGACCGGTTGGGAGGACGGGCAGTTCCCGCACATGCGGGCGCTCGGCGATCCGACCGAGCTGGCCGAGGAACGCCGCCTCGCCTACGTGGGCATCACCAGGGCCCGGCAGCGCCTGTACCTGACGCGGGCGGTGGTGCGATCCGGCTGGGGGCAGCCGGTGTCGAACCCGGAATCGCGTTTCCTGCAAGAGATCCCCGGCCACCTCATCGACTGGCGCAGGCTCGAGCCCGCCGGATCGCCTGGTACGAGGGGTCTGCGGCGGCGCGGGGACGACGACGGGCTGGAACGGGATTGGACGCGCGGCGACGGGTGGTCGGAGCCACGGCCCGGCTTGCGCGATCGCGGCCCGCGCAGGCCCGCTCCCGGCGGTGCGACCCGCAACAACACGAACTTGGTTCTCGCCGTGGGCGATCGGGTCAGCGACGACAAATACGGTCTCGGCCGGGTGATCGCCGCGGAGGGCTTCGGGCCGCTGGCCACGGTGACCATCGACTTCGGCACCGCGGGAAAGATCCGCTTGATCCCGCAGTACAGCCGGACGCTGGTCAAGCTCTGAGCTACCGGGATCGGGCCTTCGGACCCTGCCGCGCGGACGCGTTCCGCCGGTAAGGTCCGCGATATGGACACGGTCGCGCAGCACATCCTGTGGTTTCTGCCCATGTTGTGGCTCGGCATGGTGCTGGCCATCTCGTTCCTGGAAGCGCCGCTGAAGTTCCGTGCGCCCGGGGTCACGCTGCCGCTGGGTCTCGGCATCGGCCGCTTGGTGTTCCGTGCGCTGAACGCCGCCGAGGCCGTGCTCGCCGTGCTGCTGGTGGTCGCCGCGCTGATCGCGGGCCCCGGCAAGCCGACCTGGTTGTGGCTGGGCGTGGCCGTGGTGTTGCTGGCCGTCCAGATCCTCGTGGTGCGTCCGCCGCTGTCTCGCCGCGCCGATCGCGTGCTGGCGGGCGAAGATCTGCCGCGCTCGCACGCGCACTACTGGTACATCGGCCTGGAGGTCGCCAAAGTCGTCGCGTTGCTCGGTCTCGCTGTCGCGGCCGCACCCTAGGCGTCCACATACGTCGATGTCGTAGCTGACCGTTCGTAACCGTCCGCGTCCGTTGTCTTGATGGGCGGCGTGGTCAGGGTGCCTCGAGATGGATTCCGAGCAGTTCGCGGAGTTGGTCGTAGGTGCGGTTGAGGGGTGCGATGCTGCGGTCTGCGATCGACATCATGACCGCGCCCTCGATCGCCGCGATTGTCGTGGTCGCCAGGCTCTGGGCTGTCCGGGCTGGTACGCCCTGCGCGATGGCTTTCTCGGCCAGGTGGTGTTCCCAGCGCCGGAATGCCTGGCTGGATAGTTCTCGGGCGGCCGGTGCTTCGCTTCCGCCGTATGCCGCGGCGGCGATCGGGCACCCGGACTGGTAGTCGCTGGTCACCAGCACCCATTTCCAATACTCGACGAAGGCCCGCAGCATTTCCTGTGACGACAGCGTCTCGGCCATCTGCTCGATCATCTGCTCGATCCAGGCGCCTGCGGTCCGGACGGACTCCTCGATCAACTCCGTCTTTCCGCCGGAAAAATGCTTGTAGATCGATTGTCGTGCGGTGCCGCTGTGCTCGAGCAGATCGGCCACCCCGGTGCCGGCCACCCCTCGGCGTCTGATCAGCTCGATCGCGCTCTCGATCAAGCGCCGTCGCGCATCCGCAGCCATGAGCCTCTTCCCCTCTGTACAGGCCATCCAGCCTAGCGACGCACCGAACGGTAGACCATCCAGTCTTCTGGATGGAGTCTCTTCTCCAGATCTCTTCGAAGAATGCGCGACCCCATCACTTGCGATAGACCAGATGTTCTATTACGCTGCCATTAACGTTACGCGAAGTAACATCAATTTGTCCGGAGGGAACCGGTCCGAACCCCACCACGGGTCGGCGTCCCACAAAAGGCGGTGCTGTCGCGGAATCGAGCTGCCCCGCCGACACCCCATGACTGCCGGTCCGCGGTGGCTAGCGCCGTGCCCGGTCGGGGTCGGCAGCCACTTTCCGCGTGGCCCGCATTGCAATGACGAGGAGTGATTTCCCATGCCCCACTCATCTGTCGCCGAGCCGGCCGCACGGGCTGCGCACACCGCGACCCCGAGCATGCGCGGGCGGTGGCCGGCCCTTGTCGTCATCTGCGTCGCGGAATTGCTCGTGGTGCTCGACAACACCGTCGTCAACGTCGCGTTGCCGTCCCTGGGGGTGCAGTTACACGCCGGTTTCAGCGGATTGCAGTGGGTGGTCGACGCGTACACGCTCGCCTTCGCGGGCTTGCTGCTGGCGTTCGGCCACCTCGGAGATCGCTACGGCCGCCGCATGGTGATGATGCTCGGACTGGCCGGCGTCGCCGTCATGTCTCTGGGTGGCGCGTTGGCGACCGACCTGGGGCAGGTGATTGCCGCCCGCGCCGCTATGGGAGTGTTCGCCGCCGCTGTATTCCCCGCGACGTTGGCGCTGATCATCAATATCTTCACCGACGTCAGGGAACGGACCGTCGCCATCGCGGCGTGGACGGCGATGGCAGGCTTCGCCATCGCGATCGGGCCCACCGCAGGGGGTTGGCTACTCGAGCACTTCTCCTGGCACTCGGTCTTCTGGGTCAATGTTCCCGTCGCGACGATCGTCCTGCTTCTCGCCCGCATACTGCTTCCGGAGTCGAAGGCGGCACACACCGGCAGGCTCGATGTGATCGGCATCGCCCTGTCGCTCCTGAGCGTCACCACCTTGGTGTGGACCATCATCGCCGCGCCGCGTCAGGGCTGGCTCTCCCCGACCAGCCTGACGTGCTTCGCCTTCGCCGTGGTCTGCTTCGCGGTGTTCGTCCGATGGGAGATGCGCACCGGCTCGCCCGTACTGAACATGAACCTGTTCCGGATCCGGCGATTCTCCCTGCCCGCGGTGGCGATCGCGGTCGGCTACTTCTCCATGTTCGGCTTCTTGTTCATGATCACCCAGTACTTCCAGGGAGTGATGGAGCTGTCGCCGCTGCAATTCGGGTTGCACTCGCTACCGTTCGCCGTGGCCATCGCCGTCGGCGCCCCATTGGCCACGCTGATCGCCCAGAAGGTCGGCACCACGGCAGTCATCGTCTTCGGTCTGGTGGTGATGAGTGTCGGGATGTTCATCGCCGGGCAGGTGAAAGTGGAGACACCGTATGTGGGTCCTGTGCTCGTCTCGATGGTGCTGATGGGTCTGGGGCTGGCGATCGTGCAGGGCCCGGCGACCGAATCGATCATGGCCTCGGTGGCCCTGGACGAAGCGGGAGCCGGTTCGGCGGTCAACGACACCACCCGCGAGGCGGGGGGAACTCTCGGCGTCGCGGTGCTCGGATCGATCGTGGCGTCGGTGTACACCACCGAGGTCGGACCGCGCATCGATGCCATCCCCGACTTCCTGATGACCCCGAACGAGAAGAGCTTCGCCCGCGAAAGCGTCATCGCTGTACTCGAAATGACCAAGCGCCCCATCAACCCGGCCTTCGCCCAGCAGAAGGCCGACCTGATCTACGCGATGAAGGCCGCGTCCATGGAGGGGTTCCAACTCGCCTCCTACGTCACGGTTTCGGCTTCGCTGATCGTCGCGGGTGCCATCGCCATCTTCCTGCCCTGGAAACCCGCAGGCGACTCCGTGTTCCTCGGCTGGAAACGCAAGCCCACCCCCTGAAGAAGAGTCGGGTCGGGTCGCATGTGGCCGAGTTGCGCTTATCCGACCGGATCCGCCGAACACGAGCAATGCGGGAATATGTCAGCGCGGCTCGCGCGAGGTATCCGGCTTCATGCGCCCGGCGTCACAGGTCCGTCAGCGCCGAATGTGAGGCCGAGGGCCGGGTCGGAGCGGAGGAGGACCGCGCCGAGGGCCAGCAGGGCTTCGGTGTCGGCGGGGCGGGTGGCCGGTGTAGATGTTTGCGCAGGAGGCGCATCAGTTCGCGGTTGCGGACCGGAGCGTCGGTGGCGGCCACCAGAACTCCGTTCGGCAGCTCGAGCCCACAATTTGTTGCGCCCGGGGATGAGCCGCCCGGTCTGTTTGGCCGCAGCCGGGTTCACGCGCCCGGAACGTTCCTTGTGCGCGAACGTAGCCCACTACGGCACTCGCCTCGAAGTACGCCTCCACGTCGGGAGCGATCCAGACCCGACCCGTCGTGCCGCGATCAGCTCACGGCGGTGGCAGGTCGGGCACGCACCACGTCGCGTCAGTCGCGCTGCGGGCCGAGGCTGATGCCGCGGGTCGCCAGCCAGGGCAGCGGGTCGACCTTGTCGACGCCGTTCAGCCAGACCTCGAAGTGGCAGTGCGGGCCGGTGGAGAAGCCGCGGTTGCCGATGGTGGCGATCTGGTCTCCGGCGAGCACGCGCTGGCCCTGCGACACCGTGGCGGTATCGATGTGGCCGTAGATGGTGACGGTGCCGTCGTCGTGCAGCAGGCGGACCCACATGCCGAAGCCCGACGCGGGACCGGCTTCGAGGACGGTGCCGTCGGCGACGGCGTAGATCGGGGTGCCGATCGGGCCTGCGATGTCGATGCCGAGATGCTGCACACCCCAGCGGGCGCCGAAGCCGGAGGTGAAGGTGCCTGCGGCGAACTTGGTGAAGAGCGGACGAAGCTTCGACGCCTCCTGGGCGGCGAGGTCCTCGGCGTACTTCTGGCCCTTCTGCAGGATGTCGTTGAACTGATCGAGGTGGGCAGGCGAGGAGACGTTCAGCACCTGGGGGGAGTCCGGCGCCGCCGTCGGATCGGCCATGTTCATCGACTGCGCGGCGATCTCGTGGATCTGCCCCGCGGCTTCGTAATCGACCGCCTGCGACGGCTGTTCGGGCGAGGAGAACGCGGCCTGCCCCGCCGCGACGACCGCGCCCGCGGCGACGGCGGCGACGGCGGCCCGACCCTTGAGAGCGGCGGGCGGCGCCGCTACCCGGTGCGCGCCACCGCGCTTGTTCGCGGAGCGGCCCGCACGGATGACGGTCGGGAGGACGGGTGCGCTCGGCTCCTCGTCGGCCTCGGGCTCGGTCGTCTCGGTCGCCCAGGATTCCTCGGGAGCCCAGCAGCCGGTGTCGGATACCCAGGATTTCTCGTCGGGCGTCCAGGACTCCTGCTCGGCCCACGCGTCGCCGGAGTTCCAGGCGCCGCCGTCAGACCAGGAGTCCTGCTGTGCCCAATTCTGTTGCGACCAGGCGCTGTTGGTGTCCCAAGCATTGTCGTAGGCCGCGTTTTGATAGGCCGACTGGTCGTAGCCCGAGTCGTGTACGGGCTCGGCCGCGAAGCCGTAATCGCCACCGGCGGGACGGAAGTCGTAGTCCGCCTGCGGCGCTGGCTCGTACCCGGCGTGGTGCTCGTCGAACGAGGGGCCTGCGTGGCGGGCCGCCGGAGCGAAGGGCTCGTCGTCGGGGCGATAACGATGTCCCGACCGCAAGCGATCATCGGAAGCGAAGGTGGAGCTGTGGTTCATCGGCGGTGCCACATCGTGAAGCGGATGGAACTCGGATGCCGCTTGACCAGCGGCGTCGATCGGTCGAATGCGGAGCGGCTCTCCGTCTGCGGAGTGCTGTGCTGCATCAAGCTTGCCGTCCTCCTAGTCGTGACCGTGTTGTGACATCGACCGCAATGACGGTAACGAAACGATGTCGTGCCCACAAGCGGTGTGCGGGGTCCGTGACAAACATGTGAGATTCATCACCCTAACCCCACGGAATATCTCACTGCTGTATGGGCACTCCGGAGAGGTCGTTCAACGACGATTTGTAGTAGATCGCGGTTCGCTCCTGGGTTCGCCCGCTCTACCTGGCGCGGTGCCAGCAACCTACTCGCGAGTAGCGTTGGCCAGCGGTTTTGCCGCCCTGGGCACCACTCCGTGACCTGCGCCACTTAGGATGAACGTGGCCGATTGGCCCTCCATGTGACTGATTAGAGTCCGACCCGACCCGCTTCCGACGTCGGGCCGCCAACAAAGACGTTGTCATCACAACGCAGACGAGACGGTGAGTACATGGATCTCTTCGAATATCAGGCGAAGGAGCTCTTCGTTAAGCACGGAGTGCCTTCGTCCGAGGGCCGCGTCACGGACACGGCCGAGGACGCCCGCGCCATCGCGGCGGAAATCGGCAAGCCGGTGATGATCAAGGCCCAGGTGAAGGCCGGTGGCCGCGGCAAGGCCGGTGGCGTGAAGTACGCCGCCACCCCGGATGACGCGCTCACGCACGCGCAGAACATCATCGGCCTGGACATCAAGGGCCACATCACCAAGAAGATCCTGGTGGCCGAGGCCAAGGACATCGCGGAGGAGTACTACATCTCCTTCCTGCTGGACCGCGCCAACCGGACCTACCTGGCCATGTGCTCGGTCGAGGGCGGCATGGAGATCGAAGAGGTCGCCGCCACCAAGCCGGAGCGGCTGGCGAAGGTTCCCGTCGACGCGGTCAAGGGCGTCGACCTGGCGTTCGCGCGTTCGATCGCCGAGCAGGGCCACCTGCCCGCCGACGTGCTGGACGCCGCGGCCGTGACCATCCAGAAGCTGTGGGAGGTGTTCGTCGCCGAGGACGCCACCCTGGTGGAGGTCAACCCGCTGGTGCGCACCCCGCAGGACGAGATCCTCGCGCTGGACGGCAAGGTCACCCTCGACGAGAACGCCGGATTCCGCCACCCGGAGCACGAGGCGTTCGCCGACCGCGACGCGACCGATCCGCTCGAGCTCAAGGCCAAGGAGAACGACCTCAACTACGTCAAGCTCGACGGTGAGGTCGGCATCATCGGCAACGGCGCGGGTCTGGTCATGTCGACCCTGGACGTCGTCGCCTACGCGGGCGAGGGCCACGGCGGCGTGAAGCCGGCCAACTTCCTCGACATCGGCGGTGGCGCCTCGGCCGAGGTGATGGCCGCCGGTCTCGACGTCATCCTGAACGACGACCAGGTCAAGAGCGTGTTCGTCAACGTGTTCGGCGGCATCACCGCGTGTGACGCGGTCGCCAACGGCATCGTGAAGGCGCTGGAGATCCTGGGCGACCACGCGAACAAGCCGCTGGTGGTCCGCCTCGACGGCAACCGGGTGGACGAGGGTCGCCAGATCCTCGTCGATGCCGCGCACCCGCTGGTGACGCTGGCGCAGACAATGGACGAAGGCGCCGACAAGGCCGCCGAACTGGCAGCCGCCCGATAACGACGGCCGAGTAAGGACGAAAAGAATGTCTATCTTCCTGAACAAGGATTCCAAGGTCATCGTCCAGGGCATCACCGGCGGCGAGGGCACCAAGCACACCGCGCTGATGCTGAAGGCGGGCACCCAGATCGTCGGCGGTGTGAACGCGCGCAAGGCGGGCACCACCGTCGCGCACACCGACGCCGAGGGCAACGCGGTCGAGCTGCCGGTGTTCGGCACCGTCGCCGAGGCCATCAAGGAGACCGGCGCCGACGTGTCCATCGCGTTCGTGCCGCCGAAGTTCGCCAAGGACGCCATCATCGAGGCCATCGACGCGGAGATCCCGCTGCTGGTGGTCATCACCGAGGGCATCCCGGTGCAGGACACCGCCTACGCCTGGGCCTACAACGTGGAGAAGGGCGCCAAGACCCGGATCATCGGCCCGAACTGCCCCGGCATCATCACCCCCGGCGAGTCGCTGGTCGGCATCACCCCGGCCAACATCACCGGCAAGGGCCCGATCGGCCTGGTCTCCAAGTCCGGCACCCTGACCTACCAGATGATGTACGAACTGCGTGACTTCGGCTTCTCGACCTCCATCGGCATCGGCGGCGACCCGGTCATCGGCACCACCCACATCGACGCCATCGAGGCGTTCGAGAAGGACCCGGAGACCAAGCTGATCGTGATGATCGGCGAGATCGGCGGCGACGCCGAGGAGCGGGCCGCGGCCTACATCAAGGCCAACGTCACCAAGCCGGTCGTCGGCTACGTGGCGGGCTTCACCGCCCCCGAGGGCAAGACGATGGGCCACGCGGGCGCCATCGTGTCCGGCTCGTCGGGCACCGCCCAGGCGAAGAAGGACGCGCTGGAGGCCGCGGGCGTGAAGGTCGGCAAGACGCCGTCCGAGACCGCCGCGCTGGCTCGCGAGATCCTGGAGAAGGCCAGCATCACCGCCTGATCTTCCCCCCCCCGCCCACGAAGGCCGCCTCCGAATTCGGGGGGGCGGCCTTCGTCATGTGTGGCGGCGGGCTCTGGCTTGGGCAGTAGCCGAGCATCCGGACCCGCCACGCGCGGAACTGTTCGATGTGCCGGGGGTTCCGTCGTCCCCTTCATCTGTTCACACACCTTCTCTGTTCACACGAGGCAGCCGGATGGATGGTTCATCGACCCGTCACCGGAAATTCCCCGCTATTGAGAACCCCCGTGGTGTGAAAAGCGCCATCGCGGGCAACAGTTTCAAGGAGCGGTAGGTGGTCTCGCTAGGCGCTTCGCGCCGGACATGTGTCGCGACCTGCCGGAATACGGGCGGACTCGCCCATTCCGGCCGTCGCGGCAGGGTGACCGGGGCGAGACAGTGCAGTAGCGTCAGAAGTAATCCAGCCGTGAAGACCATGTACGACTCGATTGAGGAGACGACGACATGTCCTACCCGACCGGGGGCTCCGGGTACAACACACCCCAGCCCTCAGCGCCATCCAGTCAGAGCCCGGCGACGGGTGGTGCCACTTCAGGTTCGAGCGCTACCGGTTCCGATGCCAAAGGTCTGCCGTTCTTCCTGGTGGTCGGCGTAGCCGCGCTCGGCGTGATCAACTTCCTGCTCGGCTTCCTGCCGTTCCTCGGCAGCAAGCCGATCGATGTCGGCGGCCGCAGGGTCAGCGCACCGGAAACGGCCAACTTCTTCGAGGTGGCGTCCGGCACGCCGCTGCTGGGCCTGCTGCTGCTCGGCGGTCTGCTCGCCGGGCTGTCGCTGCTGCCGAAGCAGAACTGGATCGGCGCGGCCGCGGCGGCTTCGACCGCGGGCTTCATCGCGCTGCTGTTCCAGTCGTTCAACTTCGGTGAGGGCAGCGAACTGAAGGCAGGCGCCTACGTCCTGCTCGTGCTGGCCTTCGCGCAGGCGGCGGTGTCGATCGCCGCAGCGCTGTTCGACGCGGGCATCCTCAAGGCCCCCGCGCCGCGCCCGGCCACCGCGCCGAGCGGATTCGGCCAGGGCGGCTACGGCCAGCAGCAGCCGTCGTACGGTCAGGGACAGCAGTCCTACGGCCAGGGCCAGCCCGGTTACGGAGCGAGCCCGTACGGTCAGGCGGGCTACGGCGCTCAGTCCGCGCCGCCGCAGTTCCCGTCCCAGGCGGGGCAGCCCTCGCCGTACGGACAGAGTCAGCCGGGTTACGGTCAGGCCCAGCAGGGTCAGTCGTACGGCCAGCCGCAGTCGCCCTACGGGCAGAGCCAGCAGACCACGGCCTACGGTGCGTCCCAGCAGCCGGGTTCGCCGTACGGTGCGCAGCCGCGCCCGGACGAGAGCGTCACCCAGCACTTCGGCGGCCAGCAGCAGTCCGGTCAGCAGGCGCCCTACGGTACGCCCGGCTACGGCCAGCAGCAGGCGCAGCCGAGCCAGCAGAACAAGCCGTTCGGCGGCGAGCAGAGCGGCGATCCTTCTTCGGATGCCACCCAGGCGTTCCGTCCCTCGTCGGACGACAACAACAACAAGTAGGAACTCAGCGGCGTCCCCCCGGCGCGGCGGTGGCGTGCCTGCGGCGCGCCTGACCCGCTCGCGCCGGGGAGGATGCCACGCTGAAATGCCATGAGCTCCTCCAGAAACTCCTCGACCCGCCGGATCGGCGGGTCGCGTGCGTCGCAGCCGCCCCCGGACGCGGACGAAGACGGGTTTCTGTCGCTCACCCCCGAGCGGTCCAGGGTGCTCATCGCGGTCGCGGGCCGCCCCTCGGCCTTCGGGCTGACCACCCTCGTCGTCCTCGTCTTCGTCACGCTGCTGGCCTCCGGCAGCGATCTGGACGGCACCTCCGGCGCGATCGCCGCCTCCTGGCTGGGCGTGCACCAGGTTCCGCTGGTGATCGGCAAGACCTCGCTCGGACTGCTTCCGCTGTTGCCGACCGCGCTGCTGGTCTGGCTGGCCGCGCGGGAATGCGCACGCGCCGTGGAACCGCAGTCCACCAGGGCGGATCTCGGATGGATCGTGGGCGCCGCGATGGGCGGTCCTTTGCTGGTCACCTCCGTCTGTCTCGCGGTCACCGAAGACGCTTCCGGTGTCATCGCACTGCAACCGCCGAATACCCTCGCCGCCTTCGCCTGGGTCGCGGCGCTGTATCTGCTCGCCGCCGCCATCGGTATCGCCGTCCGTCTCCGGCAACAGCTGTTCGCGCTGCTGCGTCTGCCCGATTGGGTGGTGTCCGGCCTCGACGGCGCGGGGCGTTCGATCCTGCGCCTGCTGGGCTGTGCGACGGCGGTCGTGGTGATCTCGTTCCTCGCGCACATTTCGCGGCTGGGCGAGATGTACCAGTCGGCGGGCAACATCGGAGGCGTCCTCGGCCTGACGCTGCTCTCGCTGGCGTACGTGCCGAACCTGGCGATCCAGACCGTCGGCGTGCTGGTCGGTTCCAGCGCGCAGATCGGCGCCGCGTCCTTCGGGGTCTTCTCCGTCGTCGGCGGTCCCATCCCGGCCTTCCCACTGCTGGCCGCCGTGCCGACCGGTCCGGCGGCGGGATGGTGGCCGGTGTTGCTGGTGGTTCCCGCCGCGGTCGGTGCGCTCGGCGGGCTGGACCTCGCGCGCACCTCCACCGACCGGATCACCGCGCCGTGGGCCACGCTCACCTCCGCCGGGCTCGCCGCGCTCGCGCTCACGCTGGCCGGCGCGGTGGCGGGCGGCGAACTCGGCGCGGTCGGCCGGGTAGGGCTGGACCTGCCGCTGTTCCCCTTGATCACGTTCGCCTGGCTGGCCGTTCCCGGCTACGCGGGCCTGGCGTTCGCGCGGTGGTTCCTCGTGCCGGTCGGCGTTCCACCGGGCGACTACACCGATCCGCACGACGACTACCTCGACGAGGACGCCGACTACCTCGACGAGGACGACGCCGACTACGACGCCTATTACGAAGCGGACGACGGCGACTACTACGAGGACGACGACTACTACGACGACTACGCCCGGCCGGAGCTGGAAGCCCCGCTGGACGCAGAACTCGTCGACGATCCGCCCGCGATCGAGTCCGGCGGCCGATACCACCCCCACGCCACATCGGACATCGTCGACGCCGAAGTGGTCGAGGCGGACCTGCCGGACAGTGACCGGGTGGACGGTCGTTAGGCTCTAACCCGGCGGTGCCGCATCCATCCGCCATCCGATCGATCAGGGAGTAGAGCGCTGACGTCCCCGCATGCCTCGTGGAAGCCGGCAGCGACGCCGGCCACCGTCGTCGTGCTGGCCTCGGGCACCGGCTCACTGCTGCGCGCCCTGCTGGACGCCACAGCCGCGCCCGGCTACCCGGCGAAGGTCGTCGCGGTCGGCGTCGACCGGCTGTGCGCCGCCACCACCCACGCCGACGCCGTGGGCATACCGCACTTCCGGGTGGCGCTGAAGGACTTTCCGGACCGTGCCGCGTGGGATGTGGAGCTCACCGAGACCGTCGCCGCGCACACACCGGATCTGGTGGTGTCGGCGGGTTTCATGAAGCTGCTCGGTCCCGCCTTCCTGGACCGGTTCGGCGGCCGGATCATCAACACCCATCCCGCCCTGCTGCCCGCCTTCCCCGGCGCGCACGGTGTGCGTGACGCGCTCGCCTACGGCGCGCGGGTCACCGGCTGCACGGTGCATCTGGTCGACGAGGGCGTGGACACCGGGCCGATCCTCGCGCAGGAGGCGGTGCCGGTGCTGCCGGGTGACGACGAGGCCGCCCTGCACGAGCGCATCAAGGTTGTCGAGCGACGGTTGCTGGCGGAAGTCGTCGCCGCCGTCGCGACGCGAGGCATTGTCTCCGACGGACGAAAGGCAGTTATCCCAGATGAGCGAGTTCTCCGGTGAGTGAACGCAAGCCGATCAGCAGGGCGCTGGTGAGCGTCTACGACAAGACGGGTCTCGTGGAGCTCGCGACCGGTCTGCACGCCGCGGGCATCGAGCTGGTCTCGACCGGTTCCACCGCGGGCAAGATCGCGGACGCGGGCATCCCGGTGACCAAGGTCGAGGATCTCACCGGGTTCCCGGAGACCCTGGACGGCCGGGTCAAGACCCTGCACCCGAGGGTGCACGCGGGCATCCTGGCGGACTCGCGCAAGCAGGAGCACGTCGACCAGCTCGTCGAACTCGGCGTCGAGGCATTCCAGCTGGTGGTGGTCAACCTCTACCCGTTCACCCAGACCGTGGCGAGCGGGGCGACTCACGACGAGTGCGTGGAGCAGATCGATATCGGCGGGCCGTCCATGGTGCGCGCCGCGGCCAAGAACCATCCCTCGGTGGCGGTGGTCGTCGACAGCGGCGACTACGACGACGTGCTGGCCGCGGTGAAGTCCGGCGGTTTCACGCTGGCCGAGCGCACGGCCTTGGCGGCCAAAGCGTTCCAGCACACCGCGAGTTATGACGTGGCGGTCGCGAGCTGGATGACCAACGTGCTGGCCACGGGCGACGGGGCCGAAGACACGGCGATCCGGTTCCCCGAATGGCTCGGCGGCACCTGGGCGCGGTCGGCGGTGCTGCGCTACGGCGAGAACCCGCATCAGTCCGCCGCCCTGTACACCAACGGCGACGGCAGCCTCGGACTGGCGCAGGCGCGGCAGCTGCACGGCAAGGAGATGTCGTACAACAACTACGTCGACGCCGACGCGGCCTGGCGCGCCGCCCATGATCACGAGGCCCCGGCCGTCGCGATCATCAAGCATGCCAACCCGTGCGGCATCGCCCTCGGCGCCGACATCGCCGAGGCGCATCGCAAGGCGCACGCCTGCGACCCGGTCAGCGCGTTCGGCGGCGTGATCGCCACCAACCGTGAGGTCACCGTGGAGATGGCCGAACAGGTCGCCGAGATCTTCACCGAGGTCATCGTCGCGCCGTCCTACGCCGACGGCGCGGTGGAAGTGTTGCAGCGCAAGAAGAACGTGCGCATCCTCGTCGCCGAGCCGCCGCGGCGCGCAGGCGCCGAGCTGCGCCCGATCAGCGGCGGCGTGCTGCTGCAACAGCGCGACGTGCTGGACGCGCCGGGCGACGACCCGGCCAACTGGACCCTGGCCGCCGGCGAGCCCGCCGACGCCGAGACGCTCGCCGATCTGGCGTTCGCCTGGCGCGCTTGCCGGGCCGTGAAGTCCAACGCGATCCTGCTGGCGCACGAGGGCGCTTCGGTCGGTGTCGGGATGGGCCAGGTCAACCGCGTGGACGCGGTCGGCCTCGCGGTCCAGCGGGCCGGGGACCGCGCCAAGGGCTCGGTGGCGGCCTCCGACGCCTACTTCCCGTTCCCCGACGGTCCGCAGACCCTCGTCCAGGCCGGTGTCCGCGCCATCGTGCAGCCCGGCGGTTCGGTGCGCGACCAGGAGACCATCGACCTCGCTCGCGAGGCAGGCGTCACCCTCTATCTCACCGGGGCCCGCCACTTCGCCCACTGAGACAGCAGTTTCGCGACGCCGCGCCGGATCATGATCCGGCGCGGCGTTCTCGTTGGACGCGGAGGGTCTTCGCAAGCCGGCAGCTACCTGGGCTCCGGTGCGCACGGCGCAGGCGAGTCCGCGCTGTTCGGAGTCCCCTAGACCGCGCTGAGCACCGTACGGTCGCCCAGTGGCTCTTTCAGCGGCACCTCCAGGGTGCCGAAGACCGCGATCATGGTGCACATCCGGCCGACCGCCTCGGCGCGGCTGCCCGAGCGCAGTTCGACCGTGACCGTCGAACCGGACTCGGTGACCGTGGCGTCCACGCCGTAGCACTCCGGCGACCCGGTTTCGAAGTTCACCGCTATCTTGTTGTCCGCCAGCCGAGTCCACGATTGGAAGGGGATCGGGTGCGCACCGACGATAGCCGGATCGGCGGTGAACTCGTTGCCCTGGTTCCCGCGTGGATCCTCGATCGGCGTCCGCGGCGCGGCGCTGGACGTAGCGCTCGTGCTCGGCGGTGCCCCCTCGTCGTCGGAACCGCCGCAGCCCCCGACGGCGAGGCAGGCGAGTACTACGGCGACAGCTGTGGCGGCGCGTCCGGTCTGGATCCGATCCATACCGCCACCCTAGTCCCGGCGTTGCGCCGCGTAGCGCACCGCGGGTGCGTTCGCACTGGGACGAACCCCACAGTGAACGTTCCGCGAACCCTGCGCGTAACAGCTCCGAAAACCGTTCGGGGGCAGTAAGTTCTGCGGGGGTGCGCGCCGGGACGTGGTGGCGCGCGTCCATGTCGGATGCTCTACCAGCTTTTCTGGAAAGGAAGTATCGTGGTCGACACGCTGCGCGTAGGCGAAGAACTCGGGCGGGGACAATCCCTCCAGGGCGGGGCTTACACCCTCACTTTGCAGGACGACGGCAATCTAGTGCTGTCCGAGCCGGGCGGAAATGTGGTGTGGGCCACCCAAACTCATGATCAGGGCGTCGAGCGGGCCGTGCTGCAGGAGGACGGTAACTTCGTGCTCTACAAGAGCGACGGCGCCGCGTGGGCGACCGAGACCAACGGCCAGGCGGCCGATCGGCTCGTCGTGCAGGCCGATCGCAACGTCGTGCTGTACGGCGCCGACGGCGGCGCGCTGTGGGCTTCCGGCACCCACACCGACACTCCGCTGCCCGCCCCGGAACCGGAATCGGCGCCGGAGCAGGAACAGGTCGCGGCTCCGCCCGCCGAGGAGGTGCCGCCCCCGCCCCCGGCTCCCGAGCCGCGCACCTACACCGTCGAGCCGGGCGACACCCTGTGGGCGATCGCCGAGCGTTTCTACGGCGACGGAAACCGCTACCAGGAGATCGCGGACGCGAGCGGCATCCCGAACCCGGACGCGATCAACCCCGGCCAGGTGCTGACCATCCCGTGATCCGGCCGGTCCGGTAACCGCGATGACAAAGACCCCCGGTGCGCACGCATCGGGGGTCTTCGCTTCGCTCGTGTCGCGCGGGTCCGCCTACCGGCTGGTGAACGGCAGCAGGGCCATCTCACGGGCGTTCTTCACCGCGACAGCGACCTGACGCTGCTGCTGCGGAGTGAGCCCGGTGACCCGGCGGCTGCGGATCTTGCCGCGATCGGAGATGAACGTACGCAGCAGGTTCACGTCTTTGTAGTCGACCGTCTCGATGCCGGCGGCGATGAGCGGGTTCTTCTTCGGACGGCGGGCCTGCTCGGCGCGGACCTTCTTCGACGGTGCTCGCTTGACTGCCATATGACGAGTTCCTTCTCGAGATCAGTGGTTGTCTACCAGCTCGATTTGTGCACACCGGGCAATTCGCCCCGGTGGGCCATCTCGCGCACACGCACACGGGAGAGTCCGAACTTCCGGAGATGACCGCGCGGTCGACCGTCGGCGGCGTCCCGATTGCGCAATCGTACCGGACTGGCATCTCGCGGCTGCCTCCGCAGTTCTGCCTGGGCCGCCGTGCGTTCGGACTCCGGCGTATCCGGCTTCCGGATGAGATGCTTCAGCTCGGCGCGGCGTGCCGCGTAGCGCGCCACGATCGTCCTGCGCTGCTGATCGCGCGCGATTTTCGACTTCTTGGCCATCTCAGCGCTCCTCGCGGAAGTCGACGTGCTTGCGCACCACCGGGTCGTACTTGCGCAGTACGAGGCGGTCCGGGTCGTTGCGGCGATTCTTGCGGGTCACGTAGGTGTACCCGGTGCCCGCCGTGGACTTCAGCTTGACGATCGGGCGGATGTCGGTCGATTTCGACGCCATGGGTCGCTCCTCAGATCTTGTCGCCGCGGGCCCGGAGCCGGGCCACCACGGCCTCGATCCCGTCCCGGTCGATGGTCTTGATGCCCTTGGCGGAGACGGTCAGCGTGATGCGCCGGCCTTCGCTGGGCAGGTAGTAGGTCTTGCGCTGGACGTTCGGGTTCCAGCGGCGGCTGGTCCGCTTGTGCGAGTGCGACACGGACTTACCGAACCCGGGCTTGCGCCCGGTGACTTGGCAGTGGGCCGACATCCGGACTCCCTCCAGTAGATGACAATCATTTTCGACAACGGCTTTCCAGCAATGTACCGTTGCCCTACAGCAAATGAAAATCGTTACTGAAAGGAGTTCCGGTGGCGGCGGCAGATTCCCCACCCGAGTCCGACCGCAGAACGCCCGTGGTGGTGCTCGCCGGTTTCGCGGGACTCGCCGCGACGGGCGTGGATCGCGCCGCGGCGGTGTTGGGCATGGCTCCGGGCACCATCGTGGTCCGCCACGACCTGACGCAGCTGCGGGAAGGCATCGTGCATCGCACGGTGCGCACCGCGACTCGGGAGACCTCGGCGGTGCTCGAACTCGCGCACGGCTGCGTCTCGTGCACGCTGCGGATGGATCTGCTTCCGCTGTTGCGCACTCTCTCCCAGCGTGAATCGGTGGATCGCATCGTGCTGGCGCTGGACCCGGCATTCGAGGCCGAAGCGGTGTGCCAGGCCATCGAGCATGTCGTGGTCGCCGGCGTGCACGGCCGCGTCGACGGCCCGGCCGGGCGCGACGTGCGGGTGGACGCGGTTCTCACCTGCTTGGACGCCGGAACCTGGCTCGCCGACGCGACCGGGGACGAGACGCTCGCCGAACGCGGCCTCGCCGCCGCCGACGACGACCGCACGGTGGCGCAGGTGGCGGTCGGGCAGGTCGATTTCGCCGATGCCGTCATCGCCTTGGGCGCCGTCACGAACGAAGCGCTGCTCGCGGACACGGCGGCCGACCGCGGCAAGCTCGCGGCCGTCCTGGCCCGGTTGGTCCCCGGCGCGCCGCTCGCCTGGGTGGACGAGCCGAACTCCATCACGCCCGCCGTGGTCGAAACGCTGCTCACGCGCGTCCCCGCCGATTCGCGCCGCGGCAGGATCTTCGACGCGCACGCGCCGCTGCTGCGCGGCCGACCGCCCTTGACCGGTGACCACGGCGTCGAACTCGTGGAGTTCGCCGCGGCGCGGCCGTTTCATCCCGCCCGCTTGCACCAGGCGCTCGACGTGTTGCTCGAGGGCGTGGTGACCGCGCGCGGGCGCGTCTGGCTGGCCACCCAGGCCGACGAGGTGGTGTGGCTCGAATCCGCCGGCGGCGGCCTGCGCGTGGGCGGTGCCGGGCGCTGGCTGGCCGCTATGCCGGAAGAGGAACTGGCCGAGGTCGACCCGGAGCGCCGCGCGATGGCCGCCCTGCGCTGGGACGAGCGGTTCGGGGACCGGGACGTCTCACTGTCGATCCTCGTGCACGACGCCGATCCGGCGGAGATCCGCGAAGCGCTGCACTGGGCGCTGGTGGAGGACGAGGAACTGCGGCTGGTCGAGCGTGCGCCGGAGCGAGTCGCCCAGTGGGAGGACCCATTCGGGGAATGGCACGCCGATCCGTGCGCGAGCGGCGACCAGTCGGGACAACCCGTAGAGGACGCGAAAAGCCCGAGAGGAGAGGCGAAATGAAGAATGGGATCCACCCGGACTACCACTTGGTGGTCTTCGAGGACGTGAACACCGGCAAGCGATTTCTCACCCGGTCCACGGCCACCGGCACGCGCACCGTGGAATGGGCCGATGGCAACACCTATCCGCTGCTGACGGTGGACGTCACCGCCGACTCGCACCCGTTCTGGACCGGTGCGCACCGCGTGCTGGACACCCAGGGCCGGGTGGAGAAGTTCGAACGCAAATACGGCAAGCGCGCACGGAAGGAATCCTGAGATGGCGGTACCGAAGCGGAAGATGTCGCGGTCGAACACGCGCAGCCGCCGGTCGAATTGGAAGGCCGCACCCGTGGACCTGGTACCGGTGACCGTCGCGGGCGTCGTGCACAAAGTGCCGCGCCGGTTGGTGACGGCCGTACGGCGCGGGCTGATCGACCTCGAGAAGCTCTGAGCGGTACGCGCCCGAAAGCGTCGTGGGGCCCTTCGCCGCGCGAGTACCCGGTGCCGAGGGTGATTGCTCGGCCGATGCCGTCGTGGCTCCGGATGAGCTGGATGCTGGTCGATTGTCCGGAAAGGGCCACGTCGACGCACCCTGAGGAGAATTCTGCGACCGCCGGCCCACGTATTGGCTAACTTGTAGCAAACTATGTGGCCCGCATCACGTCGCACTATTGCGCGTGAAGCGATTGCGATCGGATAGCCAGGCAGTGAATCCCGGACCAATGGTTGGTTTTCGGCGGTGGAAAAGTTCGCCGAAAATGGTGCGCTCGCAGCCTGATACCGGTACCCTCGTCGTCGAGGGCGGGTTCTCTTGGTTTCCAAGAGAACCCGTCCATCGCCAATTTCGGCGCTGTTCGCCGGATTCCGCTCTCCCGGGTCACGCCCTTCCGCCGGGCTGCGCGGTTGCGATCGTCGCGCCGGTGCGAGACTCAGTTTTTCGAGGTCAACACCGCCGGTCCGTCGTCACCGCCCGGCGCGCGCCGAGCGCCACCGTCGTGTCCGGGCAACCCGGGAAGGTCCGGTAACAGTGCCTCCAAGCGCGCGAGCTGCTCACCGACCAGCGCCGCTGGGCCCTCGATCAGCGACAGCGGCCACGGCCAGTGCCGCCCGTTCCAGCGTTCCACCTGGTCGGTCAGTTCGGCGGTCGTCGCCTCCAGTTCGCTGATCTCGGTGCGCAATTCGCCGACTTGCGTTCGCAATGCGGTGGATTCGCGCTCCAATGCGGCGATTCGCGCCAATGCCGCGGCCAATCCGTCCACCAGCGTCCGATTCCGGCCGTCCGCGTCGGCGCCCAGTTGCGGCCAGCCCGACAAGCCGGGCCCGCGCAGCTGAATCTGTATGTCGCGCAGCACTTCCTCTTGCTCCGGCGTCACGTCCGGATCCTCCCGTCCCACGAAATCCCACTGGCCGAAATCGGTCGTCTCGGCCTCGTTCACGTCACATCGCACGCCGCCGACCGTCACCTGGCGCAGCGTCTGATGAATCGCGCGTCTGCTCTCCACGTTCGTGCCGGACCACGCGTCGGTCTGCCATGCCCACGTCGCGTACCCTGCGTCCAGCGCGCGGCTGACCGCCCAGTACCCGCCGTAGATACCGACGTTCGCACGGCCGAGCACGGTCGCCGCACCGTCCAGATAGGCGTTGACGCGTAACTGATCCTGCTGCGAAGCGTCGAAATCCGCCGAGAAATAGATCGGCCGGTCCACCCGGCCGCCGCAGCGCAGCACCTGGGCGAGGGCCGCGCGCGCGTCCACGATGCCCGCACCGTAGCCGTCCAGCATCCGCGCGGCCGTGGTCTCCCAATTCGAGACGATCGAGATTCCGTGCGTCCGCAGATCGTTCGTCTCGGCCGGGGTGAGGAGTTTCCCGGGCAAGCTCGGGCCGCCCTCGGACAGATACCGCACCACGAAGTCGTACCCCGCCGCCCGAATCGCCGCGCCCCCCGGACGTCCCGCGGCGTAGTCGAGACCGAAACGCATGGCCTCCACTGTAAGTGGGCCGGGCGGGTGAATCCGGGGCATCGCCGAATCCGCACCGTCCGCGGGGATCGGGTCAGCGCAAAACGGTCGAACAGCCCGTTCCGCGCCGTGAATCCGAACTGCGGGCCGTGTGATTCGCCGGTGCCGGCGACCGCGGGTCAGCGGACGGGTTGCAGCTTCGGCCGCCGCGCCTTCGGCGGGCCGGCCAGCTCACGGCGATCCGGCGCGATCAGCACCGCGGAGATCGGCACGGTCAACGCCAGCAAGCCGATGACGAACATGGGGAACACGAAGTCGAACAGCTCGACACCGCCGGGCACCTTCGCCGTCCGGTCCACGTCGAAATGCAGCGCGGCCAGCGCCGTGTAGTACGTGGCGGACACGCCGACGCCGAACAGCAGCACGGTCGCGGCGCGGGCCAGCGGGAAGCGCATCGTCTGGAACAACCACAGCGTCGCGGTCGCGGTGATCACCCCGATCACGGCGGAAACGGTGGCCAGCCAAGTCGTCACGCCGACCGATCCCTGGATCTCGAGTGAGCCGATGCCCAGGTAGTGCGTGACACCGATGCCGAGGCCGAGCACCAAGCCGCCGGGCAGCAGCAGCGTGAGCCGAGGCGTGCGCCCGATGATCAGCAGCGCCGCGAAGACGGCCGCGATGGACACCACCAGGGCGGCGATCAGCCTGCCCGGGTCGTAACGCATCGCGCTACCGGGCACTTTGAGGCCCAGCATGGCCACCGAGGTGGCCAGCCACGCTCCGACGCCGCCGAGCGAGATCGCTGCCGAGACCAGCCACACGAGCCGGAACTGCACCGAGCGCGCGCCGTGCACGATGCACGCGAGGCCGACCACCGCACCGAGCACCGAGATGCCCAGCGACAGCGCGATCATCCAGTAGCCGAGGGCGAACTGGTCGACGGACGCCCCGCCTGCGGCCAGCACCGCGACCTCACGCATGGCGGGCGGACCCTTCCAGCTCGCTGGCTTTCAGCTGAGCGATCGCGTATTCGGTGACCGCGGCGAGCGCTTGACGCACCTCCATCGCGTTGCGCGCGTCGATGTCCACGATCGGCACGCCCTCGCGCACCGACAGCGCCTCGCGCAGCTCCGCGATGGGGAAGCGCGGCGCGTCCGGGAAGCGGTTGACCGCGATCAAGAACGGCAGCTTGCGTGCCTCGAAGAAGTCGACCGCCGCGAAGCTGTCCTCGAGCCGCCGGGTGTCGATCAGCACCACCGCGCCGATCGCGCCGCGGATCAGGTCGTCCCACATGAACCAGAACCGCCGCTGGCCCGGCGTGCCGAACAGGTAGAGCACCAGGTTGCCCGGCAGGATGATCCGGCCGAAGTCCATGGCGACGGTGGTCGTCTCCTTCTCCGGCGTCTCGGCGAGATCGTCGATGCCGTCGGAGTATCGGGTCACCATCGCCTCGGTGCGCAGCGGAACGATCTCCGACACCGCACCGACGAACGTGGTCTTGCCCGCGCCGAAGCCGCCCGCGACGACGATCTTCGTCGAAGCGACCCGATTCTCGAAGCCGTCCGGTCCGGGGGCGTTTCCCGGTCCGAGATTCGCACTTGGCCCGGGATGTCCACTGGGCCCCGGATTCCTATAGGGCGCGGAGTCCACGCAATGTCCTCTCCATCAGGGAACGGCGCTCGTCATAGCTCGCCTCTTCGGTCAGGGTCGAATGCACGCGCATGGTGCCATCGACGACGAGGTCGCCGATCACCACCCGGACCATGCCGAGCGGCCGGTCCAGATGTGCCGCGATCTCCGCGACCGACAGGCGGTGCGTGCCGAGCCGGAGTATCTCGGTGCGGATATCGCCGGTCGGCCAGTCGAGATGTGCAGTGTACGACAAGGTTTCGATGACCGCCTCCAATGGCAAGTCGATCGCGGGTTCGGTACGCCCCGAGGTCAGGGCGTAGGGCCGGACGCGCGTTGTCGGGCGTGGTCCGGGGCCGTATGGGTTGGCCATCTCACGCTCAGACAGCGGTGCGCGCGGTCGCGGTGACCACCGAACCCACCCGATCGACGAGCAGTGCCATCTCGTAGCCGATGCGGCCGATGTCATGCGACTTGTTCGCCAGCACGGCCAGATGCGAGCCGTTGCCGACGCTCATCACCAGCAGGTAGCCGCGCTGCATCTCCACGATCGACTGCATCACCTTGCCACCGTCGAACAGCGAAGCCGCGCCCATGGAGAGGCTGGCGAGCCCGGCGGTGACGGCGGAGAGCTGTTCGGCGCGGTCGCTGGGCAGATGCGGACTGGTGGCCTGCAACAAGCCGTCGGCCGATACCAGCACCGCATGGGACACGCCGGGCACATCGCGGGTGAAGCGGGCGACCAGCCAGTTCAGATTCTCGTCTGTGGTGCTGTTGTTCGCGTTGGTCATGCAAGCCCTCCGTCGTTGTACTGCGCATTGGCCCGCCCGCTGCGGACCCCACTGAGATGCCTGGTCAGGTTGTTGCGAATTTCTTCCGGATCACGCGGGCCCGCGTCCTCCACCGGCGCCAGGCCACCCGGCACCAGCTGGGCGCCCGGCCTGCGGATCGGCAGCCCGCCGACGGTGCGCGCGGTGGTGGTCGGATGACTCGCATCCTCGGCGGCCAGCCAGCCCGCGTCACCAGGCGAGGACCACGAGCTTTCCGGCGATGGCGAAGTCGAGGGCTCGACCAGCCATTCCGAGACCATGCGCTGATAGATCGGGGTCGGGGACGCTCCGGCGACCGGCTGCAGCCGGGAGGAGGTCACCGTCGCGGGTTCCGGCGCCACCTCCTGCGGCGGGTCGACGGGTGCGGCCGGCTTCCGGATCGGAAGGCCGGATCGCGCGGTGGTCTGCGGCGCGGGCGCCGGGCTCGGCACGGTCGGCGTGGGGCCGGTCGCCGGCTCGTCGTCCTTCACCTCGGCCCACAGATCGGTGCGCGCCGGCTTCTGCTCCCGTTCGACGGCGTGTTCACCGGTGACGGGCGTCACCGGGGCGAACGGACCGGTCGGGGTGCGGTCGTCCGTGCGCGGCGTGAGCACCGGCCACGGCTGGGTGGGCGGCTGATCCACCGGGTTGACCGCCCGGCCGACCGGGGTGGAGACCGTGGGCTGGTCGGGGGCGTCGGCCACGCGGATGGCCGGACGACGCTGCGGCAAGCCGGAACTCGTCACGCCGAAACGCGCGGTGTCGCGCTGCGGCAGGCTCGGCACCGGGACCAGGTTGCGCGGGTGCGCACCGGTGGGCGGCGTGACGTGCGCGGGCATGTGATGCTCGGCGGTCAGGTCGAGCGGCTTGCCCGCCGGGTCGGTGACGTCCATCGGCGGCGCGACCAGCGCGCCGGGCAGGTGCACGCTGGCGGTGATGCCCGGCTGCTGCGCCATCGTGGACGTGCGCCGCAAGCTGACCGTGATGGTGTGGCGCTTGGCCAGCCGGCCGACGACGAACAGGCCCATGCGGCGCGCGGTCTCGACCGTCACCTCACCACCGGAGGCGAGCCGGTCGTTGGTCGTCTGCAGGTCCTCCAGCGACATGCCGAGGCCGCGGTCGGTGATCTCGATCAGGTAGCCGCCGTCCACCGCGCGCGACACCATTACGGTGACCGGCGTGGTCGGCGGCGAGTAACGCAGCGCGTTGTCGATCAACTCGGCGAGCAGGTGCTCGATGTCGACGGCGGGCTCGCCCGCCACGATGCCGTCTGGCACCGCGCCGATCTCGACGCGCTGATAGTCCTCGACCTGGGAGACCGCGCTCCACAGCATGTCCGACAGCGGCACCGGGTGCAGCTGGCCGCGGCGTAGCGCGGTACCGGCGAGCACCAGCAGGTTGTCGCCGTTGCGGCGCATGCGGGTGGCCAGGTGGTCGAGGCGGAACAGGCTCTGCAGCCGGTCGGTGTCGTCTTCGTCGTGCTCGAGGTCCTCGATCAGCGCCAGCTGCTGCTCGACCAGCGATTGGCTGCGGCGGGACAGTGTTTCGAACATGTTCCCGATCTGCAGGCGCAAGCGGGCCTGGTCGGCGGCGAGGTTGAGCGCCTGTTCGTGGATCTCGTCCACGGCGCGGGCCAGCTGGCCGATCTCGTCGGTGGTGTGCACCGCGACCGGGGTGATCTCGGGAGTGGTGCCGCCCGCGCGCACCACGGCCAGCTCGTCGGGCAACTTGATGTGCGCCACCTCGAGCGCGTCCCGCCGCAGGCGGCGGACCGGGACGACCAGGGTGCGCGCCACCGAGAGGGCCAGCGCCAGGCCCGCGAGCAGCATGCCGATGACGATCGTCGTCTCGCGCAGCGCACCGGCCTGCGCTTCGGTGGTGCGGGCGGCCAGCGCGCCGTCGATGGTGTCGATCAGCTGCGCGGTGGTCTTCTCGTAGGTGTCCGAGCTGACCAGGAGGGAGTCGATGACGGCCGGGTTGGACGCCGGATCGGCGACGTTCTGGCTGAAGGTGCCCAGACGGGTCTGCACCGCGTCCAGCAGCGGGCGCATATTGCCCGCGTAGTCCGGCAGGATCTGCGCGTACTGGTAGATCATCGTGATCTCAGCGCCTGCCGCGACCAGCACGCGCGGCCGCACGCTCGGGTTGCGGCCCGCGTCCGGCGAGCCGATCAGCATGCGCTGCTGGGTGAGCACCCGCCGGGCGGTCTGCACCGACGCCAGCTGCAGGAAGTATCGCTGGATGACCAGGTCGTCCACCGACGGCGACAGCGCGAGCGCGTTGCCGATGCGAACCATGATCTCGTCGGACTGCTCGCCGACCATGGCGGGCGAGCCGTTGCGCAGGCTGTTGCGCATCGTGGTGCCGGTGGCGATGGCCGAGGCGAGTTCGGAGGTGACCCGGCCGCTGACCTTGGTGATCTGCAAGGCGCCTTCCAGCTCGGCCAGGGCCTGGTCGAACTTCGTCAGCGCCGCGTCGGTCTGCGGGTCCGCGGTATTGCCCCAGGTGGCGGTCGCGGTGACGCCGAGTTGCTCGGTGGCCGAACCGAACTTGACGATCGGGCGGATGATGATCGCCTGTTCGGTCGCCGCGTCCAACTGCGCCATGGTACGCAGTTCGTTGTTGATTCGGAGTACGGCGAAGACGGTGGCCAGCAGCACCGGAAGCACCAGCACCACGCCAACCTTGCGGGTGACCGACCAGTTCGACAGGCTGAATTGCCAGGACCGCGGTGCAGCTTCCATCCGCTTCCGTCGCCTCCGCTTCACCAGTGACCTCGGGCGCGCGTGGCTGTTCGGTATTGATTCAACCCGCAAAGAACCAACTAGAGGTCTTCTTTTTTACCGCACGGAACATACCGTGCAGAGGGGTCATCGGCAATCCGGGGGAGTCCGTCTGCAATTTACCGAATATGGCTATAGAGAACATGTTTCGCGGTGGAATGCGTAAGGGACGCGTCAACTTCTCGGTGGGGCCATGGAAGAGCCTGGTCACCCGGGGTTGACGGGGGCGACGCGCCGAGGGTTGTGGCGGGTGTGCGCCGCGGCGTGTCGGGAGCGCCCTCTCAGTTACCTCTCAGTCGGTGCGGTCAAACTGGTGGCATGCGCATTCTGGTGGTCGACGACGATCGGGCGGTCCGGGAATCGCTGCGCCGGTCGCTGACGTTCAACGGCTACTCCGTCGATCTCGCGGTGGATGGTGTGGACGCGCTGGAGAAGGCAACCGTCCAGCGACCCGACGCGCTCGTCCTGGACGTGATGATGCCCCGGCTCGACGGGCTCGAGGTCTGCCGCCGTCTCCGCAGCACGGGCGATGATTTGCCGATTCTGGTTCTCACCGCCCGAGATTCGGTATCGGAGCGGGTCGCCGGGTTGGACGCCGGGGCGGACGACTATTTGCCGAAGCCTTTCGCGCTGGAAGAGCTGCTGGCCAGACTGCGCGCGCTGCTGCGGCGGACGACCGCGGGCCCGGGTGAGGCCTCGGAGGAAATGAAGTTCGCTGATCTGTCGCTGGATCCGGTGACCCGCGAGGTGTCCCGCGGCGCGCGGCCGATCAGTCTGACCCGCACCGAGTTCTCACTGCTGGAAATGTTGATGGCGAACCCGCGCCGGGTGCTGACCCGTAGCCGCATTCTCGAGGAAGTCTGGGGCTACGATTTCCCGACCTCGGGAAACGCGCTCGAGGTCTACATCGGTTATCTGCGCCGCAAAACCGAGGCCGAAGGCGAGCCGCGGCTGATCCACACGGTGCGCGGCGTGGGCTATGTGCTGCGTGAAACGCCGCCTTAGGTCCCCGGATATGGCACGCACCACACCCAGACGCCCCGCTGTCGCCGCACTCGGCCAGCGGCCGCCCGAGCCCGCGGACATGCGGCCGCCCATGCCACTGACGCGGTCGGTCTCGCTGCGCTGGCGGGTGACGCTGCTGGCCGCCTCGGTCGTGGCGATCGCGGTGGCGGTCACCTCGATCGCGGCCTACGCGCTGGTGGCGCGCGCGTTGTACGCCGACGTGGACGCCCAGCTGCGCAGCCGGTCCACGGCCGTGATCGCCAGCAATCCGTACGGGTTCAACAATTTGAATCTGATGGTCGCCGCGGCCTTCTACGACGACACCGGCATCGCGCTGATCTATCCCGACCTCCGGCGCTGGCTTCCGCCGCAATCCACCGATCCGCCGGTCGGGAACCAGGAGCTGGCCGTGGCGCGCGGCGAGCGGAGTTCGTCGTTGCGCACCGACGGCAACCAGCGCGTGCTGGCGGTCTACACCAACTCGGGTGCCACGCTGGTCATCTCCCAGCGGCTCGACCGCACCAGGGAGGTGCTCGACCGGCTCGCCTGGCTGCTGTTCGTGGTCGGCGGCTGCGGCGTCGTGCTGGCCGCCGCGGCGGGCACGGCGGTCGGGCGGACGGGTCTGCGGCCCATCGCGCGGCTGACGGCGGCCACCGAGCGGATCGCCCGCACCGACGACCTGACTCCGATCCCGGTCACCGGTGATGACGAACTGGCAAGGCTCACAGAAAGTTTCAACACCATGCTGCGCGCGCTGACCGAGTCGCGCGATCGGCAGCGCAGGCTGGTCGCCGACGCCGGACACGAACTGCGTACACCGCTGACGTCGCTGCGGACCAACATGGAGTTGCTCATCGCTTCGAGCCGTCCCGGCGCTCCCCGCATCCCGGACGAGGACATGGCCGGATTGCGCGCCGACGTGATGGCCCAGATCGAGGAGTTGTCGACCCTGGTGGGCGATCTGGTGGATCTCGCGCGCGAGGACGCGCCGGAAACCGTGTACGAGCGCGTGGATCTGGGCGAGGTCGTGGAACGCGCTCTCGAGCGCGCCCGCCGCCGCCGCACCGGCATCGAGTTCGTCGCCGATCTGCGCCCGTGGTTCGTCTACGGGCACGAGGCGGGCTTGGAGCGCGCGGTGCTGAACGTGCTGGACAACGCGGCCAAGTGGAGCCCGGCCGGCGCGCAGGTCCGCATCCTCATGCGGGAGAGCGGCCCGGGCCTGCTCGAGCTGTCCATCGATGACGCGGGTCCCGGTATTCCGGCGGCGGAACGCGAGTTGGTGTTCGAGCGTTTCTATCGCGTCATGTCGTCGCGATCGATGCCGGGCTCCGGGCTCGGTCTGGCGATCGTCAAGCAGGTGGTGACAAAACACGGCGGCACCATCGCGATCGATACCTCCCAACGCGGCGGCGCCGTTGTCCGCATCGTGTTGCCCGGCGAGCCGGGCGCGCCCGTGTCCGATTGACGCAATACCGGGCGACGGAAGTCCATTTCCGACAGAATGTCGAGTGCTGTGCGAAATATTCATCGTCGGCCGGGTATTTCGAACATTGCTCCGATTGGTTTGCCGCAGGATTTGAGACATGAAGTAGTCAGTGGTTCTATCTCGGGTTCTATCGCAGTAGCGGCTGCACAGCTCTCGGAAAACTGAAAGCACGGTCTCAGTACGCTCTCAGTCGCCGTGGCCAACCTGGTGGGGACGCGAGGAGAAACGAGGAGTCCATGACCGAGGATTCGAAGGATCGCCGGGAGCCGGGCCCGCAGGCCGCAGGCCCGTTCGGGCCGGGGGACGCGCATGCCGCCGGTTACGGTCCGCAGGAAGCGCCGCAGCCCACCGCGCAGTACCCGCCGCAGCATCATCCGGCCGCGCCGTTCCCGGGGTATCCGGCGTCCTTCGGTCCACCGAACGACCCCACTCGACCGCACGGCCCGGCCTATGGCGCCCCGCCCGCCCCGGCCCGGCGTCCGTTCCGCGCGGGCCTGGCCGTCGGCGCCGTCGCCCTCGCGCTGGTCAGCGGTGGCGTCGGCGGTGCGGTCGGCGCGCTGGTCACACACGGCGACGAGGGTCGCGCCCCGGCCACCAACGCCCTGGACGCTCCGCGGCCCAACGTGAGCAATGCCGTCAACGCTCCGGCCGGTTCCACCCAAGCGGTCGCTCAGAAGGTGCTGCCCAGCGTGGTGATGATCAAGGTGGCCAGCAGTAAGGCCGAAGGTGAGGGTTCGGGGGTGGTCCTGTCCTCCGACGGCCTGATCCTGACCAACAATCATGTGGCCGCGGGCGGGGGACCGAGCGCCAAGATGGAGGTCGTGTTCTCCGACGGCAGCAGCGCGCCCGCGACGCTGGTCGGCGCCGATCCGGTCTCCGACCTGGCCGTCATCAAGGCGTCCGGAAAGAGCGGCCTGACCCCCATCGAGCTGGGTACCTCGGCGAATCTGCAGGTCGGCCAGCCTGTCGTCGCGATCGGCTCACCGCTCGGGCTGGCGGGCACGGTCACCACCGGCATCGTGTCGTCGCTGAACCGGCCCGTGGTGACCAGTGGCGACGGTAGCGAGCCCGCCGCGGCGGTCAGCCCCGTGATCGACGCGATCCAGACGGATGCCGCGATCAACCCGGGCAATTCGGGCGGCGCGCTGGTGGACGGCGGCGGCAAGCTCATCGGCATCAACACGGCCATCGCGACGCTCGGGCCCACCGAGACGGCGGGCGGCCAGACCGGGTCGATCGGACTCGGCTTCGCGATCCCCGTCGACCAGGCGCGCCGCGTCGCCGACGAACTGATCAAGACCGGCAAGGCCACCTATGCCCAGGTCGGCATCACGGTGTCGCGTCAGCAGGACCCGGCCCAACAGGTTTCCGGCGCGCAGGTGCGCGACGTCACGCCGGACGGTCCCGCGGCGCGCGCGGGCATTCCGCCGGGGGCTGTGGTGACGAAACTCGACGACCGCCCGATCGATTCCGGGAACGCGCTCGTCGCCGCGGTTCGCTCCCATCAGCCAGGAGACAAGGTGAAAGTCACTTACACCGACGCGCAAGGCAACAACTCCAAGACCGTCGAGGTAACCCTCTCCGGCGCGCCCGCGGAGGGCGGCCGGTGATGCGCTTGGTGCCCGGCGGGCGGGGCACGGAGATCGATGTCGATGCCGACCTTCTCGGCGCGGCCGCCGAGTTGCTGGACGCAGGCGCTACGGTGAGCACCATGGAAATCGATGCTCCTGTGGCGGGGCGTGCTCTGGTGGTGGTCGTCGACGATCGAACGGCGCATGGAGGTATTGACTCGCTCGGTCCGCTGGTCACCGAGCTGCTCACCGAGGCGGGTTTCCTCGTGGACGCGTCGGTGTCGGTGCAGGCCGACGAGGTGGAAATCCGCAACGCCCTCAATACCGCGGTGATCGGCGGCGTCGATCTGGTGATCTCCGTCGGTGGCACGGGCATGTCCCCCCGCGACGTGACGCCGGAGGCCACCTCGCAGGTGCTCGACCGCGAGTTGCCGGGAATCAGCGAAGCCCTGCGTTCCTCCGGCCGGGTGGCCGGCTCGCTGGACGCCGGGCTTTCCCGTGGTGTGGCAGGCGTGTCCGGAAGCACGCTGGTGGTCAACCTGCCCGGAACCCGTTCCGCCATCCGGGACGGCATGGCGACGCTCGGCCCGCTCGCGAGCCGGGTGATCGGTGAGCTGTCCGGATTGGTCGAGTAATCACCGCCCCCACACCCCCTGAGAACCCTCGCCCGGCCGCGCGCCGGGCGAGGGATGCCGCGCGCTTGGCGAAGATCTTCGGCGACACTCTGCCCGAGACCACCGCGGACGAGCGCGACGAGCGCGAGGACCTCCGGTCCGCCGACGACTGGCTGCGCGCCCAGATCCCCCCGCATCACGGCTGACCGTTATCTACGTAGTAGCTACGTAATCAATCACTCTAGGTTTGTAACCGGCCAGTGATCATTTCTGCGCGGAAGTAATACCGGCGCGATCATTACGGCCCTGTCCCGTATCCGGACACTGGCGCTCCTGTGCCGCACTCGGCTCCACGCATCCCCGCCCGGCTGTAGCAATCCGGTATTTATGCACGTCAAGCCATATTCAAATGTGCGCAAGTGTGATGCAGCTCACCTTGAACTTTACGAAACGTTACGTTGCGAGCGCCGTTATAAAACGTTTAATCTCCCCATCGAGCCACTCGCAATCGGGCCCCGCAGGCGCGGGTACCGGCACGCATGGAGCCGTTCGGCGGAACCTGGCTCGGTTCCGTTGCCAGCAAAGTCCGTTGCGCCGAAATAACAGCCGGTTACACACCGGCAACAAAGGAGCGACACACTGAGCTGGGCCTGAGAGGACCACTGTCCAGCCTCGATGGTCGAGGTTGACTGTTTTAACCTGATGAGGGGAAGTATGAGCGAGAACCGCACCAAAGGTCTGCGCCGCGGTGCCCGCGTCGCGGGCGTCGGCGCCGCCGCGGCTGTTGCCCTGGGCCTGCTTTCGACCGGTGCCGCCAATGCCGATACCTTCGTGCCGTTGCCGGACGGCCAGAAGGTAGGGCCGGGCGTGACGATCACCCGGAACGGAGAGCGGGCCCTGATTTCGCCGTCGCTGGCTGCCAACGGCGCCGGTCGCGTGGTCTGGGTATCGGGCAACGCGGTCGCCGACGTCACCGTGACGCCGGAGGGCGAGATCGGCCCGAACAACGGTCCGACCGGAAACCCCGGAACCAACAACTCCTCGACG
>NZ_BDBB01000043.1 GCF_001612765.1 Nocardia arthritidis NBRC 100137
CCGGCTCCCTGGTCGGCAGGTCGGGACCGCCGGGGCCGGAAGAGCATCCGGCCGACAGCACCAGCACCGCCGCACCCGCGAATGCCGAGACGAGCAAGGCGCGAGGGCGCATCCACCGAACTCCTTCTACCGACCGACTACCGACGAATCTTCCGCAACCTCACCATCTGACCATGATGACGCAACCGCCCGACCGACCGGGTTCGCCTCGAGCGGAATGTCGGTGACCAGGGTTACGGTGGAGACCCCACCGTCCGATATAGGGAGAACCGGGTTGAAAGCCGACCATTCGTCGGGATTTGCCATCGACGACCTCACCGTCGGCGCGTACGCGCACGGCTTCGGCACCACCGCCGACGGCCACCCCTTCGCGTTCCGCACCATCCGCGCCACCTTGACACTGGAGATCTACCGCCGCGACCTCGGCGACGCCGTCCCCGGCCCGGAGGACGTACTCACGGTCGCCGAAGCCACGGTCACCGACATCGACCTCGACGACGAACGCAGTGTCGCCGCCTTGGTGCGGGATATGATCCCCGACGCCGCGACGATCGCCGCCGCCGCGGAACGGGACGTCACGACCGTGCGTGCCCTATTGGGACGGCTCAGCTCCGTCATCGAAGGTATGTAGGAAGTGATGACCCACACACGACTCGCCCGCACCGCGCTCACCGCCGCGGGCCTGCTGCTGGCGGTGGCCGCCGCCGCGTGCGACAGCGGAGCCGACGAGGCCGCGGTCGACGCCGCGCGCTCCTCGGCCAACGCCTCGCTGTCGTCCTCGATCGCCGTCTCCTCCAGCGCCGCCCACCCGCCGCTGCCGACGGCCGCCGACCTGGACGCCCAGATCAAGCGGGCGCTGGACCCGGCGCTACCCGACAGCGAACGCACCGCGCTCATCGAGGACGGGGAATCCTTCCGCCAAGCCATCCCCGACATGTACAAGGCGCTGCAGGACAACCCGCGCGCCGTCTACGGCGTGACCGACCCGGTGTTCGACAACCACGACGGCACCCTGACCGCCACCATGCGCTTGGACAAGGACGGCACCGGCGCCGCGGTCCGCACCACCGTCGTGCACTTCGTGCTCGTCGACGGCAAGTGGAAGATCTCGCGCACCGACCTGTGCGGCATCCTGCGCTCGGCCGACTACCGCACCCCGGCCTGCGGCTGAGCGGGCCCACCACGCGATGCGCCGTTCCGGATCACTGCGGTGGGGGCGGTTCGTCCACCGCAACCGATTCCTCGTCCTTGCCTTCTTCGTGCTGTTCGTCCTGGTCTCCGGCTGGTACGGCCGTGACCTGGCCGGGCGGCTGACCCAGGAGGGCTGGTTCGACGAGAGCAGCGAATCGGTGGCCGCGGCCGAACTGGCCGACCGCACCTTCGGCCGCGACACCGACAGCGACCTGATCCTGCTCTACACCGCACCCGAGGGCGCCACCGTCGACGACCCAGCGGTGCGTGGACCGGTCACCGCGCAGCTGGCCGGACTGCTGGGCGCCTATCCCGACCGCATCCAGAAGATCGACAGCTACTGGGACAGCCCGTTCTCCGCCCAGGCCACCGACGCCACCCACACCCATGCCTTCGCCAGCGTCGGATTACGCGGCTCGGGCACCGCGACGGTCGAGAACTACCTGGCGATCAAGGACCATCTCGGCGCCGGACGCGCCGGCGGCGGCCCCGGCGGCACGACCGTGCAACTGGCGGGATTGCAGCCGATCGTCGAAGGCATCAACACCGGAATGCAACGCGACATCAGGCGCGCGGAGATGATCGCCCTGCCGCTGGTGGCGATCCTGCTGTATTTCGTGTTCGGCGGCGTGATCGGGGCACTGCTGCCGGTGCTCATCGGCGGCATGACGATCCTGGGCACCCAGGGCGGACTGCGTGCACTGACCGACCACATCCAGGTCAACGTCTTCGCCAGCGCCGTGCTGACCCTGGTCAGCCTGGGCCTGGCGATCGACTACGGCCTGTTCACCGTCACCCGCTTCCGCGAGGAACTCGCCGCGGGCCACACCGTCGAAGAGGCCACCGCCCGCACCGTCGCCACCGCAGGACGCACCGTGCTGTTCTCGGCGGCGATCATCGCCCTCAGCCTCGGCGCGCTGTTCATCTTCCCCAACGGGGTGCTGCGCTCGGTGCCGCTGGGCGGCATCAGCTCGGTCCTGCTCGCGGCACTGCTGTCGGTGACCGCGTTGCCCGCCGCGCTGAGCATCGCCGGACACCGCATCGACTTCCTGGGCTGGAAACGCTTCTCCCGCAGCAGGACCGAAGCGCAGATCGACGCCGGATTCTTCTCCCGCCTGGCACTGTGGGCGATGCGCCGCCCCCTGGCGGTGGCCGTGCCGATCGTGCTCACCCTGCTGGCGCTGAGCATCCCGATGCGCCACATCGAATTCGGCGGACTCAGCGAACGGTATCTGGCCGACGACAACCCGGCGCGGGTCGCGCAGGAACGTTTCGACGTCCTGTTTCCCGGTTTCCGCACCGAACCGCTGAAACTGGTGGTGGTCGGCGCCGACGCGCGGCAGCTGAGCGACATCCGCTATAGCGCCAACCAGATCCCCGGCCTGACCGGACGCTTCGAGCCCGCCGCACCCACCACCGACGGCATCAACGTCCTGGCCGCCGGACTGATCGACAAACGCGACGCCGACAGCGTGATCACCGCGCTGCGCGCCATCCCCGAACCACCGGGGGTGGCGGTGATGGTCGCCGGTGTGCCCGCGCTGGAACGCGACAGCATCAACGGACTGCTCGACGGCCTGCCCCTGCTGCTGGCCCTGCTGGTCTCCGCGGCGCTGGCGCTGATGTACGCGGCGTTCCGCTCGCTGGTGCTCGCGCTGAAGGCGGTGGCGATGAGCGCACTCAGCCTTGTGTCCACTCTCGGTGTGCTGACCTGGGTATTCGTCGAGGGCCACGGGGCGGGGATCTTCCACTTCACGCCCGGACCGTTGATGTTCGCGGTACTGGCGCTGATCGTGACAGTGGTGTTCGGGCTGTCCACCGACTACGAGGTGTTTCTGCTGTCGCGGGTCTCGGAGGCACGCATCGGCGGCGCGGATGCCCCCGAGGCCATCCGCTACGGCATCGCCCACACCGGCGGCGTGATCACCTCTGCCGCCGCCATCCTCATCGTGGTCACCGGCGCGTTCGGGTTCTCGGACCTGGTGCTGATGAAATACATTGCCTACGGCATGATCGCGGCGCTGATCCTGGACGCCACCGTCATCCGCATGCTGCTGACACCCGCGGTGCTCAAACTCATCTGGCGATAACGCCCGTCCGGCCGGGCGGCCGGCGGCGCAGAGCCCGGCTACGCGTGCTTCCGGGCACTCGAGGCCGATCTGCGGGCGCCGCAACGTGCGGTGGGTCCGTGCGGCCGACCGCGGTGGCGGGCCCGGGTGTCAGTTGCAGGTCTTGGCGAGCATTTCGACGATCTCGGCGGTGGAGCCGGTCTCGCCGAGGAGTGGGAAGATCCGTTCGACGCTGTTGCGGTGCGCCTCGATATCCAGGTCGGCCATGGCGTCGGTGGCGAGCGTGATGTGGTAGCCGTGTTCGTAGGCTGCGCGGGCGGTCGATTCCACGCCGATGCTGGTGGTGAGCCCGGCCAGCACGATCTGTGTGACGCCGCGGCGGCGTAGTTGCAGGTCGAGGTCGGTGCCGTAGAAGGCACCCCAGGTGCGTTTGGTCACTGTGATGTCGTCCGGGTGGCCGGCGAGGTCATCGACGATGACGTCCCAGCCCTCGGGCAGGGACCCGGGCAGGCTCGGGGTTTCGTTGCGTCCTGGAGCGGCATCCGATCCGTCCGCACGGGCTGTGACCCGCACGAGGATGACCGGGGCGCGGTGTTCGTGGAAGGCGCGGGCCAGCTCGACCGCCCGGGCCAGTACCTCGGGGCCGGTGTGGGGGACCGTGGGAGCGTTGATGATGGCGTTTTGCAGGTCGATGATGACCAGCGCGCTGGAGGAGTCGAGTGCGGTGACAGTCATGAAGTGTGCCTTTTCTGCATGGGCGGCTGCGCCGCGGGCGTCTGGCGTGTGGCTCGGGCCTGTTGTTGCGTGGCTGCGTCTGAAAGTCTTGGCGGCCACTTCACTTGGCTTCATGCGAAACGCCTGCTGCCTGTGGCCGGGGATGGGTTGTTGCCACCGCGAGCTCGGGTGTGAGGAGAGAGTCTTCGCGGCGGGGTAGCAGCAGCGGGCTGGCGAGGATCAGCAGTCCTGCGATCGTGACAGCCGTGCGCGGGCTGGTGGCGTCGGCGAGCAGTCCGCCGAGCGCGCTGAGGATGGCGATGGCGGCGCTGCTGCCGATCGACCAGGCCGACAGGGTGCGGGCGATGCGGTCGTCGGGTGTGTGCTCGAGTCGATAGGTGGCCAGTACCGGGTTGTACAGGCTCATACTGATGATGATCGCGAGTTCGATAGCGATCACCGTCGCGAGGCCGGCTATGCCGGGCTGGACGAACGCGAGGCCGATCAGCCAGACTGCGCGCAGCGTACCGACGGTACGCAGGACCCGGTGTTGGCCGTACCGCGCCACCACACGGCCGGCGAGGCGTGAGCCGATGAGTCCGCCGAGGCAGGGGGCGGCGAAGGCGAGGCCGTACTGCCAGGGCGGGAATCCGAGCTGGCGCAGCAGTAGCACCGCCAACAGCGGCTCGGTGGCCATGATCAGTCCGTTGACGAGCAGCTGGTTGAGGTAGAGCGCCCGGAGCCCGGGATGAGCCAGCAGGTGCCGCCAGCCGTCGAGCAACTCACTTGTCCGGACTCGGTGTTTGACGGTTCGCTGCGGGTGTTCCTCTCGTCCGCGAATCGCCGTGACACCCAAAGCGGAGAGCAGGTAGCTGACCGCGTCGGCCACCACGGTGGTGACCGGCCCGAACAGGCCGATCGCCGCCCCGCCCAGTGGCGGCCCGACAGCGATGGAACTCCAGTTCGTGGACTCGAACCGCGCGTTGGCCACGAGCAGATCCCCCGGCCGCACGAGTGCCTTCAGGTAGGCGCCGCTCGCCGCATTGAAGGCGATCTTGGCCGCGGCGACCACGGCTGAGACGACCACCAACTGGACGAAACCGATCCGGCCGAAGGCGTAAGCCAGCGGGATCGTTGCCATGACCGCGAACCGGGCCAGGTCCATCGTGATCATCACCGGTCGCTTACGGCGGAACTCCACCCACGGCCCGAGCGGCAGCGCGATCAGCGCACCCACTGCCGGACCCACCGCTGACAGCACGGAGACCTGCAAGGGGCTGGCGTGCAACACCAGCACGGCGATCAGCGGTAGTGCGCCGAACCCCAGCCCGGAGCCGTAGGCGCTGACTGCGTAGGACGCCCACAACCATCCGAACTGCCGACCCAGGGATCGTCTGGCCACCAAATCGCGTACCTCCCGCTTCAAGAACTCGCTGTTGACAGCAGCGATCAAAGCAAGGTCGAGAAGCCGGATCAAACAACCGGCCGGCGGCGATCCACAACCGTGTGTTGTGTGAAAAGGATTCTGCCGCATGGATTTCGACGCCGCGCGGCCCTGGATCGGCGCTGCGGACGCCGGCCGGTCCCGAGAAGCTGCTACGACGCGGGCGTTCACTGCGGTAGGCCAACCCGCACCTGCACTCTCACCAGCGAGGACGCCGCATTCGCTGTGTTCGGCGCGCACAGCCGGTCCCCGACTGAGCAGGTCGGCCGACGTGGTTACCGGCCATGCGGCTCGATCCGAGCACCGGCCATCCGGCGCCGGCCACGCCGCCGTGTGCGCAGCGACGACCACACGCCGCGCCGACCGGCCGATCTCCGCGGGTCAGCGGCGAACGGGAAGCACCAGTTGCGCACCCGTCACCGGGTGGTCGAGAACTTCCACCGGATGCTGGTAGACGCGCGTGAGCAGTTCGGTGGTGAGCACCACCCGCGGCGGTCCGTCCGCGGCGATGCGACCGGCGTCCAGCACCGCGACCCGATCGGCGTAGGCGGCCGCGATACCCAGGTCGTGCAGGACGACGACCACCGCCGCGCCGTCGGCGGCGCGGGCGGCGGCCAAACGCAGCACGGCCTCCTGATGGCCGAGGTCCAAAGCGGCGGTCGGCTCGTCCAAAAGCAGGGTGGCGGTGTCCTGCGCCAGCACGCGGGCCAGCGCGACCCGGGCGCGTTCACCGCCGGACAGGGTCGGAAACGAGCGGGTGGCGAGGTGTTCGACGTCGGTGGCGGCCATCGCGGCCGCGATCTGCTCCTCGTCGAGTTCCCGGCGCTCGGTGCGCACCCAGGGCGCGCGGCCCATCGCCACCACTTCGCGCGCGGTGAAGGGGAAACCGACGGTGTGGGTCTGCGGCAACACCGCCCGCCGCCGGGCCATGTCCAAGGGCGTCCAGTGCGCCAACGGTCGCCCGTCGAGTTCCACCGCTCCCGCGCCGGGCGCCAATTCGCCCGCCAGCGCCGCCAGCAACGTCGACTTACCCGCACCGTTGGGCCCCACCAAAGCCACGACCTGTCCCGCGACCACTTCGAAGTCGATGCCGTCGAGCACCCGACGCGCCTGCCCGCCGCTGCGCCGGTCCACACTCACCCCCGCCGCCCGCACCGTCACATCCCCCCGCTGCGGCCACCCCGGCAACTCATGCACCGTCCGCAACAAACTCACCCCACACCTCCAGGCCGCGAGTAACACACCGTCGAGCAGGCTTCTCGGCATTCACCGCATCCAAGTGCCACGCGAGGAACGGCACGCGGGCTCATGCCCAGCCTCCGGAGCGGGCCCGGGTGCGGCGCAGCAGCCAGAAGAAGACGGGACCGCCGATCAGGGAGGTGAGCATGCCCAAGGGCAGGTCGGCGTTGTCGACCAGGGAGCGGGCGGTGACGTCGGCGGCCAGCAGCACCACCGCGCCGACGACGGCGCTAAGGGGGATCAGCACCCGGTGGGCGGGCCCGACCAGCATCCGCACCAGGTGCGGGACGATCAACCCGACGAACAGGATGATGCCGGTGAACGCGACCCCGGCGGTGGCCAGCACCGCCACCACCACGATCACATTGCGCCGCAAACGCTCCACGTCGACACCCAGGTGACGGGCCGCCGACTCCCCGAGCGCCAGCAGATCCAGCCTCGGCGCCAGCAGTACCGCGGCGGCGACACCGACCGCGGTCAACGGCGCCACCACACCCACCGACTCCCACGTGGCCCCATTCAGCGAGCCCAGCTGCCAGAACACGATCTGATCGCGGGCGGCGGGGGAGGCCACGAACAGCAGCAGCGCGATCAACCCGCCCGCGAACGCGTTGATCGCGACACCGGTGAGCACCAGCGTCACGACCTCGGTGCGCCCACCCGAGCGTGCCAGCAGATACACCAGCGACGTGGTCGCCAGCCCCGCGACGAACGCCGCCGCGGCCACCGACCAGGCCGCCACGAACGCCCCGCCCACCACGATGACCGTGCCCGCGCCGACCGCCGCCCCCGCCGACACCCCGATCACCCCCGGCTCGGCCAAAGGGTTGGCGAACACACCCTGCAACAACGCACCCGCTGTCGCCAGCGCCGCCCCGACCAGCATCGCCAGCACCACCCGCGGGAACCGCACCTGCCACAGCGTCACCTCGCCCGAGGGATGCGCGGGCATCGGCCCGATGTCCCACCCGATCCGGTGCAGCACACTGCCCGCCACCTCCCCGGGCGTCGTCGGCACCTGCCCGATCGCCGCCGACGCCAACGCCAACGCCACCAACCCGGCCACCGCGACCGCGAACATCAGCACCACCCGCGAACGGCTACGCGACTTCGGCACCGGCGTCACCGACGGCCGCGCCGCTTCGGTCCGCGAAACACTCATGCGGGCCCGGTGCCGTACACCGCCGCGCTCAGCGCCGCGATCACCCGGCCGGTGTTGGGGCCGAAACTCAACAGCACCGCATCGGACATGTCCACCACACGCCGATCGCGGCCGGCCGGGGTCTGCGCGATACCGGGCACCTTCTGCAACCCCTCCACACCACCGACGGACTTCAACCCGTCCGACATCACCAACAGGACATCCGGCGCCGCACCGATCATCGCCTCACTGGTGATCGCGGTGAACGGCTCGGTCAATCCGGCGACCGCGCCCGCGTCACGCGCGCCCAGCGCCGCGATCAACGCATCCGCTCCCGACCCCGGACCGGCGAGCATCGTGATCGCGCTCGACCGCAGATACAGGAACGCGATGGTCAACCGAGGATCCTGCGCGGGCACCGCGGCGCTGGCGGCGGCGATCTCGTCGCGGGTGCGCCGCGCCAGCGCCTGCCCCCGCTCCGGCACACCCAACGCGGCCGCGACCGCCTCGATCTGCGGCCCCACCCCGTCCATGGTGCGCTCCGGGTCGAAATAGACCACCGTGACACCGGCCGCACGCAACTGCTCGCGCACCGCGGGCGCGGCGCTGGTGGTGTCGGTCAAGAACACCGACGGCCGCATCGCCAGCACCGACTCCACATTCAGCGACCCGTTGCCCCCGGCCACGTTCGGCACATCCCGCACCGCCGGAAACGCCGCCGACGTGCTGCGCCCCACCAGCTTGGGCCCCAACCCCAGCGCGTACACGATCTGGGCGAGGGTGCCGTAACGGTCCACGGCGATGATGCGGGAGGCATCGGCGACGGTCACCTCGGCGCCGTCGAACGACCGCACGGTCACCGGCAGCGCGGGCGCGGGCTCCGGCCCGATCGGCACCGGATCCAGATCGCTCAGCGTCGCCGTCGTCGGCCCGTGCCCGCCGTGCGAGGAACCGGCGTCCGTGGCACACGCGACCGACCCGGCCAGCAGGCTCGCCGCGAACAAGGTCGCGAGCCCACGCCACCACCCGGTTCGGACTCGGTTCCCACGCCCACCCCCGGTCGCTGCAGTGCTCATGCAGGCAAGGCTAATCCGCGGCGCGCGCACTGACGTCGTCGAGGGCCGCGGCGATCGCCCGCGGCAGCTCCAGGGTCTCGGCGGCCAGCACGCCGGTGAGCTGCCCGATATCGCGAGCGCCGACGATCATGCTCGCGATGCCGGGCCGATCCCGGATCCAGGCCAGCGCCACCGCCAGCGGCGAGGTACCCAGCCCGTCCGCGGCGGTCACCAGCGCATCCACCACCCGGGTGGCGCGCTCGTCGAGACCACTGCGGATCTCCGCCGCGGTCGCCTCATCGGCGCCCCGGGAATCGGCGGGAACACCGTCGCGATACTTGCCGGTCAAGATGCCGCCCGCCAACGGCGCCGAGGCGATGACCCCGACCCCGTGGAACCGCGCCGCCGGCACCACATCGGCTTCGGCACCCCGCGCCAGCAGCGAATACGGCGTCTGCGCCGCGGTCACCGGCGCCACCGCGGCCAGGCTGGCCAGCTGCCAGGCCCCGAACCCGCGCACCCCCGCATACCGCACCCGGCCCGAGCGCACCGCCTGCTCCAGCGTCGAGGCCACCTCCTCGAGCGGCGTGCGCGGATCCCACACCGCCACATTCCAGATGTCGAGGTGGTCGGTGCCCAACTCCAACAGCGTGCGATCCAATTGACGCAGCAACGCCCGCCGCGAGGTATCCACCGTGACCTGCGCGGGCACCGGCACCCCCGCCGGGGGAAACCCCCACGGCGCGGTCCCCGCGCACCCGCTGAGTACCAGCTCGTCCCGCGAGACCAGATCACCCAACAGTTCGGCCAGGATGCGCTGCGCGGCCCCGCCCGCATAGGCGGGGGAGGTGTCCACCAGCGTGCCGCCCGCCTCCACGAACGCCACCAACTGTCCCGCGGCGTCCTCGGCGTCGGTGTGCGAACCCCAGGTATGGGTCGCCAGGCCCATCCGCGACACCCGCAGGCCGCTACGGCCCACCGTCCGCTGTTCCATCACCGTGTCCGCGCATTCGTCACGGCGCCAAGCCTAGAGTGTGGATACGCGACCGGGCGTCCACCAGCACAGTGGGTCGCGCTTCGGTGCGCGGGGAAACCGCCGCCCTCGCGGTGGCGGCAGCCCGACAGCCGGGCACGCCGTCGCGTCCTCGACACTGTACTGTCGCTGCGAGATTGGGGCGGTAGTCACGGACAAGCGACCGACCGCTGCATCAATGCCCAGGTAGGGACGCGTATTTCGGGCGGAAGTGGAGGATGGTTCGTGGTTGGCGAGTCGATGACCTGGGTGCAGGCCTTGGTGCTGGGTCTGGTGCAGGGACTGACGGAGTTTCTGCCGGTTTCCTCCTCTGCGCATCTGCGCATCGTGTCGACGGTCTTCTTCGGCGACGACGCGGGCGCCTCGTTCACCGCGGTCACCCAGCTGGGCACCGAGGCCGCGGTGCTGGTGTTCTTCGCCAAGGACATCTGGCGGATCGTGTTGGCCTGGTTCGCGGGCCTGCGCGAGCGGGTGGGCCCGCGCGATCGCCGGGAACTGCCGCTGCACGATCAGCCCACCACGAAGCTTCCCGTCCTCACCGCCGAGCACAGGCGCGTTCTCGACGAGCAGGCCCAGCGCGAACTCGACTATCGAATCGGCTGGTATGTGATCATCGCCACCATTCCCATCGGGGTGCTGGGGTTCTTGTTCAAAGACGAGATCCGCACCGGCGCCCGCAATCTGTGGCTGGTGTCGTTCATGCTGATCTTCTTCGCCCTGGTCATCGCCGCCGGTGAGCACTTCGGCCGCAAGGAACGCTCGATCGAGCAACTGACCACCCGCGACGGTTTGGCCATGGGTTTCGCGCAATGCCTGGCGTTGATCCCCGGTGTCTCGCGTTCGGGAGCGACCTCGACCGCGGGCCTGTTCCTGGGCTTGGAGCGCGAAGCGGCCGTGCGGTTTTCGTTCCTGCTGGCCATCCCCGCCGTGACCGCCTCGGGCCTGTTCAGCCTGCCGGACGCGTTCGAACCCGCTGGTGAGGGCCTCAACGCCAGTGGGCCGCAACTGCTGGTGGCCACCGTGCTGGCGTTCGTGGTCGGCTACGCGTCGGTGGCGTGGCTGTTGCGTTTCGTGGCACGGCATTCGCTGTACTGGTTCGTCGGCTACCGCGTCGTGCTGGGCGCGATCATCATGGGCCTGCTGGCGGGCGGGGTGGTCTCGGCGACATGATCGCTAGGCTGGCCGCATGACGGTGATCCTGTTGCGCCACGGTGTGTCGACCTCCAACAGCGCCCGCACCCTGGCCGGTCGCAGCACCGGCGTCGAGCTCACCGAGCGCGGCGAGGAGCAGGCGAGGGCCGTGGCCGAACGCCTCGCCGGGCTGCCGATCGAACGCATCGTGCACTCCCCGCTGCTGCGCTGTCAGCGCACGATCGCACCGCTGGCGGAAAAGTTCGGGCTGGAACCGGTATTCGACGACCGGCTGCTCGAGGTGGACTACGGCGAGTGGACCGGCCGCCCCATCGCCGAACTGCTGGAAGAACCGCTGTGGAAAGTCGTGCAGCGCCATGCCTCCGGCGCGGTATTCCCCAGCGGGGAGGGTCTGGCACAGGTGCAGGCGCGCGCGGTCGCCGCGATCCGCGACCACGACCGCGCCCTGGCCGAGCAGCACGGCCGCGACGCGCTGTGGGTGGCGTGCACGCACGGGGACGTGATCAAGTCGGTCCTCGCCGACGCGCTGGGCATTCACCTCGACGGCTTCCAGCGCATCGTCGTGGAGCCCGCCTCGATCAGCGTCGTGCGCTACACCCCGACCGCGCCCTACGTATGGCGGCTCAACGACACCGGCGCCGACCTGTCCGCGCTCGCCGCTGCCGGCGCACAACGCCCGGCAGCGACCTCGGCAGCGCCCGGACCGGAGAGCTCCGGGCCAGTCCCCGGTGGCGAGCTCGGCAATACCGGCAGTGCGGATAATGGGAATGCGGAGCGTCGAGATTCCTTGTAAACAACCGAGCGGTCGTTGTATGGAATCCCCGCACCGCGGGTAGTCGATCAGGGTCACGTATCAGGAGGTGCATGTGTCACGCGCAATCCATGTATTCCGCACCCCCGATCGTTTCGTCGCCGGGACCGTCGGTGAGCCGGGCGATCGCGCGTTCTATCTGCAGGCGGTGCAGGAGCCGCGCGTGGTCAGCGTGCTGCTGGAAAAGCAGCAGGTCAAGGTGCTCGCCGACCGGATGGGTCTGCTGCTGGACGAGGTGGCGCGCCGCTTCGGCGCGGAAGTGCCCCCGCAGGCCGAGGACGTCAGCGACAACGCGCCCCTGGTCACCCCGATCGACGCCGAGTTCCGCGTCGGCACCATGGGCCTGGGCTGGGACGCCGACGCCGGGGCTGTGGTGGTGGAACTGCTGGCGATCACCGAGACCGAGGTCGACGAGTCGGTGGTGCTCGACGACACCGAAGAGGGCCCCGACGCGGTGCGGGTGTTCCTCACCCCGATCCAGGCCCGCGAATTCGCGTTGCGCTCCACCCGGGTGATCGCGGCGGGCCGCCCGCCGTGCCCGCTGTGCGGCGAGCCGCTCTCGGCACGCGGACACATGTGCGTGCGCACCAACGGCTACAAGCGCGGTGACATCTTCGGCGCGGCCGAACTGGAGGAGTGATTCGGTGGCCGAGACCGGGGACGGATTCCACAGCGGCGAACTGACGGTGATCGGGCGGATCAGCACCGCCAGCAACGTGACACTGGTCTGCGACGTGAACGACACCGCCATCGACGGCGCGCCGCTGCGGGTGGTCTACAAACCGATCCGCGGCGAACGGCCCCTGTGGGACTTCCCCGACGGCACCCTGGCCGGGCGCGAGGTCGCCTCCTATCTGATCTCCGAGGCCGTCGGCTGGGGCGTGATCCCCGAAACCATTCTGCGCGAGGGCCCTTTCGGGATCGGCATGGTGCAACGCTGGGTCGTCGGCGCGGACAACCACACCGACCGCGGCGACCGCCTGGACCTGATCGACCTGTGCCCCGCGGGCGCGGTGCCGAACGGATTCCGCGAGGTGCTGCGCGCGGTGGACGACGCGGGCAACGAAGTGTCACTCATCCACGCCGACGATCCGCGACTCCAGCGCGTGGCGGTGCTCGACGTGCTGCTCAACAACGCCGACCGCAAGGGCGGGCACGCCCTGGAAGGGCTGGACGGGCAGGTCTACGGCGTCGACCACGGCATCTGCCTGCACGCCGAGTACAAACTGCGCACCGTGCTGTGGGGCTGGGCCGGTCAACCCGTCGGCGACGGCCTGATCGCGGACATCACCGCGTTCGCCAAGCAACTGCCCGGGGCGTTCGCCGACACCCTCAGCGCGCACCTCACCGACACCGAGATCGACGCGTTGATCGAGCGCACTCAGCAGTTGCTCGACGAACCGGTGATGCCGGTGCCGCGCACCTCGCGCCCCATCCCGTGGCCCGCCTTCTGAACCCGGCGCCGCGCAGGACGGTTTCCTGGCACAGTTGAAGCTTCGAACGCGCGGCGCCACGACGAGGAGGACGCGATGCCCCACTCCACTCCGGACCGGGCGGCACCGGCGGTGCGGATCGTCATCGGCGCACCGACCTACCGCGTCGCACTGCATTATGTGCACCTCTACGACAAGAAGCCGTATCCCGACACCGACCTGCACCTCTACGACAACGGCGTCTACTGGCTGAGCTCGGCGGGGGAGAACCACTTCGGCGTCTACGTCCTCACCGAAGGCTCGGTGGACTCCGGGCGCTTCACCATGCGGTTCATCTCTTTGCCTTCCGCGGACTGGGGCGATACGGTCGCCTATCACGAACTCGAGTTCGACGTCGCCCGCGGCGAATTCACCCAGCTCGCCCTCGCCGACACCGATCCCGACATCCCCGAACTGGACGGCACGTTCGCGATCACGCCCAACACGATCGCCGATCCCACCCGCCGCGCGGGCAGCTGATTCAGCGAAACCGAAATCATTGACATCCAACGATTTGCTGGAAGGCGCAGGTCGCGACGGGCGAGCACACCCGCCGGAGGGCCGTGGGCACCGGGCCGGGGACCGATGATCCCCACCACACCTTTACCCTCGTAAGCATGCAGTCCTGGTCCGATACCGCCCTCCCCACCGTCCCCGGAGCAGGACCGCCGTTGCGGTTGTACGACACCGCCGACCGTCAGGTGCGCCCGGTCGCCCCCGGCTCCACCGCGACGATGTACGTCTGCGGCATCACCCCCTACGACGCCACCCACCTCGGCCACGCCGCGACCTACCTGACCTTCGATCTGGTCAACCGTCTGTGGCGCGACGCCGGCCACGAAGTGCACTACGTGCAGAACGTCACCGACGTCGACGACCCGCTGTTCGAACGCGCCGCCCGCGACGGCGTGGACTGGCGCGAGCTGGGCGCCGCGGAGACCGATCTGTTCCGTGCGGACATGGCCGCGCTGCGGATCGTGCCGCCGCGCGACTACATCGGCGCCATCGAATCCGTCGACGAGGTCGTGGAATTCGTGCAGAAACTACTGGCCTCGGGCGCGGCCTACGTCGTCGACGACGCCGAATTCCCCGACGTCTACTTCCGCGCCGACGCCACCGAGCAGTTCGGCTACGAATCCGGCTACGACCGCCCCACCATGGAGCGGCTGTTCGCCGAACGCGGCGGCGACCCCGACCGCCCCGGCAAGCGCGACCCCATCGACGCGCTGCTGTGGCGCGCGGCGCGTCCGGGCGAGCCGTCCTGGCCCGCCCCATTCGGCCCGGGACGCCCCGGCTGGCACATCGAGTGTTCGGCGATCGCCTTGAACCGCATCGGCCCGGAATTCGACATCCAGGGCGGCGGCAGCGACCTGATCTACCCTCACCACGAATACTCCGCCGCGCACGCCGAGTCGCTCATCGCCGGCCGCCGCTTCGCCCGCCACTACGTGCACGCCGGCCTGATCGGGCTGGACGGGGAGAAGATGTCGAAGTCGCGCGGCAACCTCGTGCTGGTCTCGGCGCTGCGCCGCGACGGCGTCGACCCGGCGGCCATCCGCCTGGGGTTGCTGGCCGGGCATTACCGCCAGGACCGGATGTGGACCGACGCCCTGCTCGAGCAGGCGCAGCGGCGGCTGGAGCTGTGGCGCGACGCCGCCGCCCGCCCTGCGGGACCCTCGGCCGCCGACACCGTCGCCCGCGTGCGCCAGCACCTGGCCGACGACCTGGACACCCCCAAGGCGCTCGACGCGCTCGACAGCTGGGCCCGCCGAGCCCTCGACTACGGCGGCCAGGACACCGACGCCCCGGCGCTGATCGCCACCGCCGTCGACGCGCTACTCGGTATCCGCCTGTAGACCGATCCTCTTGCCCGCAGCCCCTCGCCCGTGATGGGGTAGCCGCGTGTGCAAGCTTCCCGGCGCGGGTCTGTTCGGTCCCGGCGGCAAATTGGCGACCCTGGCGGCCGGACGACTACGGCCTGTGGCCGACCCCGCCGATCCCCGCACGATCGCGGCGCGTACCCGGTTCTTCGGGGCCGACACCGTCGACCCCGCAACCGGCGCACCGCGCACCGACCGGGTCGTGCTGTCGTGGGCCGGCTGCACCACCTACGCGGTGGCCATCGGCGGTTCGGTATTCCTGCTCGATGCCTGGGTGCCGCGGCTGACCAGCACCGGATACGTCCCGGCCACCCCCCAGCAGTTGGCGGACCTGGCGCCTACGGCGATCTTCATCGGTCACGGGCACTTCGACCACGCGGGCGACGCCGGCCGCATCGCGCAGGCCACCGGGGCCACCGTGCACGGCACCGCCGAGCACTGCGCGAATATCGCCGCGCAGGTCAGCGACCCGACGTTCCCCACCGTCGCGCACGGTGACGCGGACACCCCGATCGGCACCCGGGAAGACTGCACCGTCGGCGCGGTCGAGGTCACCGTCGTCCGGCATCTGCACTCCGCACGCACCCCACCCGATCCCGTCGGCGGCTCACCACGGTTTTTCCCCCGCCCCGAACCGGGAATCGTGCGCACGCACCCGCCGACACTCGAAGGCCTGCTGCAAGGAGCGCCGCGGCTGCGTGACGCCGAGGGCGGGGTACTGCTGTACCAGTTCCGGGTACCGGGCTTGTGCCTGGTGTGGCACGACTCGACCGGGCCGCTCACCGAACGCGCACCACACGTGTTCGACGTCCTCGCCGCGCTACCGGCCACCGACGTGCAGATCGGCGCCGTACAGGGCTACAACCAGATCAGCAACGGCCTGCGCGATCCCCGCACCTACCTCGAGGCGCTGTCGCCGGGACTGTTCGTTCCGTCCCATCACGACAACTGGCTGCCCGGACTCACCGCGAGCGCGGCGACCTACGACGCGCCGCTGCGCGCGGAACTGGACAAGATCCCCGAGGCACGACGACCGGAACTGCGCGCATTACACGACCCCATTGACTACATCCGGCCCCAGCGGCTGACGTTCACGCTGTGACGGCGCCCGGCGGCGCCGATACCGCAATCGCCACTCCCGCAGAGGCGCCGTCGCGGTCAGGTTTCGGCCCGCGACGGCGCGGGCGCCGCTGCCCTGTCCGCGCCGATCGAACACCGCGTCGTTCCGGGTGCCGCATCCGGAAAAGTGTTGCCGCACCGTGTACTTCGGGTCGAGCAGCGGCGACGGGACCTTCTAGGCGGTCAATGCCGCGACGGCAGTGGCGTACATGGTGTTCTTGATCGCGCCGAGGGTGCCGGGATCTTTGCCGCCCAGCGGAGCGAGCAGGGCCGCGGCGGTGTCGGTGACCGCTCCTTCGGCGGCGGTGGCGTCGACGATGTCGAAGGCCGCGGCGTCGATGCCACCGAAGCGGCGGCCGGTGGTCATCGAGGCGACGGCGCTCTTCGGGGTGAGTTTGGCCTGGATGAGCGCGGCCATGCCCGGGGTGAAGCGGATGTGGATGTCGACTTCGGGAAAACAGAAGTAGCCGCGGTCGGCGCGCATGACCCGGTAGTCGTGGGCGATGGCCAGCATGGCACCCGCACCGAACGCGTGGCCGGGCAACGCGGCGGCGGTGGGCATGGGAAAGGTCAGTACGCGGGCCAGCAGCGCCTGCACCTGCTCGACGTACCACTCGGCGCGCTCGGCGTGAGCGCCGAGCCAGTCCAGATCCAGTCCGTTGGAGTAGAACTTGCCGCTCGCGGTGGTGACCAGGCCCTGGGCGCCGTCGGCCACAGCGGTGTCGAGGTGGGCGCCGACCTGGTCCAGGAAATCCGGGGAGAAACGGTTTTCGTCGCCGCCCAGATCCAGAACGGCAATCTTGTCGTGGTAGTCGAGTGTGGGCATGGTGTTCCTTCCATTCGAGGATCGGTGGCGGGGGTCACAGCGGCGGCGGGCCGACGGCGAGCACGGCGCGCACGGCGCCGCGCAGGTACTCCCGCGCGCGCGGATCCGCCAGCCGGTCACGGCGCAACAGCACGGCGGTGGGCAGATCGACCAGGCACAACGTCATGACGTCGACGGCGTGGCGATCGCCGCGCTGCCACAGCCGGCGCGACAGCCGCACCAGCAGCTCGACCAGTACCGCGTCGGTGGCCGCGAGGTCGGCGGCGACGCTGTCGGGCACCTCGCCCAGCAGTTCCTCGCGCCGCACGGCCAGCAGCAACCGCGAGGAGTCCGGGTGGCGCTCGGCGAAGACGGCGGGCGCCTCGGCGGCCGCGACCACGGCCTCCACGTCGTCGCGCCGGTCGAGCGCCGCGGTGACCAGGGCGGTCTGCAGGTCGAGGAAGCGGCGCGCGGCGCGCAACCAGGTGCGGCCGAGCAACTCCGCGCGGGATCCGAAGGTGTGGTAGATCGCGCCGTTGGAGATGCCGGTGGCGGCGGCGACCGCGCGTGTGGTGACCGCGGCGGGGCCGGAGCGAACGGCCAGTGATTCCGCGGCGTCGAGCACGGTATCGGGGTCGTGCGTCCGGGGGCGGGGCATGCCGACACAATAACAGAGCAGATGCTCTGTTATCGAGCGCGCGCCGTCCGCGGACGCATCATGTTCGGGCGCTAGGTATTTCAGCAGGTAACAGGTACCGAAGAGTCTTCTCGGGATACGCAACGGTACTTCCCGGGCTCGGTCCGGCCGACGCTACGATGCGGTACTGTTCGGTCCCTCCCCCTGACCGAACGAAGAGAACGGCGCACTTATGTCACGAGTGGTCACCAAGGAGCAGTACTTCGACACCGGGTTGGAAGTGCTCGCCGAACTCGGCTTCAAGGGTCTCAACATCGGTGTGCTGTGCAGGCAACTCGGCGTCACCAGCGGGTCGTTCTACCACCACTTCGGCAGCTGGCAGGGATTCGTCGACGCCCTGCTCGAGCACTGGGAGAACCGCCAAGTGCGCATCCTGGGCACCATGCCGTTCAACAAGGGCAACCCCGACGACGACATCCGCGCGATGTCCGACCTCGCCGCCGGCCTGCACCATGCCGCCGAAGCCGCCATCCGCGCCTGGGCGGCCAACGACGAATCGGTCAACCTCGCCCTCAAACGCGTCGACGAATCCCGCAGGCGCACCGTTCACAAAGCGGTCAAAGGCATCGTCCGCGACGACGACACCGCCGCCGTGGTCACCTCACTGGGCATGGCGATGCTCGTCGGCTACCAGCAGATCGCCGCGGGCGGGGAGAATCTGTCGCTGGACCAACTACTGGCCGAATACGCGCGCCTGATCTACAGCCACGCCCAGCGCTGACCCCGCCCGGCTAGCCCAGCAGTTCATCGACATAACACCAACGCCACGCCTCGCCCGGCTCCACACTGCGCATCACCGGATGACCACTGGCCCCGTGATGCTTGGTCGCGTGATTGCCCGGCGAGGAGTCGCAGCAGGCCACGTGCCCGCACGACAGGCACATCCGCAAATGCACCCACGCCAGCCCCTCCGCGACGCACTCGGCGCATTCGTCCGGCCCGGCGTGCGCACGCACCAGCGGCGCGTCCCGCAGATGCGCGCACACCTCCTCACCCACCGGCGCGGCCAACGGTTCCGCGCGCTCCTCCTCGGCCTCATCGAAGCGATCGATGATCGACTCCTCCAGATCCAACTGCGCCAGCACATGCTGCAGGATCTGGTAGTCGACCGTGCCCGAATCCCGCACCCGCAGCACCGATTCGCGTTCGGCACGCAACATCGCCAACCGCAGCCGTCGGTACTCCGCAGTGGGCGTCACCAGTTCCGATTCCGCCCGCCCCAGCCGCTCCCACGCCGCATTCGCCTTCCACGACACGCGATCACGCAACGTTTGCACCACCCCGGTCGGCGTATCCGCAGTGATCTGCTCTTCGAGCGCGGCCAAACCGGCCGTTGTCGCCTGCTGCAACACATTCGCCTTCTGCAACGCGTCCTCGGCGCGACTGGGCGCACGCAACCGCAGCCACCGCACCAGCCACGGCAGCGACGTCCCCTGCACCAGCAACGTCCCCGCCACCACCACCAGCGCCAGCAGCTTCAGCACGGCCAACAGCGGCGTGTCCTCCGACAGCAGCAACACCGCCGCCAGCGTCACCACACCGCGCATCCCCGCCCACGACACCACGACCAGTTGACCGGCCGGCACCGCCGCACCGTTGCCGAGACTGTGCGACACCAGCGAGGAACCGAACACCCAGATCGGCCGCGCCAGCATCGTCACCGCCACCACCGCCAGCGCCGACAGCACCAACGTGGCGTGATCGAGATCGCTGTGCCAAGCACCCTCCACGATCCCGCGCACCTGCAACCCGATCAACACGAACACCGCACTCTCCAGAATGAACTGGATCGTCCGCCAATTGATGCGCTCGGCGATCCGCGACGCGGCACTCTGCCAAGCCGGCGCGTTGTGCCCGAGGATCATGCCGCACACCACCACCGCGATCACCCCGGAGGCATGGATGCTCTCGGCAGGCAGATACGCCGCGAACGGCGCCAGGAACGACAGCGTCGTGTCCATCACCGGATCGGTGATACGCCGCCGCAGCATCGCCAGCAGATACGCCACGACCACCCCCACCGCCGCGCCGCCACCGGCCGCCAGCAGGAAATCCGCCCCCGCCTCCCACACCGACACCGTGCCCGCCGTCGCCGCCAGCGCGGTCCGCAACGCCACCAGCGCGGTCGCGTCGTTGAACAACGACTCGTCCTCCAGAATCGTCACGATCCGCCGCGGCATCCCGATCCGGCGCGCCACCGCCGTCGCCGCCACCGCGTCCGGCGGAGCCACCACCGCACCCAACGCGACCGCCACCGCGAACGGCACCGGCAACAGCCACCACACCACCACCGCCACCGCGAACGTGGTGAACAACACCAACCCCACCGACAACAACGCGATCGTGCGCACATTCGCCCGGAAATCCACCAGCGACGTGCGGATCGCGGCGGTATACAGCAAAGGAGGCAGGAAACCGAGCAGAATGATCTCCGGCTCCAGGTGGATCTCCGGCACGAACGGCAGATACGACGCCGCCACACCGCCCACCGTCAGTACCAACGGTTCGGAGACCCCGAACCGGCGCGCCAGCGCCGCCAACGCGGCCGCCGACGCGACGAGAACAACCAAGCCGATCGCGACATGCACGGTGGAATTCTCGCAGAGCGCACGATCGGCAAACCGCCCGCGCGGTAGATGACACGTGCGCGGTCGGCCGAACTACTGTGCCCGGGCGCACCCACGCGCCATGCTTGTCGACGACAAGGAGGTAGACATGGAGGAGTTCGCGTCCTGGCGGGCGAACGGACGACGCCACACTCATCGCGGCCACCAGATCTTCTGGCGCGACGGAGGCTCAGGCGCCGACGGGACGCTGGTATGCATACACGGATTTCCCACCGCGTCCTGGGACTGGCACCGCATCTGGCCCGGTCTGTGTGAACGTTTCGCCCGCGTCATCGCCCCCGACATGATCGGTTTCGGCTGGTCGGCCAAACCTCGCCACTACGACTACCGCATCACCGACCAAGCCGACCTGCACGAGAACCTGCTGCGCGAACAAGGCATCAGCCGATTCCACATCCTCGCCCACGACTACGGCGACACCGTCGCCCAAGAACTCCTGGCACGCGACGCCGAACGCCGCGCGGCAGGCGACGAATCGCTGGCGATCGAATCGGTGCTCCTGCTCAACGGCGGCTTGTTCCCCGAGGCCCACCGCGCCCGTCCGGTGCAGCGACTGCTGGCAGGACCCCTCGGCCCGCTCGTCGGCGTCCTGGGTACCGAGCGCACCTTCCACCGCAGCCTGGCCACCGTCTTCGGGCCCGACACCAAACCCACCGACATCGAACTGCACCAATTCTGGCTGCTGTGGTGCAGCAAACACGGAAAACGCAACGGCCACAAGCTCATCCGCTACATGGCCGAACGCCGCAAACAGCGGCGGCGCTGGGTGGGCGCACTGCAGCAGTCCCAGGTCCCGATCCGGCTCGTCGACGGCGTCACCGACCCCGTCTCCGGCGGCCACATGGCGCACCGCTACCGCGAACTCATCACCGACCCCGACGTGGTGGAACTGCCCCGAATCGGCCACTACCCACAACTGGAAGCACCGGAACAGACCCTCGCGGCCCTGCTGGAATTCCACGCCGAGCGAGTACACAAGCCCACCGCCTGACTCCCTCCGGCGAACCGTGTTCCGGACCGGCTGCCAGGCCGGTCCGGAACACTATCGTGTAGACGACCGTCGAGGGATGGGGCCGCCACAACCGAAACAGGTTCGCGTGCAAACACTCTCGCGTTCCCCACCCGAGCACCGAAGGAGCCGCCGATGCCCGCCGCCGACCTGCACCTGGACACCATCGAACTCGACCGCACCGGGCGAGTACTCACCGCACGCGTCGTCGCGCCCCCGCTCAACTTCGTCACCCCCGCCGTCGTCCGCGACCTCGACACCCTCACCGCCGCGGTAGACACCGACGACACCATCGGCGCGGTAGTGCTCACCGGGGGACTACCCGGCCGCTTCCTCACCCACGCCGACCCCGCCGCCCTCGGCGGCATGATCGACCGGCCACATCCCTTCGTCCCCGCCCGCGCCGCGGCACCGTTCCTGCGCGCCGCCTCGGTCGCGCTGCGCGTACCCGGCGCAACCGGCCTGATCGAACGCCACGGCGGCGGCCTCGGCGCGGGCCTGGTCTGGGGCCACCGCTGGAAGCGCACCACCTTGCGGATGAACCGCTCCCGCGTCGCCTACCTCGCCGCCATCAACGGACCCGCACTAGGCGGCGGCCACGAAATCGCGCTGGCCTGCGACCTGCGCTACGCCGCCGACGCCGAGCACGTGCGCCTCGGCCAGATCGAGACACTGGCCAACCTCATCCCCGGCGGCGGCGCCACCCAACGCCTCACCCGCCTGCTCGGCGCCGCCAAAGCCATCGAGATCACCCTCGAAGGCACACCCTTCACCGCCCGGGAAGCGCTGCGCCTCGGACTGATTCACCGTCTGCTCCCCGCCGAGGACCTGCTCGCCGAAAGCCACGCCACCGCCGCACGGCTGGCCGCCCGCAACCCGATCGCCATCGCCGAACTCAAACGCGCCGTCTACTTCGGCTCCGACAAATCCCTCTCCCGCGGCCTGGACGCCGAACAAGCCGGATTCATCTCCGTCGGCACCACCGCCGCAGCCGCCCGCACCACCAAAGCCTTCTTCGAAGACCTCGACCGCCTCGCCGACACCCCCTTCCTCGCCGACCCGCAACCATGGTTGGACGGCACCCGCGTCGACCAGGTGAGCAAATGACCAGCCGCGCGGCCGCCACCCACACCCACGAGCCGCACCCGGACCACCCCCGGCATAGGGGGTGGCTGACCACGACGCGGTGAACCCAGACGGCAGGTTCCCAGGCCCGCTCCCGCCGTATCGCAACGGCGACCGCCACCTCCTTACCGTTCGGCGGCGACGGCGTGCATTGGCTCGCGGTGCAGGACCAGCTTGGTGGTGCGGGCCCGGTAGGCCTCGGGCGCGTCCTCCCAGTCCGCGGTAAGGGTCGTGACCAGTTCGGCGGGGAAGTGGTGCCGGGCAACGAACTCCAGCAGTTCCGGCAGGATCGGCCGGACATTCGAGACGCCGATCTCCAGGGTGGCGTCATTGGCGTACATATGCATCAAGGGGACCTTCGTGCCGACGGGCAGGTAATAGCCCACCGGACGGCAGAACCCGCCCGGCGCCAGCGAGCGCAGCGCGGCATCGACACCGGCGGCCGATGACGTGCCTTCCACAGCGATGTCGTAGTCGCGGCGGGGGATATCAGCGAGCCGGAGTCGGCCCTTCGACGCTGTGCAATGCACTCTGGCACCGAGCTTTTCGGCGATCTCGAGCCGCTCGGTCCGGTGATCGACGTAGTCGACTACCTGCGCACCGTGCCGGACCGCCAGCCCGGCCGCGTACAGTCCGATACTCTGCGCCGCGCCGCCCAGAACGAGGACCTTGCCGTCCGGTCGCACCCGCAGGGCGGGCACCACGCAGCGCCAGGCGTCAGAGAGGTTGTCGCTGGCCGCGGCGACCCTCAGGGGGTCGACACCGGCGGGGATCGGCACGAGCATGTGATCGGCGAAGGGGATGCGCAGCAGGTCCGCGACCATGCCACCCCAGGGGCCGCTGGCCGGGCCGAACCCGAACGCGGCCAGGGTCGAGGTGCGTGTGGTGGAGCATTTCGCGGTGAGGCCCAGGCGGCACTCGTGACAGTCTCCGCACGAGACCGCCCAGGGGACCACGACCACGTCACCGCGGCGCAGGGTGGTGATGTCCGCACCCACCTCGATCACCTCGGCGACGCATTCGTGGCCGATACCGAACGGACCCCGGAACGGAACCGGCCCGCAGATGCTGCCCACGACCGGATCGATCAACCCCGCCCGCATACCGAGCTGCATCGCGCGAGACACACGCCGATGGATCGGCAGGGTGTCACCATCGCATCGACCCGCCACGAAGGGACGCACGATCGCATCGCGCGCATCGGTCAGCACGGGTGTGGGGCGGTCCCGCCATTGCAGGTGCCCCGTGCGAACGAGTTGCAGCTCACGCATTCTCGCGCTGCCCCTGCGCCAGTGCGGCCAGCTCCTGGAATTTCACGATATTCGCGGCAGCGCCCCACGTGCCCTCCGGCTGTTCGCGGATCAGCACCCACACCCGCAGCGCGTCACCCGCGGTGAGCCCGGCGGCCGCGAGTATCTGCTCGGTGACCTCCTCGACGAGCCCGGCCTTGCGCCGTTGCGAAAGCCCGCCCTCGGGAACGGTCACATCCACACGGAACCGCGGCAGGTCGTCCTCCAATGCGGCGAAGCACCCGTCGGCCACCTCCTCGACTCGGCACCACGCTTGCGCACGGAAGAACGCGGTATCGGGCGCGCCTTCCCATTTCAGCAGGGTTTTCGGCAGCGACTTCATCAGCTCGCCGCGCGCCTGGGCGGTCAGGACTCCGGTGGGCAGGGTCAAGTGGATCATCGGCATCGGCGTACTCCCTCGTGTCGGTCCGCTGTCTATAACGGTCGTTATAATCTGGGGACGCTACTATATGACAGCTGTCATAGACAAGGAGGTAGGGATGCCGGAATCCCCGGACTCACGCCAAAAGCTCGTGGCCGGAGCGGCCGATATGATCCGGCGACGCGGCCTCAACGCCACCAGCGTGCGCGAATTGGCCAAGCACGCCCACGCACCGCTGGGATCGACCTACCACTACTTCCCGGGCGGCAAGACCCAAATCGCCACCGAAGCGGTCACCTTCGCCGGCGACCTCACCGCGGCACTGCTCGCGCGCGAGCTCGAGAACGGACCCGTCCAGGGATTACGCGTCTTCCTACGGATGTGGCGAAAGCTAGTGGTGGACTCCGACTTCCGAGCCGGATGTCCGGTGCTGGCGGTCTCGATCGAAGACCTCCCCGAAACCGAAGGGGCGCCGCACGAAGCAGCTGCCGCCGCCTTCGGCCGATGGACCGACCTGCTGACATCGTCGCTGCGCGAACACGGCGCCGACCCCGCTGATGCCGAACTCACCGCCACGCTGATCGTCACCGCCGTCGAGGGAAGCGTGGCGGTGTGCCGTGCCGAGCGCAGCACGCGAGCGCTGGACCACATCAGCCAAAAGCTCGAACTGATGGTCCAGGACGCGATCGCGCGGACGCACGGCCAGAACTGATCGACCAGCGTTCGATAACTCCATCAACCGCAGCCGGTGCACAGTGGCACGATCCGCACCCTCAAGCGGTCGGCGCGGGCTCACGCTCACTCACACCGACCTGCTCCCCGGAATCGACCGACGCCCGCGTCACCGCCACCCAGGTGTTGTTCACCGCCGCCGTCCCCGAAAACGTGTCCGTCAACGCCGGGTCGTGCAGCAGGTTCACATTCGCCCCCGGCAACGACGCCGCCACCGTCCACCCGACACCCGGCTCCTGATGCCCCCACCCATGCGGAATCGCCACCGTCCCGACCCGGATGTCATCGCTCACCTCCACCGGCACCACGATCGACCCGGTCCGCGAACGCACCGTCACCGGCTCACCGTCCCGCAACCCCCGCGCCGCGGCGTCCTCCGGATGCATCAGCGCCGTGCAGCGATCCCGCCCTTTCACCATCGAAGGCACATTGTGCAACCACGAATTGTTGCTGCGCAGATGACGCCGACCGATCAACTTCAAGTCGTAGCCGTCGACCGGCGCGGTCACCGCCTTTCCGCGCTGCGCGTCCGTCAGGACCTCACGCGCGGCCGCCACGAAATCCTCCGGCGCCACCTGCACCTTCCGATCCTTCGTGCCGAGCAACGACCGCAACCTCGGCCGCAACGGCCCCAAATCGATGCCGCCCGCCGCCGCACGCGCCTTACCCACGGTCAATCCCTTCCGACCCCGCCGCAACACCCCGTACGGACCCGCCGCAACCCCGAGCGCAGCGATCCGCACCGGGCTCACCCGATCGAACAACCCGTTCAACAGCCGCGCGGTGAACCGACGCGCGGGCAGCGGCACCACCTCGGTCACCAGCCGCGCCATGATCTGCCAATCCTCCAGCCCATCGGCGGGCGGCTCGAACACCCGCGCGTCGAAACGCAAGTTGTTGCGCACACTGAACACCGGGAACAAGATGTTGACGTCCTCCCGCTCCAACGGTGAGATGGGCGGCAAGATGATGTCCGCGTGTCGCGTCGTCTCCGTGATGTACATGTCCACGGCCACATAGAAATCCAGCGAATCCAGCGCCGCCCCCAGCCGGCCGCGCTGCGGCGTCGACAACACCGGATTCCCCGCATACGTGATCATCGCGCGGATCCGGCCCGGCCCGTCGGTCAGCATCTCCTCCGCCAGCGCCGCCACCGGCAACTCCGAACGAAACGACTTGTAGGTCCCGGAACTATCCGTCCACGCCCCGTACCCCACCGGCAGATACTTCGCATACCGCGGCGCATCGATCGGCGGCGTCGCGAACATCTGACCGCCCGCCCGATCCAGATTGCCCGTCACCGCGTTGATCGTGTTCACCAACCAATGCGTCAACGTACCGGTCACCTGCTGACACACCCCGATTCGCGCGTACAGCACCGCCGAGGACGCCGCCGCATGCTCCCTGGCGAGCCCGCGAATCGTCTCCGCGTCCACCCCCGCGTACACCGCCATCTGCTCCGGAGACGCCTCGGCCACCAGCGCACGCAACCGCTCCCAGCCGGTGCTCGACGCGCGAATCGCCTTCTCGTCGCACAGATCCTCGGCGACCAGCACATGCAACATCGCCAGCAGCAGATACACATCCCCGCCCGGCGCCACCGCGACGTGCTGATCGGCCAGCCGCGCCGTCTCGGTCCGCCGCGGGTCGATCACCACGACCTTCCCGCCACGCCGCCGCACATCCCGGATCCGCTGCTTCGCATTCGGCATGGTGGTCACCGACCCGTTCGACACCGCCGGGTTCGCGCCCAGAATCACCAGCCGATCGGTGCGATCGATGTCGGCCACTGGCATCAGCACATTCGAGCCGAACATTCGCCACGCGACGAACTCCTGCGGGAACTGATCGATCGACGAGGCCGAGAAGAAGTTCCGCGTCATCAGGACCGACCGCAGCAGCACCGCGTACAACACCGACGAACTATGGGCCGCCGGATTACCGAGATACATGCCGACCGCGCTGTTCCCGTGCTCGCGACGCACCCGCCGCAACCGCCGCCCGATCTCGCGGAACGCCTCGTCCCATCCGATCGGCTCGAACGACGAACCCACCCGCCGCACCGGCGTACGCAACCGATCCGGGTCATGGTGCAAACCGCCCATCGCCGTCGCCTTCGGGCAGATGTACCCCTTCGACAGCACGTCCTGCGGATTGCCCTCGATCCGCGTCACCTGGTCATCGGAGACCGTGACGAGAATTCCGCAGTGCGCCTCACACAACGTGCACTGCCGGGCAATGGTGGTAGCACTCATGTTCCACAGGCTAACCGGGGACACCACGTTCCGTACAGGGCTGTACGTAAGATTGACGAGCGCGCACGCGCCCGACACGCCCACCCGCCGCGCGCAATCCGGCGCTGCGCTCACGCTTCCGGGCGCACGCCCTACTTTCCCCGCCGCACAGACCATTTCGGACGTCCACAGGCCTCATGATCACGCTGTCCGATCGGCCGATGACCTCTCGGCTCCGAGCTGAACGATCCACGCGGGCGAGCATCCGACCCAATTCGCGCCGCCGCGACTCGGCTCCAGGACACCCGCCGACGACGCGACACTGCTAGGCATGGACGGGCCCTTCCCTCAGCATTAATCGTCACTGTGACGATTAATGCTGAGTTTCGAGAGGGAATCAAGAGGGGAGAAGACGAGCTACGCCGTCGGCACCTCAGCGACCCCACGGGTGACAGGCGCCGGCTTCGCCGCCGCGAATCCCGGCAGGAATCGGTTCACCACGGGAATCATCAGGTGAATCAGTGGGCCGATCCCGAAGGCGTACACCAGCGTTCCGATGCCGACGCTGCCGCCGAGAACGAACCCCGTCGTCAACACGGCCACCTCGATCGCCGTGCGCACCATCCACACCGATCGCCCGGTTCGCCGAACCAGTCCAGTCATCAGTCCATCGCGCGGGCCCGGCCCCATGCCCGCGCCGATGTACAACACACTCGCCACCGCGTTGAGCACCACGGCGGCCCCCATGGCGGCGACCCGCACCGCGAGCAGATCCCACGACGGCAGCCACGCGAGCCCGGCATCGACCGACACGGCGATCACCACGACATTGCTCACCGTGCCCAAGCCGGGCATCTGCCGCAGCGGAATCCAGGCCAGCAGCACCGCGACACCGGTAACCGCCGTGACGGCACCGAAACTGATCGGCACATGCCGCGCCACGCCTTGATGGAACACATCCCACGGATCCAGTCCGAGCTCCGCCCTGACCATGACGGCCATCGAGAACCCGTACAACCACAATCCGACATACAACGCGATCAACCGACGAACCAGCACCGACTCAGCCTGCCCGCAACTGGACACCACAACCAGAGCCAATCACCGATCACTGGACCTCGCAACAACAGCCACCGAAGTCATCCGTAGGTTTTTCTCCGAGCACCCCAATTCGTCACTGTGACGTTTATCCTCAGACGGAAATCTAGACCAGGGGAGCTCACTCTAGGGAAAACCCAAGATTCACCAACTAAGCCGAGAATCACCGGAAAATTTCCACTAAGCGGACAAACGCGCCAAGAGGGTTAGACGGCCCGCGACGCACACCGACCACCCGAGAGCCCAGACCCAACCCGACAAGGGCCGCCCGCGCATCAAACGCGTACCGAGCCAGCGACATACTGCGACAAGCCGCCCCACGACCTGCGCCGAATTTCCGCCGATAATCAACATTATGTCAACTAGAGTGTTGCCCGGTGCCTCCGGACTCCTCCGAATTCAACCTCGGATTCCGGGCTCGGCACCGGACCCAACCCCGAACATGGTCCGGTGCCGAGGTTTTCGGACTCAGGCCAAGATCTCCGCCAGTTCCGCGTGCAGATCGAACAAGGCGGGAATCTGATCCGCCGGTCGGCGTCCCATACCACACTCGGTGGCGATGCCGAACGCGGCGACCGTCGAACGGGCGGCTTCGATGCGCCCCAGCGCGCCCGCACGGCCGTCGGTGGCGTGCACCAGGCCCAGGTACAGGTCCGTTTCCGGCGCGAGGACGAGGTCGGCGAGGGGCTTGAAATAGGCGGCGTCGGTACGCGAGCGTGGGACCGGCAGGTGGAGCCAGTTGACCGGCCGGTCCAGCCCGGCCAGGATCCGGCCGGCGACCGCCGCGAGCCGGCTGGTGTCGGTGGGCTCCGCGAAATGACGGTGACCGAAATCGCCGTAGCAGAGGTGGTAGCCGAGTTCGACCGCTTCGGGCACCGCGGCCCCCAGCCGGACGAGCCGCTGCCCCACTTCGTCGAGCTGCGTCGGGTAGTCCGACCCGAACCAAGAAGGAAAGATCCCCTCGAAGATGGCGAATTCGACCGCCGCATCCCATTGCACCGCGAGGTCTTCAGCCGGGATCGCGGCGACGATAGCGGCGAGTTCTTCCAGCAGACGCGCCTCGTATCTGCGTTCCAACTCCCCCTGCGGCCCCGCGACGAACGCACCGATCACCGCGATAGGCGTCGGCAAGCTCACCTGGAACCGGATGCCCGTCGGAATGGTCCCCTCCTCGCGCAGCTGCCGGAACACTTGCCAGGATTCCAGGGCCGCCTCCGCGTAACCCAACGGACCGAAGTCGATCGACGCCGCGTTCACGCCGGGCTTGGGCTGCACCCGTTCGCTCGGCCCGTACTCCGGGCTGGGCGGCGGAACCGTTTCCAGGTCGGGATGCGCCTGCATCTTCGGCAGCTGCCACACCACCCAGTTGTCCCGGATCCCGGTCTCACCATCCGGGATGCGTTTCAAGTGCGGCCCGATCCGCCGCGCCGCTTCAGAGAAGACCGTCCGCGCGTCCGTCAACGGGACACTGCCGCACAGATGAACTCCGCGACCCTCACCCACCGCAACCTCCTACACATGGCTTGCCGCTGATCGAGCCGACCTGCTCGAACCAGATATTTGCCACACACCATCCCCGAGACTCGGAGCCGGAGCGGGCAATCGCTCAGGTCGTACTACGCGATGCAGCGTAGGCGCGCACCGACGGCCCAGATCCCCAACAATGGGAAACAACCAGCGATCGGTTCACTGGCCCGATACCGGTAAGGCAACCCCGCTGTCCCCCGGGCCCAACGAATCGTTCAGGGTCTTGCCGAACATGCTGTCGGGCAACAAAAATCACGACATGACGGTCGAACCTCCGGCGGTCACCGCTGTACGCCATTCGCCGACCCCGGCATTCCGGGCCGCTCAGGAGGTTGTGTCCCATCTGCGAACTACTCGTCATGGTCAACGGCCTGCCCGGCTCCGGGAAGTCGACATTGGCCGCGCCGCTGGCACGGGAACTCGGCGCGCACTTGATCTCCAAAGACCCCATCAAGGAGGCGCTGGGCTCCGGGCTCGACGACACCACTGTGCTGCCGAACATCGGCGCGATCGCGATGGAGGCAGGGTGGGCGCTCGCCGCCGCACTACCCGGCGTCGTCCTGGTGGACTCCTGGTGGTTCAAGCCGCGCGACGCGCGCTATGCCGCCGCCGGGATCGCGACTACCGGCGCCACACGCGCCGTTGAGGTCTGGTGCGCGGTGCCACCCGAGGTTGCCCGTGCGCGATTTCGTGGCCGCACGCGCGCCGATCTCTACCAGGATGACGCGCATTTGGCCCAGGATTGGGACCGATGGGCGCGATTGGCCGAACCCCTCGCACTCGCTCCGGTCGTCACCGTCGACACCACCGCTCCGATCGACTGTCCGGAACTCGCCTGCCGGGTGATGGCCGCGGCGACAGTCGCCATCGGCGACGTCCTCTAACGACATAATCTGCTGTAGTCCGGACTGCCCTGAGACTCTCCGGCTCGTGGTTATCCTTGGCTCTATGCCGTTTTGGATGGGTTGATGATTTTCGGGTGTGTGCGCTGATGGGTGTTATGTGACGCATATATAGATACGCATAGGAGCGTACCGGAATATTTATTGGCTCGGCAGTATGCGGAACCTTGATGAAACAGTCAGCGACCGATCAGCTTCGGCGGCGGCTTGCCACATCTTCGCACCTGAGATTCATGCGCGCCGACCCGCACCAGCACTCCCCTATTCCATTACGGACGAGGAAGGCCCCCGAACCAGCCTGCTCCCCCGCGCAACAACGGCATTCGCGAACCCAGAGCAAGCTGAACTAACGTTCGAATGATGCTTGGACATTCACATGCGACCAGTGGCGCGTTGGCCTGGTCGGCGGCAGCGGCGACGTTGCCGGTAACGATCTTGACGTTTCCGACGCTCCAGGATGCGACGGGACATCTCGGCACCGTCGATCTGCTGCTGGGGGTCTTCCTCACCGCCGGGGCGGCATTGCTGCCCGATGCGGACCATCCCCAGGGCACGATCTCGCACGCCCTCGGTCCGATCACGCACACTGCGTGCAAGCTGATCTCCTGGGTCTCGGGCGGCCATCGCGGCGCCACCCACTCCTTGGCATTCGTCGCGGCCGTCGCGTATGGCACGTGGGCCGGCGAGCACTGGCTCGGACGCTGGTTCACCCTGAGCCTGGTCTTCTTCCTTCTGGCCCTGGCCGTGCGCGCGCTGCATCTGTGCCCCTCCGGCAACAACTTCAAGGCGTGGGGTCCGATCGTGGCGCTCGCCTCCGCGGGCACCTTCGCGATGGAGCATTGGATCGCCGACAAGCCAGTCTGGCTGCCGTTCGCGGTGGGACTGGGCGCGCTGGCTCACCTGATCGGCGACTGCCTCACCGATCGTGGCTGCCGCCTGTTCTGGCCCTTCGGCCTCCGCGTCAGCCTCCCCATCATCGATCGCACCGGGAACAAGGTCGAAACGTTCATCGTGGCCCCATTGTTCACGCTCGGCACACTGGCCATCCTCTGGTACACCATCACGCACCAGCCCTGATACCTCCGCGCTGCTGTCCAGGCACTCCCTGTCCCGGCTCCGGCGAGGTAGCCGCGACGAACGCTCGACAGCAGCGCGGCCCCGGGCGAACCAGATCACTTCGTGTTGCCCGCAGCCGATCCTGTTTCGTCGACCCTCTCTCCCTCCTTGCTGTTTTGGGATGTTCCCGAGGTTGGTCGTCGGGTGAATGATGTAATATATAGTTTGATGCGCATATCTACGTAAGGAGATATTTTTTGCGGACCGACCAGTCCTCCCTGGTTCCCGCCCGGCCTCGTTTCTCCCAGGAACAACGCACTCCCCCGGCTACCCTGATGCCATGCTCGCCTCGACCATGCAGCCGCAGCGGTGGACGCCGGCCCCCTCCCCTGCTCGGGCACGGCAAAGCCGCAGTACGCCTCCCCTTCCGGGCGTACGGCGTCTCGAATTGCCCGGCGCCGGGCCGGAGGATGTGGCGCTCTCCCCCGGCGGCAGGATCATCGCGGGGGTAGCCGACGGTGCGATTCTCAGCATCAATCCGGCGACCGGTGACGTACGAGAACTCGCGAACACCGGCGGCCGCCCGCTCGGTCTGCATGCCGACACCGATGGACGTCTGCTGATCTGCGATTTCGAGCGTGGACTGTTGGAGCTGGACACTTCGGGCGTGCTGACTGTACTGGTGGACGAGATCGACGGGGAGCCACTCCGATTCGCCAGCAATGTCGTGCGCGATGCCGACGGCACGATCTACTTCTCCGCATCGTCGCGCCGGTACTCACTCGACGAGTACATGGGTGACATCCTGGAGCACTCCGGTACCGGTCGCTTGTTCCGCCGAGATCCCGCGGGCAAGGTGGAAACGCTCATTCACGATCTGCAGTTCGCCAACGGCGTCGTCCTCGCGCCAGATCGTTCCAGTGTCGTCGTCGCGGAGACCGGCGGCTACCGGCTCACGCGCTATTGGCTCACCGGCCCGAAGGCGGGCACGCAGGAACGGATGATCGAGAATCTGCCGGGATTCCCCGACAATCTGGGACTCGGCAGCGACGGCCTGATCTGGATCACCCTTCCTTCTCCGCGAAATCCGTTGCTGGACCACCTCCTTCCACTGCCGGGGATTCTGCGGCGCATCGTGTGGATGCTGCCGGAGTGGGTGCAGCCGAAGCCGGCGCGAACGGTGTGGGTGATGGCGGTCGATTTCGAAGGTGAAGTCGTGCACGACCTCCAGATGGAGGGCACTGATTATTCGATGGTGACCGGTGTGGTCGAGCAAGACGGCGTGCTGTATTTGGGCAGCCTCCGTGAGCGGGCGGTGGCCGTGTCGCGCGTGCCGTAGGACTCCTCCGCCCCAACTTTTCAGTGCACATTTGTACACTCATGCCATGACGGAGAAGGCGCGCCAACGGCAAGCGGAGGTCAGGGCGCTGGCCCGGCTCGCTGGGGACGAACTCGGCGGAGCGGTCGACGGGATCGCGGCCGTGCACCGCGCGATCGCACACCGAGCCTTCGCCGCCGTGCGCTGGGGCGTTGGCCCGGCGGCGGCTCCGGTCGAGCGGATGCACGATGTGATCGCCGAGAGTGTCTATCGTGTGGTCAGCGGATCGGCGGTGGCGGCGGGCATGGTCGCGGAACGGACCGCGGATCTGCCGGGGGCCGCGCCGTCCCGCACGGTGTACGGGTCGGGTTTGGTCGCTGCGGTACAGGGACTCATCGGTGACGAGCTCGAGCGGACGCGACCGATTCTGGCCGGCCCGATGACCTTCCGGATCGACGGCGCTCCCGTGCCCGCCGAGCGGGTCGGTGCGCGTGTGCGGCGGCCGGGTGCGCATGTCGTGGTTTTCCTGCACGGGTTGGTGGAGACCGAGCACGCGTGGCGGCTGGGCGGCGGGCCGACCTATGCCGAGCGACTGGAGTCCGATACGGGCTGTACGGCGCTACAGGTCCGGTACAACAGCGGTCTGCATATCTCGGAGAATGCGGCACAGTTGAGCGAGCTGATGCAATGCCTGGTCGAGCGGTGGCCGGTGCCGGTGGAGCGGGTTTCGCTGGTGGGTCATTCGATGGGCGGACTGGTGGCCCGGAGCGCGTGTTTCGTGGCGAGCGAAGCCGGGTTGCCGTGGGTGCGGCTGGTGCGGCGAGTGGTGTGTCTGGGTTCACCCCATATGGGCGCGCCGCTGGAGCAGTTGGTGCACTACGCGTCGGCGGCACTGGTGCGGTTGCCGGAGACCCGTCCGTTCGGGCGTCTGTTGCGTCGTCGCAGCGCCGGCATTCGGGATCTTCGGAATGGCTCGTTGGTGGAAGAGGATTGGCGGGATCTGGATGCCGACGCGCTGCGTCGCCGGGTGATCCGGGAGGTGCCGTTACTGATGAGTGCGGAGCACTATTTCGTCACGGCTACCGTCACGCGCAGTCCGCGGCATCCGCTGGGCCGCGTGATCGGTGACGGGCTGGTTCTCACCCCGAGCGGTGGCGGCCGTAGCCGGACGCGTCGCATCGGCTTCGACGTGGACAAGGGTATGCATCTCGCGTCGGCGCATCACTTCACGTTGCTCAATCATGGTGCGGTCTACCGCGCGCTGCGCACCTGGTTGGCCTCGGAAGCAGTGCAGGTTCCCGGCGAAGCCTCCTGTTGAGCGATCCTCGGGCGGGACAGGGCGCGGCCGTGTCCCGCCCGGGCGTTCAGAGGAGGTCTTCGGGGTCGGCGTCGGCTTCGAGGCGCACGTCTTCGGCGAAGTGGGATTCAGGGTCGGCGTGGTCGGTGTTGGCGGCGTAGAGCAGCAGGCAGCCGCGGATGCCGTCGAGGAGGTCTTCCAGGAGGTCGAGGGCGGGGCGGGCGGGGTCGAGGCGGCTGATGCGGAAGCCGGTGAGCATCGCCTCGCGGGTGTCGGCGTCGACACCGAAGCGGTGGGCTTGGGTTTCGATTTCGGCGACGCGGGCGACGAGGCTCCACGGGGCCGGGACGCGGCCTTCGTGCACGGCCATCGCTTCGGCGATCAGTTCGAGGACGACTTCGGTGGGGGTGTCGCCCGCGGCGAGTCGTTCGAGCACGAGGGTGGGGGTCTCGACTTGGAGTGCTTCGATGTCGTCGGCTTCGGCGACGACATCGGTGGTGGGTACGCTCGCGGCCTCTCCGGCGACTTCGGCGGCGGCGTAGAGCCAGTGCGCCGCGGCGACGGAGGCGGAGGCGGGGTCGAGTTCGGTGAACAGTTCGATGCTGCCGAGCGGGTCGGCGCGCAGGAGTGCGTCGGCGGCGTGGACCTGGGCCGGGGAGACGTCGGGGCGGGACAGTTCGACGGCTTGGCGGGCGCGGCCGGAGAGGTCGCCGCGTTCGGCGGATTCGATGGCTTCTTGTTCGGTGCGTACTTCGGCGGCGATGGTGTCGAGCAGGGCGTCGTCGTCGATCTCGTGCAGGGTGCGTCCGATGCGGTGGGCGGATTCGACGACGCCGCTGTAGGAGACGAGCAGTCCTTCGTCGGTGGGCAGGTGGGGGCTGCGCAGTCCGGTTTCGACTTCTTTGAAGTTCCGGCGTTCTTCGGCGCGGCGCCATGCTTCGCTGTTGGGGACGTCGGGGTCGCCAGCGGCGCTGGCCGGGTGGGTGTAGGTGCGCCATTGGAACCGCGAGAGGGTGGTGAGGTTCGACGCCAGATCGGTTGCCTGGTCCCTGGTCACCTGCGGGGGCAGGGTGGCCACCGTCTGGGCGAGGTCGCCTCGTCCGGTCGCCCAGGTGGCGACGAGGGCGGCGCGGTCGGCATCGAATGCGTATCTGGTCACTGGGCAAGTCTGGTCGATCGGCGGCGGATGCGCTCGGTCAATTGCTTCGCTCGTGTGAGGTTGTGCGGCGTTTCGCCTGGACGCGCTGGAAGGATGGGGGCATGACTGTCGATCATGGTGATCCCGGCGACGGGCCTTCGGTACCGCCGCCGCTGGCGCCGGTGTCGCATCCGGCTCGCCCCTCGGCTGCGGAGGAGGCGAGAACCGTTGCGGCGTCGGTGAATACCGCGACGCTGGCGAGTCTGGCGGAGGATGGTTCGCCGTGGGCGTCGTTGGTGACGTATGGGTTGTCGGCGGGGCAGCCGGTGTTGTGTGTGTCGCGGCTGGCCGAGCACGGGCGCAATCTGGCTGCGGACGGGCGGACGAGCTTGGCGGTGGTGGCGCCGGATCCGCCCGCGGACCCGTTGGCGGGGGCGCGGATCACGCTGTCGGGTGTGGTCGAGCGGCCGGCGGGCGAGGAGGCGGTCGCGGCGCGGGCGGCGTATCTGGCGGCGGTGGCGGCGGGGCGGATGTACATCGATTACAGCGATTTCTCGTTGTGGGTGTTGCGGGTGCGGCGGGTGCGCTGGGTCGGCGGGTATGGGCGGATGGATTCGGTGAGTGCCGAGGAGTATGCGGCGGCGGAACCGGATCCGGTGATTCCGGTGGCGGCTCGGGCGGTGGCGCATCTCAACGATGATCACGCCGAGGCGTTGCTGGCGATGGCGCGGCGGTTGGGTGGGTACCCGGATGCCACCGAGGCGAGTTGTGAGCGTGCCGACCGATACGGCTTGGATTTGCGGGTGGTGACGCCGCGGGGTGTGGCTCGCACCCGGGTCGGCTATGTGGAGCGGATCAACGCGGTCGAGGAGTTGCGGGCGGCGACGGTGGAGTTGGCGCGGCGGTCGCGGATGGCGTGAGCGCGGATCGTGACGGTTGCGCGACCGGCGACACGCGATTTCCTGCCCGGGCAGTCAGCAATCTTACAGTTACGCTACGGCGATGCGTACACGCACTCACCGGCGCGGGTTCGTCGCGCTGTCGGCTGCCGCGGCGGTACTGATGGCTTCGGGTGTTTCCGCTGCTGCGCCGAGTCCGGGGCTGCCCGCGTTCGATGCGGAGTTCCTGTGGGGTGTGGCGTCGTCGGGGTTTCAATCCGAAGGTCATGCGCCGGACAGCAACTGGTCGCGTTTCATCGCGTCGGGTGGAACGGCGGATCCGTATCGGGACTCGGTGGACTTCGCGCGGCGCTATATCTCCGACATCGATCTGGCGGCGCGTCTGGGCGTGCGGGTCTACCGGGTGGGTATCGAGTGGGCGCGGTTGCAACCGGCGCCGCATGCCTGGGACGAGGCGGCGTTCGGGTTCTACGACAATGTGATCGCCCGGATTCTGGCGGCGGGGATGCGGCCGATGCTGACCTTGGATCACTGGGTGTATCCGGGGTGGGCGTTGGACCGGGGCGGGTGGCGTAACCCGGGCATGGTCGAGGATTGGCTGGCGAACATGCGCAAGGTGGTGGGCCGGTATGCCTCGCGCGATCCGCTGTGGGTGACGTTCAACGAGCCGGCCGCGTATGTCGGCACGGAGTTGCGGACGGGTGGCATCGGTGTCGACGAGGCGCCGGTGATGCTGGATCGGATCGCGCTGGCGCACAACGAGATCTACGACGTCATCCACGGTTATCGGCCGGATGCGCAGGTGACCAGCAATCTGGGCTATGTGGCCGGTGCGGAGACGGAGGTGAATCAGCCGATCGTTGATCGGATCTCGGCGAAGCTGGATTTCATCGGTGTGGATTACTACTTCGCTCCGCTGCCGCAGACGGGTGAGTCGGAGCAGGGCGGCGCGGAGGGAGGTCCTGCGATGTGGGAGCTGCCGGTGCATCCGGAGGGTATCTACTACGCGTTGCGGCATTACGCGCGCCAGTTTCCCGGGCGTCCGCTGTATGTGGTGGAGAACGGTCTTCCGACGGAGAACGGGCAGGTTCGTCCGGATGGGTACAGCCGCGCCGATCATCTGCGGGACACGGTGTATTGGTTGCAGCGGGCGAAGGCCGATGGGATGGCTGTCATCGGTTACAACTATTGGAGTCTGACGGACAACTACGAGTGGGGTTCGTACGCGCCGCGGTTCGGGCTCTACACGGTCGATGTGCTGACCGATCCGAAGTTGTCGCGCCGCCCGACCGACGCGGTCGATGCGTATGTCCGGCTGATCCGCGCGGGTGGTGTGGGGTCGGATTATCAGCCGACGCGAGCTCCGCTCCCCTGTGTCCTGATCGATGGGCCGGACACCTGCGCCGGGGACGACCCGGCTTAGGGGCCGCGGGCAGGCGGATGCCGGTTGTGGCCGAGCGGTGGTGGTGTTCCGGTAACGTCGGCGGGAGAGCACGTGTCGCGTTCGCGGGTGGGCAGCTTCCGCCCGGAAAGGTGATTCATGACCACCGATAGTCACCTGCCGCTCGGCTTGCAGTACCCGGCGGCATCCTTCTCGGAGTTTCTGCGCCGGTACGCGCCGCGGTTGTTGCCCGACGTGGGTTTCGAGACGAGCGGCGGCGGGGACGGCGCCGCGGCGCACGGGACGACGATCGTCGCGATCAGTTATCGCGGTGGTGTGCTGGTGGCCGGTGACCGCCGGGGCACGATGGGGCATCTGGTGGCGACGCGGGATATGCGGAAGGTCTTCGTCACCGACACCTATTCGGCCGCCGGTTTCGCGGGCACGGTGGGGATGGCGTTGGAGATGATCCGATTGTTCGCGGTGGAGCTCGAGCATTACGAGAAGATCGAAGGGGCTCCGCTGACGTTCGACGGCAAGGCCACGAAGTTGTCGGCGATGGTGCGCGCGAATCTGCCCGCGGCGTTGCAGGACATGGCGGTCATTCCGGTGCTGGTCGGCTATGACGTGGACGCTGCCGAGCCGCAGCGGGCGGGGCGGATCGTGTCGTACGACGCGGTGGGAGGCCGGCAGGAGGAGCGTTTCGGTTACACCGCGGTCGGTTCGGGGTCGGTGTTCGCGAGGTCGTCGCTGAAGAAGACCTATCACCGCGATATCGATGAGCGGGCGGCGTTGCGTCTTGCGGTGGAGGCGCTGTTCGACGCGGCCGATGACGATACCGCGACGGGTGGCCCGGATCTGCTGCGCGATCTCTATCCCACCGCGGTGCTGGTCGATGCCGAGGGCGCGGTCGAGGTTTCGGCCGAGCGCCTGACGGAGATCACCCGTGGGGTCGCCGACGCGCGTGCGGCGGCGCAACGGCGCTGAGCGGCGGCAGGTCGTTCGCAGTCCGGGCGGTTGCGGCCCCATGATGACCGGGGTGGAGCCGGATCCCGCAAGCGCCCGTGCGCGAGTTGGGCGTGATCCGGCTCGGAGGTTTCGACCCGCTGCGGGTGGGTCCGGATCGAAATACGGTCCTGCACCGGGTTTTCCATTTTCGGACGTTTCCACCGGATGTGGTGCAGGTTTGTGACCGACGTCGCAGTGCGCACTTGTTAGGCCTGTCACAGCAATTCGGTTGCGCCGGGCAAGGAATTGTCGCGGTGAAACCGCGAAGGCCGAGTTCAACGTTGTGCGCGAAATGTTACTCACCGGTTGGGTCACTCCGGGGTCGGACGCGCCGGGAGCTGCGATGATGCGTGGGACATCGATCACGCTTGCCTGGTGTCGCCGCCGTGCTTACGGTGAATTCCGTCGATGGCCGATGACGCCCGATCGAATTTCATCTCATTGATGTGCCGCGGTTTTCCCCACTTCAGGCAATTCCACTGTTATTGCCTCGAGCGGCAGCGGAATTCATGCGGCACCGGCGAAACTGGAGCAATGGTCCAACCAACCCCCTGGCAGGCAACCGAAGCGCGACACCGCCGGAGCCGCGGCTCCGGACGCCCGGCACGAAGCGCGACGCCACCACGGGGAGTGGATTGGGGCTTCCTGTTCGCCGCGGCCATGAGTTCGGTCACGTTCGCCCTGCTGTTCCAGCCGTGGCTGTCGGCGTCGGGTTCGGGTGGCGAGGTGCGTTCCGACGCATTCGGCCGGGTCACCGGTGTCACCAACGGTTTCGATGAGTGGTCGATCTCGAAGTTCCGTGAGATGAACATCAGCGGCGCCTGGGGTCTGCTGGCCGCCGCCGCGGCGGTCGTCACGGTGTTCGCCGCGGTCGCGCAGGTGCGGTCGCGCTCCCGTGCGCTCGCTGCTCTGGTGATGGGTTCCAGCGTGGCCGTGACGGTTCTGGTGCTCATCTGCTTGCTGTACCTGGATGCCAAAGGGCCGGAGTTGCGGACGCTGATCGATCCGGGTGAAGGTTTCGGTTCGGGGTGGCTGCGCCGGATCTTCGACGAGGATGGCACGGCCGTTTCTGCCGGTGAGCAGCGGATGGCCGGCGCCGGGCTGACCCCCGTGGCGTTGCTCGCCGGAGTGCTGAGTTCCGCCGCCGCGGTGGCCGCCGTCGCGCAGGGCACCCGCCGCTACGGCCTCAGCACGATGCGGGCGTTGTCCTGGCTGGTGACGCCGCTGCCGACCGAGACAACGCCACCTCCGGCCGCCGCAGAGGCACCCCGTCCGGCTGCGCAGCCGACGCCGGATGCCGCCGAGCGGGTGCTGTGGGACGAGTTGGTCTTCGATGACGACCTCATCGCCAACATCACCTGGGTGCGGAATACGAATACACCTGAGAGCGAAACCTCGGCTCACCGTTCGGCGCCGGTCCTCACCCGGTAGGGGTCGGCGGCTCGTCCGTCCCGGGGATGCGCTCGCGTCCGGGCGACCGCGACGCGCGTGATCTGAGGAGGTGACCGCGTTCCAGGCCGCGCGGCCGTTGCTGATGTGGTCGAGGGTGCCGAAGAGCCTGGCGAGATTGACCGGCGCGCACCGGCGCGGTAACGGTTTGCGATCAGCGAGATGTTTTCCGCGCGAGCGGGATCCGGAGTCTCATGCCTGCTCCCGCCGGTCGCCGCGGTCACCGGCTGTGGGTGGTTGCGCGCGCGGCACCCGGACCACGCCGGTGTCGAGATCGATGTCGAACCGCGGCGTGTAGGCCTGTCCGTCGCTGTCCTCGCTGCCCTCGTGGGTCAGCTTCTTACCTGGGAACAGCTCCCCGATGACGCCCATACGACCACGATACGCGGGAGCTGGATGGCGAGTCGCCACGCGATAGCCAAGAGACGGTTCAGTTTCGGCACCTGCGGGGCTGCGGCCCGGTTAGCATCAGTTCGCTCCTGCCGGCCGAGGACCGCGGCACGGGGAGCGCTGGGCGACCGACACCGTAATCGAACGACAGATCGGCCACCGCATGGAACAAGACGCCGACCTCGCCCAGGCCCGGGTCTTCTTGGAGTTGCTCACCCGGCGAGCCCAGACACTGGCGCGGGATATCGAATTCTCCTACCGCGGCGATCCCGCCGCACGCCACGAGTTGCACAGCGAGTTGTGTGCCGTGCGCCGCTTCATCGACCGGCTGCACCGCAGATTCCCGGAAACAGTGCCGCCGCAAGCCGATCGGCAGCCGGCCACTGTCCCGGCGAACCGCCTCGGGGCCCGGCGGAGCCTGGGTTGAGGCAGCCGCGCCGGTGTCAGCGGCGCGGCGCGGCGGCTATGTGGTCGTGGACGGGCACGGTGAGCATGGCGACGATCATGTCCACGATTTCCGCGGCGTCCCCCGGGTGGGCGGTGCGGACCCCCGATTCCAAGGTGCGCTCGTAGTCGGCGATCAACGCGAACATGACGGTGGCCATCGTCTCCAGGCGCTGTCTGCGCAGGCGCCGCGGCAGCCCGGTCAGCGCGGCGTCCAGGCGGGTGGTGATGATGCGGACGGCGGCACGGTCGGCGCCTGCGAGGCGGTGGGCGTCCGCCACTACGGGGTGGGTGCGCACCACTTCCAGGAATCGGCCGAGATGGGTCACCCGGTCGTGGCCGAGCAGTTCTAGGATCGGGGTGGCGAGCATGGCGACGAGGGCGTTCACGTCGTTGGCGCGGCCGTCGGCTTCGTGGGCGGCCAGCAACTGCATGCGGCGCTGCTCGAGCCAGTTCATCCGTCGTTCGACGATGGCTTCGATCAGCCCGGTGCGCGATTCGAAGTAGTAGTGCACCGCGGAGTTGTTGCGCTGACCGGCGGCGGCGGCGATGTCGCGCAACGGCACGTCGACGCCGCGTTCGGCGATGAGGCGTTCCCCGGCGTCGAGCAAGGCGGCGCGCGATTCGTCGCTCGGCATACCCGCACTGTACTAAACACTAGTCTTGACGATGTTAAACACAGATGCTTAATTGAACGGCGTGGATAATGTGGCGGTGGTCACCGGTGCCGCGTCCGGCCTCGGCGCCGCGCTGTGCCGCCTGCTGGCCGCGCGGGGCGTCGCGGTCGTGGCCGCCGACACCGATGCCGCCGGACTGGTCGGGCTGGCTGCCGATACCGCGATCCACACGCAGGTCGTCGACGTCTCCGACGACGACCAGGCGGGCAGGCTCGTCCACGGCGCCGTAGCCGAGCTGGGACGCATCGACTTTCTGTTCAACAACGCCGGCATCCGCCTCGGCGGCGCGGCCGAGCACATGCCGTTGCCGTTGTGGCAGCGGCTCGTGGATGTGAATCTGTGGGGCGTGGTGCACGGCACGCGCCACGCCTACCCCCTGATGCGCGCGCAGGGCACCGGCCACATCGTCAACGTGACGTCGCTCGCGGGACTGACACCGGTGGCACCGTCGGCCGCGTATGCGATGACCGAGCACGCGGTGGTCGGACTCAGCACCGCGCTGCGGGTGGAAGCGGCCGCGTCGGGCGTCCGGGTGAGCGTGGCCGTCCCCGGCGGGGTCGCGGCCGACCTCATCGATTCCGGGATCGACCTGCCCGGCTATTCCTACCGTGAACCGGCACGCCGGATGCCGGTCGGGATGATCAGTACCGAACAGGCCGCGCGGCACATTCTGCGTGGTATGCGAAGGAACAAGCCGTACATCGTGTTCCCGCATTACAACAAGGCGGTGGTGGCTGCCCACCGATGGTGTCCGAGCCTGATGAGCCGCCTCGGGGGCCGGGGATGATCACCGGCGGCCCGATCTTTCAACTGTGCTGGGTGGTGGCCGATCTGGCCGCGGCCACTCGGGCGTTCACCACTCGGTACGGAGTCGGCGACTGGTTCACCATCCCGGAGGTCCATTTCGGGCCCCATTCCGCCGAACTGCGCGGGGCACCCGCCGAGTACACGATCGGCGTGGCGCTCGGTTACGCGGGCGGGCAGCAGCTGGAGCTGATCGAGCCGCGTGGCGGGGTGAGCCTGTATTCCGAGCACTTGGCACGTTTCGGTCCCGGGCTGCATCACGCCGCCTGGGTGCCCGACGACTACGACGCCGCGCTCGCCGAGGCCGCCGAGGCCGGCATCGAGATCGCCGCGTGGGGCAGGTTCGAGGGCATCGGGATGGAGTTCGCCTACCTCGAAGGTGGGCCGATCGGCTCGTACATCGAACTGCTGCGGCTCTCGCGGGAGATGAGGGCGATGTTCGACCACCTGATTCCGGAAGGCTTCACCAACCCATGGCAGTAAGCGGTGATCCACCGGACGGCCTCGACACCATCGAGGCGGTCCGGTGCCGCTTGCGGCAGTTCCTCTCACGTCTCGACGCCGGCTCATTCCCCGGGCACCGGCGCCGGGACCCGCGCGGCGCGCTGGACGCGCCAGGAAGGCGAGCACTATGCGCTTCACCTACGCCGAGACGATGACCGATCCGTCGTATTACCTCGCTCTCGCCAAAGCCGCCGAGGAGGCGGGCTACACCTCCATGGCGGTCGCCGACAGCGTGGCGTATCCGAAGGAGTCCGACGCGAAATACCCCTACACCCCCGACGGCAGCCGGGAATTCCTGGAGGACAAACCGTTCGTCGAGGCGTTCGTGCTCAGCGCGGCGATGGCGGCGGTCACCACCACGCTGCGTTTCACGCCGTTCGTGCTGAAGCTGCCGATCCGGCCGCCCGTGCTGGTGGCCAAGCAGGCCGCTTCGGTCGCCGCGCTGAGCGGCAACCGGTTCGGGCTCGGCGTCGGCATCAGCCCCTGGCCGGACGATTTCGAGATCATGGGGGTGCCGTTCGACAAGCGCGGCGCGCGGATGGACGAGTGCATCGACATCGTGCGCGGACTCTCGGCGGGCGGCTACTTCGAATACCACGGGCAGTTCTACGACATTCCGCCGATCAAGATCAGCCCGGTGCCGACCGAACCGGTGCCGATCCTCGTCGGCGGGCACAGCAAGCCGGCGTTGCGCCGGGCCGCGCAGCGCGGCGACGGGTGGATGCACGCCGGTGGCGACGGGGCCGAACTGGACCGGCTGCTGGCCGAATTGGATGCCCTGCGCGTGGAGTACGGCACCCGCAAGGATTTCGAGGTGCATGTGATCTCGCTGGACGGTTTCACCGTCGACGGCATCAAACGCCTCGAGGACAAAGGGGTCACCGACGTGATCGTCGGCTTCCGGCTTCCCTACACCACCGAGCAGGACACCGAGCCACTGGAGACGAAGATCGCCAACCTGTCGCGCTTCGCGGAGAAGGTCATCGCGCGGGTGGGCGGGTAGATCAGGACGCGAGCGCCGCGGTGGCCGTGGCGAGGGTCTGCGCTCGGTAGCCCGCGCCGAACAGCAGGAGGTGCACCAGCAGCGGGTGCAGTTGATGCAGCGGTGTGCGGGTTCGCCACCCGTCGGCGAGCGGATGGGCCTCGTGGTAGGCGGCCTGGATGCGGTCCAGGTGCGCAGCGCCGAAGAGAGCGAGCATGGCCAGGTCGGTCTCGCGGTGGCCGGCGTGCGCGGCGGGATCGATGAGCATCGCCCGTTCCCGGGTCCACAGGACGTTGCCCGACCACAGGTCGCCGTGGATGCGCGCCGGTGGTTCGGCGGGCCCGGCCAGGTCATCGATGCGATCGATGACGCGCTCGATCAGGCGTGTTCCGTCTTCGCCGAGATGCGGGGCCGCCCGGGCGAGGTAGGGGGTGAGGCGATATTCGGCGTACCACCGCGACCACGGTCCGCTGGTCGGGGTATTGGGCAGGGGCAGGCTCGCGATCCAGCCCTCCCACGGCGCACCGAACAGCTCGGCTCGGTGGGCGTGCAGTGTGGCCAGTTCGCGACCGAATCGCTCGGCGGCCGCGTGGGTCGGGCCGGTTTCCTCCAGCCACGGCAGCACCAGCATCCGGTCGTCGGCGGCCAGCACCTCCGGTAGCAAGGCCTGGTTGCCGGCCGCGGTGTCGCGCAGCCAGGTCAGACCCGCCGCTTCCGCCGCGAAGACGGGTGTCGGCTCGGCTGTCGCCTTCACGAACAGTGCCCGGCCGTCGACCGTTTCGGCGCGGTGCAGCGTCCACGCGTGCCGGGCGCCGATGTCGGTGACGGCGCGCACGGGCGCATTCAGCAGCGCCGACAGCTGGGCCGCGCGGCTCACCGGGTGTCCGCGGTGAGCCGTTTCATGGTGTCCTCGTCGGCGGGGAAGAACGACTCGATGGCCAGTTCGGCGACGGTGACGTTCATCGGGGTGCCGAACACCGTGGTGACACTGAGAAACGACAGCTCGTTCCCGTCGTGGTCGATCCGCAGCGGAACCACCGCCTGGTCGGGTTCGGGGACGGCGAGTTCCACTTCGCCACCAGGGTAGGACCGCAGTTCCTCGAGCAAATCGGCCAGATCCCGAGACCCGGTGACCTCCGCTTGGCGCGCCAAGCGGGCGAAGATGTGGCCGCGCCACTCGGCAAGGTTGCGGATGCGGCCTGCCATGCCATCGGGGTGCAGGCTCAGGCGCAGGGCGTTCACCGGCGGTGTCACCAGCGCCGGATCGGTGCCCGCGATGAGCACGGACACGCCGCTGTTGGCGTCGACCATCGTCCAGTTCTGGTCGATGGCCAGCGCGGGATAGGGCTCGTGACCGGCGAGGATCTGGCGCATGGCGCCGCGAACGGCGTCCATGGCGGGGGTGTCCAGGCCGGGTTGCGCGTAGGCGGGGGCGTAGCCCGCGGCCAGCAGGACGCGGTTGCGTTCGCGCAACGGGATCTCCAGATGCTCGGACAGGTGCACGATCATGGTCCGGCTCGGGGTGGCGCGGCCGGTTTCGATGAAGCTCAGATGCCGCGCCGAGGTGTCGGCCCGTCCGGCCAGTTCCAGCTGGCTCAGCCTGCGTTCCAGTCGCCAATGTCGCAGCAGGTCACCTGCTGTGGGGGTACTCACGCCCCGATCCTACGAACGGCCGGCGGGCGTGGCCATTACCTCTCGGGTAATCGACATCGATACCCGGACCGCCCGGCGCGCGACGACCATCCGTGCGCGGCACGCGGATACCCGGCCGGAAGGGCCGTTCTCCGGCCGGACGTCCGTGCCTTCACGCCATCTCGGGCACGCGCAGGTGCGCGAAGGCCAGATCGAACTCCCCCACCTCGAGGATGTTGGCGCCCACCCGTTGGGTCGCGGTAGCCCTGATCTGATTGACCTGCTCGCGGCTGTCGTTCATCGCCTGCCGGTTCTCCCACACGGTCGCGGCCACCGCTCGGCCGCTGTCGCGGTCGATGAACAGGCTCGCGCTGCAGAATCCGTCGAGCATCTCCGACTGTGGCAGCACTTCCATCTTGAACGTGTCGGCCAGCCGGTCGACCTGGCCCGGATCGACCTGGACCCACGTGCAGCGGGTGCAGGCATCGTTACCGGCCGGGTGGTCACGGTGCATCACCGCGATCTCCCACTCCTCCACGCGTTCCGCCCGCCCGCCGAGCCGTCGGGCCATGCCCTCACGGAGTTGCTGGACGCGTCCTCTGCTGGCATGCAACGCCTCCTCGGTCTCCCAGGAAGTCGTGGCGATGCAGCGTCCCGTCGACCGGTCGGCTATCAAGGACAAACCGACCCACCCTGGGATCTCGGACAGATTCGGCATCAGTTCATCACGCAGATATGCGAGCCCGTCGTCCATCGATGACGGCTGCGCCGCGATGGTGCTGGAACGTGCGTACACGGGCCACCTCCCGCCCTGTCAGGGTGGCGCCCCGGTGGCGCCACCGGACATAACTCACCTTCCTCCAGCCCGCGCCCGCACGCAATGCCCGCATGTGTGCGCGCAGTGCCGGCTCGGGGTGGGCGGTGCGCTTGCGACGACGATGACGACGAACTGGTCGTCGTCGCGCCCGGCAGCCCCGTCCCGGATGGCGCGGCGATCGATGCGGCGGTCGCGTTCCAGGAGCCCGCCGGGCGCTATGTCCTCGTGCGGGCCGACGAGCGATAGCTGGACGCATGCCGATTGGGCGCGCGGATACCGGGTAGGACCCGGGCATGGAACTGTTGGTGATTCTCGCGCTCGCGGTGCTGGTCGGCGCCGTGATCGTGTATCGGAAGAGGACCGGCAAACAGCCCGGCGCACCCGAGGTGCCGGGCAACGACGGCGAGTAGGGAGTGGCTATGAATGCGATGGACCCCGATCCCGCGAAGACCCCCGATCTGGAACCGGGCGGCGGGGTGGCGCCGGGCGCCACACCGCCGGACACCCCGCAGACTTCCGGGCTGTCGGCGCCGGAGCCCAGCACCAGCCGTCACTTCCCGGTCACCGGGGTCGTAGCGATGCTCATCGGTGCGCTGGTGATCCTGTTGTTCCTCGCCGTGGCGGTCGGAATCGTGGTATCGATGCTGTGACCCGCGCCCGGTCGGCCGGCCGGGCGGGTGGTCGTGCGCGAAACGTCACAGGATCGGCCTGCCACCGGTGACCGCGATGCGAGCGCCGGAGACGTAGCTGCCGTCGTCGGAGGCCAGCATGACGTAGGTGGGGGCCAATTCGGCCGGTTGACCGGCGCGGCCCAACGGCGTGTCGTCACCGAAGTTCGCGACCTTCTCGACCGGCATGGTGGAGGGGATCAGCGGGGTCCAGATCGGTCCCGGCGCAACGCTGTTGACCCGGATTCCCCGTTCGCCCAGCAACTGCGCGAGGCTGGCGGAGAAGTTCGCGATCGCCGCTTTCGTCGCGGCGTACGGGGCCAGGGTCGGCGAGGGCATGTCGGAGTTGACCGAGGAGCTGCCGATGATCGACGACCCCGCCGGCATGTGCGGCAGCGCCGCCTTCACCAGGTAGAAGTAGGCGTTGATGTTCAGTTCGACGGTGTGCTCGAATTCCTCGTCGCTGATCTCCTCCAACGTCTGGTGTGTCATCTGGAAGGCCGCGTTGCTCACCAGGATGTCGATCTTCCCGAATTCCCGCACGGCCCGATCGATGACGGCGCGGCAATGGGCGGCCTCCGACAGGTCGCCGGGAACCAGGACGGCTTTGCGCCCGGCCTGCGTCACCAGGTCGGCGACTTCCTTGGCGTCCTCGTCCTCGTCGAGGTAGGAGATCAGCACGTCCGCGCCCTCCCGCGCGTAGGCGATCGCCACCGCCCGGCCGATTCCGCTGTCCGCGCCGGTGATGACGGCTGCCTTGCCGGTCAGTTTTCCGGAGCCGCGGTAGCTGTCCTCACCGCAGTCCGGCACGGGGGTCATCCGGGCCTGGATGCCGGGAACTTCTTGCTGCTGCTCGGGAAACCCCATGTCGGTGTTCTCCTTCTCCGCTTCGTGGGCTTGGGGGTGGTTCACGTGTCCTGGTTGTGCCGCCAGTCGCGCACCGCGTCGCGGGCCCGGTCGAACAGCGCCAGCGGCGGACCCGCCAGCAGGTTCGAGACCGCGGACTCCCCCGCGTGGGGGTGCGGGCGGGTGGGGGCCACGGCTTCGGCGGCGCGTACCGAGCCCGCCATGCGCCGCAACTGGTTTGTCGACAACTGCGCGCGCAGCAGGGTGAACTCCTCGGTTTCCTCGTGCGCGGCGTGCTCGGCCACGGCGTCGGCGAACTTCGCGAGCAGGGCGTCGAAATCGGGATGGTCCACCCCGAGGTCGTACAGTTGCGCGAGCGCGCGTTTGGCCGCGTTCTCCTCCTCCAGTCGCGGCTGCACGATGTCGGCGTCGGCGCCGAAGCGGGCTCGCCCCGCGACCGGATGCACGACCTCCTCCTCGGCGCTCTCGTGCACGGCAAGCAACCGCACCAACTCGGTGAACAGGTCCTGTTTCCCGTCCTCGCCCGCCTTCAGCCGCGCCAGCAGCGCGAAGATCTCCTCGTGCTGGGCGGTCAGCAGCTCGACGACGTCCTGTTCGGTCATCGCACACTCGTTTCTGTCGCTACGGAATGAACTCCTGGACTTTGGTTTTCGCGCCCTGCGCGATCAGATGCCAGGCGTCCGGGTCGCCGCGCAGCACGGCTTCGGCGGTGTCCTTCATCTGATCCCAGGTGGCGTGCGGCGGGATGGGCGGCACGTCGGGGTCGCAGTGCACGTCGAGCACCACCGGCCCGTCGGCGTGCAGGGCGCGGTCCCAGGCCGGCCCGAGTTCCCCGGGTGTCCGCACGGTGATGCCGGTCAGCCCCGCGCTGCGGGCGACTTCGGCGTAGGAGACGTCGGGAAGGGCCTGCGACTGCTCGAATTTCGGTGCGCCGCCCATGGCGCGCAGCTCCCAGGTGACCTGATTGAGGTCGTTGTTGTGGAAGACGCAGACGACCAGACGCGGGTCGCTCCAGCGGGGGCGGTAGCGGGCGATGGTGAGCAGTTCGGCCATCCCGTTCATCTGCATGGCGCCGTCGCCGACCAGCGCGATCGCGGGCCGGTCGGGGTGGGCAAACTTGGCGCCGATGGCGTACGGCACGCCGGGCCCCATGGTCGCCAGGGTGCCCGACAGCGACCCCCGCATCCGGCCGCGCAAGCGCAGGCAGCGGGCATACCAGTTGGTGGAGGACCCGGAATCCGCGGTGACGATGGCGTTGTCGGGAATGCGCTCCGACAGTTCCCACACCACCCGCATGGGATTGACCGGGTGGGCGTCGAGCAGGGACTGGCGTTCGACGGTCTGCCACCAGCGGGCGACGTTCTTCTCGACCTTCTCCCGCCAGCCGCGGTCGTCCTTGCGCCGCACGAGCGGAATCAGTTCCGCCAGCGTCGATCTCGCGTCACCGACCAGGTTCACCTCGGTCGGGTACCGCATGCCGATCATGGCGCCGTCGATATCGATCTGCACGGCGCGGGCCTGCCCGAATTCGGGCAGGAACTGGCTGTAGGGGAAGTTCGATCCGACGATCAGCAGGGTGTCGCAGTCGCGCATGAGTTCGTAACTGGGCCTGCTGCCGAGCAATCCGATCGCTCCGGTGACGTAGGGCAGATCGTCGGGCAGGACGTCCTTGCCCAGCAGAGCCTTCGCCACGCCCGCGCCGGTGCGCTCGGCGAGCTCCACGACCTCCTCGGCGGCCGAACGGGCGCCCTGCCCGATCAGGATCGCCACCTTGGATCCGGCGTCGAGCACCTCCGCGGCGCGCCGGATGTCCTCGTGCGCGGGAATCACACGCCCCGCAGCCTGTCCGGGCGGGCTCGACGGCACCTGTTTGAAGGCGTGCCGCGGTGGCTCGTAGGGCTGCTCCTGCAGGTCCGACGGCAGGATCAGCGCGGTCGGGGCCCGGCGCGCGATCGCGACCCGGAAGGCCCGGTCCAGCGCATTGGGCAATTGACTGGCGACATTCACCTCGACCAAGTAGTCGGACGCGACGTCCTTGAACAGGTTCTGCAGATCGACTTCCTGCTGATAGCTTCCGCCCATCGCGCTGCGCGCGGTCTGCCCGACGATCGCCACCACCGGGACGTGATCGAGTTTCGCGTCGTACAAACCGTTGAGCAGATGGATCGCTCCCGGGCCCGAGGTCGCGGTGCACACGCCCACCTTGCCGCTGAATTTGGCGTAGCCGGTGGCCTGGAACGCCGACATCTCCTCGTGGCGGGCTTGGATTAACGCCGGGTCGTCGTCCGCGCGGCCGAAAGCGGCGATCAGGCCGTTGATCCCGTCGCCGGGATAACCGAAGACCTGCTCGACGCCCCACTCCCGCAGACGTTGCACGACGTAGTCACCGACCTGTTGAGCCATAGGGGGTCCTCCTGTCCTGTGCCGGTGGCAGGGTCCGTCGCCAGGCGGGTACCCGGGGGGTGCGGCGCCAATCAGCGCGCCGTCGGCGCTGGTGACTGCGGCTGGGGCAGCAACCGCGGAAGCAGCACGGCGGCGGCGGTGGCGGTCGTCGCGCAGGTGGTCGCGATCCCCCATCCGACGGGATCCAGCGGGCGGCAACCGAAGTAGGTGCACAGCCCCGGTGTCATCACCACCGCGCCGAGCACCGCGCCACTGGCCGCCGTGGTGAGCCACACCAGTGGGCTGCGGTAACCGGAGACCAGCGTCTGGCCGAGTTGGGTGCCGATGAGCGCGACCAGGCCGATGGTGGCGGCGCGCCGCTGCGTGCCGGTCACGCGGCCGAGGGTCCATGCGACCGACGCGCTGGTGGCCGTCGCGACACCGCGGACGCCGAGGGTGTGCAGCAGATCCGTGCCCAGGTGCGCACGCGGGAGTTCGGCCAAGCGTTCGGCCGCCCGCTCCGCCTGGGCCTTCGGGTCGTCGGTGTCGTCGGGATCGACCGCGTCCCCGTCACGCGACAGCGCCAGCGCCATCGCGGGGAACATGTCGGTGAGCATGTTCACCAGCAGGAACTGCCGGGTGCCCAGCGGAGCTCGGCCGCTGACGGCGGTGCCGTACAGCGTGAAGGCCACTTCGCCCGCGTTGCCGCCGACCAGCACGCCGACCGCGTCGGTGACCCGCTGCCACATGCCGCGCCCTTCGACGAGGGCATGCAACAGCACGAGGGGGTCGGGGCGGGTGAGCACCATGTCGGCGGCGTTGCGCGCGGCGATGGAACCCTGTGCGGCCAAACCGATTCCGATGTCGGCGGTGCGGATGGCGGCGGCGTCGTTGCTGCCGTCGCCGGTCATGCCGACGACGTGACCCGCGCGTCGCAGCGCCGCCACGATGCGCACCTTCTGTTCGGGATCGACGCGGGCGAAGACGGTGCCCTGTTCGATCAACTCGGCCTGCGCGGTCTCGTCGAGGCGGTCCAGATCGGCGCCGGTCACGACCTCGCCCGCCTCGATGCCGAGCTGGCGGGCCACCGCCGCGGCGGTTACCGGGTGGTCGCCGGTGATCATGCGCACGCTGATGCCGTTGCGTTGCAGCGCGGTGACCAGCGGCAGCGTCTGCGGGCGCGGGGCGTCGGCGAGGCCGAGGAACCCGAGCAGGGTGAGTTCGACAACCGCCGCCTCGACGTCGTCGGGTTCGGTGGAAAGGTCGCGCCGGGCCACCACCAGCACCCGCAGGCCCTGCTCGGCCAGATCGCGCACCGCTCGTTCGGCGCGTTCGCGCATGCGCTCGTCGAAGGGGAGGTCGGTGTCGTTCACCCGCACCCTGGTACAGCGCGACAGCACGACTTCAGGTGCGCCCTTCACGATCAGCCGCAGTTTGCGGGCGGTGTGGCCGAGGGTGGCGGCGTATCCGCGGTTGGATTCGAACGGGATCTCCTCGATCGCGTCCCAATGCCGGGCGTCGTCACCGAGTACCTGGGCCGCGGCGTCGACGACGGCGCGGTCGGTGGCGTGCGCGATCGGTCCCTCGGCGGGGTCGGGGCAGGCGCGGGCCGCGGCTCGAAGCAGGCGGTGCGCGTCGTCGGAGCCTGCGTCCGGGGACCACTGGTCGTCGAGATCGGCGAGGGTGGTCAGGCGCAGCCGCCCCTCGGTGAGGGTGCCGGTCTTGTCGAAGCACAGGGTGTCCACCCGGCCGAGGGCCTCGACGGTGCGGCTGGCGCGCACCAGCACACCGTGGCGCGACAGCCTGCGGGCGGCGGCGAGCTGAGCGACCGTGGCCACCAGCGGCAGTCCTTCGGGGACCGCGGCGACCGCGACCGCCACGCCGTCGGCGATGGCGGTGCGCAGGGGCCTGCCGCGCAGGATGCCCAGACCGGTCACGACGCCGCCGCCGCTCAGGGTCAGCGGCAGGGCGCGGTCGGTCAAGCGGCGCAGCTGCGCTTGCACACCGGCCTTTTCCGGCGGGATGGCTCCGGCGGCGGCGCGGCCCGCCTGGGTGTCGTGGCCGACGGCCACGACGATCGCCCGCCCGGTGCCGTTCACCACGGTGCTGCCTTCGAAGACCATGCAGGCGCGGTCGGCCACCGACGTGCCCGGGGTGGCGAGGACCTGCTTGTCGACGGTGATCGACTCGCCGGTGAGGCCGGATTCGTCCATCTCGAGGTCGTCGGCGCGCAGTAGCCGCGCGTCGGCGGGGACCACGTCCCCGGCGCGCAGCACGATGATGTCGCCCAGGGTCAGCAGGTTCGCAGGCACACCGCTTTCGCGCGGTTGGCCCGCGTCGAGTTCGGCGCGATCGATCACCCGGGCGGTCAGCTGCTCGCCTTGGAACAGCCGGTGCAACGCGCCCTCGGCGCGTTGCCGCTGCCAGGCGGACACCAGTGCGTTCACCGCGAGGACCGACGACAGCAGCACGGCGTCCGACGGGGCGCCGAGCACGGCGGTGGCCACCGCGCCGACGCCGAGAATCGGGGTCAGCGGGTCGGCCAGTTCGCGGCGCAGTTGGACCGCGAACGACGCCGCCGAGGCGAGCACGCGCACCCCGGGGATGCGGGCCGCGGTGTCCGGCTGTGCTCGCTCTTGCACCGGCCCGGGCTGCGGCAATCGGCTCAATACCTCGCCGGGTTCGAGGGCGTGCCAGGGCAGCAACGGGGCGAGGGTAACCGGTGGCTCGGTGCGTGCGGTTCGCCATCCGGTGTAGGCGCCGCTGAGCAGACCGGTGTAGTGGGCCGCGGTCATGGGCGAGGCCCGGCCCGCGCTGTCGGGGGCGACGGCCAGCAGCAGCCCGCCCAGCGCTGCCGCCGACAATGCCAGTGAGCGGCCGCGTTCGCTCACCTGGCGGGCCGGAGCGATGGCGGCGAGGACGCGGTGCGCCTGTCCGAGGTCGCGGCAGACCGCGTCGGCGGTCCAGGGCATCTGCAGGGCGTTGCCTTCCCGCAGGGCCAGACCGATCCCGACATCGGCGCAGGCCAGGGCCTTGTGGGCGCGGGGGCTCAGTACCGCGACGACGTGACCGTCCTGTTGCAGTGTGCGCACCCGCGCGCTGAGCGAATGGGACGGGGAGACGAAATCGTCGGCCATCGACCGCAGTTCGGCGGCGTCGGCGCCCGCGGCGAGGGTGACGCGCAGGCCCGCGCCGCGCGCCCGGCTCAGCAGCGCGTGTGCCCGCCGGTCGAGTTCGCGGCCGATCAGGACTCGTCCGACCGGTTTGCCGTTGTCGTGGAGTTCGCGCCATACGGGGCGGGGCGTCGCACCGTCATCGGGTTCTCCGGTGGCGGGGTGCACCAGTTTGCGGTGACCCCCGGACGAGAGGTAGCGATCGGTGTCGTCCGGCTGCGCCTCGTTGTCCGGGCCTTCGCCGGCCTCCCGCTCCCACAGCAGGCGCTGGCCCGCGCTCCACACGTCGGCGACCGACCATCTCTGGTCGGTCGTTTCGGCGTCGAGGACCAAGCGGCGGGCGGTCAGCAGCGATTCTCCGTCGATGACCAGGGCCGACAATCGGTCCAGCCGCCGCCAGACCCGCGGGTGCAGCGTCAGCACACCCGCGCGGCCCAGCACCGTGGAGACGAGGGCGCCGTATGCCTCCCTGCTCGCCCGCGCCGCCTTGGGCGCGCCGAGTTCCAGCGCGTCGGCGGCGCCGAACAGGCCGCGGCCGCCGAGGACGGAGGTGACCGCACCCACCAGCGCACCCGCCGCCGTTTCGTCGGCGACCCGCTCGATCGGTCCCTGCGGCATCTCGACCACGCGGGCCGACGGTGACAGCGGATCGCACACTTCCGCGGGGCGGCGGTCGATCTCGGTCTCCCAGTGCCGCCACTGCGCGTACCTGGTCATCGACTCGGTCAGGGTGAATCCGCGATGCACCGCGTCGATCACCAGATTCGCCGTGCCCGCCGCGGCGCTGTTGCCCAGGGCGTTGCCGATGGCGTTGGCGGTGGTGAGCACCATGTCCGTGCGTGAACGGCCGAGCTGTTCCTCCAGCCGTTTGCGCAGCCGGGGCTGGGTGTCGACGAAGGCTGCCGCCGCGCGCAACATCCGGGCGGGGCCGCGCAACGGCAGCACCGCGCCCACCGCGGACAATCCGATCGCACCCACGTCGCCCGCGACCTGGATGGCCGCTGCCAGCAAGGGTTCCCGATCACCGGGATGTTCGCAGCCACGGCTCCAGTCCAGGTCTCCGACCGCGGTGTCCGCCTCGACGGACTCGATGGCCGACACCAGGGCGGGCAGGTCGGCCGCGCCGTGCTCGAGCGCGGCGACGACTCGGCCGGTCACCGCGTTCACCCGCCACCAGCGCACGTCGCGGCGCCGGTCCAGCGTCCGGTGCAGCGCCCGCGTGACGGCTTCGCTCTTCCCGGAGTCCAGCCCGCGCACCTCGACGGTAGCCCGATCCTCGTAGACCGCCACGCGGCGGCGCGAACGCAGCGCGTGCGGATCGATCAGCGCCGCGAACTCGTCGCGCAACTCCTCGTCGCGTCCCAGCTTCAGCAGCGACGTCCCCGCCCGCGCGCCCGCGGCCACCGCCTGCACCGGCGCCTGGGCCGCTTTGGTTCCCAGATCGATGACCTTCTCCACACCGGCGCGGGCCATCTCCGTCGCCACGGAGGTCGGCGCCTCGAGCCACCACGGTGAGACGACTCCGCGTAGTAAAAAGCTCATACCCGGCAGCTACCCAGGCAAAGACAGAGCAAACCGTCCGCGGCCGCGGTCTCGGACGACCTCGGCCGGGGCGTGGCGCCGGTCAGTTCGTGGCGGTCGGGTCGAGCACCACCTTCACCGCACCGTCGGTCTTCTGCTGGAACATGGCGTAGCCCTCCGCCGCGCCGGTCAGCGGCAGACGATGGGTGGCGAAGGTGTCCACGTCGAGCGGATCGCCGTCGCTCAGCAACGGCATGATGTCCTCGACCCACCGCTTGACATTCGCCTGGCCCATCCGCACCTGGATCTGCTTGTCGAACAGCACCCGCATGGGCAGCGGGTCGAGCATCCCGCCGTAGACGCCGATCACCGAGATCGTGCCACCTCGCCGGACGATGTCGATCGCGGAGTTCAGCGCCGCGAGCCGGTCCACGCCCGCGGTGTCCATCACCTTCCGAGCCACCAGATCCGGCAGGAACGCCGCCGAGCGCTGGGCTGCCGACGCGATCGGCGACCCGTGGGCCTCCATCCCCACCGCATCGATCACCGCGTCGGTGCCGCGGCCCTCGGTCCAGCCGCGGATGATGTCGCCGACCGGCTCGTCGACGGCGCCGATGTCGATCACCTCCACACCGCGCGCGGCCGCCCGCGCCAGCCGCTCGGGCACCCGGTCGATACCGATGACGCGATAGCCGCGATGCGCCGCCACCCGGCAGGCCATGTCCCCGATCGGGCCCAGACCGAGCACGGCCACCGACCCGCCGTCGGGCACCGCGGCGTATTCCACCGCCTGCCAGGCGGTGGGCAGCACATCGGACAGATACAGGAAGCGGTCGTCGGCCGGTCCCTCGGGCACCTTGATATGGGTGGCGTCGGCATGTGGCACCCGCAGATATTCGGCCTGGCCACCGGGCACCTGCCCGTAGAGCTTGGAGTAGCCGAACAGGGCCGCGCCGCAGCCGTATTTGCGGACCTGGGTCGTCTCGCACTGAGTGGGCAGGCCGGTGCGGCACATGTAGCAGGAGCCGCAGCTGATCTGGAACGGGATGACGACGCGGTCGCCGCGGGCCAGTCCGGTGACCGCCGAGCCGGTCTCGACCACACGTCCCATGGGTTCGTGGCCGAGGACGTCGCCGGCGCTCATGTACGCGCCGAGCACTTCGTACAGGTGTAGGTCGGAGCCGCAGATTCCGCTGGAGGTCACCTCGATGATCGCGTCCGTCGGGGCCTCGATCCGCGGATCGGGCACCGTCTCCACGGCGACTTTGCGTCGGCCTTGCCAGGTCACTGCCTTCATCCGCGCGCTCCTCCGGTCGAAGTCGATACAGTCCCCGTCCTACCCGGACGCCGGTACCCGAAACGACCGGCGACCGGGTTTCGCCCGTACGAACGCCGGGTAGGCGCAGAACCGAACGCGGCCGCATCGCCCGGCCCGGGACGGCGCGCACCTCATGGTCGCGGCGGGCGAGGATGCCTCGCCTGGGCCTGGATCCGGTCGCCGGGACCAGCGGTGTCGCGCGATGGGCGCCGTCGGGCGTCGGTCCGCACTCCGACGGCGACACGTCCCATTGCGCGGCACGCGGATCGGGGCTGCTGTCGCAGACCGGGGCGGCCGGGGGATGCCGTGAGCAGGTGGTGCGCCCGATGTGTGCCACCGCCGATCCGGGGTAGGCGGTAGCCGTGGACCATACACGAGCTCCTCTACTGGAAGCGCTTGCCGACTATCACCGGCTGGGCCGCTACGGCTTCACGCCGCCCGGGCATCGGCAAGGACGCGGAACCGACGAACGCGTCCTGGAGGTGATCGGCCGGGATGCCTTCGGCTCCGACGTGCTGGCCACCGCCGGGCTGGACGACCGGCTCTCGCGCGGCGGCTATCTCGCGCGGGCCGAAGCGCTGATGGCCGACGCGGTCCGGGCGGAATCGGCGTTCTTCTCCACCTGCGGCAGTTCCCTGTCGGTCAAGGCGGCCATGATGGCGGTGGCGGGCGGCCACGACGGTGGCCTGCTCGTGGCACGCGACAGCCACAAATCCGTCGTCGCCGGCCTGGTCTTCTCCGGCGTCCAGCCGCACTGGATCACGCCGCGCTGGGATGCCGAGCACCATTTCGCGCACCCCCCCTCACCGCAGCAGGTCCGCGAAGCGTGGGATGCGCATCCCGGCGCCGCGGGAGCGCTGATCGTGAGCCCGAGTCCCTACGGCACCTGCGCGGACATCGCGGGCATCGCCGAGGTATGCCACGAGCGGGGCAAGCCCCTGATCGTCGACGAGGCCTGGGGCGCGCACCTGCCCTTCCACGAGGACCTGCCGACCTGGGCGATGGACGCCGGAGCTGATCTGTGCGTGGTCAGCGTGCACAAGATGGGCGCGGGCTTCGAACAGGGATCGGTGTTCCACCTGCAAGGCGATCTCATCGACCCGATCCGGCTCAGCGAATGCGCCGACCTGCTCATGACCACCAGTCCGAACGTGTTGGTCTACGCCGCGCTCGACGGCTGGCGCAGGCAGATGGTCGAGCGCGGCCGCGAACTGCTCGGCGACGCGCTGCGGGTCGCCGAACAGGCCAGGCGGCAACTCGCCGAGATCCCCGGCATCGAGGTGCTCGAAGACGAACTGCTCGGCGCGGAAGCCTCGCACGACCTCGACCGTCTGCAAGTCCTGATGGACGTGTCCGGCACCGGGGCCAGCGGCTACCAGGCCGCGGACTGGTTGCGCGAGCACCGCCGCATCGACATGGGGTTGAGCGATCACCGCCGCCTGCTGGCCACGCTGTCGATCGCCGACGACAAGGACACCGTCGACACCCTCATCGACGGCATCGCCGCCTGGCGCGACCAGCTGACCGATCCCCAGCCGCCGCGCATCCACCTCCCCTCGCCCGAGGACCTGCAGCTCGAGACCGTGATGCTGCCGCGGGACGCCTTCTTCGGCCCGGTGGAGACGGTGGACGCGCGGGACGCCGTCGGCCGGATCGCCGCCGAGCAGCTCACGCCCTATCCGCCGGGCATTCCGGTGGTCGTGCCGGGGGAACGCATCGGTGACGCCGTCGTCGAGTACCTGCGCACCGGGCTCGACGCGGGAATGAACGTGCCCGACGCCGCCGACTCCCGGCTGCGCACGATCCGGGTCGTCGCCCGCGACTGAACCGCAACACGTTGTGAATCAGGAGGTTTCCTTCATGGCCGGACCGACCGCCCTCGCGCTGGTGTGCACGCTGAAGAAGTCGCCCGCCGAATCCAGCAGCGATCTCATCGCCCGCCAGGTGCTCGACGAACTGGCCGGGCACGGTGTGCGGGGCACGGCGCTGCGCGTGGTGGACTACGAGGTACTGCCCGGAGTCACCGCCGACGAGGGCCCCGGCGACCAGTGGCCCTCGATTCGCGAGCAGGTCGCGGCGGCCGACATCCTGGTGATGTCGACCCCCACCTGGGTCGGGCACATGTCGTCGGTGGCGCAACGGGTGCTGGAGCGATTGGACGCGGAGTTGTCCGAAACCGACGACGCGGGCCGTCCGGCGATGGTCGGCAAGGTGGCCACGGTCGCGGTGGTCGACAACGAGGACGGCGCGCACAAGATCGTCGCCGATCTGTATCAGGGGCTCAACGACATCGGATTCACCATTCCGGCGCAGGGCTGCACCTATTGGAACGATACCTATTGGAACGATCAAGCCATGGGCGGCACCGATTACCAGGATCTCGATTCGGTGCCCAAGGCGGTGGCCTCGGCCACCGCCGCGCTGGCCGGGAACGCCGCCCACCTGGCCCGGCTGCTGGGCGCCCAGCAGTATCCGCCCGGCGACTGAACGCCCACGCGATGGCGCCGGCGCCTCCCCCGAGGCGTCGGCGCCCTCGTCTGTTCAGGCCAGCACAGCGTCCACGGTCTTCTTCAGCGCCGAGGGCTGGGCCGGCGAGGTCGGCGCCTTCTTCCCGAGCTCCTGCATCCGGGCACCGATCTCCTGAAGCTGCTTGCGCCCCAGGCTTTCCCGCACCTTCGGGAACCACTCGTTCTCTTCCTCATCGATGTGGTGGTCGACGTTCTCGATCAGCACGGTGGTCTTCGCGGTGAAGTGCTCGTCGTCGGGCTTCATCATCGACAACTCGGTGACCAGCACGTCGGCGACGTGATGCTCCTCGTAGGACTCCAGGATGTCGTCCTCGAGCTCCGGAACGAGTTTGCGGACCTCGGGGTACATGCATTCGTTCTCGAGATACGTGTGCACGGTGAGCGCCTCGATGATCTTCTTCACCACCTTGCCCTTGGTCTGCGTGGCGTCCTCGCCCGCCTTCTCGAATTCGCGGAACAGTTTCCGGATCGCCTTGTGGTCGTCGCGCAGCAGCACGATCGCGTCGGTCGTCATCGCTTTCTCCTTGCGTCAAGGGCCGGTTCTCTGCCGACATTCCCGGCGTCGCCGCACCGAAACCGGGTGGCTGCCGTGCGGCCGGACACGTGCCGGGCCGTAGGGTGAGCTGCACGCAGCGCAGAAAGGACGCAGATGCCACAGGCGGACGAGAACGCACACGAGCTGGCCGAATCGGCGCAGCAGTCGGAGATTACGGTGGCGGTCGCCGAATCGCTCACCTCGGGCCGGCTTTCTGCCACGCTGGGCGCGGCGCCGAACTCGTCCGAATGGTTCCGCGGCGGCCTGGTGGCCTACAGCACGGAGGTCAAGCGCACGGTCCTGGGTGTGCCCGACGTGCCGGTGGTCTCACAGACCGCGGCCGAAGCGATGGCCACCGGTGTCCGCGGCTTGCTGAAAGCAGCTGTCTCCGTGGCGGTCACCGGCGCAGGCGGCCCGGATCCGCAGGACGGTCAGCCACCGGGCTCGGTCTGGTTCGCGATCGCCACCGAGCACGGCGTCCGCGCGTGGCACCGCCAGTTCGACGGCGAACCGGCGGAGGTGGTCGAGCAGACCGTCGCCTGCGCCACCGAATCGCTGCTCGACACCGTCCGCTCGCTGGGGCCGGACGGTTCCCCGGCGTGACCCGGGGTCACGACGAACGGCGATGCCTGCGGTGGCTGGTGTCGCAGAACGGATAGTTCTTCGAACGCTTGCACAGGCACAGCGCCACCAGGAACCGGTCGGAGCGCACCGTCCGCCCGTCCGCGGTGACGAATTCCACCGGGCCCTCGATCAAGGCGGGACCGTCGGCGGTGAGCGTCACTCGCCGCCACTGCTCATTGTCGGATGCGGTCGGCACGGATCACCACCAGATCTTCCATTCGCTGACCGGGCCCGATCAGCCCGGCCGATTCCAGCCACTGCGCGCGCCGGCGCAGCACGGGCCCGAACGGCACGGTCGCCCGTGCCACGATCGCGGCCTTGAGATCTCGCTCGCGCAGTTGCGCCAAGGTCGAATCCGGATCACTCAGCGCCGAATGCACGATCAACGCTACCCCGCGCGGTTTCAGCAAAGTGGGCAGCGCCGCGCACAACTGGTCGAGGATCGCCCGGCCCCCGGCTCCGGCGTCCCAGGCCCGGGCGATACCGCGGCTGTCGATGCCCTCGGGCGCGGGGACGTAGGGCGGATTGGCCAGCACCAGATCGAAACTGCGCCCGCCGAGGACCGCGGCGAAATCACCGCGCAACACCTCCGCATCGATGCCGCGCAGCCGGCAGTTCAACCACGCGGACACGACGGCGGACCGGGACACGTCCACCGCCGTCACCCGCGCGGCTCCGGTGTACGCGGCGGCGACGGCCAACGCGCCCGTTCCGGTACACACGTCCAACGCGTGTCCGCCGCGCGGAACGCCCGCTTCGGCCAGGGCGCGGACGAGCAACCAGGTGTCCAGCTGCGGCGAGTAGACGCCGGGAGGTCGAATCAACATCACAAGCGGCGAATAGCCCGCCGAGCGCTGCTTAATCGCCGGCGCCGCCATGTCCGCGCCCGCCGTCCCGCAACGAGCCGTGACCCGCGCGCCAGGACCCCAGCACATGGTCAGCGAACCGGTCCTCCAGCAGATTCGTCACCTGGATACCGAACGCCACCGACTCGGTCAGCTCGGGTTCCCGCCGCAGCAGGTCGCCGATCACCCCGGTACGCATGATCTGCTCGTGCACCGCGTCGGCTTCGACGTGCTCCCGGTAGAACAGCACGCACGCCGGATCGGCATCCAAGCGCTCCAGCGCCTGCACCAACCGCTGCGCCCCGGGCGGGGAGGTGATCTCCACCGTGGCGAAATGGCCAACCAGCGCACCACGCCACGACCGATGCAGCCCGAACAGCGACATCATGTTCACCAGCGCGAGCATCGGCGCAGGAACCACGTCCAGATAATGCAGATAGTCCGGATTCAGGCCGGCGCCGGCCAGCAGGTCGGCGTACAGCTGCGCGTGCACACGTTCGCCGCGCCCGGCCCCGAACTCGTCGAACTCGACCGCCACCAGCGACGCCTTGGCTTGGCCGCGCAGCCGGGGAATCACCCATGCGTAAGGATCGGCCTCTTTGTGGTGGTAGATCGAACGGTGCACGAAGTACTCGCGCACCTGCCACCACTCGCCCTCGTCGCGCAGGAAACGGCTCACTCCCTCCGGGTCGGCCGGGGTGACCAGCAATTGGTCGAGTTCGGCGTCGAGATCCCCGCCGCCGGGCACGTCCTCGCGCAGCGCCCGCAGGAACCGCTGCTCCAGCGCGGCGCGCAGACCCAGCAGGCCCGGGTCCCATTCCCATCCCGCGTCGACCGCCGGGAAACCGTGATAGTGCAGCTCGTAGCAGGTGTGCAGGGCCAGGTGCAGGTCTTCGCCGTACGGGTCCGCCGGGCCGGGCTCCGGCGCCGATCCACCCGGTTCGCCGCGCAGCAGCTCCACCACCGCTTCCGACAGCTCGCCGCGTGGGCGGGGTAGTTCCTGCTTCGGAGCGCCTAACATGACCGTCATACCGGTCGCTTACCCCGGGGCGGCGCTGTTATCGCGGCTTCGCGCGGAAAAGTATGCACTGTGGCCGTCCCGCGCCGCCGGTGTGCGACGCGGGGACTTCAGGCCGCCGTCCGATGAACTTTCCGGAATTACCCGTTCGCCTTCTTGTACGCCTCGACGACCTCTGCGGAGATCCGTCCACGCGCCGACACATCGATGCCGTTCTTACGCGCCCATTCCCGGATCACCGTGGCCTGTTCCCGATCGGTCGCCGACCGCAGAACACCGCCGCGGCCGCGGCGCGCGCGACCGACCTTGCGGGCATACGGAACCCATTGCTCGAAGAATCCACGTAACTGACCGGCATTGTCCGTCGACAAGTCCATCTCGTAGGCCACGCCGTCCACGGCGAAAGACACTGTTTCCTCGGCCTGAGACTTGCCGTCGTAGTCATCGACCAGTGTCACGACGACCTTGCGTGCCATAGAGATAATCCCTTCACGGTTACCGAGCGCGTGCAGTCGAAAAAACAATCGTAGCCAGTAGATAACAGATCGGTTCCGCCCCTGGAACGGCGGGGTCCCCTTCTGTGGCACGGGATGCGTCGCAGCGAGCGACGCACGCCGACGACCGTCGAGCCTCCCCAATATTGCCCGCGCACCGGGCGAAGCCGCAAACGCCGCACCGGGACGAGGGTTGCTGTGGCATGGACATTTCCGGCGATACCCCGGATGCCGGGGGCACTCCCGGCGCCCGGCCTCGTGCGGCAGTTCACCGGGCTCGACCCACGCGAGGATGGGTCACCGGACAGCGGCGGGCCGGCGCACGGCGCCGAAATAGTCCTTCGCCCTCTGCGCCCGAGCACCACGGCGCGCGGAATCCGCTGAGGCCGTGCATTTTTCGCCGAGCCGACGCACGGCACCGCTGCGCGACCGCTCCCACCGGTGAGAAGGGAACGATTCGGCTCGCGCCTAGTCTGGACGGCGCCCGGTCGAGCCGGAATACTGGCCTGCGCCGGTTTCGCAGGAGCCGATCACGCCGGGTGTGGCGCAGCCGGTCGACTCACCTTCGGACGAAAGGACCATCTCCCGATTCTGCGAACAGTGTCGGCCCGTTGAGAACGGCGGGGGGCCGAGTACCGTTCCGAACTCTGTCGAGCGAGCAGGACGTCCGCGGGAGGCGGCCCCCTGCAACGAACCAGATATCGGCCGATTCGTGGAATCCGGCCGGACGAGCCCAGTGCACGAGCGGAAGTCGATAGTATGCGTGTGGCCTTGTTGCCCGCAGGTACCAGGGGCGATCATCAACCGTATCTCGCGTTGGCGCACGAATTCCGTGCCCGCGGGCACGAAGTGGAAATCACCGCCACCCGCAATCAAGCGCACATCGTGCGCAAGGCGGGGTTCGAGCCTCGGGTGATTCCCTTCGACGCCGCGGAGCTGCTGGAGACGACGGCGGCGAAGCGAGCCCTGGCCTCCGGCAAGACACTGCCGTTCATCCGCATCATGCTCGACACGGTGCGGATCATCGAGGGTGAGCGTGGTGTGGCGATGCACGAGGTGCTCGCGAGAACCTGCGCGTCCGCGGATGTCGTCGTCGCGTGCGCGTCGACGCTGCCGTGGGCGATGGAGTTCCGCGAGAAGACCGGTACCCCGGTGATCGGCTGCCTGCCCTATCCGCTCGAACGCACCGATGAGTTCCCGTCGTCGTTCATGGTGAAGAACATGACCTCGTCCCGGATTCTGTCGCGGGCGACCTACAGTCTTTTCGAATCGTCCTACACGTTCTTGTATCGCAAGGTCGACCGTCAATTGCGCCGTCAGATGGGCTTGGCGGGCAGGCCGCGCAATCCTTTCCGGCGGCTGCGTGCCGAACGGATTCCGCTCGTCCACATGGTGAGCCCCGTGCTGTTGCCGAAGCCGCATGATTGGCCGGAGCGCGCGACGATCGTGGGCGCCTCTATTCTGCCGTCGCGGCTGCGGGACGCCTGGGGTGAAGCGGTCCTCGACCCGGAACTCGACGCGTGGCTCGACGAGGGGGAACCCCCGATCTATTTCTGCATGACCGGAATGCCCGTGCTCGATCCGGTGGAATGCCGCGAGATGATCGCGACGGTCTGCGCGCGCTTGGGGGCGCGGGCGCTGGTCACCGTGAAAGGCGAGGGATTCCCGAAAGGTTTCAGCGCCGACCGCAACCTGCTGATCATCGATTCGTTCGATTACGACCGCGTGCTGCCGCGCTGTGTCGCGGTGGTGCATCACGGCGGCAGTGGAAATACCCACGACGTGGTGCGGGCGGGGATTCCGGCCGTGGTGATCCCGGTGCACAGCGATCAATTCTTCTACGGCTGGCGGATCGCCGCGCTCGGTATCGGAGCGACATTCCCGTACCGCACGATCACCCCCGATCGTCTGCACCAGGCGCTGGCGCAGGCCCTCACACCGCGGGTGCGGCAGCGAGCGGCCGAGATCGGCCGCACGGTCGCGCAGGAGAACGGTGTGTTCGCGGCGGTCGACACCGTCGAGAAATTGGCCGTCGCGACCCCCCGACCATGAGATGCCGGTCGGCCGCCGCGGGCTATCGCGGCGTCGTCCGATGCGCGCACGACAACCGTGACAGTCGAGTTCCGAAGGTTGTACCGCATGACCGAATATCGTTCGTTCGTCGATGTCCTGCTCGCCCGCGGCGAGACCCTGTCGGCCGCCACGGCCTACCGCTTCCTGCGCACCGGTGACGTCGACGGCGCCATCGACGAGATCACCTACGCGGCCGTGTCGGCCCGGGCGCGGGCCATCGCCGCCGCGATGCAGGACGGCGGCATCCGCCGGGCCCTGCTGCTGTATCCGTCCGGATTGGATTTCATCGCGGCCTTTTTCGGCTGCCTGGCCGCGAACGTCGTCGCCGTGCCCGCGCCGCTGCCGCAACTGGACGCCCGGTCGCTGCGGCGGTTGCGGCACATGGTCACCGACGCCGACGTCGACGCGGTGCTCACCACCGCTCAGGTCCGCGCCGACGCGACCGCGGCGGTCGGGGAACTTCCCGAGCTGGATGCGCTCACGTGGCTGGCGACCGACGAGATCCCCGACGACGCGGCGCCCGCATGGCGACAGCCCGCTGTCGGCCCGGACTCGGTCGCCTTCCTGCAATACACCTCGGGTTCGACCAGCGCGCCCCGCGGCGTCGTGGTCACCCACGCGAACCTGATGCACAACGAGCGCGCCATCGCCACGGCACTGGGCCATACGCCGGAGCTGCTGGCCTCGCTCACCGACGCGCTGTTCGTCAGCTGGCTGCCGATGTACCACGATATGGGGCTCATCGCGCCGGTGCTGCAGACGATGTTCGTCGGCGCGAACGCGGTGTTGTTGTCTCCCCGGCATTTCCTGCAACGCCCCCAACGCTGGCCACAGGCGGTGTCCGCGTTCGGCGCGCACACCAGCGGCGGCCCCAACTTCGGCTACGAGCTGTGCCTGCGCCGGATGACTGCCGCGCAGATCGACCGGCTCGACCTGCGCGGCTGGAAGGTGGCGTTCAACGGCTCGGAGACGGTGCGGCCGGCCACCGTGCGCCGGTTCGCCGACACCTTCGCGAGCGCCGGATTCCGGGCCGAATCGTTCCAGCCGGTCTACGGCTTGGCCGAGGCGACGCTCATCGTCAGCGCCGCCGAACTCGGCGCGCGTCCGACGGTCGTCCTGCCGCCCGGGCGGTCCGAGCTGGTCGGCGTCGGATGCCCGGCCGAAGGACTGTCGATCGTCATCGCCGACCCCGAGCGCCGCACGGAGTGCGCCGACGGCGCCGAAGGCGAGATCTGGGTGTCCGGGACCAGTGTCGCCGCCGGATATTTCGGCAATGAAGCGGCCACCGCCGAGACCTTCCACGCCCGGCTCGGCGACGACGATCGCGCTTTCCTGCGTACCGGGGATCTGGGTTTCGTGTCCGGCGGTGAGCTGTTCGTCACGGGCAGGCGCAAGGATCTGCTGATCATCGACGGCAAGAACCACTACCCGCAGGATCTGGAGCTGACGGCCGAAACCGCGCACGACGCCGTCCGCCCCGGCTGCGTCGCGGCGTTCTCCGTGGACGAGGGCATCGATGGGGAACTGCCGGTGGTGGTCGCGGAGGTGCGCACCGAGGATCCGGCCGAACTGACCGACGCCGAGGACGCGATCCGCGCGGCGATCGGCGCGGAGCACGGACTCACGCTGCGATCGGTGGTCTTGCTCCGGCCCGGCGCCATCCTCAAGACCAGCAGCGGCAAACTCCAGCGGCAAGCCTGTCGCGCGGCCTATCTCGACGACGCGTTCTCCCCGGTGCTGCCCGTCCGCGGCGAATTCGACGATCTCGGCGCCCCGGCCGTGGCACCACACGGTTCGGCGATGACCGCCGAAGCCATGCAGAGCTGGCTGGTGGACATCATCGCCCGGTTGGCGTATCTGGATCCGGCGCGGATCGACGTGCACCGGCCGCTCGTCGAATTCGGGCTCGGCTCCGCCGATCTCGTCGAACTCGTCGTGGAGCTGTCCGATCGGGTCGGGCGGACCTTGGATACCAACCTGTTCTTCGAGCACCCCACCATCGCACAAGTGGTCACGGCGCTGCACCATGCCCAAGGCGGGGCCGGGCCCATCCCGGCTCCAGAGCGCAACGAAACCGAACCCGGCGCCACGCCCGTCCTGGACGGAGAGTCCACCGGAACCGAGGCCGCGCCCGTCCCGCACCGGCGCGCCGACGATGCCATCGCGATCATCGCGATGGCCTGCCGTTTCCCCGGCGGCGCCGACGATCCGGAATCGCTGTGGCGCCTGCTGGACGACAGACGCGACGGCCTGTCCGAGGTGCCGCCCGGGCGCTGGAGCGTCGACGGGCTCTACGACCCGGACCCGGCCGCGGAGGGCAAGGCGTACACCTTCCGCGGCGGATACCTCACCCAGGTGGACGAGTTCGACGCCGCGTTCTTCGGCATCGGCCCGCGCGAGGCGGCGGTGATGGACCCGCAGCAGCGGCTCATGCTGGAACTGAGCTGGGAGGCGATCGAACGGTCCGGTCGTGACCCCAGGCAGTTGCAGGGCAGCATGACCGGTGTCTATCTCGGGGTGTACAGCACCGGCTATCTCGCCGACCCGGCTCCGCAGCAGTTGAACGGACAGGTCGGCACCGGGCTGTCGCCGAGCGTGGCCTCCGGACGGATCGCGTACACACTCGGATTGCATGGTCCGGCCGTCACCCTCGACACCGCGTGCTCCTCATCGATCGTCGCCATGCACCTGGCCGCCCAGGCGTTGCGGGCGGGCGAATGCGATCTGGCCCTGGCCGGCGGCACGACACTGCTGATGAGCCCGACCGCGCACGTGGAATTGTGCAAACTCGGCGTGCTGTCGCCGTCGGGACGGTGCGCGCCGTTCGCTGCGGGGGCCGACGGCACGGTGTGGGCCGAGGGCGCCGGTCTGGTGCTGTTGAAGCGGCTCGACGACGCCCGGCGTGACGGCGACCGGGTCCTCGCGGTGTTCCGCGGCTCCGCGGTCAACCAGGACGGCCGCAGCCAAGGCATCAGCGCTCCCAACGGTTTCGCGCAGGAGCAGGTCATCAAGGCGGCGTTGCGCTCGGCGGGGCTGACGCCCGCGGACGTGGACTACGTGGAAGCGCACGGCACCGGCACCGCCCTCGGCGATCCGATCGAAGCCCGCGCCTTGGCGCGCGTCTTCGGTCCCGGCCGCGAACCCGGGCGCCCGTTGGGTGTGGGCTCGCTGAAGTCCAATGTGGGCCACACCCAGGCCGCGGCCGGAATCGGCGGGGTCATCAAAATGGTCCTCGGGCTCCAGCACGAACGGATACCGGGGATGGCCCACGACGGGCCGCCGACATCGCAGATCGACTGGTCCGGTAGCGGACTGGCCGTGCACACCGATTCGGCGCCGTGGCCCCGGGGCGACCGGCCACGCCGCGCCGGGATCAGTGCGTTCGGGCTCAGCGGAACCAACGCCCACCTGATCCTCGAGGAAGCGCCGGCATCCGACGACACGTCCGGCTCGTTCGACGACGCGCCGGACGACCGCCGCGTCGCGCTGCTGCCGATCTCGGCCCGCAACGGGGCGTCGCTGCACGGTCAGGCGCGCCGCCTGCTCGAGCACGTCACCGGTGACCCCGCGCTGGACCCCGCCCCGGTGTCACGCTCGCTGGCGTTGCGGCGCACGCCGTTCGAATGGCGCGCCGTCGTCGTCGCGGGCACACGGGACGAAATGCTCTCCAGCCTGGGCGATCTTATCGAGGAACAGGCTGCGCCCGATGTCGTGGTCGCCACGGACGCGGCGCTCACCGCGGGCAAGACGGCGTTCGTCTTCCCGGGGCAGGGCGTGCAGTGGGCGGGGATGGCGCGCGACATGCTGGCCAGGTCGGAGGTGTTCCGCGCCGAATTCGCCCGCTGCGACGAAGCGTTCCGGCACCGCACCGGATGGTCGCTGGCGACCGGGCTGTTCACCCTCACCGCGGCGCAACTCGGTGATTTCACCGTGGTGCAACCGCTGCTGTTCGCCACGATGGCGGCGCTCGCGGCCACCTGGCGGGACGCGGGCGTGTCACCGGATGCCGTGATCGGGCACAGCCAGGGCGAGATCGCCGCGGCCTACGTCGCGGGCGCGCTGAGCCTCGACGACGCCGCACGCGTGGTCGTGGCGCGCAGCCGCCTGATGGCGGGCATAGCCGAGGAAGGCGCGATGGCGATGGTCGGCCTGCCCGCGCAGCGGCTCGCGGAGCGCTTGGCAGCCGACGAGGCGGTGTCGATCGCGGCGATCAATGTGCCCGGCTCGACGATCGTGGCCGGAGCCCGCCACGCGGTGGAGACACTGGTGCGCGCACTGCAGGACGAACAGGTCGAGGTGCGGGTGCTGGCCGCGGGACCGGCGCTGGCGGGGCATTCCGCGCTGCTGGAACCGATCCGGCAGCGACTGCTGGACGAACTCGCCGGGTTGAGCGCCGCCCCATCGGCTGTCGCGTGGTACTCCACCGTGCTCGGCGAGCAGATGGTGGACGACCGCGCCGACGGCGGCTATTGGTATCGCAACGCGCGCGAACCGGTCCGGTTCGCGAGCACGATCGAGCGCATGATCGGCGAGGGGTTCCGGTATTTCGTCGAACTCGGGGTGCATCCGCTGCTGACCACGGCGGTGCGTGCGGTCGCGCAGGACACCGGCCAGGAGGTCGTGGCGGTCGGTTCGCTGGTGCGCGACGAGGACGGGCCACGCAGCCTGGCCCGCGCCCAGGCCGCGCTCTGGGTGGCGGGCCGCGACCTGGACTGGTCGCGTCTGGTGCCCGCGCACGGCAGCGTCGAGTTGCCCACCTACGCCTTCGACCGGCGGCGGTTCTGGACCGAATCGGTGTCCGAGGACGCCGCGGCACTGGGGTTGCGGCCCGCGGGCCATCCTTTCGTCGGCGCGGTCGTGCCGCATCCCGATTCCGGCGGCGTGACGCTGACCGGACGGATCTCCCTGCGAACCCATCCATGGCTGGCCGAGCACGCCGCGCCCGCCGCGGTCGTCTTGCCCGGCACCGGGCTGGTCGAGCTCGCGGTCCGCGCCGGTGACGAGGTGGCCGCCGGACACGTGCGCGAACTCGTGCTCCACGCGCCGCTGGTGCTCGCGCAGGATGCCGCGGTGCAGATCCAAGTGGTGGTCGCCGACGCCGACCCCGGCGGTGGCCACCCGGTGTCGATCCACTCCCGCCTCGAGCGCGATCTCGACACCTCGTGGACGTTGCACGCCCGCGGAGTGCTGGCGGCGACGCACGGAGCCGAAACCATCCGCGGCGACACCGCGCAGTGGCCACCGGCGGGTGCGACGGCCGTGGACGTGGCCGACCTGTACGCGCGGCTGTCCGATCGCGGACACCGGTACGGGCCGCTGTTCCGGTCGGTGCGCGCGGCGTGGCGGCGCGGGGAGGAGGTCTTCGCCGATGTGGCGCTTCCGGAGTCCGCGCACGGCGACGCCGCGCGGTTCGAGATCCATCCCGCGTTGCTCGACTGCGCCCTCCACGCGGCGCTGCTGCTGGGCGCGGACGACAGTGGTTCGGCGCTGCTGCCGTTCGCCTGGGCGGGGGTGAGCTTGCACGCCTCCGGCGCGACGGCGTTGCGCGTCCGGATCACCCGTGACGGCTCGAACGGGGTGCGTGTCCTGGCGAACGATCACACCGGCCGCCCGGTCGTGTCGGTGCGGTCGCTGATCCTGCGGCCCGCGCCCGAGGCGCAGGTGCTCGACGGGGCGCTGTCCGCCGCGCATCGCACATTGTTCCGGCCGGAGTGGTCGGCGCTCGCGGCGCCGACGGCGGTCCGGCCGGTCACCGCCGTGCCCTGGTCGCGGCTCGGCCCGCACGATCCGGCGCCGGAGGCGGTGCTCATCGACGTCACCGAGGGTGATTCGATCGACGCCGTGCACGCCGCGGTCCGGCGCACGCTGGAAGCCTTGCAAGCGGCACTCGACGATCCTCGCCTGACGGCGGCGACCATCGTCGTGCGCACCCGCCGGGCGATGGCGCTGCCCGGCGAGGACGTCCCGAACACCGCGGGAGCGGCGGTCTGGGGCCTGGCGCGGGCGGCGCAGTCGGAGAACCCGGATCGCATCGTGCTGGTCGACAGCGCCGACCCCGAGATCGACATCGCGACCGTCCTGGCCTGCGGGACGGCACAGGTTCTCGTGCGCGACGGCGCCCTGTCCGCGCCACGGCTCGCGCGAGCGCCCATGGCCGAGGCCGCGCCGGGCAGCGTGGAGTTCGGCGACGGGTACGTGCTCGTCACCGGGGCGCCGGGACGGCTCGGCTCGCTGCTGGCCCGGCATCTGGTGCGGGCCCACGGGGTCGGCAAGCTGCTGCTGGTCAGCCGCCGGGGCGCCGACGGTCCCGGTGCCGACGAGTTGCGCGCCGAACTCACCGGTCTCGGAGCGGACGTGGTCTTCGCCCGCTGCGATGTGGCCGATCGCGCCGCGCTGGCCGAGGTGCTGCGCGGACGCACGCTCAGCGGTGTCGTCCACGCCGCGATGGTGCTCGACGACGGCACGCTGGGCTCGCTGACTCCCGACCGGCTCGCGGCGGTACTGCGACCGAAGGTCGACGCGGCGCATCACCTGCACGAGCTGACCGCGGGCATGGACCTGTCGTGCTTCGTGCTGTTCTCGTCCGTGGCGGGCGTCCTCGGCAACCCCGGTCAAGCGAACTACGCCGCCGCCAACGCCTACCTCGACGCCCTCGCCACCCACCGCGTCGCCCGAGGGCGCACCGCGCAGTCGCTGGCGTGGGGTCCGTGGAGCCTCGATATGCACGAGGTGATGGCGGCGGCGGACATCCGTCGCATGGAACGCTCCGGCATGCGTCCGCTCAGCGCGCAGGACGGTTTGGCCGCGTTCGACGCGGCGCTGCGGCGGACCGAGCCGGTCCTGGCGCCGATGTGGATCGATGCCGACGCCATGCGGCGCGCGCCGTACATTCCGTTGCTGCTGCGCGGGCTGATCCGTCCGCCTGCGCGCCGCACGGCCGCCCATCGCGAGTTCGCCGACCCGTCGGTACGGTCGCGCTTCGCCGAGCGGCTGCGCGGGTTGCCGCCCGACGAGGCGACCGCGGTCGCGGTGGACGTGGTGGCGCGCCGCGCCGCCGACGTGCTGGGTCATACCGGCGCGGACGCCATCGCACCGGACCGGTCGTTCCAAGGGCTGGGCATGGACTCGCTGATGGCGGTGGAACTGCGCAATCGGTTGCGCGACGATACCGGCATCCTGGTCCCGCTCAGCGAGATCTTCGCCGGCCAGAGCGCAGCCGCCCTGGCCGAATACCTCGTCGCCGAGGCAGCGCACACCGATACCGCCGTACCTGCCGCGCGCCCGGCCGAGCAGGACGTCCCGGAGGTCGTCACCCTGCCCGTCACCCGAGACCTGATGCGGCTGTTGCGCACCGCCCAGCAAGGCATTCCGAGTGTCGCCCAGACCGGCGGCCTGGCCATGCGCCTGCCCAGGGCGATCGGCCACGCCGAAGCGGAAGCGATGCTCGCCCGCCTCGCCGGACGCCACGCCGCGCTGCGCACGGTGATCGTGCCCAGCGACGAGCACGGCACCCGGCTGCAGGTGCGGTCCCGCCCGGGCGGGCCGCTGCTGCGCAGTTCGGCCGTCGACCGGCTCGACGACGCCGTCGCGCGCACCCGGTTCCGTGAACTGATGCGCGAACCGTTCGACCTGGCTCAGGGGCCGCTGTGGCGGTTCGAACTGCTGACGTCCGATTCCGGCGAACAGACACTGATCTTCGGCGCGCACCACGGCATGTGCGATGTCCAATCGATGATGCTGGTCGCCGGGGAGATCGGTGCCGAGCTGTCCGGCACGGACTACCCGGAAGCACTGTCCAACAAGGACATCCACGATCTGCTCGCCGCGCAGGCATCGCAGGCCGAGCCCGACGCCGCATGGCGCCGGGAGTTCGCCGGCTGCCGCCGCCTCGACCTCACCCTCGCCCGCCCCCGGCCCGCGCAGCGCAGTCACCGAGCCGGGGAGGTGCTGCTGGAACTGCCCGCGGGGCTGCAGGAACGCGCGGCGCGGCGCGCCCGGGAGCTGGGCATCACACCGGCGGCGCTGTTCCTCGGCACACTGACGGTGCTGCTGGCCCGGCGGCAGGACACCGATCGTTTCGCCCTCGCCGTCCCGGTGGACACCCGCATCCACGCCGACGCGCCGACCGCCGTCGGCTATTTCGGTGTGCCGGTGCCCTATCCGGCGACCGTCGAGCCCGGCGAGTCGATCGATGACCTGCTGCGCCGGACCGGCGACCGGCTGCGGCGGCTGCTGGTGCCCGGAGCGGGTTTTTCCGACGTACTCACCACGCTCGCCGCGGAGGGCCTATATCGGGACAACGCGCCGCTGGTCGAGGTGTACTTCAACTATCTGCGGGCCAATTCCGCCGTCCACCGCGCGGACCTGGTTCCGGTGGGGACCGGTTACTCCGATCTCGACCTCATGGTGGCCGTGCTGGCCGACGCGGATCAGGTCTGGTTCACCTACAACGCCGACATCATCGACACCGCGACCTGCACCCGTCTCGGGCAGGACTACCTGGCACTGCTCGGCGAGGTGGTCGAGCACTCCGGGCTGCCGGTGCGCCCACCGCGCACGGACACACCGCGAGGCGTCGCGTTCGGGGCCACGTTCGCGTTGGGGAAGCTGCCGGATCTGTACAGCGCGGCGGCGCATGCCCACGGCGCGGACGGCCGGACCGTGCTCGAAGCGCCCTACCATCACGTCCTGGCCGGATTGCGCGACCCGTCCGGGGTCTTCGCCCAGCCGTCGACCGCTCTGGGCATCGTGCTGCTGCGGGCGGCGGACCTGGAGCGATTCGGTCCGCTCACCGACGACTCGCTCGCCGAACTGGCGGAGCAGTACCCGGCCGCCGTCCGGGAGGCCGCCGAGCGTGCCCGGGTGCCGATCATCGTCGGCCTGCTTCCCGCCCCCGATCTCGACGAGCGGTTGCTGCGGTGGGAGCGGCTGACCGCCGAACGGCTGCGGGAGGTTCCCGGCGTCGCGGTGCTCACCGAAGCCGACTGGACTCGTGACCACCCGGTGGCGCACCGTTTCGACGAGCAGACCGACGCGCTGGCGCACCTGCCGTTCACCGAGGAGTTCCAGGCGGCGGTGGCGCTGACGCTCGCCGCCGTCGCGCGCGTCGCGTTGCTGCCCGCCCCGAAAGTCATCGCCGTGGACGGCGACGACACCTTGTGGAGCGGCGTCGTGGGCGAAATCGGGCCCGCGGCGGTCACCTTCGACCCGCCGCGGATCATGCTGGCGCGGCGACTGCGGCAGTGGCGTGCCGCGGGCACCCTGCTGGTGCTGATCAGCAACAACGACGACGATTCCGTGCAGGCGGTCCTGGATCGCCCGGACAGTCCGCTGCGCGCCGCGGACTTCGCCATCGTCTCCACCGGATGGGACAGCAAGGCCGAACGGCTCGAGGAGGCCGCGCGCACCTTGCGTCTGGCATCGGACGACGTGGTCTATCTCGACGACAACCCGGTGGAGATCGCGAAGATGCGTTCCCGTCTGCCGGAAGTGCTCGCGGTGACCTGTCCGCCGATCGAGGAGCTGGAGACCTTCCTGACCCGGTTGTGGCCGGTGACGCCGGTGGCGGTGACCGCGGAGGACGCCGAGCGGGCGGAGTTCTACCGGCACGAGCGCGAACGCGACCTGGCCCGCGAACAACTGGACTTCGCGCGGTTCCTCGAGAGCCTGCACCTGGTGGTGACCGTCGAGCGGCTCTCCGGCCGAAGCCGGGCGCGCGCCGCTCAGCTGATCCGGCGCACCAGCCAATTCGTTCTGCGCCCGAGCACCGAGCAGGATGTCGACCGCTGGCAGGAGGACGGCGAGGTGTGGACCGCGGCGGCGCGCGACCGGTTCGGCGACTACGGAACGATCGCCGTGCTCGGGCTGCGCGCCGAGGGGACCGTGCTGGGTGTGCGCGGATGGCATCTCAGCTGCCGCGCCCTGGGCCGTGGCGTCGAGGAACACCTGCTGGGCTGGCTGGCCGACCGCGCGGCCGCGCTGGGTTGCGCGACGGTGCGCATGACCGTCCACCGCACCGAGCGCAACGTGCCCGCCCGACGGTTGGCCGCCGCGCTCGGCGGCGGCGACACCGATGCCGAGCGGCTGGAGATCGAGGTGCCGCTGGATCGCCTGCGGACGTTCCGGTCCTGGGCGCGATGATCATGGCCGACAAGGAGGTTCCTGTGCGCAGTCCGAACGGCGAGTATTCGTCGCGTGTCGAGCGCGCCGATCGGCGCGACCTCGCCGAGGCCATCGAACGCGGTGGCGGTTTGGACGTGTCCGCGTTGCTCGCCCGCGCCGGTGGCGACGCGCCTCCCGCGACGGCGGCGATCGAACGTCGCGGCGAATGGGATCTGGAGTCGCTCACTGCGGCGGTCACCCGGGTGGCGAACCGTTTCACGGCCGAAACCGTCGGCCCGGAGACGGATTTCTTCGACGGCGGCGCCACGTCCGTCGCGGCGGTGCAGTTCGTGGCGGCGCTCGCCCGCGAGCTCGACGTGCACCTGGAGTTGGACGACGTGTTCGCCGACGCGCGTCCGCGCAGGCTCGCGCAGCGCTGGCTGGGCGCCCGCCGGGACAGCACCGAACACGAGCCGAGCGTGCCGGCATCCGACTCCGTGGACGACGAGTTCGCGCAGCTGATGTCCGATGTCGCCGGAGCCGACCGGTTACCGCTGGTCGACCCGCCGCAGCGGGTGGTCCCGCGCCGTGTGCTGCTCACCGGCTCCACCGGTTTCCTCGGCAGTCATCTGCTGCTGGACCTGTTGCGCGGCAGCGACGCCCACGTCGTCTGCCTGGTTCGCGCGCAGGACGAGACCGACGGCCTCGACCGGCTGGCCGCCGCGCTGACGCGGTTCCTGCTGCCGTGGTCACCGGAGGTACGCAGGCGGGTGACGGTGCTCACCGGCGACCTGCGGGAGCCGAACCTCGGCCTGTCGGAGGAACGCTGGGCCGCGCTGGCGAACGAGATCGACGCGATCGTCAATGTCGGCGCCGCGGTGGACTTCCTGCGCGGCTACCGGTCCCTGCGCCGCGGCAACGTGCTCGGCCCGCTGACCCTGGCCCGGCTGGCGGCCACCGGCCGACCGAAACCGCTGCACCACATCTCCTCGATCGCGGTGTTCAACGAACTCGGCATCGCCTCGATGGGCGAGGACGATCCGGTGGCCAACATCGGCAAGCTCGTGATCGGCTACGACCGGACGAAATGGGCGGCCGAGGCGGTCATGCGGCGGGCGCGCGAGCACGGCTTGGTGGTCACGGTGCTGCGTCCCGGCGGAATCGGCGGGCACCGGGAGACCGGTGCGCACAACCCCCGCGACCTCAACAGCGGCATCATCGCGGCGCTGTCGCGGTTCGGCACCGTCCCCGCCCTGCGCAATCTCCATGTCGCCCCGGTGGATTGGGTGAGCAAGGTCGCGGCGGCCATCGTGTGCGCGCCGGGGGCGTGGGGCCATAATTACCATCTCACCGGCACGCCCGCCACGCTGGAGCAGATGCTCGGCGAGTCGGCGGCGATCGGCATGGACATGCGGGTGCAGCATTGGGCCGCCTGGTGTGACGAGGTGGTGGAACGGATCCGCACCGAGCCGGTCCCCGAGCTGGAATCGCTCGCGCAGGTGTTGCAGAGCCCGGTCGCGCGCCACCCGCTGGAGACGATGGCCTCCGTCCCTGCCGCCACCGACGACCGAACCCGCGCTTTCCTGCGCGCCCACAACCTGCCCGAGCCGGTCCGCTACGGCGCCCAATCGCAACGCAAGACGCTGGAAATGCTCGCGGGCACCGGCTTGGCCCGGCTGCCGCAGCCGCGGGATGCACCGTATCTGTGGTTCACGGAAACACTGGCGGGCGCCCTCGGAGCCGTGGACGTGCCGGCCGACACGTCCTGCACCCTGAATCTGCGCCTGTCCATCGCGAGCACCCATCAGCTCGTGGCCGGGCGCACGGTTGATGTCGGTGGCGAACTACGGTGCGCACGTCTGCACGACGAACCACTCACCGTGTCCGGTGTGCTGTCGGTGCGTCCACACGACGGCATCCCGATCCGGCACGGGCTGCGGCATCCGCTGATGCACTACCGGCTGTCACTGCGCGATGCCGACGGCGGGACGTGGTGGCTGTCCGGTTACAAATACGCCGAGGCGCGCCGCACCCTCATCAGGCAGGCGCGCACGCTGACCGTGGAACTCGGTCGCGAGGGCGAACCGGCGAGCCTCAGCGGCGAAGTCGCCGTCCCGCTGGAGACCTACCTGCGCGATCAGATCGACGGCATCCAGGTCGATCCGCGATTGTCCGAGCGTCAGCGGCGGACCGCGAAACTGTTGTGGCTGAGCTGGTTCGGAGCCCAGCTCGGTAAGGGCCTGCTGGAGCCGGCGTTGCGCGTGGGCACCGAGCTGCTGGATCTGCGCCGAAACGCGAAGGAGTCGCGCTGATGCTCACCCCGATCCGGCCGGGCGCCGCGCCGACGCTGGAGGAGATCCCGTTCCATGCCGCCGACGGCCTGCGGCTGGGCTTGCGCCGCGTCGTTGCCGCCGAGGCCGACCGGCCCGCGGTCCTGCTGGTCCACGGCCACGGTGTGTCCTCGGACATGTTCCTGGCGCCGGAGATCCGCACGGTCGTCGACGCGCTGCTCGACGCGGGATACCAACCGTGGCTGCTGGACTGGCGCGGCAGCTCCCGACTGCCCTACAACGCCTCCGGGCCGCGTTTCAGCTTCGACGACGTGGCGCTCTACGACCTCCCCGGAGCCGTCGAGGAGATCCGCCTGCGCATCGGCGACCGGCCGCTGTTCGTGGTCGCGCACTGCGTCGGGGCCTTGGCGCTGTCGATGAGCATGGCCGCGGGACTGATACCCGGATTGGCCGGCGTCGTGGCCCAGGGCGTCTTCCTCACCCCGAAAGTGAGCAACGCGGTGCGGATGCGCGTGCTCGTGGGCGGCGAACTGCTCGGCTCCCGCGTCCACCACCTCGAGTCCGACTTCCGCAAAGTCGGGCTGTGGTCACGGAAAACGCTGCTCTACGCCCTGCTCACCCGGAAAGGGGACTGCACCGACCCCACCTGCCGGATGGTCCACGGCAGCTGGGGCATGGGCGCGCAGCTGTTCGTCCACGACCACCTCGATCCGCGCACCCACGACCGTTTGGCGGAACTGTTCGGGCCGATCCCGGTCCATGTGCTGCCCCAGCTGCGGCGGATGGAGCTGGCACACGCGGTGCAACGCTGGAACGACAACGACGACCGCTACCGCGTGCTCCCGGAGAACGCCCTGGACCACGCCGAACGGATCGATTGCCCGGTACTGCTGTTGTCGGGCAGCCGCAACGAGGTCTGGCTCGACTCCAACAAGCTGTGCCACGACGTGCTCACCACCCGCCACCCCGGGCTGGACGTGCGCTACATCGAGATCCCTTCCTACGGCCACCTCGACACCTTCCTCGGTCGTGGCGCCGCGTTGGACGTGTACGGGCACATCCTCGAATTCCTCGACGACTGCGCGCCTTCCGCATCTGGCCGAGGCACGGCGTGAGCGCGGACAGCCGCTCGTTGCGCATCGCGATGTTCGCGGACTTCCATCCGGCCACCCTCGGGGGAATCCAGACGTCGATGCGCGCGCAGCGCACGGCATTGGAACGGCTGGGGCATCACGTCACCGTGTTCACCATTCCCCCGCCGGAGCCCGCGGCGCCGGATCCCGGGATCGTCGTGCTCGCGACCACGGCCGGGTTGTCCGTGAACGGCTATCCGGTCGCCCTGCCGACCCGGCGCAACGCCCGCCTGGTCGACGCGGTGTTCGCCGAGCGCGGCTTCGATGTCGTGCACGCGCAGACCACCTATGGAGCGGGCATCGCCGGATTGCGCGCCGCGCGCCGCCACGGCCTTCCGGCGGTGCAGTCCATGCACAGCCGCGACGACTCCTTCATCGAACGCAATGCCCCGTTCCCCTATCTCGCCGCGCTCACCATGCGCGTGCTGCACGGCAGCTTCGTCGGCCTGCGTGGGACGATGCCGCGGCTGGCGGAAAGCCGCACGGCACGCCACGCCTGGCGGCCGCTGGTCGCGCAGGCGCGGGCCGCGGATCACGTCGTCGTGCCGACACGGCATTTCGCCCAGCGGTTGGCCGCACACGGAGTGGATCGGCCGATGCACGTGGTGTCCAACGGAGTCGACGACGATCTGGTGCGCGCTGTTCCCGAGCGACCCGGCCGCCGGGATCCGTTGCTGCGCGTGCTGTGGTGCGGCAGGTTCTCGGCGGAGAAGCGACCGCTGGACGCCATCGAGGCGGTGCACCGGGCCGAGGGCTGCACCCTCGACATCTACGGTGCGGGAGCGTTGGAGGCGCGCCTGCGCGCGGCCGTCGACCGGCTCGGCCTGCACGAGCGAGTTCGGCTGCACGGCGAGGTGGGCCAGGCGCAGTGCTTGGCGGCCATGCGTACCCACGATGTGCTGCTGTTCCCCTCCGCCGGGTGCGACACGCAAGGCATGGTTCTGCTCGAGGCGGTCGCGGTGGGCCTTCCGGTGCTGCACTGCGACCCCGACGTCACCGAAACCGTGCCGGCGGGCGGCGAATTCCGGGCCCGCGACGCCTCGACGGCCGCGCTCGCCGAGGCGCTGCGGCTGCTGGCGGCTCAGCCGGACCGGCTCGACGCCATGCGCGAGGTCTTGGCACGCCACGCGGGCCGGACGCTGCAGTCGCGGTTCACCGAACGACTGGTCGCGGTCTACACCGAGGCGATAGCGACCGCCGCGTCAGGCCGGTTGCCGTAGCGGCAGGCCCGCGGCCGCGTAGATCGCATCGATGACGGTCATCGTCGCCACCGCGTCCTGGGCGGAGGTGAGCACCGGCTCCCCGTGCCGCACCGCCGCGACGAAGGCGTCGAGCTGATAGGCGTAGGTGCTGCGGCGCGAGATCTTCTCCGTGCGCCTGCCGCCCTCCGAACGCACCGACAGCCTGCGCGGCAGTCGCGGCGCCACCGGATTGAGCAACCGCAGTTCACCGCGTTCGCCGACCACTCGCGCCCCGATGCGCAGCACGTCCGACGACCACATCGAGCAGCGCACCCGCCCGGTGTGCCCGGAAGGGAAACGCAGCTCGGCGCTCATCGCCCGGTCGATGTGCGGGCCGCGCAACTTCGCGGTCGCCGCGACGACCTCCGGGTTCTCGCCGCCGAAGACCCGGGCCATGTGCACCGCGTAGCAGCCTGCGTCCATGAGCGCCCCGCCTGCGAGGGCGTAGTCGTAGCGGATGTCGGAGAATCGCGGCAGCGGAAAACACATCGCGGTGTCCACCCGCACCAGCTCGCCGAGTTCGCCGGAGGCGATGATCTCCTCGGCCCGCCTGGTCATCGGGTGGTAGCGGTAGTGGAAGGCCTCCATGACCACTCGGTCCGACGTCGCGGCCAGTGCCGCGATCTCCTCGGCCTCGGCGGCGTTGGCGGTGAACGGTTTCTCGCACAGCACGTGCTTGCCCGCGGCGAGCGCCGCTTTCGTCCACCGGCCGTGCAGACCGTTCGGCAGCGGGTTGTAGACCGCGTCGATGTCGGGCGCGGCGATCAGCGCGACATAGCTGTCGAAGACCCGCGCGATGCCGTGTTCGCGCGCGAACGCCCGCCCGCGTTCCGGCTCGCGGGCAGCCACGGCG
>NZ_BDBB01000044.1 GCF_001612765.1 Nocardia arthritidis NBRC 100137
CGGCGGGCGCGATGGCCGCGCAACTGGGCACGGTGTTCCTGCGCTGCCCCGAAGCAGGCACCAACCAGGTGCACCGCACCGCGTTGGCCGCCGACACCCCGACGATGCTCACGCGGGCGTTCACCGGACGCAGGGCCCGCGGGTTGCGCAACCGATTCCTGCTGCGGCACACCGCAACCGCGCCGGTGGGATACCCGGAGATCCACTACGCCACCGCCCCGCTGCGGGCCGCCGCGCGCGCGGCGGGCAACCCGGACGAAGTCAATCTCTGGGCCGGTCAAACCCATACGCTGACCCCGGAGCTACCTGCGGGAGAATTGGTCGCCCAGCTGGCAGCCGACACGAAAGCCGCACTGGAAAAAGCCCTTTCACGCCGAATCCAGCATTATTGACAACGACTTTCGATTAGACTCGGGCATCGCATCGACGTCCAGCACTGGAGGAGAGCGCCATGTCCCTTGATGTCCCCACCGCAATACTGGAACGCGCCGAGCGCGGCGAGGTCGACGACGCCGACTTCGTCGAGGTCGTCCGCAACTCGCTGCCGTACGCCTGGGAAGTGGTCAGCCGTGTGGCCGCCGACCTGCGTTCCGGCACGGAGGAATACGCCGACAACACGATCGCGCCCCCCGACGACGTGGCACGCGGACAACTGCTGCGCGCCATGGCTTCCGACGCGATTCGCGGTGGACTGGAGCGGCACTTCGGCGTGAAGCTCGCCTTCCAGAACTGCCACCGGGTCGCCGCCTTCCCGCTGGCGGCGGTCGGCGGCGATACCTACAGCACGTTCATCAGCACCCGGGCCCAGTTGCTCAACCAGAGCCCGGAACTGCGCAACTGCTGATCACGAGCTGAACACCCGGCGCGGCAAACCGATTCGCCCGCGCCGGGTGTTCGCGTCTATCCGGCGGCGCGCCCGCGCGTCGCCGCCGCCGACGGCGGTCGGTTGCGCGTAGGGTCAACCGCCATGAGCAGCAACGATCTTCGTGACGAGGTCGAAGCCCGGCTCGCGCCGTGGCAGCAACAGCTCGGGTCGGACCGCGCCGCCTACACCAATCACGTGCTGCGCGTCCTGACGCTGTGCGACCTCTTGGCCGCCGACCAGCAACCTCGACCGAGCACGCGCGAGGAGTTCTTGACCGCGGCCGCCCTGCACGACATAGGCATCTGGTCGGCGGGCAGCTTCGACTACCTCGCCCCCTCGTGCGACCAGGCACGCGCGTGGCTGGCCAGCATCGACCGCGACGACTTGACCGGACTGGTGGTGTCGATGATCGATCAGCATCACAAGCTCCGCCCGGCGGGTCCGCCGCACGACCCGGTCGAGATCTTCCGGCGCGCCGATGCCATCGATGTCGAGCGGGGATTGCTCGGCCGATTCGGCATCTCCCGTGGAACCTACCGCGACCTGGCGAAGCGCTACCCGAACCACGGTTTCCACCGCAGGCTCGTATCGCTTGCCGCGCGGCGGCTGCGGACCCACCCCACGTCACCACTGCCGATGCTGAAGTGGTGACGCGGGGCGGCGCCGGTCAGCCGAGCGTGGTGACCTCCAGGTCGCCGTCGGCGTACTGGCTGCGCAGCCGCTTCTTGTCGAACTTGCCCACGCTGGTCTTGGGGACCTCGGCGATGAACGTCCACCGTTCCGGCAACTGCCACTTGGCGAACTTGTCGGCCAGGAAGTCGCGCAGGTCCTCAGGTTTCACCTCGGCGCCCTCGGCGAGCACGACCGCCACCAGCGGGCGCTCGTCCCACTTCTCGTCCGGCACGCCGATCACGGCGGCCTCGGCCACCGCGGGATGGCCGATCACGGCGTTCTCCAGATCCACCGACGAGATCCACTCGCCCCCGGACTTGATCACGTCCTTGGAGCGGTCCACCAGCGTGAGGTAGCCGTCGGGGCTGATCTTGCCGACATCGCCGGTGCGCAGCCAGCCCTCGTCGAACTTGTCCGGATCGACCACCGCGCCGTCCGGCGAATAGTACGAGCCGGTGATCCACGGCCCGCGCACTTCCAGCTCGCCCAGCGACACACCGTCGTTGGGCACCACGCCGTCGTCACCGACCAGACGCGCCCGCACACCGGCCGGGAAGCGGCCCTGGGTCACCCGGTAGGCCCACTTCTCCTCGTCGGTGACCGCGGTGGCGGGCGGATGCGCGACACTGCCCAGCGGTGAGGTCTCGGTCATGCCCCACGCGTGCAGCACCCGCACGCCGTGCTTGTCCTCGAAGGTGCGCATCATCGACGGCGGCACCGCCGAGCCGCCCACCACCACCGAGCGCAGGTGCGTGATGTCCTGCGGATTCGCCGCCAGCGCCGCCAGCACCCCGCCCCAGATCGTGGGCACCGCGGCGGCGAACGACGGTTTCTGCGCGGCCATCATCTCCAGCAACGGGCCCGGCTGCAGGAACCGGTCCGGCATCAACAGATTCGATCCCGACATCAGCGCCGCGTACGGCAGGCCCCAGGCGTTCGCGTGGAACAGCGGGACGATCGCCAGAATGGTGTCGGTTTCGAACAGGCCCATCCCGTTGTTCGCGCCGACCTGCATGGCGTGCAGCCAGTTCGAGCGGTGCGAGTACACCACGCCCTTCGGGTCGCCGGTGGTGCCGGAGGTGTAGCACATCGCCGCTGCGGAACGCTCGTCGATCACCGGGAAGTCGTAGGTGTCCGGCTGCGCGCCGAGCAACTCGGTGTAGGAGTGCACCTGCACGCCCTCGGGCGCGGTGAGCGTCGCCGCGTCACCGTTGACCACGATGACGTGGCGGACCGTCGTCAGGTGCGGCAGGATCTGGCTGAACAGCGGCACCAGCGTGCCATCCACCAGAACCACCTGGTCCTCGGCGTGATTGGCCACGTAGACGACCTGGTCGGGGAACAACCGGATGTTCAGCGCGTGCAGCACCGCGCCCATCGCGGGCACCGCGATGTAGGCGACCAGGTGCTCGTTGTTGTTCCACATGAACGTGCCGACCCGATCGCCGACCCCGATGCCCAACGAGCGCAGCGCGTTCGCCAACCGCCCCGATTCGGCGCCGACCTCACGGTAGGTCATGGTGCGCACGCCGGTACCGGTCCAGGTGGACACGGTGGAATCGCCGGCGAACGTCGATGCGTAGCGCAGCAACGTGGCCAGCGACAACGGCTCGTCCTGCATGGTGCTCAACATCGGAACTCCTTTTTTCTTCGGTGACTTCCCGTCAGAAAGCCAAGTCGATTTCGGCCACCTGCGACGCGCTCCGGTCGTGCACCCGAGACGGCGCCACATCGCCGGTGCGGCCGAGGCGACCGAAGACGCGGGCGGACATCGGGGCGGAACAGCTGAACGCCCGGCCGACGAGCATCGGCCGCGGCCGAAGACACGGTTCACCAGCGACGTCTGGTCCGGTTCGATCCGGGATCGCGGAGCCGGCGTTGTCCTGAGGATTTCCGGCCGCGTCACCACGCCGGACCGACGCGCGAGCACCTGGCCGCTCATGCTGATTCCCGCTTCGTAACAAACGGAATCGGGAAAGTAGGGGCCGATCGCCACGTGCGGGTTCCAGCCGTTCGCGTTCGATGAGCAGGGGCACGGCGAACACCGTGACGCCGTCGGACTCGGAGTCGATACCGAACGGAGTGGTGCGCCGACCGGACCATCGGAGCCGCTGCCGCGCGCTCGACCCAGCGCCCGTTCCGGAACGAGGCCGGCGAAACGCCCTGCCACGCCGATCACGGCGGCGTCGGGATCTTCCGGGGTGCGGCGGCGTAAGACCAGGTCGGGAAGCTCAGCAGAAGTCGGTATACGCGGCGGCATGGTTCAGCACGCACCGACCATGAGCCACATCACACCGGCGATGCTACCCAACGGTAGGCGGCCTCGGGCAAGGCCGACGGGCATTCCCACGGGCCCCCATCCGATGGCGCACGCCCTCAGTTTCCGCTGGTCAGATCAGCGCTTCGACCCCGATAGCAACTGTCCGGCTTCACGCTGTGCCCGGCAGCGCGACCTCGGCATGCGCCGGATAGGCGTGCACGACAGCCGTGTCCAGCTTGGGCACCACGTGGGTGAGGGTGTGCTGGGCCTCGTGCGCGAGGTGATGGGCGTCCGCGAGCGTGATCGTCGGGGCGACGTCCAGTTCGACGTCGGCATGCAGCCGGTGGCCGATCCATCGCATCCGCAGGCTGCGCACACCCTGCACGCCCGGTTCCGCGGACAACGCCCGCTCCGCCGCGGTGACCAACTCGGGCTCCACGGCGTCCATCAACCGGCGCAGGACGTCGCGCGCCGCCGTCCGCAGCACCGCGAGAATCGCGACGGTGATGAGCAGTCCGACGATCGGGTCGGCGAGCGGAAAGCCCAGCGCCACTCCCCCCGCCCCGAGCAGGACCGCCAGCGAGGTGAACCCGTCGGTGCGCGCGTGCAGACCGTCGGCGACCAGTGCCGCCGAGCCGATTCGCCGCCCCACCCGGATCCGGTACAGCGCCACTGTCTCGTTGCCGAGGAATCCGATCAACCCGGCTGCGGCGACCCAGCCCAAGTGGTCGAGCGGTACCGGATCGAGCAGCCTGCGCACCGCCTCGTATCCGGCGATCAGCGCGGACAGGGCGATCATCGCGACGACGAAGAGCCCGGCCAGGTCCTCGGCCCGGCCGAAGCCGTAGGTGTAGCGCCTGGTCGCCGCCTTGCGGCCGAGGGCGAACGCGATCCACAGGGGAACCGCGGTCAGCGCGTCGGAGAAGTTGTGCACGGTGTCCGCGGCCAGCGCCACCGAGCCGGACGCGACGACGATCACCAGTTGCAGCACCGCCGTGCACCCGAGCACGACCAGGCTGATCTTGACCGCCCGGATACCGACCGCGCTCGCCACCAGCGCGTCATCGATGCTGTCGGCCGCGTCGTGGCTGTGCGGGACGAAGATCTCCCGCAACGCGCCGATCGCGCTCGACCGATGGCGGTGCTGATACCCGGCATGGTGGTGATGATGCTGATGGGTCATGACGCACTCGGCTCGTCCCGGCCGGGGAGGTCGCGCACCGCGCCCACGCCGCGATGGTGCGCGGGGACACCGGGCCCCGCGTGCTCGGCGTTGTGCACCGCGTCCACCACCAACTGCCGGACGTGCTCGTTCTCCAACCGGTAGAAGATCGTCGTCCCCGATCGGCGGGTGCTCACCAACCGCGCCATCCGCAGCTTGGCCAGATGCTGCGACACCGAAGGCGCCGGCTTGCCGACTCGCGCGGCCAGATCGTTCACCGACAGTTCACGGTCCACCAGTGCCCAGAGCACCTGCACACGCGTCGGATCGGCGAGCATGCGGAACACCTCGACAACCAGTCCGACCTGATCCTCGGCGAGACGCGGCCGCCATTCCTGGCTATCTGCATTCATACGTAGATACTAGAACGGATTGCGGCGCGGAACCAGGTCTCCGGGCCGATGTGGCGGCGGCACCCCCTGCGTTGCCGCCGACACACCGGTCGACCCCGAATCCCAACAGCTTTCTGTCTTAGTCGAGTGTGGCGTCACTGCGCCAGACGATCAGCGGGATATCACCCGAATGAGACGAACCAATCGCGCAGGTGCTCACACCATTTCGGGTTACACCCGATGAAACGGCTATGACCAGCGCGAATGATTCGGCGGGTGCTGAAAAGTTCACGCGCACCTGCGCGCACAGCTGCACGTGCAGCACGGCCGGTTGAGCCTCCTGGCACCTCGGGCGCACCGGCGATCCGGACATTCTGCACCGAACCGGTCGCATCCGCGGGAATCCTGTCCGTACCGTGATCTCCGGTCGTGCCACCGTTCATCCACCCGCGACGACGGTTCGCCGATCACCGCCCCCGGACGAGCGGATCGATCTCCGCCGCCGCCCGGTTACTGTGAATCACGAGAATCGAGCGACCGTGGAGTAGACGACATGCCAGTGGACCGAATGCTGCCCACCCCCGAAGCCAGGGACCTGCTGGAGCTGACCCGCGACATCGCCGACAAGGTGCTCGAGCCGCGCGTGGCCGAGTGCGAGAAGGCCGGGATCTTCCCCGATGGCGTCTTTCCCGCGCTGGGCGCCGCCGGACTGCTCAGCCTGCCGTATCCGGAGGAATACGGCGGCGGCGCGCAGCCTTACGAGGTTTACCTCCAGGTGCTCGAGGAACTCGCCGCCCGCTGGGCAGCGGTCGCCGTCGCGGTCAGCGTGCACAGCCTGAGCTGCCATCCGCTGTTCGCCTTCGGCACCGAGGAGCAGAAGAAGCGCTGGCTTGCCGGCATGCTTTCCGGCGAGACCATCGGCGCCTACAGCCTGTCCGAGCCGCACGCCGGTTCCGACGCGGCCGCGCTGCGCTGCCGCGCCACCCCCGTCGAGGGCGGCTACCGGATCACCGGCGCCAAAGCCTGGATCACCAACGGTGGCCGCGCCGACTTCTACACCCTGTTCGCCCGCACCGGGGAAGGCTCCCGCGGCATCTCCTGCTTCCTGGTCCCCGGTGACACCGAGGGACTGAGCTTCGGCAAACCCGAGGAGAAGATGGGCTTGCGCGCCGTGCCCACCACCACCGCCGCCTACGACGACGCCTTCCTGCCCGCCGAACGTCGCGTCGGCGCGGAGGGCCAGGGCCTCTCGATCGCCTTCAGCGCCTTGGACTCCGGCCGCCTCGGCATCGCCGCCGTCGCCACCGGCCTGGCGCAGCGCGCCCTCGACGAGGCCGTCGCGTACGCCAAGGAGCGCGAGGCGTTCGGCCGTCACATCATCGACCACCAGGGGCTCGGCTTCGTGCTCGCCGACATGGCCGCCGCGGTCGACTCCGCACGCGCCACCTACCTCGACGCCGCCCGCCGCCGGGACGCGGGGCTGCCGTACTCGCGCCAGGCCAGCGTGGCCAAACTCGTCGCCACCGACGCCGCCATGAAGGTCACCACCGACGCGGTCCAAGTCTTCGGCGGTTATGGCTACACCCAGGATTTCCCCGTCGAGCGCTACATGCGCGAGGCCAAGGTGATGCAGATCTTCGAAGGCACCAACCAGATTCAGCGTTTGGTCATCGCACGCCAGCTCGCGGGCAACTGATGCCGGGGCGCCTGCGCGAATAAATCGGGCACGATCGAGCGGTCCACGTTCTGCGCGGGGCCGGGCGTGGCCGCACCGCGACCACGCGTGGCCGAAAGTACCGATTGATTGACCGCGGATGTCTTCGGACCTGCGAATACTGTTTCGTACCCTCGAAACATGACGACGCCGTCCATCATCATCATCGGAGCCGGATTCGGCGGGCTCGGCATGGCACTGGAGCTGCGGCGGGCCGGGGTGGACACCTTCACCATCCTGGAGCGCGCCACCGACCTCGGCGGCGTCTGGCGGGAGAACACCTACCCCGGCGCCGCCTGCGACGTGCCTTCCCCGCTGTACTCCTGGTCCTACGAACCGAAATCCGATTGGCCACGGCGTTTCTCCGAGCAGCGCGACATCCACGCGTACATGCGGGGCGTCGCCGACAAGCACGGCTTGCGGAGCTTCATCCGCTTCGGCACCGAGGTGACCGACGCGGAGTTCGACGAGCGCACCGGCCGGTGGACGGTCCGCACGGCCGACGGAGCGCAACTGACCGCCGACATCCTCATCCCTGCGGTCGGCCAGCTCTCGCGTCCCGCCCTGCCGAACATTCCCGGCATCGACACCTTCACCGGCGCCGCCTTCCACTCCGCCGAATGGGACCACGACGTCGACCTGACCGGTAAGCGCATCGCCTGCATCGGCACCGGAGCCAGCGCGATCCAGTACATCCCGCGAATCCAGCCGGACGCCGCCCACCTCACGCTGTTCCAACGCTCGGCGGCCTGGGTGCTGCCGAAAGCCGACGTCGAGTACAGCGCCCTGCACCACGCGCTGTTCAAGTACTTCCCACCCAGCCGTCTCGCCGAGCGCTTCGCCATCTGGTCCGTCTTCGAGCTGCTCGCCCTCGGACTCACCGACATCCCGGCGATCAAGACCCCCGTGATCGCCCTGGCCGACCGCCACCGCGAAAAGCAGGTTCCCGACGCCGAACTGCGCGCGAAACTGACGCCCGACTACGCGGCGGGATGCAAGCGCGGACTGTTCTCCAACGAGTACTTCCCGGCGCTCGCGCAGCCGAACGTCACCGTCGAGACCGCCGCCATCGAGTCGATCACGCCGACCGGAGTCCGCACCGCCGACGGCGTCGAGCACGAAGTGGACGTCATCGTCTTCGGCACCGGCTTCAAGGGCACCGAGTTCCTGGCGCCGATGAACATCTACGGCCTCGGCGGCCGCAAGCTGGCCGACGTCTGGGGTGACGAAGGCGCCCGCGCCTACCTCGGCCTGTCCGTGCCGCAGTTCCCGAACCTGTTCCTGATGTACGGCCCGAACACCAACGTCGGCGCGGGCTCCATCATCTACATGCTCGAATCCCAGGCCCGCTACATCCGCCAGGTCGTGCGCTACCTCACCGACCGCCCCGGCCGCTACCTCGCCGCCCGCCCCACCGCCGAGCAACACTGGGACGACTGGCTACAGCGCCGCCTGAAGGACACCCCCTGGAACTTCTGCTCCAGCTGGTACCGCAACGCCTCCGGCCGGATCACCAACAACTGGCCCGGCGCCACCGTCCTCTACCGCTGGAAGACCCGCAACTTCGACCCCGCCGACTACGACGAGGCGCAAGCGGCCGCGACAACGCGCTGACCCGGCACACCGAGCCCGACCTCAGCTATTGGTCAGTAAACTGAACTGGTCCGAGGTCCAGCGGAAGAGGTGCCATGGGGTGGCTACTGATCGTTCTAGTGCTGATAGCGCTGATCGCCTTACTGGCATGGCAGACACAGCGGCGCAAACAGCGCGAAGCCACTGAACTCGCCGACGCTCTCGCCGACGCCCGGCAAGTGAACGAACGTCTGGGGGGCCAGGTCTACAGCCTGTCGGGCGGCAACGACGCCGCCGTTCAGGCACTCGCCGACGCCTCCGAACGGCACCTCGCGGCCGGCGCACAACTCGACCAGGCCCGCACGCCGACGCAGGCACGACTGGCGAAGCAGACCGCCCTGGAAGGGCTCTACTACATCAAGGCCGCGCGGACCGCGATGAACATGGACCCAGGCCCCCGGATCGCCGCCCTCGACGGCCAGGACACCGCCGGACAGGTCACGGAGAAGCGAGTTGTCGAGTACGAGGGCAGGCGAATCGCGGCCGCACCCACTCCCTCGGCATCGACGCCGAACTACTACCCCGGTGGCCGAGTGGCCGGGCGGCCGATACCCGCGGGGTGGTACTCCGAGCCCTGGTGGAAACCCGCGTTGATCGCCGGCGCGTGGGGCCTCGGCTCGACCTTGCTGTTCACATCCCTGTTCGCCGGGATGTCCGGAGTGGGCTACGGCGGAGACGGCTTCGAAAGCGGTTACGGCGAGGGTTTCCAAGACGGAATGGCCGCTGATGGGGGCCATGACGCGGGTGGCGACTACAACGGGGGGTACGACTCGGGCGGTGGCTACGACGGCGGCCGCGGCTACGACGGCGGCGGCGGCTACGACGGCGGCAGCGGCTACGACGGCGGCAGCGGCTACGACGGCGGCGGCTTCTGATCGCTCGCGGTATCCCCACGACAGCGATGCGGCTTCCGAGCCTCCCACCCGGTAGACTGCGAACGTCCCGGGCGGGCCGAGCCCACCCACGCCTTCGTAGCTCAGGGGATAGAGCACCGCTCTCCTAAAGCGGGTGTCGCAGGTTCGAATCCTGCCGAGGGCACAACATCGACGCAGGTCAAGCCGTATCCCTGTCCTCGTCGCTGACCGAGTAACCCGGTCGGGTACGCAGTGAGTACGCAGTGGCGAAATCAGTACGCGCGGCATCGAGCCGGGCAGCTACGTCGTCCAGATCGTCATCGAACAAGTCGGCGTAGTAGTCCAGCGTGGTACTCGGCTTGTCGTGACCCAGCATCCTTTGCAGCGCGAGCACCGACGCACCCTGTGATACCGCGAGCGAAGCCGCTGTGTGCCGCAACTCGTGAGGGGTCAGCCCATCCAACCCAGCCGCCTTCGCTGCCCTGTCCCACCAGGAGCGCCGCATATTGCGTACACGAAGCACGGCACCCCGCCGAGATGTGAAGACCTCGGCGTCAGGGCGACGACCAGCCAGATGCTGTTTCAGCGGTTCAGCCAGGAATGCCGGGAACGGCACGCTCCGCCGCTGATGGTCCTTTGGTGCCTTCGTCACCAGCACCCCGTCGACCTCGGTGATGGTGCGCTCAATCTGCAAGCGGCGACGTCGCAACGACACTGCCGACACCTGTAAGCCTGCCAGTTCAGCGAATCGCAGGCCGCAGTAGGCAAGCACCATCACCGTCAGCCAGTCACCGCCAGCGTTTTCGGCCAACCGTTCGACCTCCACGCCCGACAAGTACCGGCGCTTGGCAAGTCGCTGCTTGGGCCGATCCACAGTGCCGCAGGGATTCACAGCGATCCGGCGCGTGATCACCGCGTGGTCACATATCTGCGAGAACACGCCGAGATTCTTCCGAACGGTGCCACCGGCAGCTCCATTGTTCACCTGCTCAGTGACCCATTCTTGGATGTCGTCGTGCGCCAGATCAGCGAGCCGTACATTCCCCCAGCGAGGCAGAATGTGCCGCTCCACCACGGACTTGTACCGCGAAAGCGTCGACTTCTCCCATGACGGATGGCTCGCCAGCCACGCTCGAGCCACAACATCGACGGTCACCCGACCCGCCGAAGGTGGCGCATGAACACCGGAAACTACCGCCGCGGTCTGTCCATCCAACCACGCCTGGGCATCAGTCTTACGAGCAAATCGCTTGGTGTGCTCTTCGCCCCTGCCGTCGACATACCTTGCACGCCAACGCTTTCCCTTTCCATTCAGCTTGGAAGGAATACGCAGAACTGTACCGTCCGGCTGCCGTTCATCCTTAGTCCACAAGTCTTCTACGCCCGCACGGCGATTCCGACGAACCTTACTCATGCTGCATCACGCAATGTCGCCGCTTCCTGCTCTTCGATCCAAGCCAGGACGACCGACTTGCGCCAGACACGGCGACGTGCGCCGAGCTTGAAACTGGCAGGACCGCGGCCAACATGCGCCCACCAACGCCACGTGGCCGCCGGGATACCAGTCAGGACCTCGCAGTCCTTGGCCCGCAGATACTCTTCGTTCTCCACCACGGCTCCCCTCCTCTGCTGCATGCTAAATTGCCGAATGTTCCTGCTATGCCGCTGTTCCTGCGGCGAGTAGGGCGGTGGTGTACTCCGCGCGCCATTTCGTGCGCTGGGCGATCGCGGCCAGGATCAAGTGATCCCGAGGCGGGGCGGACTGGTCACCGGGCTCGACCGGCCGGATGATCAGATGCGAGGTATCCGGCTTGTGGATGCCGACCGAGGCCAGCAGTTGCCGAACGAATTCCGCCCGATCCGCCTTGTGATCCGGCAGCGTCTTCCCGGACCAGCGCCGGGACACCAGGACGCGACGTCCGGGCAGGCCGAGGGTGTCGCGGCGGTGTGCCTTGCCCTTGCAGCGGCCGGGAATGGTCTTGTCGCTGGCACCCTGCGGGACGATGCCGTAGCGCAGCCACACCGCGCACCGAGGCGAGCACGGCGTGTGCTGCAACTCCGCGTGCAACCGGTCGTAGTGGATCGCCGTCCGCGTCGACTCGGTCTCCAGCACTTCGCTGATCGACTTCGTCAGGTACTTCGTCACGTACCCGATCGCCCGGTCGGCCTTCTGGCCGGGGATGTAGCCTTTCATGTGGCCGGGGTCCATGCGTTCGCCGAACCGCACCGTGTACGCCGGTTCCAGATCATCCACCTCATCCAGCACGTCCAGGGCGTCGTCCCAGCCGGTCAACGCCTGCCCGGTGTCGGGGTCCACGAACGTCATGGCCCGGTAGTCCCACACCGGCATCCGGTCACCCGAGTACACCTCGTTCTCCGGGTCGAAGTGCGGCCACCACACCTGGTGGTAGGTCGCCGCGGTGACCATCCGCAGAATTTCCCGGGAGATCACACCCCGCAGCAGCAGGTGCAGGTGCGGCGCCCCGCGCTTCTGCGGTTCGACGGTGGCGAAGTACTGCACGTCGTATCCGACGCAGCGACGCAAGTTCTGAATCCAGCGGTCGACCAGCTTGGAGAAGAACACGATATCCCGCGCCGCCCGCGCGTAGTTGTACTCGTCGGGCCGACGCGGTGAACCGTCCGAGCACGGCTTACCCTCGGAATCCACCGCCCCGTCCTGGTTGATCGCACCGTAGGACGGCATGGTCAGCGTCACCATCATCGAGGACCGGTACCCGCCGATCACACGCCCGACCGTCGTGCGCTCCACCTTCTTACGCGGCAGGTTCGGCACGTCCTGCCGCCGCTTCGTCGAGCGTGAACGCCGCTTACGGTCGTTGGGCTCCAGTGGCGGGATGGGGCCACGGAACCCGGAGTCGCGGAGGTCGCGGTCGAGGCTGCCGACCAGCTCACCGATGGCATCAGCCATCTCGTCATCCCCGTCGTCGCGGGCTTGGCGGTACTGCTGGGCCAGGTCGGCGCGGGCGGTGAGCAACTCGGTTTGGGTGTCGGAGGGGTCGCGGGTTTCCTCGACCGGTTCGACTTCGGCGTGCCAGCCCTCCCGGCATTGAGTCATCCGCAGCCAGCGGGCCTTGTCCGCACACGGCTTGCACACCGAGGCGACGGTCGACTTGCACGGGGAGGCGACGTATTCGACCTTCCCGGTTCGCGGGTCGAACGAGCGCATCGTCACCGGCCGGGTGCAGACCCCGAACTTCTCGGCCGCGGCGTGGGCGACGTCGGTGAAGTTGGGGAGCGCACGCCGCTCAGCCGCCGTCTGGCGAACCGGAGCAGCCTCATTGTTTTCGTTGTCCAGGTCGATGGGCGTGGTCATGCCGCCTGCCCTCCTTTGGTCCAGTGGTCCACCCGCGGCAGGATGACGGTCTCGGCGAGCGAGTCCGAGCGGCGGAACGCCAACTCGACGGTGCCGGGGCCGGTGATGGTGGCGCGGCAGTCCAGGGCGCCGAAGGCGTGCGCCAGATGCGAGACCCGGTTTTCGAAGTCGGCCGGGCAGTGCCCGTCGAGCATCCGCACCCGAACCCGATCCGTGGTCGGGCCGATCTGGACCTCGAGCAGGCGGGGGATGAACGTGCGGTCACCGCGGTCGATGCTCAAGTGGCAGGCCCGCATCAGCTTGGCCCAGCGGCGCCGGTAGCGGAACCAGGTCAGGAACCGGGCACGTGCCCGGCGGGTAACCCATCGCTCGAACATCTCCGGACGCTGGATGCGCCAGGCGATGATCCCCGCGGCGGACAGCCCGGTCACCACGAGTGCCGCGATCGGTCCGTAGAAAGCGCCGGCCACGCAGGTGAGGACGATCGGAACGGAGACCACGGGCAACAGCAGTAGCCACCACAGGCCGAGCAGCGTTCCCCACAGCAGGTTGAGCAGGCCGAGCGCGAACAGGTCGAAGGCGTCCAAGCGCGTGGTTTTGCGGATGGAGACAGTCTTGGTGGTCATCGGTCGGACTCCGAGGTAGAGGGATCGAAGAGGGTCAGTTGGTCGCGGCACTCCCAGCGCGGCAGGTCCCGGGCCTTGCCGGTGCGACGCCGCTTGGACTTGGCGACCTGCTCGGCCGCCGCCGTGACGATCGGATTCGGTCGCCGCGCGGAGCCGCTGGCTGTGTCGCCGCTCATGCCACACCCACTTCCGGCGTGCCGGTGAGGGCGGTGAGCATGTGTCGGCCGAGGTGTTCGGTGTAGGCGGGTGGGATCGCCAGCGACAGTTCCTGGCCGGTCATCCAGTCGATGCCCATGCACGCCGGACCCGCCCACGAACCGACATCACCAGTGATCGAGACGTGGTTTCCGGCGTCGAAAGCGTGGCGCCGCCGCTTGGTGCTGGTGCGCGCGGTGTGGGCGGGATGCCACGGCACCGGCGGCAGCAACGGCACACGCGGGTCGATGGCGAACTTACGATGCCGGTAGGTCCGAAGCCCGAACATGCTGCCGCACAACACGACATCCGCGCGCATGCTCGCGCCCATGACGTTCTCCACCACCCACGCCACCGGCCCCGCGGCCAGCCGTTCGAGTGTCGCCTCCAGCAGCCACCCCGAACCGTCGACACCCGCGCGGGCCGCCAGCGGGGTGTGGTCGTGGCACGGTGGCGAGGCGGCGACCACGTCGAACTCGTGGCCGTGCGCGTCCAGGAACTCCAACGCGTCGGACTGGTGGAACTCGAACGGGTAACGCGGTTGCGGGCGGATGTCCACGCCCACGACCTCGAAGCCCGCCCGGTGATAGCCCATGCTCGCCCCACCGGCACCGCAGTACAGGTCCAGCAGCCGAGGACGCCGTGTCGTGTTCATGCCGCCCAATCCCCGCCGTCGAAGTCGTCGTCGCTGTTGTCCCACAGCGGGACAACCCCGGTCTCCACCAGCAGATGCGCGGCGATCGCAGCCGAGCCCAACCCGGAACGCTCCAAGCGGCAGCGGCGCCGGGCCGCCAGGTCGATGACGTTGTCGTCGTAGTGGTGGTCGCTCATGGCTGGGCCTCGATCTCGGGGACGCCGCACACCTCGCAGGTGCGGGAACGGGTGGAAGTGCCCAGCGCCCACACCGTGGTGCGCCAGGACTCAGGAAAGGAATGACCGTGCTCGACGCACCGGTTGGTGGCCTGGCAGCCGTCGCAGACGACGCGGTCGCCGTCGTAGACCCAGCCGACACCGCCCGCGGAATGGACGGTCAGATACGCGATGGCCTGGGTGATGGAGTCGAAGCAGACCGCTTCGTTCTCGCCCTCGGTGTAGTGGTCGCCGCAGGTATCGCAGTAGACGACCACGTGCTGTTCGATGACCAGCCCGCGTTTCACGCCGCCACCGGCCCGTCTTCAGGCTCATCACCCAGGTCGTCGGGGTCGAAGCCGCTGTAATCCTCAGCAGGCCCAGCGATTTCCGGAGCGGGCGAGTAGGCGTCCACGATGGCGTCGATGTCGTCGTCGGAGACGAAGAACGCCCGCACCCGCACGAACTCGCTTGTGCCGTCCTCACCGACGTAGCCGACACCCGGCGTCAGGTCGGAGATCTCGTCACAGCGTGCACCACGGTCGCGGGCGCCTTGCCCGTGGACCATCGCGCTCTGGGTGGGTTCGTCCAGCCGGAGGCCGATGCGGACGGGGAACAGTTGCCGGTTGGGCATCGTCTCCTTCGACGGGTCCTGCAACGCCGCGACCACGCTCACCGCCGCCGCCCGACCCTGCGACAACAACAGCCCCGTCAGGCGCCGGAACTCTTGCTGCTCCTCCCGGGTGGCGTACGACGACAGGGAGGCGGCTTCGTCGATGATGATCAGGATCAGCGGCTCATCCGTGGAGGGGACGATCTTGCGCAGACCCGCCGCGCGCATCCTGGCGAGGCGTTCGCGCATCAGCTCGACGGCTTCGTTGAGCATGGCGAGGATGGTGGTGTTGTCGGTGGCGAAGCGGACGAACAACCGGTTTTCGCCCTTGCCGAACTCCGCGCCGCCCTTCGGATCGGCCAGATACAGGTCCACCAATCCGGCACGGATCGCGGGACCGAGTGCGGCGATGATCGACCACAGCACCGAGCCCTTCCCCGAACCGGTGGCACCGGCCAGCAGGATGTGTCCGTAGAGCACCCGCACCCGCCAGGTGTCGAAGTCTTCGGTCACGCCGACCGGAACCGCTTCCAGGTCCACACCCGCCGCGGAGACCGAGCCCGGCAGGACGGCGGTGTCGGCGAGGGTGTCGAACACCCGCAGTTCGAGACGGACCACCCCCGGGTGCGGGAACACCACCCGCACCTCCGGCACACCCAGGACCTGGCACAGGGCGTCGCGGGTTTCGTCCTTGCACCAGTCATTGCGAGTCTGACCCGACAGCATCAACAGATCCACCTGAAGGCCGTAGTCGGTGTACACCCAGTCCTCCAGCACCGGGAAACCGGTCTCGACCGACCCGAGCTTCAGCGCCAAGAACATCCGCGGACGCTGCTCGGGATCAGCGATCACCAACACCGCCGTCCGCAGCTCCACCGGAGCAGCCGCAACGACCTCACCGACAGCACCAGCCGGTCGGATATCCGAGCCACGTGCGGCGATCGAGCGCAGCCACCACCACGCCGACGCGCCCGTGCACATCCCACCGGCGAGCATCACCGTTCCCGCGACACTCATCAGAACCCCCCACCTTCCCGGCCACGCTCCAACTCGCAGAACAATCGGCACCCCTCCGGCGCCGGAGATGCCGGGGCCATCTCGACCTCCGACCGGCCCGGCCCGGAGTCCTCGCAGAACATCACGCACCCACGCGAGGCCGGAGCCGGACTCGTCGGGGTGGCCGCCACCGCGGAGGACGCAGCGGCCGGGACAACCGGAGCCGGAGTATCCGAAGGCCGGTCCACCAGCACCCCGACCCCGGCCAGCACGGTCACCAGCGCGGAAACACCCGTCGCCACAGCAGGAACAAAAGCAGTCATCTCAACCCCCAACAGGAACAGCGATCGGCAGCATCGTTTGCTGCGGTCGCGAAGAACGAACAGGAATGTCGACCGGCGCATCAGGCACCGGGCGAAGGTCAGCCACCCGCACCGGCTCAGGCACCGGCAACGGGTCAGGCTCGGGCTCGGGGAAAGGCACCGGTTCCGGCTCAGGCTCGGGTTCGGCCGGGGCCTGCTCTGGGGCAGGCTCGACCACCAGAACACGAGCCGGTTCGGGTGCCGAATCTCGTTGTGCCGCACGGATCAACAGCGCCAACCCGTGCGTGTCGGCCAGCAGGGAAATCGGGGCGATCGCAGCCACCAGCGCCGAGGCCCACCACGGCAGTTCCCGCCCGGCCGCGACCGCGTGTAGCGAGTTGCCCGCCACCGAGACGACCGAGCCGATAACAAGGACCGTGACGAAGAACCGGCGTTCTGGAGCGTGCGCGAGCACCAGCACTCCGAAGGTGGCGAGAAGGATCGTGCCGTCCACGATCAGCGGGAACAGCCACGCATCCGACGCCGGGATGTGCGCCAGGACCGCGAGGTCCTTCAGCGTGGCGAAGCTGAGCCGGAACGCCGCCGCGCCGACCGCAATGATGATGACCACGGCGGACCAGCGCGCAAGACGCATCCCCGCCGACCGATCCGCCGCACCCATCGTCAGGCCGCCTTGTCCGACGACACCGCCGCAGCCTCGACCGCATCGTGCTCGGCCAACACCACGGGCAACTGAGCCAGCAGCGACCGGGCATCCTCGATGCTCAGGCTCAAATACGCATGCGCGTCGACCAATTCGATGAACACCGTCGCCCGGATGACACCGCCGTCGTAGGTCGATTCGCGCTCGGGGTGATACTCGGCGGTGATCCCGTCATAGCCGGAAACGGTGGTGTGGAAGAACGACATGATTACGCCGCCTTCGCAGCCGACTTGGCGCCGGAGTTGTCGCCCTTGATCCCGGTCGCGCGGATCGTCCAGCCGATCGACTTGAACTCACCCTGACCGGCGATCTTCGGCTTGACCTGCAACCCCTCCAGCTCGACCGGCCGCATACCCCGCGCGATCTCCGGAGCCGCCGGAACCGGCTGCACATCCGCGACGAACACCACGTCGAAACTCGCCTGCTTCGCGTTCGCCGCCGCCGGATCGGTGACCGTGCCCTTCCACAGCCGCTTACCGGTGCCGTTGCCCTCCGCGTCCAGATCCAGCCGCTGACGCTTCGGCGCGTTGCGATCGGAGCTGAACTCCGTCACCGGCGCGATCTCCCCCAGCAGGAACAGACCCATCGGAAAGGCGTCCTCGAACGCCGGGGTAAACCACACATCCTTCAAAGCCATCTCGAAACTCCTTGCTCATACGCTCTCTGAACTGCGCCGATTCTGCGCATACACAACAGCGTATACGCAACTGCGTATACCCACAAGAGGTTTGCGTATACGCAGACGCAAGGGGGCTTGATGCACGAGATCCCGGAGCCGCGTAGCCTGTCTATTGTGTATACGCAGTTGCGTATGGACAGAACCGCTGATGCGAGCGAAGGGGTAATCCATGACTGAGCCTGCGTACGTCCGGATCGCAGGAGAGATCGCGCGCGATATCCGCAGCGGCGCTCTACCGGCCCGGACGCAGCTACCGAGCTACGCGGAGCTGGCGAAACAGCACAACGTATCGGAGATCGTTATCCGCAGGGTCCGGGACCTATTGCTGAGCCAGGGTCTGGTCTATGCGATCGAACGCCGGGGGTTGTTCGTCGCTGCCCGGCCGACGCTGGTTCGGATCTCACCCGAACGACAAATGGAGGATCCCGAAGTGACCTTCGGGAACGAAGCGGCCAGCGGAGACGACGAAGTCCGCATCGAACGGGAGTCCACTATCGTGCAGGCTGACGCCGAACTGGCGGATATCTTCGGCATCAGCCCCGGTGACGACGTCGAGCACATCACCGTGGCCGCCTCCGAGTACGGGAAACCCATCTCGATCTCCGACAGCTACCAACTTCCCGGCACGGATGTTGCCGAAGCGGAGCAGCTGGAAGAGACATTGGCGGATCGACCGCCGTCGCCAGCCCATGCCGTCTGGCTCGAAATCCCATCCGGCGAGTTGGTGAAAACCGTACGTCAGCGGTTCCTCAAGAACGATGGACGAGTACTGATGGTCTCCGAAGTGTCCTACCCGAAGGACCGCTACGACTCGTTCGTGTTCCGCATGAACCTTGAGCCACAACCCTGACCCATCGCCAACAGGACATGGCCCGATCCCACTGTGGACCGGGCCATGTTTCGTACGAAACTTACGGTTGCCGGACCCAGCCTTGCGCTACGTCAGCGAGGTTCCACCAAGACACATATTGTTCGTCCGCACTCTCCAGGGACCAGGCCGACGACAACCGATCGAAGAACGCGTCATCACCAGTCTTCCCGCCCTTGGGCTCGCCCATGAACACCAGACGTCGGCCGCCCCGCGATTCGAACAGCTCCAGAGCCTCGGACGCCATCGTGTCGCCCCAGCCCGGCGGCCAGCACAGGAACAGCACCGAGTCCGCATCCAGTTCGGCGGAGAACTCGTCCAGACCACCGACTGGGAACCAGACAGCAGGTTGCCCCGGGGTGTTCGGAAATGACAGATTTGCGGAAATGTCCGGCGGCTCAGAATCGAACGCCTTCACCGTCACGCCCTGGTCCGCCAATAGTCGCGCCCAGTACCCACGACCGGCACCCAGTTCAACCACAGTCCGCCCCGCGCTGAACGCCTTCACCCAGTTCAGCGTCTCTGGAGAGGGGATCGCATAGGCATACGCGGCCTGGAGGATTGTCTGCACGAACCCCAGCCGAACGCTGCCGTTGGCACTCCCGCCGTTGACCACCCTGCGCTCACCATCGGTCCCAACGGCCGGACCGACGATCTCCCAGTACGGATTGCCGAACCCTGTGGCACCACCGGTCATGAAGTGCACGAACCGCAGGTCGAACGCCGCATCACCCTCTGAATTCCCGGTGCCCGACAGCATCGGCGCGGTATCGAGATACTCGGCGACCTTCGGATACTCCTCAGTCAACCGTGGCCCATCTTCGAGCAACGCGGCCAGTTCGGTTCGACGTTCAGGCGTCAGCACGAGACCAGTCATGCCTTCGATTCTCCGGGCTCGCATCGCGTTCCGTAAGTTGTTGCCGAATTTCGCCATACAGCAACAAGAGCGCCCCGGCGGCGCTTCGCGCCGCCGCCGCGCTGCGACGCGCAGCGCGTACTGATGAGGCGTCGTCCGCGGCGCGTCGAGCGCGTCGGCGCCACTCGGCCGCCGGGGCGCACAGAGTTCCTGTCTGGTCACTTCTGCATCAACCGAAGCAGTGCTGGGCACGACGAGAGCCGTACCCGACTTACCTCCCGCAGCCGAGCACAAATCGGCCGGCACTCTGCCCGGTCCACCGGCTGTGGTCCCGCCGAGATCCCCGAATACACGAACGAGGTCACCGCATTCAGCCGACAGAGCTCGCCGGTCACCAGTTCCCCACCGGCCGTGGCGGTCTGACTGATCCGAGGGCTATCACGCCACCAGCGGGCATCAAGAGCGCCTACGGCGTCACTCCGTGATGGCTGGCGCCACTCTTGACACCCACCGGAGCCGCGATCAAGACGCCCTCAGCCAAACCACCCCAACCGGAGAGGAACCCGCGAGATGACCACCAAGCCCACCACCTGCCAGCTCCGCGGATGCGACAACCCCGCCGCCGTCCCGTTCACCTCCAAGTACGGCCCGCAGGACCACGTCATCTGGCACTGCACCCCGTGCAACACCCAGCACCGCCGCAACCTCGAGATACTCGACCGCTACCCGTACTGACCCGGAGGGGGCTTCGGCTCCCTTCTCACGGTTGCCGAACTACTGAGCGTCCTTCGGGCCGCCGCCCTGCTGTGTGGCGGCCTGCATTGTGTTCACGCGCCCCTCCAGCGTCAAGAGCGCCTACGGCGTCACTCCGTGATGGCTAATCGCCACTCTTGACCCCGGAGCCTCTACGCGCGAAAGGCAGGCCGATAAGGGCAGGCGCAGCCAGCCCGCCTTCTTGCGCAGACCACCACCCATCAGGGCCGGACGTTGCTTGTTCAGGGTAATGCGCGCCATCTTGTATTTTTGGACCGCGGCAATCCAATCATGCCCACACGCCCCATATCGCGTAACCTCTGAAGCGCAGCAATTACCTGATGCTGCGGAAGCTTGGTCCGTTTTTCCACTTCAGAACGCGAAAGCTCCTCATCACCCAAGGAGTCTAGTACCTGTTGTTGTACCACTGAGAGGGGTGAAACGCTCTCGTATTCCCCTCCATCGACAGAGGGTTCTTGCCGCTCTTCGATGAGAAGCTCGCCTTGTACCGGATACACTCCAGAAAGCGAGTACGTCGCAGCACCTCGCGTTCCTCTTTGTTCTATGAGCTTTCTGTCGACCAGCTCTTTCAACTCACGACTGGCCGCACGACTATCCTGAATTCCTGTTGCCATGCGGTATGCACTATTCGTCATTGTCGCACCATTTCGCATGATGACGAGCGCAGTCATCTGCGATCGAGTTAGAGGACGATTGTCAAGACTCTGTAGCCAATTCAGCGCCTCTTCATCGAGAAGTGTGTGGTTCGGAAATTCCGCAGTGAAAGACGCGATATCATCGAGGAAGCGAGGCGGCTCCATGCCCGCTTCGGTAAGCGCCATGCGCATTCTGGTGATGCCGCTACCGCGATTTTCGCACACCATGTGCCCGTCGCCATACGGTGTGTCTTCCAGTATTTTCAACAACGCCTTGTTGCGTGACGATGAAACAGTGCTAGTACCCAAGGCATTTACTGAAACGGGACCGTAGAGACCACCTGGATTTCGGATCACTAGCCGGTCGGGATACATTTCAACTTGGACCTGCATGCCACGCGCATGCTCGGAGTAGTCTCGATGAACAAGGGCGTTGACCAGCGCTTCACGGAGAACTTCTTCTGGATACTCCCATTCATCCACGCGATAGATGCCCGTGACAATGCTGCGACGCTTCATGTTCCTCTTCAGGACATAGATGCATTCGCTTACCATAACCGGAATAGGGCCATCTATAGCTCTATTCTCAGTAAATCGTTCACCAACCGAGCCGAGCACTCCTGGCTCACTTGTTGGATACGCCACGAAGGTTAGATCAAGCTGCGGTTCATAACTCTGCGGGTATTCTCCAAACGCTAGGAGCCCTGCAAGAGTTGGTACGATGCGGCCGTCTTTATTTGCCAGGACGTTCAACATGATTAACGCGCGCTCATCGTCGACCTTGCGGAAAATTTCCCCTTTTGTATCCCGAACTCTGCGCAGAAATGAGGACAGAATTTCCGGATTCAGATCCGATATAGAAGCAGCCGAGATCGGAGTAAGGTCATGCCGAAGCTCTGTGCGGTTGGAGAGAAGAACCGATACCTCATAGTCCGTGAACTTTCTGTCACCATCGGCCACACGAATTCGCGACCCCGAATATGGCCCCAAGCTCCTCTTGTAACAAGGTCGCTGATCCCGGGGAAGGGGAGGTATATAGCTTGAGATAACGGCTTTACCGTCAATCAAGACCGTACTGATTTCCGTTCGGATTGGCGGCTCCATATCAGAGCAGACCGCAGCTAATTGCGACTCGATTTGCGCCGGGTTTTCGACTCCTACAATCTGGAAGTCTTTCTTCTCATCAACGCCCAGAATTATCCATCCACCCTGTGCGTTCGAGAGGGCGCTGATACTCTCCCAGATTGTTTGAGGTAAGCCGCGTTGCGATTTCTTAACCTCACATGTGCTGTGGTCTCCGCCAAGGCCCCTACAGTCGTCTAGCAGGGCCTCCAATTCTGCGATGTCCATCTCGCCTCCCGCTCCGCAACTGGTTGGCAGGAGTCTATCTGTAGGGGTCTGTATCGGTCTGTAGCCGGTCTGTAGTGATCTGTAGGGATCTGTAGTGCGTCTGTAGTGATCTGTAGCGTCTGCAGTCAACCTGTGCGCACGGTATGAGGAGCGTATGACCGCCTCGCCGTGCTAACGGCCAGTCAGTGCCCTCACCCCATGTGCGAATCCAGCCTGCCTGCTACCCGCTTGACGCAGCGCAGACCAGCGCCCGTCACAGAGTGGCCGAGCTGGGTACGGTGAGGACCGAAGCAACCGGTAGAAGCTCGGCTCCACAGCCCCTAAGTGCTCTAAGTGAAGCTGCCCACTCCCAGCTTTGGCAGCACCCGCCCCCTAGAGAGGCACACCGTGCTTGAGGAAACGCCCGCTCCAGTGGCCGCCCTCCGAACTAGGCTCCTGTAGAGCTGTACGAGTGCATCTCCCGCACCACTGCACGAATCGGAGTCGATGAAACCTACCTCCAAGCAAAGCAGTTTGCCGAAGCAGCAGCACTTCACGCATCCAGCGGGAAGAACTCCGCCGAAGATCCGGCTATTGAGGGTCTCGCGGTAGCTATCCAACAGCTGAGCAAAGCCGTCGCTGAGCGAGCGTCGCAGATGCATCGCGACCAGTAGCGCGATCAACGCGAAGCGGCGGACCGGAACACGTCCGCATCCGCCATTCGCAACCTCGGTACGCAGTGAGTACGCAGCAAGGGCACATCGTGCCGTCAAGCACCAACACAACAAGCGAAGTTCGCGCGGTTCACGCCATCAAGGCCAACGATGCCAACCACTACCGAAGCCGACAAGACGGGCATGAACCGCTCTCCTAAAGCGGGTGTCGCAGGTTCGAATCCTGCCGAGGGCACCAATAACATGGGCAACTTTTTCAGTTGTTGCCCTATCTGTGACGGGCCGTGTGCTGGTTTGGTTTGATGCTGGCGGCGGTTCGGCGGCGGGTTCCGGGGGTGCGATAGCGGTCAGCGCGGCGGTGGCTTGTGCGGCGGCGGGGAGTGTTTCCGTGGTCAGTGTGGCGTGGATGGTGGCGCGTTTGGTGTTGTGGTCGTAGATGAACCGCCCCGGCTTTCCTGCCGGTGTTTTACGAGCCGGTAGTCACTCGGCCCATCGGTCTGTGTCAGCGTAGTGCGCTGCCTCGTGCTCGGTCGGTGAGATCATGCCCAGACTCGAATGCAAGCGCCGGTTGTTGTACCACTCGACCCATGCCGCGGTCGCGTACTCGACATCGGCGATCGTCTTCCACGGACCGTCGTGGAACACCGCCGTGCGGATGCATTCGGCCTTGTAGAGGCCGTTTATGGTCTCCATCAGGGCGTTGTCGTAGGCGTCGCCGACGCTGCCGATCGATGGGCTGATGCCCTCGATCCGCAGATGCTCGGTGAAGCGGATACTGGTGTATTGAGACCCCGCATCGGAATGGCATGTCAACCGACCTCTTTCGACCGGATTACCTTCATGGCCGCGGCGCCACAGCGCCATCCGTAACGGCACATCGACCAGCTCGACGTCCCGTTTGATCGAGGCACGCCAGCCCACGATCTTCTGGGAGAAGCAGTCCACAATGAACGCGACATACGAAAACGACTGATACGTCCGCACATACGTGAAATCTGTCACCCACTTCCGGTCCGGCGCGACCGCGGTGAAGTCCCGGTCAAGTAGATCAGGTGCTCTGGTGTCGGCCGGGTTCGAGATCGTGGTCCTGGCTCGTTTACCACGCACGACACCGGTCAAGCCGAGCGAGCGCATGGCTCGGTCGACGGCCCCGAACCCGGCGTCGGGGAACAGGGTCCGGCGGATGAGCGCCAGCATCTTGCGCCGGCCATAGAGCCCTTCCGGGGTCAGCACACGCTGCCCGGCGGCGTTGGTGGTGAACGCCAGGGTCCGGATCGCGTCCTGGATCAGGGCGTCGGTCACGGTCCTGGCCGCCGGCCTGTTCCCGGGTCCAGCCGGGGCACACCAGGCCCGCAAGGTTCGTGCCGCGATCTTGAGCCCAGCGGTGCTGAGGGCGATCAAGATCGACTCGACGGCGTGACCAGCAGCGCGCATCTGGTCGGTGAATGCCACGATCAGCGGTTTCGGGGGTCGAGTTCCCCCACGAAGAAAATTGTCGCCGATTTCAGAATGTCGTTGACCTCACGCAGCCGCTTGTTCTCCGCCCGCAACCGGCGCAACTCGTCGCGTTCGTCGCTGGTCACACCCGGCACCTGGCCCGCGTCGATCTCTTCCTGCATCACCCAGCGCCGCACCGATTCCCGGGACACGCCGAGGGACTCGGCGACCTGGACATGCACGGCACGCTCGGTCGAGTACTCCGAGCGGTGCTCCCGCACAAGCCTGACGGCCTGGCTCCGAAGCACTGGGTCGATCTTTTTTGGGCATGGCCCATATCCTTCCTGCTACCCCATAACGGGGCGGCAGAAAAGCGGGGGCGGTTCAGTCTGAGCCCTGTTCGACGACTTAGTCACGCTCTTCTCCAAGCGCCGCAGTCCGGCGGCGGCGCGAGGTCCGGTAGGGCCGATGACCCGCAGCCAGGACACCGACCAAGCACGCACTCAAATCCGCTCGTTGATCCGAATCACAATCTTCCACCAAGGACTTCGCCGTGCGCACGATCACTATTACACGAACGGCCCTCGTCAGGACGACAACGCAAGGCACCAAGGCCATGAGCGAGGTAGGTCCGAGCGCGGACATGCCACATCCTCCGTGCTGTCCGGCTCAGCAGTCAGAGGCAGGTACATGGATCCTGCGCAACACAATCGGCTTCTCTGCACAGGTGTGGAGCGTAAGCATCCTTGAGACTCGTTGCAGGACATGCCGGAGACCCACAACATCGAGCCGCGCCCCCGTGCTGGGCACCACCAGAATATAGCCGATCGATGCGGATCCACGACCCCGCAGGATGCCGACCGCGGGTCGTCGCCGTTCGCATGTTAGACCACGCTTCGCCCAGACCATCAGCTAAAGCCGCCTGACCGACTCCGGCAGGGCATACGATCTGTCAGGCGGGATACGTACCCAAGATCACCAAGCGTTTTCCAGTTGCGCATATGTTGTGTGTTCTGCCGATTACCGGCACCTGCGACGCTCGATGAAACATGCACCCGACATTTGTCGAGGTCATGACCTTCGGGAAGATCGAAGCCCGGGGCTTTCGGCTGGCTACCCGCTGCTGCTCACTCGTATTGCGGCACTCGCACCACGACGATGCCTGCGACGTTGTCGGGCAGGTTCGATATCACGCGGTCCTCGTTGAAGTCGCCCGTGGTGATCTCAAGGACGTAGCCGGGCGGAGCGTGCCGCAGAGGGTTGAGCGTGTGCTCGAAGTACCTTAGACCCCAGTGCCCCGTGTCGTCGGGGACGTCGCAGAAGACCGGGCCAAGCTGTTCATGACCGCCATAGTGCTCGCTTTTGACACTCGTCGATACTGCGCTGAACTGCTCGGAGCGAGCTCTCAACACCCGGTCGATCATCGAACGGGCGACTGCTCGTGTGCCGTCCTGCCGATTCTGTAGGAAGTCCGAGAGTTCCGGTGCGAGCTGCTTCTTGAGCGCCGGTATCAGCGGTGGGCTCGCCGGGGGCCGTGTCCACATGTCCTCCAGTGCCACAGACCGCCCATAGGTCGACGCAGCGTCACTCACAAGCAGTTCGTCTGCAAGCAGGGCAGGCATCAGGGAGTAGTGCGCTTGACGCAATGGACACAGCGCCCGCTCCGGTGAACGTCCGGGCAGCGCTCCCACCTCCGGTAGTCACCTGTCCCGAGGTAAAGCGCATATACAGGCAGGAGGCCCAGCGCCGCAGCAGCGGAACGAAGCACCTCGCGTTGCGAGCGCGCCAGCGTCCGCGCCGTCCACCCACCACCAGACCCAGTCGGCACCACTGAGAACTTCGGCTCGCTGGGTAAACGGAACGACGGTAACTGCCCGGGAGGTGTGGGCTGTCACGATCTCAGTAATTGTCGTCTCGCTCCACCGCAGGCCCGTCCGCTCGCACGCAGCCATATGCCGAACGGCCTGGACGCGAGCCCATCTGAACGCATTCTCGACCGAGAACACAAGGATCTACGCGGTGACCACGTTAAGCTCCGAGAGCACGCCTTGGGGATCGTTGAGATAGCGGTATCCCTCCACTGGGAGATTGAACTGGCCGAGCACGTTCGCCACGGCATCGCGTTCCGCTTCAGTGACCGGGATCCGGCGCTTGATCAGACTGGCGCACAGCACGTCGACGAGCATCGCCCACTCGCCCACGTCGCTATAGGTCCGGTAGCTTTCGACCAGGTCCGAAGGCAGACGGTCGGCGACGCTCTCGAGAAGGTCTCGCGAGTCCTTGCTCATCTTGTTGAGCCGACGGTTACGGGCTTCGATAGCTTGCGGATCCCGCTGACGCTTTCGCGCTTCTCGTGCCGCCCTGTCCGAATTCATCGCTCTCCTAGCCTATTTGATCGGGTCACCATTCGCGTCGTTCCTGACTACACCCTCGCCACCGACGGGGTAACCGGTCACGACTGAGCCGTCAGGAGCGACGATGACTTCGATTTGGACGCCGTTGCGGGTGCCGTTCACTTTCCAGTTGCCGTTGTCCTGGAGAACTGGCGGCTGGTCCGGGTTCTTCGCGACGTCGACTATTCGGTCGATGATCTTGTCGTCTTCCCAGTCATCGGTGTCGGGGAACTCGGTCTTGTTAGGCATTCCAGTCCCGGGCGCGTGCCCACCACCGTTGATGTCGTCACTCCCGTCGCCGTCGAGGATATGGATCCGTCGTTTCTGAGAAATAGTAATCTTCGCCGGGTCGGGCTTCGCCCCCTCCACCTTGTCCCACTGGTTCCCGCCACCGCCACCATCGGTCAGCTTGACCGTCATTGCCGCGATACCCTCGAGGGCGGCTTTGGTGCCGCCCTGAGAGAGGTCGGGGATGGCCGAGAACACACCCGAGCCGGCAGAACCCACGGAAGTGACCGCCTCGTAGATGTGGATGAGGTCACTGGCATGAACAGCAGTGCGGATAACCGCTGCCGTCGCCGTGACGACTTCTGTGGTCACCGCAGCGCCACCGGCGGCGGCAGGCCCAGCGGCTACACCGCCTGTTACGACGGCTAGGACCCCGACGACCGCGATTGTGACGGCTATCGATGCGGCGAGCTCCTTGTTGGCGTCGGAGACGGCTTTCTGGATGTCGGAGCGCATTTTGTCGAGAGCGTCGTAGTGTCCCTGGACCGGTCCGTATAACGCTTTCGCGGCCTGAGCCAACAGTTCCGCGGCTTTCTGCAGCGTGGACAGTTTCTCTTCGATCGCAATGATGTTCGGGTCGGTGCTGTCTGCGAACTTGGCATTGATGCCCTTGATCCGCTCTGCGGCCCCGGTGATGTTCGTGTGCTCGGAGAACGTTTTCCACGTCTCCGCGGCAGTGTGCAACTTGGTGACGTCCCCGTTGGGGATCTTGCCGACCTTCTCCAGTAATCCCGTGATCGGGCTGTCGATTCCGGATCCGTTGTCTCCCTTGGCGGTAGCGGGAAGATCCATCCCGGTGTCGTACAGCAGTTCGGACTCTGTTGGACGTGTCGGTTCGGTGCCGCTGGCGGTGGAGCGGTTAGCCTGCCACCAGTTGTAGCCGGTCGCGGCAAGCACATCACCGTAGCGCTGCAGTGCGTTCGCCAGGGCCGCTGTCAGTTCGACTATATCGCCGGCGTACTGGTCGTAGGCGGTGATCCATGCCTGGCACTTCTCGTGGTTGCCTGCCATTCCGCCGCACTCGTGGACCAACGTGGACAGCAATGGGCCCAACGCGAGAGAGATGTCGCTGGCGAGAAGCTGGCATTTCTTGGCCGCATCGAAGTAGATGCCGGAATCGATGGTCCATCCCATGGGCGTTATCCGCCGTTGAGCATCTGCTTGTTGACCTCGGCAGCGTTGATGTACTTCGTGTGTGCCTTGCGGGCGGCGTCGCTCATGTCGCGGACACCCTCCGCGAACTCCCGTGCGGCTGCGACCCATTTCGTATGCGCTTCGAAATAGGCCCCGCCTGCGATACTTTCCCAACCGGTACCGGTGAGTCCTGCTACCTTGTCGTCGATGTCGTCGAGGTGATTACTGATGAATCCGGCCAGGCCGGACAACCTGGCGACGATCTGGTCCAGTTGGTCGACATCGACGGTGAACTCGCTCATGGAAGCTCCAGGCTGGATGCCGTGGTGTTCAACGCTGATGCGTTGGTGCAGTCGCGCCTTTCGTAGGTTTGGGCGGAAACACCAAGCTTTTCGGCCATCTCCCTCAACGCCGTGATGATCTGACCTCCCCCATCGCGGACCTCGGACCACCCTGCGCAGAAGTCGGTCGCTGCGCCGCCAGACCAGCCCCCGTCGAGCAAAACCGCGACGTCCTGAGCTACGGACCGCAGGGCGGACTGCAAGGATTCCGCTAGCTCGTAGGTGTATTGCCCAACCTCTCTAACCTCCTCTGGCACAACCGAAATGCTTGCGCCGGAGGCTGAAGCTCCCCCATCAGTCATGGCAGGACCGTAGCGATCACCTCCAGGGGTGTCAATCCCGCTGCGTGATGCAACGCAAAACCCCGTCCGACACCGCTCGCTCAACCACACAGTGTCGTACTGATTAGTCCCTCAGGTGGGATACGTACCCGTGTGGCGCATTCGGAGGCGACCTACCTGCTACTCATCGAGGGCAGCTGCTGGGCGTACATGGAGTTACCCATGTACTCACGAGTCAATTGTCGCCCGTCGGGACCAAGCTGCCTCTGCCAGTGTTCAGGGCGAGCGCCCCTCGCGAAACCGGCGGGCCCCGGACATTGTCTAGGCGCCTGCCTCGAATAAATGACTGGAGGTCCGCGGCGCTCCAACCGATGATCGTGCAATGTCCGGTAGTGAAGGCACCGCGAGTCGGATCGAGTGGCATAAGTTGCCGGAGCCGGTACGTACCGGGATCGAGGTCCGCCTCGGCGCGCCGGTGCGGTCGGCGGTCACGCAGACGGGCGGGTACAGCCACGGCGCGGCCGTGCGGCTGCTGTTGAACGACGGCCGCAGAGCGTTCGCCAAGGTGATCAACTGTGATGACAAACTGTGCGGGATGTACCAGACCGAGGCACGCACCGCAGCGCGGCTACCGCCCACGGTCCCGACACCGGCGGTCCAGTTCACCGCCGAGCTCGCCGGGTGGTTCGTCATGGTGTTCGACGACGTCGCGGGCTGCCATCCGCGTCTCGATAAGCCGGCCGAGCTGGATGCGGTGCTCACGGCGGTGGAGCAGTTGGCGAACGTGCTGACGCCCAGCCCGATCCGCGATGTGCCTGCGATGGCCGACAGCTACGGGCCGGAGCTGAACTGCTGGCGGCACTTCGCCGAGCACGGGCCGCCCGTCGACTTGGACAGTTGGTCGCTGCGCAATCTGGATCGGCTGGCCGAGTTGGAATCGACCTGGCCCGAAGCCACCGACGGCACAACCCTGCTGCATACAGATCTGCGGCCGGACAACATGCTCCTTCGTCCCGACGGCACAGTCGTGGTGATCGACTGGGCCTGGCCCTGCGTCGGCGCCGCCTGGCTCGAACTCGTGTCGCTGGCACCCTCGATCGCCGCCAGCGGGATCGACCCCGACCCGATCCTTGCGGCCCATCCGCTGACCCGCACAACCGACTCCGCCGCCGTCGATGCCTTTCTCTGTGCACTGGTCGGCTACTGGGTGCACAACAGCCGGATGCCCCCACCTCCACATTCGCCGAAACTGCGCCGTCACCAAGCATGTTCGGCGCAAGTGTCGGGAGAATGGCTGCGTCGACGACTTGCATGGCCGTAGCCGCCACACGACTTTATCGGTGATGATTCTCTGATTCGGGTTGTGTTCGGCCTACAGTTGGTAGTCGACTTCGATCACCAGCCGACCATCCGAAAACCGCAGGTCGTCCCCGTTCCCATGTTCGATGTGCCCCGCCGTGGGCACGACGTACATGGGAACGGTGAACCGATCCGTGCGGACGCACCGCAAATTGTCAGACCGGATACGCACCCACTATGACCAGGCGTTTTACAGTTGCCCATGTTCTGCGTGTCCTGCCGAGTACCGGTACCTGCGACTCTCTATGAAATCGCTACCGCCACAACTAAATTGATCGGCATGATCACCACAACTTCGACCCTTCTCGACTTCCTGCCCGCTGCCTCCAGAAACCCTGGCAGGACTTCCCCGAAGGTCAGACTTGTTCGGGTGTGATTACGCCGGGCGTGACTTTGCCTGCCTCTCTAGCCGCGAGGATAACCTGCGACGCTATCGGTAGGGGCATCAGTCGGTAGCGCAGCGTCTGGCTTTCAGCTGGTCCAGCCTCCGTAGAGGTTGCGGCGTTCGAAGAAGGCGTCGTCGGCTTCCTGCGCAGCCGCTTCGTCCAGCGGTCGGCGCTGTTGGCTAGTCCTCGCCTCCGGAGCCAGGAGTAGCTTCGCCTGGTCGAGAAGACGCGGGTCGGCCTTCTGCAGAAGTCGTTCGATCTTGGACTTGATGTCGGAGCGGGCTTTGCTGTGGCAATCACGCACAGCGCCCGCAAGCTGGCTGCTGGTCCATTTCATCGCCGCCGGCGCGATTTGCAAGCTGCTGATCTCACCGCTGGCATCGACTTCCATGAGGACTCCGCGGACTTCGCCGTGCCCGCGGAGTTCGGCTGCTTTCTCGGTCAATCGCTCGCCGTGGCGGCGGATCTCGGTGAGCTGTTGTTGAAGCTGCTACTCCCATTGCTCCATGTTGGTCATGAGCAGTCCACCTCCCAAGTGAGTGTGTGCTGTGACTGTCGCCACGGCGTGTAGAAGCTCGCCGCCTGGGGCGGCATCCTCACACGCGGGTCAGGTCAGCTCACACTCATACCGCGTTCCGGCCATGCGTTGGACTCGCTGTACACGGAGTTGATCTTCCTGGACGCCTTGAGGAAGGTGTAGTCGACGTCGCCGTCGACCGGCTGGGCTGTCCGAGAAGCTTTGTCCATGGCCAGTTTCCTTGTCAAAGTCCCCGGGTCATCACCGAACTCGTACACGACGACTTCTGGACTCTCGGACTCTTTGGCGAAGTACACGATTGCTGCCATGCTCACCATCCACTTTCGAAATCTTCGCGCTTGTTCAACGGGACCTGGTTCTGCCAATTGAAGGACTCGTTCGCCACCCGGTGAGCATCCTGATACGTGACGCCCGGGTTCGCTCGCAGATAATTCAACTCGGCAAGCTCGTGCTCGAGCAATACGTGGTCCTCAGGCAGGGCGTTCCCGGAGCGCAGCCGAATCCACGCGTCCGCGATTTCAGGATCGGGATCGAACTTTCGGACCACGACTTGACCGGTCTCGTAGTCCAGAATCGGGTGTTCGGTGTCGAACAGATGCTTCTTGATCGCGGCGATCTCGGCCTCGGAGAATCCTGTTGCGCCGTTGGCGCGAGCGAGATCATCGGTGTTGCGGCTGATCGCGGAGATGTCGCGCGGGTCCTGGGTGAAGTTGTCATAGGCATCCTGGGCCCACTTCGTTTGCGCGGGATCATCCAGCATGTTCGCCGGCCGACGCCGCCCGCCGCTCAGCCATTCATCGGCGGTTCCCCTTCCAGGGGTCGCCCCGCGGGCCTCGCGTGTCCACAGCTTCGCCTTCGCGACGTCGACCCATTTGCCGACCTTGTCCAGTAGCGGTTTCAGTGCCGCAGTGACTGGCCTGACAGCGCGCGTCACTATCTCGGTAACCCTGGTGCCCAACTCGCCGATGATGGTGGCGATGCGACGAGCACGCACCGCAATACGACCAGCAAGCGCGGTGTTGCCCACCCATTCCGAAACCGTAGCGGTGAACGGCGCCAACACGGCAAAGACGGCCTCAGCAGCCGCGGTTTCGATCAGGAAGTCTTTCACCTCCTCGAGAATCTTATGGTGGGCCTCGTCGAGGTGATGGGCGTACTCGCCACAGGAGTTCCCCAGCGTTTGGCACGCATCAGCCAATGCGTTGAGATCATTCTGACGTTCCTGGCAGGTGCCGACCGCGATCCCGATCTCCGGCGACTGCTGGTTTGTCAGCAGCTCGACTGCTCGGGGTACCTGAGCAGCCGCGGTGCGGTAGTCGGCCGAGGCGGTGTGCCATGCGGTTTTGGCGGCGTCGAGTTGGTCTTGGTGACCGTTGGGCCAGCCGAAACCGACAAGGTCCTCGAGGATTGACCACCCAAATGGCTCGGGGATCCCGTCGCCAGCCGCCGACGGCGCGTCTTCGGCCAGACAGGGCGCGATCGACAGCTGCGGAGGCGCAGGTGAGGAAGGGTTACGCGTATCGGAACCGGTCTCCGCGAGCCGGTGGTTATGTGCTCCGACAACGATCAAATCCCTGGTTTGACCACACGCTGTCGCCAGCTTCGATGACGATGAGATCGCCAGCTGGGCGGCCTCATCGTAGGCACTGGCCCATTGACCACCGACACTGTCGCTACCAGCCATCCCCGCATACGTGCTCAACACGGTGATCAGCGCCGCGTGGGTTGTCACCGTGTCAGCCGACATCTGGCCGAACACCTCACCCGCGGAGGAGTATTCACCGGCGCGGTGAACGATGACCGGGACGGTCGGAGCCGTCACTGCGGCCACATCCTGTAATTGGTCTCCGCGGCTCCCATGTAATTCGTATGTGCCCGACGCGCCACCTCACGTAGCTCATCGAGGTTGTCCCGCATCTCGCCGACGCCGACCATCCACCGGTCGTGTGCCACACGCTGCGCCTCCGCGGCTTGGCTCGACCACGACAAATGCAGATCGGCGACGTGCTGATCCACCTCACGCAGCCAACCTTCGACCTCGGCACCGAACTTCGCCATGGTCGCGATGGCGTCATCGAGCTGCGCCAAATTCACACGGTAGCTGTAGTCGTCGTCGGCCACGGCTACACCTGATTTCCGATCCCGGTAAGACCGTCGGCGTTGGTGCCATCGCGAAACTCGTAGCGGTTGGCCGCGTCGGCGAGGTTCGTTGCCGACGTCTCCAACGCCGCGATGATCTGATCCGCCCCGCGCTCCCATTCCACCCAGGACTCGTCATATGCCGAAGCCGCCCGGCCCTGCCAACCGTCGGTCAACAGCTCGCTGCCGATCGTTTCATCAAGGCGCTCGAGTCGCTCTCGGATGGTCTGGGCTTTGGCGGCGATGAACCGCGAGGACGCGCGAAGCTGGTCGACGCGAACCTGTAGTTCACCGGCCACTGCGACTCCCCTCTGGTCCTGCTCGCCGATCGCATCAAACTATAAGTGAGTATTCGAAACTAGAATCCGCAACCACGACGTAGGAGTTCCGCAGGTCTGCGGCGTCTGCGTCACCGTCCAGCAACCGGCTGCATGAGATCCGCGACAGCGGTTCAGTCTCCGGCGACCACTCGCAACGACACGAGCGCGTTGAGGACCACGGTGGGTCTATCGTCCGGGCGGCTGGGAAGGGCGGGACAGCGACACCACCGCCGACCGATAACGTCACGATCGCTCGATCAGCGGCCTGGACGGACGTCCGGACCGGCGACCCGGATGTGTTGCCCGATATCCGGTCAGCCGCCCTCGTCCTCGGTGGGCCTCGAATATCACACCGCAGACCGATTCCAAGTCATACCAGAGGGTTACAAGTAACGAGAATTCGGCCGATAGCTTCGAGGTATCGAAATCGGCGCCCCACTCCGAGACGACCGGTCGACATCGTCGACGCACGGAGGTGGGCGTCTGGCGACTCAACTCTCAGGAAGATCTATGACGACATCTGCCTTGGTCCCCGAGTCATCTCCACGGTCACCGCGGCGCGGCGCCGACGGTGACTACGCCCGTCTGATGCGCCGGATCTCCGACGCGGGGCTGATGGACCGGCGTCCCGTCTACTACGCCGTCCGGCTCGGTCTCGTCGGGGTCGCGTTCGCAGCCGGCTGGGCGGCGTTCGTCCTCATCGGCGATTCGTGGTGGACGCTGCTGGTCGCGGGGTTCATGGCCGTGACGTTCGCTCAAATCGCCCTCGTCATGCACGATGTCGCGCATCGTCAAGTCTTCCGGCTACGGCAGCCGACGGAGCTCGTGGGACGACTCGTCGGCAACGCCGGCATCGGCCTGGGCTACGGCTGGTGGCAGGACAAGCACACCCGGCATCACGCCAACCCGAACCACGAGGAACTCGACCCCGATGTCGCGCCCGACATCCTGGTCTGGTCACAACAGCAAGCACGGTCCAGCCGCGGTCTGCCTCGTCTCATCGGGAGGGCGCAGGCGTTCCTCTTCTTCCCGTTCCTGTTGCTGGAGGGTCTGAACCTCCATGTGGCGGGTGTACGTGCGCTCAGGAATCGATCGGTCAAACACCGCGGACTGGAGGGCGCACTGCTGTTCGGCCACTTCGCCACCTACCTGGCCGCGCTGTTCGCCGTTCTGCCCGCCGACAAAGCCTTCGCGTTCCTCGCTGTCCACCAGGGCCTCTTCGGCCTGTACATGGGCTGCATCTTCGCCCCGAACCACAAGGGCATGCCGACATTGACCGGCGACGACCGCCCCGACTATCTCCGCCGCCAGGTGCTGACCTCCCGCAACGTGCGGGGTGGCGCGTTGACCGACCTCGCCCTCGGCGGGCTCAACTATCAGATCGAGCACCATTTGTTCCCGAGCATGCCGACGCCGAACCTGCGTCACGCCCAGGTGATCGTCCGCGACTACTGCACCGAAATCGGCGTGCCCTACCACGAAACCGGGCTGATCTCCTCTTATCGAGAGGCGCTGAGACACTTGCACCACGTCGGCGCACCCCTGCGCACACCCGATCGACACCCGGGTGCCGAAGTGCCACAGGGCAATCGATGAGCGCGAGCTCGACATCACGACGTCCCTGACGCACGGCAGGTGCTCTACACCGCCGTCTGACGAAAATCGCAACGCCCGTTGATCTTCGGATAACTACGCTGACCAGTGCAGATCCGCGCGATACGCGGCCTCAGCGGATGTAGTCCGGCGGTGGCCTACCGAAGCGTCGTCCCTCTCGACACCTTATGTCACGCCTACGGCTTGGCCGACGAGGTGATCGGCGGTCCGGCCGGGGCCCCGGAGTCCGGCACCCCCGCGTAGTCGGGCAGCTCGACGCCGTTGATCGCGCGCTCGATCAGCTCGGTGAACCATTCGCCGGCGAAATCGGGACTCGGCTCGGCGTCCTGCCCGGGGACGGCGAGGCTACGCGCGTGCAACCGGCCGATCTCCTGGTTGGCCTCGACGAACGAGCGCATCCGCCGCTCGTAGCCGGCGAACCCGGCCTCCGGGTCCCACCCGGCGGCGGCCAACTCTCCGGCCAGCAAGTAGGCGCCGACCAAGGCCAGCCCGGTGCCCTGCCCAGACATCGGCGACGAGCTGAACGCCGCGTCCCCGAGCAGCCCCACCCGTCCGCTCGACCAGCGATCCATCACCACCTGGGCGACCTGGTCGAGGTAGAAGTCCGGGGTGTCGTCCAGATGCGCGAGAATGCGCGGAGTCAACCAACCCATCCCGGCCATCCGCTCGCGCAGCAGGCGCTTCTGGGCCGCGACGTCGCGGTAGTCGACGTCGAAGTCCCCCGAGTGGAAGGAAAACATGGCCATCGCCCGGGTGGCGTCGGGGATCGGCCGCAGGCCCGCGGAGCGCCCGGACTCCTGGTAGTCGATCAGCCAGCGGTCCAGCCCGAACTCGTTGGGCACGCTGTAGAAGGCCAGCACGAGCCCGAGATGGCGGACGAACCGCTCGCGCGGCCCGAAGACCATCGCGCGCAGCGCCGAGTGCAGCCCGTCCGCCCCGATCACCAGGTCGAAGCGCCGCCGGTCACCGCCCGCGAAGGCCACGTCGACCCCGTCCGCGTCCTGAGTGAGTTCGGCGATCCGGTCGCCGAAGATGTACTCGACACCGTAGCGGGTGTCGTCGTAGAGCACCCGGGACAGGTCGCCGCGCAGGATCTCGATCTCCGCGATGTACCCGTCGCCGCCGTGGTCGGCGGCGCGGAAGGTTTCCAGCACGTTCCCGTCCACGTCCACGGTGTGTGCGCCGGCGGTCTCGGTGCAGGCCGCGCGCACCGATGCGTCCAATCCCATCCGCCGGATGACCTCCTTGGTCACCCCGCGCGCGTCCACCGCCTGCCCACCGGGACGAAGCTCGGGGGCCCGCTCCACCACGGTCACCTCGGCTCCCCATCGGCGCAACCAGTGGGCCAGCGCGGGCCCCGCGATGCTCGCCCCCGCCACCAACACCTTGGTGCCGGTCACTGCGCCACCTGCTCAACCGTCCGGATCATTTGCCGCTGGGTAGGGTCGTCGACGCTCATCATTGCCTCCGTGTGTTTCTGCGCTCGACGGTCCCGGCGCAGGCTCACCGCTGTCGGTGTATCCAGCGGTATAGACGACCGATCCATACGGAATTCATCGGTGCGGCCGAGATCGTGTCCACGCTCCCGCGAACACCCTGAACTCGACATGAGGGAGTCTGATCCTTGTGGCGCCGCGCGGCTGCCGCAAGCGGCTTCGGGTACGGACCCAACGTTTCGTGACCCACGGCGGTTGATCCCTACGAACACCCAGTTCGATAAGGAGGAATCCACCATGATGCAGAGCCCCACCGCCCCTGACGACTTCGCCCATTCACACCCGGTGCCGCCGCCAAGCGGCGGGACCGCCATCACGGCCGGGGTGCTCGCCTGCCTCGGCGGTACGCACCGGCTGCTGAGTATTCTTGTGCTCATCGCCGGGATAGTGATGTTGAGCGACCTCGACGCGGAGGGCGAAACCAACGGGGCACGAGTGCTTTTCGCGATCTCGATCCCGGTCTTCTTGCTCGCCGGTTCGCTGTTGCTCGCCGGGGGCATCCAGATGTTTCGCAAGCATGCCTCGGCCCGTCGGCTGATCGTCATCGGCTGTGTGGTCGACATCGCCTACAGCATCATCGAGACAGTGGTCGTGCTTGCCGTTGCCGGAGCCTCCGATGACTACGGTGTGATCGGCAGTCCGCTGTTCGCCATATTCGTGACCGTGTTCCCGATCGCCACGATCATCCTGACTTTGGCGACATCGACCACGCGGTGGCTCGAGTATCGGGCATAGGATACCGAGAGACGACAGGGGGCCAGACCACATGAACGCGCCACTCGATCCCGCCCAGGCCCGCGATGTTTCCTTTGCCGCCCTGCTGCGTGTGGTGTTGCACGAATGTGCGCAGGCTCCACTCACGCTGCTCACCGCCGATACCGAATCGGCCGTCATCCGGATCGCCCGCGGTGGTGAGCGGCGGGAGCAGGCATTCGCCGAAATGCTGGTGGAGGCGTACGAGTCGGCGAGCGAGATGCTGCTGGCCCGCATCACCAAATCGACGCGCAGCCGCGCCGACGCCGACGATATAGTGCAGACCGCGTTCATGCGGGTGTACGCGCGCTGGCCGGACCACATCACCGACGTCGAAGGGCTCCGGAAGTACCTGTGGACCACGGCGGAAAACCTGGCGAAGGATGCCATGGTCCGGACCGCGAAGGACCGGGAACGGCTGGATTCCGATGGGCACGAACGCCTCTCTACTCTCGCGGACCAGGCCGGGCTGCCGTTCGACGACATGATCGCCCTGCGGGACGTGCTGATCCGGCTCTTGGACACACTGCCGCCGAGGGAACGCCAGGCGGTCATCATCTACACCTACGAGGGAAACACCTACAAAGAGACCGCTCGGGTCATGGGCGTGGCGGAGGGCACCGTCAAGGGATACGTCCACGACGGACTGTTGCGGGTCCGAAAATGCCTCGAAGAGCAGGTCGCTTGATCGTCAGATCCCGCGGCAGGGCGGGGTGTCGTCGGCGCCCACAGGCAGCTCGTCCCGTTCGGCCCGGGTGTACTCGCGGTCGCTGATCGCGCAGAGCCGTCCCAGTACGTCATCGCGGTCGAGATTGATCGAGTACCGTCCGACACCTCCGCTGCCGGAGTACCTGCCGGGATTCAGCGCGTACAGGGCATCTCCGGAGAGATCCCCGTACCGCTGGTCCGGGATCTTCACATCGAAGATCTTTGCGCTGCGATCGAAGTCCCAGATCTCCAGTGTCCCGAGGTGATCGACCACCAGCAGGCCATCGTCGGTCATGCCAACCCCGCTGCCCGACGGAAACGGTTGTGCAGAAGGAGATTCCATACCGCTGTCGAAGTTCTCCACAGTGTCTTCCCCGGACTCGTACCTGATGTATATCTGTGGAGCGGCAGGGCTGACGAAGGCATCCTGCCTCTTGCCACGATCGATCGGTTTGACGGGTACCGAGCGGAGTACTCGTCCGTCATCCAGGGCCCGGACGGTATCGCCGTCGATGTTCTCGGTGAAGTACTGGTCGTTGTGCGTCGGGACGAGGGCCGCCTGCGCGCCGGCCCGTACCATCCACACCAGTTCGTCGATGTCGCGCCAAGTCCGCACGGTGTGGCCGAGCTGTTTCCCATCGCTGATCCGCCACCGGGTGACCGAGCCCGCGTGGAAGAAGGCCAACTCGTCGTCGCCGGGCTGCATGATTGATGTCGGTCGCCGCAGTCCAGGGCCGAGTTCGGGCGGGACGGGTAACGAAATACGTTGCTCGACAGCCAGTCCGGGCAGCGAGAAGATGGTGATGCCTCCCGTCGCACCGGCCACGATGAAGTGCTTCCGGTCGGCGGTGATCCGGTAGGCAGATTCGGGCGGAATCGAACCAGGCACGGCAAGGGTCACCGTGATACGCGCGACTTCCCTTATGACGGGGGTCATTTCGACGACGCGCACCGTTGCGTTCGCATCTTCTGAACCGCATGCGATTTCCACGACGAACGAGCCGTCGGGACTCCACTGGACAATCCGCTGTTCGGTGGCCGGTCCGGCGAACACGTTCATGTCCGAGATCGCCACGGCAGGCGCGAAGCGGAGCAGGCCACTCGGCGTGAACTGTGCCAGCCGCGGGCCGTCGTCGGCGGGGGCGACCAGTACCGTGGCCGACATATCCCGAGGGGTGGCTGTTTGGACGACGAAGGCCCGGCCGGTTCGCAGGTCGATGAGGTGGGTCTGGCCGAGCGTATCGCCGGCGAGGATGCTCGTCGACCACGCGTACCGTCCACTGCTATCGACGGCCCACTTGCAGTCCTCTGTCGTCGAGCCCGAGCCGCGCGGCGCCCGCAGACGTTCGGCCCCCGTCAGCGCGTCCGAGACGACCAGTTGGTCGTCGGAACAACCGGCGATCAGGCCGGTCGAGGTGATCTTACCGGCCGGCAATTCCCGAATCTGCTGTCCGGTCCTGGCGTCGCGCACGACGTTGCGCGTGGTCCCGATCTTCGACTCGCGCATCGCGATCATGGTGCCGGTCGGGTCGACGTAGTCCGGAAACTGGGCGAAATCTCCCAGCGGAGGCGGGGAAGAAGCCAGAACGGGCCCGCCACTGGCCATGTCGTACACCTCCAGCAGGTCGGTGTGCTGGGCCTGCTGCGGCTCCGCCCGTTGGACCTGCGCTCGGTTGAGTCGCACCGCGAGCCAGCGCGCGGTCTGATCCCAGCCGGTCGACACGCCATTGGGCAGCAGCGGTGCGGGCTCCGGCGGACGGACCGACGCAGGACCCGTGCGGTTTCGAACATCCCAGACGGCGACCGCACCATCGTCGGTAACCACGGCGAGCGCGGAGCCGTTCCGGCTCAGGTTCAGCGAAGCGACCTTCCCGGCGGTCGGTGGAAGTCGCCACGGCATCGGCTCATCGCCGAGCAGACCGGCCCAGACTGTGACGTCGCGGCCCTCGGCGACCGCGACCTCGGACCCGTCGCCACTTGCCGCCCCGAATGTCGCGCCGCGCCACAGGTCGGTCCGGTAATCCGTGACGGACGACAACCGCACCTGCTGATACAGCAGCGCTGTCCGCACCATCTCGTCGTCCGGCGCATTCCGCGCTGCGGCCTGCGCGAATTGCAGCGCCTTGTCCAGGTCGGAGTCGGCCACCCGCATGGATTCCGCCGCGAGGCTGCGCCCCGCCTGCAGCCGCAACTGCGCCGCGCGAGCCGCACTGCTCCGGTAGGCGACCACCGCCATCGACGTGGCCACGACGACCAGAACGGTGAGCGCTGCGGCCACCACCCGCAGGCGCCGCACCTCCCGCTCGCGCAGCCGGCGGCTGGCCGCGATGAATTCCTGATGTGCCTGCGGCACGTCGGATTTCCGAGCCTCGAGCAGGTCCTTCGCCGTCTCGAGAGCGGTACCGCGCAGCAGCGCGTCGTGCTCGCGACCACGCCGTTCCCAGTTGTCCAGGTCCTGCGCGAGGTGTTGCTGCCAGGCGCGGAAGTCGCGGTCGGACTGCAGCAGGTCATGCAGCCGTTCCCAGTTGTCGATGAGCGCTTGGTGTGCGAGCTCGACGGTATCCGCGCCGTTCTTGTCGCGGCCGACGACAACCAGGCGGTCGAGCGCCAGCCGTCCGGCCACACCGCGGAGTTCGGGGTACTCCCGCATCGGCAGCACCGCTCGAAGGAATCCGGCGCCGCTCGAGGTCGGCACCGCGAGCAGCTTCAGGAGCCGTTCCGCGTCGGCCCGCTCGGCGGGATCGGTGAACTGCGCCATGACCTGATCGGCCCGCCGGGCAATGGAAACTTCCACGCTGCCGACTTTTTCGTAATCAGCGAGGGTGATCCGGCCGCCGGTATGCCGATCCCACAGATCCGACAGCACCGACGCCAGCAACGGCAAACCGCCGGGTTGGTCGAAGACACCCTCGATCAGCCGCTGCACCACCGCGTCGTCCAGCACCACTCCAGCACGCGCGGCGGGGCGGCTGATCACGTCGCGCAGCTGCGCACGTCCCAGCGGTGCCACCGCAACCGTTGTGCTGCTGATGAATTCGGCTATCTCGGCGTCGAGTAGGTCATCCAGCGCGTCCCAGCGCAACGTCAGCACGATCGCCAGGCGTCCCTCGGTGTCGGCGCGGGTGAGTTCGAGCAACGCCTGCAATAGCGCACGGGCCTGCCGCGGGGCCGCCACGGCCAGATCTTCGAACTGGTCGACGAACAACACCGTGCCCTGTGGCGGAAGCTGTTGCAGCAGTCGGGCCGCGTCAGCGGCGTCGGGCGCGGCCTGCTCGATCAACCAGGTCGACAGTGGCTCGTCCGCGGCGATGCCGGAGCCGATCGCACGCACACCGGATTCCGTCGTGGCGTCGCCGCTCAGCCGGAATGCGGCGACCTGCCACCCCTGCTGCCGCAATCGCGGTATCACCCCGGCTCGGATCAACGAGGACTTCCCGGTACCGGAACGTCCGACCACCGCGGCGAAACCGGTCTGCCGCAGCGTCTCCCGCACCCGGGCGATATCGTCGTCCCGCCCGTAGAAGAACTCCGCGTGCTCCTCGTCGAACGGCGCCATACCGCGATACGGACTCGACAGCAGCGCCGGATTCAGCCGCAGCACCTCATCGATGGGAAGCATGAACGCGGTGCGGGTGTAGCGGCGGCGGTCGGCGGCGACCGCCATTCCGGTCACGGCGTGCGCCTCGGTGTCCCAAACGGCGGCGCCGCTGAACCCCTCGGTGATGGGCTGTCCACCGGTCGCTGCCTGCAGCTGCACCCAGCCCTGGCTCTGCGGGGCTCGAAACTCGCCGGACACCCAGACACCGCCGGGCATCTCGGCCGGAAATCCGAACATCCGGAACTCCCCACCCCAGGGCTGGCCCGCGGGCCAGAACGGCAGCGGTGCGATGGAATCCGGAGGCGCATCGAGGAGCTCCAGGATGGCGATGTCGCCGCGCCCGTCCTCGCGAATGGGGGACCAGTGCCGGATCCGGGCGAGCATCGGAACTGCGGCATTCACCGACGGAAAGTCCACGCGCACAGGCTTTTCGGGCACTTCGCTGTCCGTCGCTTCCCCAACCAGCGCGGCCGATACGACGTGAGCGCACGTCGCGATCAGACTGGGCCGCACCAGAAATCCCGCGCCGACCACATCACCTGTGGGCGTCAGAATCCGCACTGAGGCCCAGCCGAGCGGACCGGTTTCCGCAATCCCTTGCACGCGTCGAAGCCTTCCGGGGAAGTTCGGCAAGCGTAGCAAAACCGCCGATAGTGTGAAGGAATCGTCGCCGAGCACGGGCAGAAGACCGGAGACCGGATTGCCCGCGGACCGAACGGACCTCGGCGCGCGCAGCAGGCCTCAATTCACGAGCACTGTTGCCACCATGACGACCAGCATGACGAGGATTTCGACCAGGACGACACCGATCAGCGGTATTCCCGCCCTGACCGTCTCGAACAGCAGGCAGGTTCCCGCCGCGTCGGTCCATCCGGTCTTGATGCCGATGGTGCCGGGATAGTCGCGCAGCAGCCGGTTCGTGGTCTGCCACGAGTGAGCGCGGTTGGCCGGCCCGGCGGGCACGTGATAGCTCTACGACCCGGAGATCTCACGGAACACCGGCAGGCTCATCGCGCGCAGACCGAGAGCCACCAGGTCTGCCGGTGTGGAGTAGGTGGAGTGGTCGGTGGGGGCGGGCAGCCCGCTGGGGTCGGTGAAATGTGTTCCTACCAGGCCCATGTGACGCGCGGTGTGGTTCATTGCGGCGATGAAGCCGTCTCGACCGGGGCCGTAGGCCTCGGCGAGGGCATAGGCGGCGTCACAGCCGGACGGCAACATCACCGCGTAGAGGAGCTGTCGCGCGGTGAGCACCTCGCCGGGGACCAGGCCTGCGTCGCTTCCGTCGTACTCGGTGCAGTAGGCGATGGCTTCTTGCGGCACGGTAATGGCCCGGTCGAGGTCGCCGGCGTTGAGCACGACCAGTGCCGTCATCACCTTCGTGATGCTGGCTATCGGGACCGGGGCGTTCGGCTGTCGCGACCACAGCACTGTGCCGGTGATTGCGTCCGCCAGCGCTGCTCCCGACGCCTGCACCGCGTCCGGCTCAGACGTCAGCCAGGGCAACTGAATATGGGCGTCGCTCGCAGCGGGGGCGGCCACGACGCCATGACCGACTACCGCGACCAGCGCCCCGGCAACCACAGTCTGCAATAATCGGGCAAATGTCCCCATCACCACATTCTGCCGCCAAATCCTGCAATCAGCGGGATTTGGCCAACCGATTTAGCGCACATCCCGAGATTCAGCATCCAACTGGCTATTCAATTGGCTCTGCGCTTGACGCTTCCCGCGTGCGACCGCTCGCCAGCGGCATGGCCCGCAAGCGGCCAGGTCCCGCATCGGCCGCGCCTTCGCCCGAGGCTGCTCAGGCCACCGAACCGACACGAACCTCTAGCGCGCAATGACTACTGTCCTCGGTATGCGTTTGGCGGTCTTGGTAGGCGTGGTGCTGGTGGTCAGTGCGTGTTCGCAGAGCATGTCGGGCAATCCGCGGCCGGTGGCGGGCCCGGCGCAGTCGACCAGTCCACCGGCGCAGGCATCGGCGAACGGCTTGCGGGACCGGATCGCGTGGGTCCAGCAGGGGTCGCCAATAGATCTCGCCGCCTATCACTCCGCCACTATCGAAGGTGGACCCGTGACCGATCTGCGGGGCGATATCGCGTTCGTCAGCCCGACCCACAAGATCAGTTGCATAACCGGAGTCGAGTTCGATTTCGACGGGTTCGACTGCATGATCGAGCTGAAAAACCCGGCGCCCGCGCCGGGTGAGGGCTACGGACAGTGGTTCGGCGGATACGTGACCTACTCCGGTCAGCGGTTGACGGTGGGCCAATTCCGAGGTGACCCAGGGCTTTTCATTCACGGCGAAGGCCCGACCTTGCCATACGACAGCATGGTCACCTTCGGCGAATACCTATGCCGCCTGGCGACGACAGGCCTCACCTGCGTAAACCCCACTACGGGCAGTGGCGTGCAGATGAGCAGCGAGGGCGTCGTCCCGCTCGGCTGCCTGCACGAACTTCCGGAGGCCGAACGCGAACCGGCTGTCGGCCGCGCTTACGCCTGCTGATCGCCCACCGCTGCGTCATCCGGAAAAGGTGCTCGCCGACCGACCACTTGCCCGCGCTTTGCGTGTCGTGCCCAAAGCACAGCTACTCGCTGCCGAGGTCCATCCCGTCCAATCCTGCTTCCCGCAGGATGCGGGCCAAGGTGTCTTCGTCTATCGGCCGCTCCGGGGGCTCCGACTCCGAGACCGGATTCTCTCTCGCGACCGGGAGCATCTCGTCGTAGCCGGGGTCGCCGGGATGGAACTCCTCGAAGCCGCTGTAGTAGACGCCGTCCTCGGTCCGGCCGCGCAAGCGGACCAGGATCGTCTCGCCGTCCTCGGCGAGCATGGGCGGGCTGGTGTCATCGGAATACGCCGTCAAAATAATCCTTCAGCCGGTTCGCGAGTTGCTGGTCACCGAGAGCGAAATCCCGAAGCTGCTGCGGACCGTGCAGCCACGCCGAAAACGCCTCGCCGAACGCTTCGCTGGGTTCATCGTAGTAACTGTTCCACCGCTTGCTCTTGCCGATGGACTGGAGCATCGCCGAGTGCAAGTCGCGCCACCCCTGCGAATCGCTGAGCCATTTCCCACCGGTGCCGTACGCCGCATCCACGGCATGCCCGAATTCGTGCAGGACCACGTTGAGGCTACCGCCCTTCCCACCGGAGTTGATCACAATGCGCCGGGGGCCGCCCAGGTATACGCCTCGCACGGTGTTCCAACTGGTCCCAGGTTTGCGGCCGTACGGGGAGCTGCCCGCCAGGCTTTCAGTACCGGGCAGTTCGAGCATCGGGCGATTTCCGATGATGATCCCACCCCCGGGAACCGCGTTCATGTGCTCGCTGACGCGCGCGTAGATGTGGCTGGGCACGCGAGCGATATCCTGGACCATCCGCAACGTCTCGGGTGTCCGATCGATGATGTTCACGAATGCGCCGCCGTCGGGAGGCGGATAGGCGACGACGAACTCGAACGCGTCCGCGAGCCGCACGCTGTCGCCCGGATGCAGCATGACCTTCGTCCCCGGCTTGACCTCTTTCCCGTTGACGTAGGTGCCGTTCGTCGATCCTTCGTCACGGATCCAGACCCGGCCGGAGGGATGGACGCCGAGGCTGGCGTGCCGACGGGATATCTCGTTCGCGCGGGACAGACTGTCGGGCAGTTCCGTGCTGTCCCGGCCGAGCAGCAGCGGCTCGCCACCACGTGCCAAGTCCAGAGACACGTCGCCGTGTACGTTGTTGAGCTTCACCGGCAATGCACGCGGAGCGCTTTCCCGGAAGCCGTCCTCGAATCGCGCCGCGCCCACCCAATCGCCGAGACGAATCCGGTCACCCGGGCGCAGGCGCACCGGCACGTCCGGATCGACCTTGACGTTCTCGACCCAGGTCCCTCTGGTCGAGTTCTCGTCGCGCAAATAAACGTCGCCGTACTCGTCGCGGTAGATGGTGGCGTGACGGCGCGACACCGTGGTGTTCTCGGAAAGATGGTCCGCCATCGGCGAGTCCTGCCCACGGCCGATCACCAGCTCCTCGCCACGCCGCAGGCTGAGCGGAGGCAGACTCTCGTCATCGGACAATCTCAACTGCAGCGGCGCTTCCTCGCCCACGTGGAGTCTGGTGGAAACCTCGCCGAAGGTCACCCTGTCTCCGGCGTTCAGGTACCGCTTCTCCCCCGCCGGGATGGTCTCGTCGTTGACCTTGGTTCCAATCCAGCTGTCTCCGTCCGGGTCGCGCACCCAAACACGACCGTCGAGATCGCGCCCGACGACGACTTCCCGGCCCGGTCTTCCGATCACCATCGCATGGCCGTTGAGTTGACTGGTGTCGACGGACACCTCCTGGCCCGGCGCGAGGCGTAGCGGAAGCTTGCGCTCGAAGGGATCGAAATGCAGTTCGGCAGGTGGATGCTGGGTTGGCGCCTCGCCGCCGATGCGGGCGGTGCCGACGTAATCCGGACCGATCCCCAGATTGTCGCCCTCGGTGAGGGTCACTCTTTGGTTCGAAGCGATCCTGTCCCCGTTGACCCATACCCCTTCGGAACCCGGGTGGTCCCGGATCCACACGCGGCCGTCGTGGTCCAAGCCGAGAGTCGCGTGTCGTTCGCCGACATTGGGGATCCCGCGCAACTGAGACGCGAACGGCGAGTTCTGGTCGGTACCGATCACGACCGTTTCTCCCGGCGCGAGCCGCACCGGTGTCGCGCCCGCGCCGCTCCCGATTCGCACGCGGACCGGATCGACCTCGGTCGTCGCATCCGTCGGGACGAATTGCGCCGTACTGTCATACCAGCCGAGGCGCAAGTCGTCCCCGGGCTCCAGTACCCGGCGCTCGCCGCTGCCGAGCCGATCGCCGTTGACTCGGGTGCCGTTGCTGGAATCAGCGTCCCGGATCCATACCCGGCCGTTCTCATCCATGCCGACGATCGCGTGGCGTCGCGAGATACTGTCGCGCCCGAGCGCTTCGGGGTGCACCATCGCACGACCGATCTCGATCTCCCGGCCGCGGTGGAGCTTCAGAACGGGTCCGTCGTTGCCGAACAGTCGCACTTCGGCCATCTGACGCTGGAATGTGACGCCGAGTTCCAGATCGCGACTGAACATGACGTCTTGGCCGTCGTAGATCCGCACCCAGCGACCGCCGGTCAGCTGTTTGCCGTCGACGAAGGTGCCGTTCATCGAGTTGTCGTCTCGAAGCAGGACATGGCCTTGCTCGTCCACCGTTATGGTCGCGTGGCGGCGCGAAACTCTGTCTCCGGCCATGTTTTCCAACAGCGCGCCGTCACCACGACCGAGCACGTACTCCTGGCCTGGAATCAGGCGAAGCTGAAGGCGCGCGTTGTCGGGGCCGGTCAGCACCATGTCGACGTAGCCACCGTCGGGATGGCGGTAGAACTGGGTGAATCCGGCGGGAGGGGCATCCGCCGCGAGCCGGTATCGGTCCTGGCTCGCCGGTTGGTCGTGTAGCTCGACGCGCGGCTGCGGCCGTGTCGGCGGGCCGTCATACGTCGGTTCGTCGGTCCGGGCGCGGGGCGTCGGCTCTTCCTGCGCCGCAGGAGCCTCATCCGCTGCCGACCGCCGTCCGGCCGGGTCGGCCTCATCGACCGGAGGACGCGGCCTCGACTCGTCCGGAACACGCGAATCGTCCCGCACCGGCGGCCGACCGTCCGAGGCCATCTCATCGACCGGAACCCGCGGCGTCAGCTCCTCCTGCCGAACGAGCGGACCATCGGCATTCCGTGGCAGCGGCGGCGGCTGGTCACTGCGGCCGCGTGGCGCGACAGCCGAGCCGCTGACCTCGTTACCGCGCGGTGCGGGTGGCCTGCCGTTGCGCCCATACGCGTCGGTCCCGGGCGGCCGGTCTTGTCGTGGCGTGACGGACACCGCCCGGCCTTCACCAGGGACGACTCCCGGCGCCGAGCCGGGGGACTGCGGTGACACGGGCGGCAGGACCCCGCGCCCGGCGTCACCGCCACCCGCGGCATGCTCCTCCAACGCGGTCATCCGCTGGAGCATCCCGTCGTACCAGTCCCGGCGGCCCGCGGCGTGGAAGACCGGGCTCAGCTCTTCGACCCGCTGCCGGATCTCGTGCAGCTCCGGGCGAGTGAGAGCGTGGTCGTTCCACAAGATTTCGAAGCTGTCTCCGTAGCGCAGGAAGTTCTCCGCGAAGGGCCCGACGACATACTGCGCATCGGTGAAGTTCTCGAATGCGCGGCTGTGGTCGATTCCCCACACATTCCCGGCCGGATCGACCATCCAGTTGTCGCCATTGCGATCGGGTATGCGTATCAGCACGTCCATGACGCCCTGGCGCATTCCCGCAGGACCGCTGAGGACCTCCTGGGGGAACGCGCTTCGCGGATACGTCTCCGCCGCCACCGTGCCGGGCACCACCTCCAGGTAGACGTGGTCGCCGATGACATGCACCGCGGGCACCCGTGCGCCCACCGCGTCGCCGACCAGCGAACTCAAGAATTCCGCGTGTGCGTGTTGCGGATCGGAGACCACCTTGTGGATCACCTCGGTGCCGTCGTGGAAGACGAGCCGCTCCACCACTTTCGCCGACTTGCCTTCGGTGCTGAAGCGCTCGATCGCCTCCACCCTCGGTGGCTCACCCGAGCTCAACAGCTCATTGACGCGCGACGCGAATTCCCAGTGGCGCAGACCGAGTCGAGGGGCGTCACTTTCGGAACGCACCGCGTTGCGGCCTGCGGCGTGGACCCGGATCGCACTACCCGCCGCGCCGACGAACCCGCTGCCGAAGCCGGTGATCGCGGATTCGCGAACCATCTTGAACAGATCACCGAGGCTGTGGATCTCGTCCATGTGGATCAACACCGAGGGCACCGCGCCGGCCAGACCGCCCGCGAGGCCGCCCGCGCCGCCGAGCAACATCGTGCCGCCCAAATGCGCGGCGAGCCGGCCGGAGGGACTGATCGCTCCGCCGCGCGTCCAGCCCAGCACGCGCGGCGCGAGCCTGCGCCCGACCTCCGCACCCGCCACGCCGCCGACCACGCCACCGAGGAGCATTTCCAAGAAGGCGCCCACGTCGAACTTGTCGCGCACGCCGTCCTTCAGATCCCACAGCTGTGCGCCACCACTGATCGCGGCACTTGTCAGAAGGCCGACCTTCGCCGCGTGGACAGCGGTGTGCAGCGCAGCTCGTTCCGCCGCGCCCGCGACCGCCCGCTCGCCCACTTCCGCGGCCAGTCGCGCAGCCGCAGCGGCCATCGCCCGCTCGGCCTCGATCCGGTCGATCAACGCCTTCGCGCCACCACCTTGGAAGAACAGCAGCGCGTCATAGGCCAATTGAGCCGCCAGCGCGATTCCCATCGCGATCAGGAGATGCTGTGTCTGCACAGCCGAATCGGCCACATCGTGGCACTGTTTGCCCAGGCTCTGACACACCGCCGCCTGATCACGCATGGATTTCACGACCACACGATGGCGTTCGGCCAGCGCCGTCGATGTGGCGCCCTCAACGGCCTGCTCGGTGCCCGCCGCCTCGGTCTCGTATCGGGCGGCCGAATTGTTCAATTCACCGGAAGCCACCAGGTACGCGTCACCATTACGACGCATTCCATCGACATCGGTCTCCGGCCAATGGCCCAGGACCAATTCCCGCACAGCCGAGGGCACCTCGGCCAGCAAACCGCTCGAATCCATCGCAGCTTGCCTCCCGGCACCCTCACAGTCGCTGCGAGACTATCTAGACATATCGGACCGCGATCACTATTCCCAGCTGTGGAGATAGGGCCTACCGGGAGAGATACCGGCCGCCAGGACTCGTGGCATGGTGCCGAACTGTTGAGAGTGCAACTACTGGACGAGGCAGCGATTCGAACCCGCATCTCCGAATCCAGCATTCCGCCAGCCAATACTTTCGGGGTGGCCGGGGAAGCGGCCTCGATCCAACGCTCCGTGCAGCGGCAGTCGCACCGTAGGCGAGAAAAGCGACCGTGCTGCCGCGACAATGGATTGCAGTGCGTAGGGAGAAAGTGTGGGCGAGAAGTTTGCGGTCGACCCGGATAAGTTGCGCGATCACGCACCGCGGTTCGACCTGATCGGGGCGGATGTGGCGGCTACCGTGCGGAAGCTGCGCGCTGCCCTGGCCGGGGAAGGCGAACCCTGGGGCAAAGACGATGCCGGCCGCGCGTTCGCCGAATCCTACGTTCCGGAACACCAACGGACGATGACCGAGTTGAACAGCCTCGTCGAGGCACTCCAGCAGGCCGGCACCGATCTGCGCCACCTCGCGGAGAACTTCGAGAACCAGGACCGGGCCATCGGGCAGCGTATCCACAACGCCGCCGCTGAAATCCAGAACGATCCGGCCGCGCTTCCAGTGCGTGTCGACGCCGGCCCCACCCATCGGCTCGACCCCAGCGCCGCAGACGTACCGACCGCCGTGCGGCCGTTCGCGGGATCTCCCGTACCCACTGCGGCCGTCACGGCGCCATCGCCGAGACAACCGGCTTCCGCCGCCGGCTCACCGGCCGATCGGTCACCGCTCTCGTCGCCGCCTGCGCAAACCCCGCGCACCCCCGGCAACGGGCCCGCCTCCGGTCAGCGGCCGGGCCAGGCCGGGGGAGATCCGAACGGCGCCGACCATCGCGGCACCGAGCAGCCGGGCTTACCCGGCCCCAGCGTGAACCCGGCTCGTCAGGCGGATGCCGCGCTCACCCGTCCCGCGCCGGGCGATCGGCCGTCGTCCCCGTGGACGAGGGCCAACGCCGAAACGAGGCAAGCCGCTGGCTCGCCATCCGCTGCCACGCAATCCGCCGCGAAGCGATCCGGCGCGGCCGGGCCGAGCACGCCGTGGTCCAACGCCGCCGGTCGACCGCCGAGAGTGTCCGCCCCGGACGCGGGCACACCCGGTTCTCCGCCGCGCATGCCCGGGCGACCCACCGCACGACCGGACCAGAAGGACGAGAAACCGGACCGGAAGGTGAACGCCACCGCCGAGTCGGTCGCGGCACGTCTCGCCAGAGAACTGGCCGAGCGCCACGGTGTGCGCGCCTTCGGCTTCGAGACGCCGGGCGTGGCGGTAGAGGTACTGACCGAGATCGTCGCCGCGGTGGACGACGTGCTGCCGCGATACCCGCAGATAGCCCTGAGCGCCATCGGAATCGAGGAACTGGCTGACGGCGAAACGGCTCTGCTGGAATGGGATTCGGTCACGACACCGGACGCAGCGCGCAACTCCGATGGCGCTCCCGATTCGTCCGATCAGCACTTTCCGGGGGCGGCCGAAGCGCTGCCTACCGCACGTATCGTGCTGGCGGTGCGTGCTGCCACCGATCCGCAGCAATTGCGGCAGACCGTCACCGCGGCCGACAACGCGGGCCTGCTCGCGCCGGGATGCGCACGGCGGCCGGTGTACTCGTCGATCGTGCGGGAACTCGGCAGAGCGCTCGACGGGGCAGGCCGCTTCCGTGCTCGCGCGGCCGCGCAGCGTGCGCTGCTCACGGCGTATCTGCCGCAGCTGAACCCGGAGGACAAGAGCTCGCTGAATCGCACGGTGTCCGGCTTCCAGGAGTGGCGGTCGCGGTTGAGCGGCCACAGCTTCGACCACGGACGGTTCCAGCCCGCCGCCGCGCTGGCCGAGGCATTCACCGACGTCGTCCTCAACGCCACCCAGGCCGCACCGCCCGCGCAGGTGCTGCACCGCCTGCTGGTCACCACCGCGACGTCCCCCACGCCCCGGTGATCACTGCAATTCTCGCGGACGGTCGTCCAGCTCAGCAGCGAAGGCGTCGTTCCGCTCGGCGCATCTGCATAGCCGTTCGCCCCCGGGAAACGCGAACGGCGCCGCTCCACGAGGAGCGGCGCCGTTCCCAGCGATTCAGTGAATCACTTGATGATCTTCGTGACGCGACCGGCGCCGACGGTGCGGCCACCCTCGCGGATCGCGAAGCGCAGACCCTCGTCCATGGCGACCGGCTGGATCAGCTTGACGGTCATCTCGGTGTTGTCACCGGGCATAACCATCTCGGTGCCCTCGGGCAGGGTCACAACGCCCGTCACGTCAGTCGTACGGAAGTAGAACTGCGGACGGTAGTTGTTGAAGAACGGGGTGTGGCGGCCACCCTCGTCCTTCGACAGGATGTACGCCTGGCCCTCGAACTCGGTGTGCGGGGTGGTGGTGCCCGGCTTCACGACGACCTGGCCGCGCTCCACGTCCTCACGCTTGATACCACGAACCAGCAGACCGACATTGTCGCCCGCCTGGCCCTGGTCGAGCAGCTTGCGGAACATCTCGATACCGGTGACCGTGGTCTTGGTCTTCTCCGGGCGGATGCCGACGATCTCGACTTCCTCGTTCACGTTGATCACGCCACGCTCGACGCGACCGGTGACGACGGTGCCACGACCGGTGATCGTGAACACGTCCTCGACCGGCATCAGGAACGGCTTGTCGGTCTCACGAACCGGGTCCGGGATGGACTCGTCGACCGCGGCCATCAGCTCCAGCACCGACTCCGACCACTTCGGGTCGCCCTCGAGCGCCTTCAGGCCGGAGACCCGCACGACCGGCGCGTCCTCGTCGAACTCCTGCGAGGCCAGCAGCTCGCGGACCTCCATCTCGACGAGCTCGAGGATTTCCTCGTCGTCGACCATGTCGGCCTTGTTCAGCGCGACCAGGATGTAGGGCACGCCGACCTGGCGGGCGAGCAGCACGTGCTCACGGGTCTGCGGCATCGGGCCGTCGGTGGCGGCGACCACCAGGATGGCGCCGTCCATCTGCGCCGCACCGGTGATCATGTTCTTGATGTAGTCGGCGTGACCCGGCGCGTCGACGTGCGCGTAGTGGCGCTTCTCCGTCTGGTACTCGACGTGGGAGATGTTGATCGTGATACCACGCGCCTTCTCTTCCGGCGCCTTGTCGATCTGATCGAACGCGAAGCTCTCGTTCAGATCCGGGTACTTGTCAGCCAGCACCTTGGTGATCGCCGCGGTCAGCGTGGTCTTGCCGTGGTCGACGTGACCGATGGTGCCGATGTTGACGTGCGGCTTCGTCCGCTCGAACTTCGCCTTCGCCACTTTTTTGTCCTCCTGGACTTGTTGGTGCGTGCAGTTGCAGCAGTGCGGTTACTTGAAAAGGGGTCGTACTGACGCCCGGCTGTCGGGGCAAGTGTGGCACTCGCCCCGACGGTCTCACTCGCCGGTCGCCTTGGCGATGATCTCCTTCGACACGTTGGCCGGAACCTCCGCGTACGAGTCGAACACCATGGAGTAGTTCGCCCGGCCCTGGGTCTTCGACCGCAGGTCACCGATGTAACCGAACATCTCCGAGAGCGGAACCAGCGCCTTGACGACACGGGCACCACTGCGTTCCTCCATGGCCTGGATCTGACCACGGCGGGAGTTCAGGTCGCCGATCACGTCGCCCATGTAGTCCTCGGGCGTGGTGACCTCGACCGCCATCAGGGGCTCGAGGATCACCGGACCGGCCTTGCGAGCCGCTTCCTTGAGCGCCTGCGCGCCCGCGATCTTGAACGCCATTTCCGACGAGTCGACGTCGTGGTAGGCGCCGTCGAGCAGCGTGACCTTCATGTTGACCAGCGGGTAGCCGGCGAGCACACCGTACTGCATGGCGTCCTGGGCGCCCGCGTCCACCGAAGGGATGTATTCCTTCGGCACACGGCCACCGGTGACCTTGTTCTCGAACTCGTAGTGCGCGCCGTCCTCGCCGACGAACGGCTCGAGCGCGATGATCACCTTCGCGAACTGGCCGGAACCACCGGTCTGCTTCTTGTGCGTGAACTCGAGCTTCTCGACCTTCTTGGTGATCGTCTCGCGGTAGGCCACCTGCGGCTTACCGACGTTCGCCTCGACCTTGAACTCGCGCCGCATCCGGTCGACCAGGATGTCGAGGTGCAGTTCGCCCATGCCGCCGATGACGGTCTGGCCGGTCTCCTGGTCGAGCTTGACCGAGAAGGTCGGGTCCTCTTCGGACAGGCGCTGGATCGCGGTGCCCAGCTTCTCCTGGTCGGACTTGGTCTTCGGCTCGATGGAGACCTCGATGACCGGGTCCGGGAAGGTCATGGACTCGAGCACGATCTGGTTCTGCGGATCGCACAGGGTGTCACCGGTGGTGGTGTCCTTGAGGCCGATGACCGCGTAGATGTGGCCCGCCGAGGCGGCGCCGACCGGGTTCTCCTTGTTGGAGTGCATCTGGAACAGCTTGCCCAGACGCTCCTTCTTGCCCTTGGTCGAGTTGATGACCTGGGCGCCGGAGTCGACCTTGCCGGAGTACACCCGGACATAGGTCAGCTTGCCGAAGAACGGATGCACCGCGATCTTGAACGCCAGGGCCGCGAACGGCTCGTCGGCGCTCGGCTTGCGGGTGAGCAGCTCCTCTTCCTTGCCGGGCACGTGGCCGGTGGTGGCCTCCACGTCCAGCGGCGAGGGGAGGTAGTCGATGACCGCGTCCAGCATGGGCTGCACGCCCTTGTTCTTGAACGCGGAGCCGCACAGCACCGGGTAGAGCTCGGAGGTCACCGTCAGCTTACGGATGGCGCCCTTGATCTCCTCGATGGTCAGCTCTTCGCCGCCGAAGAACTTCTCCAGCAGCGCCTCGTCCGACTCGGCGACGGTCTCGAGCAGTTCCTGGCGGTACTGCTCGGCCCTCTCCTTCAGGTCGTCCGGGATCTCGACGACCTCGTACTGCTCACCGAGCTTGGTCTCGCCGCGCCAGACCTTCGCGTTGTTCTCGACCAGGTCGATGATGCCCTCGAAGGTGTCCTCCGCGCCGATCGGCAGCTGGATGACCAGCGGCTTGGCGCCGAGGCGGTCCTTGATGGTCTGCACGGTGAAGTAGAAGTCCGCACCGAGCTTGTCCATCTTGTTGACGAAGCAGATCCGCGGCACGTCGTACTTGTCCGCCTGACGCCACACCTGCTCGGACTGCGGCTCGACGCCTTCCTTGCCATCGAACACCGCGACGGCGCCGTCGAGCACGCGCAGCGACCGCTCCACCTCCACGGTGAAGTCGACGTGCCCGGGGGTGTCGATGATGTTGATCTGGTTGTCTTTCCAGAAGCACGTGGTAGCCGCGGAGGTGATGGTGATACCACGCTCCTGCTCCTGCTCCATCCAGTCCATCGTGGCGGCGCCGTCGTGGACCTCACCGATCTTGTAGGTGATGCCGGTGTAGAAGAGGATGCGTTCGGTTGTGGTCGTCTTGCCCGCATCGATGTGGGCCATGATGCCGATGTTGCGGACCTTGTTCAGGTCGGTGAGCACGTCCTGTGCCACGGAAATCTTCCCCGCTCGTAGCTAGTTGGGATTATCGGGGACGACCCTGTGGTCGCCTCTATGTCAACGCCGGACGCGGCCGGTGAGTGCCGCGTTCCGGCTGTGCCTCCCGACCCAGACGGCGGGCCGGGTAGACGTCACCAGCGGTAGTGCGCGAAGGCCCGGTTGGACTCGGCCATCTTGTGGGTGTCCTCGCGACGCTTGACCGAGGCGCCGAGGCCGTTGCTGGCGTCGAGCAGTTCGTTGGCCAGGCGCTCGACCATGGTCTTCTCCCGGCGCGCACGCGAGAAGTTGACCAGCCAGCGCAGGGCCAGGGTGTTGGCGCGGCCCGGACGGACCTCGACGGGAACCTGGTAGGTGGCGCCACCGACGCGGCGGGGCTTCACCTCCAGCGACGGCTTGACGTTGTCCAGCGCGCGCTTGAGGGTGACGACCGGATCGGTGCCGGTCTTCTCCCGCGCCTGCTCCAGCGCACCGTAGACGATGCGCTCGGCGGTGGACTTCTTACCGTCCAGCAGGATCTTGTTGACCAGCTGAGTAACCAGCGGCGAACCGTAGACCGGGTCGTTGATCAGCGGACGCTTGGGTGCGGGGCCCTTGCGTGGCATATCAGCTCTTCTCCTTCTTGGCGCCGTAACGGCTGCGGGCCTGCTTGCGGTTCTTCACACCCTGAGTGTCGAGCGAGCCGCGGATGATCTTGTAGCGGACACCGGGAAGGTCCTTCACACGACCGCCGCGCACGAGCACCATGGAGTGCTCCTGCAGGTTGTGCCCCTCGCCCGGGATGTAGGCCGTGACCTCGACCGAGCTGGTCAGGCGAACACGCGCGACCTTGCGCAGCGCGGAGTTCGGCTTCTTCGGGGTCGTGGTGTACACGCGGGTGCACACGCCACGACGCTGCGGGCTCCCCTTCAGGGCCGCGGTCTTCGTCTTGGCGACCTTGTCGCGGCGACCCTTGCGGACCAGCTGGTTGATGGTTGGCATAGACCGGCTTTCCTTATTAGTTAACGCGGTGTGTGGACTTCATGTCTGTTTTAAGTTCGCGGCGCTCCCGGGGCCCTTCGCAGAGGCAAGCTTCCGCTTCGGGCCCGTCGTTCACACCGCTGTCATCGAGCTTTCACTCGCACGTCCGGCCACGTTTCTCGCGTCCCGAGGTCGGGCGTGTCGCGCGCGGCGCGGAGCCCTGATTCCGGGCACGCTGGAGTCGTCGGCCGCTTTCGCTGGCCTACGGTCACGCACGAACTTGCCCGCAAGCTTCCGGGCACAGCGATCCACGATACCCGTGGCCGGGACACAGGGTCAAAGCGGGTCGGTTCGAGGATCGTCTACCTGGCCAGGTTCAGGGTCATTTCCATCAACTTCTTCGCCGCGTCGCACGGATCCGGGTGCCCCGAACCGGGCCGGTAGTTGATCCACCAGCCGATCACGCCGTTGTCCGGCGCACTCGCCGTCACACCGCAGGAATCCGGGTCCTTCGGCCTGCGGATCTGCAATGCCAGCGAACTCTGGATTGTGATGTTGGTGGTTTCGTAGCCGAGCTTGTTGTTCGTCTGCTTCTCGTTGCTCAGCGTCCCGTTCTCGTACCAGTTGAGCGTGGCCATCCCATTACCGCCGGGCGCGCCGATCAGGTCCCACATGCAGACCGCGCCGAAGAAGGAGTCGCTGACCTGGACGCCCCCGCCGATCGCCTCGCCGATCTGGTCGTGGGAGAGGATCTCGCATTCCCGCAGCAGCTTGTCCAGCCTGGTGTTGACCGGCTGGCTTGCGCCCACGGGCTGCGCGGTTCCGGAGATCACCTGGCCGCACCCGACCGCGGACAACGCGAGGACCACTGCGGCGGCGGCCGCGCCGCGCCTGCACAGGTCTCGGCCGACGTTCACTCGCCACCCCTCACTGAAGCCGTTGCAGAGTCAGCTCGGCCAGAGCGCGGCTCCGGTCGCACGGATTGCCGGACACTGACCCGAACGAGCCTATGTTGGTGGACCACTCGAAGAAATCATCGCCGAGCTGCACCGCCAGATCGCAGATCACACCGCTGGGATCCAAAGCGGCGAAGCCATCCCGCCCACCCACTTTTATCGGATCGGGCGCGCGGCCGTTGACGGTCACCCACGCCCGTTCCCGTTCGATGGGACTGCCCCGGTAGGAAGCGAATGTGATACTCGGCGAACCGATTCCGGCCGACTGCCAGTTGCAGCCGACCGCGTTGCGGAACACCCCGGAGACCCGGCCGAGACCACCGAGATTGCGCACCTCGTCGTCGGTCACGTGACCACACTCCCCGACGAACGGGCCGAGCGCCACCACTTTCGGCGCCGGACGGGAGGGACCCGAGTCCTCGGTCTCCTCCCCCGAACCGCAACCCGCCAGTGCGAGCACCAAGGCTGCCGCGATGCCGACTGCCGACTTGATCCGCATGCAAAGAACTCTACCGACGCGCACGCCGAACAGGCTCGACGAGATCGCCGGCCCCGATCACAGATTGCCCCTGGCCTCCTGCTCGCGTTCGATCGCCTGGAACAGGGCTTTGAAATTGCCCTTGCCGAAGCCGAGGGAGCCGTGGCGCTCGATCAGTTCGAAGAAGACCGTGGGGCGGTCGGTGAGCGGCCTGGTGAAGATCTGCAACAGGTAGCCGTCCTCGTCGCGGTCGACCAGGATGCCACGGCGCTGGAGTTCGTCGACCGGGACGCGGACCCGGCCGATGCGGGCGCGTAGTTCCGGGTCCTCGTAGTAGGCGGCGGGTGTCTCCAGGAATTCGACGCCCTCCCGGCGCAAGGCGTCCACGCAGGTCAGGATGTCGCCGGTGGCGAGCGCGATGTGCTGGACGCCGGGACCTCGGTAGAACTCCAGATACTCGTCGATCTGCGAGCGCTTCTTGCCGACGGCCGGCTCGTTGAGGGGGAACTTCACCCGGTGGTTTCCGTTGGCGACGACCTTGCTCATCAGCGCCGAGTACTCGGTGGCGATATCGTCCCCGACGAATTCGGCCATGTTCGTGAACCCCATGACCCGCCGGTAGAACTCGACCCACTCGTCCATCTGCCCGAGTTCCACGTTGCCCACGACGTGGTCGATCGCCTGGAACAGCCGGGTGGGCGCGCCGTCGCGCCGCTGATAGTGCGAGCGGCGGGCGACATAGCCGGGCAGGTAGGGCCCGTAGTAGCCGGAACGGTCGACCAAGGTGTGCCTGGTCTCGCCATAGGTGGCCAGCGCGGCCGAGCGAACCGTGCCGAAGTCGTCTGTGTCGTCGTGCGGTTCGACCAGTACTTTCGCGCCGTGTGCGCGCGCCCACGCGACACACCGGTCGACGTCGGGCACTTCGAGGGCGATGTCGACCACGCCGTCGCCGTGCCGATCGTGGTGGGCGACCAGCGGACTGTCCGGATGCACCGCTCCGGTGATCACGAAGCGCGCCGCGCCGCTGCGCAGGACGAACGCCTTGTGGTCGCGATTGCCGGTCTCCGGACCCGAGTACGCCTCCAGCCGCATCCCGAAGGCGGACTCGAGGAAGTGCGCGGTCTGCGTGGCGTTGCCCACCACCCAGACCAGGGCGTCCCACCCGATGACCGGAAACGGGTCACCGCTGTCGTCGTGGTCTACCAACCCCACGAGCGTGCGTAGCTCGCCGTCGCTGGGGACGGCGCCGGACCGGGCGCCCGGCAAGTGCTCGATGGTCATGGTCCAAGGAAATCGCCCGGTCCGCCGGATAGGCAACAGCATCGAATCCGGATAGGCACGGTGGCGAATCCGTCTAGCAAATGGCGCGGGATGCTGGACAATTTGAATAGCATCGATGGGGCGGGCAGCAAGCCCGGCCCGGCGCTCGAACGGAGGCCGCCATGGCGCGCACATCGGCGAAGCTCGACGAACTCGACCTCGCCATCCTCACCGCGATGCACGAGTACCAGAAAGCGGGCATTCTCGAACTGTCCCGCCGGACCAGGGTCGCCAGGGCCACGGTGCAGTCCCGGATCGCGCGCATGGAGGAGTCGGGCGTGATCGCCTCCTACGACCCGCAGATCGACGTCACCGCGGCGGGATTCGACGTGCAGGCGTTCGTCACGCTGGAGATCGCCCAGGGCGCGCTGGACGCGGTGGCCGCCGAGCTCGACGCCATCCCCGGCGTGCTGGAGGCCTACGCCACCACCGGCACCGGCGACGTGCTGTGCCGGATCGGCGCCGACTCGCACGCCGGGTTGCAGGCCGTGCTGCTGAGCATCGACCGGACCTCCTCGGTGGTGCGCTCGCACAGCGTCATCGTGCTGTCCACCGTGGTCGCACGCCGGGCACTGCCGCTGTTGCGCACACTGAGCCCCACCGGGACCACCAAGGCGCCCGCCTATCGTCCGGCCCGCGAGCCGTAGCCGGTCCGGCTCAAGGGCGCAGGTCGGCGCGCACGTCGAGAATTTCCACGCTTCCCCGCTTGCCCGCCTCCAGGAAGGCGAGCAGCGCCTCGGCCTCGGCCTCGACCTGCGCGCGCTCCGCCTTCGTCCAGCTCCGGGTCGGGCTGATGCGCAGCCGGGCGGACTTCGCGTTCGCGAAGACCTTGTACAGGCCCGCCAGAAAGCCGTCGACCAGCACCGGAGAGACCTGTGCCGCGAAGGCGCGCAGCGGAGGAGCGGCGCCGTCGGGCACGATCCGCGTCCGATCCTGGTGCGACAGCAGAGCGTTGTCGTACCAGCCGAGCAGCCGCACCGGAGCGGGGACGTCCGGATCGGCCAACGCACCGTCGGCGACGTCGTAGAGCGTGCGGCCGCGCTCGTCGGTGTAGGTGCGCACCCGATCACCGAGTTCCGCGACGGCCTTCTTCATCCCGGGCAGCTTCGACCAGGTCTGCATGTCCATCGTGCTCGCCGGACCGAACGCACGCAGGTAGCGAAAGATCAACTCCGCCAACGGATACGTGGGGTCCAGCGGAGCGCCCAACCAGGGCTCGACCCGCGACCAGATCGGCCTGCTGCTGTCCTTCCACTTCCCGCGCGGCGGGGTCTGCAACACCGGCAGCTGATACAGCCAGGTCTGCACCACCGCGCCCGGGTCGCGGTCGGGGTAGCGCTCGGCGGCGCGGGCGCGCAGCTCCGCCGCCGACATCGGCTCGTCGCCGAGCACCGCTTCGCCCTGCCCGCGCACCTCCTCCGGGTCCAGTCCGACCATGGCGCCGTAGTTGAAGCCCTTGCGGAAGGGCGCTTTCTCCAGTTCCGGCTGCACATGCGGCGCGATCCGCAGCGCGTCGGGCGGCGTGACCAGATGAATGGTGCCGCGCATCAAGGTGATCCGGACCAGTGAACGGTCCTCCAGGGCGTCCGACACCGTCGCCGGATCGAAAGCCGCGACGCGGCTCCACAATCCGACGAACGGCGGCGGCGAATCCTGCGCCTGCAATCCGACGAGATGATCACACATTTCGTGCGCCGTCCGCGGCGAGCGCTCGAGCAGATGCTGACGAGCCAGCAGGGTCCGGTTCAGGATCCGGGTGGACAGTTTCATGACGAGGGGAACAGCCGGTAGGCGTCAGCGCAGGGTGACCACGACCTTGCCGGTGGCCGTCCGGTTGTCCAGCGACGCGACCGCCTCCGCGGCCTTGTCCAGCGGGTACAGCACCGGCTGCGGCGGCGCGATCTTGCCGGAGGCCAGCAGCGGCTCCACCTCGGCCCACTGCTCCTGCAGGTAGCCCGGATGCGACATCACCCATTCGCCCCACGCCGCACCGGTCACCTCGACGTTCTTCAACAGCAGCCGGTTGACCTTCACGGTCGGGATCTCCCCTGCGGTGAAGCCGACGACCAGCAACCGGCCCGCCGAGGCGAGCGAACGGATGCTGTCGGTGAAACGGTCACCGCCGACCGGGTCGAGCACGATATCGACGCCGCGACCGCCGGTCAGCTCCTTCACCGCCGCCAGCCAGCCGTCGGTCAACACCACATCGGTGGCGCCGTTGGCGCGCGCGACCTCGGCCTTCTCCTCGGTGCTCACCACGGCGATCACCCGGCCCGCACCGAGCGCGGCCGCCAGCCGCAGCGTCGAGGTGCCGATGCCGCCCGCGGCGCCGTGCACCAGCACCGTCTCGCCTTCGGCCAGCCTGCCCCGGGTGCGCAGGCAGAAGTGCACGGTCAAGTCGTTGAACAGGATGCCGGCGCCCGCCTCCAGCGAGACGTTGTCGGGGAGCCGGAACACCATCTGCGTGGGCGTGACGGCCGTCTCGGCCATCGCGTTGCCGAGCATGGTCAGCGCGACCACCCGGTCACCCGGCCGCACGTGCGCGTCTTCGGGGGCCTCCCGGACGATGCCCGCGACCTCGCCGCCCACGACGAACGGCAATTCGGGCTTCATCTGGTAAAGGCCGCGCGTCATCAGCACGTCCGGGAAGGCCACGCCCGCCGCGTGCACGTCGATCACGACGCCGCCGGGGAAGACCGCGGGCTCCGGGATATCGACGATCCGAACCGCTTCCGGTCCCTCCAGCTTGCTGACCTGGGCTGCGCGCATGTGCCGACCTCTCTGTCCTCGCACCGGCCTGATCCGCGCCGGCGCCACACCGACAACATAACGGGCGCCCCCCGAGCACGCCCGTCCGGACGCCCGATTTTGCTATGCTGGCCGCGACCTCACGGTCGGGAGGGAAGGGGGATTCATGGTCGAGCAAAACCAGCCACAACCTGCGACGACGATGCAGGTCGACCCAGCGGCGCTGCGCTCCTTCGCGCAAACGCTGCGCACGGAGGCCACGTCGGTCACCGACCTCGGCGCCGGCGAGGGTCTCGGCGTCGCGGCGGGCGCGCTGCCAGGCACCGATTTCGGCCCGGTGGCCCAGCGCGCGAACGACGCCGCGCATCGCTGCTTGGAGCGGATCGGATCGCGCCTGGCCACGGTCGCCGACAACCTGCACAACGCGGCAGGCGAGTACGAGCTGGCCGAGGACGACTTCGCGGCGAAGCTGCGCGCCATAGGGCTCCAGCTGCCATGACGCTCACCATTCCAGACGTCGAGAACTGGCAGCCGGAGCAGCTTTCGGCGGCGGGTGCCCTCGCCGAACGGATGTCGCAGGGGCTGGACACCGCGGTGGGCAAGGGCACGGACGACACGAAAGCGCTCGCCGACACGAAGCAGTGGTCCGGATCCGCGGGCGATGCGGCGAATGCCCGGATGCAGACCGAGAAGACTCGCGCTTCCGCGGTGAGCGCCGCGCTGCTCGAGTTGAAGACTGCGCTCACCACCCAGGTGCAGAACCTGACCGAGGCGAAAACCAAAGTACTGAGCCTGCGCGACGACGCACTGAACCAAACGCCGCCCTTCGATGTCGCGCCCAACGGCACCGTCGATGCCAAGACGCGAATCGACTACCTCCGGGCGCACGCGGACAAGGCCGACGTCGAGGGGCTCGTCTTCCAGGAAGCCCTCCAGGCGGCCTCGCGGACGTGGGAGCTGACCAACGCCTTGAAGACCGCCGAAGACGTGGCGAACCGAGCCGAGACCCAAGTCGAGGGCGCGGCCGGAAAATTGGAGGCGGCATTCGCCGGACTCGGTGAGCCCAGCGCGAACGTACCCGCGGCCCCCACGACGCCCGCCGCCACCACACCGGCCGCGACGTCGGGTACCCCGGTCGCCGCGCCTTCGTCGGATCGGTCGAGCCAGCTGATGTCCGGGCACAACGACTCGGGAACCTCGCACGGCACGTCGTCGGGCACGCCGTATCACGGTGGTCCGAGTTCATCCGCGCCGACGGGCCCGCTGCCCAGCGGTGACGTCGCGCGATGGATCGCCGAGGCGAAGCAGCAACTCATCGCGATGGGGTACGACCCCGCGGACATCGATGAACGAGCGATCGCGCTGATCATCGAACACGAATCCGCGGGCAATCCGTACGCGGAGAACCGCTGGGACAGCAACTGGGTAGCCGGACATCCGTCGAAGGGCCTGATGCAGACCATCGACAGCACGTTCAACGCCTATAAGGCGCCCGGCCACGACGACGTCTGGAACCCGGTCGACAACATCATCGCCGGGGTGCGGTACTCCATCGATCGCTACGGATCGCTCGGCAACGTCCCCGGTGTGGCCGCCGTCAACTCGGGCGGCGCGTACCAGGGCTACTGACCCGCTCACGGCCATGTCCTGCGCCGCGGCTGCCGAGGCACGCATGATCTCGTGTCGGGGCCGCGCACGGAAAACCGCATTCTTGCTGGCCCACGACCCGGCTGACGGACTATTAAGGAGGTACGGACGACTCGACGCGAGGGTGTGACGTACGCCCCGTAAAGTCGTCACAACAGCACCGCATGAAGAAACGCGGCACACCGTGCAGCGCGAGGAGCACAAGTGTCACTCGATCAGCCACTCGCCCCGCTTCCCCAGGAGGGCATGGGCTTTGCCTCGGCGTGGCCCATCCGGGCTGGTGATGTGGATCCCTACGACCGGTTGCGGTTCGACGCCATCGCCCGCTACTTGCAAGATATCGCCTGGGAAAACCTGCATAAGACGTTCTTCCATCGGACCGATCCGAACTGGATCATCCGGCGCACGGTCATCGATGTCATCCGGCCGATTCTGTGGCCGGACGAGGTGCAGTTGCTGCGGTGGTGCTCGGCGATGTCCACCCGGTGGACCAACATGCGCGTGCGGATCACCAGCGGAAGCGGCGGCCTGATCGAGACCGAGGGCTTCTGGATCAATATCAGCGAGTCCACCGGCATGCCCGCGCGGATCAGCGACGAAGGTCTCGCCTATCTCGCGCGCACCTCCGGCGAGCACCGTCTGCGGTGGCGGCCCTATCTGACCGACGCCACGCCGCCGGAGTCCGACACCGACCTGCCGTTCCCGGTGCGCGCCACCGACATCGACCAGTACAACCACGTCAACAACGCCTGTTACTGGCAAGCGGTGGAACAGTTCCTGGTCGAATATCCCAAGCTGCTCGCGGGTCCGCACCGCGCGGTGATCGAATATGTGGCGCCGGTGCTGGCCCGCCAGCACGTGAGCGTGCGCAGCCGGTACGAGCCGGGGGATCGCACCGGGCAGCCGGTGCTGCGGCTGTGGTTCGTGGTCGGCGGGACCACCACAACCGTGGTCCGCATCATGCCCTTACCCGGCCAGCCCGCCTCTCCGGACTTTTAGGCCATACCAGTCAGGCGATTGACATCGGCGACGAGGTTTGCCGCGTAGATCGGTTGGGGCCAAGGGACGGGCCGGTCGGAACGTGGCGTTCCGACCGGCCCGGCTGGTTCGTCAGCCGCGGGCGGCTTTGAGCAGGTCTTCGCGGGTGGTGAATTTGACGCGCGGGCGGCCCGCGGACTTGCCCGCGGTCTTCTCCGCTTGGTCGATCGCTCGCCAGCCCGCCCGGTCGACCAAGTCGGCCTGGCGCTCGGCGAGCAGGGCCTTCAGCGCGACGCGGTCGGCCTGCGGCGCGGCGAGTTTGCCCGCGGTGAAGTCGGCGAGCAGCAGCTCCACCGTCTCCTCGGAGTCGATCCGGTTCGAACCGATGACACCGCGCGGACCACGCTTGATCCACCCGCTGACGTACACGCCGCTGAGCATGGTTCCGTCGTCGCCGATGACCCGGCCGTGCTCGTTCGGCACGACGCCGCGCCGCTCGTCGAACGGCAGTTCGCCGAGCCGCTCGCCGCGGTACCCGATCGATCGCAGGACCAGCGAGGCGCCGATGCTCTCGGTGCGGTCGGTGGGCCGTGCGACGAGCTGACCGCCTTCCTCGAACAGCTCGTTGTGCACGATCTCGATGGACTCGACCCGGTCGGTGCCGGTGAGCGCGGTGGGCGAGGTGAGATAACGGAACACGATCCGCTTGTTGCCTTCGGCCCGGCGACCGCCCGCGTACTCCTGGGCCAGGGTGTACTTCAGTTTCAGCGACGGCTCGACCTGCGGGTCGTCCACGATCGCCTGGCTGGCGTGATCCAGTGCCAGGTCGGTCTCGTCGACGATGACGTCGACGCCCTTCAGGTGCGCGAGGGCGAGGAACTCCGGCGAGGTGTAGGCCGCCTGCAACGGGCCGCGCCTGCCCAGCACGACCACCTCGCGAATATTGCTCTGCCGCAGGGCGTCCAGCGCGTGATCGGCGATGTCGGTCTTGGCGAGTTCGTCCGGGTCGACGGTCAGCACGCGCGCCACGTCCAGCGCGACGTTGCCGTTGCCGACGATCACCGCCCGCTCCCCGGACAGGTCGAAGGTCCGGTCGGCGTAATCGGGGTGGCCGTTGTACCAGGCGACGAACTCGGTGGCGGAGTGGCTGCCCGGCAAGTCCTCGCCCGGGACGCCCATCTTCCGGTCGCTGGAGGCGCCGACCGCGTAGATCACCGCGTGGTGGTGGCGCAGCAGCTCCTCGTGCGAGATGTGGGTGCCCACTTCGACATTGAGGTAGTACTGCAGCGTCTCACGGCGAAACGCGGACTCGAACATGCCCGACACCGTCTTGGTGCCCGGATGGTCGGGCGCGACGCCCGCCCGGACCAGGCCCCACGGGGTGGGCAGCCGGTCGAACATCTCGATTTCCACGTCGGCCCTGCGCAGCAGCTCGTCGGCGGCGTAGCAGGCCGCGGGCCCGGCGCCGACGATCGCGACGCGCAGGGTGCCCAGCTCCTTCGGCGGACGCGCGGGGGTGATGATCGGGTCGAAGTTCGATTCCAGCGGATGCCGTTGGAAGTAGGCGGCGTTGATGTCGCGGAATCGCGCCAGCGAAGCGGTCAGGTCGTCCTCGGAGAAGATGGCCTCCACCGGGCACGCGTCGACACAGGCGCCGCAGTCGATACAGGTGTCGGGGTCGATGTAGAGCATCTCGGTCGTCGCGAACTCCGGCTGGTCCGGGGTGGGACGGATGCAGTCGACCGGGCACTCGGAGACGCAGCTGGCGTCGTTGCAACAACGCTGCGTGATTACGTAGGCCATATTGTGCTGATCCTCGAAGAAGTACGTGGGCCGTGGCCACCCATGGGGTTGTGGTGGACAGATGAGCGGCGTCCGTCACGTCCGCCGCGGGGATCGCCCGCGGGAGCGCGTGATGTGATGCCGCTTTCAGTCTGCCTCGAGTGTGGTCGAGACCTCTCGCCCGGAGGCCTTACCGTATCTCCATGGCGCGGACTCTGATCCTCATGCGGCACGGTAAGTCGGCCTATCCCGATGCCGTCGACGATCACGAGCGGCCGTTGGCGCCGCGGGGCAGGCGCGAGGCGGGACTGGCGGGTCGGTGGCTGCAGGCCACCCAGCCGCCGATCGACGCCGTGCGCTGCTCCACCGCGACACGGACCAGGCAGACGCTGTCGGCCACCGGCATCACCGCGCCGGTCGTCTTCGAACCCGGGATCTACGAGGCCGTGCCGGAGACGCTGATCGAGCTGGTCCGGCTCAGCGACGACGACGTGGCGACGCTGCTGGTGGTCGGGCACGCACCCGGCATGCCGTGGACGGCTTGGGAATTGGCGAGCAATCGCGACAGCGCCCCGGCGGTCGAACTCAGCCGGAAGTTCCCGACCTCAGCACTCGCGGTACTGCGCTTCGACCGCGACTGGGCTGACATCGATCCGGGAACCGGCGAGCTGACGCATTTCCACATCCCGCGCTGACCGCACGCGGCGCGCGCACGGTCAGCGCAGTAATCTGCCGCCGACCACAACGCCCGCACCGAGCACGAGCAGCAGCGCGAACGCGGCCAGACCACCGAACAGCCACCACACCACGCCGAGCGCGATCGCGAACGGCGCGATCGCGATCGCGGTGATCACCGGGCTATCCCTGACCGTCGCCCAGGCCGAACGAGCCCTGATCCGGTCGATGTCCTTTCCAGGCATGTTCCCAGCGTAGGCCGGAATCCGGGACTTTGTCGGCGCCTGATGGAATGCTCGCCGGATGGACTGGAAAATCGAGCTCGTCGCCATTCCGGTGACCGACGTCGACCGCGCCAAGGATTTCTACACCAAGATCGGTTTCCATGCCGATCACGATCATCGTGTCGATGAGAACCTGCGCTTCGTGCAGCTGACCCCACCCGGCTCCGGCTGCTCGATCTGCCTCGGCGAAGGCATCACCGACGCGGCGCCCGGCAGCGTGCGAGGCATGCAGATGGTGGTGGCCAGCGCCGAGGACGCCTACCAGCAGTTGAGCGCCGCGGGCGTGGACGCCACTCCGGTCCAGGACCTCGGCTGGGGCCTGTTCACCTTCTTCGCCGACCCGGACGGCAACAAATGGGCGGTCCAGCAACTGCCCGACTACAGCAGCTGAACATACGGCCCCTTGCTTGGAGTGCACTCCAGGTGATTAGCGTCGTCGATGTTCCACGGGAAGGACGAGTGCAGTGAGCGAAACCGCGCCATACGCGAGCGCGCGCGACGACAGGGAGCAGCCCCGGTACTCGATCGGCGAGGTGTCCGAGCGATCGGGACTGAGCCGGGACACGCTGCGCTGGTACGAGCGGATCGGCCTGATGGACTACATCGGGCGCGACCACACCGGCAAGCGGCGGTTCAGCGACCGGGATCTGGAATGGCTGGCGCTGATCGGGCGGCTGCGCACGACCGGGATGTCGGTGGCGGACATGCTCCGCTACGCCGAGCTGGTACGGGCCGGGGACGCGACGTTCCCGCAACGGCTGGCGATGTTCCAGCACACCCGCGTCGAGGTGCTCGCCAAGATGGATGAACTTCGTCAGACTCTGGCCGTGCTGGACCACAAGATCGCTGTGTACGAAGGAAAGGCGCAAGCGATCGAGCCTGCCGTGGTCACCGCACACGACAGCGAAGAGATCAAGGTATGACGACGAGCCTGGAGAAGTCCCTCGAGATCAGGAGACGCCCATGTCGACGTTGACGCTGAACGTTCGCTTCACCGCCAAGCCTGGTCGCGAGGCGGAGTTGCGGGATCTGCTGCAAGGCATGATCGAGCCGACGCTAGCGGAGGGCGGCTGCATCCGTTACGAGCTCTACCTGCATCCCACCGACCCGAGCCGGATGGTGTTGCTGGAAGAGTGGGCCGACGCCGATGCCCTGGACGCGCACTTCCGGACGCCGCACCTGAAGGCTCTCGCCACCGCGTTGCAGGAAGTGCTGGTCGAACCGTTCCAGCTGCGGCGGTTCACCGAGATCGAGTGACCGTGCAGCGGATCACCCCCGCTACCGAATCACAAACCGGCGGACCGGAGTCCGCTTATCCGGCGGCCCGCTCTGCGCCGTTCACCGGCGGCGACTAACATCCCACGAATATGAAGCACGAAGCGCCACCTGACCGCGTCTGGATCGATAAACAGACGCCGGCCGCGTTCCGTGCGCTCAACAGGGTCGCGAACGAGGTCAGGGCCGCGGGCGCGGCGGTGGGGCTGGATCGCCGGATCATCGAACTGATCAATCTGCGCGTCTCCCAGCTCAACGGCTGCGCGTACTGCCTGGACGTGCACTACCGCGCCGCCCTGGCCGCCGGGGTCACCGAACAGGAGATCGCGGTACTGCCCGCATGGCGGCGCGGCGGCACGTATACCCAGTTCGAGCAGGCTGTGCTCGCGATCGCGGAGATCACGGCGACGCTTCCGGACGAGAACATCGTCGAGCGTGAGTACGCTTCGGCTCGCCGGCGTCTTACGGATGATCAGCTATCCGTCGTCATCTGGGTGGCCACCACGATCGGCGCGTTCAACCGGGTCTCGATTCTCAGCAGGCATCCGGTACGCACCCGGAAGGAGAAGGGAACCATGAGCGAATCGGCATCGGAGTCCGAGGTCGTCCGCAACGACGAGCGGCATCGCTACGAGGTGTTCTACGGCGGGGAGCTGGCCGGCTTCGCCGACTACGAGGAGCACGACGACGAGACGGTGTTCACGCACACCGAGGTCGACGGCGCGTTCTCCGGGAAAGGTCTCGGCTCCGTCCTGGCCGGGAAGGCCATCGAGGACGCCATCGGGCGCGAGCGCGTGATCCGGCCGGTGTGCCCGTTCATCAAGGCGTATTTGGACAAGCACTCGCAGTACGACGCCCACGTGATCGGCAAGGGCGTCGATCGGTGAGTGATCTGGATCCGCGCCCGGCCGAGACGCTCTGCGAACCCACCCCGGGTCCGGGGCCGGTCGCGGAGCGGTATCCGGCCCGTGAGGTGCCGCTCGGCGGGGTGCGCGGCGTCTTCGTCGAACGCGTGCTGCCGCAACGCGACCTGCCGACCGTCGGCGCGTGGTGCTTCCTCGACCACTTCGGCGCGCCGACGGTCACCAAGACCGGTGCGCCGCCGGACATCGATCCGCATCCGCACATCGGCCTGCAAACGGTGACCTGGCCCTTCGAGGGCCGGATCCGGCATCGCGACTCGGTGGGCTCGGACGTGCAGATCGAGCCCGGTCAGCTGAACTTGATGACCTCCGGACGCGGTATCGCCCATTCCGAGTACGCCGTTGCGGGCGCGCCCGCGGGACACGGCTTGCAGCTGTGGATCGCGCTGCCGGGCGACCACACCGGCATCGCTCCGCATTTCGAGCAGCATCGGGAACTGCCCGTCGTCGAGGCGCCCGGCCTCCGCGCGATCGTGCTGATCGGGTCCCTGGCCGGGAAGACCTCACCCGCGATCGCCTACACACCCATCGTCGGCGCCGACGTGCGGTTGGCGCCCGGGGCCGAGGCCACCCTCCCGCTCGACCCTCGTTTCGAGCACGCGGTGCTGGTGATCGAGGGCGAGGTGACCGTCGCGGGCGACGAACTGGCTCCCGGACCGCTGCTGTACCTCGGCACCGAGCGCGACGAACTCCAGCTCGCCACCACAGGCGGCGCGCATTTCGCCCTGATCGGCGGCGAACCGTTCGGCGAGGAACTGGTGATGTGGTGGAACTTCGTCGGCCGCAGCCACGAGGACATTCTCACCGCCCGGGCGGATTGGGACAACCACGACCTCACCCGGTTCGCCGACATCGCGGGCCATACCCCGCAACAGCGGATTCCCGCGCCGCCCCTGCCCGGACTGCACCTGAAGCCGCGCAAGCGCCGGACCGGACCGGCCCGGGACTGATCGCGGCACACAGCCGATTCCACCCCCTCCATGCGTCTGGCGACCCGACCTGCGTCCGCTGGTCGCGGCGCTTCGGCTCCGCCCACGCAAGCGGTGACCGGAGCCGGAGCGTCCCGACTCAGCCGCGCGTGAGCAGTGCGTCCAGCGCGCGGTAGCTCTCGTTGAGCCCGGTCTCCATGCCCGACTGGAGCATTCCGTCCCGCTCCTGCGGCGTGTGGAACTGGCTGTCGGTGACCACCTTGGTGCGGCCGTCGCCGAGGTCGACGAAACTGACGCTGTCGATCGCCACATGGGCGGGCATGCCGTCCCACTCGAAGGAGTACACGATGCGCTCCCGCGGGGTGACCTCGCGGAAACGGCCCTCGAAGCCATGGGCTCCTTCGTCGGAGTGCTCGACGAAGCGCCAATGTCCGCCCGGACGGAATTCCCAGCGCTCGATGTCCAGGCGATTGCCGCGCCCCCACCACTGGGCGAGCAATTCGATCCGGCTGTAGGCGTCCCACACGCGCTCGCGGGGGGCGTCGAAAATCCGCTCGATGTGGATCGCGCGGTCGGTGTCGGTCGTGATGACCGCGTCGTTCGTGGTTGTGCTCATCGGTCCTGCTCCGTTCGCTCGAGGAATTCGCCGAGACGGTCCAGCCGCGCTTCCACCATCCGCCGGTAGCCCTGCATCCAGGCCACTTCGCGGTCGAAGACGTTCTCGCCGAGGCGGCAGTACCGCACCCGGCCGCGCTTCTCCGTGACCACCATGCCCGCCGCCTCCAGCAGCTGGATGTGCTTCTTGACGCCGGTGAGCGTCATCTCGAAGCGCTCCGCCAGCTCGCTGACAGTCGCGGGCCCACTGCCGAGACGTTCCAGGATCCCACGCCGGGTGGGATCCGCGAGCGCCCCGAAGGAGGCGTCCAAGAAGTCATACTGAACCATCTAGTTCAGTGTTAGGGAGATGAGGGCGGACGTCAAGAGGGAATTCACACCACTGCCGAACCCGGCCCGACCAGCCACGCGACCGCCGGCCCAGGACGCGCCGTCGGCCGATCGCGCCGGAGCGGGAGCCTCCCGAACCGATCCCGTCCCCTCGGTGCCGCGATGCGCGGCAGTGGCTTTCACGGCCGAACAGCGAAGAACTGTCGCTCAGCCCCTTCTGATCAAGGCCGCCGAGCGGTATCTTTTCCCGACGAACCGGACACGGGGGCGGCATACGGAAAGAGCACGATGAGGACCTCTCGAATCACCGCGACGACCCTGGTCGCGCTGGCGGCCACCGCACTCACCACGAGCGCCGCGCACGCACAGCCCGCGCCCACCGACGCGCCGCTCGACCTGCGGGGATCGTTCCACCAGGTCGCCTACGAGGTCGCCGCCACCGGCGACCGGCGCGCGGCCGTTGCGACCATTCAGGACGGGACTTTCGAATCGACCCACGACGGCCGGGTCGTGACGGTCTCCGATCGCGACGGCAATGTCGTGGCCGCACTGCCGATGACGCTGCGCATCGGTGATCAGCGCGTGGCGCTGGCCCCTGTGCTCGAGGACGCGGGCCACCGGCTCACCGTCGCACCGGTCGCGATGACCGATGCCCCACTGCGCGACATCGGCGCGCAGGAGCGGTTCTACGCCGAGGCCGAGAAGGCCATGCCGACCATCCTGGCGGGTGCGGGCATCGGCGCCGCCATCGGCTTCATCGTCGGATTCCCGCTCGGCCTGTTCGTGATCGACTTCATCACGGTGCCCGCCGCGGCGGTGGCGGGCGCGGCGATCGGCGCGATGGCCGGATTCGTCGTCGGCGGTGGGCAGCCCGCCGTCGACGCGGCGCTCGAGTACGTCACCGCGCCCTAGTCGAGCCCGGCGGCGGACGTCAGCCGCTGCGTGCCGATCACTCGCAGCAGGTCCAGCTTCTCGGCCGCGTCCGTGCCCGGACGCGGCAGGTAGACCAGCAGGCGCTGGGCGGCGTTGGGCGTGAGCAACGTTTCGCAGACGACGTCGATCAGGCCCACCTGCGGATGCCGGATGCGTTTGATATCCGAAAGCCGCACGGCCACTTGATGTTCGTCCCAGAGCCGGTCGAACTCGGCGCTCGCGGAACGCAGCTCGGCCACCAGCTCGAGCACGTCCGCGTCGCCCGCACGGCGCGCGGCCGTGGCACGAAGATCGGCGACGTGGTTGCGGCCGAGCCGATCCCAGTCCTCCTCCGGGAAAAACGCGCGCGCGGAAGAGTCGGTGAACCAGCGGTAGACGTAGTACCGGTCCCATCCACGACGGTCACCATGATCGCCGACGAGCAAGGTGTGCATCCGGTTCTGTACGAGCACCTCGCCGAGATCGGTGACGACGGTGGCCGCGGTGTCGTCCAGCTTGGCGAGCAGGTGCATCAGCCCGGGGCCTACGTGCTTGTCGGTCGCCTCGCGTCCCGGCGGCGCGTGGTCGCACAGATGGTAGAGGTGGTCGCGTTCGTCGTTGTCGAGACGCAGGGCCCGCGCGAGCGAGGCGAGGACCTGGGTGGACGGACGCGGACCGCGCGCCTGCTCGAGCCGGGTGTAGTAATCCGTCGACATGCCCGCCAGCAGCGCGACCTCGTCGCGGCGCAGTCCCGGCGTGCGCCGGCGGACCCCCGGCGGCAACCCGACGTCGGCGGGCGTGAGCTGCTCTCGGCGGCGGCGCAGGAAATCGGCGAGTTCGGCGCGGTCCATGCCCTCACTGTCCTCGAAAACGGCGCGTTCAGCCAGGGATCACCACTCCCCCGATAAACGATCTCTCCCGCGGCGGTGGCGCGCGGTTCAGGCTGGTCCCATGACGACAACGAAGATCCACGAAGTGCGGCTCGGCGCCACCGGCCCGACGGTCGGCCGGGTCGGCCTCGGGGCGATGAGCATGTCCGGCGCGTACGGCGCGACCGACGACGCCGAATCGACCGCGACCGTCCATGCGGCGCTGGATTCCGGCGTCAACCTGATCGACACCGGCGATTTCTACGGCGCGGGACACAACGAGACGCTGATCGGCAAGGCCATCGCCGAACGTCCGCGCGAGGACGTGGTGCTGAGCGTGAAGTTCGGCGCGCTGCGCGGTCCGGACGGCAGTTTCATCGGTGTGGACAACCGGCCCGCCGCGCTGCGCAATTTCCTGACCTACACCCTCCAGCGGCTCGGCGTCGACTACATCGACATCTATCGTCCCGCACGGCTCGATCCGGCCGTGCCGATCGAAGAGACCGTCGGCGCCATCGGCGAGCTGATCGAAGCCGGGTACGTGCGCCATGTCGGCCTGTCCGAGGTCGGTGCGGACACCATCCGGCGCGCGGCGGCCGTACACCCCATCGTGGACCTGCAGATCGAGTACTCGCTGCTCTCCCGTGGCATCGAGGAGCAGATCCTGCCCGTCTGCCGCGAACTCGGCATCGGCGTCACGGCCTACGGCGTGCTCTCCCGGGGCCTGCTGAGCGACGCGATCGCGCCCGGAGCCACCTTCGCTCCGAACGATTTCCGCGCCCACAGCCCGCGCTTCCAAGGCGAGAACCTGGACCGGAATCTCGAACTGGTGCGCGCGCTGAACGAGATCGCGGCGCGCAAGGACGCCTCGGTGGCGCAACTGGCCATCGCCTGGGCGCTGAGCCGCGGCGAGGACATCGTGCCGCTCATCGGCACCCGCCGCCGCGAACGCTGGGCGGAGGCGGTGAGCGCGCTGGACCTCTCGCTCACCGACGAGGAGTTGTCCACTATCGAAGCGGCCGTACCCGCCGACCGGGTCGCGGGCGAACGCTATGCCACGCCGCAGATGGCGATGCTCGACAGCGAGCGCTGAGTCCGTTCGGAGCGCGGTGGTCGAGCCGCGCTCCAGACGAACCGAAGCCCAGCGGATCGTTCGGCCGATCCGGACCGGTTCTCGCCGAGGCACACGGTTCGGCGAGAGGCGAACCGTGTCGGAATGACCCAGGGCAGCATCACCGCCGCAGCGTGCCCACGTCGTGTGTCGGCAGCGTCATCCCCGCAGCGTCCGCACGACGCGCGGCGCCGTAAACGCGAATCGTGCCCGGCTGGGCTTCTCGTTGCGATCAGGCCCGGCGCGGACGCAGCACAGCCGTGAACATCGCTGCGGCCACGACCTTTCCGGCACTGTCGGTGATGTCCACCGGCACGTCGAGTTCGAGCGGCGCCTTCGCCTCGATGTCCGCCCGCATCTTCGCCAGCGTCTGCGCGGAGAACGCGGACGTGGCGCGGAACGGCCCCGCGTCCCCCTTCGCGCGGGCTTTGTATTCGATGCGTCCGTCCTTGGCGACGATGAACGTCTCCCCCATCAGGTCGACGATTCCCGACACCGACGCGCCCATGGCGGCGGTCTCCGCCATCCCGAACAACACGGCGGCGTGCAGATCCCCGTTGTGGTTCAGATGCTGCGCCCGCGGTGCGATCGACACCACATTCCGCCCCGGCGCGAACTCCTCCCACTCGACCCCCGTGTACTGGATGAACCCCAGCTTCCGGAATCCGGCCACCACCAGATCACCCAACGCCGCGCCGTCCACCGCCACCTCCGGAACAGAACTGAAACCTGTTCTACTTTCCTACTGCTTCCCGCACCGGTTGTCCACCACGAACCCATCCCGAACGAATTCGGCCCCCGCTCCACAAGGAAGCGGGGGCCGAATCTCGTTGCGACGGATTACCGGTAGTCGCTGAAGCCGTAGTCGTCGAGCGGGACTGCGGCGCCGGTGGTCTGACCGAAGCTGTCCGGGCTGTAGTAGGTGTCGTCGTAGGACGGCACCGCGTACGCGGCGGCACGGGCTTCCTCGGTCGGCTGCACCTGGATGTTGCGGTAGCGGTTGATACCGGTACCGGCCGGGATCAGCTTACCGATGATCACGTTCTCCTTGAGGCCGATGAGCTTGTCGGAGCGGCAGTTGATCGCCGCGTCCGTCAGGACTCGGGTGGTCTCCTGGAAGGACGCCGCCGACAGCCACGAGTCGGTGGCCAGCGACGCCTTGGTGATACCCATCAGCACCGGACGACCCGCCGCGGGCTCGTTGCCCTCGGCGACGACGCGACGGTTGGCGGCCTCGAACTCGGCGCGCTCGGTGAGCGAGCCGGGCAGGAACTCCGTGGCGCCCGAGTCGATGATCGTCACGCGACGCAGCATCTGGCGCACGATCACCTCGATGTGCTTGTCGTGGATCGACACACCCTGCGAGCGGTAGACCTCCTGGACCTCGTGGACCAGGTGGACCTGAACCTGACGGGGGCCCATGATGCGCAGCACCTCGTGCGGATCCGCCGCGCCTTCCAGCAGCTGCTGGCCGACCTCGACGTGGTCACCGTCCGAGAGCAGACGCTCGGTGCCGTCGTCGTGCTTGAACACCCGCAGACGCTGCCGCTTCGAGAGCTTGTCGTAGACAACCTCTTCGCCACCGTCATCCGGGATGATGGTGATCTTGTAGAAGCGATCGTCGTCCTCCAGCCGCACGCGACCGGACACCTCGGCGATGGGCGCCTTGCCCTTGGGCACGCGCGCCTCGAACAGCTCCTGCACACGGGGCAGACCGCCGGTGATGTCGTCACCCGCGACACCACCCTGGTGGAAGGTACGCATGGTCAGCTGGGTACCGGGCTCACCGATGGACTGCGCGGCGACGATACCAACGGCCTCACCGATGTCGACCAGCTTGCCGGTCGCCATCGAGCGGCCGTAGCAGGTCGCGCACACACCGGTACCGGTGGTACAGGTCAGCACGGAGCGGACCTTCACCTCGGTGATACCGGCCTCCAGCAGCGCCTCCAGCGCCGGATCGCCGAGGTCGGCGCCCTTCGCCACGATGACGTTGCCCTGCGCGTCGACCGCGTCGGCCGCGAGCGTGCGCGCGTAGGTGGAGGTCTCCACGTGCGCGTCGCGGATGATCGAGCCGTCGAGCTGCTTCTCCGCGATCGGCACCACGATGCCGCGCTCGGTGCCGCAGTCGTGCTCGCGCACGATGACGTCCTGCGAGACGTCCACCAGACGACGGGTCAGGTAACCCGAGTCGGCGGTGCGCAGCGCGGTGTCGGCCAGACCCTTACGAGCGCCGTGGGTGTTGATGAAGTACTCCAGAACCGTCAGGCCCTCACGGAACGAGGACTTGATCGGCCGCGGGATGAACTCACCCTTCGGGTTCGTCACCAGGCCCTTCATACCGGCGAGGGTACGGGTCTGGGTGAAGTTACCCGTTGCGCCCGAGTCGACGATCGTGATGATCGGGTTGTCGGCCGGGTAGTGCGCGCGCAGCGCCTTACCGACCTCCTCGGTCGCCTCCTGCCAGATCTTGACCAGGGCGTTGTTGCGCTCCTGGTGATCGAGCGCACCACGCTGGTACTTCTTCTCGATCTGATCCGACTGCGCCTCGTAGCGCTCCATGATCTCGGCCTTCTCCGGCGGCACGAGCACGTCGGACATGGAGACCGTCACGCCGGAACGCGTGGCCCAGTAGAAGCCCGCGTCCTTGAGCTTGTCGACGGTCTGCGCGACCACGATCATCGGGTAGCGCTCGGCGAGATCGTTGATGATCGTCGCCTGACGCTTCTTCGGCATCTGCTCGTTGATGAACGCGTAGTCCACGGGCAGCAGCTCGTTGAACAGCACCCGGCCCAGCGTGGTCTCGGTGGTCCACGCGTCGCCGCGACGCCAGCCCTCCGGGAACAGCTCCGCCTCGACGTCCTTCGGCGGACGCTGGTCGGTCAGCCGGACCTTGATCAGCGAACGCACGGTGAGCTCACCGCGGTCCACCGCCATCTGCGCCTCGGCGGGCGAGGAGTACACGCCCCGCTCCGGACCGTCGGCGGTGGCCGGCTCGTAGGAACCCTTCGCGCCCTCTTCCAGACGGGTCAGGTAGTACAGGCCGGTCACCATGTCCAGACGCGGCATGGCCAGCGGCCGACCGGAGGCGGGCGACAGGATGTTGTTCGACGACAGCATCAGCACGCGCGCCTCGGCCTGCGCCTCCGCCGACAGCGGCAGGTGCACGGCCATCTGGTCACCGTCGAAGTCGGCGTTGAACGCCTCACAGACCAGCGGGTGCAGCTGGATGGCCTTGCCTTCCACCAGCTGCGGCTCGAAGGCCTGGATACCGAGGCGGTGCAGCGTGGGCGCGCGGTTGAGCAGCACCGGGTGTTCGGCGATGACCTCTTCGAGGACGTCCCACACCTGCGGCCGCTGCCGCTCCACCATCCGCTTGGCCGACTTGATGTTCTGCGCGTGGTTCAGGTCGACCAGGCGCTTCATCACGAACGGCTTGAACAGCTCCAGCGCCATCAGCTTGGGCAGACCGCACTGGTGCAGCTTCAGCTGCGGGCCGACGACGATGACCGAACGGCCCGAGTAGTCGACGCGCTTACCGAGCAGGTTCTGCCTGAACCGGCCCTGCTTGCCCTTGAGCAGGTCGGACAGCGACTTGAGCGGACGGTTGCCCGGTCCGGTGACCGGACGGCCGCGGCGGCCGTTGTCGAACAGGGCGTCGACGGACTCCTGCAGCATCCGCTTCTCGTTGTTGACGATGATCTCGGGTGCGCCGAGGTCGATCAGTCGCTTGAGGCGGTTGTTGCGGTTGATCACGCGACGGTACAGGTCGTTCAGGTCGGAGGTGGCAAAGCGGCCACCGTCGAGCTGAACCATCGGGCGCAGCTCCGGCGGGATCACCGGAACGGCGTCGAGCACCATGCCCATCGGCGAGTTGCCGTTGGCCTGGAAGGCCGCGACGACCTTGAGCCGCTTGAGCGCGCGCAGCTTCTTCTGGCCCTTGCCGGAGCGGATGGTCTCGCGCAGCGACTCGGCCTCGGCCTCGATGTCGAAGCTCTCCATCAGCTTCTGGATCGACTCCGCGCCCATGGCGCCGGTGAAGTACTCGCCGTAGCGGTCGACCAGCTCGCGGTAGAGCACCTCGTCGACGATGAGCTGCTTGGGCGCCAGCTTGGTGAAGGTGTTCCAGATCTCCTCCAGCCGGTCCAGCTCACGCTGGGCGCGGTCGCGGAGCTGGCGCATCTCCCGCTCGCCGCCGTCCTTGACCTTGCGGCGGACGTCGGACTTGGCGCCTTCGGCCTCGAGCTCGGCCAGGTCGGCCTCGAGCTTCTGGGCGCGGGCCTCGAGGTCGGCGTCGCGCTGATCGGCGACCGCCTTCTTCTCGACCTCCATCTCGGCCTCGAGCGTGGACAGCTCGTTGTGCCGCAGTTCCTCGTCGACCGCCACGATGACGTAGGCGGCGAAGTAGATGATCTTTTCCAGATCCTTCGGCGCCAGGTCGAGCAGGTAGCCCAGGCGCGAGGGCACGCCCTTGAAGTACCAGATGTGAGTGACCGGAGCGGCCAGTTCGATGTGGCCCATGCGCTCGCGGCGCACCTTGGCGCGAGTCACCTCGACGCCACAGCGCTCACAGATGATGCCCTTGAAGCGGACGCGCTTGTACTTGCCGCAGTAGCACTCCCAGTCCCGGGTGGGACCGAAGATCTTCTCGCAGAACAGGCCGTCCTTCTCCGGCTTGAGCGTGCGGTAGTTGATGGTCTCCGGCTTCTTCACCTCGCCGTAGGACCACTGACGGATGTCCTCGGCGGTGGCCAGGCCGATCCGGAGTTCATCGAAGAAGTTGACGTCTAGCACGTAACTTCCTTTCCCCTGTGCGGGTCGAATTCGAGCAAAAGTTCACTAGTGAGTGTCTGCCGAGACTTCGCTCGGCCGACACGTCCGGTAATCCGCGCGGTGGGCGCCGGATGCCGTCGGGGACGGCATCCGGCAGACCGCCTAGTTCGCCAGATCGTCGACGGTGGCCGCTTCGTTCCTCGACAGGTTGATGCCGAGATTGGCCGCCGCACGCTCCAAGTCCTCGTCGTCGCCGTCACGCATCTCGATCGCGGCGCCGTCGGACGACAGC
>NZ_BDBB01000045.1 GCF_001612765.1 Nocardia arthritidis NBRC 100137
ATCCGCGTCTCGGGGCGGATGCATCCGCACGCGGACAACGGAGTCCTTCTGCGGGGCCCATGTCCGACCCCGGACCACTCCAGAAGCGGAGCGAACCTGCGATAACATACGGTACACAACTGCGAGCACATCACGGGCGCGATCAGGAAATTGGTAGTAACTTAACGCTCTTCGCAGCTGCTCTGAATCCAGAGTACCGGCCCGCGCCGCCCCACGCCCGTGCCCGTTTCGTTCGCTGCTGTCGCAGTTGAGGTTTCGCGAAGGCCTTGTCGCACTCGACAGGTCGGTCGACGTGGCACGGGTCCAGCTACTTCTCCGCGAAAAGAGCGGCGCCGAGGACGTCGGCAACCGCACCCGGCCAACGGGTCGGTGACGCGCTCGCGCAGCTGATCGAGCGCGCCGCTCGAGGCGATGGCTGACACCGGATTACCGGTCGGCCGAGGGTGATCCACTGCCGCTCGCCGACGTTCGCGCCGGCCACGGCGCTGTGCAGGATCGCAGTGTCTTCCTGCCGTGGTTCGGCTGCCCTCGATGCCGTCGTCGCTGTCGCAGTGCCGCATCCACGGTCGATATGGCGCGGCGGCGTGTCGCCGGACAAGTCATCCACTCCCTGCGCTTATCGGTTTGATGACGTTGTGGCGACTTCGCCGCGGGGTCGCGCGTAGGGTGGTGTGCACTGTCCTTCGGAACAGGGCGAGGCCGGCGCTCCCGGACGGCACCTGCCATCTCGGGAGCTTTCTCGGAAAGACGGGCAGACGATGACGGATGCGCGCCTCAGCGCCGACGACAACACACCGACCGGTCCCTCCGCCGCGGACGCCGATCTGGCTGTGCGATTGGGTGATCTGGCACGGTACCTGCAGGAACAAGACGATCTCGACGACACGCTGCGCGGCATCGTCGATACCGCCGTGCAGACGGTGCCCGGCGCCACTTACGCCGGAGTGCTGGTCAGCGGCAACCGCGAGACGATGCATACGCCGGCCGTCACCGCCGACCTGATCCACCGAGTCGACCGAGCGCAGATCGACCTGCGGCAAGGGCCATGCCTGGACGCGCTCTACCACGAGCGCATCGTGGTTCTGCCCGATACGACCGACGAGCCGCGGTGGCCCCGTTTCGCGGCCCGGGCCGCCGAACTCGGTATCGGCAGCATTCTGTCTTTCCAGCTCTATGTCACCGGCAACGACCTCGGTGCCCTCAATCTCTACTCGCCGTCCCCCGCGGCGTTCGACGCCGAATCCGAGCACGTCGGATCCCTGTTCGCCGCCCATGCCGCCGTGGCACTGGCCTCCGCCCAGCAGGTGACCCAGCTCGCGCGTGCGATCGACACCCGCGATCTGATCGGACAAGCCAAGGGGATCCTGATGGAGCGCCACAAACTGACCGCCGATCAAGCCTTCGCCCTACTCGTACGCGCCAGCCAACACACCAATACCAAACTCGCCGATATCGCCGAGTACCTCACTCACCGCGGCGAACTACCCCCGCGCCCATGATCAGCGCTTGAACAACGACGTCGCTGGGAGCCGCGCACCGAGCCGCCCCATCCCACTGTTCAGGCGCGGATCCATCGCCGCATCGATCGGACGGGAATCCCGACGCGTGGCACTCGCAGCCGCGGTAACCGTGGCGGGGCCCCTGTCGGCGGACAGGGGCCCCTGAGTCCAGCGGTTGCCGCGTCAGGGCTGACGGGGATGCGTCCCGGTGGTGGGGGCCGTGCGAGTGTCCTTACGGCGTGCCAGCCCCGCCAGGCCGCCGAGGCCGAGCAGGCCGAGCAGGCCCCACAAGCCGGTCTTGTCGCTGTTGTCGTCGTCCATGTGGGTGTCCTGGGCCAGCTGCGCCGGGGCCGGTGCCGGTGCCGCGTCGGCTACCGCCGCACCGCCGAGCATGAGGAACAGGGCCGTCAATGAGATCGCGAAGGTTTTGCGCATCGTGCATCACACCCTTTCTCTCGATGACCCAGCCGCTGTACCCGGCGGGAGAGATCGGAAACCTGCCGATCCCCTCCTGACCGCATCCGGGTGTCACCCGTTCTCGGTGACGGTGGTGTCCGGGTGGCGGCGGCTGGTGTCGGGCTTGACGAAGTGCCCGGTGATCGACGAGCCGTCGCGACGGTTGTCACCCTGGTGCGGCTCATCCTCGAGCTGTCTGATCGCACCTCTCGTCAGGGCGCCGATCCACTCCTTGACCGAATAGCACCCAGATGCCACGGGAAACGTCCGCCGACAGCGGATTTCGACCCGAGTGGCCGCAGTATGCGCACCAGAAGCCGAAAGCGCCCAGCGAGCCACGGTATTCGGACTCTTCCCGTCACAGCGAGCCGATGGGGCACGTCGGCCGCGTCGCATAGGCCGTGATCACGCGGGATCGTGAATACGTCGTCTGGCCACGGCGCCAGCAGGCGGTGCGGCGGCGCTCGTTCGGCGGAGGCGTAAGATCCCACGCGTCGTCTCGTGTAGGCCAGTGGAAGGTCGGTGAGCAGTGGAGCCCGCACCGTCGGCCACACCTGCGCGTAGTGCGGCGATCTCCGATCCTTCGACCTTCCGCACGTCTCGGACCAGCAGTCCTTCCGGTCTACGGTGCGCAGGAGCGGTGGATTTCACCACCCGGGCTGCTTGGCGCTCGGCGCTGGCGGAACTGACCGCCGCGAAGCGCGACGCCCACTTGGACCTGTCCGAGCTGACGTTCATCGATGTCCACGGAACGTCGATACTGGTGGAAGCCGCCTCCCGCACACCACAGGCGCCACGAATCGTGTTGCATCAGCCCCCGCCGATGATGCTTCGGATCCTCGCAGTGTTCTGGCCTTCCCTACCCACGATCGAGGTAGTGCACACATGAACTCTGTTGGCGCTGCATCGGCCCCTTCGGAATCGACCGATCCGTTCGCGCATCCCGCGCTGTTCTATCGCGACACCGAGGAATACCTCACGGGCACCCTAGGATTCATCCGCGAAGGACTCGCCGACGATGAACCGGTCGCTGTCGCGGTCCCCGGCCCGAACCTTGCCCTCCTGCGTGCCGAGCTGGGCTCTGACGCGCGCTCGATACACCTGATGGACATGACCGTCGAGGGCCGCAACCCTGGCCGCATCATCCCGGGAGTGCTCCGTGCCTTCGCCGACCGGCATCGGTCCGGACGAGTGCGAATCATCGGCGAACCCATCTGGGCCGGCCGCTCGTCGCTGGAGTATCCAGCGTGCGCTCAGCACGAGGCGCTGATCAACGCCGCGTTCACCGGGCGCGAGGTCAGCATCCTGTGTCCCTACGACACCGCGCGCCTATCGCCGGAGGTCTTGGCCGACGCGCACGCCACCCACCCCGTTCTCATCGACCACACGGGCCGGCGGACCAGCGATAACTACGACCCCGGCCACATCGTCGACCTCTACAACGAACCGCTCCCCTCCGCACCCCCCACCGCTACCACCATCGTCTTCGACGCGACATCCCTGGCGCATGTCCGGCACGTCGCCACAGAGCACGCCCGCACAGCGGGTATACCCGAGCACCGTCTTATCGATCTGGAACTGGTCATAGCGGAGACCACCACCAACTCCGTCGTCCACGGCGGCGGGAACGGCACGCTGAAGATGTGGACCGACGACAACCGGCTGTATTTCCAGATCAGCGACAAGGGACACATCACCAATCCACTCGCGGGCCGCCTGCCCGCACAAACCTATCGCCCGGGCGGCCGTGGCCTGCTGTTGGTCAACCAGCTCACCGACCTCGTGCGCATACACACCAGCCGACAGGGCACCACCATCCAGCTCCACTTCGACTTCGATCACGATCTGCCATAACGCATCGCGGAGCGGTCGGCCACCCGGGATGGCCGTCGACCATGTGGCGGCTACCCCGGGTTCGCCAGAAGTCAGCGCAATGCGCCGCGGCGGCCGGTCACCAGCCCGACCAGGAACAGCAGGATCACCGCGCCGCCCAGGCAGGTGAAGAAGCTGAACCACAAGCCTCCGCCTTCGACATCCACCCCCAGCAGCTTCAGCAGGAAACCGCCCAGCAGCCCACCGATCACACCGACGACGACATTGAGCAGGATGCCCTGCTGAGCATCGGTTTTCATGATCTTGCTGGCGATCCACCCCGCCAACCCGCCGATGATGATCCAGCCGAGTATTCCCAGTCCGAGCATCGCGTTCTCCGTTTCATCCGATCCAGCTGCTTACGATGGAGCGTGCGTTCGCGCTCGACATACCCACGGTAGTCGCAGTCAATCCGCCTGTCACGACGCTGTATTCGCCCGGCAGGCAGTCGGTTCACGCGCTACTTCGCCGGATGTCCAGCTCGGTAGCGGCCGGGTGTGGTGCCGAGGACGCCGGTGAAGGCTGCGATGAAGCTGCTGGGGTTCGCCCATCCGCAGGCATGTGCGACGTGGGTGGTGTCGTGGCCGTCGGCGAGCAGGACGAGCGCGTGATAGATGCGTAGCTGGGTGCGCCACTCGTAGAAGGTCATGCCGAGTTCGTTGTGGAACAGACGGCTGAGCGTACGCGCGCCGGCTCCGATCGTCCGCCCGAGTTCGGCCAGCGTCGTGTTGTCCGCGGGGTTTCGGTGCAGTATCCGCGCGACGGCTTGCAATCGGTCGTCGTGCGGTTGCGGGAGGATCAGTGGCTGCTCGTGCGCTTCGCGGAGTTCGTCGACGAGGACCCGGCGAAGGCGAGCGCGCGCGGCGCGCTCGTGGTCGCTTGCGACGCTGTCACCACCGCGCGAACCCGTGAGGGTGAGAAGGATTTCGCGGACGAGGCCGGAGGCTGTGAACACGGCTGGGTGGGCAGGCACGAGGCGGGCCAGGGATGCCGGGAGAAAGACGATCCGCATATCGGTGTGCCCGTGCGCGCGGTGGTAGTGCGTGAATCCGGCAGGGGTCCATGCGACTCGATTGGCCGGAACGATCGATGTGCCACGTTCGGTGTGCACCGACAAGACACCACGCGCCGCGTAGACGAGATGCCCGCGAGGATGGGAATGCACCGCACTCGTTCCTCCCGACGGCCAGGTATGGGCGCCTCCGGACGGCCATATCCGCGATGTCGCGCCGGGCCGGGAATGTTGGCGGCCAACGGGCATAACTCGGCATTCTATCGGTGGCAGGCCAGACTGCCTCCCGGCGACAGTGGACACATGTCTACGACGATGCGAGCGGCGGTCTGTGTCAGGGCGGGTGGCCCGGAGGCGCTGGAGATTCGAGAGTTGCCGGTACCGGCGGTTCGGGAGGGCTGGAGCCTGGTGCAGGTGAAGGGCACCGGCTTGAACCGGTCGGAACTGAGAACCCGGCAGGGTCATTCTCCGAATGTGGCGTTCCCCCGTGTGCTCGGGATCGAATGCGTCGGAATCGTGGCGGCCTCGACCGATCCCGGGTTGCCGGAGGGCATGACCGTCGCGGCGGTGATGGGTGAGATGGGCCGGGACTTCGACGGCGGCTACGCGGAGTACGCGCTGTTGCCGAACGCACTGCTGATGCCGGTCACCACCACGTTGCCCTGGGAGGTGTTGGCCGCGCTGCCCGAGACATATCTGACCGCACAGGGCTCGCTGGACGCGTTGGGGATCGTGCCGGGTGTCCGAGGGCGGTTGCTGATCCGTGGCGGGACCTCGTCGGTAGGGATGGCGGCCGCCTCGATCGCGTCCGGCGACGGTATCGAGATCGCCGCCACGACACGGCAGCCGGGCAAGATCGACGCCTTGGCCGCGGCCGGCGTCGACCACCCACTCCTCGACCAGGGTGGCACACTGGCGGCGAGCGTGCACGCGGTCTGGCCCGAGGGTCCGGACCATGTACTGGATCTCGTCGGGGCGAGCACAGTGGTGGACTCGCTGCACCTGGTGCGCCGCGGCGGGACCGTGTGTGTAGCGGGCTCGCTCAGCGGGTGGTCGATTCAGGACTTCGAACCGGTAGCGATGATCCCGTCCGGAACCAAACTCACGGCCTTCCACAGCGATACGGTGCAGGGCAACGCAGGTACGCCGATGCTGCGGCGGATCGTCCGCGCGGTCGAGGCCGGCGCCTGTCGGCCCAACATCGACCGCGTCTTCAGCCTGGCCGACATCGTTTCGGCGCACCGGTACATGGAGAGCGATCAGGCCACCGGAAAGGTCGTCGTGGTGCCCTGACCACCTGCCCGTCGAAGGCCGGCGTCGAGACGGCCGCGCCGGCGTCGGCCTGAGCGACCGCGGAAACGGTTCCGCTTCCACGTCTGGGACGAGCGCACCGGCGAGGTCCGTTGAATGTGCTCGTTCGACACCACCGAGGCCGATGTGGACGCCTTCGCCGCGGCCATCGCCCGGGAGATGGCCGCCGCGTAGCCGCAACCACAGCAACGTGTCGGCGACGGCAGCTGCCTGGCACCTGCGAGACACGGAAGGTATTCGGTACGAGACACTTTCGGGCCGAGCAGCTCAGATCGCATCGCCCTCGGGCGGTTCCCCGGCAAGCGATCCGGTGCGATTGGCGGTCAGCATGCGCACGGCCGCGATCCGCAGATCCGGACGGGCACGCCGGGAGGTCAGCTCGGCGAGACAGATCTCACCGACCATGGCGACCTTCATCCGGGAGGCGGCGTCGGGGTCCGGCCACCCCGCCGCGACCATGTCCGGCCGCCCGACCGCGATGAACAGCTCGTGGCGGCGGCGGATCTCCTCGCGCAGATCCGGATCCGTGCGCGCTTGGACCATGAACGCCTCGGTGCCGCGGGCGTCGAGGCAGGCATCCAGGAACGCGTCCAGGCTGGGGCCGATCCGTTCGATCCCCGGCGGAATCCCGGCCAGCGCCGCGGCCACCGACTGGGACAACGCGTCGAAGAAGCGGCGGTGCAACGCGATGACGTAACTGCGGCGATTGACGAAGTGATGGTAGAAGGTGCCCTTGGCCATCCCGGCTTCCTCGACCACCGCGTTGATCGAAAGTCGGTGCAGCCCCTCGCGTTCCGCCACCACGGTGCCCGCGATGAGCAGGGCCGTGCGACCCGGGTCGGCAATGACTGTCATGCTTTCGAATTCTCCCGACTCTTTCCGGAAAGCCTAGTGTCGCGCACCGGGCGCACCTACGCTGTGACCGATCGGTCGGTCGAAGCCTAGCCGGGTTCCGGATGGACCATCGGGTCATCGAGGACCGATCTGAATCCGGGCGACCCTGGGGGTTTCGAAATGTCCGCTGAGTTTAAATTGGTGAGCGGCGATGTGGTGCCGCTGGCGTCGAACGCGCGCTATCTCGTATCGATCGGCGAACTGTTGCCCGCGGACTCACCGCGGTCGAACGGCGAGGACCGCAGGCATATCGCACGACTGGCCGAGAGCGACACCGAATTGCCGCCGATTCTGGTGCATCGCAGCACGATGCGCGTCATCGATGGAATGCACCGGCTGCGTGCCGCACAATGGCTCGGCCGCGAGGACATCGAAGTCGTGTTCTTCGACGGAACAGCGGCCGAGGCCTTTCTGCGCGGCGTCGAACTGAATACGACGCACGGGCTGCCGTTGACGCTCTCGGATCGCAAAGCGGCGGCGGAGCGGATCATCGAGACGATGCCGGAATTGTCCGACCGCGCCATCGCGTCCACCACGGGGCTGTCCGCGCGCACGGTGGCCACGCTCCGGCAACGTTCGAGTGCGGAAATTCCGCAGTCGAACATCCGCGTCGGCGCCGACGGCAGGCGCAGGCCGATGGATCGCGCGCAGCGCAGGCGCCGCGTCGCCGAGCTGCTCGCGGCCTCGCCGGACATGCCGTTGCGCGCGCTGGCCGCCGCGGCCGAGGTGTCCATCAGCACAGCGCACGCGATCCGCAAACGCCTGCGCGAGACCGGATCATCCGAGCACGACAGCGCCGCCGACCAGCCCGAGGGCAGCGCGCTGCTGCTGCAGCAGCTCACCCGCGACCCGGCCATGCGGCACAGCCAGCAGGGCCGTGACCTGCTGCGCTGGTTGCACACACACTCGATGCAGCGCGAGGTGTGGACCGCCCTGGTGGCCACGGTCCCCCCGCATTGCATTCCGGCGGTCGCCGAACTCGCCCACCGCAATGCCAAGGAGTGGCGTGCGCTGGCCGGCTACATCGATCCCGGCGCCACCGAATAGCGCCGATCGCATACGCATTCGCCACGGCCGGAGTTCGAGAAGAGGTCTTTCATCATGCTTGTTGGTCTCGCACGCCTGGCGATCCGGCGGCCGCGCTCCATCCTCTACGGCGCGCTGCTCATCGGAATCGTCTGCGTCGGACTGGGCTGGTCGGCGCCTGCCCATCTGAAGTCCGGTGGCTACATTCCGTCCGACACCGAGTCCGCCGAGGTCGCGGCGTTCCTCGGCCGCGAATTCCCCGGCGCAGCCCCGAATCTCATACTGCTGGTCACCGCGCCGGACGGGCTCGACAGCCCCGCGGCGCGGGCGGTCGGTGAGCGCCTGACCGCGGATCTGCGGGGCCAGGAGGAGATCGACGCGGTCCAGTCCTATTGGGAACTCCCCCCGGATCTGCGGCAGGGCCTGCGCGGCAGCGACGGCCGCGACGGTCTGGTCCTGGTCCATGTCACCGGCGACGACACCGACGCGCCCAAACGGTCGGGCGCGATCGCCGGCCGGGTGAGCGGCGATTTCGACGGTGTCACCGTGCGGGCGGGCGGCCAGGCGGTGGCCTTCGACGAGATGAGCCATCGGATCGTCACCGACTTGCTGATCACCGAGGCGATCGCGATACCGCTGACGGGGCTCGCCTTGATCCTGGTCTTCGGCAGCGTGACGGCCGCGCTGATCCCGCTGGCGGTCGGCGTGTTCAACATCTTCGCGACGCTGCCGATCCTGCGGTTGCTCACCGAGTTCGGCGACGTGTCGATCTTCGCGCTGAACATGATGAGCGCACTCGGCTTCGCGGTCGCGATCGACTCGAGCCTGTTCATGGTCAGCAGGTTCCGGGAGGAACTCGCCGCTGGACGCGACACCGCGGAGGCGGTGTCGCGCACAGCACGCACGGCGGGGCGCACCGTCCTGTTCTCCGGTGTGGTGATCGCGCTGTCGCTGTCGACGCTGCTGGTCTTCCCGCTGTATTTCCTCAGGTCGCTGGCGTACGCGGGGCTGGCCGTGCTGGGGGCGGCCGTGTTCACCACGCTGCTGTTGGTGCCCGCGGCGCTCGCGCTGCTCGGCCCCCGTGTCGACGCGTTCGACCTGCGAGCCCTCTCGCGGCGCCGATTCCACCGACCGCAGCCCGAACCCGCCGAGGTGACCGAGACCCGGTGGTACCGCGCGGTGCGGCTGGTCATGCGCCATCCCGTCGTAGCCGCACTGGCCGTGATCGCGCTGCTGCTGGTGCTCGGGTCGCCGTTCCTGTCCATCCGGTTCGGCGCCGCCGACGACCGGGTCATCGCCGGGGCGTCCAGCCATGCGGTCGGCGACGCCTTGCGCACCGGCTTCCGGGAGAACGCGATGGCCGGCGTGCTCGTGGCCATGCCCGGCTACCGCGGCGGAGACCGCGAGATCGCCGCCTACGCAGAGCGTTTGTCGCGCGTGGAGAATGTCTCGACCGTGCTGTCCGCGGCGGGCGTCTATGCCGGCGGGCTGAAAGTCGCCTCCGCGCCGCCCGGCATGCGCGACGACGCGGGCACCTACCTGCGCGTGGGCACCCGCCTCGACCCGTACTCCCCCGCCGCGATCGATCAGCTCGCCCAGGTGCGCGCCGTCTCCCCGCCCAGTCACGCGACGGTCGGGGGTGCGGCAGCCGAAAACGTCGACACGCTCGACGCGCTCGGGGCGAAACTCCCCTTGGCCGTCTTCATGATCGCGCTGTCGACCGTGGTGGTGCTGTTCTTCTTCACCGGCAGCGTGCTGCTGCCGATCAAAGCGCTACTGCTCAACACGCTTTCGCTGGCGGCGACCTTCGGCGCCATGGTCTGGATATTCCAGGAGGGGCACCTGTCGAACCTGCTCGGCTTCACCTCGACCGGCTATCTGGTGCCCACGATGCCGATCCTGATGTTCTGCATCGCCTTCGGCGTCTCGATGGACTACGAGGTGTTCCTGTTGTCCCGGATTCGCGAGGAGTGGCTGTCGTCCGGTGACAACACCGGCGCCGTGGCGACCGGCGTCGCCCGCACCGCACGCATCTTCACCGCCGCCGCCTGCCTGATGGCGATCGCCTTCGCGGGCATGGTGACCTCGCACGTGTCGTTCATCCAGCTGTTCGGCCTCGGCCTGACCCTGGCCGTGCTCAGCGACGCGACGTTGATCCGCGGCGTGCTCGCCCCCGCCTTGATGCGCCTGCTCGGCGCCGCCAACTGGTGGGCGCCGCCGCGACTCGCCCATTGGCACCGAAGGATCGAAATTCCCGAGACCAGTGCCGCTCTCGAACCAGTACCCAAATAGTGCGATAGGAACAACATGGCGAAATTCCGCACAGGTGTGATGGATTCCGGCGTCTACACCCGGTTCGCGCCCGACCTGCAATTTCGCGGCAGCCGCTCGGTGGCGATGGCGGGCGGAGCGGACTCGCTCTGGGTGACCGACCACCTGCCCTCGATCCTGCCCGCCTCGATCTGGAAACCGCGGCACGTCGGCATCACCCGGCTCGCACCGCATGCCGACGGGATCTACGAACCGTGGACGGCGCTGGGCTATCTCGCCGCGCAGAACCGCTTGGCCCGCCTGCGGCTGGGTGTGGGCGTCACCGACGCGGGCCGGCGCAATCCCGCGGTGACCGCGCAGGCCGCGGCCACCCTGCACCAGTTGAGTCGCGGCCGGGCCATTCTCGGCATCGGCACCGGCATCCGGGACAACAACGAGCCCTACGGCGTGGACTGGACCGCCCCGGTCGGACGGTTCGAGGAGGCGCTGGCCACCATCAGGGCGTTGTGGGATTCCCACGGCACCCTGGTGACCAGGGACTCGCCGTATTTCCCGTTGCGGGACGCGGTCTTCGATGTGCCGCCCTACCGGGGCACCCGTCCGGAGATCTGGGTGGCCGCGGGAGGCCCGCGCATGCTGCGGGCCGCCGGTCGCTACGCCGACGTGTGGTTCCCGGGCTTCGCGCAGCGCCCGCACGAGTACCGGCACCGTCTCGAGCAGGTCCGCGCCGCGGCGTCCGACGCGGGCCGCGACCCGTCGTCGGTCGCGCCCGCTGCCGTGTTCAGCGTGCTCACCGCGGCCCGTCCCGGAGAGGTGGACGCTCTCGTCGAAAGTGTCGGCGCGCGGGCGCTGACCCTGTGCGCCCCCGGCGAGATGTGGACCAGGCACGGCGCCACCCACCCTCTGGGCGAGGACTTCACCGGCCTGCAGGACTACCTGCCGCAGACGCTCGACGAGCGCACCGTGCTGGACTACATCGAGAAGGTCCCGGCTTCGCTGGTGCGGGAATTCTGCCTGGCCGGTACGCCGGACGAGATCGTCGAGCAGCTCGCGGACTGGCGCGACCACGGTCTGCGCTACGCCGTGCTGATGAATCTCAGCGCCATTCATCCGCGTCTCACGCACGGGATGCTTTCCAACGCGCCACTGGTGGCGACGTTACGTAAATTGAAAAAGCTGTAACGCAGAACAATTGACGCTCGAGCGGCCCGCGCAATAGCATGACCATTCGAGCGAAGAAGCTCATCAGATATTTGTGCTGCTGCGGTCGGGGGGCTCAGCATGGACCCGCATTTCAGGCCAGGAGAAATAATGGTCGACATTGCAATAGTGGGTATCGGCTGCCGGTTTCCAGGCGGTGTATTCGACCCGAAGAGTTATTGGAATTTCCTGCTCGACAAAGGTGACGGGATCGTCGATATCCCACCGGATCGCTGGAGTATCGAAAAGTACTACGACCCGGATCCGGACGCGCCGGGGCGTATGTACACCCGGCGCGGCGGATTTCTCACCCAGCCGCTGTGGGATTTCGACGCCGACTTCTTCGGCATCGCCCAGAAGGAAGCCGCCATCCTCGACCCGCAGCAGCGGCTGCTTCTGGAGGTGACCTGGGAGGCGCTCGACGACGCGGGCATGGCGGGCCGGGTCTCCGGCCACCGGGTCGGTGTCTACGTGGGCGGCTTCATCCTCGACAACGTGCTCGGACGCAGCGGTCCGCTGGTCCGCTCGGCGATCACCAGCCACACCGCGATGAGCGCCTCGCATACCTTGCTGTCCAACCGCATCTCCTATCTGCTCGACCTGCACGGCCCGAGCCTGACCGTCGACACCGCATGCTCGTCGTCGCTGGTGGCCACGCATCTCGCGGTGCAGGCGATCGCCAACGGCGAGTGCGAGATCGCGCTGGCCGGCGGTGCGAACGCGATGCTGCAGCCGGAGACGTTCATCTCGATGTGCAAAGGCCGGTTCCTCTCGGTCGACGGGCGCTGCAAGACCTTCGACGCCGCCGCCGACGGTTACGGCCGCGCCGAGGGCGCGGGCGCGGTGCTGCTCAAGCCGCTCGACGTGGCGCAGCGCGACAACGACCGCGTCTACGCCGTGATCCGCGCGACGGGCGTGAACCAGGACGGCCGCACCATGGCCATCCCGGTGCCGAATCCCGTTGCTCAGGAACAACTGGCCCGTCAGGTGCGCGACGACGCCGGTGTCGCCGCGCACGAGGTGAGCTACCTCGAGGCGCACGGCACCGGCACCGCGGTCGGCGACCCGCTCGAGATGTCGGCGCTGGGCGCGGTGTACGGCGCGGTGGACGGCCGCGCCGAGCCGGTGCCGGTCGGTTCGGTGAAGAACAACTTCGGGCACACCGAGGCAGCCGCCGGGGTCGCGAGCCTGATCAAGGCCGCGCTCACCCTGCACCACCGCACGGTCGCGCCCCAATTCGACCTGACCACACCGAATCCGGAGATCAAGTTCGACGAGCTCCGACTACGGGTCCCGCTGCTCCCCGAACCGCTGCCCGCGCAGCCGGGCAAGGGCGTGGTCGCGGTCAACGGCTTCGGCTACGGCGGCACCAACGCCCACGTCATCCTCTCCGAAGCGCCGCCGCGGGCCGCGCGGGCCGACGACGAACGCCCGGTGCCGAAGGTACTGCCGATCTCCGGCCGCCACGAGACCGCCGTGCGCACGCTCGCGGGCAACCTCGCGCTCGCGCTCGACCATCATCCCGCCGACGCGGTCACCGCGGCCGCCTGGACCCGGCGCGCCCACCACCCCCTGCGGGTCGGCTTCGCCTACGACGACGCCGACGATCTGCGCACCCAGTTGCGTGCTTTCGCCGCGGGCGAGGGCCGGGCTCCGTCGCGGGTCATCGGTGACGGCGAGGTGGAGCCCGTCTTCGTCTTCAGCGGGATGGGCCCGCAGTGGTGGGGCATGGGGCGTGAGCTGCTCACCACCGACAGCACGTTCGCGAAGGTGGCCAGGGAGATCGACCGTGAGTTCGTCTCGATCGCGGGCTGGTCGATCCTGGACGAGATGCTCGCCGACGAGGCCGACTCGCGGATCGTGCGCACCGCGTTCGCGCAGCCTGCCAACTTCGTGCTGCAGGCCGCGCTGACCGCCGAACTGGCCGAGTACGGCGTGTATCCCGCGGTGGTGGTCGGGCACAGCGTCGGGGAGGTCACCGCCGCGTACGTCTCCGGCGCGCTGTCGCTGCGCGACGCGCTCACCGTCAGCTACCACCGCGCCCGGCTGCAGGCGACCACCGCGGGCACCGGAGGCATGCTGGCTCTCGGCATGTCCGAACGCGAGGCACGGGAGTTGCTCGCCCGCACCGACAGCATCTCCATCGCCGCGGTGAACAGCCCCGGCGCGGTCACCCTCGCAGGCGACAGCCAGGACCTGGAACTGCTGCGCGACACCCTGTCGGCCACCGGCACGTTCGCGCGCAGCCTGCGGGTCGAGGTGCCCTACCACAGCCATCTGATGGACCCGATCCTCGACGACCTGCGCGGCGCGCTCGGCCAGCTCGCCCCGCGGGACGCGAAACTGACCACGTACTCCACCGTGACCGCCGCCGAGATCGCGGGCACGGAATGGGACGCGGACTACTGGTGCCGCAACGTCCGGGAGCCGGTCCGGTTCGCCGACGCCATCGGCGCACTGGTCGACGCGGGCCACCGGGTCTTCCTCGAGGTCGGCCCACACCCGGTGCTCAGCGGCAACATCCGCGAGATGCTGATCCATCGCGGAGTGATCGGCGCCGCGGTGACCACGCTCTCGCGCGACCTGCGCGACCGCAACAACGTGCTGCGCGCTGTCGCGGATCTGTATGTCGCGGGCTCGCTGGACGGTTCGGCCGTACCCGGACGGCCGGACTCGATCGTCGAGCACCTGGATCTGCCCGCCTACCCGTGGCAGCGCAAACGGGTGTGGCACGACGAGCCGGTCACCCTGCTGGATCGTCTCGGCACGCCGGAGGGCTACGCGCTGCTCGGTGACCCCACGACGGCGGCGAGCTCGGAATGGGAGGTGCAGCTGTCGGTGTCGCGGCTGCCCTGGCTGCGCGACCATGTCGTGGACGGGTATGTCGTGCTGCCCGGCGCGGCCTACCTCGATGCCGCGCTCAGCGCCGCCGTCGAGCGCACCGGCCGCACGAGCGTCGGCCTCGAATCGGTGGAATTCGTGGCGCCGCTGGTGATCGACGAGCACGACGTCCCGGTCCTGCGGGTGAGTGTCGAGGAATCGACCAAACGCTTCCGGATCCACTCACGCTCGGCCACCGCCACCACCTGGACGCTCAACGCCCACGGCAGGCTCATCGAAGCCGACTTCGCCGCCGCCGTCGTGGACGTCGAGGCCCCTGAGCACGCCGCCGCGGTCGCGGGGGCGGATCTCTATCGCGGGCTGGCGGCTCGCGGGCTGGATTATGGGCCTGCCTTCCAGCGCATCGTCTCGGCCGTGGTCGGCGCGGACGCGGTGGTCGCCTCGCTCGCGCCGGTCGAGCGGGCGACACCGATCCGGCACCTGGCCCACCCGGCGGTGGTCGACGCCGCGCTGCAATGCGTCGCCGCGCTGGCCGCGGACTCGGATACCGACGTGGCGATCGTGCCCGCCGCCATCGCCGGGGTGCGCCTGCTCGGCGCGCTGCCGGAGCGGCCGCGGGTCGTGGTGACCCGCCGCGGAGCGGCCCCGCTGCGCGCCGACATCGCCGTCGTCGGCGAGCACGGCGAGGTGGCGATGCGGCTGCTGGGCGTCGAGTTCCGCCCGGTCAGCGCGGCTGTCGACGTCACCCACCAGTTGGAACGGGTGTTCTACCAGCCCATCTGGGAGATCGTCGAGGCACCGGCAAGTGAGCCTCCCGCCGAGGAGGCCGTGGTCGCCGTCTGCGTGGGCGCCGACGCGGCCGGCCGCGCGGCCGCACTGCTGGGCGACCGGACCGATGTCACCGTCGTGCTCGCCGACGCGGACGCCGACGACAACGACGAGCGCCTGCGGCTGGCGTTGCGCTCACCCGACGGTGTGCCGATCGCCGAACGGATCCGGGTGGTCAATGTGTTCGGCACGGCGCTCGACGGGGCGCGCAACGTCTACTGGCTCGCGCGCGTGGCGAATGCCATCGAGCATCTGCTCGCCGACGCGCCCCAGGTTCGTGTCCACAGCGTCGTGGTCACCGAGAACGCGCTGTGCACCCCCGCCGACACCGCCGTCCAGGTGTCGCACGGCGCGCTGGTGGGCGCGCGGCGCGCCCTGCTCAACGAACAGCCCGCCGCGGCGTGGCGGTTGGTCGACGCGGGAGCACAGGCCGCGGCGCCGCCGACCGATCTCGTTCTCGCCGAGGACGCGCTCGACGAGATCGGCGTGCGGGGAGACGACCACTGGGCGGTGCGGCTGGACCGGAATTTCGGCACCCACCTCGACGAGCGCGACCGCGCCGTCCCGCTGTCGGACCCGGAAGCCTCTTTCGTGGTGGAGATTCCGAAGTCCCGGTTGTTGTCCGATCTGGCGTTGCGCCGAGTCGACCGGGTCGCGCCCGGTCCGGGCGAGATCGAGGTCCGGATGGAGACGGCCGGGCTCAACTACAAGGACGCGATGAAGGTCATCGGCGTGCTCACCGAAAAGGAGCTCGCGGGAACCTATTTCGGCACGACGGTCGGTATGGAGGGCTCCGGCGTTGTCGAGCGCGTCGGGCCCGGCGTCACCGACGTCGCGGTCGGCGACCGGATGATGGTGTGCGCCCGGGACATCTTGCGCAAGTACGTGACCATGTCCGTCGACGCGGGCGCGACGCTACCGCACCAGCTGCTGCCCGGAGAGGACTACGACCCGCTCACCTGCGGATCCGGATTGCCTTTCCTCACCGCCGAATTCGGGCTGCGGACACTGGCGCGCCTGCGGCCGGATGAGACGGTGCTCGTGCACGGCGCGGCGGGCGGCATGGGCATGGCCGCGGTGCAGGTCGCGCTGGACATCGGAGCGACGGTGATCGCGACGGCGGGCACGCCCGAGCGGCGCGCGCAGGTGCGCCTGCTCGGCGCGCAGCACGTACTGAACTCGCGATCGGCCGACTTCGTCGACGAGATCGCCGATCTGACCGGCGGGCGCGGCGTCGACGTCGTCTACAGTTCGGCTCCCGGCGAGATCCTGCGGCAGAACTTCCGGGTCGCGGCGGAATTCGGTCGTGTGGTCGATATCGGCAAGGCCGACATCTACACCGGCGGCGTCATCGATCTCGGCCCCTTCGACCGCAACCTCACCTTCTTCTCCGTCGACATGGACCGCGCCCTCGCCCACGACCCGGAACTGCTGCGCATGCCGATGCGGGCGAGCCATGCGGCACTGCGCTCGGGCACATACCAGTACCTCCCCTACACGGCTTATCCGGTGTCGGAGCTGGCCGCGGCTTTCGAGTCCGTCGCACGCTCCGACCAGATCGGCCGGGTTGTGCTGGACCTGCGCGAAGAACAGCCGATGGTGCGCCCCGAGCTCGCCCACCCGCGCATCGACCCGGACGGCTGCTATCTGGTGACCGGCGGCTTCGGTGGCTTCGGCCTGGCCACCGCTCGCTGGCTGGTCGCCGAGGGCGCACGGAAACTCGTGCTGGCCGGCCGCAGCGGCGCGTCCACGCCACAGGCCGAGGACCAGGTCGCGGCGTTCACAGCGGCCGGCGTGGCGGTGATCGAGGAACGAGTGGACATCGCCGACTACGCCGCCACGGCAGCGCTGGTGGACCGTATCCGGTCGGTCGCACCGCTGCGCGGGATCTTCCACGCCGCGGGGGTGGTGAACAACTTGCCCATCCCGCAGATCACGCCTGAGTCGCTCGACGAGCTGTTCGCCAAAGTGCGTGGCGCCCAGCATCTGGACCGGGCGGTCGAGGCCGCGGGGATCGAACTGGACATGTTCGTGCTGTACTCCTCGATCAGCGCGTTGGGCTGCATCACCCCGCAGGTCGGCTATGCCGCCGCCAACGCCGCCTTGGACGCGCTCGCGGCCGACCGGCGTGCCCGCGGCGCGGCGGCGCTGGCGGTGAACTGGGGGTTCATGAGCGGTGGCGGCATGGCCGACAAGACCGAGGCACTGGCGGACTACGTGAAGTCGATCGGTTTCCTGCCCATCGACATGGACCGCGCCACCGCCCTACTGCGCGAATGCCTGGCACTCGACAGCGCTCAGGTCGCGGTGGCCGATATCGACTGGACGGTGTGGTCGCGGGTGGCGCGGCCGTCCACCGACACCCGGCGCTTCGGCCAGTTGCTCGCCGACATCGGCGTCGGCGGCGAGGCAGGCGGCACCCTGCGTGCCGAGATCCTCACGCTGCCCACCGAACAGCGCGCCGACTTCGTCGCCCAGCGCCTAGCCGATCAACTCGCGGTGGTGCTCGGCGTGGACTCCGACGCCATCAACATCGATGAGCCGGTCACCGACCTCGGCATGGACTCGCTCATGGCGATGGAATTCGGGGCCCGCACCGAGAAGGAGCTCGACGTCAAGATCTCCGCACTCGAACTCAGCCGGGGCCTGTCCCTGCGCGGCATCGGCGCCAAGGTGGTCAGCCAGTTCGCCGAGCCCGCCGACGCGCAGGCCGCGGCATGAAAGGAACCGACATGTCCACCGAACTGATCGCCTACGCCGATATCGACTCCGTGCTGGGCCACCGGGACGGGCGGTTCTTCGGCGAGGGGTACAAACGGATCACGCACCGCGTCTTCGACATCGCCCTCGACCGCGACGCGCAGGACCGTCCGCGGCTGACGGCGACGGCCGGCGTGCACTATCCGCTGGACTGGTCGCGCAAGAGCACCCGCGTGCTGGTGCCGCACGTCAGCAGCATCGACTGCTCGATCTTCGGCTACCGGCTGCTCGAGGTGATCCTGCGCGAGTGCTATGGGCTCACCGACAGCGACATCCGGTCGTGCTGGGTGCCGTACGTCCAATTCAGCAGCGGAACCATCGCGACGGAATCGCTGGAGGAGTTCCCGATCAGCGCGACGGTCGTCGCGGTGGAAGGGAACACGATCAACGTCACCGGAGCGCTGGGCGGCGGCATGAGCCTGGAGGCCACCGTATCGCTGCCCGCGCCGCCGCGACCGTCGCAGGCCACACGGCGCACCGTGCACGAGACCGGGCGGGGATACTTCCACGGCGGGGTCTACGCCCGTGGGCAGTATCTGCGCAACGTCGTCGTCTCCGACCGCGGCAGCCGCGCACAAGCCGATTTCGCTCTGGCGGAACCGGATTCGGCGGGTCCCTGGCAGGGTGTGGCCGACGCCTACCAGCCTTCGGTGACGCTGGTCGACGCGACGGTGATCCTGGCGCAACTGTCCCAGGTCGTGCTCTACGAGCTGGACAACATCGCCCGCAAAGACAGCGAGACGCTGTGGATGCGCCGGATGACCGCGCGCGCGTCCGCTCCCCCGGCGCCGCTCACCTCCGGCACCGCGACCACGCACATGGTGCGCTCGATGGTCCTCGCCTTCGGCGGCGGCGACTGGCGCATCTCCAGCTGGGCATCGGACTTCGCGGGCTGCGAGATCCGATACGACCTCGCGCATCGGCTGCCCGCCTGACCCGCCCATCCCCCGAACGATCGGAAAGGCACTCCCATGTCGGGAAACAATTATCGACGTATCGTCATCTCCGGAACCTATTCGACCGGAAAGACGACGACCTCCACGGCGCTGTCCCTGCTGACCGGCATCCCCCGGGTGGACGCCTCCTCCGCCCGCGAGGTGGTCACCGAGCTCTACCCGGGCATGCGGTTCCAGGATTTGAGCACCACCGAGTTGATGGCGCTCGGCTTCCGCAGGCTGGAGCTTCGCATCCAGGCCGAGGCGATCCTCGACGCCCAGGGCGGTTTCATCGCCGACGGCTCGGTGCTCAACGAGTGGGTCTACGGCACCACGCGACTGGTCACCGGTCCCAACCCCGGATCGAGCCGATGGCACAAAGCCGTCAAGAACACCATCACGCTGCCCGGCCGGCCGTTCTACCGCCGCTACCTCAACGCCTACGGCGATATGGCCCGGCAGCGGGCCCGGCAGAACTACGACATCTTCTTCCACCTCCCGGTGGAGGTGCCGATGGACCCCGACGGCCACCGGCCGGTCGACGAGCGCTACCGCGCCATCTCCGATCGGCAACTGCTGCACGCGATCAGCGAGCTCGGGCAGCCGGTCGTGACGGTACGCGGCACCCCGGAACAGCGCCTGGAATCCATCGTCTCCATGCTCGACATCCCCACCGTGATGGACATCGACGTCGCGGTGAAGGAGGCGATGGAGATCGTGCGCAGCAGCCGCGAGCGCGTCCAGGAAACGATTATCGCCCAGCAACAACCGCACACTCTCGGCCGCAAGATCAAGTTCGCCACCCGCGTTTAGGAGCACGCCATGACCGTCCTGCTGGACAAGACCAAGCGCTACAACCCGATCGACTCGTGGTTCTACGACAACTTCATCTCTGATGCCGTGCGGGAGATGACCCCCACCCTGTTCGACGACATCGTCGCCCAGCTCGACGAGGGCGCGCAGGTCCTCGATGTCGGTTGCGGCGGTGGGCAACTCGCGGTCGGACTGGCCACCGCCGGGACCACGCTGCGACTGACCGGCATCGACCTCTCCCCGCAGCAGGTGCGCAGGGCTCGCAAGCGCGGCGCGGCGCTGGGCAGCCGCATCCAGTTCCGGGAAGGATCGGCGACGGACCTGCCGTTCCCCGACGCCGCCTACGACGCGGTGATCAGCTCCGGTTCGATCAAGCACTGGCCCGATCAGCGCAAGGGGCTCGCGGAGATGATCCGGGTGCTGCGGCCCGGCGGGCTGCTGCTGGTGATCGAGGCCGATCGGGGCTGCACCTTCGAGGACGCGCGGACCTTCGTCGACCGCTGGAAGTTGCCGCAGCCGATGGCCCGGGCCTGCCTTCCGTTCTTCCGCACCTACATCGCCGGCTACGGCCTCGATCTGGAGGACGGCCGCGACCTGGTGGCCGATCTCCCGATCACCGACGCGACGGTGCGACGCATCCCGGGCGAGCCCGGCATTCAGATCACCGCGCGCAAACGGGCGGAGTGAGCACCGGTCGCCTCGGCGAATCCGGCCGGTAGCGGGCCGGGCGGCATCCCGCAGAGGCGTCGCCCGGCCTGTGGCCTGTCATCGGGGCCGACGACACCACCGGACAGCTCGGCCGAATGCGATTCGGGGCTCGCCTCAGCGCCGGGCGCGCTGCGGTTTGCGCGCGGCCTCCTCGGTCACCTGGGCCTGCCGGTCGGCGGGCACGAGGGCGCGGATGTCCTCTCGCGAGCCGATCATCAGTTTCTGCAGGATCGCGGCCATCTGGGCGTCGACCGTCTTGAACGAACTGCCGCGCCGGGCGGCGATGGCGGTGTTCGTCCAGCCCGCAGCCGCCAGCACGGCCACCTCCTGTTCGGCCGCCGACAAGTCCTCCCAGTGCGAAGGACGGTGCCGCCGGACCGGATGCTCGACGGGTAGGCGATCCAGCGACAGCTTCCCCAGCGCCAGCTGCGCCACCTCGCCCAGTTCCGGCCGCAGCAACGCACCCTCTCGCTCCGCCTCCGCGAAGGCGATCTCGCCCAGGACCGCCCGCGCGGTGCCGGCGGCGATGTCGGTCTCGGTGGCGAACGGGCCGAGATTGGCGATGTCCACACCGATCCTGTCCCGCAGTGTGGCGCCGCCACCGGTCAGGCGCGCGACTTCGCGCGCCCAATCCGTCACGGTGCCGGAGCGTTCGCCGTCGGTGTCGCGGATCAGGCGCGCCAGTGCCCAGGCACGGATGTGGACGGCCCATACCGCGCCCCATTGGTCGCGTATCGCCAGCTGAGTGGTCAGCGACGCGTGCGTCACGGCAAGCGCTTGCTCCGGGTCACCGTGTTTGGTCAGTGCGATAGCCCGGGCCAGGCCGACCCAGGACGCCGCCCACCGCGCCCCGGAGCGCTCGGCGTGCTCCAGGTGCCGCTGGGAGATCTCCAAGGCCTGCGCGGGTGTCCCGAGCAACGCCGAGGCCAGCGCTTCGAACAGTTCGCTCATCGCGGCCCCGCCACGGTCACCGTCGGCGGAGAACTTCTCTCGCGCGCGGGCCAGCACCGCGATCGCGCGTACGTCGCGGTCCACCAGCATCATCTCGGCTCCTCTGGCGAATTCGACCGGAGCGGGCAGACCGAGGTCGTGGTCGGGCTGCTCGCGCCAGCCCGCCCGGGCGGCGCGGTCGGGCGCGCACAGCGCGATGCACTCGTCGAGCATGCGTTCGGCGTCGTGGTGCAGGCCTTGACACAGGCTGATCCACGCGATCAGCGACATCGTCGTGACCTGCAGCGGCTTCGGCGGCGGGGCGAGTTCCCGGCTGGCGGCCAGCGTGCGCTCGGCCCAGCGGCGCGGTTCACGCAGCGAGCCGATGAGGAACGGGCAGCGCAGCGCGATCAGCCCGGCGGCGATCTCCAGCCCGACGGCGGCCTCCTCCGCGGTGGCGAGGCTGCCCGCCATCGCGCACAGCAGGTTGTCCCAGGCTGCCCGCGCCCAATCCAGCAGCCGCTGTTCGTCCGGGCCGAACCATCCGGCTCGGGCGGCGACGACCTTGTCGCGGTAGTAGCGGCGGTGCCTGCGCGCCAGCCGGGCCGGTTCACCGCCGCGTTCGCTCGCGCGCTGCTGGGCGAACAGGCGGACGCTCTCCAGCAGCGAATACCGCACCGTGGTCGCGGTCAGATGCACCGAGACCAGCGATTGGTCCGCCAATCGCTCGAGCAGGCCTTCGATCTCGGCGCGGGCCAGGCCGTCCGGCTCGTCGTCGGCGCAGACCGCCTCGATCGCCTCCAATTCGGCGCCGACGTCCGACTCCGCCGGGTCCGCGTTCTCGTGGTCCACGTCGTACCCGGCCGCGAACACCGACAGCCGGTCGAACAGCAACCGCTCTTTGTCCCCGCACAGGTCGTAGGACCAGGCGATGACGTCGCGAATGCCTTGGTGACGCGCCTCCGCGCCGACCCGGGGACCGTGCGACCAGCGCAGCCGCCGGTCGGTCGCCTCACCACTGAGGTCGCGCAGGATCATCGGCAGCGGCTGCCGCGACAGCCGCGCGGCGGCCAGCCGGATGTAGAGCGGATGGTTGTGCACATGACGGCAGATCGCCACCGCCAGTTCGGTCTCGTCGTCGCCGACGGCGTGCCCGGTCAGGCCGGCGCGGGCGCGGAACAGAGCCAGTGCCTGTTCCCTGGACAGGGCGGGCACCGGCACCAACTGCTCGTCGACCCAGCCGATCGCCTCGCGGCTGGTGGCCAGCACCGTGAGGCCCGGCGCCGCCTCCAGCAGGTCGGCGATCACCCGGCCCGCGCCGTCCAGGACGTGTTCGCAATTGTCCATCACCAGGATCGTCTGCAGGGTTCGCCCGACCGCGTCGCGGCGGCGCAGCGTGTCCAGCACCGCCTCCCACGCCGAGCGTCCGGAGAAGTCGGCGTGGATCAGCGACCGCGCGAGGAGTTCCTCGACCGCCGCCGCGTCGGCGTCGCGCGACAGCAACGCCAGGCGCACCCAGTGCACCGGAACGCGCCGGGCCTTGTGGAACCGGTGCACCGCTTCGGTCGCCAGCCGTGTTTTGCCGATGCCGCCCGCGCCGATCAGCGTAACCAGGCGGGTCCCGCCCAGCAGCGCCATTCCGATCCTGTCCAGCTCACGTTCGCGCCCGACGAAATCACTGGCGGGCGCGGGTGGGAAACCCGGGTTCGACGCACGTCCTACCGACACAACAATGCAGCGTAGTCCGGCCGCATCCGGAGATTCGCGGGGTCTCTACCGATGTGGCGCACCCACCTATACGCGGACTATTGCGCTGTCGCGGTAGTCGATCGCACGACCGGAAGGACAAAAGGGTGGGACAGATACTGGTACTCGGGGCGGGCGAATGCGGATTACCCCTCGCCCATCGCCTGCTGCGCGGCGGCCGGGCCGTCACGCTGGTGACCGATCGGGACGCCGAGGCGGTGCTCACCGGAACGGTGACCAGCACCCAGGTCAAGTTCCCGCCGACGCTCGACCTCGAATCGGACCTCGGCCTGGGCTTCTGGCGCTCGACCGCCCCGACCATCGAAGGTATCCGGTTCACCATGGCCGTCGACCGTGCCACGGTGGTGACCTGGGCCGGACGATTCACCCGCCCCGCGCAGAGCGTGGATCAGCGGACGGTCTTCGCGCGCTGGCTCGGCGAGTTCCTGGCCGCGGGCGGCGACCTGCGCATCGCCGAGCCCTCGGTGGCGGAACTCGATCGGGCCGCCGCCGACTACGCCCTGACCGTGGTGACCCGCGCCGGTCGCGAACTCGCCGACTGCTTCGAGGCCGATCCGGGGTGGCCCGCGCCCGCCACGGCGCTGCGGCGGCTCGCCGTGCTGTACCTGGACGGTGTCGAGCCGGACCCGGAGGGCCTCGGCTCCTACACCGCGCTACCCGAGCACGGTGAAGTGATCTCCTATCCCGGCCTGACCGGACGGCCGGGGCAGGAACGCCGCTGTGAGATCTTGCTTTTCGAGGCGCGGCCGGGCGGCGCGCTGGACGTATTCGACCAGCACGGCACGCCGGCGCAGCGCTGGACGCAGGCCAGGCGATTGCTGGCGGCGCACTTGCCCGCCGAACTCGCCGATCGCTACCGGCACGCCGAACCGACCGACGCCGGGGCCACGCTGGTAGGGGCGGTGACCCCGGTCATGCGTCGTCCGGCGGGCGCCCTGCCCTCGGGACGGCCGGTGCTGGGCGGAGGCGACGTCGTCTGCCGGATGGATCCCGGTGGCGCGCAGGGCGCCAACAATGCCGTGCACTGCGCGATCCGCTACGGCGAGGCGATCCTGCACGACCCGGACGGTCCCTATGACCGCGCGTGGATGGAGTGGGCGGCCGCGCCGTGGCTGACGGCTGTGGCGCACCCCGCCGCGCGGTGGACGGCGACGGTGCTCGATCCGCCCCCTGCCATGCAGGAGATGATGCTCGCCGCCCAGCACGAACCGGCGCTGGCCGACGCCTTCGCCGATACCTTCGCGCGACCGGCGAACCTCGCCCGCCTCGCACCGAAAATACCGTCCTGACCGGTTACCGGATCTCAGGATCGCCAGGGCGGCGTTGCCGGGAAAACGACCGGCAACGCGGCCAGGGCACGGTGGAAAGGCCCCGGCCGCCAAGTCATTTCGTGCACCGGCACGGCGGCCCGCAGTTCCGGCAGCGCGTCCAGCAGCTGGTCGACCGCATCCTGGGCGATGAGATAGGCCGGGTCGCGGGCGGGGCAGGCGTGCGGTCCGGCGCCCCACGCCAGATGCGACCGGTTGCCGCTGTGGTTGTGCCCGCCGATCGCCGGGTCGTTGTTGCAGGCGGCGAAGCTGATCACGACCGGTTGGTTGGCCGGCAGCCAGACGTCGTCGATCAGGATCGGCTGGCGCGGATAGGTGACCGAGAAATTGGCCATCGGCGGGTCGGTGAACAACACCTCGTCCAGCGCATCGCGAGTGGACAGGCTCCCGCCGAGGACGTCGCCGCCGAACCGGTCGTCGGTGAGAATCAGCAGCAGGGTGTTGACGATCAAATTCTGCAGCGGTTCGATGCCCGCGCCGTAGAGCACGACGAGCTGGTGGATCACCTCCGCGTCGTCCAAGCCGGCCGGATGTCGCAGCAGTCGCGTGGTGATGTCTCGGCCGGGCTCGGCGCGCTTCAGTTCGATCAGCCGCATCAGCGCGGCGCCGAGCATACGGTTGCCCTCCTCGGCGTCCACCCCGTCGAACACGGCGGCGGTCGCGGCGGCCACCTCCTGCCCGATCTCCGGCGGGCAGCCCAGCAGGGCGTTGATCACCTCGAAGGCCAGCGGAAGGGCGTACTGGGACACCAGGTCGGCGCTGCCCACCGCATCGAAGGCGTCGATCAGCCCCGCCGCGATCCGCTCCACCGTTTCGTGCAAGCCGTGCAGGTCGACGGCGTTGATGCTCGCGGTGTTGACCTGCCGGTAGCGCGCGTGCGCCGCGCCCACACTGCGCATGGCGTTGGGACGCCACTCCAGTACCGGCAGCACCGGGCAGTCGGCGGGGACGTTCGCCTGCCAGGCGCGCGGGTCCGCGGGAAAGTGCTGCGGGTCGTGCATGATTCGCACGGCGGTGTGATAGCTGAGCACCAACGTCGCGGGCACGCCCGGGGCCAGCTCGACCGGCGCCATCGACCCGTAGCGGGCCCGCATCTCCCGGTAGGCGCGATGTGGATCGGCGGCGAACTCCAGGGAATGCAGCGATGCCCGCTCGATCCCGTGATCGATGGGCGAACCGTGGTGGGCGCCACAATCGTTGATGGTCTGGTCGAGGTCTCGGGGCGTGGTCAACGCGTGACTCCCACAGTAGAAGCGTCTTCGGCGAGCGCGGGCGAGCGAACTCGGCGCGAATCGTCGCGACATCGTCGTCGTTCGGTCCATGCGGTGCGCCGCCGCGCCGCGTTCGGGGCACCGCGCAGCAGGTCGACACACAGGATGGTCGCGTAGGTAGAGAACGGGCATCGGTAGAGGCGGGCGGCCTGCGGCAATGCGATTACTCGTCCGCGCGGCAACCGAAGTCGAACACGGCACGCCGACCACACCTCCTGCCTCGCTACCACGATCACCGGCGGCTGAGCGCGGCTCGTCCCCGCTCTTGAATCCGATTGCGATGCTGGGTATTCGCTAGGGCAGGCATGGGCTGAGGGGGCGGTCTGCTGCGCTTCGAGGGGGCCGACCGCGTGCTCGCATCGCCGGGAGCACAAGCGCTTCGACGTGCGGATGGCTGGTGTATAACTTCCCTCGGCCCGGTCGACTCCACCGACAAGCGATAGCGAGACACGATGCACGGTTACCTGAATCAGGTGTCCCAAGGCACGACACCCTCCGGCTATCCGACGCGCGAGCCCGAGACCCACGCGGTCGCACCGCCCCGCACAGCGGATCTCGTCGTCAGCGCCCTGTTGTGGTTCCTGCCCGCGACGCTGGCCGCGATGTCGACAGTCCTCGCGCCGTGGTTCCTGATGGCGGGCGGCATTTGCGCGTCCAAGCCCGAGTGCCGGGTCGATACGGGCGCGGGCGTCTGGATCATGGTCGGGGGCGGGATCGTGGGATTCGCTGTGGGGGCTTTGCTCTCGGGTATGGCGGCCCGGCAGGGGCGGGCGTTGTTCCCCGGCGCGCTCGTCGGTGCGGTACTGGTCGTGCTCGCCTGGTTCGCCGCTTCGTTCCTCATGGGCTGAGACGCCGGGCGGGCCGGATGGCGGTTCGGCGGGAGTGGCTGCCGCCGACACGTTCCGGCGCCGGAAGATGGGCACCAGCTCGGTCGCCGCGTCTCCCGGCGCCGAAATCGTCTTCCCGGTACGGATTCTCGGCCGCCCCGACCGTGCCGCCGAGCGGAAGCGGCGCGTGCGAGTAGGTGCCCGAACCGTAGCGGCGCCCGTGCCTTCGGGTGTAGACGGCGTAACCGGGATGCTCGACACCGGCGTGGGCCTGCTCGAGCCGCGCCGATGTCACGGCGATCTCCAGGCAACCGACCCGGCGGAAAATTGGCGCGGGTGTACTATTCGCCGGAATCACCCCACCGCGGGAGCTCGGGCAGGGCCGGGCTGAGAGGGCGAACCGCACTCGTCGCCGACCGCATGCACCTGTCCGGGTAATGCCGGCGTAGGGAGAGCGTTTCCGTCATGTCGTCGTCGACCCGTGCCGCCGCGAGGCGGGAAGCCCCGCTGACCCTCGACCAGCCCGCCCCGAAAGTGCTCTCGTTCTGGGACCAGAGCGCGTTCTGGGCCAATCTCGGCGTCAGCCTCTTCGCGTTCTCCGGCGCGTATACGGTGCTCGCGCCGAACCCCGAGGGAGCCGCGCAGCTCTCGATCGCGGCCGGAATCCTGGCGACCGTCCTGGGCACCCTGGTGGGTGCGGCGATGCTCGGTGCCGCGGCACTGACGGGCGCGCGCACGGGACAACCCGCGATGGTCCTGCTGCGCGGGCTGTTCGGCGCGAAGCTCAGCTATCTGCCCACCGCGCTCAACATCGCTCAGTTGATCGGCTGGGGAACGTTCGAGCTGATCGTCATCGGTGACGCGGCCGAGGAACTGTTCGGCGGTGATCCGCACTGGCTCTACGTGGTGGTCGCCGGCGTGCTGACGACCGTGCTCACGATCTGGCCGCTGGGCTCGGTGCGGTTGCTGCGCAGATTCGTCACCGCGGGCGTCGTGATCGCCCTGGTCTGGTTCTACACGCAGTTCTTGCGCGCCGGTCTGCCCGATCTGCGGGCGAACCCGGGTCCGAGCGGGGGCGGGCCGTTCGGCGTCGACTGGAACCTCTTCTGGGTCGCCACCGATGCCGCCTTGGCCGTCTCCATCTCGTGGGTGCCGGTCGCCGCCGACTACACCCGGCACGCCCGCTCCGGTCGCTCGGCATTCGGCGCGGCAGGCGGGGCGTACGCACTCACCCAGATCATCGCCTACGTGCTCGGCCTGTTCGCGCTGGCCCTGGCGACCGGCGAAGGCGGACCATACGCACCGTTCCTGCACGTGAGCCTCGGTGCGCTGTTCTTCTTCGTCTTCGTGCTGCGAGAAGCGGATCAGTCCTTCGCCAATGTCTATTCCACCGCCGTCTCGATCCAGAATCTCGCACCGCGCGTGGATCGCCGGGTGCTCTCGATCGGCCTGGGCGCCCTGATCACGATTCTGGCCCTGCGGTTGAACATGGCGAACTACTTCGGCTTTCTCGGGCTGATCGGCTCGGTGTTCGTGCCGCTGCTCGGTGTGCTCGTCGCCGACTTCTTCTTGCGTGCCCGCCGCGAGTGGAACACCGCGCCGGACGCGCCCGCGCGCTGGGGCATGGTGGCCGCCTGGCTGGCCGGGTTCGTGGTATATCAACTGGTCAACCCGGGTGACGCCGGTGCGTGGACACGATTCTGGGACGACGTCCAGCAGGCCCTGCACTTCACCGGGCAGGCGTGGATGAGCGCATCGCTGCTGTCGTTCGTGGCGGCACTGGCGGTGGCCTGGCTGGTCGGCAAGGTGACGGCGAAGACCCCATCGGCGTAGGGGATTTGCCACCATGGAGAGATGGGCCGGATCAGGATCGGTACGTCGGGCTGGGTCTACCCGCCATGGCGCGGAACGTTCTACCCTCGGGGCCTCGCGCACAAGCGTGAATTGGCCTATCTGTCGGAGCGACTCGACAGCGTCGAGATCAACGGCTCGTTCTATTCGTTGCAGCGTCCGTCCAGTTACCAGAGGTGGGCGGAGCAGACTCCGGACGACTTCCTGTTCGCGGTGAAAGGCAGCCGCTTCATTACCCACATGAAGCGGCTTCGCGACGGTGACGAACTGCTGGCGAACTTCCTCGCGTCCGGCCCGCTGGCGCTCGGGCCCAAACTGGGCCCGATCCTCTGGCAGCTGCCCCCGACCTTCCGCTTCGACGCCGACGTGCTGGACGTCTTCTTGTCCGGGCTCCCCCGCAGCACCGAGCAAGCCGCCGAGATCGCGCGGCGGCACGATCACCGCGTCGACCCCGCGCACACCAGCACCGATGCCGACCGGCCGGTGCGGCATGCCCTGGAGATCCGGCACGACAGTTTCATGACCCCGGCGTTCACCGATCTGCTGACCCGTCACAACGTGGCCCTCGTCGTCGCCGATGCCGCGGGCAAGTATCCGCTGCTCGAAGCGGTCACCGCCGACTTCGTCTACATCCGGTTGCACGGGCACGACGAGCTCTACGTCAGCGGATACACCGACGAGGGCTTGGACATGTGGGCGGAGAAGATCCACTCGTGGGCGAGCTCGTGCGACGTCTACACCTATTTCGACAACGACGCGAAGGTGCGGGCGCCTCGCGACGCGATGGCGTTGCGCGAGCGCCTCGAACCGGTCGTCCGGCCCGCGGGGTGAGGACAGGAAGGTGAGGCCGGTGCGGCCGGTCGCGGTCTGCGGGCCGAGAGAGTGCACGTCGCGGGAAGCGGAGTGGGCGCGCGCGGTCGGCGGGCTCTTGGCACGCGCGGTGGGCCGGGTGCTGGACGGGATCGCACAGGCCGAGCCGACCTGATATCACCCGGGCGGCCCGAGTCGGACGGACGAATGGTCCCGATGCCGCCGAATCGGCCACAGCGCTTGCCATCGAGCATCCCCTGGGCGGAAAGCCACGGCCCACCGTCATTGCGTGAGACGCGGCTCCACCTGCTCGACCTGTGCCGGGTATTCACGCCGTGATGTCCTAAGCCATCCGATTACCCACCGCCACAGTTGTTTCGGCATGCCGAGACCTCTGATCCGGTCTGGCACAAAACTTTCTGATCACGCAATCTTGCGCCCCACGCAAGTTTCGTTAGGGTGGAGACGTGGCATTCGTACTCGGCCTGCGCGAGCGCAAGAAGCTCGCCACTCGCGAGGCGCTCGGCTTCGCGGCGCTGCGGCTGGCTGTGGAACGCGGAGTGGACAACGTCCTGGTCGAGGACATCGCCGCGGCGGCCGAGGTGTCGCCCCGGACGTTCAACAACTATTTCGCGAGCAAGTACGAGGCCGTCTGCTCGGTGGCGGTCGACCGGGCCCGCCGGATCGCCGATCACCTGCGCGAGCGGCCCGCCGACGAGCCGCTGTGGCCTGCGGTGATCCACGCCGTGCTGGCGGAGTTCCGTGATGCCGAGCCGCCCGACCCCGCGTGGACCGCCGGCGTCCGTTTGGTCACCCGAGCGCCGTCGCTGCAGGGCGAGTACCTCAAATCCCAGGCGGTGATCCAAACCGCCCTTGCCGCGGCCATCGCCGAGCGCACCGGACGCGACCTCGGCGCCGACATGTTCCCGCGGATCATGGCGGGCGCCATCGCGGCCGCGCTGTCGGTGGCCATCGACCGATGGGTCGACGCCGATCCCCCCGTTTCCGCGCTACCGGTCATCCGGGAGGCGTTGCGGCAACTGTCTCTTCTTCCAGGAGCATTCCCGATGGACGTACCGACCCAGCACACCCTCGCCGTCCCCGGCGCCACGCTCTACTACGAGATCCGCGGCAACGGACCGGTGTTGTTGCTGATCCCCGGCGGCAACGGCGACGCCGGGACTTTCGACGGCATCGCCGAACGTCTCGCCGACCGATACTGCGTGGTCTCCTACGACCGGCGCGGTTTCACCCGCAGCCCCCTCGACGGACCGCCGGACAATCGCGTGATCACCGATGGCCAGGACGCCGCGGCGCTGCTCACGCACCTGACCGACCAGCCCGCCCACGTGCTCGGCAGCAGCTCGGGCGCGATCGTGGCGCTCGAATTGCTGCGCGCCCGGCCGGACCTGGTGCGCACGCTGGTCGCGCACGAACCACCGCTGGCCACACTGCTGCCCGATGCCCAGAAGTGGCTGACCTTCTTGGACAGCGTCCACGAACAGAGCAGGAGCGAGGGCACGCTCGCGGCCATGGCGGCGTTCGCGGAGGGCATCGGTCTGCGGATCGCGCCACCTCCGCCGGGCGAGCAGTTGCCGCCCGAGGCCGTCGAGATGATCGGGAGGATCCAGCGGAACCTGGTGTTCTGGATGGAGCACGAACTGAGGCAATACCCGCGCTACATCCCGGATCTCGCGGCGTTGCGTGCGTCGGCGGACCGTCTGGTGCTCGGGGTCGGGCAGGACTCGCGAGACACCTTCCCGGCGCTCCCGAACGCCGCGCTCGCGGAGAAACTCGGGCTGGACGTCGTCGAGTTCGCGGGCGACCACGTCGGCTACCGCAGCGCACCCGACGAGTTCGCCGCCCGGCTGCACCGGATCCTCACCCGCGACGACCGGTGACGCCGTCGCGGCGGAAACTCACGCCGACTGCCGCAGCGGATGAAGGGCGGCCAGTGCTCGCAGGGCGTCGGCACGCGAAATGGGCTGGTCGTTCTCCAGGGCGGCCAGCTCCAGTTCGATCCAGTCGCGAATGAGTGCGGACATGGTCACGTTGCGCTGCTCGGCGGCCTTCTTGACGCGCTGGTGCAGCTCCAGCGGGATGCGCAGCGACGTGGTGACGGTGACCGTGTCCTCGGCGCGCAGCGGCGGGGGCAGCTCGGCCGGGTGGACGGGCGCGTCGCCGTATTCCAGACCGGACAGGAAGTCCCGGACGTCCTCGGGGTTCGTCGGATAGTCAGTCATCGGCGTGCTCCCAACGCTCGAGTTCGGCCACCTGGGCTTCGGTCATCTCGACCGCGCCCAGGATGTCCCACTGCCAGCCTTCGGTGCGGCGGACAGCGACGATGAGCGGTCGGCCCGTCTCGGTCCGGCCCCACACCGTCAGGACCGTGAGTTCGTTCCGGCCACGCGCCCACCGAGGCCATCGGCGGGCGCCCATGAGCACCTGCAGCACTTCGCGAGGGTCGATCCCCACCAGCGACAACAGTGCCCACTCAGGCCAGTTATAACCCACGATCAGCGATAATACAAGTGTATTGCACGGAGCTCACCGCGCTCTCGCCCGGGACAGATTCCAGCTCGGCCAGGCGTCCCCGTCGAGGTCCGCCCGCAGCCGGGTACGCACCTGCGTGCGCAGCGGCTCGGGGAGCCGGTCGGTCGCGGGCAGGATGTCCGGCGAGAGGGTGACCAGGTATTCGATGTCCAGCGTTTTGCCGCGCTGCCAGCGATCGATGTTCTGCTCGGCGATCAACCGCTCCGGGTCCAGGACGGCCAGCGCAAGCAGCGTCGCCATCGCGGTGCCCACCACGGCGCGCGGCAACCATTCCCGGCGCAGCCGCAGGACCGCGGCCGACACCAAGACGTAGACCAGGCCGAGCCACAGTTCGCAGACTTCCACCAGCAGGCGCAGCACTGTGAACCCGTAGGCCTGCTGGTAGGTCCACATCCGGCCGAGCGCCGAGGCGACGATCACCAACGCGAGCACACTCACCGCCACCAGCAGACCCCGCAGCCACCACCGGTCGGCAGCGGTGTCCTGGGCCGCCCAGCGCAGCACGACCATGAGCACCGCGAGGGTCAGCACGGTGACGGCCGACAGCTGCCAGAAACCGGTGCGCGCGTATTCGGCGTAGGTCAGGCCCGAGGTCTGCCGGACGTAGTCGTCGCCACCGAAGAGCACCACGAACTGGGTCGCGACGAACGCCGCGAACAGGACCGCGAGCGCGCCGACCGGCAGCGCCCATTCCGATCGGCGCAACGTTCGCGCGGCCACCGCCGCTGTGGCGGGCGGCGGCGGGCCCGCCAGCAGGAACAGCGCGCCGAGCGTGCCGAGACCGGCCACCGCGAACAGCGCGATCCACCGCGCCATCGACGGAATGTCCACCTCCGGCGTCACGGTTTCGAGCAACGCCGCGAACATGGCGTCGGCGCTGCCGAGCAGCGGGACGAACACCGTGAGCAGCGCGACGGTCACCGCTGCCGACAACCCCAGCCGCCACGCATGTGGCGCGTTCCCGCTACGCACGCGGGCGGTACCGGCGTATGCCCACGGCACGGCGGGCGCCGCCGCGAGCCAGACGGCGAACGCGTCGTAGAGGATGCCGTTCGCCGAGCGGCGTGCGACGACCGCCAGCGAACCGGCGACGCATGCGGCGACCACGCACAACGCGAACAACCAGCCGGCGGCGCGGACGGCCCCTACCGCGAGCAGGGCGAGCGCGAGCGTCGCCCACCACAGCCGCCCCGCGTTGTACCGAGGAGAACCGCTGCGGGCGGTCTGTCGTTCGAACGTCGCCTCGCCCGCATCATCGCTCGTCGTACTCGCCGCTCGCCTACGAGCGTCGCGGTCGACGAGGAACACCGCCGACGCGGCGATACCGGCCGCGAGGAGCCACCCGACGCCGGGCCGGTCCCAGTGGATCAGCACCGCGGCAGCCGCTCCGGAGACGAGCGCGGCGAGCGCCACGCCGGGAGGGCAAGCGACCCGGCGCCACTTGGGCGGACATGGGGGAAACATCGGGCCGGTCACCGGCGGACCGGTGTTCTCCGCACGCACCTGGGCAACCGCGACCGCTGCGCGCCCCGGCGGCGCCCACACCGATGCCGGCGTAGCGGGAACTTCGCTGGAATCGGTTGCGGATGGCGCGGATTCAGCCGGCGGAACCGAGGACATCTCATCGGCCGGCCCGGATGGCGCCGCGCCGGGCGCCGGCGCTGGTTCGGGATCTGGAGGCATGGTTCGTTCCTTCGATAGGCGTGCGGAATCACCCCGGGTCCGCTCCCGCGGTCCGGGTCGGGTGGTGTGGCAGATCAGCGTCCGGGCAGAACCACCCGGATGCGGGAGCCGGGATCGGCGACCGCGATGGCGCCGCCGTGCAGGTCGACCACCCAGCGGGAGATGGCCAGACCCAGTCCGGTGCCTCCGCCCGCGCTGCGGCCACCCCTGGTGAACCGGTCGAACACTTGGGCTCGTTCGGCGAGCGGAATGCCGGGGCCGTCGTCCTCGACCTCGATCACGATCTCGCCCTGCGATGCGCGCACGGCCAGGCGGACTTCCCCGCCCGCGGGCCCGTGCCGGGCGGCGTTGTCGAGCAGGTTGAGCAGCACCTGATGCAGGCGCGCACGGTCGGCGTACACGCGGGCGGCGCCGGGCAACACGTCGGTGCGGAAGCGCACGCCGCGGCCGAGCGCGGCGGTCATGACCTCCGCTTCGGCGACGACGTCGGCCAGCAACGGCGCGATCGGCAGATCCTCGCGATCGAGCGGGAAGGCGCCCGCTTCGATGCTGGAGAGGTCGAGCAATTCCGAGACGAGAAGTGTCAGCCGCTCGGTCTGGGCCAGCGCGGTGCGCAGGGTCGCCGGGTCGGGTTGGGAGACGCCGTCGACCAGGTTCTCCAGTACGGCGTGCAACGCCGTGATCGGGGTGCGCAATTCGTGCGAGACGTTCGCGATGAGATCGCGGCGTTGCCGATCGGCCGCCGCCAGGTCGGCGGCCATCTGGTTGAACGCCTCGGCCAGTTGCCCGACTTCGTCGCGCGAACTCGCCCGCACCCGCAAGGTGTAGTCGCCGTGGGCCATCCGCTTCGCCGCCGCGGTCATCTCCCGCAGCGGCCTGGTGATGCCGTGGGCGAGGAATTGCGAGGTGACCAACGCGATCACCACCGCGGTGAGCGTGGTGCGCGGCGGCAGCCACCCTATCTTGAATCGGAAGAACCCGAACGCGACACCGCCGGAGCACAGCATGAGGATCGCGAGCTTCAGCTTGATCGACTTCACCGGGTCCAACGGCCGCGGCAGCAGCTCGGCCACCCCGTCGCTGAGCCTGCGCCACTCGCCGGAAACGGTGCCGGACATCGCCTTCCACACCCGTGGCGCGTTCTCGGGACCGGCGCTCATCGGGCTTCCAGGGCGTATCCGACGCCACGCACGGTGCGGATCAGGTCGGCGCCGAGTTTGCGGCGCAACGCCTTGATGTGGCTGTCGACCGCGCGGGTGCCCGCCGCGTCGGACCAGTCCCAGACGTCTTCGAGCAGTCGCTCCCGTGCGAGCACCATGCGCGGGCGCCGGGCCAGCCGGGCGAGCAGATCGAATTCCAGCGGCGTGAGCAGCGCCTCCACCTCCGCGCGCCAGACCCGGCGCTGGTCGACATCGATGCGGAGATCACCGACCAGGATCGTGGCGCCGTCGCGATCGGCCGCCCGGTCCATCCGGCGCAGCAGCGCGTGCACCCGGGCAGCGAGCACACGCAGCGAGAACGGCTTCGTCAGATAGTCGTCCGCGCCGACGCCCAAGCCGACGAGCTGGTCGGTTTCGTCGGCGCGCGCGGTCAGCATGAGCACGGGCACCGCCCGGCGCGCCTGAATGCGACGGCATACCTCCAGGCCGTCGAATCCCGGCAGCATGACGTCGAGCACCACCAGATCGGGGTCGACGGCCTCGGCGGCGGCGACGGCCGAGGGGCCGTCGTGGGCCAGCTCGACGGTGAACCCCTCCGCGCGCAAGCGTGCCGCGACGGATGCGGCGATGGTCATCTCGTCGTCTACGACCAGGATCCGCCGTGCGGGGTGCGCCGGTGCGCTGTGTTCCATGCACCGAACCCTAGCCACCGGTTGTGGAGAGAACCGGCGGCATTTGTGGAGATTTCGTGATTGATGCGCTCGATCGGGACCACGGTGTCCGCGGCGGTCGCCGGAGTCGTTCTGGCGCAGATGAGCACCGGTCTCGGTGGACACACCATCCCCACCGCGGCCGGTTTCCGCACCGAGCTGCTGATCGGGTGCGGCGTCTGCGTGCTCGCCGCACTGGTCGCGCTGGCCATTCCGGTCCGCAAGCCCACCGAGCCGCCGCGGGACACCGCAGACCTCGAGCCCGCGGCCGCGCGCGCCTGAGCGCCCCGGCTCAGGCGAACAGGCGCGCGACGAACGGAATGCTGTGCGGCAACGAAGCGGCCATCGTGGCGCTGTGATCCTTCCCCGCGTACACGTGGATGTCCGGCCGGACACCGTGCGATTCCAGATCGATGACCAGCTTCGCGGTCAACGGCGCGGGGACGTCGGTGTCGTTGGTGCCCTGTCCGATGAACAGCGGCCGGTCGTATCCCGTCAGCGGGACGTCCATGACCGGGCGGGCCGTGACGACGAAATCGCCGTCGGCGAGCGGGCGGGAGAACAACTGGTCGACCGAGATTCCCTGCGCGCGATCAGCGAGCGGCTGGAAGCACAGCGATTCCGCGGCGGTCGCCAATTGCTTGCCGACCGGGCTGAGATAACTGTCCAGATCGAAGCCTGGTCGCGCCGCCTTCACTCCGTTCATCACGTACGCGATGTAGGCGGTGAGGTGCGCGTTGCCGATCGCGGGCACACCGGGTCCGATAAACGAAGCGGCCTCGACGATATTGGAGGCCGGGCCGGTGGCGACGGCGCCGCGATAGTCGAGATCGGGTGCGTATTTCGTGGCCAGTGACGCGGTGAACACCGCGGCGCCGCCGCCTTGCGATTGCCCGATCGCCACCCACTTCGACGACAGCGAATCGTCGGCCGCGCGAGCCGCACGCACCATGTCGATCGCCGCGTGCGCCTCGGCGCGTCCGTCCAGGTACGCGTGCGGTCCCGGGGTGCCCAGACCGATGTAGTCGGTCGCGACGACAGCGTAGCCCTGGCGCATCCAGGTCGCCAGGTAGTCCAGGTCGCGTTTGCTGCGACCCGCGGTGGAAGGCGCGCATTCGTCGGCGAGGCCGACCGTCCCGTGCTCCCAGGACACTACCGGCCAGCCACCGCTCGGCGGCGTGCCCGCGGGCACGAAGACAGCGCCGCTGGACAGCGCTGGCTGGTCGTCGGAGGTCCGAGTCCAGTACGTCAGGCGATGGGCCGTGCCCGCGCCCTCGATCCAGAGCGGTTCGGGCATTGCCTCATCGGTGGCGACCGTGCCCGGCGCCGCCCCCGGCCCCGCGGGATCGGCCACCACCGGACCCATCTGCGCCCCCGCGCACAGCAACGCCGCCATAGCCACGGTAAATCCCGCACGTCGCACCGACATGGGCGTCACCTCTCGATCGTCGGCTTGGTGTCTCGATGAGACACTATAGCCCGGCAATCGGCTAAAGTGTCACTTTGAGACATCAAGGTCGGGGACATCGCGAAGAGAGACTGCGGGCATGACGGGCGTGAACGGTCCACGCGAACGTGAGAAGACGCGGGTGCGCCGGGAGTTGGTCGAGGCGGCGCTGCGGCTGTTCGAACTACACGGGTTCGAGCAGACCACCGTGCAGCAGATCGCCGACGCGGCGCAGGTCTCGCGGCGCACATTCCATCGCCATTTCCCCTCGAAGCTCGCGGTGGTCTTCAGCCACGAGGAAGACCTGATGGCGCAACTGCTCGCCGCCGTCGACCGGCGCCCGGTGAGCGAATCGGTGCTGACCGCCCTGCGCGCGGCGCTGCGCGACTTCTTGCTCGACGAGCAGGACGCCCCGGCACGCCACCGCCAGGCGGACACGGCGCGCCGGGCCAGGCAGCTGCTGGTCGGCAACCCGGAATTGCGCCGGGAGAACTTCATCGGCGCCCTCGGACGGCAGCGCTCGATGGCGCAGAACTTCGCCGCGCGCGCCGGGCTCCCTGCCGGCGATCTGCGGCCGCAGCTCACGGCCGCGGCCTGTTTCGCGGCCTTCGGCGTCGGCCTCGATCACTGGATGATGGGTGCGGACCATTCGATTCCGGCCCTCCACCGCATCCTCGATCGCGCGGTGGCCTCGCTCCAGCAGGGCGTCGACATCCAGAGCGCGGGCTGAGTGCGCCGAGGGTGGCGCAGCCCGCGCCGTAACTTGTTCCACCCCGGTCGCATACCATCGCGAAGGTGATCACGGTGGCCACTTGGAATGTTCTGCATCGCGTGCACGCCGAGAACTGGTACGAGGACGTCGCCACCCGATGGCCGGACGAGGGCGCGCGGATCGCCGCGGTGACCGCGCGGGTGGCCGAACGCACCGAACGGATCATCGCGTTACAGGAGGTCAGCGGCGATCAGTTGGCCGGCCTGCGAATGGCGCTGCCGGGCCGGACGATCCACGCGATGCGGTATCAGCGGCTGCCGACACCGCGGCGCGTCCCCAGCTCCCTGCTCGACGGCGGCGAATATCTGGTCGTGCTCACCGCCGAGCCGAGCCGTGAAGTCACCGCCGAATCCTTCGCGCAGGACCGCGGCAAAGGCGCTCTCGTCGTCGACGCGGGCGGCCTGACGGTGATCGCCACCCACGTGACCGGTGACCGGCGGCGCACAGACCAACTCACTCGCCTGGCCGAACTCGCCACCGACGCATCGCAGAACGCCGCGGTGCTGCTGGGTGACTTCAACATCGACCGCGCCTCCGTCGCCGCCGGGTTGGGTGACGACTTCGTCGTCGCCGAATACGCCGCAGGCGCGATCCCCACCCGCCCCCGCGATTCGGGCCCGAAGTCGCAGTACATCGACCACGTGGTGGTGCACGGCGCCACCGTCGCGGCGGCGGCGGTCGACGACGTCGGCGGGGTATCCGACCACAATCTCGTCCACGCCGCCCTCACGGTCTGAGCGGGCCACCGCGGACCGTCGTCGCTGTTCTGCTGCACACATATTGCGCACCAGGCCGATTGGGTCCGAACAGCCCGGAGTCGCGGCAGACCCGACGGCCCGGGCATGAACTCGATCCGGTGCCGGTCACCGCTACGACAGGCAGTAGTATGAACCGGTGGGTAATCCGGCGGTAGTGGCGGCGCGGTTGCGCGGCGCGTTCGTCGGATCCGCGGCCGGGGCGGTGAGCATCGCCGCGCACGCACTCGGTGGCGGCGCGCTGTCTCCCGGCGCCGCACCGATCGCCCTGCTGATCGCCGCGTGCGCGGCGGTGGGCGTGCTGGCCGGTGCGTGGCCCCACCGGCGTGGACCGGGCGAGATCATGGCGACGCTGGCGGTCGGGCAAGCCGTCGCGCACCTCGCATCCACCCTCTCGGCCGGCCATCACCACCACGCGGGCACCACGTGGGCCATGCTCTGCACGCATCTGGCGGCCGTTCCGCTCGGCGCGCTGCTCATCCGCGCCGCCGAACAGGCTGTGCTGCGTGCGGTTTCCGACGTGCGGCACACGGTGCGCGCGCTCGCCGACGGGCCCAGCGCACCGGTCCGGATCGGTTCGTTCGCCCTCGGCCGGGCGCTGCCCCATCCACGGCGCCTGCTGCTCGGTTCGGGCTCCGGTCTGCGCGGCCCACCACTGCGCGCCTGACCTCTCCCTCGCGCCGGCGCGCGTCGCGGGCTTCCCGCCTGCGACGCGAATCGGATCGACATCGTGCGGCTGGAGAAAACCTGTACGAACCGTCGAATGCCACGGCAGATCGTGGGTCGGCGCAGCGATTCGCCACGAGATTCGCAGGGCCGCGGTCTATTCGGCGAGTTCCCATTGGGTTGCGGCGTTCGTAGCGAACGCCCGGAACGATCCGGTCATGTCGCGACGAACCCGCTGCGCCGACCGACAGCACCTGGTGACGGACCGACAGGCCCACCGACGGATCGGTTGTCCAACGCCTCGTCGGCGCACCACACAACACCACATCACACAAACTTCCGGAGTTCTCATGGCTGTTAATACCTTCACTCCGCCACGCATCGCTCGCCTCCTGCGGGGCGCGATCGCCGCCGCGGCGGTGCCTCTTCTGCTGACCGCGTGCTCATCGGCCGACAAGACGGACACCGTCGCATCCGCCGATGCGGTGACGATTGCCGACCAGTGGGTCAAGGCGGCCGACAGCGGGATGTCGGCCGCGTTCGGCGAGCTGATCAACAGCGGCGACACCCCCCGCACCATCGTCTCGGCCACCAGTCCCGCCTCCGGCCGGATCGAGCTGCACGAAGTGGCCACCGACGCGAACGGGACGAAGGCGATGCGGCCCAAACGCGGCGGTTTCGTCATCCCAGCGCACGGCCGCACCCGACTGCAGCCCGGCGGCGACCACATCATGTTCATGGACCTGCACGGACCACTGCGCACCGGATCGGAGACGTCGCTCACGCTGACCTTCGACGACGGCTCGAGCACGACATTCACCGCCCAGGTGCGCGACTTCGCGGGCAATCAGGAGAACTACGTGCCCGAACACGCGGGCGGCGAGTCACACGCCGGCGCGCAGACCCCCGCGCACGGTGGCTGAGCGGAGCGGACCGCGACCCGCACGGATCAACCGGCGACTCCTGCTGGGCGGCGGCGCCGCGGCAGGCGTCGCCGGTGCCGGGCTCGGCGCCGCCCGCGTCGGACAGCGGAAACCCGATCCGTCGCCGTGGGACGTGGCCGTGCCGTTCTACGGACCGCACCAAGCCGGGATCGACACCGTGGCGCAAGCGCACGCGGCGTTCGTCGCATTCGATCTGAGGGCGGAAGTCCGGCGCGAGGACCTCGTCGGACTGCTGAAGATATGGACCGGCGACGCCGCCCGGCTCACCCAGGGCAGGCCCGCCCTCGCGGACACCGAACCCGAACTGGCGCAGCGTCCGGCGCGACTCACCGTTACCGTGGGTTTCGGGCCCGCGGTGTTCGCGGTGGCCGGCCTCGAGCACCGCAGGCCGTCCTGGCTGCGGCCGTTGCCCCCGTTCCCCATCGATCGGCTCGATGCCGCCTGGAGCGGAGGCGACCTGCTCTTGCAGGTGTGCGCCGATGAGGCGACCACGGTGTCGCACGCGGTGCGTGTGCTGTGCCGAAGCGTGTCGTCGCTGGTCGCCGTGCGCTGGGTGCAGCGCGGATTCCGCGACGCCACGCCGGGCAGGACGCCGCGCAACCTGATGGGCCAGGTCGACGGCACGGTGAACCTCGCTCCCGGCACACCGGAGTTCGCCCGCCTGGTGTGGGACGACGGCGCGACCCAGCCCTGGCTGAGCGGCGGTACCTCGTGCGTGCTTCGGCGGATCGCGATGACATTGGACACTTGGGACCGAATCGACCGAGAAGAAAGGGAACTCACCATCGGCCGCACCGTTGCCAACGGTGCTCCGCTGACCGGAACCGACGAGTTCGACGAACCGGACTTCACGGCCGTCGACGCGAACGGGATACCCGTCATCCCCCCGTCGTCGCACATCGCTCGGGCTCATCACACCCACGACGGCGAGCGCTTCCTGCGCCGCGGTTACAACTACGACGACGCGCCCGCGCCGGGCGGGATCTCCAACTCGGGTCTGCTGTTCGCCGCCTATCAGCGCGACGTGGACGCGCAGTTCGTTCCGGTGCAGCGCCGGCTCGCGGAATTCGACGCGCTCAACGTATGGACGACGCCGGTCGGTTCCGCGGTGTTCGTGATCCCGCCCGGGGTCGCGGCACCGGGCGGGTATCTCGGGCAATCGCTGTTCGAGGCGTGAGACGTGTTCGGCGCCCGGCGGGCGCCGAACACGTCGCGTCCGCGGAACAGCTGCAGGACATCTCGTCGAACAGCGCATCGACTCAGCCCGCGTTGCGGATCTGGGTCAGGAACTCCGGATTGGTCTCGGTTTGCCTCATGCCGGTCAGCAGGAGTTCGAGCGCTTGCCGCGGGTCGCGGCCCGCGAGGGTCTTTCGCAGCGATCGCGTGGCGGCGAGTTCATCGGCGGTGAGCAGCAGTTCCTCTTTGCGGGTGCTCGATCGGTCGATGTCGATCGCGGGGAACAGGCGGCGGTCGGCGAGGTGCCGATCGAGCTTCAGTTCGGCGTTTCCGGTGCCCTTGTACTCCTCGAAGATCACGGTGTCGGCCAGCGAACCGGTCTCGACCAGGGCGGTGGCGATGATGGTGAGCGAGCCGCCGTTCTCGATATTGCGAGCGGCGCCGAGGAATTTCTTCGGGGGCGCGAGCGCCCCGGCGTCGACGCCACCGGAGAGGACCCGGCCGGATCCGGCGGCCGCCAGGTTGTAGGCGCGGGCCAGCCGGGTCAGCGAGTCCAGCAGCACGACCACGTCGCGGCCCATTTCGACGAGACGTTTGGCGTGCTCGATGGCCAATTCTGCCAGCGCGATGTGTTCGCGGGTCGGCTGGTCGAAGGTCGCGGCGGCGACCTCGGCCGGCACCGCGCGGGACAGGTCGGTCACCTCTTCCGGGCGTTCCCCGACCAGTACCAGCATCAGGTGGCACTCGGGATGATTCTTGGCGATGCCGTGCGCGATGGATTGCAGCACGGACGTTTTGCCCGCCTTGGGCGGTGCGACGACCATCGCCCGCTGGCCCTTGCCGATCGGCATGACCAGGTCGGTGACGCGAGTGGTCAGCTCGTGCGGCTCGGTCTCCAGCCGTAGGCGGTCCTGCGGATAGATGGGGACCAAGTCGGCGAAGTGCGGTCGCGACCCGGCATTGCCCGGAGGCAGGCCGTTGATGCTGTCGACTCCGATCAGCGGTGCCGGTTGCACGCCTTCTCGCCTGGATCCGACTGTGCCGGTGACGATATCGCCGCGGCGAAGGCCGTGCTCGCGGATCGAGCGCGCGGGCACATGAGCATCGCGCGGTCCGGGCAGGTAGCCGTCGACGCGCAGCGAGGCACGGTTGTCGGTGATATCGAGGATGCCGGTGACCGATGTCGTCCGGTTCTCTCCGATTACGTTGTCTTGTCTGCGAATAGTGTTGTCCTGCATGGTCTTACTCCTGGTGAGTTGTGGATGCGGCGGGTCGCCATGAATGCCGCCTGCTGGGAAGGACGCTCGCTGCGCGCCGGTGTGCTGGGTGGCTGAAGCGATCCGGTCCGAGCGCGGTGCCGTGGACACGGCATGCGAGATCGCCGTGGCGAATGTGGACTCTTGTGGGAGGGAACTGTCACCTACATCCACAAGATGGAGACCGCACCAACAGTAGCGGCACCAGTGACAACACGCAATGGCGCCCGAGTTCACCACGGCCGTAATCGGCGCGCCGCCCTGCGCCAGCTTGGCCACCGCGCCTCCGAACGCCCCGCCGAAGTCGACCTGACCGGTCGCCGCCGATTGGATGTCCTGCGGGCCGCTGATGGTATTGCCTTGCCACTCGAGCTTCACTTCGGCGTCGAAGAAGCCGCGATCCTCCGCGAGTTCCGGAATGGGCAATCTCGCGGCCATGATTGTCTTCGGCGCGATTGGAAAGCGGCAATCATCACGTGCGTGTCCACCGGCCGCTCCCGGGCGCCTACGATCCCGGTCATGGCGGAGATCAGCACAGAGCGGCGGGACAAGGTCGCGGTCATCACCGTGCACGACCCGGATCGGCGGAACGCGTTGACCCCGGATCTGTCCGGACAACTGGCCGCCGCGGTGGCCGAGGCCGAGCGCGATACCGGCGTGCACGCGGTGGTCGTCACCGGAACCCCGCCGGCGTTCTGCGCTGGCGCCGATCTCAGCGCGCTCGGCGAGGCCCGCGAGCAGGGGCTGCGGGTGATCTACGACGGATTCCTCGCGGTCGCGCGATGCGCACTGCCGACCGTCGCGGCGGTCGGCGGCGCTGCCGTCGGCGCGGGACTCAACTTGGCCTTGGCCGCCGACGTGCGGATCGCCGGTCCGCACGCCCGGTTCGACGCCCGGTTCCTGCGGCTCGGCATTCATCCGGGTGGCGGGATGACCTGGATGCTGCAACGCGCCGTCGGGCCGCAACGAGCCGCCGCGATGACGCTGTTCGGGGAGATCCTCGACGCCGAGGCCGCCCTCGGCGCCGGTTTGGCGCACCGGGTGATCGACGGTGACCACGACGCACTGCTCGCCGGCGCGGTCGAGTTCGCCGCGGCCGCGGCCCACGCGCCGCGCGACCTGCTCATCACCACCAAGCGCACCATGCGCCACACCGCGAATCTCGCCGCCCACGCCGATGCGGTCGATGCCGAGATCGTTCCGCAGGTGGCCTCTCTCGAATCCCCCGAATTCGCCGCGCGGCTGGCGGCGAAGAAGGCCGAGATCGGCCGAGCGAGATGATCTGACGGCGCTCGTGGGGCAGGGGCCGGCCGCCGAGCGCGACCCCGGTCGGCGGCCGACAGCTGAGGACGGCGAGCTCCGCTCCCGCTGACCTTGCCGGAATCGAGCGAGAACGGCGAATCCGGTTTGGCGTATCCGGCGGCGGGTAGCCGCTTCGAGACCGCAGAGGACATGGGCGGCAGTACTTGCTCCGCGTCCTCTGCGACCGACGATTCGTGCCGCTGACCAGCAGGGCACGGTGCTTCTCGTGCGCGTCGAAGTGTCTGGCGACTACGGAGAGCAACAGGAGGCCCCATGCACTACATCGATGACACCAAGCATTTGCTGAGCGACCTCGTGGGGCGGCTGATCGAGTCGGCGAGTAGCTATTCGAGCAGCCAAACCGTGACCATCGCTCGCCCGCGAGCCGAAGTCGAGCGGTTCTGGCGCGACCCGGCGAACCTGTCCGAGGTGCTCGGCGATATCGCCGAGGTCAGATCGACCGAACCGTCGACCTACGAGTGGACGTTGCACTCCGGCACCGACGGGCGCACGACCTGGAAGACAACCCTGCGCGAGGAGGACGGGCACCTGCGCTTCGTCGGCTCCGACGACGAGGACAGCGCCTCCGCCCGTGGCATCGAGGTCGACCTCGGCTTCCGGGACGCGCCGCGCAATCTGGGCACCGAAGTGACCATGCGGGCGCGGACCCCACTGCCCGACCTGCTGACCGGCGCGGTCATGTTCACCGCCCTCTATCGAGCCCGAGCCCGGCTGCAGACCGGCGAAATGCCCACTCTCGCCCACAATCCGAGCGCTCGCTCGTCGGCTCGGTGAACAGGAGGAGACATGCGTGCGCTCTGCTGGAACGGCGTCAACGACCTCGCCGTGGAAACCGTGCCCGATCCGACGCTGGTCAATCCGCACGATGTCATCGTGCAGGTGCGGCTGACCACCACCTGCGGCTCCGACCTGCATTTCATCGACGGATATCTGCCCGGGATGCGGGAAGGTGACGTTTTCGGGCACGAATTCATGGGCGAAGTCGTCGAAATCGGAGCCGAGGTCGGCTCGACAAAGGTGGGCGACCGCGTCGTCGTCCCGTCCTTCATCGGGTGCGCATCGTGCTGGTATTGCGACCACGAACTCTATTCGATGTGCGACACCACCAATCCGAACGGTGCGCTGCAACAACCGCTGCTCGGCTATCCGAGCGGTGGAATCTACGGTTACACCCACCCCTTCGGCGGCTATCAGGGATCACACGCGGAATATGTCCGCGTCCCCTTCGGCGACGTCAACTGCTTCCGGATACCGGAAGGCATCACCGACGAACAGGCATTGTTCCTGTCCGATGCCGTACCGACGGGCCTGATGGGCGCCGAGTTCTGCAACATCCACCCGGGTGACACCGTCGCCGTGTGGGGCAGCGGCGGCGTCGGATTGATGGCCGGGCACACCGCCCGCCTGCTCGACGCCGACCGGATTTTCGTCATCGACCGGTTCCCCGAGCGGCTGCGCGTCGCGAGTGAGCAGTTCGGCGCGGAGACCATCGACTACACCGCCGTCGACAGCGTCCAGGAGATGCTGCGCGAGAGCACTGGTGGCCGCGGCCCGGACGCCTGCATCGATGCCGTCGGGATGGAAGGGCACGGCACCGGACTCCAGCAGATGTACGACAAAGCCAAACAACTCCTGCGGCTGGAATCCGATCGCGCGGCACCGCTGCGAGAAGCGACTCTCGCGTGCCGGAAAGGCGGCGTCGTCGCGGTGCTCGGCATCTACGGACTCACCGACAAGTTCCCCATGGGGGTCGTGACGAACAAAGGCCTCACCATCCGCACCGCACAGCAATTCGGGCAGCGGTATGTGCCCCGGATGTTCGATTACATCCAGCAGGGTGACCTCGACCCGTCCTATTTGATCACCCACGACATGCCACTCGACGACGCGGTGTACGGCTACGACATCTTCAAGCACAAAAAGGAAGGGTGCATCCGATCCGTCTTCCGGCCTTGACGCCGGATTTCCGGAGGAATCGGTGACCCTCCGGGCGCCACGCCGGGGCACCCGGGAACGCCCGGCGGTGGACCCGCCCCACCCGCGCCGCTGACCGGCTACCAGGCCCGGAAGCACCGATCTCGATTGGGAGAGCGCGACTTTCGGACACACTCTTGACTCGTTCCAGAAAGCGGACGAGACTTCCGTGCATGCCAACGGCCACGGAATTCCAGCAGCTGCTGCGAGGAGTTTCGCTGCGTGTGACCCGTCCCCGGGTAGCGGTGCTCAGCGCGGTGCACGACCATCCGCACGCCGACACGGAGTCGATCATCCGTGCGGTTCGATCCGCGCTGCCCGAGGTGTCCCATCAAACGGTGTACGACTCGTTGAACGCACTCACCGCTACCGGCCTGGTGCGGCGTATCCAGCCCTCCGGGTCCGTCGCTCGCTACGAGTCGCGGGTCGGCGACAATCACCACCACGTCGTATGCCGGGCGTGCGGGGTGATCGCCGATGTCGACTGCGCCATCGGCGATGCCCCGTGTCTGACCGCGTCCGATGACAGCGGGTTCTCGATCGATGAGGCCGAAGTCATCTACTGGGGCCTGTGTCCCGACTGTGTGGAAGCACAGGCTTCCCGATCACATCCGTGATCGCAGCCCACATCACTCATTCAGGAAGGAATGCTGTGTCATCCGATAGCCGCCCGCCCAATCCTGACACCGAAACTCACAGCGCAAGCGAAAGTGAGAACCCGGCGATCCCGTCGCCCACCGCGAAGACGGATCATCGCCCCCACAGCAACAAGGACTGGTGGCCGGAGCAGATCGATGTCTCGGTGCTGCACGCCCATTCGTCCAAATCCAACCCCCTGGGTGAGGACTTCGACTACCCCGCGGAGTTCGCGAAACTCGACGTCGATGCCCTCAAGGCCGACGTCGCCGCGGTCCTGACCAATTCGCAGGACTGGTGGCCTGCCGACTACGGCAACTACGGCGGCCTGTTCATCCGGATGAGCTGGCACGCCGCGGGTACCTACCGCATCGCCGACGGCCGCGGCGGCGGCGGTCAGGGCGCGCAGCGCTTCGCGCCGCTCAACAGCTGGCCGGACAACGCCAATCTGGACAAGGCTCGCCGGCTGCTGTGGCCGGTCAAGCAGAAGTACGGCAACAAGATCTCCTGGGCCGACCTGCTCGTCTTCGCAGGTAACGTGGCCTTGGAGTCGATGGGCTTCCAGACCTTCGGTTTCGGCTTCGGCCGCCCGGACATCTGGGAGCCGGAAGAGGTCTTCTGGGGCCCGGAGGACACCTGGCTCGGCGACGAGCGCTACAGCGGCGACCGTGAACTCGCGGGCCCGCTCGGCGCGGTCCAGATGGGTCTGATCTACGTGAACCCGGAAGGCCCCAACGGTCAGCCCGATCCGGTGGCCGCCGCGCGGGACATCCGGGAGACGTTCGGCCGCATGGCGATGAACGACGAGGAGACCGCCGCGCTGATCGTCGGCGGCCACAGCTTCGGCAAGACCCACGGCGCCGGCGACGCCGGTCTGGTGGGCGCCGAGCCGGAAGGCGCCCCGATCGAGCAACAGGGCCTGGGCTGGAAGAGCGCCTACGGCACAGGCAAGGGCAAGGACGCCATCACCAGCGGCCTGGAGGTCGTCTGGACGTCCACCCCGACCCGGTGGGGGAACGGCTTCCTGCAGAACCTGTACGGCTACGAGTGGGAGCTGACCAAGAGCCCCGCCGGAGCCTGGCAGTGGAAGCCGAAGGACGGGGCGGGCGAGGGTGCCATCCCGGATCCGTTCGGCGGCCCCGCGCGTACCCCGACGATGCTGACCACGGACCTCGCGCTGCGGGAAGACCCGATCTACGGCGAGATCACCCGTCGCTGGCTGGAGCACCCCGAAGAGCTGGCCGAGGCGTTCGCCAAGGCGTGGTACAAGCTGCTGCACCGCGACATGGGACCGATCAGCCGCTACCTCGGGCCGTGGGTTCCCGAGCCGCAGCTGTGGCAGGATCCGGTTCCCGCCGTCGACCACGAGCTGATCGACGAGCAGGACATCGCGGCCCTGAAGAGCAAGGTCCTCGAGTCCGGCCTGTCGGTCGCGCAACTGGTCAAGACCGCCTGGGCGTCGGCAGCCAGCTACCGCAGCACCGACAAGCGCGGCGGCGCCAACGGTGCCCGGATTCGTCTCGAGCCGCAGAAGAACTGGGCGGTCAACGAGCCGGACGAGCTGGCCAAGGTACTCCCGGTGCTCGAGCAGATCCAGCAGGACTTCAACGGCTCCGCCTCCGGCGGCAAGAAGGTCTCGCTGGCCGACCTGATCATCCTGGCCGGGTCCGCGGCGATCGAGAAGGCCGCGAAGGACGCCGGGCACGACGTCACCGTGCCGTTCACGCCGGGGCGGACGGATGCGACCCAGGAGAGCACCGACGTCGAGTCGTTCGCGGTGCTGGAACCGCGGGCCGACGGGTTCCGCAACTACGTGCGGAGCGGCGAGAAGGCCCCGCTGGAGCATCTGTTGCTCGACCGGGCCTACATGCTGGACGTGACCGCTCCTGAGCTCACGGTGCTCATCGGCGGCCTGCGAGCCTTGGGCGCCAACTACGGCGGCACCGACCACGGTGTGTTCACCGACCGGCCGGGCGTGCTGACGAACGACTTCTTCGTCAACCTGCTCGACCAGGACACCGAGTGGAAGTCGTCCGAGTCGGCGGAGAACGTCTACGAAGGCTTCGACCGGTCCTCCGGTGCGGCCAAGTGGACGGCCACCGCCAACGACCTCATCTTCGGGTCGCACTCGGTGCTGCGGGCACTGGCCGAGGTGTACGCGCAGGACGACGCCGGGGCGAAGTTCGTGAACGACTTCGTCGCCGCGTGGGTCAAGGTGGTCGAGAACGATCGGTTCGACCTCGCCTGATCCGTCTGAGCGAATTCCGGGCCGGCCCTTCGGGGCCGGCCTGGATTCTTGTATCGCGATGGTCGCTTACCGCCCGGGTCTAGCTGGATTGCAGAGCCGGGTCGTCGGGCCGATGCCCGGTGGTCATGTACAGGGTGCGGCGGCCGACCTCGACGGCATGGTCGGCGAAGCGTTCGTAGTAGCGGCCCAGCAGGGTGACATCGACCGCAGCGGCGGTGCCGTTGTCCCAGCCCTCGGCGAGGATCGCAGCGAGCAGATCGCGGTGCAGATCGTCCATGGTGTCGTCGCGGGCGTCGAGATCCGCGGCGTCGCCGGGGTCGGCGGTGGTCAGTACGCCGACCGCGGCATCAGCGAGGTCGACCGCCGTCTCACCCATGTGACTCACCAGGTCGCGCACCGCTCCGGGGACGGCGTCGGCGGGATGCCTGCGCCTCGCGGTACGGGCGATGTGCTCGGTCAGGGTGCTCATCCGGGTGAGGTCGTCGACCAACTGCAACGCGGTCACCACCCGCCGCAGTTCACCCGCCACCGGCGCCTCGAGCGCCAGAAGCGTGACCGCGGCGTGTTCGGTGTCCTCGCGCATCGCCACGGTTTCGGCGCAGTAGTCGATGGTGCGCTCGGCCAGCTCCAGATCCGCGCCGAGCAGAGCGTCGGTCGCCATCGCGATGGCTTCACGATTGCGCGCGCACATCACTCGCAGTCGACCGGCGAGCTGCGCGAGGTGATCGTGATAGCGGGTGCGCACTACTCCATCATCGCGCGGATCCCTGCCGTGCGCCGCAGGTCGCGGCGTCAGTCCGGTACAGGTCTCTCCCCTGCCCTGGCGCACGTTCACGAGGTCGCTCGGAAACGCTCGGCGGACAAGCCCACGGCGCAGCGCCGTACGTTCGGCACGCCGCCGTGAGTCAGCCATCCTCGCCAACCGGCGAACAGGGTGTGCCGCGAGACCCGCTCAGCGCTGCACGCGGCCTGCTCGTTGCACCTTCCGGGCGGCGAGCACCAACGGGACTTGCAGCGGAAGTCGCACCAGGGCAACCGCTTTCACGGGCGCCGGGATCCGGTCGTTGCGCAGCCAGTCGACCGTCATCTGAATGTTGGCCGGAAACACCGCCAGGAACAACCAGGCCGCCCATCGCCCACCCCACCGCCGCGTTCGCGGCGTGACGAGCGCGGCGGCCACGACGAGTTCGGCGACACCGGAGCCGTGGGTGTACAGGCGGGGCCGGCCGGGCAGCTGTGCGGGGATCACCGAATCGAATGGTTGTGGCGCTAGGAAGTGCAGTATCCCCACGCCGAACAGGAGCGCGGCCAGTCGCCGCGCCGTCGATGCCGCGGCGCGTTCGCTCGCGTCGGCCTGTTCCACTGATGCCATCCACCTCTCCCCTTTCGGCAACCACACGGCACGCCCGTATAGAAATATAGAATCAATAGTAACTTATTACCTGCCGACTCTAGCGTCGCGAGTGCCATAGGTCGACACAACAACGAGTCTCCCGAGCAATAGACCGCACTACCCTGCCGTACGAACAATCGCGAACCACTAGACCATAGATAAGAACACGAATTCACATAGTGCGGTGCGCGAGTAGGCTGTCGTCGGACATGTCGCTGCCGGTCGGGCGGGAAGGGGCGGGTGTGGGATTGCCATCAACCGGACCGTTGACAGCGCGCACCGGCGCCGCCGGAACGTGGTGGTCGTGTTGCGCCGCGGGGATGTCGATGCCGTGGCGGACGGTGTTCCCCCGCCGCCCCGACGCGGAGTTGCTGGGCTCGATCACGAACGCGGGACTGCCCCCGGCACGGGCCACAGTTCGTTTGACCGCGCTCGTCCATGGTGTGCGGCCCGCCCAGGCTTACGGGGTGATAGAAGGAGCGCTGCGGCCGCCCACGGTAGCGATCGCGATGACCAGTTTCCTCGTCGAACATCCGGAAGCTCGTTTCCTGGTCGATCCGGCGATGTGCGCCGACGCGCATACCCGGGTCCTGCCGCGGCTGCGCCGCCCATATCGCGGACTCGTCGCGCCGAGGAAACCCTTTGTCGGACTGGGCGATTCGCTGGCGATGTCGGCCATCCCCGTCGACGCGGTCGACTTCGCGATCGCGACGCATATTCACTGGGACCACGTGGCGGGACTGCTCGATCTTCCGGCGTCACTCGCGCTGCGGGCCACCACGGCCGAACTGGCGTGGGCGACGAACCCTGCGACGGCCCCGATCGGAGTCGCCGAGTCGCTCGGCTCACGACCGACACCGTCCTTCGACCTCGACGGACCTCCGGTTCTGACCTTTCCCCGCAGCCACGATTTCTTCGGCGACGGCTCGGTCCTGGCGGTGGATCTCTCCGGACACACCCCGGGCAGCATCGGGCTCGTTCTCGCCGTACGAGGCGGTGGGACCGTACTGCTGGCCGGTGACGCCGTCTGGCGCCGCGAGCAGATCGCACTGCTGCGCGAAAGGCCTCCGCTGCCGGGTCTTCTCGTCGACCATGATCGATCCGCCGCCTTCGCCGCCATCCACCGCCTCTACCGCCTGCCCGCCGGCATCGAAGTCATTCCCGCACACGACTACGCGGCAGCGAAAAGATGGGCGCCGTAACGGGATCACCGGCAGCGAAAGAAGAGGAACCTGACTTCTCCATCGCGGAGATGGGTGATGATCGCGCCGAGCATCAGCAGGATCCAGCAGACGGCGATCGGTCGCGCACAAGACACCACCGGTCCGGCGCCTGTGACACCCCATGACGATTCTCAGGACCTCGGTCATCTCCTGAAGCGGTTGGCGAGGGCGGGAAGCTTGGAGGCGGCCAGCAGGGCACGGAACTGCCAACTGCCGTCGCCGGGCAGGATCCCGGCGCGTTGCGTGACATCGAAAGCGTCGTAGAGGGTTTCGCCTTCTTCCATCAGGCCGTCCCGGTTGAAGTGATAGCGGTCCACGGCCGGGCACTGGATGAAATGGCCGTCGCCGTGGAGCGCGGGCGCGCTGTCGTCGTACGGATACAGTCGCAGCGGGCCGTCCCAATGGCCGCTGCCGATGTACCGGATGACGGTGCGCACCCGGCCCTCCGGCGTCACGTCGAGGTACACCTGGCCGGGCACCGGGTCGTATCGCCAATCCGGGATGGCGTCGAAGAAGGCGAAGTTGTACTTCACGAACTCGTCGATGCCGACGATCGTGCGTCCGAACGTGGTCACGTCGGTGTAGCGGACGTCGGCGGTGTAGAGCTCGTGGTTGAGGCTCATGTCCCGGACCAGGAAGCTCCACCAGTACTTCTTCGCCCAGTCGAGCAGCCAGCTCAGATCGATGCCGAGCTTCCCGTAGTAGGCCAGCTTGCGCTCGAACTCGCCGAACCACTCCTCGGTCGTGGCCTGTAGCTCCGACTCCGGGACAGCCCGGATCGGCACCGCCCGGTTCGTGCTGAGGAACTCCGGCACCGGTTTCGACAATCGGGGACGACGCAGGGCTTGCTGAAACTGTTCGTCGCTGAACATGGGCAACCTTTCACCGCGGCCCGCCGCAGGGCGCGCGAGGCGGCACGCCCGCCTAACATGAATCAGATGATTCATGTTGAATCGGTTGATGTCAACAGGGTGGCGCGGCATCCCGATGCGAGGATGAGCGGGTGAATGCCCCCAAGCTCTGGCGAGGCCAGACGCTGCGAGACCGATCCGGCGATCGCCGCGAACAACTCTTGGACGTCGGGTTCGAACTGCTCGGTACGGCGGGAGCGAGCGCGGTCACCATGCGGGCGGTGACGCGTCAGGCGAACCTGAGCCCGCGCTACTTCTACGAAAGCTTCGACAGCCGCGAGACACTGATCCGGGCGGTCTACGACCGTGTCGAAGCGGCCCTGCGGGAGCGGGTCGCCGCCCTGGAGCCCGCTACCGATCCGCGCGCCGCCGTCCGATCCGCGCTGCGCATCTGCGCGGACTTCTTCGAACAGGACCCCCGCCGCGCCCGCGTACTCCTGCGCGAGCCTCTCGCCGAGGATGACCTGCGTTTACATGTCACCCTCCGGACGCCCGCGGTCGTGCGGGCCTTCGCTCCCGTTCTCGGCACCGCCGCCGTCGGCCTGTTCGCCAGCAGCGACGAGACGCTCGCCGCCATCGGCACCGCCCTGGCCGGCGCCCTCACCGCGGTCTACGTGGACTGGGTCGACGGCAGGCTGCCGATGGACCGCGACCGGCTCGTGGACGCCGCGGGCGACATCGTCGTCGCGCTGCTGAGCATCGCCTTCGAACTCTGATCCGGGACCTCCGATATTCTCGGCCCCACTGACACCCAGGAGAGACATGGTCACGGGAATCCGTTCCACGACACACACGCTCGCCAGGTTCGCCGCGGGCGCCCTGCTCGTCAACGCCGTCCCGCATACGGTCAAAGGCCTGAGCGGAGAACGGTTCCCCACTCCCTTCGCGAACCCGCCCGGCGTCGGCCTCTCCTCCCCGACCGAGAACATAGCGTGGGGGGCCGTCAATCTCGTGGTGGGCAGCGCACTACTGCGCGGAGGCCCTCGAACGACAGGCGAGAAGATAGCGGCGGCGGCCGGTGGCGCGCTGATGGCAGTCGGTATCTCCTACTACTTCGGAACCCTCCCGAATCGCCGCGCCGCCGCTCGCTGAGGTCGGCCGCGGCCACGCCCCACATCGGGACGTTCGCCCCCCGCTTACGGCACTCACAGCGGCCGAGGACGCGGTGGGGCCGTGGTTCGTTCCGGCGCCGGACGCGAAGGGGACCAAGGACCCTGCGTCCCGGGCGGAACGCCCGTAGTCTCCCGCGGCGATTACGCGAAGACTCGAAGCATGACCGCGAACGACGAAGCACCCGCCCTCCCGGTACCCGATCATCGGGTGATGCTGGCTGCGCTGCGGCTCGCCACCCGTGCGCCGTCGGTGCACAACACCCAACCATGGCGCTGGATCTTCGACGGCACGCGCCTGCACCTCTACACCGACGCCGACCGACTACTGCCCTCGACCGATCCGCACGGACGCCAACTGGTCATCAGCTGCGGAGCCGTCCTGCATCACGCGCGAACCGCCTTCGCCGACCAGGGCTGGCACACTTACACGACGCGCGTACCCGACCGGCAGCGACCCGACCACCTGGCGGTGATCGAATTCCAGCCGTGGGCCGACCCACCCGAGGGAATCCACAGCCGAGCACTCGCCATCGACCGGCGACGCACCGACCGGCTGCCGATGGCCGAACCCGACGGCTTCGCCGACATCCTCCCCCGGCTGCGGATGCTCACTTCCCCGCACGAGGTGGAACTCAGCGTCTTGGACGACAGCGCCCGGCCCCGGCTGGCCGCCGCCTCCGAACAGGTCGGTGCGCTACGCAAGCACGACTTGCTGTATCAGACCGAACTGGAATGGTGGACAGGGCATTCCGAGAACCCGGAGGGCGTGCCCGCCGCCGCGCTGGTGTCCGACGCGGAATTCGCTCGGGTCGGAGTCGGCCGCGCGTTCCCCCCGGCTCCGCATTCGATGCGACGAGCCCGGCAGGAGGATCGCGCGCGACTGGTGGTGCTCGGCACCGAAGGCGATTCGGTGACGCAGTGGCTGCGCACCGGGGAGGCGTTGTCCGCCGTGCTGCTGGAGTGCACCGCCGCGGGGCTGGCGACCTGCGCGCTGACCCACATCACCGAACTGCCGACAACCCGAGGACTGCTCGGCGGTCTGGTCCCGCGCCCGGCCACCCCGCAGGTGCTGATCCGCGTCGGATCCGCACCCGACGACACGGAGATGATCGCGCCGACCCCGCGCCGACCGGTCACCGACACCTTCACCGTCACCGGCTCGCATCGGCCCCGTGAGATCTAGATGGCGGCATCCGGTTACCAGGTTCACTCGTGAAAGGCACCCCCATGAGCTACCACCGTGACCCCCTCGCACCCGCGGTTCACACCGCACACGAATGGCTGCGCACTCTCGCCGACGGACTCGCCACCGAAGACCGGCCCTTCGCGCACCGCGCCTTGCGAGCCTGGCTGCACACCGTCCGTGACCGCATCGGTGTCAACGCCTCCGCGCACCTGAGCGCCCAGCTGCCCGAACTCCTGCGCGGAATCTTCTACGAGGGCTGGGTTCCCGCGCACGTCCCCGTTTCGCACGACGTACCATCGTTCGTCGATCAGTTCGCACGGGAAGCGGGCGTCTCCCGGGACGAGGCCTACGCACTCGCGGGCGCGGTGACCGACGCGCTGGCCGACTTGTTCTCTCCCGGACAGCTCGATCACGTCTTCGCCTGGCTGCCGGAGGACCTGCGGGCGGTACTGCGCGGAACCGATCTGGCGGGCACCTTGCCGGACAAGACCGCGGTCCGGCAAGCGGAATCGCCTCGTCTCGATGAACTGGACACCCGCCTACGGGCACTCACCGACGCGGTGGCGGTGCTCGCGCGCAGCCTCGAAGCGGCTTCTGGTGGCGAAGCAGGCGATTCCGATCAGCTCTCCGCCGCCCGGCAAGCCCACCGGATCCTGATCGCCGAAGGACTCGCCCGCTCCGACGCACCCACGCGATGACCCGATCCCCTGTGGGGGCCGGCTTCCTGCGCGTCGCGCCCAGCCGCGCCGCCCATTTCGCAGCGCCTATTCGTCCGGGAAAGGGACTTTGGTCAGTACCGCGCCTTCCACCCCATGCGTAGTGTCGACCACACACCTGCTCCCGGATTGGACACCATCATGATCACGGTGTTTCTGGTCGACGACCACGAGATCGTCCGTCGCGGCCTCGCCGACCTGCTCTCCGACGACCCGGAACTGTCGGTGATCGGCGAAGCGGGCGACGTCGCCCAGGCGCTCGCCCGCATCCCCGCACTCCGGCCGGACATCGCCGTGCTCGACGTGCGCCTGCCCGACGGCAACGGCATCGAGCTGTGCCGCGATCTGCTGTCCAAACTCGATGATCTGCGCTGCCTGATCCTCACCTCGTTCACCGACGAACAGGCCATGCTGGACGCGATCCTGGCCGGGGCCAGCGGTTATGTGGTCAAGGACATCAAGGGCATGGAGCTGGCCAAAGCCATCAAGGAAGTCGGTGCGGGGCGCTCCCTACTGGACAACCGCGCCGCCGCCGCCCTCATGCAACGATTACGCGCCAACACCGACCACGACGGTCCCCTGGCCGGACTAACCGAGCAGGAACGCAAACTCCTCGACCTCCTCGGCGAAGGACTGACCAACCGTCAAATCGCGCAGCGCATGTTCCTCGCCGAGAAAACGGTGAAGAACTACGTCTCCCGGCTGCTCGCCAAACTGGGGCTGGAACGGCGCACCCAGGCCGCGGTCTACGCCTCCAAGCTCCGCTCCCGTTCGTCCGGCTCCACCATCGACTTCTGACCGTTCGTTTCCGCCACGGGGTGAAATATCCTGGAGCGATGGCGAGCAGCGCGCTGACGGCGTTCCAGGCGCGGCGCAGCCCACCGATTTCGCGTCGGCAGTCGGTCGCGATCGAGATCACGGTGGCCGACGACCTGACCGTCGTCATCGAGGACGACGGTTGCGCTGTGCCCACCGATGTCGCGCCGAGCGGACTGACGAATCCTGCTCGGCGCGCCGAGCAGGCGGCCGGAACTATCACCGTCGCGGCCCGGCGCGGGCCCGGATGGCAGCACAGCGGGCACCCGGTTGTGCTGGAGAGTGCCGCTGCGCTGAACATTGGAGTCCGGTAAGGGCGTGCTGTCGAACGAGGAGGGTCATGGCCGAGGATCAGACGGACTGGGGTGGTGCGCTGTGGGCGGCCGCCGACCTGGTGACCCCGATGGCCATCCGGGTGGCGGCGACGCTACGGCTGGCCGACCACATCGCCGCAGGCACGTCGACGACCCAGGCGCTGACCTCGGTGGTGGACGCGGACCGGGACGCGCTGGGACGCCTCTTGGACCACCTGGTGTCCGCCGGGGTGTTGTCGCGTGTGGATCCCGGTACCTACGGCCTGACGGCGTTGGGTGAGCGCCTGCGTGACGATCATCCGGAAGGAGTGCGACGCTGGATCGATCTGGAAGGCGCCGTCGGGCGCGCCGATCTGTGCTTCGTGCAGCTGTTGCACACCGTTCGCACCGGTGAACCCGCGTTCCCACGTCAGTTCGGCCGTACGTTCTGGGACGATTTGTCCGCCGACCCCGGCCTGGGGGCGTCTTTCGACGCTCTGATGGGAGCCCGGCTGGTCGAGGACGCGCCCGCGGTGGCTGAGGCCTACCCCTGGGGCGCCCTGGGTCACGTCATCGACGTGGGTGGCGGCGACGCCAGCCTGCTCATCGCCCTCCTTCGCGCCCACGGCGCATTGCGCGGGACGGTGATCGACCTGCCCGGCCCGGTGGCCCGCGCGGATCGGGCCATCGCCTCCGCCGGACTGGCCCATCGGGCCGACGCACAGGTCGGCAGCTTCTTCGATCCCCTCCCCGCCGGAGCGGGCGGCTATCTGCTCTCCGGTGTCCTGCACGACTGGGACGACGAGGCTGCTGTCCGCATCTTGCGGCGATGCGCCGACGCGGCCTCGGAGACGGGAAGGGTGCTCGTCGTCGACCACATCGGCCATGCCGAGGGCGGCCCACCGGACACCGAGGGAGATCTCCGGATGCTCTGCTACGTCCGCGGCCGGGAACGCACCCTCGATCAAGTGAACGCGCTGGCCGAGTCGGCCCGCCTACACGTCGGCTCGGTCGTCTCGGCGGGTTCTCGGTCGATCATCGAGTTGCGTCCTTCTCGCTGAGCCGCCACCGAGCGGGTGCACCCGACGCAGCTCGCGACTCCCGATGGTGTTCGCACCGGATACGATCGAACCGCTCGGCGCAGATCCCTCCCCAGGTGGACTGCGCCGCGCAGGTGGGGTCCGATGACCGGGCTTCAGGGCGCTAGGTCCGGGGTGTCGAACAGGTGCGTGTCCCAGATGCGGCGTGAGCGTTCCTCGGGATAGGCCCCGGTGGTCGGCTCGTCGTCGTACACACGAGTGGTCCGAATGTCCGGGTCATAGGGGACCATCCGGGATGGCCTGTGGTCGCGAAGCTCAACTATCGCCGGGGCGGTTCGAACCCCGTCGGCCATGGGCTGTTGTGGATGCTGGCGGGCGGAACACCCGCAGGGCATGTAAATGGCCCATACGCCGGCCGATGCGGTGCAAAGCTTTCTGCATACCCGCGGCGACCGGCCGATCATGGTGGGTATAGGAGATGAAGGCGTCGTAATCAAACGACTGCCCGCCCTCGCCCGCCCTCCGCGCCGCAGCCCCCGAAGCCTGAGCACACACGGGCTACCACCACGCTCTCCAGGTCGAGATCCGAACTCGATCACATCTGAGGCCGGCCTACGTGGACACATCTCGCGAGTAGTCCACTACTCAAAATCGCAGAACGTTTGCTAGCTCCTGCCGCTGGGCTCCGTCTACAGGCGGGCCGGTGATCGCACCTACCGTTTGGTGGCGGGATATCGTCATCGGGGAGCCGACTAGGCTGGCTGCGTCGCACGAAGGCCATCCCGCCAGACACGTGCCACAGGGTATCGCGTACCACGAATAGCGCACGTTCGAATAATGCGTCTCCGCCACTCACGATCTGAGCCGCAACCACCTGCAACGGGAGCGCCGCCTGCTCGGGTTCCAAATCGAGTCCACAGACAGCCTCCACCAGCCTCACCGCAAGCGCGTCGAGAAAAGTCACGCTACGGCCGAGAGGATCGCCGTGGACAGGCCCGGCTCAGCGCGGGCGCGCCACGTTCTGGGGGAACTGCCCCTCCACGTTGCCGGGTGGGTTGTAGAGACCGACGACGACAGTCCAGCCGCCCTCCGAGGCGTACCCGATACCGAGTCGAGTGCTGGCCTTCCACACCAATTGCGTGAAATGACCCGTTGACATGCTGAACCCGGGGTTGTCGAAGTCGTAGTTCTCGATCTCGTCGTACCACATCTGCGTGCCCATCTGGACAAAGGAGACAGCGTCCCAGCTGCCCTGTCCCCCGACGAGGTTTTCCCCTACCCCGTTCTTGTAAGGGCAGCTGTGATCGATCGCGCGCTTTTGGGCGTAGTACTGCGCGCATTTCTGGGCCTGGGTGTTCAGGTTCTGGGTCAAGGTCATGGCCGGGGAACCGTGCTTGGCCCGGTACTTGTTGTGCAGGGTGAGCCCGGTCTGCGCGTAGTCGCTCTGTCCGGCGGCGGGGCCGCCGCCGGTGACGAGCGCGGCGAGCATCACCGCGGCAATAACCGATACCAATCGACCGACACGCACGACGACCTCCCGAGGCAGAGCAGGACACAACAGAAGCGAACCACGCACACCCTGGAACCCCCACAGGCCGTGAGCGTTTCGGACCAGGTGAGCATACTCGGGCTCGCTGCACTGCTCCTCGAATCCCCCCGCATGCGCTCGGCCCCTGATGGAGGTAGCCACTTCCCGGGGCTCGAGGAACATCGGCCCAAAGAAGTACCGGCAGCAGCCCATCTGTACTCGAGAGCCTGAGTCGCCTGAGTCGCGCCGACGCTACCGCAGGTAGTCTCGCGACCACACCGGGGCCCGCGCGCCGCAATCAGCTGGACGATCCACGTCGCACCGCCCCGCCGACGCGTCCGGGACCTCACGTTTCGCGCTTCCCATCAGGCTGCCCACCCGCCCGCCGACCAGTGGCCTGCCGCATACCCACAGCCCTGATCGGCCATCCAGGCCACAGCCTGCTACGTCGCCGTGGCCAGCGGCCACCGACACCCGCAACGCCGCTGCCGGCGGCGCCACAAGCACTGCCGTCGCCGCCCGAGCCCATCAGGCTCACCATCAACGACGCCGCGCCGGCCGACTGCCTGCGCAACGCTGCCTGGCTACGCTCGGTGCCGACCACCGCTCGCGACTGGAATCTACGCTGGCGCAACAATACTCGGCGCATCATCGACGAAATCGTCACCCACGGCGGCGTCTTCGGCCAACCTACCCGGCGACCTTCCGGTCACATTGCGCTGCGACGACCTAGCCGACCCCGTCGGAGTACGGGTCTGGGCGCAGACCGGGCCTGACGACGCCCTCGCGATGCTCGGGCCGAGTCCATGAACTGTCCGGCGTGTGCGGGTCGCCTGTCTGCGAGCGGGGCTTCGGCCCCGACGGCTACAGCAGCAGTGCTGCAGCAACACCGCGAACGCGCCGCCCATGTCAGTTGAACCCTTCGCGTGCCAGCGTCCAACGGCACCACCCGATCCACCTCACCAGGGCCAGGCGCACGCACCGAACCGGACACAGCATCCAGGTAGAACGCCGCGGGGAGCGCTTCGCCGGTACTCGGCCATCTCGTCGCGGTGGACGAACTCTGCGGACATGACCTGGGTGGTCGCGTCGTGGATGGCGCGGTCACCGAACTCGGTCAGCCGATTCACCTGCGTGTCGGTGGGTGTCGGTAGCGTCGGGTGCTGTGGAAACTGGGGAACGTATCCGGGTGCTCGCGGACCGCATCGTGGCGCTGCGCGACGCTTACTATCAGGGCTCGCCGCTGGTCGCGGACGCCGAGTACGACGCGATCGAGAACGAACTGCGTGGCCTGATCGAGGCGCATCCCAACCTGACGCCCGACCCGAATCCGCTGGAGCAGGTCGGCGCGCCCGCAGTGCTGCACGCCCCGGTCCGGCACTCGCGTCCGATGCTGTCACTGGAGAAAGCGACCAAGCCCGAACAAGTCGCGGCGTTCTTCGACCGCTTCCCCGGCCAGCCGGTGGTGGTGATGCCGAAGCTCGACGGCTTGTCGCTGGCCGTGGTCTTCGAAGACGGACGGCTGGCGCGTGCCGTGACCCGGGGTGATGGCACCACCGGCGACGATGTGACCGTACTAGTGCGCGCGTTGGTCGACGGCGTCCCCGAGCGGATCGAGCTCACGGGGCGGGTGGAGGTGCGCGGCGAAGCGGTGATGCTGCGTTCGACCTTCCTCGCCTACAACACCGCGCACCCGGACAAGCCGCTGATCAATCCGCGCAACGCCGCGGCGGGCACGCTTCGGGCGAAGGACCCGGCAACTGTCGCCGAGCGTCGCCTGCGGTTCTTCGGTTTCGACTTGGACACCCCGGCCGACTCCGCCGCGCTCGACCTGCGGGAGGGCCTGGCGGCACTGGGGATCACAGGCGCGGACATGCGCCACTGCGCCGACGCCGAGCAAGCTCAGGCCGCGATCACCGCGATCGAGCAAGGTCGCAACGAATTGGACTACGACCTCGACGGCGCGGTACTGCGGCTGGCCGACCGCGACGCCTACGCCGCGGCCGGGACCCGGTCGAACTCCCCTCGTGGCGCGCTGGCGTTCAAGTTCGCCGCCGAGGAGAAGACCACGGTGCTGACCGAGGTGGTCTGGGACGTCGGCAAGACGGGCAAGATCGTGCCGGTCGCCTGGCTGGAGCCGGTGTTCGTGGGCGGCACTACGGTCACGAAGGCGACGCTGGCCAACCAAGAGGTGATCCGCGCCCGCGACATCAAAGTCGGTGACACCGTGCTGGTGCGCCGCGCAGGCGACGTGATCCCGTTCGTGGCGGGCGTGCTCGACGCCTCCCGGCGCACCGGCGAGGAACGCGAGATCGTGCCGCCGACCACCTGCCCCTCGTGCGGGCAGCCGGTGACCGAGCAGGGCAACAGCCGAGAATTGTTCTGCACCAACGTCTCCTGCCCCGCGCAGACGGTGCGCAGGCTGATCCACTGGGCGTCGCGGGCGGCGGCGGACATCGACGCAATCGGGCAGGTGTGGATCGAACGCCTGGCCGAGGCGGGCATCCTGGAGCACCCGTCGGACTTCTACACGCTGACGAAGGAGCGCCTGCTCGAGTTCGACCGCATCGGCGAGGTCTCGGCCGCGCGCATGATCGACTCGATCGATGCCAGCCGCCGAGTCGGCCTGCGCCGCGCACTGATCGGCCTGGCGATACCGATGGCCTCCGACGGCACCGCCGCTCGACTGGCCCGAGCGGGATTCGGCTCTCTCGAGCAGGTCGCCGACGCGGGCGAGGAACGGCTCCTGGCGGTGGAGGACATCGGACCGAAAGTCGCCGCCTCCCTGGTCACGCACCTCACTCGCCTGCGTCCGGAACTGGAACGCCTGCGATCCGCGGGCGTCTGCCTGGACGTGCGCGAGGAAGACCTTCCCCCGGTCATCGCGGCCGGCGCGCCACTGGAAGGAAAGACGGTGGTGATCACCGGCGCTATCAGCGACCCGCGCTCCGGCGAGAAGGTCGCCCGCCCCACATTCCAACGCCTGTGTGAGAAAGCGGGCGCGACGGCAGCGTCCTCGGTCTCGGCCAACACCGACCTTCTCATCACCGGCGCGGGAGTCGGTGACAGCAAGCTGGCCAAGGCGCAGAAGCTCGGCGTCGAGATCGTCGACCAGAGCGAGATCTGGAACCTGCTGATCACTGCCGAGATCATCTAGACCTCGGGCATGTTCGGTGGCCGGGCACGCACCAGCTTTCACTACCTGCCGGAGCCGCTGGAAGACCCAGTCTTCAAGCTATTGGCCGACCCGGAAGGCAGCGCGCAGATTCGCCACTGCCCTCGAGGGTTACGGAACGATCGGCCACTGCGGCGTGATAGGACACAACCGGCGTCGGCTGGTTCGGGTCGGCATGCGCGGTGATCGTTCCGACACGATGACGGTGGCCGCGAGTGCCGCCAGGAATGTGGATCGGCGCAGTTTCATCTGTACTTCCTCGTCGAAGTTGTCTGCGCGAGAGCTGATCACGCATTGGTGTCCGCGAGTTCGCGGACTGCGGCGGCGAGTGGTTTCCATGCGTGTTCGGGTAGGTCGTGTCCGACTCGGGGAAGTAGGAGCAGCCGAGAGCCGGGAATCCGGGAGGCGATGGCATGAGCGGCGTTGGTTTTGATCAGCGGATCGTCTTCTCCGTGCACGACCAGGGTCGGTCGAGCGATGTCGGTGATCGCCGGCCCGCTCCATTGGGCCCCTATCTGCCGGCTCTGTGCCTCCTGGTCGTGAATTCCACTGTCCGGGTTGTGTTCCAATCGTGTGCGCACGGTCGCTTCGTCGAATTCGTGTCTGGGAGAGGCGAGTAGTTTCGCCACCGTAACGCCCGCCTCGATCGCGCCCGCTCGAGTGTCGGGAAACTTGACCTGAGCGAATTTCGCGAGCGTGCCCAGCCGGATGTAGCGGAGTGTGCGCAGTCCGGTGACATCCCCCGGGACGGCATGGACCGATGTGAGGGTGCGTACGCGGGTGGGGTGTCGAAGGGCGACCCGCTGGGCGACCGCGCCGCCGAGGGAGACGCCGAGCACATGTGCCGAGCTCCAGCCCAGTTCGTCGAGCACCGCCGCGCCGTCGTCCGCCATTTCTTCGGCGGTGTATGCCGCGCCGCGTCGGGTCAGCAGCGCGGTGATCGGGTTCCGCACAGCTGTCGGTGGCAGACTGGTCGATTCGCCGCCGTCGCGTTGGTCGTATCGCGCTACGGTGAAACCGTATTCGGCCAATTGCGCACAGAACCCGTCGGGTATCCAGTGCCTGTTTGCGCCCAGCCCCGTGGCGATAAGCAATGGGTCTGCGCCTGCGTGTGGCATGAACTCGTCGAACGCGAGGCGTACCGCTCCGTTGTGCGCCCATCGTCGCGGTCCCCATGTTGCGTCGGGTGACATCTCGAACCTCCTAAACTGTGATCATCGAACGCAGTTTAGGATAGGGCGTGACAGGCATCGGCGATAGAGGGGTACGGGGAGTGACGCAGTCCGCGAGGGTGACCCCGACCGTGTGGGAACGCACGGAAGGCAGGCGCGGCCCAGCCGCGTCGCACAGCCGGGACGACCTCACAGCCGCCGCGATCGAACTGGCCGACCAGGGCGGTTTGGCCGCTGTCTCCACTCGCCGGATCGCCCAGAAGCTCGGGGTGAGCCAGTCGGCGCTGTACCGCTACGTGTCCGGTCGTGATGAGGTGCTCGACCTCATGGTCGATTTCGCTGCCGGGCAGATCGATCTCGGCGTAGCGCCGAGTGGTGCGGTGATCGACGACCTCATCGCCTTGGCAGTCCGCGCCAAGACTGTCCACGTCGGCTACCCGTGGCTGCTCGACATCCCGGTCGAGCCGTTGCGGGTCGGACCGCACGCGATCGCCTACCTCGAGTACGCGCTACGGGCCATGGCGAACATCGACGTGCCAGAACCGGTGAAATTGCAGGCAATCGCTGTGCTGAACGCGCTCGTCCAACAGTTCGCTCGCGCCGAGGTCGGTGACAGGACCGTAGATCGGTCGCGTCGTATCTCCCAGGCGGCCTATCTCCACAAGACCGCCAAGCAAGGCGACCACCGGTTTCTCGCGGCAGCGCTCGAGGCATCGAACCGCGACGCAGAACCACCACGTGACATGTTCGAACTCGTGCTGCGCCGAGTCCTCGAGGGCTTGCTAAGACCGGATTGAACGCGGCGCCCCACCGGGCGTGCGCCCGCTCGCCTCGACTATTCCGGGGGACGGCGATCTTTGGACCGGCAAATCGTGAATTACGACGCCCCTTTCAACTGACGCCCGTCTCCCGCACGAGGTAGTCGAGCCCGTCGGGAAAGCAGCGACCTGACAGTGGCGCTGGAGAATCCGCCAAGTAGCCCCCGTCAGCACGCTTCCACATGGGCCATGTCGTCGAAATCGCCAACGGCCCGCTCTACCTCACCAGCCGCGGCTAAGGCCGAAAAAGAAGGTAGAGACCGGTGAAGGTAAAACCCACCATGACCAGCATCAGAGTCAGTTGACCGGTGACTCGGTGGGCCGGCGGCAGCAGCCGTAGGCAACGGTCGTGCGCGGCGGCTACGCCGAGGATGTGGCCGATCACCACGGCCAGCACCTTGATCGTCCCGAGCACCGCGGGATGAGTGGACAGGATGTAGGCGACGTCACGGTCGGCGAGGCCTACGAAGTTCCATCCTCGTCCGAACGGATCCGCGAACAAAAGCACCGTCGCCTGGCCCTTCTCGACCAGGAACGTGAGGTAGTGGGCTACCAGATAGCCCGCGACGATCGGGGTCAGGCTGTGTGCGAGGCGAACCGGAAGCAGTTTCCGCTCGGCTGCGGAGAGGCCGCCGGTAGCGCGGGACGCGGTCCGGAACGCCACACCGACGACAAGGATGAAGCCCAGCAGCCCCGCCGTCTTCAAGAGGGTCGGCAGGACATCGGATCCGCTGCCACCGGCGTCGGCCAGCAGCCCGCGCCAGGCAGGAAATGTGGTGAAGCTGTCGAACGCGGTCGAGCCGAGCAGAGTGGCGGCTACGGCCACCCCACCGATCCGCACCGGAGTGCCCGCCAGGTTGTCCAACGGCGATCGCAGGACGATTGCATCGGTGTCGCGTCGTCCGACCGGGCTCAGCCTGCCCACCAGACTGCTGTACACCTCCAGCGGATCGGCGTGCTCGGCCCACGCGGTGCCGCACACGATCAGTCCCATCGCGCTTACGAGGAGGTACGCCAGGAACCACGTGGTCACGGCGCTCACCGACCCGGGTTCCGGGTAGGCCAGTTCGAGCCACACGAAGGAGAACAAACCCAGCACCGCGGGCCACTGTCCCCAAGAATCGGGATAATGCACCAGACCGTCGGTGGGCTGGCGCCCCCACACCAGGCAGACGGCGCGATGCACCGCACGCACTGGGGACAAAACCTTCCACACGGGTCCGGCGACCAGCGAGGCGACCATGACACCGATCCACAGGAAGACGTAGACGACACCGGGGACGGGATTGCGTGCCGGGTCGGAAGGTCCGAACAGGCCGATCGCGACGACGGCGGTGGTGACGGCCACGCTCACCATCGAGATCACGACACGAACCGCCCTCGAGTCCACGACCGCTCGCACTACCGACGGCAGCGCGACCCCCGGCGACCGGGAATCGAGCCGGGGTTCGCGCCAAGCGAGCATCAGCACCGCGAACGAGAAGGTCAAGGCCCAGGCGGCTCCGACGAGCGCGTACGACAACGGGATCGGCAGGTCGGTGGCGCCGCCGATGCCGTGGGCGAGAACTGTCATCCGCGCACGAGCAGCGTCGCCACCGTGCGCCGGGCGTGGTGCAGTTCGATCTCCACCCGCCCTGGCACATCCACGATGAAGCGAAACCGCTGACCGGCACCAGGGGCGATCGCGAAGGTGTGCTCGGGCGTGGCATGGACGTGCAGTTCGTCGTCGGTGTCGCTGTCGACCACGATCTCGATCGATCGTCCCACCCTGGTCTCCAGTCGGACGTCGGCCGGGCTCACCGAGCCGGCCGCGATCCGCACGGCGACGACGAGACTGTCCGAGTCGCCGGCCACCGTGGCCGTCTGCGTGGCGGCGGGATCCGACGAGGCGCAGCCTGCCGCGAGCAGACCACCCACGAGGACGAGCACGCCCCAATGCCGCACGAATGCCATCACTCCTCCTTCTCCCCGCCGTGCTCGGACGGCGAACCGGACGCTCGGTCGCGCTCTTCGGCGCGACGATCTCGCACGGCGACGAGCACTACGACGGCGACGACGAGCAGGGCGGGCAAGAAGGCGGGTATCGCGAGCAGGATCGAATGATCGGCCAGCACGTCGACGCTGTCGGAACCACGGGTCATCGCGAAACCGCCGGCTCCGGCACGGCCGTTCGGCTCGTGCGCGGATACCGGTCGTTGATCCGCGCCGCGCCCCAGGACAGGGCCCCGACGAGGATGAGGCTGCACGCCAGCACGACGAGCGACGCCGCGGCGAACAGCCAGGAGGGGTAGTCGAACGACCGCTCCCGCTGGAGCACGGAGATCTCCCCGATGAACGGCCGGGTGAACGAGGCGAGCGCGGGCACCTCCTCGACGCCGATGCCGGGGTCGGCAGCCATGAAGATGGGGGCCGCGGTCAAGACCCGCCCGTCCTGCATCCGCAGGACGGTCTTCCACGACCCATGAGCCGGAACAGGTTCGGTCGAGACGTAGTGCCCGGCTTCCACTCGCTGCAGGTGGTCGACGACCAGCCCACGGCCGGGACTGTCCGAGCCGATCCCGCCCTGCCAGGCGAGGATCTGCATCCATTCGGGATCGGAACCGACGAGATCGGCGGGCGTGACGCGGACGTCCGCGAGCACCATCCTTCCGTCCGTGTCCGATCCGGCGTCGCGCAGTGTGACCGTGGCGGTGGCCTGTTCCGGTACGTCGATCAGCAACCCGTTGGCGGTCGCGGCCGCCACGATCAGGACCGCGGCGATCATCAACCCACGTCGCACCGGCGGACGTGGCAGGGGCTCGCCCCGCAAGGTCATCGCCAGCAGCGCGCCGACGACACCGCCCGCGATGCCGATGGGCACTGCCATCGCCAGCAGTTCCGGCCACATGGCGGTCGGCCACGGATTGACGAACATCGCACCGACCCAGAGCGATTCGAGCCACAGCCCAATGGTCGCGATTCCCAGGCCGCAGATCGCGCCCCACCAGATCGGCCGCCGGGTCAGCGGTAGCAGGGCGAGCAGTTCCACCACGACCGCGCAGCCCAGATAGAGCGGGAAGACATTGCGTGGCGCGTCGATGATCGGGCCGCCGACCAGCACGGCCACCACGGTCCGCACCAGCGCGGCGAAGCCGACCACCACCAGCGTGCTGAACGGGCCCAGGCTCGCGCGCGCGGCGACCAGGGAGATGGCCGCCGCAGCGGCGATGAGCATCGGTTGCAGCACGAGCCGGAACTGCTGTACGCCGAAGTCGAATTCCACCTGGAACACCGACAGTCCGATGAGCAGACCGCCGAAGGCGAACGACCGCAGCAGCCACATCAACCGGCCGTCGGCTCGGTCGGGGTCGGGCCTGCTGTGCCTGCCCTCGAATTCGAGCAGCAATACACCGACCAGCGACAAACCCGCGCCGCCGATGAGCATCAGATGCGTCGGCCCCCACAACGTGACGTCCTGCCCGAAGATTCGATGCCAGATGTCGTCGAGGGGAAAGCCGATCAAGGCGTAGAGACCGGCGCCCGCGATCAGGATGCCGCCGACGGGCGCGTACCAGGTACGGGTGATGCGGACCGCCGCGGCCCCGGGCTTTTCGTCCAAGGGCAGCACGATCGCCGACATCCCGGCGGTGAACAAGAAGAACAATCCCGCCAGGATGAAGTAGTGCGCCGGATTCGCCAGCGGCCCGTTGTCGCGGCCGTTGCCCACGTGCAGACTGACATCCCAGATGAAGCCCAGCAAGGCGGTCAGAATCGTCGCGAGGAACATCGCGAGCGGAAGGGCGACCCAGCCGGGGCGGTTGAGCAGTCGGCCGAGCCGGTCGGCGACTCGCTGAAGCCAGCTGATCCGGCTGGTCCGGTGCAGATACCCGACCCACAGCAGGGCCAAGGCCACAACTCCGGCGGCGCCGGTCATGATCGCTACTTGGTCCAGCGCCGCTCCGCCGCCCTCGGCGCCGGGTGCGGCGAACCATCCGACCTGTTCATGCGCGATGTCGCGCACTGGAGACCTCCATCACACGAAGGAATATATGTTACGAACGGTACCATAAAACGCATCGTCGGTGGCCGCGAATGCACAGTCGGATCCGGTCAGCCGACGATCGGCAGGTTGCGTTCCGAGTCCAGCCTGGTCAGCGCCTCTTGCATGATCCCGGTGACGTGCTGGTAGGCCGCCTTCAGATCGAGCTCGGGCCCCGACACCGCCCGGAGATCGATCGGGTCCAGGAACTCGACGGTGATCTTGCTGGGCAACGGCAGATGCCCGGCGAGGTCACCGACGTCGAGCCCCCACGGAAGAGCGATCGAAATGGGGAACACCTTCAGCCGCAGCATGCGGTCCAGCCGCAACAGGCGCGCGATCCGGTCCCCGCGGGTGAGTACCAACTGGGTCTGCTGCGCACCGATGTTCACCACCGGCACGATCGGAACCCGCTCGTTCCACGCCAGGCGGAGAAATCCGGTGCGGCCGGCGAAGTCGACGCGGTCCTCCTCCCAGGTCGGGCGGTGCACCTCCCAGTCACCCCCCGGGTAGACCAGCACGGCGGCGCCGTCGCGCAGCGCCTGCTCGGCGTTGCCCGGGTCGGCGTTCACCGTGCCGAAGCGACGCAGCAACGAGCCGATCACCGGGTAGGCCATCACCATGTCGTGGGCGAGCTGGAAAAAGGGCCGGTGCGGGCCGAAGCGCCGGACGAAGGCCAGGGTCGTCACCAGCACCTCGGGCGAGACGTTCCCACCGGAGTGGTTGCTCACCAGCAACACCGGCCCTTGCTCGGGAATCCGCTCCAGGCCGCGCACCTCCGCGCGGAAGTAGAGGCGCACCAAGAGCCAGCCGAGGCCCATGGTGTCCGCGATGAACTTCGGGTCACGGTCGGAGGGGTCCGCGGTGGGCACCCGCGCTTTCACTTGCCGGGCGACCCAGTTCGTCGCGTGATCGACCGTTCCGCCGGCCAGTCGGAAGACACTCATGGGCAACGACTTCCGGGACTAGCCGCCGATCGAGAGCAGCTGATCGAAGAACGCCCGGTACCCGCGCAGTGCCTGCCGCAGCCCCTCGGTGTCGGACGTGTCGCCGCGCCGCTCGTCCAGTTCGCGTTTGCGCTGCTGGTAGGTGGCGGTGATGTGGTCGATGATGTTGCTGAGCAGCGCGTCCGCACGGGCGACGGCGTCGCTCGGATTGTCGACGAAGGTGACCTGAGCCTCCCGCCACTGGGTGCGCAGGCGATCCAGGTCGGCGTCGGCGAACAGCGGCGCGGTCTGGCCTTCGGCCGCGGGGGCGGCGGTCGGCGTGACGCCCGAGCCGGTCCCCGAGTCTCGTGCAGCGGCTTGTTCGGCCGTCCCGATGCTGCCGCGCTCGGCATCGTCGCCGAACTCGGCGTGTTCGGCATCGGTGGCGTGCTGTCCTGCCGAAGCATTCCCGCGGACCGACTCCGCTTCCTGGGCGACGGGACCGGGCCGATTCGGCTCGGACGCGACGGCGGTGGTCCGTGCGCGTCCGGCCTCGTCGATCAGATCGGGGTTCGCCGCCTGCTCGGCATCGGGCCGCGTTGCCGCGGATTCGCCCACCGTGCCTGCTTCATGCCGCCGCTCGGCCTCGCCGGACCTGTCGTACTGCGACTCGGCGCGGGTTCCCCCCGTTGTCGCCGACTCCCCTTCCGTTTCAACGCTGTACGGCCGCCGTTCGGACTCGGTACTCATTATTTCACGTCCTTCTTCCCCTGGCCGGTCACTCCGACCAGGTCCTCGAACAGTTCCCGGTAGTGCACGATGGCCGTGCGACGATCCTCGGTGGACACCGCGGCGCCCGCGGGTCGAGTCGCGATATCGTGCGCGGCGCGATAATGGCCCAGTGGCTCGGCGTGCTCCACGGAGAGATCCGCCAGCTGCTGCTCGTAGTTCTCCGTGGGGTAGCCGCGCTCAGACATGATCGTGGTGACGAGGCGGTCGGCTTCGGTCAGCGCCCCGGCGGGGTCGTCGATGAATCGTTCCTGCACCTCTACCCAGCGGGTGGAATAGACCCGTTTCTCGTCGTCCGAAAGGTCGCGTAACCGCAATTGCGAGTGCCTGCGTTCGCGCTCGGCGAGTTCCCGCTCGGCGGTCTTGCGGTCCTCGCGTTCCTGGACCGTCCGGTCGTATTCCGGGCCGAACCGGCGCCGTAGTCGCTGCCTGCGCAGCGCAGGCCACACCAGAAAGGCGATAATGGCCACGACGACGACAATGGCGATGACGACAATGATTGCCCATTCTCCAGCCGACATCCGAACCTCCTTGTCGAGCTTGTCCGCTGGGGTAATGCCTCCTCGCCGTGGTTCCAAACACATGTTCGTCACGGGGATTCGACGGACGTGGCAGGGGTCGCGGGTGACGCGCTGACCGTCCTGCCAGATCCAATGGTGTCGATGGCGGTGATGGCGCCGGGGGCGGCCGCGGCGCCGGGGACACCGACTCGGCGCTGGTGCGCGACCCACGGATCCGGGCGGGCGGCTGCACCGGCTCGCGGTGGGCTCGTCGCGGCCGCCGCGGCGCGGCCGCGTGCCCATCCCGGTCTTCGCCGAGATGTCGAGCGTCAACTCGGTGTTCGTGTGTGCGCCGCCGGCTCGTGGACGGGGCCATCACGCAGAACCGAGGACCCGGTCCGCGTGGGTTCCGAGCCGCACGCCCGGCGATCGCCGGGCGTGCGGCCGTCCGAAGTCATGGCCGCTCGTCGGGCGTCATGCCCACGCCTGCTGCGGTCTCCGAGGACAGCGGCGGGAAGCATCCACGTCACCGGCGCGGCCGCCGTATTCGCCGCGCGCCGCGGGACGATACAGCCCGGCTCCGGTCCTCGGCCGACCGACTGGAGGCCAGCAGCGAACCCATTTCGGCACGCCGGGCCGACAGTCGCTTTCGGACGTCCCGGTCGCCTCGATCGAGGAGATTCCGCTTCCGCGCTTCCGGGCTTATGACCGACGGGTGGTGCTGGTCGCTGGTCGATAGCGAAGGGCGCGTCATCATGGGGATCGATCCCGACTTCCCCACAGCATCCGAGACGAGCCGGATGTACCGACCAGGCGCGGCGGTGCCGATCGAGGCGACGGCCTGGTCGCTGTATCCGCTGGGACAGCGATAGCGGCGGCCACCCGCGCAGCGGGAGCGCGCAGGGCCGGTGGACGACGTGTGGTGCGCCCCGATGAATGGGGTCGTGCGACGCGCGGGAGTTCGCCGAATACTCGTGCCCATGAAGGCGATCACCACGAGCCTCCTCGTGACGGCCACACTCCTCGCTCCGCTGGCGACCGCGTCCGCCGCGCCGCCCGAACAGCAGGCGCCCATCGCGGAGACCGGGTCGGCCTCGACCGGATCCGCCACCCAGGCGCTGTGCCGATTACTGCGCATGCTGCGCGCCGGGTACGTCGACAGTTCCGGCGGCGGCCCCGCTTGCACATTCCCCTGATGCCCCGGACGGCAACCGGTCTGGACGCTGCCGAGGGATCGCCGCGTCCGGGACACGACCGCCGACCCGGCTATTCGCCATGGATGTCACCGACATCGCTTGTCGCGCCGGGCCTTCTCGAGAGAGCAAGCTGACGGGTGCCCGCGCCGCCGAGGCAGGGGCACGCGGGCAGGAGAGCAAGCCGGCCGAGGGTCGCGGGGAGCGGCGACACTGGACTGGAGCCGCTGGTCGGCGAAAGATGTGAGACGCAGCATAATTCGCCCGGCGCTGCCGTATGCCGTGCCGTAGGCAGGTCACCGGCTGTGTACTGTCCGGGCGGGGGCAGGCACTCTGGACTTCTCGCGAGAGGACTACCAGTGTGTCTGCGACACCATTGCGAGCAAGTAGCGAGGTTGTGGGTCGGATCGAGGGTGTTCGGTGTGAGAGCCGGCGCCACCTGAAGGAGAAAGTACGGGAATGAAGATGGATCGCCGTTCTGCGCGTGGAATTCGCCGTCGCCGCTCCGGCGCTCTCCTCTTCGGGCAACTGCTCACCGCCGCGGTCGAATCAGCCGCTGACACGGTGGCGATCCGGTTCTCTCCGACCGGCGATCCCGCCGATACCGTGCAGCTGACCTACCGGCAGCTCGACGAATCGTCGTCTCGGCTGGCGCGGGAGTTGATCGACCGAGGACTGGGCCCCGGCGACGTGGTGGCCATCGGCATACGGCGCTCCCTCGAGTCGGTGCTGTCGGTGTGGGCGATCGCCAAGACGGGCGCCGCCTACGTGCCGATCGATCCCACCTATCCGCCCGAGCGGATCGCCTACATGGTGTCCGATTCCGGAGCAGCGCTCGGCCTGACCACTTCCGCCTATCGAGAAGCGCTCGGCACTTCTCTCCCGTGGATCGAACTCGACGATCCGCAAGACCAGGAGCGAATCGGGCGGTGGCCCGCGCACCCCGTCTCGTACACCGATCGGGTTCGGCTGCTCACCGAGCAGCATCCCGCCTATGTCATCTTCACCTCCGGTTCGACCGGCCGACCCAAGGGTGTCGTGGTCACCCACTCCGGATTGGGCGCGATGGTGGCGTCCGAACGCGAGCGCTACGACGTCACGGAAGGCTCGCGGGTGATGCACATCTGCTCGCCGAACTTCGACGTGTCGGTGCTGGAACTGCTGCTCGCCTTCGCCACCGGATCGACCCTGGTCATCGCGCCGCCGACGGTGTTCGGCGGGTTCGAACTCGCCGATCTGCTTCGGCGCGAACGCGTCACACACATGCTCATCACTCCCGGCGCGCTGGAATCGGTCGACCCCGCGGGTCTGGCGGACCTGCGCGTGGTCATGGTCATCGGCGACAGGTTCGGCCCCCACCTGGTGAATCGGTGGACCGGTGACGGCCGCGCGATGATCAACGGCTACGGCCCCACCGAGGCGACGGTCATCGCGACCAGCAGCGCGCCGCTCGTGCCGGGTGAGACGATCACCATCGGCAGCGCGATTCCCGGATTCGGCCTGTTCGTGCTGGATTCCCGCTTGCGCCCGGCCCCGGCCGGAGTGATCGGCGAGCTCTATCTGTCGGGTCCCGCGCTGGCGCAGGGCTATCTCAACCGGCCGGGCCTGACCGCGGAGCGATTCGTGGCCAACCCGTTCGGCGGTGAGGCCGGTAGTCCTGGGTCGCGCATGTACCGAACCGGCGATCTGGCCCGCCGTCTGACTTCGGGTGGCATCGAGGTCCTGGGACGTTCCGACTTCCAGGTGAAAGTTCGTGGCTTCCGCGTCGAACTGGGCGAGATCGATGACGCGCTGAGCCGCCATCCGGATGTCGAGTTCGCGGTGACCTTGGGCAAACGGCAACCGAACGGTACGACCATGTTGGTGTCCTACGTGCTGCCCGAAGCGGCGACGGTCGACGCGGCGGGCATCGCGATCGACTTC